>CAVSYO010000045.1:0-284808 GCA_963732195.1 Terriglobia bacterium | reverse complement strand
AACCTGAAACCGCGTCCGGACATGGTGATTGTCGGCAACGCGATCTCGCGCGGCAATCCGGAACTGGAATACGTTCTGGACGAGCGAATTTTCTTTCGCTCCATGCCGGACATTCTCTTTGATTTGTTTCTGCGCACGCGGCAGCCTCTGGTCGTCGCTGGCACGCACGGCAAGACCACCACTACATCCATGCTGGCATGGATCTTTCAGTCGGCGGGAAAAGACCCGTCATTCCTCGTCGGCGGGATCGCGGAAAACTTTGGCAGCAGCTTTGCCCTTCGCCAGGGCCAGCACTTCATTATTGAAGGCGACGAATACGACACCGCGTTCTTCGATAAAGGCCCCAAGTTCCTGCACTATTTTCCGCAATCCGTCATTTTAACGTCGGTTGAATTCGATCACGCCGATATTTACGCCGACCTCGACGCGGTCAAGCTGGCGTTCAAGCGGCTGGTGAATCTTGTCCCGCGTAAAGGCAGGATCATTGCCTATGACGCGAACCAGAATGTGGATGAATGCACTGCCAAAGCTCTTTGTCCGGTCGAGAGATATGGCATGAAGGAAGATTCCTTCTGGCGC
Organism: Terriglobia bacterium; assembly: GCA_963732195.1. Lineage (GTDB taxonomy): Bacteria > Acidobacteriota > Terriglobia > Terriglobales > Acidobacteriaceae > Angelobacter. Next base: position 284,229 of record CAVSYO010000045.1, on the reverse strand, counting down.
ATCACCAATCTTCAATTTGAGCCGCGAGCGAACAACCTGGACCGTGCTGCGCGACGGAAAAGAGCCGGTAAATTTTGAATTTGCCCTGGCCGGCGAATACAACGTGCTCAACGCTACAGCCGCCGTAGCCATGGCGGCCAACTATGGGATTGATCCGCCGCTGATTGTTGAGGCGCTCAAGAGTTTCAAGAGCGTGAAGCGCCGGCTGGAGATCAAGGCGGAAATTGACGGCATTACCATCATCGATGATTTTGCTCACCATCCTACGGCCATCGCGGCCACGCTGGGCGCGTTGCGTGTGCGATATCCGCAAGCGCGGCTGTGGGCCATCTTTGAGCCGCGGTCGAACACGCTGCGCCGCAAAGTCCTGCAAAAAGAACTGGTCAGCAGCCTGGCCGTTGCGGATGAAATTGTGATCACGCCAATCTTCAAGCCGGAGGCCGTCCCGGAAGACGAGCGCCTGACGACCGCGTCAGTGGTGAATGGCCTTAAGCGGGCAGGAAGGCCGGCCCGTGAGATCGCCGATGCCGACGCGATTGTTGAGAGTGTGGCGCCTGAGCTGCGCAGCGGCGATGTGGTGGCCATTCTTTCCAACGGCGGTTTTGGCGGAATCTATGAAAAGCTGCCGAAACGGCTGGAAGAACTGCGCGGCGTGCAACGAGCATGATCAGCCGCATCGTGGCGTTTGCCCGAACATTGCTGGCGCTGATTTTCTGGATTGTATTTATTCCGCCCGCCGCTCTCATCGCCTTCCCCTGGACTCTGATCACCGGCAACGTTAATTTCCTCTATTGGCTTGGCATGTGGCTGGCCTTCACAGCCCCCAGAGTTGCTGGCGTAAAAGTGAAGCTGGTTGGTTTGGACAAGATCGATCCCGCGGGCACTTACATCTTTATGTCCAACCATGTTTCCAACCTCGATCCGCCAATTCTTGTGCCTCTGATTCCCGGGCGCACGTCCGTGTTGGCGAAAAGAGAGATATGGAAGATCCCCATTGTGAGCAAAGCGCTGGATCTGGCGGAGATTGTGCCGGTGGAGCGCAGCAATCGCGATTCCGCCATCAACAGCATCCGCCGCGCGGGCGAGGTGATGCAACACCACATCCACATGACCATCTTTCCTGAAGGCACTCGCTCACCTGACGGACGCCTGATGCCGTTCAAGAAAGGGCCGTTTCACCTGGCCGCTGAGACCGGCTTTCCCATTGTGCCGGTCACGATCCTGGGCACCTATGAAATGATGCCGAAAGGAACGTCCCTGATAAAAGGAGGCACGGCGACTCTGGTGTTCCATCCGCCGGTTGATCCAAAGCAGTTTGCGTCGCGGGAAGAATTGGTGGAGGCTGTGCGCGCGGCGATCAATAGCGCGTTGCCGCCGGAACGCCAGTGAGGGTGGCCGAAATCCGATAACTATCGGGGCAAGTTGACATTGGCCGTGGCCTTATCCTGTGTGAACCTGATCTCAATAATCCCTTCTTGATTCTTATGGAGCACTGGCCCGGTGTAAGTATGGTTGCCGCCATTGGCATCCGTGAACTGGATCTTGAGCGCGCCATCATCGGTGAGTTTTACTGAAGAAGAAAAAGTTTCGCCGGGGGCTAGCTTGTCCTTGCCAAACGTTGCGCTGGGATAGTCAACAATGATGGTGGAAAGTGGGCTGGCGCTGGTGTTAACCAGCTTGATCGTCACCATATGGGCGCGGCATCCCGCGAGGAAGGCAAACAGCAACAAAGCGAAACAAACTCTCGCGGTCCTCATTTCTTCTCGATCACGCGCGCGGCCAGCACTGCGCCGTTGCGGTTGTCATGCAGCTTTAAGGGGAAGACCAGGATGTTCCAGTTCCAGCGGCTTTTTTTCTTGGGCAGATGAGGCAGGCAGCGGAAGCTGCGGTCCACGTAGGTCTCGCGCGTATCGGCCACGGTGCGGATAATGTCTTTCCATTCGGCGCTGAGCTCGGGAAATTCTTCAAATCGGTTCTTGCCGGCAAACCAGGTGCGCTTGCGCTCATAAAGCCGGGCGAAGAAGTCGTTCACGTATTGCCAGACGCCGTCGCGGTCCAGAATTTCCAGCACAATATCGTCGCCCATGGCCATGGCAATGCGCGAGTAGAAAAAGTCTCGCGCGTCCACCACCACGGGTTTGCCGCGGCGCTTGGCTTCAAAGGAGCGCAAGGCCCCCAAAAGATCGTCCACTGAGCTATAGCCTTTCAGCAGATGCATGTCTTCCACGCCGCCGAATTTTCTTTCCAGCGTGGCAGAAAGAATAATGATAGGGACTTCAGGCCGCTTGTCTCGCAACGACTGTGCAACTTCCGTGCCGAACTTTCCCGCGCCCAGGTGATAGTCCAGCACGGCGATGTCGATTTTATCCAGGTGCGTCTCAGCTTCTTCTACAGAAGCCGAACTGATGGCCTCATAACCGTTGCTGCGCAGGATCGCGGAGCGCAGGATCAGATTGTCCTGCCGGTCATCCAGCAGGAGCACCTTAATCGGTTTTTTTTCTGGTCGGTCGGCCGTCATTATTCCTTATTATTATTCTTTGTACCTTTGCCGCGAATGGCCCGCGCCATTTCCGGCAGTTTCATAAATGCGGTCACGCTGCGCAACCATTGCTTGTGATCAAACGCAGGCGTGCCGCTGACCATGGAACCGGCAGGAATATCGCCGTGCGTGCCGCTTTGCGCCGTGATAATTACGCCGTCGCCAATCTTGCAGTGACCAGCCACGCCCACCTGTCCGGCAAGAATCACGTTCTTGCCAATTTCCGTGGAACCAGCAAGCCCAACCTGGGCGCACAGCATGGAATTCTCGGCGATGATGCAGTTGTGTCCTACCTGAGCGAGATTATCGATCTTTGTGTTGCGCCCGATGCGGGTTTCAGCCAGGCTGGCGCGGTCCACGCAGGAATTGGCCTGGATCTCCACGTTGTCTTCTATCACCACGCGTCCGGTCTGCGGAATCTTGTACCAGTTGCCGTTATCATCTTTGGTGAACCCGAAGCCGTCTGATCCGATCACGACTCCGTTATGCAGCAGCACATTGTCGCCGATCTCGCAGTTTTCGCGGATGGAAACGTGCGAGTGCGCAAAAAAGTTTTTGCCGATCTTTACTCCGCTGTAGATCACCACCTGCGGCATCAGCGTGCAGTTTTCGCCAATCTCAACCTCGGCCCCAATCACAACACAAGCGCCGATCGATGCATTCGCGCCAATGCGCGCTGAAGAATCAATGACTGCCGTCGGGTGAATGCCGCGCTTTTCCTTGGGCAGGACGTGAAGAAGTTCTACGGCACGAGCATAAGCAAACTGCGGATTTCGCGTGCGTAAAGTCGGCCTATCCAGAGCAGGAAATTTTTCGTCAACGATAAGAGCAGACGCTTTGCTGGCCATGGCCAGCGGCACAAACTTGGAGCTGACAGCAAAAGTAATTTGTCCGGGCAGGGCAGACTCGATGGAGCCGACGCTGCTAATTTCAGCGTCCGCATCCGGCGGATCAAGCCTGGCGCCCACCTTGTCCGCGAGTTCTTTGAGCTTCATAACCAATGGGTCCTGAGGAAAACTTACCTAAAGGCGTGATTGTAATGGGTAGACCGGAAAGGAGAGAGCAAAATCGTAATGACCCGTCGTTAAGATTCCATAAACAACTTTTCCTGGCGCGCATCTTCCGCGGTTTTCTTGTGGGCTTCCGGCCGGCCGATCACCGCCAGCACATTCAACTCCTGCAAGGCGCTGCGGGGAACGAAGACCCGCTGCGTGTTGCCGCGCGTATCCGGCGGCGTAATGAAAAAACCCTCGGCGCTGATCTGGGTAAGATCATTGGCCATCAGGCCTTCCAGAACGTCATTGTCGGTAAACTTGAGCCGCACCCAGAGTCCATCGGTGCGCGGACGCGTGGTAAAGGTCTTGCGTCCCACGGCGGCTGTGTCACTAAAATCGCGGACAAAGTCCACGCTTTTGACTTCCCCAAGGTCAATCAACACCACTTTGCCGGAAGGATTCAACAGTTCCAGCTTGCCTTCAACCACGAAATTGGCGGGTGAAACGTATCCGCCAATGGAATCGCGTCCCATTTTGCGCACGATCACCTTTTTGTGGCTTGAGGCCATAATCCATTGATTCTCGCACTGTTTTCGGGGGCATCAAAGACGTCATCCCGCCTTTCCGCGCTATGGGGTAGCCAAAAGGTAACCTTTGTGATAATGTTTCGAGTTTGTTCGAGTCCCTGCTGTGGCCGTCTAACTCTTGTATAAAGTGCAACTTACAAAAAACCGGGAGAAGCATTAGCCCGCCGGACGTGGCCCGGAAGGGCAATTGTGTGTTCGTTTAACTGATGGCTGACTTTATCTACCTAATGGAAACCCGGCTCACGCCGGACCAGCAGCGTGCAGTCGCGCTGGTGACCGATGTTGCCCGTGCCCATGACATGAACATTTACCTGGCCGGGGGCGCGGTCCGTGACATTATCAGCGGCTTTATTATCCGCGATCTTGATTTCTCCGTGCAGGGCAACGCGCTTAAGCTGCAAAAGGACTTTGAAAAGATCGGGGCCGTCATTGAAGCTACCGACGAAACAGCGCGGACGATCATGCTGCTTCTGCCTGGAAACGTGCGCGCGGAAGTTACCAGCACCCGCTCTGAACGATATGACAAGCCGGGCAAGCCGGCCGAGGTAACTCCGGGGACGATCTATGATGACATGCGCCGGCGGGACTTCACCGTCAACGCCATGGCGCTCTCGCTCAATCCGGGCTCGCGCGGCCTGCTTACAGATCCCTTCAATGGCGTTGCCGATATCGAAACCAAGGTCCTGCGCATCCTGCATAACTACGCTTTTTATGAAGAGCCTTCGCGGCTGATCCGCGCCACGCGCCTGGCCTGCCGCTTCCACTGGACGCTGGAGGAGCGCACGCAGGCACGCTACGATGCCGCCAAAGAAAATAATTACATTGAAAATATTTCTGACCGCGCCGTAGGTCATGAGATTGAGCAACTGGCGCATGAAGATAATCCCATTGAGGTCCTGAAGGCGCTGGAAAAAGAAGGCTGGCTCAAAGTTCTGGTGCCGCACATGTCCGTCGCTAAAGCGGATTCAGCGGGACTGAACCAGGTTTTCAAGGTAAAGCAGCAGATGCAGGAAGTGGGCGTCAACCCAGATGCCAGCCCCATTGTGATGCACTTCCTCACGCGCAAACTGGCCGATAAAGACATTTCGGGAATGCAGAAGCAGATCGTCAACAAAGGTTTTGTGGAGCGCTGGAAGCACCTGGAAGACGACGCCAAGGATTTTGCCAAGAAACTGATGGCCAAGGACCTGGCGTTGCCCTCACAGACATGGCAGTTCCTGATGACGAACCGTCCGGATGCGATGTTGTTCAACGCCATCACGCCGCGGGCTTCGGCGGTCGAGCAGAAGATCAAGAACTTTTTGACCAAGTGGCCGCTTGTCCGGCAGAAACTGCCTTTCCCTGAAATGGCAGAGATGCGTATTACTCCGGAGCATCCGGAGTACAAGAAGATATTGGATGAAGCGTTCCTGATGTTGCTGGATGGCAAGCTGCGTTCGCACACGGAAATCGTGAAATTCCTGGAGCCATACTCTCCGCCGGAACCGCCTCCACCGCCGCCACCACCGCGCAGGGGACGAGCAAAGAAAGAAGCCGCGCCCGGAGATCAAGCGCCCAAGAAGCGTGGACGCAAGCCTAAGAACGCATTGGCCGGCGAAGCTGCGCCGGCAACTAGTGCGCCCGCGGCTGAGACCGCACCGATCCAACAGGCGGCTGCTCCTGCAAAACATGCTGCAACGGCGGCGAAGCAGAAAGCTGCTCCTGCACCGCCTGTGGCGGCAAAGAAGGCTGCTCCTACGAAGGCTCCAGCGAAAGCTCCTGCAAAGCCCGCAACCAAGAAGCCTGCGCCAAAGAAAGCCGCTCCAAAGAAAAAAGCCGCGCCAGCCAAGAAGAAGGGCAAGAAGAAGTAGGCGGCCGTCGCCGACTGTTCTTTACTAGGCTGCTTTATCATTACAGCCATGCTGAATCAGAATCGATGGGCAATGCTTGCGGGAGTATTGTGCTGGTCACCGCATTCGCCGCCGCGCAAGATCAATCTCCAACAGCCATTCGCAATGCTGTCCGCGAATATCGCCAACAGCACGAAGCCGAAATCGTGCGCAGCTATGCGCAGTTGCTTGCGCTGCCGAACGTCGCCAGCGATACGGCCAACATCACGCGCAATGCCGATGCCATCAGCAAGATGCTGGAGCAGCGCGGCTTTCACACGCAGAAACTTGCTGTCACCGGCGCTCCTCCGGTGGTCTATGGCGAACTCAACACGCCCGGCGCAAAGCACACTTTGCTTTTCTATGCGCATTATGACGGCCAGCCAGTAGACAAGACGCAGTGGGCCAGTGATCCGTGGCAGCCGGTGCTAAGAGATGGTCCTGTAGACGGCAAAATTATCCCGCTTGAAACTTTGAAAGGTCCGCTCAATCCTGAGTGGCGAATCTATGCACGCGCGGCCAGCGACGACAAAGCGCCGATTCAGGCCGTGCTTACAGCTATCGACGCGCTTCGCGCCGCAAAGATTCCCATCGGAGTAAATGTAAAAGTATTTTTTGAAGGCGAGGAAGAAGCAGGATCACCGCATCTTGCCGAGGTGTTTCGCCAGTACGGTGATTTGCTCAAAGGCGATATATGGGTGCTGAGCGATGGCCCCGTCAACCAGACGCGGCGCATGCAGCTTTATTTTGGCGCGCGTGGAGTGACTGATCTGGAACTCACAGTCTATGGTCCCGGGCGCGTTCTGCATGACGGCCATTATGGCAACTGGGCGCCGAATCCTGCGGCGGTGCTGGTGGATTTGCTGGCGCACATGCGCGACCCGAACTCGCACATTCTTATTCCGGGATTTTATGACGATGTGCGCGCTTTGACCGCAGCCGAGCGGCAGGCCATTGCGCAAAGCCCTGATGTTGACACGCCACTCAAGCAGGAGCTTGGATTGGCCTGGACTGAGAGCGCCGGCGCTTCCCTGCCGATGGCCATTACGCAGCCGGCGTTGAATATCCGCGGCATTGAGGCCGGGCACGTTGAGGAGAAAGCGCAGAACGCGATCTCCACCACGGCGAAGGCGTCGATCGATTTCCGCCTGGTGCCAAACCAGACTCCCGACCGAGTACACCAACTGGTAGAGCAATTCATTACGCAGCAGGGTTTTTATATCGTGCGGCAAACGCCGGACATCGAGACCCGCCGCCAGCATGCAAAGGTGATCAAAGTAAGTTGGGGAGCAGGATACAAAGCGGCGCGCGTGGCCATGGACGATCCCGCAGTGCAGCCGGTGGTAAGCGCGATGGAGCAGACGCTTGGGACTTCGGTTATCAAGATGCCGCTGCTCGGCGGCAGCGTTCCCATGTATCTGTTTACTGACGTGCTGAAGACTCCGGTCGTCGGTCTGCCGATTGCCAACCACGACAACAACCAGCACGGCGCCAATGAAAACCTTCGCCTGCAAAACCTTTGGGACGGGATTGAAGTATTCGCCGGAATTCTGGCTGGAGCGGAGAAGAACTGGAAATAGAGAGTTTATCTCGAAGCTTCACCAATGATGGCAAACCGGAAGCATCGAAATCCACGATTCAGAGCTTAAGTCTCTCACAGTGAGCGACGGCCATATTGTTCTGGAGTTGTCTCCAGCCTACATTCATATGTCCGACGGCCGTCCCGGAATTGATGCTGGCACGGCTGGATACAGAATGTTGTCATTCGCATTCGCGGTGATGCAATTGTTGGTTCGATGAGCCAGCTGCCTTGCGATCTATCGGACGGGTATCTCAAGGTGAACGGAGAGTGCTCTGACAACTCATTCCAATCCCGTTAGTCGCTACGGGAGATATTGAGCTTCATTTCACTTCAATCGCCGGAGAGTCGCTTAGCGTTCGCGGCGATCGCATCACCCTGGAACTGCTGGGTGAGCCAAAATACATTGAAGATTTCTCTGGTGTTTAAGCCCCGGTCTCGCGGCTGCGTTGGACGGAATCTGGGGAAAAGCATCTAAACCGTGCATGCCTGCGAACGGACATTGTCTAGGTTGTTTGATCATTGAATCAGAGAGAACAGATGGGTTTTCCACGCACTGGCGGATCGCCACCCAGCCGCAATTCGCCAGCGTCAAAGTCCCCTTACTTTCGTTACCTTTCGCCTTGCCACCGGCGGGACCACAATATTCCGATGGCAAGCGCAACTACCTACGAATTGCAGTCCAGCACGATTCACGCTATCGCTCCGGGGCGCGTGCGTTTTATTGAGCACCAGGGCAAGCGCGTCCTTTTTATCAATTACTCGCATTGTGATGTGGCCATGCTGAAAGCTGTGGCGGAAGAAGGCCATCGCGTGATCGCGCAGGAGCCGCCCAACAGCGTGCTTACGCTGAATGACGTGAGCGGCACCAGCTTTGACAAGGAATCCGTGGCGGTTCTGCAATCCAAGGTAGCAGCCAACGCGCCCTATGTCCGCAAAGCCGCCGTGATCGGCATTAGCGGATTGCAAAAGCTGATTTATGAAGGTGTGCAGACTTTTTCCAAGCGGCGGCTGCCGCTGTTTGAAAGCCGCCTGGAAGCGCTGGCCTGGCTGATACGGGAGTAACGTTTCACCGGAAATCTTCACTACATGTATGCAAAGTAGTTGTCGGCAGGTGAGTTCCCTGCTAAAGTTTGAGCGCTACAACCCCCTTGAAAAAGTTGTGTCTTCCAGGAGCGTAACCATGTCGCGAATGATCCGCTTGATCGGCTCATTATTTCTTTTAGCTGTTACCTGCGCTGCCCAGACTTCGGGCAAAAAGCGCGTCGCCGTGCTCGACTTTGACTACGGTACCGTCCAGTCTTATGTGTCCTCGATTTATGGCAGCAACCAGGACGTAGGCAAGGGCATTACGGACATGCTGGTGGAAAAGCTGGTGAAAGACGGCAAGTATTCCGTGATCGAACGCAAGGCCCTGGACAAGATTCTGGCGGAGCAGAACTTCTCTAATAGCGATCGCGCAAACCCGGCCACGGCCGCCGAAGATCGGCCAGATCCTGGGCGTGGACGCCATCATTATGGGCTCGATCACTAAGTTTGGCCGTGACGACAAGAGCAAGGCAATTGGCGGAGCAGGATTGTCGTCCCACGGCTTTGGCATTGGCGGCATCAAGCGCAATGAAGCGAAAGCGGTGTGCGCCATCAGCGCGCGCCTGGTAGACACCAACACCGGCGAGATTTTGGCAGCGGTGACCGGTGAAGGCGAGAGCAAACGCTCCGGAACGTCTCTGCTCGGCGCGGGCGGCGGCGGTGGCGGGGCCGGTGGCGGCGCTTTTGATACGCATGCTTCCAACTTTGGCCAGACCCTGCTGGGTGAAGCCGTAACGCAGGCCGTGGTTCAGGTTGGCAGCGAGTTGGGCACGTCCGCCGCGAATGTCCCCACGCGCAAAGTTGAGGTCAGCGGCGTGGTGGCCGACGTGAGCGGCAATACTCTGATCATCAATGTGGGCAGCAAGACTGGATTGAAAGTGGGCGACGTGCTGGAAATCAGCCATGCCGGCCGCCAGATCAAAGATCCCACCACAGGAAAAGTCTTGAAGACCATTACCACCAAAATTGGCGAAGGCACCGTGACCGAGATTGATGCGGATTCCGCAACGCTTAACTTCAGCGGCAGCGGCGCGAAAGTTGGGGATGTGGCAAGAACGCCGTAAATGAGTCTCACTAGAGAGATGTTATGGGCTCGCTCGGAAAGGGCGAGCCCAAATTATTTTGGAAAGCGTGCGAACTACTTCCCCTTTTTCCCATTGCTGGCTTCTGCGGCTTTTGCAGCGGCTTGCTGGGCCAGCGCATGGTCCACAACGCGTTGCATTTCGAGTATGGGCGCGGGCTTGCCGGTCCAGATCTCAAACTGGCGTGCGCCTTGCTGGACAAACATTTCTGCGCCGGGAATCACGTGCATGCCGCGGGCGCGGGCCATCTTGATCATTTTGGTTTCTGCCGGCGTATAGACCATTTCAAAGAAATACTTTGCCTTCATCTCCGGCTCGGTCAGCGGCAGCGGATCTTTGTTGCCTTCCATGCCGGCCGGCGTGGCATTGATGATCACGTCAAATTCCAGCTTCTTGAGCATGGTGCGGTTGATGACCTTGGCTCTGGCCTGCTTGGCCAGCTTCTGTGCCGCAGCGGCCGTACGATTCAGGATCGAGACTTCGGCCCCGCGCTCTTTCAATCCAAAGACGGCTGCACGGGCCGCGCCTCCTGCGCCAAGCACAAGGATTCTTGCTCCTTGCAGGCGAATGCGCATTTCCAGCGGACGCACTACGCCATTCACGTCTGTATTGAAGCCGTAAAGATTGCCATCCTGGCTGCGCACCAGCGTATTGCAGGCGCCGACCTTGCCTGTCCATGGATCACTCTTGTCCAGGTGCTTCAGGATCGGCTCTTTGTACGGCATGGTGATGCTAAGACCGGCGATAGGAATATCCTGCACGCAGGCCATCAGGTCTTCCATGGTCTTGGCATGTAGCGCCAGATAAACGGCATTTACATTTTCGCGGCGGAAAGCGGTGTTCAACATCGCCGGGGAAAGGGACTGGGCCACGGGATCGCCGGCCACGCCGTAAACACGGGTCGCGGCATCAACCTGGTCAATGCGATAAACGTCACGTAGCGCCCGGGCGGCTAATCTGTCCCGGGCGCGGTCTCTTCACCAGGATTGGCGGCGGCAAAGGTGAACTGGCTGCCCGCGCGCACGCAAAGCACACGGCTGATCACGCCCTGCTCACCCATGCACAGCCCGATCAGGGAATGCGCATGGCTGTATTTTTCCAGGAACTTCATCATCACCACGTTGTCATAGAGAGAATTGGCCGTGGTGACGATCTTGATGAAGTCGGAGGGATACTGCTGCATCTTGGCAAAAGTTTCTTCCAGCTTTTTTGTGCCACGAAAATCATGGTACGAGAGAATCAAATGGGCAGAACGACGCAAACGATTGAAATCATTTGGCTTAAGCTGCACGGCGGTTTCCAGCTCAATATCCACCAAGTGGCAGCCCAAGCTGGCCGCTTTTACCAAAACGTCAATCTCTGAGGCAATGGATCCCTTAAATTTTCCTCCAGCTAACAGCGCGGCGGCAGGTGGCCACAATCAGCGCTTCGGGATGAAACTCCACAAATGTCTTAAGCTTCGGCAGCCCAAGTGAGGGGTTGGGAAGATAGTCTAACCTGAACTCAATAAAGGGGTTATCCCGGACGGCGAGGTCTGCTTTTTGTACCATTTCCGCCGGATTTGAGGCAGCAATGGCCACACACACCCGGGGCAGGCGGGCGGGCAGGAACCTTGGCGCGTAACTGGATGATGTTCCATTCATTAGATTTACAGAGGGCTGGCCATCATACGTGAGCAAAAATCACAGATTCAAGCACCGAATGCAAGAAGTGAATAGAACTTCTGTAATTAAGCGTATCTGCTTAGTAAATAAGAGTTTAGTTGAAGTCTGCATGAAATGCAATGATATGTTCCACCCGGGACATTGCGCGTCCCGTGGGAGCAATGTGTTCTCCTGCAGAGGCGTACGGGGAGGAAGTATGAAGAATTTCAAGCTGGTGCGGGTGGCGTTGGCAGGGATAGTTTTATCGAACCTGGGCTTTTCACAACAACCCCAACCTGCCCAGCCGCAACCTGCTCAAACACAGCCTGCTCAGCCGCAAGCTGTACAACCAGCGCTGAAACCGCAGGAGCACGCCGCCAATCTTGATGTCGGCAATACGCCTACGCGCAGTGACATGTATTGCTCGGGCTTTCTGACTAGCGAAAAGGTGCCGGACAAACTGTTTGTCGCCGCGGGGCACAACAGTCCTGACCAGACGCGCTATGCCGGCGCAATCGACACGATTTTTATCCACGGCCAGGGCATGAAGGAAGGCGACCGTTACCAGATTGTCCGCCAGGTGAAGGACACAAACCATTACGAAATGTTCCCCGGACAACGGTCCGCGCTGCGGAGTCTGGGCGAACCTTACCAGGAGCTTGCCATCGTAAAGGTGACCGATGTTCAAAAAAACACGGCGATCGCTACGTTTGAATTGAGCTGTGCTGACGTAATGCCCGGCGACATTGCCGTACCGCTGGCAGAGCGTGAAGCGCCGCCATTTCGTAAAGTCACCCTGGACCACTACACCCCGCCCACGGGAAAGCCCCAGGGCCGCATTGTGATGGCCAAGGAATTCGATTCATTTCTGGGCTCCAAATATAAGGCCTACCTGAACATTGGCGCGGACAAGGGCCTGAAGCCCGGAGATTATCTGCGCGCCACCCGGACTTATTCGTCATCTTACCGCGATCCGGTAACCGGTCTCTCGCTCTTGGCCAAGGAATACGACGACACGCAAAAAGTCCCCTGAGCGGCTGCCGCGTGGCGATGTTTCCAGCCTGCCGCGTCGTACCGTGGGAGACATGATCGTTCTCAACGTGCGGCCAAAACCGCCACAGCCATGGTCTTGACCGCGTTGGAAGAAATACAAGTAGGCGATGGCGTTGAAGTGATGGACATAAGCGATGCGCCAGTCCTGCCGCCAATCAGCCCGTCGTTCACCAATGCGCCACAACCGGAAGCGGCCAGCACCAGCACGACGCCGCCCAAGATTAACTGCTCAGCATCGCCCACCAGCCTGCGCGCCGGTGAAAGCGCTTCCATCAGTTGCGAAGCCGTGAGTCCCGATAACAGGCCCGTGAATATTACTTACGTCGCCAATGGCGGCAAGCTTTCTTCCAACCGCAACCAGGCCACGCTCGATACTACTGACGCTGGCGCGGGACCAATCGCAGTCCGTGCTACGGCTTTTGACGACCGGCAATTGAGCGCATCCACCGTGGTAACGGTAAACGTGGAAGCCGCCGCGCCTGCCGTGCCTACAGCACAGAAGCTGATGGAGCTTGATTTCAAACCGAACAGCGGCTACGTGGACAATCGCTCCAAGGCCGTGTTGGACGATGTGGCTTTAAAGATGCAGCAGGACCCAAACTTAAATGCAGTGCTTGCTGGTTCTGCCGATACCGGTGAGCCGCGCAGCATGGCATTGCAACGCGCGCAGAATGCCATGGCGTACCTGACGAAATCCAAGGGGATCGATGCGCAGCGCATCCAGACCAAGGCGGCAACAGAACCAGGACGCAAAGTAGAAGTCTGGACATTGCCCGCTGGAGCAACGTTGCCGGGAACGACGCCTGCGCAGCCTCCACAAGGCACAGGTCAGCAGGAGCAACCGGCAGCCACACAGCCAACGCCTGCTGAACAGCCTCCGGCTACCCAGCCACCGGCAGCAACGCCGCCTGCCGATCAACCAGCGGCAACGCCGCAACCAACGCCTCCGCCGCAAGTAGGAACCAGAATTCGCAAAGACGGTTCAACGCAGCAGAACTTACCAATCCCTGGACCTCGCTAGTCCAGGGTCTCTTACTTGAAGCTAAAGTGAAATTTGAATCTAGCGACGCAACGTTCAAAGAATGCGCTTGACCACGATTCCTGCCGCTCGTTCCACCACGGTCCATAAACATATCATCGAGCAGCGCGATACATGGACTTTCGCCTTTTGCTGTTCCCAAAACGGAACGCCACACGCACTTTTCTTCAATATTCATCGGCCTTTCAAGACACCTTTCACACTTCATCTCTAATCTTTTCCTTGCAATGCTTCGCATCTGCTCGGTGAAAAACGCAGAGCGAGCGCAGCGTTGATACACCAAGAAAGGAAAGTGACTCATGAATTTGGTACGAATCCCTTTGAAGCTTGCATTGTTTTTGGCGATTGTGGGCGCTAGCCTGCCCATGGCAGCACAAACAGGAAACATCAAGACAGTGTGGATCATCCTGATGGAGAACCATAACTGGTCACAGATCAAAGGCAGCAGCAGCGCGCCTTACATCAACAACACGCTTCTGCCCATGGCATCGCATGCGGAACAATATTTCAATCCGCCAAGCATCCATCCCAGCCTGCCCAACTATCTCTGGCTTGAAGCGGGCACGAACTTTGGCGTGCTGGATGACAATGCGCCCAGCTCCCACCACTTCAGCACTACGCAGCACCTGGTGACCTTGCTGCAAAACAAGGCCATTTCATGGAAGACCTACCAGGAAAATATCTCCGGAACCACCTGTCCGCTGACCAGCAGCGGGGAATACGCCGTGAAGCACAATCCTTTTGTTTATTTTGACGATGTCACCAATACGCTGAACCCGAACTCAGCGGAGTGCATCAACCATGTTCGGCCATTCACCGAATTTGCCTCTGACCTGGCCAACAACAACGTGTCCGCACTACAACTTCATCACGCCGAACCTGTGCGATGACATGCATGACAGCTGCAAGCCCACGCGCAACCCGGTGAAGCAGGGCGATACCTGGCTTTCGCAGAATATTCCGGCCATCCTGAATTCTGCGGCATACAAGGCTGGCGGGGCGATCTTCATCACCTGGGACGAGGCAGCTACGGGCGACGGCCCGATCGGGATGATTGTGCTCTCACCGTTTGCGAAAGGAGACGGCTACTCCAACACCATCCACTACACGCACGGCTCCACGCTTGCGAACGTTTGAAGAAATTTTCGGCGTTACGCCGCTGCTGGGCGACGCCGCCAACCAGACCGATCTGAAAGACCTGTTCACTGTGTTCCCGTAACCGAGACATAGTCAGTCGGCCATAACGGGTGCTCGCGGCTCTAGCCGGGCGTCCCATTTGTCCGCTAGAATCTGGAATCTTTCTCGCCTGGTGATTTACCCTTCCCGGCATGACATCTAGGCTCCTGTTCCGCCTGCTTGGCGTTCTCTTGCTCATCGCGCCGTTTGCTCTCGCTCAACCACAAATGGAAGCGCCGGCCCTGACATCGTGATCCACGGCGGCCGCATCATCGATGGCACGGGCAATCCCTGGTATGTGGGCGACATTGCGATTACAGATGGCCGCATTGTGGCGATGGGAAAGATTCCCGGCGGAATCGCCAAACGCGTGATCGAGGCAAACGGCATGGTCGTGGCGCCCGGATTTATTGACATGCTGGGCCAGTCCGAGACGGCGCTGCTGATTGATAATCGTTCAATCAGCAAGCTGGCGCAGGGCATTACGTCGGAGATTACGGGCGAAGGCGGCTCCATTGCGCCGCAGAACGCGCTGACGATTGCGGCGGCACAGCCCTCGCTTGATCCTTACCACCTGAAGATTGACTGGACCACATTGGATGACTACTGGCAGCGGCTGGCGAAGAAAGGCACGCCCATCAATATTGGAACGTATGTGGGCGCGGCGCAGGTGCGTGAAGCTGTGCTGGGAGATGTGAATCGCGCGCCGACTCCAGAAGAGCTGGAAAAGATGAAGGCGCTGGTGGCGCAGGCCATGCAGCAGGGCGCGCTGGGCATTTCCACGGCGCTGATTTATCCGCCGGGACATTACGCAAAGACAGAAGAGCTGATTGAGCTGGCCAAAGTGGCGGCGCGCTATGGCGGAATTTATGCCACGCACATGCGCAGTGAAGGGCAGAATGAAGTGGCCGCGGTGCGCGAGGCATTGCGCATCGGCGAGGAAGCACATATACCGGTCGAGATCTTCCATTTGAAAGTCAGCGGAAAGTCTCGTGCGGGCAAAATGGTTGACATCGTGCGCATGATCCAGCAGGCGCGTGATCGCGGCCAGGACGTGACCGCCGATATGTATCCGTATCTTGGCGGGCGCCACCGCGCTCGCTTCAAGCCTGCCGCCGTGGGTGGCCGATGGCGGCATGGACAAACTCCTGGAACGCCTTCGCGATCCGGCAGTGCGCCAGCGGATCAAGACAGAGATGTCGGCGACGGGCGAGCGCACCTGGGAGAATCTTTATCTCGATGCCGGCGGAGCGCCGGGCGTGATGGTTGCGTCGGTGGTGAATCCGGAGCTGAAGCAATATACCGGCAAGACCGTGGCGGAGATCGCGCAGGCGCAGAAAGTCGCGGACGGCAAGTCCGCGCAACATAGTAAAGACCCGCTGGATGCGCTCATGGATTTTGTGCTGGCCGATAAAGGCCTCTCCGGCGCGCTCTACTTCATTGCCAGTGAAGAAGACCTGCAAACCGGACTGCGGCAGCCGTGGACCAGCATCGGCCTGGACGCGAATGAGCTATCGCTCGATGGGCCGCTGTTTGAGCCGCACACCCATCCCGCGCTCTTTCGGCAGCATGCCGCGATTTCTGGGCCATTACGTTCGCGATCTGCAATTGATGCCGCTGGAACAGGCAATCCGTAAGATCACTTCCCTGCCGGCGCAACGCGAGCACCTGGTTGGCCGCGGCCTGATCAAAGAAGGCTTCTTTGCCGACATCACGATTTTTGATCCTGGCAACATCATCGACAAAGCCACCTACACTCAGCCAGCGCAGTTGGCGGAAGGGGTGAAGTACGTGATCGTGAACGGACAAGTGGCATTCGAAAACGGGAAGGCCACAGGAGCAGATGGCAGGAAAGGCGCTAAGGGGCAGGGAGTGAAGTAGACTCTAGTCGTGGTCCTGGTAAATCCATTCCGAGTGATCTTTTCCGGCAGGGGTGGAACTCTATCTGATCGAAGTTACTAAAGCCAGTAATGGGAACTTACTGCAGGAGATCGCTCGATCGCAGAACGCGGCAACGACATTTCTTAGTTCTTTCGAACACCGGCAAGACATGGCCGATTCAAGGCTGAAGCATTTCGGTCCGAATGATAAGCGTATGCACTGCAAAATCGTGCAGCATTCCTGCCGTTGCCATGCTAAGGTCTTTTTAACAATTATTTACAAAATCAAGTGTTGTAACCCTCTGATTTAACGTCAAATAGAATAGCTGGTGCAGTAGAGCTCCGAATCGGCACATTCCTAGCGGTACCGGCCCCCGCCGGTAACCGGCAATTGCTGAAAAATAGAAGTCTGTTAGGATTCCAGATTTCCAAGATCCTGCCCTGAGAGGACAGATGTCAAAACCTTTACGCCACAAACTGGCCAGTCCGCATCCTGCTATGCGCATGCTTCGCATTGATTTTGAGCGGCTGCGGCCATACCAGCGCCGATTCCAAACAGAAAGGTGGCGGAGGCAAAGGCGGCCGTGGTGGCGGCGCTGCAATGACCATTCCTGTCGCGGTGGCCAAGGCTGAGGTCCGCGATCTGCCCATTCTGCTGAATGGACTTGGGATCTGTGGAGGCCTTCAACACCGTCGCGGTCAAGAGCCGGATTGACGGCCAGCTGATAAAGGTCAACGTCAAAGAAGGCCAGGAAGTAAAGCAGGGCGAGTTGCTGGCGGAGATCGATCCGCGCCCTTATGAAGTGCAGCTGAGCCAGGCGCAGGCCACGCTCTTCAAAGACCAGGCCGCACTGAAAGATGCCCGCCTGAACCTGGAACGATTTCAGCAGCTCTATAAAGATGGCGTAATTCCCAAGCAGCAGTTCGATACGCAAGGTTCACTTGAGGCCCAGTTGGATGGCGCGGTGCGCGCTGACCAGGCCCAGATGGATACGGTAAAGCTGAACCTGGCTTACACGCGCATCACTGCCCGGTGAGCGGACGCATTGGCCTGCGCCAGGTCGATGTGGGAAACATGGTCCACGCCGCTGATCCCAACGGCCTGCTGGTGATCACGCAGTTGCAGCCGATCGCCGTGATCTTCAGCCTGCCCCAGGACAATCTTCAGGCAGTTTCGCAGCACATGAGTAAAGGCAAGCTTGCCGTGGATGCCTACAGCCGCGACGACCAGACAAAGATTGCCACGGGTTTCCTGACAACCATCGACAACCAGATTGATACAACCACTGGCACGGGAAAGCTGAAAGCGGTGTTTGAAAATCGTGACCGCTCACTCTGGCCGAATGAATTCGTGAATATCCATCTGCT
Organism: Terriglobia bacterium; assembly: GCA_963732195.1. GTDB lineage: Bacteria > Acidobacteriota > Terriglobia > Terriglobales > Acidobacteriaceae > Angelobacter. Next base: position 266,331 of record CAVSYO010000045.1, on the reverse strand, counting down.
GCTTGAGGTACGAAAGAACAATACCGTGGTGCCGTCGGCGGCAATCCAGCGTGGCCCGCAAGGGACGTACGTATTCGCGGTGAAGCCGGATAAAACCGCCGAGATGCGAAACGTCACGGTATCCATCAGCCAGGCAAATTTTGTGGCGATCTCACAAGGTTTGCAGCCGGGCGACACGGTGGTGACCGACGGACAAGACAAGCTTCAACCCGGCACCAAAGTTGAAATTCGCGGCGGCGCAGCGGACAAAACGGTGGCCCGGGCCAAAACGGTGGCCAGACAAGGCGCAGATCAGGTCAAGCAAGCGACGCCAAACGCAATAAAGCGCGCTGACGCGTGCCGATCGATAAAAGAGCGATCGAAGAAGAAAAGGCGTTCAAGCAACACATCATGCCTAACGGCGGCCCATCAAAATTATTCATCCTGCGTCCGGTAGCCACGTCGCTGCTGATGATTGGAGTGCTGCTGGTGGGCGTGGTTGCATACCTGCAACTTCCCGTCTCTGCCCTGCCCCAGGTGGACTATCCCACCATTCAGGTCATCACTTTTTATCCGGGCGCGGGGCCGGAGGTGATGGCTTCATCAGTCACCGCGCCGATGGAGCGCCAGTTCGGCCAGGTTCCCGGGACTGAGCCAGATGACCTCCACCAGTTCTTTTGGCAGCTCAGTCATCACGCTGCAATTCAATCTGGAACAGAGCATCGACATTGCGGAGCAGGAAGTGCAGGCCGCCATCAATGCGGCTACCACGTTCCTTCCGCGCGACCTGCCCAATCCGCCGATCTACAGCAAAGTCAATCCCGCGGACGCGCCCATTCTTACGCTGGCGCTCACTTCAGACAGCCTGCCGCTTTCCAAAGTTGAAGACCTGGCCGACACCACGCTGGCGCAGAAAATTTCCCAGCTCACCGGCGTCGGCATGGTTTCCATCAGCGGCGGGCAGAAGCCGGCGGTGCGCATACAGGCCAATCCCACGGCGCTGGCTTCTTACGGCCTGAGCCTGGAAGACCTGCGCACGGCGCTGGGACAGGCCAACGTCGATCAGGCCAAGGGCATTCTGGAAAATCAGCGGCAGGCATTCACCATCTCCACCAATGACCAGCTGCTTTCCGGCAATGAATATAAGGACGTGATCATTGCCTATCGCAATGGCGCTCCGGTGCGGCTGCGCGACGTGGCCAACGATCATCGACGGCGCGGAGAACGCCAAGCAAGCCGCGTGGATGAACCTCTCACCGGCGGTGATCGTAAACATACAGCGCCAGCCGGGAGCCAACATCATCAGCGTGGTGGACCGCATCAAGAAAGTCCTGCCGCAACTCCAGGCAGGGCTGCCGAGTTCGGTGAAGGTCGCCATCCTTACTGACCGCACTGAGACCATCCGCGCATCAGTAAAAGATGTTGAGTTTGAAATGATGCTCACCATCTGCCTGGTGGTGATGGTGATCTTTCTTTTCCTGAGAAATCTTTCCGCCACCATCATTCCCGCCGTGGCCGTGCCGCTTTCGATTGTCGGCACGTTTGCGGTGATGTACCTGCTGGGCTACAGCCTGGACAATCTCTCCCTGATGGCGCTTACCATCTCCACCGGCTTTGTGGTGGACGACGCCATTGTGATGATCGAAAACATCGATCGCTTTCTGGAAGAAGGCCATTCTCCGATGGAAGCCGCGCTCATGGGCGCAGGGCAGATCGGCTTTACCATCATTTCGCTGACGGTTTCTCTGATTGCCGTTTTGATTCCGCTGCTGTTCATGGGCGACATCGTGGGCCGGCTCTTCCGCGAATTTGCCGTGACGCTGGCGGTGACAATCGTAATTTCTGCGCTGGTTTCACTTACGCTCACGCCGATGATGGCGGCGCGGCTGCTGAAAAATCCTAAGACAGTCAAGCATGGCCGCATTTACCAGGCTACGGAACGCGCTTATGAACGCGTGATTGAGTGGTACGGAACCACGCTGCGCTGGGTGCTGAGACACCAGACCATGACGCTGCTGGCTACTGTGGCGGCGCTTGGCTTTGACCTTGTATTTATACGTCATCGTGCCCAAAGGATTTTTTCCCGTGCAGGATACGGGCGTGATTCTGGGCATTTCAGAAGGGCCGGAAAACGTATCGTTCACTTCCATGGCGGAGCGGCAGCAGAAGCTGGCCAAGGTGATTTTGCAGGATCCTGACGTGGCCAGCCTGTCATCGTTTATCGGCATTGATGGCACCAACACCACGCAAAACAGCGGACGCATACAGATCAACCTGAAGCCGCATGAAGACCGCAGCGACACCGCGTCAGACATTATCCGGCGGCTTGCAGCCGGAGCTGGCCAAGGTGGAAGGCATCACCTTATATATGCAGCCGGTGCAGGACCTGACGGTGGAAGATCGCGTGAGCCGCACGCAGTTCCAATACTCGCTGGAAGATGCCGACGCGAACGAGCTGAATGACTGGTCAAACCGCATTCTGGCCAAGCTGCGCACGCTGCCGGAGCTGCGCGACGTGGCCAGCGACCAGCAAAACGGCGGACTCAAAGCTGACCTGGTGATCGACCGCGACACCGCGGCGCGATTCGGCATTCTGCCGCAGAACATTGACGACACGCTGTATGACGCCTTTGGCCAGCGCCAGGTCTCGACGATTTTCACGCAGCTGAATCAGTATCACGTGGTGCTTGAAGTGGGTCAGCAATTTCAGGATGATCCCAGCGACTTGAGCAGCATTTACGTGAAATCGTCCACCGGGCAGCAGGTGCCGCTCTCAACCTTCAGCCACTTTGTTACTTCGCCGGCGCCGCTGGCCATCAACCATCAGGGACAGTTTCCGGTGGTGACCATCTCATTCAATCTTGCGCCGGGAGAATCGCTGGGCAAAGCGACCAAGGCCATTGCGCAGGCCGAGCAGGAGATGGGAATGCCGGCCAGCATTCATCCCAGCTTTCAGGGAACGGCAGCGGCATTCCAGAATTCTCTGGCATCGGAACCGTGGCTGATTCTGGCCGCGCTGATCACCGTCTACATTGTGCTGGGCGTGCTGTATGAAAGCTACATTCATCCGGTGACGATTCTTTCCACGCTGCCTTCAGCCGGCGTGGGCGCGATTCTGGCGATGATCATCACGCGCAACGACCTGACGGTGGTGGCGCTGATAGGAATTATTCTGCTGATCGGCATTGTGAAAAAGAACGCCATCATGATGATTGACTTTGCGCTGGACGCGGAGCGCAATCAGGGCAAGCCGCCGGAAGAAGCCATCTATCAGGCCAGCCTGCTGCGCTTCCGCCCGATCATGATGACCACCATGGCCGCGCTGCTGGGCGCTGTGCCGCTGGCATTTGGACGCGGCACCGGATCAGAGTTGCGGCATCCGCTGGGCATCACCATCATCGGCGGACTGCTGCTCAGCCAGGCGTTCACGCTCTACACCACGCCGGTGATCTATATCTGGTTTGACAAGCTGGCGAGCCGGTTTTCGAAGTTCCAGTTGGGCAATGAGATCACGCCGCAGGAGGAGCCGACCGGAGCGGATTGAGTTTTTTTGCGAAGTCCCGAACGCCGCAGGCGGAGGGATCGCTATTGTAACGACGATTTGTCCTATGACGATGATCGCAAAACGACGGAAGGATTTACGGCCCCTGCAAAGATCTCAACGTGTTCAAGATCGGCCAGCGTCGCTTCAGCGATGCCTAGGCAGAGATCATGTAAGCGATAGGGCTCCCTCGCTCCGCTCAGGATCGGGATTTCAGAAAAAGATGAACATCTCCGCACCATTTATCCGGCGGCCGGTAGCCACGTCATTGCTGGCGATGGGACTGTTGATGGCGGGGATCCTGGCATATTTCCGCCTGCCGGTAGCGCCGATTCCGCAGGTTGAGTATCCCGTGATCAGCGTGAACGCCGGTCTGCCCGGCGCGAGTCCGGAGACAATGGCATCGTCTGTGGCGACGCCGCTGGAGCGGCAGTTTGGGCGCATTGCCGGCGTCAACCAGATGACCTCGACGAGCCAGCTCGGCTCGACCAGCATCACCATGCAGTTCGATCTCTCACGCAATATTGATGCCGCTGCGCGAGACGTGCAAGCTGCCATCAATGCGGCGCTGGGACAGTTGCCGGCCAATCTGCCGACGCGTCCGAACTGGCGCAAGGTGAATCCGGCTGACGCGCCGATCATGATTCTGTCGCTGACTTCAGAAACTATCACCAAGCCGCGCATGTATGACGTGGCCGATTCCGTTCTGGCGCAAAAGCTCTCACAGGTGCCGGGCATCGGACAGGTATTTGTGGGCGGCGGAGCAAGGCCGGCAGTGCGGGCAGAAGTGAATCCCACGCTGTTGAACAAGCTGGGCGTGGGAGTGGAGCAGGTGCGCGCGGCGCTGGGCGCGGCGAATGCGAACCGTCCGAAGGGCGAATTTGCAGGGCGCGGTGAACGCGTGGCAGATCACGGCCAACGATCAGCTATTTAAGGCCGAGGACTACAAAAATATTATCGTCGCAAAAAATACCACGGGCGGCGTGGTGCGGTTGCAGGATGTGGCCGACGTGCAGGACTCGGTGGAAGACATCCGCAATACGGGCGTGGCGAATGGCAAACCGGCGGTGTTGATGATCGTTTTTCGCCAGCCCGGCGCCAACATTATTGAAGCCGTGGACCGCGTGAAGGCGCTGATCCCGGAGCTGCAAGCCTCAATTCCCGCGGGCATCAAGCTGGAAGTAGCGCTGGACCGCACCACGACGATTCGCGCATCGGTGGCCGATATTCAGATCACGCTGTTGATTTCCATTGTGCTGGTGGTGCTGGTGGTTTTTGTTTTTCTGCGCAACCTGCGCGCCACATTTATTCCCAGCGTGGCCGTGCCGCTTTCGCTCATCGGCACGTTTGGCGTGATGTACCTGCTGGATTACAGCGTGGACAATCTCTCGCTGATGGCGCTGGCCATCTCCACCGGCTTTGTGGTGGACGACGCAATCGTGGTGCTGGAAGACATTACGCGCTACATGGAACAGGGTATGGGGCCGGTGCAGGCGGCGTTTCGCGGCGCGCGCGAGATCGGCTTTACCGTGCTTTCCATGAGCACATCACTGGTTGCGGTGTTCATTCCAATCCTGCTGATGCAGGGACTGGTGGGACGGCTCTTCCGCGAGTTTGCCGTGGTGTTGAGCACGGCCATCGCCATGTCATTGGTGATATCGCTTACCGTCACGCCGATGCTGTGCGCGAAATTTCTGCGGCCGGAAAGCGAGAAGAAGCATGGCCGCATCTATCGCGCCAGTGAACGCGCCTTTGACTGGATGCTGAAGGTCTATCGCGGCAGCCTGGGCGTGGTGCTGCGACATCAGCCACTGACGCTGCTGGTCACGATCGGCACAGCGGTCTTGAGCATTTATCTGTACGTCATTGCGCCGAAGGGTTTCTTTCCGCAGCAGGATACAGGCCGGCTGGGCGGCGGCGATCCAGGCGGCGCAGGACATCTCCTTCCCTGCACTGCGCGACAAGATGCAGCAGTATGTGCAGATTGTGCTGAAAGATCCGGCGGTAAACAATGTCGTGGGCTTCTCCGGCGGCCAGGGCAGCTCGAATACCGGACGCATGTTCGTGGTGCTGAAACCGCCCAGCGAGCGCAAAGTCACGGCCGACCAGATCATCAATCGGCTGCGTCGCAAGCTGGCCGTAGTTCCCGGCGCAACGCTCTTTCTTACCGCCACGCAGGACCTGCAACATCGGCGGGCGCCAGTCCAACGCGCAGTTCCAGTACACCATCCAGTCAGAAGATCTTGCAGGAACTGAATTACTGGGCGCCGCGAATCCAGGCCAAGCTGCGCTCACTGCCGGAACTGCGCGACGTGAACTCTGACCAACAGGACAAAGGCCTGGCAGCCGATGTGGTTGTTGATCGCGACACGGCTTCACGGCTGGGCATTACACCGGCGCAGGTGGACGCCGCGCTCTACGCGTCTTTCGGTCAGGCCCAGGTTTCAACGATGTACAAGGCGCTCAATCAGTATCACGTGGTGATGGAAGTCGACCCCAAGCTGCTGCCGGGCACTGACGCGCTGCAGAAATACTTACGTGCAAGTCGTCAACGGGAGTTGAGGTGCCGCTCTCGTCGTTTACCCGCTACCAGCCTTCGAACACGGCGCTGCAAGTCAACCATCAGGGGTTTTATCCGGCGGTAACGATGTCATTCAACCTGGCGCCGAACGTACCTTTGGGCAATGCCGCAAAAGTTGTGGAAGGCGCCATGCGCGACCTGGGCGTTCCGGCCAGCGTACACGGCGGCTTTCAAGGAACGGCCGCGGCGTTTCAAAGACTCCGCACAGAGCCAGCCGCTGCTGATTCTGACTGCATTGATCACCGTCTATATTGTGCTGGGCATGCTGTATGAGAGCGTGATTCATCCGATTACGATTCTTTCGACTCTTCCTTCCGCCGGCGTGGGCGCGATTCTGGCGATCATGCTGACCGGCAATGACCTGAACGTGATTGCGTTGATCGGCATCATTTTGCTGATCGGCATTGTGAAGAAGAACGCCATTTTGATGATCGATTTTGCCGTGAACGCCACGCGCGTGGACAACAAGAGTCCGGAAGAGGCGATCTATCAGGCGTGCATTCTGCGCTTCCGTCCGATCATGATGACGACGATGGCCGCTCTGCTGGGCGGACTGCCGCTGGCATTGGGTAGCGGCACAGGATCTGAGCTGCGGCGTCCGCTGGGCATTGCCATTGTGGGCGGGCTGATTGTGAGCCAGGCGCTGACGCTGTTTACCACTCCCGTGGTTTATCTCTATATGGACCGCATACGGCTGCGCGTAGCGCGGTGGCGCGGCGCGCATCGGAAACCAGCAGCCAGTTCTGGGACCGGCGGGCGATTAAGCTTTTTCGCCGCAGATTTCGCAGATCAGCGCGGATAAACCATTAGCCGCGAATGAACGTGAAAGGCGCGAATTCGGCTTGCCGAGTCCCGAGCGATTTGGGCCAGGCTCAAGATATCGCCAAAATCTCGGCGATTGCGTTGTTACCGTAAAATGCTTCCATTCTTTCAGCAGCCAAAAACGCTGACAAGGAGCGGCCTTGGACATTTCTTATGCCTTCATAGCCATTGCGGTGGTTGCCGCGGTGCTGTTGTTTTTGTTGCTCAAGACCTACAACGGCCTGATCAAGATGCGGAATGCGGTGCAGAGCGGGTGGGCCGATATCGACGTGCAACTGACGCGGCGGCATGACCTGGTGCCGAACCTGGTGGAAGCCGTGAAAGGTTACATGACGCACGAGCGCGAGACGCTGGAAGCAGTCACGCGCGCGCGGACAGAAGCGGTCTCGGCGACCGGAGGAGCGATCGCTGGCCACGCGAGCGATGGCGGAGATGGCGCTGACCGGAGCAGTCGGCAATCTATTTGTCACGGCGGAGCGATATCCGGCGCTGAAGGCGTCGCAACAGTTTTTGCTTTTGCAGGAGCAGATCACGTCCACGGAAAACCGTATTGCGTTTGCGCGGCAGCATTACAACGAGTGCGTGCGAAAGTACAACACGGCGCAGGCGGAGTTTCCGCACAACCTGATCGCTGGATCGATGGGATTTACTCCTTCGGCGCTGTTCGCGGCGGACGCGGGCGACAGGGCGAATGTGCAGGTGAAGGTTTAGACGCTTTCGGCCGCAGATTTCGCAGATGGGCGCAGATAAAAACCAATGAGTTTGAAGTAAAGGAGCCAGAAATGGCCAATAAGAAACCCCTGCACTTGTTTCTGGGGATCGTTCTCATTTGTCTTGGAGCATGGTTTGGTTTGACCGTTGCCCGAGTTGCTTTCAATTTGATTCGAGATCCAGGCGGTTTCTCGAACCCCTGGTTGACCGGCAATTTGGTTCTTAGGATAGGCTGGGGGGCTTTCTGCGTCTGGATAGGCAGTCGTGAGTTCCATCGAGCAACTGGGCAGGTCGTAAAAGAACCGAGATTCCGCTGCGGGAAGATGCTGGCCGGTGCAAGTCTCGTATTGTGTGTCGTTGGGATCACACTTCTCACCCAGCCCAAACGCCTACAAAGCCGATAACGAGGCCCAGGCAGCGGGATGCTGATGGCGACAATATTGATGGTATTGGTGGGGTTGTGGCTGATCGGTTCATCGTTCAGAGGCGCGAAAGCCGCCGCACCTTGAGGCGATTGAGCAAAGTAATTCAGATCAGGTGAAACGTAAGAAGTTCCCTAGTTCCTAATTCCGACGTTATCGTAGCGAACTCCCTGATGCGGCATGGCACGATTCCGTCCTCGGGATCTTTCGAACTTCCCCTCGGTCGCCGTTCCCTTCGCAAGCTCAGGGTCAGGGCTCCGTCGGAGTCGCTCAAGATGACAGGCGTTAAGAGATTTCGTGACGGCACGAGTAAAGCCCGTGCCCTGACACGTTACTTCTGTCGCTACGCTACAAACCGCTCCGGTGGCCGGACAAGCCGATAGAGTTACGTGCTCCTGTTGCAGAGCGCTCGGCGCGCAAGCCGGCCTCGCGCTTTGTTCTCTTGTATTGATTCGTGTTGATTCGCGAAATTCGCGGCCGATCTGCTACTGCTTTGCTGGAAACCTGCGCTAAAGCTTCCGCATGAAACCTTGGTGGCCATAGGGTTCCCTCCCCTTCGACAAGCTCAGGGTCGGGATTTCAGAACAAGGCTAAAGCTTTTTCAAAGCTTCCTGTAAATCCTCAATCAAATCATCAGGATGTTCCAGGCCGATGGACAAACGCAACAGATTTGCGGGGCTGCGCGTGTTGGCGCCTTCGACAGACGCGCGATGTTCGATGAGGCTGTGCGTGCTGCCGAGGCTGGTGGCGTGGCTGAACAGCTTGAGTCCGGCGATGAGTTTGAACGCTTCAGCCTGGCCGCCTTTGACCTGAATGGACATCATGCCACCGAAGCCGGACATTTGCGCTGCGGCGATTTTGTGGCCGGGATGCGAAGGCAGTCCGGGATAATGCACGGCTTCGATTTTCGGCTGAGTGCTTAGAAATTCGGCAACGCGATGGGCATTTTCAGCGTGAGCACGGACGCGATAAGGAAAAGTCTGAAGGCCGCGCAAGGTCAACCAGCATTCAAAAGGAGACGGCACAGCGCCGCCTTCATGTTGAATCGCCGTGATTTTTTCCAGCAACGGGCTTTTCTCTTTCCCGCCGGTGTCTCTCCCGTCGCGCTCTCTAAAGACCAGCGCGCCCATGGTGACGTCACTATGTCCGGAAAGATATTTGGTGACCGAGTGCATCACCACGTCCACGCCGAGTTTGAGCGGCAGCTGGAACAGCGGAGTGGCCCAGGTGTTATCACAGGCGACGATGGCACCGCACTTCTTTGCCAGCGCGACGACAGCGCGAAGATCGGTAACGTTGAGCAGCGGGTTGGAGGGCGTTTCAGTCCAGATGAGGCGCGTGGCAGGCGTAATGGCGCGCTCGACGGCAGCGAGGTCCTGCATGTTGACCAGAGTGTGCTTGAGTCCCCAGTTGGCCATAACGGTACGCAGCAGGATGGGCGTGCCGTAATAAGCGTCTTCAGCAGCGATGACGTGGTCGCCGGGCGCGAGCGACTGAAACACCGCGAGCGTGGCCGCGCTGCCGGAAGAAAATGCCAGAGCCGCCGCGCCTTCTTCCAGCGAGGCCAGCGCGTGCTCAAGCGCTTCACGATTCGGGTTGTTAGGGCGGCCATAAAGGTATCCGCCGGGAAGCGTGCCATCGTCGGCCTTGTGAAAGGTGGTGGAGAGATGGATGGCGGGCACAACGTCGCGTGATCCGCCTTCAGGTTTGCGGCCGGCGTGGACGGCGCGGGTTTCAATTTTCATGACCGGTTAGAGTACAACAAACCTCGCCGCAGATTTCGCAGATAGACGCAGATAGGGAAATTAGCCGCCAATCAACGCGAAGAACGCGAATCTTTGGTTTCTGTCGCTCCGCTCCAACCCGCTCCAGTGGTCTGGCTCCGCCCGTAGAGTTGCGTCCGCTCCTGAAGCAAGCCGCTCAGCGCGCAAGTCGGCTTCGCGGCGTTTTCTTCCGGAACAGTTCGCGAATACGCGAAAAAAGACGAATTGGCATTTGCTGGTTCATGTGTTTATTCGCGAGATTCGCGGCAAGCTCCTCTGGTCCGGCAAGAGCATCTCGATTTACGCAAAGAGAACCCGCTAAGCCAGGCAAAATTGCCGGTCCGCGGCATGATTTCCTTCGCGACGCGTAACGATCCGATCAGCGGCAAGTTGTCCGCACGACTATTCGTGGGGATGTTTTTGCCGCTTGAAGAATGCTGTCCACTCGTCGCAGGCCGTTGCTGCCGCGCTCGCGGTAATCACGCTAACCAGTTCCCAGGATTGCTGCCCCAGCGCCTCTGCCGCGGATTCAAGCTCCTGCTCAGTCTTGGCCCTTTCCATGCGGTATTCCCATTGAGTCACCGGCAGGGGCTTGACGTTGAGCGTGAAGTTCTGGCGTCTGGGGGCCATTGCTTGATCTGGGCGGCGCAAAATCGCTGGCTACGGCTGTCAGTTCGACGTTGAAAGTCCCAGTGGCCGCAGTAGGCAGGGCCGTAAGAACAATGGTGGTGGCGCCCGCGTGTCCGGCGGGAATCTGCGCAACTACGCCCGCAGGCAGGCCGGAAAGGCTAAATTCGAAGCTGGGCCGCTCATTGACGGCGATATGAACAGTCAGCGACGCCATGCCGCCCTGAGTGATGGTGACGATGGAGGGACTGAGGCTGACAACAAACTCAGGATCTGTCTGGGCGGGCAAGCGGGACGCAAGCCCAGTGATTAACAGAAACAATACGGCTGCACGGACGGCAGATCGCGACATAAGAAATTCCCCTCTAACCTGATCTGGGTACTTCGATATTTAACGCTATGTATGGCTGCTATTAGGGTACGGCTGGACAGGGCGCAGTTGCGTTCTAGAGGAAGCAGCAGGGCAAATGCCCAAGGGCGCGCATCTGACGCTGCAGTACGAGAGCAGTAACGAATGAGACCGCTAATCTTGAACAGACCAGGATTGACCTTGATCGCTATTACGAAAGTCGACAGCGACCTGACTGAATGCGAAAACCCGAATTCTGAAGGTATTACCCCTGCCCAGACTTCAGCGTGAGACTTTGCTCGATCTATGTTCTTGCTGCCGCAAGAATATTGCCGTTGGCGCATAGCTATGCTCTCCCGGTTAAACGGCCTGAAGCAGCATGGCAAAGCTCGATGGCGCCGGCCCATGCGCCGTCCAAACCGATCCGAGCAACTTTCCCGCAGCTACTGCGCGGGATCCTTGCCTACCACATAGACGAAGGCTTTGCCCGGCTCAACGGATGGGCGGGATGGCTTCCTTCGCTGGTTTTACGCTGAATGAAACATCGTCCGGGCCGCAGGCAGCTTTGGCTTTGGCGATTGCGACTTCGTCCTGGGCAAAGGCAACGCAGGAAAGCAGTACGACGGCAAGAAAGGTTTTCATATCGTTCTCCAAAGCAGTACTCAGAAATTGTGAAATAAGCGCGGTCGCAGCGCGAATTCTTTACATGAAGTTTTGTTGAGAACAGTGGAGGAGCCGAGACGTCTTGGGATGAGACGTAGCAGTGCTACGTCTCTACGGCGGAGATTTTTGCGGCTGCGCGGCAGTGAAAAATCGGTTCTCAATGACAGAGCTTACCGGCTCAGCACGGTCTTTGTGTCGCGCCGGTTCGCAGGTGCATGATTGCACCAAAGTTCTGGCATTCCCCTTCCAGCGAATTTTCAAGCAAAATGATGTGAAGCATTCATGACCACTCTCAGCGACTTTAAGGAAACGGTGCGGCAGCAGGCGGACATTGTCCGCGTGATTGGCGACTACATCCAGCTCAAGAAAGCTGGCGCGCAGAATTTTGTTGGCCTGTGCCCGTTCCATGGAGAAAAGACGCCGTCATTTTCCGTGCACGCGACGCGGCAGTTCTTCCATTGCTTTGGCTGCGGCAAGTCTGGCGACGTTTTCAAGTTTGTGCAGGAGCGCGAGCAGATCAGCTTTCCGGAAGCGATCAAATTAGTCGCCGAAAAGATGGGCATTCCGCTGCCCAAGATGCAGTACAGCTCAGAGAGCGAAGCCGAAGACGCGGGCAAGCGCGGCAAGCTGATTGAGATGCATGAGCGGGCGTGCAAGTTCTTTGAAGACCAGCTTCGGAGGCCAGAGGGAGCGCAGGCGCGCGAATACCTGGCGGGTCGCGGGCTGAAAGAAGAAACGATCCGGACATTCAGGATCGGGTTTGCGCCGGATTCAGGATTCACGCTGAAAGACCGGTTGAAAGCCGACTTCAGCGAAGAGATGATGCGGGCATCAGGCCTGTTTTCTTTTAAAGAAGGGTCGGAGGGCAGCGCGGCGGCGATGTATTCCAAGTTCCGCAACCGGATCATGTTCCCTATCGCCAACGAAAACGGAAAGATCATTGCGTTCACGGGGCGGACGCTGGCGAAGGACGAAAAGTCCGGGCCGAAATATTTGAATTCGCCGGAGACGCCGATCTATTCCAAGAGCCGCGTGCTGTACAACCTGGACCGCGCGAAAGAGGCGATCCGCAAGCTGGGCTACGTGATTATTGTGGAAGGCCAGATGGATTGCATTGCCGTGTATTCCGCGGGCTTTCACAACGTGGCGGCGAGTTCAGGCACGGCGTTTACGGAGACGCAGGTGCGGCTGCTGGGCGGTTCAGCAAAGATATTGTCGTAAATTTTGATCCCGACACGGCGGGCGCGGCGGCCACGGACAAATCTCTGGGCATGCTGCTGGAAGAAGAATTCAATATCCGCGTGCTGCGGCTGGAGGCGGGATTCGATCCTGATCTGTTTATCCGGAAGAACGGCGCGGAAGCGTATGCGAAGGCGCTGAAGGGCTCGGCCAAATATTTTGATTACCTGGTGGAGCGCGCGCTGAAGCTGTTTCCCACGCGGAGTCCTGAGGGAAAGAAGAACGCGGTGAATTTTCTGCTGCCGCATATCCATCGCGTGCCCAGCCGGATTGTGCGCGACGAACTGGCGAATGACATCGCGCAGAAACTGAACATCGATACAACGGTGCTGCGGCAGGAATTTAAGGCTGCGGCAGTGAGCCGGGCGGCCGGCGGTCTGCGAAATCAGCCGGATGAAGACGTGACGCCGTCAGAAAAAGTGGTGGTGCGGGCTGCGTCGTCGATGATCGGAGAAGAAGCGGAGTTGCGGCACATGGCGCTGGACGCGCTGGCAGAAGAACGTCTGCATGCGGGGCTGACGACGGAGACGTTGCTGGAGGCGATCCTGCAGAATGCGCTGGCCATGGAGCGCGGCGAAGGCATGGATGATGTGATGGCGCTGCCGCTGAGCGATGCGGACCGGCAGAGGCTGGCGAAGATTGTGATGCGGGAAGATGAGCCGCTTACGGCGGACCTGCTGGCGGGCGCGCTGAATGCGTTGCGGCATCGGCGGCAGATAAGCCAGCGCGAAGGCGAGATCAAGCGCGGAATTGTGGAAGCGGAGCGCAAAAATGACGTGGCGGCGCTGCTGCGGCTGAAGCAGGAGAAGCTGGAGCTGGATAGGAAATTGGCGGCGATTCTAGATGAACTGCGCCGAGCATCGCAGCGTAATCTTACCGTCAATCGGAACGCGGTCCCTGAACGCGCATTCTTTTGCTGGTTGCGAGATCCGCAGAGGCGCTCTCATTATCTCTCGCAGTCAAGGATCTGCTCGCCTCGCCGTCGAGACTTCGGAGAAGAATCGGTTAGCGCAGGAGTTTCTTTTTGGCGGCGGCAAACTCGGAGTCGGTAAGGGCGCCGCGATTGCGGAGATCGGCGAGCCGCGCCAGTTCGTCGGCGAGATTTTGCCGGCGAGATTCGGACGCTGCGGCAGAAATGCCGGAATCGGCTGCTGCCGCGGAGGCGGCTTGCGTGGTTGGACGGAGTGACGCTTTGTCGTAGTCGAAATGCTGTGGATTGGCGGGATCGACGCGAAGAGCGAGGCGGTCGCCGACGGAGGGGATTTCGCCGAGCATGAACAGTCCCTTCAAAATGCCTTCGTAGGCTGGCGATCCATCTTGGCGCTGGATACGCAGGCGGAGCCTACGCCGGATGTAGACGTTGTTGATGACGACGTTCATCCACGGCTTGAGCACTTCAAGCACAACGCCGGTGGCGCGGATGCCCTGCTGCTGGAGTGATTGAGCACGCGCGGTAGACTGGCCGATCCAGGCGGCAACGGCAATCGCGACCGCCGCCCAAGCAGAAGGAACCAGGGCGAGACGGGCACCGTCCAGTCGACGGCCCAGGGGAGCAGCGAAGCGATAAACCACCAGAGGACCTTTTGCTCGCCGACCAGATTCATGATCCACATGAAGACGCCAAACTGTACCAGGTAGCCGACGATCCAGACAGCAGGCCGAGAGTGCCGTTGAGCGTGACGTTCCCAAAAGCTTCATACAACGCCCGGCGCCAGCAAAAGCACGCACCAGACCGTCAGCACTGAGTAGATTTTGCGCATATTCGGTCAGGGATACTTTAGGGGATCAGGCGGGTAAGTGCCGGGATGCATGTATTCCGGCAGGCCCGTAATCCTAAGTCCTAAGCCAAAATATGTTGCATCCAGCCGGGGAAACGATGCGAAACCTTAGAGCGTGAGCGGCATCTAATCTTCAAGGCAATTCACAGGGCAGCGGCTCCGGTATCTTCTTTGTTTTAGCGCGGGTGGCAGGGTAAGGCCCTTTTCTTATTGACCGGGTTTATGCTAACCTTAGTACTCTCGGGACGTGCGCGCATTCCAAACCAAAATGCCTGCCGATATGCTTCAGTGGACTCAAGCGTACAGCCCCGTATTGCCATGAAAATGAGGTCGGTGGTTTGGCACTAGAAGATAAATTTGACGACATAAAAAAGCTGATTGATGCAGGCAAGGAAAAAGGCTACCTGACCTATGACCAGGTAAATGACCTCATTCCTGGAGACGTTCATTCGCCGGACGATCTCGATGATTTGCTCACCACAATTGGCACCCAGGGCATTGACGTCCTGGAAAGCGGCAAAGGACTGCCCTCTGAGCAGAAGTTTGAAGACATTGAAGAAGGCGAAGACGTTGAGCTTGACCTGACGCCGGGCGCGCTGGAAAAAACCAACGATCCCGTGCGCATGTACCTGCGCGAGATGGGCACGGTTCCGCTGCTCACGCGTGAAGGCGAAGTTGAAATCGCCAAGCGCATTGAGCGCGGCCAGCTGCGCGTGCTGAAGGCGCTTTCGCGCTCGCCAATCGTGATCAAGGAAATTCTTGCGCTGGGTGAAGACCTGAAGCGCGGCGTGCGCTCCATCAAAGAGCTTGTCGCGTTCGACGAAGAAGAGATCACCGACGAAATTGTCCAGGCGCGCCTGAAAGATTTTGTCGGACAGATTGACGACATTGGCAAGAGCTACAAAAAAGTCCAGCAGCTTGAAGAAAAAGCTGAAGCGGTAAAGGCCAAGAAGAAACCCAAAGAGTCGCGCAAGGTCCGCTGGGCCCTTGGGACGCGCGCACGTGCAAGTCTCCGGCGGGATCCGCAAGCTGAAGTTCACCAACCCGGAGCGCAAGCGGCTGATTGACCGCGTGAACAAAACGGTCGACGCCATGCGCTCGCTCGACCGCCAGATCAACAATCTGGAAAAAAAAATCGAGGCAACGCGGGTTGAGGAGACCAAGCGCGAGTACCGGCGCATCCAGCGGCAGCACCGCAACGACCTGGAAAAGCTCGAGGCCGACTGCGGCGTCAGCTACCAGGAACTGCGGCGCACGCAGCGTGAAATCATCCAGGGCGACGTTGACGCTGAAGCCGCGAAGCGCGAGCTGATTGAAGCCAACCTGCGCCTTGTGGTCTCGATCGCCAAGAAATATACCAACCGCGGCCTGCAGTTTCTTGACCTGATTCAGGAAGGCAACATCGGCCTGATGAAGGCCGTGGACAAATTCGAGTACCGCCGCGGCTACAAATTCTCGACGTACGCCACCTGGTGGATCCGCCAGGCCATCACGCGCGCCATCGCTGACCAGGCCCGCACCATCCGCATTCCGGTGCACATGATCGAGACCATCAACAAGCTGATCCGCACGTCGCGGCAGCTGGTGCAGGAACTCGGCCGCGAGCCAACGTCAGAAGAGATCGCCAAGCGCATGGACATCCCTGTGGCCAAGGTGCGCAAGGTGCTCAAGATCGCGCAGGAGCCAATCTCGCTGGAAACGCCCATTGGTGAAGAAGAAGATTCGCACCTGGGCGACTTCATTGAAGACCGCTCCATGGTCTCGCCCGCTGAGGCCGTGATCAACGTCAACCTCAAGGACCAGACCGCGCAGGTGCTGCGCACGCTCACTCCGCGCGAAGAAAAAGTCATCAAGATGCGCTTTGGCCTTGAAGACGGCTCCGAGCACACTCTGGAAGAAGTGGGCCAGTCATTCGCGGTCACCCGCGAACGCATCCGCCAGATTGAAGCCAAGGCGTTGCGTAAGCTGCGGCATCCATCGCGCTCGCGCAAGCTGAAGGCGTTCATGGATGGGATACGGGAAGCTTAGCGGCGGGATTTGGTAATTGAGCGATTTGGTAATCGGGTAATTTGAAAGATTTATGGACCGCAGGCCACCCTCGCCTGCGACAGAGAACTCTGAAGGCGCTGCCAACAAGCGGCGCCTTTTTCTTTGTGGTCCTTCGTGCCCTTTGTGGCGGCTCGACCTTTGATTATCAGCCCAGATCATCAACCCAGATCATCAGCGCAAACCTGCGGCGAGAGCCGTTGTCAGCGCGTCTTTGCCACCGTGCATGCCGCGTCAAAGTCTGAGCGCGCGCCTTCGCGCAGCGTCACCTGGACGGTTTCGCGGCTGTTAGGACGGTTTTTGAAATTCCCGGTATAGAGCGAGCCATCGGGTTCAAAGGCGTGCGAGAGCGAGCCCTGGTCGTCCATCACAAGATTGGGGTTATCCCATTTGCCAAAGAGCTGAAGCTTTGGAGCCAGATAGTGGCCCAGTTGCCGGTCAACAAACGAACTGCTGCTCATACCAAGCGCCACGCTCCTGCCCTGAAAATCGAGGCCGAAGTGTCTTTCGAATTCTCCTGTAACGTTCAGGTTGTATTTTTCGCCGCGGGGCGTGCAAAGAACGCCACTGCCTGCGACCTGCGGGCCGCCGTGACGCGCAGACGCGCCCGGGACAATGCGGACTAAGAGGATGAAGTCACCGGCGGTGCTGGAATGGAGGCGTCCCCATCCCTGCCACTGGGGATAGAGGTGGAACCGTCCGCCCATAAAAAAGCCCCATGGGGAAAAGATGGCAGTCATGCCAAAGCCGAACACCACGGCGGCCACAATGCCGAAAATGAACAGCATCAGGCAGCCGCGACCGAACTTTCTGGGAGATGGAACGGGAGGCGTTTCCAGTGAGGGATCCATGGCCGAAGTAAGTTTAGCGCATCCGGCAGAATGAACTATTCTCGTGCCGTCCGGCACCGGCCAGGAAGCCCACAAAAGAGCGTTGCCGACAAGCGGCGCCTCTTTCTCTGTTCTGAGTGCTGACTGCTGAGTGCTGACTGCTCTTTGTGATCCTTCGTGTCCGTAGCCTGCCCTGAGCCTGTCGAATGGGTGGTTGCCTTTCCTGAGTTCTTTGCGACCTTTGCGTCCTCTGCGGTGAAAAACTTACGCCACTTCCGTCCGCAGCACCCGCGCTCCGCTGCTCGATTCCACCGCGCTGCTCTCGCGGATCTCGGTCAGCTTGGCCAGGACAAACGCCGCCACCGCCAACTCCAGGTCGCGCACCGCGATATCAAAGAAGTGTCCCGTGGTCACCAGCGCCAGCGCAATGCACACCAGCCACGCCGACGCCACATAAGCGCCCAGCCGCGTCGCTTTGGTCAGGATAGCCAGGCCCACAACCATCTCAATCACGCCCACAACGTGCATGAGAGACGTCGGGCTCAAGGGCAGCATCCTCTGCGCCAGCGGGCTTACGTATTGCTCCCAGTTCGTGAGCAGGTTAAGAAATTTGTCCAGGCCGGCCAGAAACGCCATCAGGCCCAGGGCATACTTTGAAATCGTCTGTATTGTTTGAAGTCTGTTCTGCATCGCTCTATCACCTCTCTTGCGGTATAGAGTGGGGAGGCGGAAGGAGGTTACAAGGGCGTCAGGCATGATTCAGCCAGGCCGCACTGTTAACGAGCGGTCTATTTTCTAAAACTTTTCTTTCTTGATGACTGGCGCGCACCTCGCTGGCGCTTCGCCTGTGAATGGGAACCCTTAGTCGATTGGGCGGCCTTCAATCACTCGAAGCCGCTGACATAGAGCCTGCCATCCCTGGTCTTTCTCTAGATACTTCGCAGTTCGGACAAATGATTAATCAGAGCTTTCACACTGTCACCTTGTAAGGCGGACCTTGGCTCTTGTTTCAGGCGCTGCACCACCCCGCAGACCTCCACCGCAAGCCGTTGCGTGGAGCGGATGTGGGTCAGGTCTCTTGCCGCATCTTTTGGAATCCGGGACATGTACAGCGTGGGTCCGATGGCAGCAGGCAGGAACCTGGCGGGCGGCTTCGCTGGTCCGGAATGCCAGCCGTTTGCCTTGGCCGATTCAGCTAATTGTTTTAAGCTCTTCAAAGACGTAGAGGACCGTTTGTTGCCGGATTTGCGCTTCAAACTTTATTTCGAGTTTTTCGACTTTGCAACAATCCTTCATGAAATCCACGCGAGCCGTCGGAATGTAGGAAGCACGAGAAGATGCCTATCAATACGTCCCCGCCGAACAACTGCGGGATCGAGCCTGTCGTAAAAATTAGTGGCAATCGCGATGAGAAGCCGCTGTCGCTTGCCGCGCCGCGCTAGCGCCTGCAATTTCGGCTGCATGGCTGCAGCACCAGGAAGTTGACAATGCTTCCATGCTCTAGCAGCTCGCGATCGATAAAAATTGAATCCAGTTCATCAAAGAGAATCACCGTCTCCCGCAGCGAGCTGAGATCGTCAAAAATGTCTTTGGCTCTCTGCTCAATCAGTTCCAACCCATCAATGATGAAGTTGCTGGGAGTAAGCTCTAGAAAGTGCCAACCCAGCTTCTGTGCCAGACTCTTTACGGTTGTGGTCTTGGCGGTGCCGGGGGGGCCAAATAAGAGGACGGAAGATACATCCTGCTTCCAATCGGGATATGCTTTCTCTTTTCCCGGAGCGACCATGAATTTACAGAATGATTGGTGTAAAAAAGGAATGGGAGGGGTATCTGAAAAATCAGGGTCCGATAGGTCTCCTGTCTCTCACCTTCATCCGGGTCGCGAAGATAAGAACCAGAGGCAATCTTCGCTGACGTAGCAGCTTGGGAGTTGGTATTTGGATCGATACGGCCAGTCCGGTTCGGAGGAAGGCCACACCCCGCCATATTTCCGCAGGACTAGCAATTGTACGTACTCTTGTATAACCTCGCGAAGATAAACTGCGAATAAAAACACTTCACTAGTTACCCATGACTCGACACGCCTATGACTTGGCGCGCGGTCGGTCCACCAGCCGTGCAGGTCTTTGCCTTCAGCAGTTCCCAACTCCGCGGCTGAAATAACGCAGCGTCGCGGAGAACTGTCTAAAATCGCCGCCAAAGCAAAGATTTTCTGAAACGCGACCGCGTTCTCGCTGAACAGCCGCAGCAGGACATCGCTGGACGGATACCCATTGCTTCTGGCGCTTTGCAACAAGCGGCACAGGAAGCGGGTGAGCGCGGCTAGCCCGCTAACCGAGGTCACAAAAGCCCCCATTCCTCGCGGGTCATAGGAGAACGGCACACCATTCGGCAATGCGCCACTGGCGCTTGTCGCCTCAAGGATGTTCTGTATGGATCGCAGGATGAGCGATCCGTGAGAGCCTAACAAATATTTGATGGCTGATTCTTTGTGAAGAGCGACAGCGCACCGCTCGAGAATATTCAATGCAAAGCAAGCGCCGACGGGATCGTATTCCAGAGAATCCAGCTTGCTTCCAGTTTGCTTCGGCGCATAACTGGTCTGCTCCCATAAGTACCGCTCGGCTTCCTCTTCGAAATGAACCATTGCCCTTCGCCAAAGCAGTTCCAATGCGGGCTCATCCGGTCCCAAAACCTTGGTCCGCTCGCCGAACTGCTGGTTGATCTCGTCGGGCTTGGAATCGGGAATATCTACGTTGGAAGATTTGACCAATGCCTGGTCCTTGAGAAAGTCGAGCAACTTGCTGCGTCGCTCCGAGGATGCGAATGCAAACGCCGCCCGGAGGACGCTGTAAGCGACGTAGGGATGCGCCTTGTCCACATTTTCCAGGAGCGGCCAACGCTCTCCGACAAAATAAGCCAGGTTCATGGCATTGAAAAAGGCGGTTCGGGCAGTCCACTGTACGACCGGCAGCTCAGCCGCGCTTAGATATGCTGCCACGGAAAACGTAAGTGCATTGAAGGGGCCGAACGCCTTGCGGATTGGGATTTCCCTTGCCAGATCGACATAGAAGTCGCGACTCTTGTTTCGGCACTCTTTCAAATTGTCGGTTGAAGTATCCGTACTTGAGTGGACGTAGTACAGCTCAGGCCCAATTTCGAACAGCGAAGCGGCCACTGACAATCCGCCTGTCGAGGGCTTGAGGGCGTCTTGATTTATGAGAGAATCGCGGAGAAACCCTACAAACGTTTGGCTCGTGGTTTCGACGAAAAACGAACACACTGCATCCGCAGAGGTCCGGATAAGGCGCTCTGCCGCATTCAAATGAGTCCGGCAGTCCTGCAGATCGCTATGCGGTGCCACTGATGAATTCATGATCTTTCCTGAACTCTCGTTCTTATTTGAAAACAGGCGTATGGAGCATATTCGAAATATGGTCAACTGGATCGGTATCAAAAGATCTGGGGCGGAAGGCTTCATTCCGAAGCACGCGAAGTTGATCGCGACGGTTTTTAGAGACGCCCCAAATTGCCGGAGCACCTTCTCGGGCCGTCCCTAACCTCCGGTAGCCGATCGCCTTGGCAGAGGCCTCGCGCACGAACTGCTCATAACGGATTTCGGGGACCGCGACGATGACCTGCCAATCGCCCCAGAAAAACAGCAGGTTCCAGGGGCTTACTCCTGCCATTCGCGCTTCCTCAGCGATGCGCTCGGGAAGCAGGTCATCCGTCATGTCCAGTTCTATCTCGCAACCCGAAGCTTCCGCAATGTTCCAAATCGCGCCCAGCACGCCGTCAGAATTGTCTGAGGCGGCCGATAGCAGTTCCGCTTCATTGAGCGTCAACATCTGAAGCAATTGCGGGCGCGGGCGGAGGAGCACCTCTTGCGCGCTCTCAGGCAAGCTCCGGAAACCACTTCTCTGCGCCTTCAGAAAAGCTGCGATGAACTCGCCACACGTTCCGATGTTAACGATGATGTCGCCGGGCTTACAGCCCGAGCGGCCCAGTACCTTACCACGAGGGGAAAAACCAATGGCAGTGGCATGGCATGCGAAGCGCTGGCCGTCACGAATATTGCCTCCCGCGCTACGGACCGAAAAACTCCGGCAGAAATTGGCCCAGCCATGAAAGAAGTCCCTCAATTCTCCTACACCCATACTCCGGGGAGCCTCGATTGAATTGCATAACGCGAGCGCCTTAGCGCCTGCGGAAGCCAGATCACTCACATTGATCAGACCTGAATACCAGCCCCAAGTCTCAAAGGAGCGTTCACCCAGATACCAAGCCAAAGGAACAGGTGTAGCATCTGTGGTGATCACCACATTTCCTGGCTCTTGGACCGGCACATGGGCGCAGTCGTCTCCCAGGCCCAGAGCTGAAACATCGGCTAGAATTGGCTTGATCACATCCTGAATCAGGCGAAATTCACCGAAGTCTTGCAAGGTCTCATGCAAAGTAATCGTTGCGGCTTTGTTAGTCATAGGACGGATAGCAGGGCATCAGTTCTTTTGCGGTTTTGACGGTGATCTCGCCTCCGTGATCGGACTGCCATGCAACCACACAAGTGGGGCCGCCAAACTGCAGAATCCAATCGAGGCATCCTCCGCAGGGACTCAAGTGCTTGCGGTCTGAGACCACAACGACGGCGATCAGGCGGGTATGGCCAGCCGCGACCATCGTTGAAATGGCGTTTATCTCCGCATGGACGTCGTGACACCTATAACGGTGTTCCACATTACAACCGCTAAACTTCTCAAAATCGTTACACAGAACGGCCGCGCCGACCTTGGTTCTGCCTAAAGAATACGCACGAGCATACGATTCCCATGCCAACTCTGCTAGATCAAGCAGCATTTCATTCGTCAGGTTCATGGGCCCGGCTCCCAAAATGATGTCTTAGAAATCAAGAGTCGCTCATTGGTTGCCGGGAATCTCTCGAGCTTCCATCGGATCAGGGAACAACTCGCCTGCTTGTGCACGTAATTTCTCCGGAACTCCATAACGCCTGTAATGTGCCCGAAAATCAATGTTCAATCTAGCCAGTAGATCGTCAAACGAATCCGAAAGGACGTTCCCTACAATAATGTACGGACTTCCGGATGCTGGGTGATTATAAACGGCACCGTCAGGTGCAATAAGGAAGTAAATTTGACGGCGATCGCCATCGGGAACTGGAAGTGTGCGAAACAAAGATTGACTATACTTCTGTGCAATCGGTTCCACGATGGCGCTGAATTCAGTATCTGATATCTCGAATTGCTGCCGGTTATGCATCTCGTCGCCAACTGCCGTGTACTGGAGAAGGTACCATGTGCCTTGAAATCGGATCGCTTGAAGCAATTCACCTATCGGCTCAATCGTCGCCAGGGTAGGCCTGGCTACGAGGGTACGCAGGTTCCAATCGACACCTTCGCCGGTTAACCAAGAAACGGCATCAATTACTTTTCCATAGTTGCCGGTTCGGCCTCGAACGGTATCATGTACCTGCGAATTCCAAGAATCCAAGCTAAGACCCCATCGCACAACCCGATCTTTCATGTTATTTACAAACTCATGCGTTAAGAACTGTGCATTCGTCTGAATCTCCACCCGCAGATTCTTGTCGAATGCGCGGTTTATCAAAACCTGCAGATCTTTTCGCTGCAGTGGATCACCACCGCCAAACACCAATTCCTGGACGTGGCCTGCAAGTCTGTCGATCATCCTCAGTGCTTCCTCGGAGTCGAGGGCGGCATGACCTTTGAACATGCCATAACAGAATCTACAGTGACAATTGCAGATCCCGTGACAGTTCCAATGGGCCTTCTGAAGCGGTGGGAGAATCATCCCTGATATTCTACCGCGATACCCTCTAGCTTGCGATTCTGCAAGTCCTTTGAATTCTGAATATCACCCACCCTTCACCAGCTCAATCACCTCCAGCCACTCTGGACAATCCGGTCAATCATGCTTCCAGCACACGATCACCTTGGCACCCCTCGGGCCCATGCCGATGGGCTGTGAAGGTCGGGCCCCGGAACGGGCCTAGTTTCTGATTTTGACATGCGCAAAAACCCGCCCCAAGCCGCATTTTTCTCTTGACCATGAAGCGAACAAATGGTAAAGTTAAGAGTTTGCCTCAAGAGACGAAAAAGCGATCTTTGACAACTGAGAGTGACGGCTAGCATGGGCCACCGATCGCTGAAACCCAGCCAAACTGGGATGACCTGGGGTGCTGTGGGATGCATAGGGAGGGGGGAGGGGTGTCAAGATCGGGCGATCAGGTGATCGGAAAAGCAAAAGCTTTACTGCGCACCGCGGAGGCACGGAGACGCGGAGAGCAGTCAAGGATTGAAAATCGAACACAGCCGAGGGCGGCTGTGCTACACAGTCAACCCCGGGGATGAATCGGATAAGTGCTTTGGAATCCTAGTTGGAGGGGAGGGGGAGGGGGGCCGGGGCAGAGATGGCCGGCGGCCAGCACGATCGGAGTGCTGCTGAAGCGATCCGGAATGATCGTTGGGCGAAAGAAACGGTTCAAGACGCCACCGTACACGCAGCCACTGGCGCATGCGGATGGAGCCAATCGGTTATGGTGTGCGGATTTCAAAGGCTGGTTTCGCAGCGGGAACGGGGAGCGGATCGATCCCTTGACGATAACGGATGCGCACAGCCGGTATCTGCTGCGCTGCCAAGCGGTGGAGAAGATGGACACGGCACGAGTGCAGGCGATCTTTGAAGCGGCCTTTCGCGAATATGGAATGCCGGAAGCGATCCGGACCGACAACGGAGCACCGTTTGCGTCGCGGGCGGTAGCCGGATTGTCGCGGCTATCGGTGTGGTGGATGAAGTTGGGGATCGTGCCGGAGCGGATCGAGGCCGGGCATCCGGAGCAGAACGGAAGGCACGAGCGGATGCATCGCACGCTGAAGCAGGAAGTAGCGATTCATCCGGCAGCCAATGGGCGGGAGCAGCAGCGGATGATGGACAAGTTTCGCCAGGAATACAATCAGGTGCGGCCGCATGAGGCTTTACAGATGCAGACGCCGGAGGATGTGTATGCGAGATCGCCGCGGAGATTTCCCCGGCGCTTGCCCGAGGTGGAATATCCAGTGACGATGCTAGTACGCAAGGTGCGGCACAAAGGCGAGTTCAGTTGGAAGAATCACGATGTGTTTGTCAGTGAAGTTTTGTCCGGGGAACGGATTGGCTTGTTGCCGGTGGATGAACACTGTTACACCGTCTACTTTGCGCAGTTTCCCATAGCGCATTTTGACTCTCGGCACGCGTATCTGACGCGCTTGCCCAAGCAGGGGTTGACTATAAAGATTGATGCAGGGGAAAGGGATGCGTCCCCTTCCCCTGCACCCCTTCTCCTCAACCTGAAGGATGAAAAAGTGTCAGGGATGTGCCCGGTCTAAACTGTCAGGGATCCCCCCGGCCATTCATGTCAAGATCGGGTGATCCGATGATCGGGGAATCCGGTGATCGGAAAGGCAAGATCCGTGGGGCTACTTGCCTTTCATCGCGGCGCAGGCGGCCTGAAAGTCTGACCAGTTGCCTTGATGCAGCGTGACCGGCACCGCCTCCTGCATGTAAGGACGCATATGGTGATTTGTAACCAGCGTGCCGCCGGAATCAAAGGCGCGAGTGATGGAGCCGTGGTCGTCAAGCACAAGGTCAGGGTTGTTCCACTTGCCGCGGAACTCAAGCGACGGAGCCGTGCTGCTGGAGAAAGCGGTGTAGTTGTTCATATAAAGATATGCCGGCTTGCCCTGGAGATCTGTGCCGGAAGGCTTGCCGAAATCTCCGCCGAGGCGGAGGCGGTATCGATAACCGCTCGGCGTGCAGAGATAGCCCTGGCCGCTGATGTGCGGAACGGCGCGCCCCGTACGGCTTGATGCGGAGCTGGGCGAGAGTTGCACATAAAGAATGTAGTCGCCGGCAAGGTTGGAATGCATGCGTCCCCAGCCGGTCCACTGGGGAATGATGTGGAAATGGCCGCCCATATAGAAAGCCCACGGCATAAAGACCGCGTAAATGGCGAGCCACACTACGGCGCCGAGCGCAAAAGCAGCCAGCACCTGCACCAGGCATCCGTGACCAGCCTTGCGAGGCGCGGGCATGCCTGGCGGGAAAGACGAAGGATTCATACGATGGCTGCTGAACGGCCCTTCAGCGGCAGTAAGTGTACCGCAACGCAGCAGGCAGCAAGAAGCATGCGCGCGCAGGAGCGCCTGGGTTGGTAAAAATTGAGACGGTAAAAATTATGACGGCAAAACTTTTGTCGGCAAAAAGCAAGGGCAGCCCCGCAGCTGCCCTAACTTCTCAGATCCGCTTAGCGACCGCGACGGCGTTTTTTGGCGGCCATACCGTTATTCTTAACGGCCGTACCAGTAGCGATTGCGCTCATCGCGCCGGATGTCGCGCGTGTCGCGATACACATCGGCGCGGTCACGGTTTATGTCGCGATATTCACGGCGCAGTTCTTCCCGCTCATGCGCGGCGGCGCGATAGTCGCCCCGATCCAGATCGCGACGCAGTTCCCAGCGATCATGCGCGATCTTGGCTTCGTCGCGGCGAATGTCGCGGATATCGGCCCGCCGGTCGGCGTAGTCGGCGCGCAAATCGCGGTCACGATGGTAATAGCCGTAGTCGTTCTGTGCCATCATGCTGCCTGCGCCCGCAAAAACCAGAAACATCAACCCTGCTAAAGTTCGTTTTATTAACGCTCGCTTCATGCCTGTTCCTCCCAGGAGCCCGTTTTGACTGCCTGCCAGCTTTAACCCGGCCAGGCGCAAGGAAGTTTCGTAAAGAAGAGTTAAAAGTAAGTTAGCGCTGGTGACCACAGAAAAGACGGTAGATCGAGGATCGCTTAAATAGATTTGACAGTAACGGATTTAATCGTATTAAATCATTAACCAACAATCTGATGATCTGCTCCAACATGAAAAAGGAATTTCATTGGTGAAATCCGCAAACTTACTTACGCGACGTGAAGCGCTCAGCCGAGGTCTGACATTTGCCGCGATGACCGCTCTTGCCGGCCTGTCGCTGCGCCTCCTCGCGGACGAACTCGTGCCGCTCGACGTCGCATACGCCGGTTCCATGGGCTCAATGATGGAAGGCCCAATAAAATCCGGCGCCGCGCGCACGCTGAAAATCGACTTCCATGGCCGCGCACAGGGATCCAGCGCGCTGGCGCAGTTGATCGTCGGCAACAGCATTCGCCCGGACGTATTTATCCCCGTCACGCCGGGACCTGCGCTCACTGTTCTTCGCGCCGGCAAAGCCGATTCCGCGCAGCCCATCGCGCACACGGAAATGGTAATCGCCTATAGTCCCAAAAGCCGCTTTGCTTCCCGCTTTGACGCAGCTGCCAAAGGCAAAGAAGATTTGTGGAAGATCCTGCAGGAACCCGGGCTACGCTTTGGCCGCACCGATCCCGTGACTGATCCGCAGGGCCGCAACATTATTTTCACCATGATGTTGGCGGCCAAAGCGATCAAGCAGGCTGACCTGGTAGAAAAAGTTCTTGGCCCCGCCATCAATGAGAAGCAGATATTTACCGAGCCAACCGTAATGGCGCGCCTGCAAAGCGGCGAACTCGATGCGTCGTCGGCTTATAAGATCCAGCCTGGCCCGCTGAATCTGCCTTACGTGCCGCTGCCCGCCGAAATCAACCTGAGCGGTCAAAATGTGCGCACGGAGCATCCTGACGTGACTCTTTCTCTTGGCGGAAAATCGTATACTCCCGAACCGCTCATCTATTACGCTGCTGTTCTCAAAGACGCGCCAAACGCCAAAGGTGCGGCGGCGTTCATGGAATGGCTGAAAGGGAATGAAGCGCAGGCAATATTCCGCAAATATAATTACGACCCGCCGGGAGACGCTTCTTCCCTGCACGCATGATTCATCGCCACTGGATTGCCAGAGCTGGCGCGGCGCTCTTTGCGCTGGCGCTTTTGTATCCATTCACCGCGCTGCTGGCTCGCATCGGGTCATGGCAGTGGGGCGCCGACGTACGCGGCCCCGCGCTTGCATCTGTGCGCGTCTCGCTCCTGCTCACCGCCGTTGCGATGTTGATTATCGTCGCCGTGGGCACGCCAGTTGCAGCGTATATTGCGCGCTGCTCCACTCGTGAGCGTCTCTGGTGGCAAGCTATTTTGCTTGTTCCGATTTTGCTTCCACCGCTGGCGCTCGGCATTTTGCTCACTCTGGCCTTTGGCCCATACGGTTCTCTCGGCGCGATGCTCGAGCAACTGGGTCTTCACATGACCAACAGCGCTGCCGCTTTTATCCTGACGCAGGTTTACGTTGGCATGGGCTATTACGTTCTGGGCGCGGTCGCGGCGTTCGATTCCGTCCCCGCAATTCTGCAAAAGCAAGCTGCGCTGCTCGGACTTCCACCGGCAAAAGTTTTTCTGCGCGTCACGCTGCCGCTCTCGCGTCTTGGGCTTGCGGTGGCGCTCAGCATCGCCTGGGTTCGCGCCATCGGAGAATTCGGAGCCGTCGTCGTAACCGCTTACTATCCTTCCGGCATGCCGGTACAACTCTGGGTGAACCTGCAGAGCTTTGGATTGCCCGCCGTCATGCCGCTGCTTGTGGTCTTTCTGGCCGTGGCTCTGCCGCTGCCGTGGCTGGTGCATGTGCTGGCCCAGAGAAAGCGCCATGCTTAAAGCGCACATCATCAAGACGCGGCGTGACTTCAAACTAGACGTCACGCTTAAGATCGAACCCGGCAGCGCGGTCGGATTATTTGGCGCGTCTGGCGTGGGCAAGAGCACGGTGCTGGCATGCATCGCGGGGATTGAAGAACCAGATGACGGCTTTGTCCAGTTCAACGGCCTGCAACTTTTTCCGCCGTCGCTGCCGCTGCACCGCCGGCCGCTTGGCTACATGACGCAGGAGCCGGGCCTCTTCCCTCACCTGAGCGTGAGTGAAAACATTCATTTTGGAATTTCCAAAGCCCTCGCCGCAACCACGGAGCAGCGCCAATGGATTGAAACTTTGCGCGACCGTCTGCAACTCGCTCCACTGTGGCACGCGCCAGCATCACTGATCTCCGGTGGGCAGGCACGCCGCGTGGCTCTGGCGCGCATGCTCGCCCGCAAGCCGCCGCTCGTCCTGCTGGACGAACCTTTTGCCGGACTCGACCGCCAGCTTGTTCGCGAGTTGATAGACGATCTCATCTTCTGGAGCCGGCAGATCGGCTTCAGCATGATCGCCGTCGATCATCAGGCAGAAGTGCTCAAACGCCTCTGTCCGCAGCAAGCTATTGTGCTGGAGCAAGGCCATATCGTGCAGAGCGGCACGTGGACAGAGCTATACAAGTCGCCGGCAACACCGCTGCTGGGATCGCTGCTGGCCCCGCTGTAAGGCGCGCGCACCGGCGCGGCCCGGGAATGAATGAGTAAGGCGCGAACTGAACGCCGTAAGCCAGCCGAAAGGAGTGGACGCTCATGCCGAATGGATCGCCAAAGAAACTTTATCCCTTGCGCGATGCCTGCAAAGTGCTGGGCGTAAGCTATCCGGCGCTCAAACAATGGATTTACAAAGGCAAGATCAAGACAGTGAAAACTCCGGGCGGCCATCATCGCATTCCAGAAAATGAAATTGACCGCCTGCTTCCCGCCGTGCCGCAGCGCGGCCCGGTGCAAAAGCGCAGAGAAAATTTCCGAACCATCAGCGGACGCAACCAGCTCGTGGGACGTGTTGTCGAGCTGAAAGTGGAAGGACTGATGGCGCAGGTCACGTTGTCCATCTCCGGCCAGCGCCTCACCGCCATCATTACCGCTGATGCAGTCCGAGAATTGCGCCTGGAAAAAGGCCAGATCGCCGCCGCTCTGGTGAAATCGACTGACGTAATGGTAATGCGGGCAAAGTAGCCAGCACAGCTGATTACGTGACGATTGAATGATTGACAGCAATGCCCAAATTGCCTACGCTTTGCATATGGAAGTCCGTTTAACGCCAGACTTGGAAGCAAAGCTGAATCAGCTCTCCGCTGAGACCGGACGCGCGAAAGAAGAGCTTGTGCAGGACGCGATGGCCGGATATCTGGCTGAATTGTCGCAGGTACGCGACACACTCGATTCCCGCTACCACGACATTAAGAGCGGCAGAGTGAAGCCTATCGATGGAGAAGAGGCTTTCTCTCGTTTACGGCAAAAGAAAACCGACCATCGCCCTAGCTAAAGCGTGCACACCTATTCGTTTCATCCTGATGCATTTGCAGATCTCAATGAAATTTGGGAATACATCGCCCAGGACAGCGTGGATGCTGCAGACCGCCTATTAGACGATATTGAGAGCGCGATTAACATGCTCGTCAGCAATCCATATGCAGGCCATCTCCGGCCTGATCTGAATTCCCAGGCGCTGCGGTTTTGGCTTGTCCGGAGCTATTTGATTGCTTATTCCGCAGAGAACCCACTTCTCGTGATCGGCATATTGCATGGGCGTCGCAGTCCAAGAATAATGGCTGCCATCTTACGCGATCGAAAGTGAGTCCAACCGGTATTCTTCCGGCGGAAAGTCGGCCATCTCAGGTGGCAGAACCTCCCCACTACAGATAACTCAACCACCAATCCCGCCTTGTAGCTTTCACCTTGGCAAACCATCGGCACACCGGATAGAGCAATACCAACACCAGTAGCCAGACTCCATATGTCGTCCACAAGCTGTAGCCAAAAGGAGACGGAAATAGTTTGGCTGGCCCGCCCATGGAAGGCAGCGGATTGAACACGAACCGCCGCAGCCGAACTTCCATAGCGCAACCATGCCGCCAAAACTGCCAGAACATGGATTAAATAAAAATGCAGAATGAAATAAAACATTGGGACGCGCCCAAAGACAATCAGCGGATTGGCAGGACTGAACTTGCGTTGGTCGAACCAGGCAAGCACCAGCAACGCAGGTCCCAGAGTCATCAACAGGAAGTCGAGCGATCCGGGATATTTGGTGCAATTGAGAAAAGAGAGCGCTGTAAATAACGCTGACGTCTGATGCGTCCACGGCGCCGGGTCTCCATAGTGGTTCACTGCTCTCAGCCCGATAAAAGCAATCGTCATCGCCAGCCCAAACCTCAGCATGGTCCGGCGGCGCGCCTCCGGTTCCAACTGAAACACCTGGCCAAAACAGTAGCCTGCGGCCATCACGCCCACCCACGGCAAGAATGTATATGTCACCAGCACCAGCTTGCCCGCCACCGGGATCACTCCAGGCTGGTGCAGCAGGTTCCATACCCACGCAGCAGATCCAAACTTCGTCGCCGCAATTCCATCCAGGCAATTGTGCAGCAGCATCACGGCCACGCTCAGCACGGCCAGCCAGCGCACGGGCAGGTAGACCAACGCAGCCATGGCAAGCATGCAAATGCCAAAAATCCAGAGAATCAAAAGGAGAATAAGATAGCGCCAGGAAAAATTGAAGTTATATGCCAACTGCATCACCGTGAGTTCCAGCGCAATGAACCATAGTCCGCGCGTCCACAGAAATCGCGCTAGCTGGCCTTTCGTACGATTGCGTCCGTAGAGATAAACTCCTGTGCCTGCCACAAACATGAACACTGGCAGGCAAAAATGGGTGATCCAGCGTGTAAAGAAGAGGATTGGCGTGGTTCGACTGAGGTCCGTTGGCGAAAACGCCATTGCGCTGGCGTGAAAGAAATCGCGCACATGGTCCAGCGCCATGATGATCATTACCAATCCGCGCAGCGCGTCAATGGACAATAGCCGAGTGGCAAGTTTCGAAGACGAATCCATGAAGGGACTTATTGTCCCGCATCTGGCAGAAAAATGTCAGCTCTAATCGTGGACAGCTGGGCGTCTTGGTTTTTAACCGATGACCAAAATGTTCCCGCTCATCTCGGCTTCAGCACTTCGTAGCGAGTGATGGTATAGCCCAGCGCCGCTCCAAGAAATACGTCTGACGGGAAATGCGAGCTTGTGGTCACGCGGGAAAAGCTGATGGCCGTAGCCATTCCGTACATCACCCACGGTACCCAGCGGTGATTGTGGTAGCGGCTGGCAATTACCGTGGCCACTGAAAATGCCCCGGCAGCATGTCCGGAAGGGAAAGAGCTGCCTTTAAACGGCGACTTGCCACCGGCAAAAAACGTGTTGTGAAAATCGCCTCCGGGAGGAACGTCGCTGGGACGCTTTCTGCGCGTGATCGCCTTCACCGCCAGGTCCACAACGGCGGTGTCGCCGTAAGCTTCGCCTGCCAATATCGCGGTGCCTACCTGATAGCGGTCCTGCCGCGCGTAACCCGTAATCAGCAGAGTCGTGGGAATCGCTATTACCTCGGCGGTCGTGATCGTGCTATCAAAAGTGTCGTTCAGGTGGTCCAGGTTCACTGCATGGTCCTGGAAATACGGCATCACATGCGGGTCGGCAACAATCAACCCCGCGGTTACGCCTGTGATGCTGAGTGTTGGCAGCCAATGATGTCCCTTGCCCAGTTGCACAGGAAACGTCCAGATATCTTTTTGGTCGCGAAGAAAGTCCTTGGGCAGGCTCTTCCACGTGACTTCACGTGCTGCCGGTGAGGTGCTGCTGTCTCTTTCCGGGCGTGTCGACTGCGCAGGATTGTCCGGCAGCCCACCCCCGGTTCCTTGCGCAGACGCGGATTTCGGCGCACAGGAGAAGGTTAGGCAGAAAACAATAGTAAGTAATGACTGCTTGTTTATGCGGCTCATCGACTTTCTTGGATGCGGTTCTCTGGTCCGGGTATGCCACCCTGCCTCATGAGGCAGAAACTCGCCATTTTTATTGATTTTAGCGCTGTTGTTCTTGGCGATGGGTCGACAAATGGGCTTATTAGGAAGCCCAAAAACAAAGCAACTGTGGTATCGCAATCTCTGTATCATAGGGTTCCATACCAGCTACTTGAGGGCGCTATCAAAGGAACAACGCCATTGCGCAGCTTCCGTTTCAGATATTCAATTAGCTTCTTCGCGACCGGAGCTATCTCTGGATCGCGAATTATATTGACGTTCTGCGGCATTCCTTGCTTGAAGTTGAGGAGCACAATGTTGCGCTCCAGTAAGCCATATGAGGCAAGCCATGCCAAAACTACTTCCCGTCCTGGCCGTCATAGTTCTTTTACTACTCGTACCAACTTCCACTGCACAGGTTGCTGCAACGAACTCAGCGCAGGCTGTTGGCGGGACAGGCTCTGGCTCTGGAAGCGGTTCTGGTGGCATGGTGGGTGGGATCGGTGGTTTCATCGGCTCTAGCATGGTCGACACAAGGAACCATCCTTTTTCTGCCGACACGATCGACGAAACCGACCAGCTTCTTGCCGATGGCAACCATATTCATCACGAGCTTCACGGCAAATTCTTCCGCGACTCTGAAGGCCGCACACGCACGGAAACGGAATTCATCCTGTCTGGCCGCGATCCTATGGTCCACGTCATCATCTTTGATCCCACGGAGAAGCTCTTTATTTCACTTGATCCGCAGCACAAGAGAGCGACGGTCAGCCATTTTGGATCGATTGCACCCAGCAATGCCGGCAAAATAATCCAGAACCAATCCCCCAAGAGTGAAACAGCCGGTACAAACGCCCGTTTGCAGCTGAGTTTTAAAAGTCAGTCGGAAGATCTGGGCACGAAAGAAATCGATGGCTTCACCGTAACGGGAAAACGCTTCACGCGCACAACGCCTT
Organism: Terriglobia bacterium; assembly: GCA_963732195.1. GTDB lineage: Bacteria > Acidobacteriota > Terriglobia > Terriglobales > Acidobacteriaceae > Angelobacter. The sequence continues at coordinate 233,326 of CAVSYO010000045.1, read as the reverse complement.
CCGGAGCGGACGGGAATGATAAGCCCCTTGTTTCGACCAATGAAATTTGGATCTCTTCTGATCTAAAAGCCGAGATCATGACCAGAATTGAGAGCCCGCAATCGGGCCAGCATGTGCATAGGCTGGTAAATATTCAGCAGGGCGATCCCGACCCGCTTCTGTTCCAGGTTCCGGCGGACTATACAGTGAAGGAACAATCTCCCAAATGAGATGATGCCCGTCACGAACGAAGTCCCGCTTGTCCACATCGCCTTGAGACAATTTTCCTGTCTTCCTCTCCCTGTGAAATAATCATCTGTTTTGTCCGAATGCGTCGGCGATGCGGCGTATTGACAGGAGTGCAATGGACTTTCAACTTACTGACGAACAGTTACAACTCAAAAAATCTCTGCGCGAGTTTGCCGAGCGCGAAATCCTGCCCAACGTGATGAAGTGGGATGAAGCCAACCACTTCCCTCTTGAGACGATCAAGGAACTCGGTCGCATGGGCGTGCTGGGCATGATCTTTCCCGCTGAATATGGTGGCGCGGGGCTGGGCTACGTAGAATACGTGATCGCCATTGAAGAGCTCTCCCGTGTCGATGGATCGGTGGGCATCACCGTTGCGGCGCACAATTCGCTCTGCTCCAACCATATTTATCTTGCCGGCAATGAAGAGCAGCGCAGGAAATATATACCCAAGCTCGCCACCGGCGAGTGGCTCGGCGCGTGGGGCTTGACTGAACCGGGCTCAGGCTCTGACGCGGGCGGCGCGCGCATGAGCGCCGTGCGCAAAGGTAAAAGAGGCGGCTGGGTGCTCAACGGCACCAAGACTTTTATCACCAACGGCCATCATGCCGACGTCGCCGTGGTAATTGCCGTGACCGACAAGACCGCCCACACCCACGGCCTCTCCGCGTTCATCGTGGAAAAAGGCACTAAGGGATTTCGTCCCGGCAAAAAAGAAAACAAGCTGGGCCTGCGCGCCAGTGACACGTCAGAGCTGATCTTTGAAGACTGCCATGTTCCGGAGGAAGCGCTGGTCGGCGTGGAGGGCCAGGGCTTTGTGGACTCGATGCGCGTGCTCGATGGCGGACGCATCTCCATTGCCGCGCTTGGGCTGGGCATGGCTCAGGGCGCGTATGAAGCCGCGCTCAAGTATTCCAAGCAGCGCCGCCAGTTTGGAAAGGCCATCAGTGAATTTCAGGCCATACAATGGAAGCTGGCGGACATGGCCACGGAAATTGACGCCGGACGTCTGCTCACCATGCGCGCCGCGGCCATGAAAGACGCAGGCATGAAGACGACGCAGGAATCGTCCATGGCCAAGCTCTATACCGGCGAAGTGGCGGTAAAGTGCGCGAATGAATGCGTACAGATCCACGGCGGCTATGGCTTCATCAAGGACTATCCGGCGGAAAAGTTTTATCGCGACGTGAAGCTCTGCACCATCGGCGAAGGCACCAGCGAGATCCAGCGTCTGGTGATCGCGCGGCAGCTGCTGAAGGATTGAAATTATGAGTTTCACCGCAAAGGCCGCAAAGAGCGCAAAGGATGAAAACGAGTTGAGCAGAAGTATTCTGGATGCAGCCTTCAGAGTGCATTCGGCAATAGGACCAGGGCTCTTGGAGAACGCATATGAAGCTTGCCTCGCTTACGAATTGCGTGCTGAAGGGCTCAGCGTTTTGACTCAGGTTCCTTTGCCGCTGGTCTATCGCGAAGTAACGCTTGATGTTGGTTATCGACTCGATCTGCTTGTGGAGGAGCTGGTCATTGTCGAAGTCAAATCGATCGATGCCCTGTTGGCAATTCATCAAGCGCAACTGCTCTCGTATCTAAAACTCAGTGAAAAACGGCTGGGCCTTCTCATAAATTTCAATGTTGCACGGTTGAAAGACGGCATAAAGCGATTGGTGAACGGCTTATGACGTTCAAGTCATTTCACCGCAAAGGCCGCAAAGAGCGCGAAGGAAGAAAAAGAAAGGGCCACAAGAATCTTCGTACGGCCAACGGGATGGTTACGGTTGAAATTGAAACTAATTTCCCTTTACGTCCTTTGCGTCCTCTGCGGTGAAATATTCGGTGAGGAAGAAGAAGCAAGACATTAAGGAGAAGAATCGACCTGAGGATATTGGTACGACTACGAGATGGTTCTGTGTGAAATGGAAGACCAATCCCACTTCGCGTCCTTTGCGCCCTTTGCGGTAAAAATTTAGAAAGTAATAGGAACGAGAATTTGCATTCCCCGGGAACACTCCAACATTGGGTCGACCGCATTCGCGCCGGCGACGTGCGCGCGCTGGCCCGCGCCATCAGCACCATTGAAGATAACCGTCCTGAAGCGCGCGAACTGCTGAAAGTTCCTCTTCAACTTCACCGGACGCGCCCGCGTCATCGGCATGACCGGCGCTCCCGGCGCAGGCAAGAGCACGCTGGTCGATCAACTTGCCCGCGAATATCGCAAGCAAGAGCGCACGGTCGGCATCCTCGCCGTTGATCCCACCAGCCCGTACACCGGCGGCGCGATCCTGGGCGACCGTATCCGCATGCAGTCGCACCACGCCGACTCCGGAATCTACATTCGCAGCATGGCCACGCGCGGCAACCTGGGCGGCCTTGCCCGCGCCACTACTGACGCTGCGACGGTGCTCGACGCCGCCGGCAAAGACATTGTGCTGATTGAAACCGTCGGCGTGGGCCAGGATGAAATCGATATCGTGCGCCTGGCCGATGTGACCGTGGTGATCCTCGTCCCCGGCATGGGCGACGACGTTCAGACCATCAAAGCCGGCATCATGGAAATTGCCGATATCTTTGTGATCAACAAGAGCGACCGTGAAGGCGCGGACCGCGTGGAGCGCGAGATACGCTCCATGCAGTCACTGGCTGTTCGGTCCGACAAATGGACCCCGCCGATCATCAAAACCGTGGCCATGGACGGCAAAGGAGTTCCTGAACTCGCGACGGCAATCGTGAACTACGAACAGTTCCTTGAGCAGAAAGATTTGCTGTTGAAGAAAAAGATTTCAAGCTGGCGTGAACGGCTGATCGAGATGCTGCGCGACGGCCTGCTGGAACGGCTTCTCAGCGATCGCCTCCCGGAAGAAGAGATCGCACGCCTCGCCGCCGAAATCGCCGAGCATAAGCGCGATCCGTATTCGCTGGTGGAAGAGATTGTGGGTGGGTTTTAACGAAAACACTCACCGCGGAGACGCGGAGACACGGAGAAAAGAAAAGATCGGGATCGAGTGACGCTTCTCGCTCTCAGATTGCATTACGATTATTTTAGGACTAATAGTGAAAGTAAGAGCTAACGGCCAAGAACCAATAGCCAAGAGCCAAGAGCCAACAGCCGCGATCCAAAGCTAGCGGCTAGTAGCTAGAAGCCAGGAGCTGTTTTCATGCACACCATTGACCATCTCGGAATCGCCGTCAAATCGCTGGCGCAGGCGCGCAAATTTTATGAGCAGCTTGGGCTCGATGTCCTGAATGAAGAGACCGTCCCGCATGAGAAGGTCAAGGTGGCGATGATTCCGTCTGGGCCAGAGCCGCATCGAGCTGCTGGAAGCTACGAGCCCTGATTCCGTCATCGCCAAATTTGTAGAAAAGCGCGGCGAAGGCCTGCACCACGTTGCCATCCACGTCCCCGATCTCACGCAGGCCGTGGAGAATCTCAAGAAGACCGGCACGCGCTTTGTGTCGGAAGAAATCAAGATCGGCGCCGGCGGACACCTCTACGTTTTTGTCCACCCATCCAGCACCGGCGGCGTGCTTGCTGGAACTCGTGCAGGACGTGCCGGAAGGGGTTTAGCTTTTTTCTGAAATCCCGAGCGAAGCGAGGGAGCCCTATATTCGACCAAAATATTCGGTGCTGTGTATGGATCACCGAACGGTGTTGGAACCTTGATGGTTCATGGAAGAAAGTGTACCTACTTGGCAGGCTGGCTCGGCACTTCCAGAACCAGTTCCCCATTCTCGCTCCGTCGGAAAGCTACCTCGACCATCATCTCCACCGCAACAGGCTCTCCAGTCTTCTTCAAATGACTTGGAGTAAAACGCCAGTTGCGCGCAGTTTGGATCGCTTTCGCGTCCGCAGTTTTATCAAAGCCTCGGATTAACTGAACGCTGCAGACATATCCCTTATCGCTGATCACCAGACGTAAAGAAACGGTTCCGGCATATTTGGGATCAGAAGTCGGAGGTGTTTGCTTCGGAGTCGGAGCAGACTTTGCTCGCGCAGCTTTGGGTATGTCGGCAGGCGAGGGACAGCGCCCCTTGTCTTCAGCAATGGTAGATAAAGCCACACCAAACAGGATGATTGGAACAAGGAGACACGGCTTCATGGCGACGATTGTATCTTGACGGGATTATCCTTGCGCCAGCTAAATAAGGCGCTAGCGCGTAATGGTCACCTTTTGCTCCGTCAGCAGCCCCAGCTGATCCACTCCCGCCGAACGAAGGTCATCCACTGCATTCACTAGAGTCCCATATCTGGCGCGCGCGTCGGCTCGCACGTAGACAGTCTTGTTGGCGCGAGTAGCCATCGTATCTCGAACCTTGCGTGTCAGAGCGTCGCCCGTCACTCTCTCGCTGCCCAGGAACATCTGCCCATCGCGCATCACAGAGAGTATTAACGCGTCCGGCTTGTTTGCATCGGACATGGCGGTAGGGTTCCGCGTTCTGGCCAGGTCCACACGCACACCATTCACGAGCATGGGCGTGATCACCATAAAAATAATCAGCAAAACCAGCATCACATCCACCATGGGCGTGACGTTGATGTTGGAATTGATTTTTGCGCCTTCATTGCGTAAAACAATTGCCATATCGTGCTCCTTGCGTCCAGCCGATAGCTGCCTATCGTTTTGCCAGCACCGCTCGTTTCAAAAAATAATCCACCAGTTCGCTCGACGAATTGTCCATCTCCACGTCGAATGCCCTGATCTTGGTGGTGAAGTAGTTGAACATCATCACCGCCGGAATCGCCACGGTCAGACCGAGGGCGGTTGTGACCAGCGCTTCAGAAATTCCGCCGGCGACGGCGCTGATGCCGGTCGTGTTGGTTCCCTGAATTTCCTGGAACGCGTCGATGATGCCGATTACCGTGCCCAGCAGCCCGACGAACGGCGCTGTCGAGCCGATAGTCGCCAGCCCGCTCAGGCCGCGCTCCAGTTCAGCATGGACAATCGCCGAAGCCCGCTCCAGCGCGCGCCGGCTGGCTTCAATCTTGTCGCCAGGAATTTCCTCGGATTGCTCATGCACTCGAAACTCCAGCAGGCCCGCATTCACAACCTTGGCCAGATGGCTTTTCTTGTTGCGCTCGGCCACGCGGATAGCTTCATCCAGCTTGCCTTCACGCAACGCGCCGGCAACCATCGGAGCAAACTGCCGCGACTGCTTGCGCGCCGCCCTGAAACGCGAGCCAGCGGTCCATCATCACACCCATGGACCACGCCGACATGCCCAGCAGAATGATGGCGATGGTGCGGGCCGGCCATAACATGTGCAACCACATCTGCCACAGGTCAAACCGCTGCGCGCGCCAGTGGACTCGATCAGCACAAGAGCAGCCATGGGTATTTTCACAAGCACGGAGCCAGCAAGATGAACGACGAGCATAGGTGACAATCCTCCCGTAAGACTTTCGCTGAGATTCTTCAAAGTGCGAAAACTTCAAGCCCTATCCGGGCCCTGGGATTGTTTGACACCGTGCGTAAGAATTTTGCTCCCATGTGAGATCTGAGTGTGATTTCAGCTGATCGATCAGAGGGGACGTAGTTTATTCTTGCTGTAGGGGCTCCCTCCCTTCGGCAAGCTCAGGGTCGGGATAGAAGACAATAGGGTTCCCTCGCTCCGCTCGGGACAAAAGCAAAAAAGCAAATGCTCATTCTCGCCATCGACACATCGGGCCAATCCGGCGGCATCACGCTGGCTGAAGCAGACGCAGGATCGTTCCGCGTGATTGATTCGGCGGCAATTGCCGGCGGAACTTTTTCCGCGCAGCTGATTCCCACGCTGGCCGCTCTGCTCAAGAAACATGGATACGGAGTGAAAGACCTCGGCGGGTTTGCCGCGGCGTCGGGGCCGGGATCGTTTACCGGACTGCGCGTGGGGCTGAGCGCGATCAAAGGTCTGGCGGAAACGTTGCACAAGCCGATTGCGACGGTGTCCGTGCTGGAAGCGCTGGCGTCACTGGCGGACCGCGACGGAAAAATTGCGGCAGCGATCGATGCGGGCAGAAAAGAAGTTTTTCTCGGCGTCTATCAAAAGCATGCGAACGAAAACTCAACGCGGGCGAAACAGAGCGCGGAAAACTCCATGCGGCAATCGGGCACACACTCTGATCACGCCTTGATCAAGCAGCGCGAGGAATTACTGACGCAGCAGGATTTTCTGGCCACGCTCGCGACAGAGCGCCCTGCGGTGATCATCACCAGTGATGCCTGCCTTGGCCGAACTCGCTTCAAGCTCTCACTCCGCCGTTGTTGTTGTCACGTCACCCGGCAGTGAAGTGATTGCGCGCATCGGCGCCGGAAAATTGCTGGCCGGTGAAACCGTTTCCGTGGAAGCGCTGGACGCAAACTATCTTCGCCGGTCAGACGCTGAAATCTTTTTCAAAGGAAATCGCTGAGCATGGCTGGTCCGCGTGCGTCCGGCCAGCCATCTGACCAGCCGCGGCTTGTGGAAATCGCGTCACACTCCGCCACCGCCGCACAGTGGAACCAGGCTGAATACCTCAAGCTATTTTCCCATCGATGAGCCGGAAGCCCAGCCCCAGGTCGAATGCCAGCAACCAGTACCCAGCCTCAGGCCCGAACTGCACTGGTAGTGGAGCAGGATGCAAGCGTGGTCGGTTTCATCGTTGGCCGGCAGGTGGAAGACGAATGGGAGATTGAAAACATTGCGGTTACGGGCACGGCGCGGCGTCGCGGACTGGGTTCGCGGCTCGTCGGTGAACTGCTTGATCTGGTCCGCAGCCGCGGCGGAAAGAGCGTTTTTCTTGAAGTGCGGGAGTCAAACCGCGCGGCCCGGTCTCTTTATGAGAAATGGGCGTTTATTGAAGTGGGGCGCAGAAAAATGTATTACCAAAACCCGGCAGAGGATGCCCTGGTTTTGAAATTTAAATTTCCATAAGACAGGCCCTTTTTGATTGAACCAGCCCTGCACGTATGTTAACGTTCGATGAAAGAACACGCAGGAGGTTCTTCAAGAATGGTGGATTCCGTTCGCGAACAGCTTCTCGCCAGTCACGAAGAGTTTCGTCGGCTGGCCCAGGAACACACTCAATACTGCCAGCGCCTTCACTCCCTAATCGAGAAAAGATACTTGACGGAAGATGAAAAGCTGGAAGAAGTGCGTATAAAGAAGGTTAAACTTCGGTTAAAAGACCAGATGCAAATGATCGAGCAGGAATATGTGCGATCGCATTCCCAAGTCGCCTAAGTTCTTACTCGATTTTATAAGGCCCTGATCTCAACCTCTCCTTGAGCGGACCAATGACCAATGATCCGTGAGGAGAGGTTTGTTATTTGCGCTGGAGATTTGCGCAGAAAACGCAGAAAGAACTAAACCTTTGGTCCGCAAGCTTTCTGCCACGACGTGGCAGTCACCTGGTTTTTAGCCGTTAGTGTCCACCGCCCTCCGCCCGGTCTTTTACCGGCAAAGTCCTGGTAAATACTTCCATCAATTTTTGCATTCCCGGCGCTAGCTCATTGTGCAGGATGATAATGCCGGTCCCCGCTGTAGGCTGAAACATTGCCACAGCAAGATAGCCGGCGACGGACCCGGAGTGTCCCACAAAAACATGCCCATCGGCCCGCTGGATCAGGAAGCCTACGCCGTAACCGGAAGTGAGATCGCGGTCCGCGGCAATCAAGCGATGAGCATTTTCTTCCAGCTCTTTTTTCGGCAGAACGCTTTCCGGTCCGCCCAGCATTTCAAACTGTTCAAACTTTGCCAGGTCTCCAACTGTGGTGTACAGCGCGCCGTTCGGGACTTTGTATCCGCGGCCGCTCTGGTGCTCTTTTTCAGCCGTCTCCGCATCAAGCTTCTCTTCCATGGTATAACCGACGGCAAGGGTCTGCCGGATCGCCGGCGTGGCTTCAAAGTCACTGTGAGTCATGCCCAGCGGAAGCAATATCTTTTCTTTGACATATTCCGTGTATGGCTGGTGCGCCGCCCGGCTGAGCGCTGCGCCCAAAATCGCATAGCCAATATTCGAATAGGAAAAACGGGTTCCCGGCTCGTAAAGATATTTTGTGTGCGGCAGGGCCGAGATCAAAATCTTAACCCAGTCGGCAACTGGACCCTTAACATACGTTTCAGTGTCTGCAGGTTCGCGATCAAGCCCCGACGTGTGCGTCGCCAGCTGGACAAGCGTGATGGGTGGAGCGCCTTTGTATTCTCCGGTTACCTGGTGAATCTCTGGAAAATATTTTTCCACCGGATCCGAGAAATGCACTTTGCCGTCATGAACCAGTTGAAGAAGCATGAGCGCCGTAAACTGCTTGGTGATGGAGCCGATGCGGTAAACGGAATCGGCATTGGCCGGCTTTTTGTTCTCGATGTCGGCATATCCGTAACTTTTGGTCCACACGAGGCCGCTCTTTTGCACCAGTCCAATGGTGAAGCTGGCGGCGTTGGGGTCTTTCACCAGCTCGGCAGCGGTTTTATCCAGTTGGTCGATTACCGGCTGCAAATCTTCCTGCGGCTTTTGTTGGCTGACCGCAAAACCGGTGAGAAGTGCAAGTTGCAAAAACACCACGGCAACACGAAGTTTCATTTCAAGATTCTCCTGGTGAAAGCCTTAAGGTTGTGGGCATCAAAGAGTTTACTTCAGCCAGCCAATCTTCCAACTTCTTCTGATCCACCTTCTTCAACCCTTAATCACTCCAGAAAGAGCAGTCATGCTGCCAGTACTGTGTGAAACGCTGCTTTGGCCCAGAGAGGTTTTTAGGATTGGCCCACTCTCGGGCGGCGTGCAGCATGGACTCCGAAATAAATATGCTTCTATCATTACCGAATGAACAAACCCAAACCCGCCAAGCGCACCGCCACACTGGGCCGCCACGGACGCAAGAAAAAGACGACTTCAAAGACTGCCGCAAGACAGGCGGCTTCCAAACGCCGCGCAAAAGCAAAAGCTTCACCGGAAAAAAAGCTCGCTCCGCAAACAGTCGAAGAATACTTTGCCGCCGTCCCGGAACCCGCCCGCGGCGCATTGAACCAGATTCGCGAGGCAATCCGCTCCGTTGTGCCGCCGGAGGCCACTGAGATCATCAGCTACAAGATTCCGGCATTCAAGCACAAGAAAGTGCTGGTGTGGTACGCAGCGTTTGCCAACCACTGCAGCCTCTTCCCTACCGCCGCCCTGATTGACGCATTCAAGGATGAGCTGAAAAATTTCTCTACAGCGAAAGGAACCGTCCATTTCCCGCTCGATCATCCCATGCCAGTGGATTTGATCAAGAAGATGGTGAAGGAGCGCCAGGGCCGGACCGGATAGGAAGCGAGACTAAACTTGGATCGGGTAAATGAAAGTCGGCAAACCCGAAGGCAAGGCTATGGGATTTCTGGCGCGCCATCCGCTGCCAGCGCCTCATCATCCTCGGCCAATTCGTCGTCTTCAAACGCAAACGCTTCTTGCGGCGTGCCCTGGCACATCCAGACCGGAGCGAATGACAGCCGATGTAGCGGCGTGGGGCCAAGCTCATTGAGCGCTGCCAGATGTTTGGGCGAGCGATAGCCCTTGTTCGACGCCAGGTCATACTCCGGATAGACCGGCGCCCAGCGGCGGATCATTTCGTCACGATGGACTTTGGCGATGATGGACGCGGCGGCGATGGAAATTGAAAGCGCGTCGCCGTGGATGATTTTGGTCTGTGGGCAGTCCCAGTTGACGCGTACTGCGTCCACCAGCAGATGGTCAGGCGCGGGCGCAAGCTGCGCCACGGCTTCTCGCATGGCCAGCAGTGACGCCCAGTAGATGTTGAGCTGGTCGATGCGCGCCACGTCCACGGCCGCCACGGCGTAAGCGATGGCATGCTGCTTGATTCGCTCCGCCAGCGTCTCGCGCGTCTTCTGGTCAATCAGCTTGGAATCGCGCAGGCCCTTGATGCGATAGCCTGGCTCCAGAATCACTGCTCCGGCCACCACCGGGCCAAACAGGCAGCCGCGGCCAACTTCGTCCACGCCGGCCACAAGACGCGCGCCGGATTCCCATGCCAGCTTTTCAAATTTCTGGGTGCACTTCAGCCGCTTGAGCAGCCGCATCTTCATGGTGCCCTTGGAAAACGGCAGTCCTGTGGCCGGATTCACCGGGATAACGCGCTTCTTGCGCTTAATGCGTGCGGGTTGGGGAGCGGCGGACATTTATTCCCAGACGCCTCCACCGGAGCTTTCTTTCCACAGATTGTAACCCTCAAGCTCCTCAGGTTGCACTTCAGCATGCGTCAGGAACATGGGCTCGGAATCGAGGAAGGTTGCCAGCCGAAGCGGTAGGTGTCCCATGCCGAAGCCGTCTTTATCGTGGATGGTTCCCAGGGTAAGCGCGGCAGGATCAATGGAGCGCGGGCGCTGCTGAAAATGCTGCTTGTAGATCCTTACGTGAACGATCTCCGGCTCCAGCCTCAGCACCTTGGCAATGCTGAAGGTTTCGCCGTCAATGATGGAGTAGTACACTCCCTCAAAAAGTTCTGACGGGGCGTTACGAGTGGAAACAGAGTCAGCCATGAGGATCGATGGACACAGGAGGTCTGTTGTCCATTATGCCTCAGCAGATCGTGGAAAAAAGAAAAAGCTGCGGAAATTTCTTCCCACAGCTTGGAGCGGTCGAGCAGATTATTCAGCTTGAGCGGCAGTCTCAGCGGCTTCAGCCTTCGCAGCCACAGCGCGATGGTCAACTTCACGCAGACGCGCGGCCTTGCCTTTGAGGGCGCGCAGGTAAAACAGCTTGGCGCGGCGCACCTGGTTTGAGCGCACGATCTCAACTTTATCCAGCACCTTGGAGTTGAACGGGAAGATACGCTCCACGCCCTGGCCAAAGCTGACCTTGCGCACGGTAAAGCTGCCTTGCGGGCCGCTCCGCATGGAAATCACGGTGCCTTCAAACGCCTGTACGCGCTCTTTGTCGCCTTCTTTGATCTTTACCTGAACACGGACGCTGTCGCCCGGCTTCACGTCAGGAATGTCCTTGCGCTGCAGCTTGGCAGCGAGTTTTTCCATAATGGGGTGCTGTGACATGGTCTTATCCTTCTTTATCTCTCTCTTGGAATTTTAGCAATTAGCAGCTAGCAATTGGCAAATAGCGAACTTCTTTCCATTCCATGCAGTTGCTATTTGCTAATTGCCAGTTGCTATTTGCTCTTCTTGCCGACTTCCGCCAAAAACTTTTTGTCTTCCTCGCTCAGCGGCTGGCTTTCCAGCAAGTCCGGACGATTGCGCAACGTCTTTTCCAGCGCTTTGCCACGACGCCACTTGCGTATCTGCTCATGATTGCCGCCGATCAAAACTTCCGGCACCGCCATCCCGCGAAACTCCGCGGGCCGTGTGTAATGCGGATAATCCAGCAGCCCGCCTGATCCGCATGTACTGTCCGGCCCATCGACGTTTAATTTCTGCACGGCGCTAAAACTTTCCTGCCGAGCCGACGCCGCGTTTCCCAGCGCTCCCGGAACCAGCCGCGTGATGGTATCAATCATCACCGCTGCGCCCAGTTCGCCGCCGCTCAGAACGTAGTCGCCGATGGAAATCTCCTGGTCAGCCAGGCTCTCGGCAACTCGTTCGTCCACGCCTTCATACCGTCCGCAGATCAAAACAATCCGTTCCAGCGCGGCCATCTCTTCCGCCACAGCCTGCGTGAACATCCGGCCTTGCGGCGAAAGCAGCACCACAGTTTCTTTCGCTTCGCCCGCCAGTCGCTGCTCGCGCGGCGCGAGCTGCAATGACTCCACGCATTCAAACAGCGGTTCCGGCTTCAGCACCATGCCTTCACCGCCGCCAAACGGACGGTCATCCACCGTCTTGTGGCGGTCCGTGGTAAAGGCCCGCAGGTCGTGAATCTTTATTTCAATGAACGCGGCCTCGCGCGCCCTGCGCACAATGCCGTAATCCAGCGGCCCGCTAAAAAAGTCCGGAAAAATAGTTACGATCTCGAACTTCATTTGTGCGGACCTGATCAAGATTTCTCATGCTGCCGCTGTTTTTCTTCCTGGTTCAGCGGCGCATCCAGCTCAAGCAGACCTTCCGGAAGTTTCATCTCCAGGCGCTTCTGCTCCAGCGCAATCTTCTCAATATAAGCGGCGGCAAACGGGACCAGATATTCCTTCTCGCCCTCAATCACCAGCAGCGGCGCTTCTCCGCTGCCAAACTGCACGTCTTTAATCCGGCCAATCTCCCTGCCGGAATCCGTTACGGTGCAGCCAGTCAGATCGCTTACGTAAAACTCATCGCTGCCCAAAGCAGCTCGTTCGCTGCGCGGAATCTGGATCTCGCTTCCCACCAGCGTTTCCGCATCGCTGATGGAATCCACGCCGGCAAACTTCAGCACCACCATGCCTTTGTGGAACCAGTGCTCGTCCAACTCCAGCTTTCGCCGACCCGGCTCAGTCGCGCCGCTCTGCTTTGTGCTTGCCGCTCCGCCAAGCGCAAAAAGTTTCCGGCGCGTTTCAAACAGCTCGGGGAAATCGGTGAGCAAGGTTGCGGCAACTTCGCCGTGGCGTCCTTGCGTTTTGGCCACCCGGGCAATCGTGACGAACTCAGCTTCCTCAGTCATCCGCGCTGCCGGGCCACAATCAGGGCAGAAAGATCAGCAAGCTATTCCGCCGGGCCACTTTCCTCGTCATCTTCGTCTTCAATAATCTCCAGCATGTAGCGTTTCTTGTACTTCATGCTGGCCGCGCCCAGTAGCGTGCGGATTGATTTGGCCGTGCGTCCCTGCCGGCCTATCACCTTGCCCAGGTCCGTTGCCGCCACGCGCAATTCCAGGATCGTGGCGTCGCCATCTTCAACCGGGGTCACTTGAACTTGTTCTGGAGCGTCTACAAGAGCCTGAGCAATTTGCTCCACGAGCATACGCATATCGCCGCCCGTTTCCGTCATGGGGAGTCCTTCACCTAGCTAAGCTTGGGGCCCAAATTTCTCTGACTGTGTCCCAGAAAAGAACTGACTCCTTGCTTCTTGCCTAGGCCGCCGGCGCCGGTGCGGCTTTTGCCTTGGTGAGCAGACGGCCCACGGTGTCAGAAAGCTGCGCGCCCTTTGAGACCCAATAATCAATACGGTCACGTTTCAAGTCGATTGTAGTGGGATTGGTGCGGGGATTGTAAAGTCCCACCACTTCCACGGAGCGTCCATTGCGGGCGCGCTCTTTATCAATCACCACCACACGGTAATAAGGCTGCTTGCGCGCACCAATGCGCGCCAATCGAATCATTAGCACAGTTGCACTGAATCCTTTCCTGATTGACGCCCAGACATACTGGGCAAGTTGTTATTATCGCGTAAGTTGCGGGGATTGGCAAGGCGTGCGGCGGGGCTTGCGGTTCTTCGGCGTTTTTCAATCTGCTTTTTGTGAGATTAACTTTTGCTTCGCAACACGAAAGCCAGACTTCAATCGCTTTGAAGGTCGCGCGCACTCCGATTATGAGCCCTCGGTATTTGACCTTTGTTTTGTTTCCACCTCAAAAAAGTCTTAGGAGAGTCGTGGTCCCCAATGGGCTTCCATTCCGATAATCACCTCGCCGATCAGCCTTTAAAAGAACTCTATTCATGGGCAAAATACTGTCAATTAATTATTATGTTTTAATAACATAATTATTATGTATTATTATAATATTGATAAAAAGGATGTTATATGATTTTTAAGGCACCGACATTACTGGCCTCAGAACTGGAAGTGCTTGAAAAGATCAAGGCAATGCGCCAATCCCTGAAATACTCAATCAGTGCTCCGGGGCGTTGGTTTGGGGCGCTTCGCCGAGCTACGCTGGCCCGGAACATCCGACATTCCAACAGCATTGAAGGTATCAATATCACCAGGGATGACGCCCTTGCTGCAGTGGACAATGATGAGCCGCTCTCAGCTGAAAGGACAACATGGCAAGCGACAATTGGATATAGAAATGCCATGACGTACGCTCTGCAACTCGCTGATGATCCGCATTTCTCTTACAGTGAAGGGTTGATCCGCAGTTTGCACTTCATGATGATCCAGCATGACCTGGCTAAGAAGCCGGGCAGGTATCGGCCCGGCGTCATTTATGTTCGCGATGAACGAAAACAAGAAAACATCTATGAAGGCCCGGACGCTGAATTGGTGCCAAAGTTAGTGCAGGAACTCGTTCAGTCCCTAAATGAAGTGTCCGAGCTGCCAGTAATGATACGGGCGGCTATGGGGCACCTGAATTTGGTGATGATTCATCCATTCTCTGACGGCAACGGCAGAATGGCCCGATGCTTGCAGACTTTGATTCTGGGAAGGGAGCAAATCATCGAACCGCCCTTTTGCAGTATCGAAGAATATTTGGGCAGATACACCCAGGAATATTATGACGTTCTTGCAGAAGTTGGGAAGGGAGCGTTTCATCCGGAGAACGACTGCCGGCCCTGGATTAGATTCAATCTGGTTGCCCATTTTCGACAGGCGTCCTGGCTTCTTCAGCGCAGCAGGATATCTCAGCGCGTCTGGACTGAAATTGAGCACGTTATACGGATGAAAGGCGTACCAGAAAGATCTATTACAGCATTATTCGATGCCGCATCTGGTTATCGCATTAAGCGGCACGCACTATATGAATTCGACAGGAGTATCTGAACAGGTTGCAAGTAGAGACTTAAAGATCCTGGTTGATCTTGGCTTGTTAGTTGCAGAAGGCGAAACGCGGGGAAGAATTTATGACGCATCGCCGGGCCTGCGCTGCCATTTATTTACGTAACTATGAATCGAGATCAAATGCAGATCCGTTTCACCCAGGAAGGACTTGCCTTTCCCGGTTCAAGGACCTAATGCATAAAATGAATCGCGCGGGCTGCAGCTCTGGTCCAGCACCTCTTTTTCCTTCGCTTCCGGCAATTTGCCGAGCCAGACCTTCTGCACTACGCCATTACTGTCGACCAGAAGCAGGGTAGGTGTCCCGCCAATCTGTAAGGACTGGAAATTCGCATGTTTGACTTCGTCCACTTGCACGTCTTCAGCCTTCAGATAGGCTTGCGCCTCCTCGGGAGTTTGGGGAAAGAAAGCAACCGTTCTGGCATGGCTCCGGCAATCCTCGACCAGCTTGCGATAGAACCCGCTGCTCTCTTTGCAAAAGTGACAGGTGGTAGAGAGGACGAGCACGACATTTTTCGGGCTGTCGTGCCAGTTCACTGGCTGTCCGGTGAGCCTGGCTCCAGCGGCAATCGCCGGGGGCGATGGTTTTGAAGCCGGGAAATAATTCCGGGCGAAAACGATTACGATCACCACTGCCACGATGACGATGGAAACATTCGCGGCGACTTCGAGCCACTTTGCGGCTGGTCTGGGAGAGTTGTTTTCCATGGATTGCCTCACGAGTTAAAAGATCAGGAAGCGGGCTGCCAGATAACGGGCGGCTGCCGCTCGGTGTAAGCCGTCAGCCGCTGTTGACTGTCATTTATAAGCCACCACATTCGTCGGGATCGGGTACCTCGGATCCGTCATCCCCATAGCAGACGCCACACTCTTCTCTGGGAGCATAACCGCAATGACCACCGCTTCCGGCGCTGCAAACGTTAAACCAGCAAGTCGGAAGTGGCTTTTGCCGGAACAGCCGCCACGTGGATGCGTAGCCAGACCGAGCGCCAGCACGGCAAGTTTGAGAATGAGTTTTTTAGAATTCATATCTTCGGCACTCCTTTCGAACGAGAAAATCCTAACGCGCCAGTAAGAAGGAGGGATGCGAAGCGGTGTAATTTTTCCGTTTCTGAAATCCCGTAATAGAAAAACAGAGTCTCCGGTTTGGAAGTGGCATTTACCGGAACTTCCTCGCCAGGGAGAAGCGTTAGCTAAGTCTGCTCGGGTAAGAACTTTCTTATGCAGCATGGGTAAGGAGGCTTACTCGAAGTTACGCTCAGAGCTGTGATCTTTTTGCCTTGGCTTGAGAGCCATAAGCAGCATCAGACTTTTTTCGCAAACACCTCGGAGGCCAACAGATCTCATGAACCTGCAATGGATACAACATTCTGTCGTGCTGCCCCTCCGGGGCTTATCTGTTTATCCAGGGTTCTACAGCCTACCCACCTCCTCCAACATCTTCGCCAGCGCCCGTCTCACATCGTCCGCCGATCGCACCTCAAAGCTCCGTATCTTCAGCGGCTTCAACATCTTCTCCACGTTGCTAACGCCGCCTGTGATTCCCTCGCCGCTCGCTGAATTCAAACTGCAGATAGTAAATGACGCAATCCTGCTCCTCGCCGGTTTCGATTTCCGGCAGCTTTGGAAACGTGTAAAAATCCATCGGACTTCCCAGCAGAACAAACACACGCAACGGTCTTTCCCCGATTTGCTCGCCGGCTCCGCACTCGATGTTTTCAGCCGCCGCACAATCTCTTCACGCAGATACACCGGGCTCTGCTGCTTGTTTTGCAGGTCCTTTACGCTCACGGTTCCCGGCCCTGCGTCCGGTGAAAGAGTCTTGCGCAAGGCTGTCCAGTCCAGGTCTTTGCCGTCATCCTGTTCAAATACAACATGGCGCTGTACCAGGTCCAGCGCCGCGGCCCGTCGGGAACCGTTCTTGAGATTGATCTGGTTCAGTACCTTGAACGTCGGCAAGGCTGCGCCAAGATAATGGTTGTAATAGCCATAGCTGCCGCGAAAGATTTCTGCCGAAGGCGTCATGTCAAACAGCACTTCCATCTCAATCGGCCGCCGCGTCGCCAGCGCCAGATTTGGCCGTCCCTCAATATCGGTGTGAAACATGTAATCCGGCCCATCGCGCTTGGTTGACCAGAATTCGAACGCGGGAAGGCCGCGCCACATCTCCGGCAGCGGATCATTCTTGTAGGCATCCACGTGAAATAGCCGACGTAGAAAATTGTGCTCGCCGGTTTTCTTGTCCCACAGCGCCACGGAAAGCTCATACTGTCCCGGCACGGCAAAGGCCTGCCATGAAAATTCAACGTCGCTGCGCTTCATCTCCGGCTTCAGGTTATTCAGCTCCAGCAGGCCAAAATTCCTTGAAGACACGCCCTGCCCATTTCTTACTTCCACCAGCAGCGTAATGTGATCGTCATGGCTGCGCTTCAGCATCTCCGGCCCCGGCACCTGTACCTGAATGGTTGCAATCAGCCGTTGATGAAATGAAAGCCGGTCGGAGAACGTCTGCACATGCCAGGGAACTTCCTGGTGATTCCCCTGTGCCGCCCATTGATCGAAAGGCGCTTCAGCAAAGATTGAATCGGTGGTCGGGTTCTTCGGCTTGTTGCGCCATGGCAAAGCCCGCGCAAGTTGCAATCGCCGAGGAAGCGAGAGAATGCGCAGAAGCAAGGCAGGAAAGACGCCGATTTGCCATAGTGATTGACTTGCGTTGTTGCCTCAATCATATGTGCTTGTGAGTGTTCTCACAACCGGCAGCGCAAGACCAATCTCAAAGAGGGAATATCAAACGCGCTCACGCCACACATACAGGAATTCAGCATCGGCCGCGGTTGCGATCGTGAGTTTGCGCTTCTTGCTCTCCCGGCTCAGGGCCGCGCGCACGTTCTCCTTAGTGTCATTCAGGGCCTTAAAAGGGACCTTCGCGGCTTCGCCCGGGGCAAGCGCTTCCACGTCCGCCAGAATGTCCGTCACGATCTTGCGATGCTTGCCGTTGCGGCTTTGCGGAACGTCAACCTGATGCATGGTTTCAAACGTCGGCTTGCGGATGGTCACAGTCTTCTTCGCCACGGCGTGCCTCCTTTTCGTTAACGTAACGTAATCGTATAGTGACGAATACTAACATCGACAAAAGTATAATTGCAAGACTCAGGACAAACTATCTTTGCAGTCGTTACCGAGCTGAAAAGACGCGACTTAAAGATTTTCCCCGTACTGCCTGGCGTGGCCTACTGTTGGTAAGTGAGTTAGAAGGCGAGTCGCACAGATGGCTACAAGAAAAACCACTTTTGAAGTTGTTCCCCTGGCTGCTATAGCTCCGTTGCTCAAGGACGCAGAACTACTCGGCAGCGTTGAAGAGACCGGTCCCAAGACAGCCCCGCAGCCGGCAAAGATTTTGTCCGTAGCCAATGACATGAGCCTGGCCTCGACCCGTGAGATGCTCCTCACCAGCGTGGGTTTTCAGGTCTCATCGGCCTTGACCGTCGGCCAGGCGATTCAGCTTTGCGCGACTGAAGAGTTTGCGCTCGTTGTCATTGGCCACAGCATACCCAGGGACCACGGCAATGGTTGCTCAAGGAGCTTCGCAGCCGCTGCACCACACCCATCCTGGCGATCTGCCGTCCCGGGGAAGCGCCATTGATCGAAGCTGATTACACATTTGACTCGACAGAAAGTCCCGCGCTGCTGGTTGAAATGGTGATTGACATCCTGAAACCGAAAATCCTGAAACTGAAGACAAGCCCAGGCCGAAACGGCCAGCCCAGTAAATGAAATCCTTGGCCTCACGATGGCAAAGAAATCCAAACCTGCTAAAACAACCGATAACTCCGACGAGCTGTGGATCGCTCCTCGCTACAGCCTAAAAGGACCGGCAGGCGACCGTGCCTGGGAGAACCGGCGCGGCGGTATCCCCAGCAACGCGCGTTTCCTTGAGCTTGCGGATATTGCTCTTGGCCTTAAAAAGCCCGGCCCGCACAAGAAAAAAGCCACAACCGTCTCCGCTCACGACACAAAAAAGACGGAACCCTACAGCCCCAAATGATCGGCGCATTCCTGGATCTTCCCATTGAACCTGCATGGTCAGCGTCCAACGCTTACCTGCTATTGGCGCAATTTATGGATTGGAAACGTCGCGGTCATCACGCTTCCCTTGGGCCCCGGGCCGGCGTCGCCATAGCGCGCCATGCTCACAATTTTGGAATTCTTGAAGATCGAGAGATAAAAATTCACGGCTTCTTCAGCCTGGCCGTCGTACCAGAGGAAATGGAGTGATTTTTGGCATCTGGAAGGGCCTCCGGTTTTATTTCGATTCCTATTTCGATGCCGGGAGCACTTCCCCGCGAAGCTGCTTCCTCTGGTAAAGGGCTCCGCCAAGCCACGCGCACGGCAAAGCGGCGACCGCCAGCGCGATTGGATACCACGACCGGGCCCAGGTCCGCGTGGGTGGTGATGAATATCGCGCCGGGAATGCTCAAAACGAATCCTATCGCGCCCAGAATCATCGCGTGGCGCATGGGATTGCGCGGCGCAAATCTTGCGGCAATGTAGCTGCCAATCACCGAGTAAACCATCCGATAAGACAATGCCAGCAGGTTTAATCGCGGTTCAAACATAGGCTGTCCCCAGGGTGGATAAACCTTGAGTAAATGCAGCGCCTCATCCGTACCGAGCGAAAGAACAACCACTGCAACAAACCCCAGCACGATCGCACCCGTACTGCGCCCAAAGTTTCGCGGCTGCGCGCTTGGCGCTGTTGCCTGCATCGTCATTTTGAATCGTCTCCAGTTCCCAAGTTTACTCGCAGCTTCACTTTCTTTGCCCACCACAAAATTGCACCCGGTTTGCCGGAACAGCCGTCTAACAGAGACAATGGTGGCCATGCGCTCAAAGCTCATCCGCCAGGCCCTGGCCTGGGCCTGCTTGCTTTTCCTATTCGGTTCCACCTTGCATTCAGACACGCGTCCACTGCCGGAAGACCTGGGAGCGGTCCATCTGGCCCAGTTGCTTACCAAGCTCAAGACCACGGCGCGCCTGATGCAGGTTGTCGCCCATCCCGACGACGAAGATGGCGGCCTGTTGACGCTGGAAGCGCGCGGCAAAGGCGCGGACGTGACGCTGTTTACCGTCACCCGCGGTGAAGGCGGACAGAATAAATTCGGCACCGAGAGTTCTGACGAGCTTGGCATCCTGCGCACGCTGGAGCTTCTGGAAGCCGACAAATATTACGGCGTGCAGCAGCGCTTCAGCCACGTGACCGATTTCGGTTTCTCCAAGACTGCCGAAGAAACCTTCAACAAGTGGCACGGTCATGACATTGCGCTGGGCGATCTGGTCCGCGCGATTCGCACCTTCCGTCCAGACGTGCTGATTGCGCGCTTCAGCGGCACGCCGCGCGATGGCCACGGCCATCATCAGGCATCCGCGATTCTGACCGTCGAAGCTTTCCGCGCTGCCGGTGATCCCAGCAAGTTTCCTGAGCAGATCAAGGAAGGCCTTCTTCCCTGGCAGCCGCACAAGCTGTATGTCGGCAATCCGCCGCGCATGTTCCAGGGCGGCAACGTGGCCGATGAAGATTACACAGTCAAATTGAACATCGGCGAATACAGCCCGCTGCTGGGAATGTCTTACACGCAATTCGCGCTGGAAGGTCTTGCGCACCAGACGTCGCAGGGCACGGGCGGAATCCGCGTGCCACCCGGACCGCGCTACACCTATTACAAGCTGACAGACTCAACGCTTCCGAAGCCTGCGGCGCACGAAGCTGATTTCTTTGACGGCATCGATACTTCGCTGGTCGGGCTGGCCGCTCGGCTGGGAGCGGAAGAATCGAAGGTTCCGTTTCCTGCGGCCCGCGTTGGAATCGTTGCAAAAGCATATCGATGAAGCGAACAAAGCGTTTTCGCTACAGGACCCGTCGGCGTGCGCGCTGGAGTTGCTGGCGGGACGAGACGAAACAGAAACAGCTGGTTCAACAGTTGGAAGATTCGCAGCTTTCTGCCGCGCCAAAGGCTGAACTGCTCACTGAGCTTAGCACCAAACTCGAACAGTTTCAGCAGGCAGCCAATGAGTCGCTTGGACATTTTCTTTGAAATCACGGTAGATCCTCCAGGACCGCCACCGGGACCTTCGTATTTCCCACGCATGGAGCAGACCATTGAGCATGGCCGTATCCGGGACAGAGCTTCACGGTCACTGCACGGCTCTACAATCGCGGCAAAGTTCCGTCATCGCTCCAAGGACTTTGGCGCATGACGGCTGCCAGCGGGCTGGACAAGCAGCATCCTAGAGCGTGTTCCGTACGATCCTACAGCCATTCAAACCCGGTGAAGTTGTCAGCTATCAGTTTCAAAGTTACCGTTCCCGCAGACGCCTCATACACCCAGCCATACTTCACGCGTAGCAATCCGGAAACGGAAACGGTTTATACCATCACTGATCCCGAGCTGCTCACTCATCCTTGGTCGCCTTACCCGGTCATGCGCTGACGCAAGCTTTGCATGACGCGACTAATGGCGCGGTGAAGAGGCAGCGCCGTCGCCAAAATCAAATTCGTCGATCCCACGCTCGGCCAGTCAGAGCGTCCGCTTGCAGTCGGCCCGCCGATCTCCGTCCTGCTGACATCACCTGTTGCGGTAGCTCCTGTAGGAGGGACAGGCAAAACGCAAATCAGCGTGAGCGTGCGCAGCAACGTGCAGAGTGCCGTCCATGCCAAATTGAAATTGGAAACGCCGCAGGGATGGAAAGTCGAGCCGCACGGAAATCGCCGTCGATCTGGACCACGATGGCGACGTGAACAATTACGCGTTCCAGATCACGCCGCAAAACCTGCATGAAGGCACATACAAAGTCACGGCGCGCGCCGAATACAACGGCAAGCAGTACGCTGAAGGATTCAAGGTCATCACGCGGCCGGATCTCGATTCCTACTACGCCTATCGCCCAGCGACGGAGAACGTGCAGGCCGTGGACGTGAAGCTGCCTCAGCAGCTCAGAGTCGGCTACATCATGGGCGCAGGCGATGAGATTCCCTCAGTCCTGCAAAGCGTCGGCTTGAACACCAGCATTATCACGCCGCAAGAACTGGCTGCGGGCGATCTCAGCCGCTATGGAACCATCATTGTGGGCATTCGCGCCTATGACACGCGGACCGATGTGCGCGAGCACAATCGCCGCCTGCTCGACTACGTGAATCGCGGGGGCACGTTAATAGCGCAGTACAACCAGAGCATCGGCGCTTTTAATGACGGCCATTACACGCCTTATCCCGCCACTGAAGCCAACGTGCGCGTGTCAGTGGAAGAGCAGCCGGTGGAAATTCTTGATCCGGCAGAACGTGTCTTCAACTGGCCGAACAAAATCTCGCAAAAAGATTTTGACGGCTGGGTGCAGGAGCGCGGCCTCTACTTCATGTCGCAATGGGACGCGCAATTCAAGCCGCTGCTGGCCTGCAATGATCCGGGCGAGCCGCCGCAGAAAGGCGGCCTGCTGCTGGCGCATTACGGCAAAGGCATCTACATCTTCTCCGCGTACGGATTCTCGCGGCAACTTCCGGCCGGCGTTCCCGGTGCGATCCGTTTGTTTGTGAATCTGGTCAGCGCGGGACATCAATGACCGGGGGTTGCAATGACTGAAGTTCCGCAAACCCCATTGCCCGGTCTGGCGCGCGAAGTCAATCTGCGCGAAGCCACGGCGCTCAACATCATTGACATGATCGGCGTGGGGCCGTTCGTCACCATCCCGCTCATCATCCACGCCATGCACGGCCCGCAAGCCATGCTGGGCTGGGTGCTGGGCGCGTTGCTCGCCATGTGCGACGGCCTGGTCTGGGCGGAACTGGGCGCGTCCATGCCGCAGGCCGGAGGCTCATATCAATATTTAAAAGAGAGCTACGGCGCAAAGCGGCTGGGCCGGTTGATGTCATTTCTCTTTGTCTGGCAATTGATCTTCAGCGCGCCGCTCTCTATCGCTTCCGGCTGCCTGGGAATCGCGCGCTACGCGGAATACGTCTGGCCGTCGCTGGCGCATGTGATCGCCGACCACACCGTCTCATTAGGACTCGGGCCGATGGGCGCGCTTGAGTTCCGTCTATTTATCACCCACGGCACGTTTGTCGCGATGGCCAGTTGCCTGCTTGCGTTGTGGCTTCTGTATCGCCGCGTCTCCGTCATCGGACAATTCGCCCGCTATCTCTCCGTCGGCGTGCTCGGCGCAATTCTTCTGGTGATCGTGGCCGGGCTCAGCCACTTCAACACGGCGCGGGCTTTCACGTTTGCTCCCGGCGCATTTAATTTTTCTTCCGGCTTCATCACCGGCCTGGGTGCGGCAATGCTGCTGGCCACCTATGATTATTGGGGCTATTACAACGTCTGCTTTCTGGGAGCGGAGATCAAGCGGCCGGAGCGCAACATTCCCCGTGCCATCCTGCTCTCGATTGTTATTGTCGGCGCGCTTTACCTCGTGATGAATATCAGCATCCTAGGCGTGCTGCCATGGCAGGAGCTGGACCAGATTGGCGCGAATGAAGCGCGCTATTACATTGCGTCCACGCTGCTGCAACGGACGTTTGGGACATGGTGGGGAATGTTCGGCACATTCCTGATCATGTGGACGGCTTTCGCTTCAGTCTTTTCGCTCATGCTGGGCTACTCGCGCGTCCCCTATGCCGCCGCGCAGGATGGAAACTTTTTTCGCGCCTACGCCAAGCTGCATCCCAAACATCAATTCCCTCATCGATCATTGCTGACGCTGGGCCTGGTTACCACTGCATTCTGCATGCTGCGCCTGCAGGACCTCATCGCGGCGCTGGTCGTGATCCGCATTATGGTGCAATTTCTCATGCAGGTGTTGCGGACTCCTGCTTTTGCGCTGGCGGCATCCGGAGTTCCCGCGTCCTTTCCGCATGTATCTTTATCCCATCCCTGCCCTGCTGGCCGCGCTGGGGTTCGTTTATATTCTTTACGCCCGTCCAAACCTGAAAGAAATCCGGTTTGGCGCGGCAATTGCATGTGTTGGGATTATTCTTTTTCTTTTGCGTTCCTGGCAGCGCAAGGAATGGCCATTTTCCGGACAGCCTGCTCACAATCCTGTGGGAGAAGCAGTCCAATGATTTGTTATGTCCGCCAGCCCCACGAGGCCCGCTAGATCCATGGAGACCCCGGTTTCAGTTCAGCCTGTAGCAATCCATGATTCCGTTCTCTCGCCCTTGCGCGAGCCGCTCTTCCGCAGCCTGTGGATTGCCGCCGTGATCTCCTACACCGGAAGCTGGATGCAAAATGTTGCAACCGGCTGGCTCATGACCTCGCTCACAAGCTCTCCGATGTGGGTTGCCCTGGTGCAGGTAGCCGTTAGTTTGCCGGTGCTGTTGATCGCGTTGCCAGCGGGAGCGCTGGCGGACATTTTTGATCGCCGCAAGTTTCTGCTCTTCACTCAGAGTCTGATGGTGGCAGCGGCAACAATTCTCGGCGTGATGACGCTCACCGGGACTGTTACGCCGCAAATTCTGCTGGTATTTACTTTTCTTGCTTGGCGTGGGCGCGGTAATGAACGATCCTGCATGGCAATCGCTCACGCCCGATCTTGTTCCCCCAACCAGCTTGCAGCCGCGGTGGCACTCAACTCTGCGGGCTTCAACATCGCACGGGCCGTAGGTCCCGGCGCTGGGCGGTTTGTTAATTGCCGCCATCTGTTGCGGCACTACCGGTTCCGCCTGGGCCTTCCTACTCAATGCAGTTTCATTCTTCGGCGTGATCTTATTTCTCTACCACTGGAAGCCGGCCAAAACCGAATCACGCAATGGGACCACCACCTTCAGGGGAGCTATTAGTATCGGGCTGCGCTATGCCCGGCAGGAACCGCGTATTCGCACCGTGCTGGTGCGCACGCTGCTGTTTTCCATTTTCGCCAGCGTGTTCTGGGCATTGCTGCCGCTGATCGCCAGTAAGTTCGGCGCGGAAGGTTTTGGCGCAATGCTGGCATTCTTTGGACTAGGCGCGCTGGGCGGCGCCGGAGTTCTTGCGCTGGCCCGGCGGCTACTCTCGCCTGACGCGGTAATCGCCTGCGCAACGCTGGTTTTTGCTGTTGCGCTTTGCGGGCTGGTACGTTCGCCTTCGCTCACCGTGGCATCGGCGTTTTCCGCAGCAGCAGGACTGGCATGGATCAGCATTCTGGCGACGCTCAATCTTGCCGCGCAAACAGCCGCTCCGGCATGGGTTCGAGCACGCGTGATATCAATGTACGTGCTGGTCCTGCAAGGCGGGCTGGCTCTGGGCAGCGCAGTTTGGGGAATTGTGGCTTCAAATGCAGGCGTCCAGTTCGCCCTGACTTTTGCTGCAATTGCCCTGACAGCCGGCTTGCTGCTGTCGCCGTGGTATCGTTTACAGCAATCCACCAATTCATAAATGAGAGAAGAGGAGAACAACATGAAACATCTGAGAATTTTCTGTCTGCTCGCGTTGGCGTGCTTTGGCCTGAGCGCGTTTGCTCAGGCAGCCAAGCCCGCAGCCACACCCAATGCTCAAGCCAAGAAGACTGCTCCACCGACAATTGCATCGGCTGTCGACCAGCAAATCAGCATTCTTGAAAGAGAATTTGTCAGCGCTGCTGAGGCCATGCCTGATGACAAGTTCAATTTCACTCCTGTTTCACTCAACATCCCCGGCAGCGAATACAAAACCGTGAAGACGTTTGCCGAAGAAGTAAGGCACGTAGCCGCCACCAACTATCTGCTGTGGGGCGCGATCACCGGTGACAAATCGCCGATCGAATCCAAAGAGGACAACGGTCCTTCCGAGCTGAAGACGAAAGCCGAGATTGTGAAGTACTTGAAAGACTCTTTCGCAATCGGGCATAAAGCGGCGACAGTCTCTGACTGCGGAAAATGCGGCGGCCCAGGTTCCCAGCCCATTTGGCCAAGGGACAGACAACCAAGCTTTTCTGCGCTACGTTTGCCGTGGCCCACGCCTTTGATCACTACGGCCAGATGGTGGAATACCTGCGCATGAACGGCATCATTCCGCCGGCCAGCCGCGGCGGGAATTAAATCTCTTAACCACAAAGGACACGAAGGAACACGAAGGTCGGCGGAATAGGACATATTCCCAACGATCTTCGTGTTCTTTATTGTTTTGGGCAATGGTGCAGTTTGAAATTGAAAAAGCGAAATTACACTTATCTACTCTGAGATTCGTCATCCCGAAGGCCGTTTAGCGAGCGCGCGCTGTCCATCAGCGCACGAGTAGGCCGAGGGACCTTGTGCTTGAAAAATGTACAGTAATCCCTAAACTGCTCTAAAACGTATCCCCTCGACCTTCGTGCTCCTTCGTGTCCTTTGTGGTTTGCCCTCAGCGTGATATCTTTCTCCGTCGCTTGAGATCGCATATATGAGGAGAGTTTCAAAATGAAACAGATGAGAGTGTTTTGCCTGCTGGCTATCCTGACTTTTGCCGTGAGCGCGTTCGCGCAAGGCGGAACAACGCCGGCCGCTCCAGCCGCTTCACCTGCGCCGCAAGCGCAAGCTTCACCCGCGGCTCCGGCAACTTTCGCTTCGCTGGTGGACCGCCAGGTGAGCACCTATGAAAAAAATGTCGTGGATGCGGCCGAAGCCATGCCTGCCGAAAAATATGAATTTTCGCCTGCAAGCCTGAAGATTGCCGGCAGCGCGTACAGTGACGTCCGTACCTTCGCTCAGCTGGTCAAGCACACGGCCACGGCGAATTATCGCTTGTGGACAAATGTGACCGGAGAAAAGATGCCGGAGAACATCAAAGGCACCAACGGTCCAGACGAGTTGAAGACCAAAGCTGAGATCATTCAATTCCTGAAAGACTCATTCGCTGCCGGCCATCGGGCGGCAAAAACGATTACCGCACAAAACGCCCTTGAAGAGATCTCATGGTTCCGTGGCACAGCACCACGTTTGTTCGTGGCGTCCGCTGCAGTTATCCACGATGCCGACGAATACGGGCAGATGATTGAATACCTGCGCATGAATGGCATTGTGCCGCCGGCGAGTAGAGGTAATTAGCTTTCACTGCAAGAAAAGAACACAGAGCGCGGAGGAGATGGTAGCCTCCGCGCTTTCCTTTTGCGCACTGTGACTCGGCTGACCGCGGCCTAAGGTGCGAAGCGCGGGTGGTTCCATAATGGAACCGCCGCTTCTGAGATCGCTGATTTTCTCGTTGTCCTCGCGCTGATATTTGTTACGATTTTTTTTGAGCCATACGTTCGAGCGAATCGTTTGGTAGACGCGAAAATCGGCGTCACGCAGTTTTTCTTCCAAGAGGAGCAAAGTCCAATGGTGAAAAAGATGTTGTTGGCCGTAATTACAATCGTGGTCTTCTGCGCGGGTGCCGTATCCGCCCGACAGTTGCGTACACCTCCCAAGGCTCTCGGCGCGTGCCATGGCACATGCAGCCTGACCGTGACTTGCTTCGGCACGTGTTTCTGTTACAAGGGATTTTGCGTGAGTGAACTTCCTCCGCAGGAGCGGTCCAACAAAAGGTAGCTCGATCTCAGCGGCCCCAGGTCTTCGGGCTTTCCGAGGTGAGGTTCCTTTGCGCATGTCGAAAGGCAGAACGCGACAGCAGATTGGACTTGCGGGCAAACTCTGCCGTTCTTAGCTCTACATCTATGGCTTCCTGGAGAAAGTAAGACTGCAAAAGCTTTCCTGTTAACCATCCCGATACTTAGACCTTTCTTGCTACAGCGCATAAGCTGTTACGCTCAAGTTGCTCTGGAAGTTCGCGCCGCTCTAAAAATTGGCCGACTCCTTTTTTACTAGCAGGCCTCCGCTACTCGCCTCCCAGGTCCTGGCCGAACTGGGGCCCGTATCTAACGGGAGAGCGAGACCTTTTCCAGACCGCCAATGGCGCGCTGGAAGTGGTAATGGCGGCAATACGCGCCGGCTCAGGCGCGCTGTTTCGCTTTCAGGAAAAACCAGCCATGCTGGCGTCCATCGCGGCGCAGGGCTTTGTCGTCTTCCCCCAGACAGCTGTCTTCCCGCTGCTTTCCAAGCACGTGCATGCACTGACCAACGTCGCTGGCCCTCAGAGAATTTCCCGCGAACGCTGCGATACCTTCTTAAGTTCCACCGGAAACATCTCCAGCGTATGGTTCAGGTGCATTGCGCCGTTGAAGGTCCACGGTAAGCTGATTGGCGCGCTGCTGCTGGGTGAGCGTGAAGCCGGAGCGGAATACACCCCTGAAGTTCTGAAGCTCATAGGCGACCTGGCCCCGTTTATCGCGCTGGCCATGTACAACCATCAGCTCATGATGTCACTGGAAGAGCGCACTGCTGACAATCTGAAATTGGTCGCTTCTGTTCACTCTTTCTGGGATGACGCGTTGGCTGCCTTCGCCGCCACCATTGATGTGAAAGCCGTACAGATGCAGGGCCACTCATTGCGCGTGGGGCGCTATGCTGCCGGAATAGCCGAATCACTAGGGATGAGCGCCGCTGAAGCCAGCGAGATGCGGGCCGCTGGATACCTGCACAACATCGGCATGGTGACCGTGGATAAGCATTTGCTCAGCAAACCCGGCGCGCTGGAGCCCGGAGAATTCCAGGAGATGGCCGACCATACCGTGCAGGGGCATCGCATTGTTTCCACCGTGCAGTTCCCGTGGCCCAAGATTCCCGAGGTGGTGCGGTCACACCACGAACGCGCCGATGGCTCCGGCTATCCTGACCGCCTGCACAATGACGAAGTTTCATTGCCGGTAAAGATCGTGGCCGTGGCGGACACGTTTGACGCCATGCTGAGCGAACGTCCATATCGAAAAAAACTTTCCCTGGGAGAAGCTGCCGCGCAACTGAGCTGGCTGGCTCCTGCCAAGCTGGATGGCGAAGTTGTTCACGCCCTGCTGGTGCAGCTGCGCCGCGACGCCGTGAGCCATGTGTCACCGCCTCGCCCGTGGTCGTCCGCCGGGGAAACCCGGACACGGAAGATGTTCCTTGACCCGAGCGTGGCCTGCAACATCTCGCCGCCGGACATCGATCACATGGTTTCCGAGCTGAACCGCCGCATGACGCGCGGTCGGGTAAGCCTGTCGTAAGTAGAAACAAAAACCTTTAACCACTAAAAGGACACGAAGGACCACAAAGGAAGAGCTGAAGGATCCTTGTGCAAGCGAATTTCGCTATTGATTCGCTTATTAAATTGCGCTATGGTTAAGGTGGCGTTCAGATTTCTGCAAAGGACAAGCAGTTGCGACCCTCTGCCAATTCTTGGGTGGATTGGGTGACCTTGGGTGGAAATGGGTGTACATAGGGGGTAGGGGGAGGGTAGGGAAAAAAGGAGTGTTCAACCCTGCGCCAATCGTGGTTTGTGATTCAAATTGGGGTCAAAATTGGGTGAAAAAGAGCCTGGAAAATGGCATGCGGCCCGCTCAATCGGCAGAGGGCCACAAGTTCTAGCAGATTCAACACTGTGTCCCCACAACTTTTACCTAACGTAGGGTTAATATCCCTGATTAAGAAGAGTTCCTGGAGCGTCTATGCCAGCTGCGCGCAAGCCATTGATTCTGCTGGGCCTGATTGTGCTGATCTCCACTGCCGTGCTGTTCGCCGGCGACAAGAAATCCAAATCCCATCATCCTGATTCCAACGCTTCCGCCACCGCTGCACCCATGGAAGACGATAAGCGGATCGTCCACGCGCTGAACCGCTTTACCTTTGGCGCGCGTCCTGCCGATGTCGAACGAGTTCGGGCCGAGGGACTGGACAAATGGTTTGACGAGCAACTTCATCCGGAAAAAACTGATGACGGGGCTCTGGAATCACGGCTGGCACCTTTCCGTACTTTGAAAATGAGCACCAAAGAGATGGTGGAAAACTTCCCTCCGCCGCAGGTGCTGAAGGCCATCGAGAACGGGCGCATGTCCATGCCGCACGATCCCGCCAAAAAAGCGGTGTATGAATCGCGGATCGCGGCTTATCAGCAGCGCCAGCAGAATAAAGAAGACAAAGCCGCAGCGGGCAATGCTGCTGACGGCAATGCGGAGTCACCATCGGCCAAGGTACAACCAGCAGTAAGTACGCAAGTTGAGGGAAGTGCTAAAGACTCCGCGGCGGAAATGGCCGCAGATCATAATCCACCTCTTGCGGCAGATCAGCGCAAGCAACAAAAACAGCGTGAAGACGCCATGTACGCCGATCTGGACACAGATCATCTTTTGAAATTGCCGCCTGACGATCGTTACAAAGCAATCCTGAAAATGCCGGTCGATGAACGGCTGGATCTGGCCAAGACGTACAAAGGCCCCCGGGCCATGCAGCTGGTGGATGACATGAAGCCGGAACAGCGCGAGACCGTGGAGGCGATGATCCAGCCCCAGGCCGTGCTGGGCGAACTGGCGGAGGCCAAGCTGCTGCGCGCGATTTATAGCACTCGCCAGCTTGATGAAGTGATGACGGATTTCTGGTTCAACCACTTCAATGTTTTCATTGGCAAAGGCCCTGACCGCTACATGGTGAGCGCCTATGAGCGAGACGTGATCCGTCCGCATGCGCTGGGCAAGTTCAAAGACATTCTGGAAGCCACGGCCAAGAGTCCTGCCATGCTCTTTTATTTGGACAACTGGCAGAGCGTGGGACCGAATTCCGAACTGGCGCTGTATGGTCCGCAACGTTTCGCCGGCCGGCGCGGACGATTTCCGCGTCCTCGGCCTCAAGCCAAGAACCGGCCCAGCGGGCTGAATGAAAATTACGCACGAGAAATCATGGAGCTGCACACGCTCGGCGTGGACGGCGGCTATACGCAAAAAGACGTTACCGAACTGGCCAAGGTGCTTACGGGGTGGACGATTGAAAAACCGCAGCTCGGCGGCGGCTTCAAGTTCAATGAGCGCGCACATGAGCCGGGTCGCTAAATATGTCCTTGGTCGCAAGATCGGCGAACATGGTGAAAAAGAAGGCGAGGAGATGCTGGACGTGCTGGCGCATCATCCTTCAACCGCCAAATTTATTTCGCGCAAGCTGGCCATGCGCTTTGTCTCCGACAATCCGCCGCAGGCTCTGGTGGAACGCATGGCGGAGACATTTTTGAAGAAGGACGGCGACATACGCGAAGTGCTGCGCACCATGTTCCACTCGCCTGAATTCTGGGCCGCCGATGCGTACCGCGCCAAGATGAAAACGCCGTTTGAGTTTGTGGCTTCAGCCGCGCGCGCGTCCGGCGCCGACATTCAGAATGCACTGCCGCTGGTCGGCACGCTCAATCGCATGGGCATGCCGCTTTACGCCATGCAGCCGCCGACCGGTTATTCCATGAAGGCGGAAGCGTGGGTCAATTCATCGGCGCTGCTGAACCGCATGAACTTCGCATTGCAGCTGGCTTCCGGCAAGCTGCCGGGCACGTCGCTCGATCCGCAAGCTCTGATCCCCGGCCCGGCGCCCGCGGATTCGCAGGCGGCGCTCGCAGCGCTGGAGCAATCGATTCTGGCTGGCGATGTTTCATCGCAGACCCATGCCGTAATGCAAGAAGCAATTGGGCGATCCGCAGATTTCCCAGCGCAAGCTGGACGACGTGGACAAGAAACCGAACTACGGTGCGATTGCCGGCCTGATTATGGGCTCGCCGGAGTTTCAGAGAAGATGAAAGCAATCAGCAGTTAGCCTTTGTTTTTTAGATACGTGCAGCATTAGCTAAAGGCAAGGAGAACAAAGGCTGTGGCTTTGAACAGAATTGGCTAAAGGCAAGCAGGGGCAAACACGATTCGCTCAAGCACGATTGGCTGAAGGCAAGTAGAACAAGCCGTGGCTTGGAAAAGAATTGGCTAAAAGCTAAGTGGCCAAAAGCCAAGAGCCAAAAGCCTGAGGAGCAACACATGTCCATCACTCGCAGAGTTTTTCTGAAAAACGGCGCGCTGGCCATCGTTGGCACCAGCGTGGTTCCCAGTTTTCTTACGCGCGCTGTTTATGCCGCCGAGACCGCTGCTCCCGGCACAAAGCGGTTGATCGTTCTCTTTCAGCGTGGCGCTGCCGACGGCTTGAACATCGTTGTTCCGCACGGCGAGCAGGCGTATTACAACATGCGCCCCAGCATTGCCATTCCTCGGCAAAACGTGCTTGATCTTGACGGCTTCTTCGGGCTGCATCCATCGATGACCGCATTCAAGCCGCTGTGGGACCAGAAACATCTCGCCATCGTGCATGCTGCCGGCTCGCCGGACAACACGCGCTCGCACTTTGACGCGCAGGATTACATGGAATCAGGCACTCCGGGCGTGAAGTCCACTGAAGATGGCTGGCTAAACCGCGCAGTTGCCGGCCTCAAAGAACCGGACGCCTCTCCTTTCCGCGCGGTGGCCATGGGCGGAGCGTTGCCGCGCACGCTTGCTGGATCAGTTCCAGCGGTCGCCATGGATAACATTCGCGCTTTTGCCGTAGGCGGACGCGGCCCGAAAGCCAGCGTCGCCAGCAACACTTTTGAAGCCATGTATGAGCAATCCGTCGATTCCGTTCTGCATGGCACTGGCAACGAGACATTTGAAGCAGTCAAGATGTTGCGCTCAGCTGATCCGGAAAAGTATTCGCCCGCTGCCGGAGCAAATTATCCCAATGGACGCTTTGGCGACAGTCTGCGCCAGGTAGCGCAACTGGTCAAAGCCAATCTGGGAGTTGAAGTGGCATTTGCCGATATCGGCGGATGGGACCACCATGTGAATGAAGGCAACGTGCAAGGGCAGATCGCAAATCTCACGCGCGAATTCTCCCAGTCGATTGCCGCATTGTGGACCGACCTTGGCGACCTGGCCGAAAACACGGTGATCGTTACCATGTCAGAATTCGGGCGCACGGCGCGGGAAAATGGCAATCGTGGCACGGACCACGGCCATGCCAACGTGATGTTTGTTCTGGGCGGTCCGGTGAAAGGCGGCAGGATGTACGGGCGCTGGCCCGGCCTGCAGCCGGAACAGCTCTATGAAGGTCGCGACCTCGCCGTCACTACGGATTTCCGCCAGGTGCTGAGTGAAGCTGTCGCAAATCATCTTGGCAATAAAAATCTGAACAAAGTCTTTCCCGGCTTCGACAAGGGCACACCGAAAGATTTTCTCAGGTACCTCGGATAGGAGCAGTCAGCCATCAGCGCTCAGCGGTCTGTTTCCGGCAAAGAGCCTAACGCTCCGGCGACAAAGGGTTTTGCGCCACCGGTGCTGGCTCAGTTCGAAAAGACCAAGTATCTCTATATCCGCTCGGGCAATCATCGCTATATACCGATTTGGGTAGTTGTTGTAGACGGCCGCGTGGTGGTCCGCTCCTGGAACGACAAACCCAGCGGCTGGTATCGCGCCTTTCTTTCTGAACCACTTGGGCACATCCGTTTTGATGAACATGAAGTTCCTGTTCGTGCTGTTCCAGTCCGCAGCACGCGGCTCAATGACGGCGCCGACGCGGCGTTCGCGTTGAAATACACAACCAAGGCGAACCTCAAGTATGTTGAGGGATTCAAGCTTCCCAGGCGTAAGAAGACCACGTTAGAGCTGGTTCCGCCGTAGATGCTTCGACCTGCTTTGTCATCGCCGAGCCATCCTGAGCGGGAGCACGCAATCCGCTTACGCCAGCCCTGTTCAAGATGCGAGGCGAAGGATCTGCTCCGGCTGCTCTTTTCGGTTTTGCGCGTAAATGTCAGAGCGTCTGAATAGGGCGAGGGGCGTTGCGTTTTGGCAAAACAAAAGGTCTCTCAGGGCTACTCGCCCGCTGATGAAAACGCGGGTCTCGCTGACGCCCTTCGAGATGACGTTGCGTAGTGATTTTGAATAAAAACGAAAAAAAATCCAAACTGAACCACTACTCGCAATCCAGGAAGTGTCCTCTCACCCCAAATAACGTGCTAACCTATTAGCACCTCGACAGTCATACTAATCGGAAAAGACCGCCCGCTATTCCGGAGAAGAAGCAATGTCTATTACTGCCTGGGCTGAGGACCTGCTCAAGGACCTGCGCTATGCCGCGCGCCAATTCATTCGAAATCCAGTGTTCACCGCAGTGGCGGTTGCGTCATTGGCTATTGGCATCGGCGCCAACACCGCTATTTTCAGCGTATTGAACGCGGCCATGCTCAAGTCTTTGCCTGTTCGCGACCCGCAGGGACTGGTCATGCTGACAGACCCGAACCAGACTGGCGTGAGTTCAGGGATGAACAGCGGTGAGCGAGGCATGCTGACCTACGCGGAGTTCGCGCAACTGCGTGACCATGCCACCACGCTGGATAGTCTTTGCGCCGTTCAGTCACAGATGGACCGTTCACAGGTCAGAATTGCGGGAGGGCAGCCGGAAGATGCGCGTACACGGCTGGTTTCAGAAGAATATTTTTCGGTGCTCGGCGTCGATCCGGCCATCGGACGCTTCTTCAATCGCTCAGACGCGAAGAGTCCGGGAGAAGATCCTTACGCCGTCATCAGCTATGACTACTGGCAGAAGCGTTTTGGCGGCAATGTTTCCGTCCTGGGCACACCCATCAAAATGCTTGGCGCCACTCTCACGGTGATCGGGGTGGCTGCGCCGGGATTCACCGGAGAGAGCGTGGCCGACAAACCGGATTTCTGGATGCCCATGATGATGCAGCCGCTGGTCATGCCGGGCCGCGACTGGCTGCATGAAGACATGAGCAAGAATATTGAAAAAGTAATGTGGCTCCACGCCTTCGGGCGACTGAAGCCGGGAATTACGCAATCTCGCGCGCAGACGGAGATTGACGTGCTTTTCCGCGGCCTCCTTGAAAACGGCTACCCCGCTACGCTCGATCCGGAAACCCGCAAGCAGGCCCTGGACCAGCGTATCAAGCTGCACGATGCCCGCACGGGCGTTTTTGGTGGGCGTGATGATTTTGCGCAGCAGCTAAAAATCCTGCTCGGCGTCTCGATGTTGGTCTTGCTGATTGCGTGCATCAATGTGGCCAATCTGCTGCTTGCCCGCGCCACTTCTCGCACCAAGGAAGTAGGAGTGCGGCTTTCCATTGGCGCATCCCGGCTGCGGCTGGTGCGGCAATTTCTTACCGAAAGCCTCGTGCTCTCTCTGCTGGGCGGCGCCGCCGGACTGCTTATCGCGTGGGGCGCTTCCCGAGTTCTGGTTTTGCTGCTCACAGAGCGAAGACAGGACTTCGCGCTATCACCAGCCATGGACTGGCATGTTTTGGGCTTCACCGTAGGCGTGACGGTGTTAACAGGCGTCCTTTTTGGGCTGGCCCCTGCTTTGCGCAGCACTCGGGTAAACCTGAATGACAGCCTGCGCGATGGCGGACGCACCACCGCTTCCGGCAGCCGCCTGAATTTGGCCAAGGGCCTGGTGATTGTTCAAGTAGCGTTTTCTCTGCTGCTGGTTGCGGGCGCAGGCTTATTCCTACGGACACTATGGAACCTTCAGTCAGTCAACCTGGGATATCCCAAGGAACACCTGCTGCTGGTCTCAGCCGACGGAGTTTCCGCCGGCTACAAAGGCCCGCAGCTTTCAAGCCTGTGGCGTGACCTAACGGAGCACTTGCGCGGTCTGCCAGGGGTCCAGGGCGCAACCTATTCCATCAACGGCATTTTCAGCGGGTCAGAGTCGGCGGATGAAATTGACGTGGAGGGCTTTACCGCGTCCAAGCGCGAAGAAAAGTTTTCCCGCTTTGATATGGTCGGGCCGCAATATTTCTCAACCGTCGGAATACCTATGCTGCTGGGACGCGACATTGGCCAGCAAGACACTGCCGCGTCTCCCCACGTTTGTGTCATCAATGAGGCGCTAGCTAAGACGTTCTTCAACGGACGCAATCCCCTGGGCCGTCACATCACGGAAAAATTTGGCGACAAAAAGAACGTGATGGAAGTGGTTGGCGTGGCAAAAAATGCGCGCGACCACCGCCTGCGCGGCGAAGTTCCTCCCCGCTTTTATATTCCTGCTGACCAGGGAATGGAGGGGCCGAACGAATGGGCCATTTTCGAGATCCGTACCGCCGGCGATCCGGAGCAGATGGTTGCGTCGGTACGCAAGACGATCCTTTCCGTGAATGAAGACCTGCCGGTGGGAGCCGCTCGCCCTGTGGTGATGTCAGTGGACCGCACCAACGCGCAGCCGCGCATGGTGGCGCGCCTTTGCTCGATTTTTGGGATCATCGCCCTGCTGCTGGCCGCTACCGGACTTTACGGAGTGCTCTCTTACGGCGTGGCGCGGCGCACCAATGAAATTGGGATTCGCATGGCTTTGGGCGCGGGCAAGGGCCGCGTGATCCAGATGATCCTGCGCGAAACCGGTATCATGATCGTTTTCGGTGTGGTGGCGGGAGTGATTTTTACAGCCGTGGGCGTGCAACTGATTAAGTCAAATCTCTTCGGCCTGAGTGCCCTTGATCCGTTGACCGTGTTAAGCGCCGTGGTGATTCTAACTGCGGTGGCGCTGCTGGCCGGGTACATTCCCGCTGCCCGTGCTGCACGAGTGAACCCCACGCAGGCATTGCGCCATGAATGAAGCAGGAAGGAATGGGATATTGATAAGCGATCCCGCCTTTGCAAGAGGCGGCACCTGCGCTCCTCGCGTTAGCAAAAGTTTCGTCGTGGCCTCAGACAGCGCATCGGCTGCATCTCTCACCGTTAGGATTTGTATACGATCATAGGGGGCCCTCGCTGCGCATAGGGATGAAAAAAAGCAAACCCGAATGCTAACATCTAATGATGGACATGACGTGGGTGACGGACCGGATCGCAGTGGGAGGCGGCATCTGGAACGACGACAACATGGAAGAACTAGTCCGGTGCGGCGTCACGCACATTATCAACATGCAGATTGAATTTGACGATCGCCCGCTGGCCGAACCCTACCCGGTTAAGGTGCTCAACAATCCCACCGATGACGACTTTATGCTCAAGCCGCCAACGCTTTTCCAGGCAGGCGTGGAGTTTGCGCTGGAAGCCCTAGATCAGCCGAAAAGCAAGATATATATACACTGCGCCGCCGGTGTGCATCGCGCGCCCATGATGACTCTGGCGATCATGCGCGTACTGGGATGGTCGCTGAAAGATGCCTTGAACCTGATCCAGGAACTCCGCTATGTGGTTGACTTCGCCGAATGTTACGTTGCCAGTGTGGAAAACTTCATGAAGGTCTATGAGGCGGCTAACGCCAGGTAGCATTCAGCACTCAGCATTCAGCACTCAGTCCAGAAACTTAAACGCTAAGGACGCAATGGGCCGCAAAGAAAAACAGAAAGCTGATTTTAGTTTTGTTCCTTTGCATTCTTTGCGCTCTTGCGGTGCGATTGGTTTGGCTGATTGCTGAATGCTGAATGCTGACGCTAAATGCTAAAATCCCGCCATGCCGGTAGAAGCTGTCCAGCACGTGAGAAGGATGCGCGGTGGAGCGCAGGCGCATCTTATGCGCGCCGATGACGGCCATTTCTACGTGGTGAAATTCCAGAACAATCCTCAACACTTGCGCGTGCTGGCGAATGAGCTGCTGGCCACGCGACTTGCGGAAAGCGTCGGTTTGCCGGTACCGGCAACTGAGATCGTGATGGTAAAGGAATGGCTGATCAGGAATACGCCGGAGCTGTGCGTCGATATCTCCGGAATGCCATCCCATTACAAGCCGGGGCTCCAGTTTGGGGCGCGTTACGTTTGCGATCCTGCCGAAGGCCACGCCTTTGACTATCTGCCGGAAAGCATGTTTGCCAAAGTAAAGAACCTTCCCGCTTTTGCCGGTATGCTGGTGGTGGACAAATGGCTGGGAAACGCCAATGGACGGCAAGCAGTGTTCTGGAAGAAAACAAACGAGCGCAAATATACCGCCACGTTCATCGACCAGGGCTATTGCTTCAATGCGGGAGAATGGAATTTTCCTGACTCGGCGTTACGCGGCGTCTACGCGCGTAATTTTGTGTATCAGGATGTGCGCGGCTGGGAATCATTTGAGCCGTGGCTGAGCCGGGTAGAAAACTTTGAACCCGGCGTGATTCATGAAATCGCGGGCGCCGTTCCGCCTGCGTGGACAGGCAACGATTGGGGAGAGATGGAAACTTTGGCTGCCGCGATCGGGGAACGCAGAAGCAAAGTGCGGGAGCTGGTTACAGCATTTCGTAACTCAACGCGACAACCATTTCCCAGGTGGGGACAGGGCGCTGAGTGGAATGCGCCAGCCAACAAATCGGTGGTGCAGTAATGGCAGAGAAAATCCAGTGCCGCTTCTTTATTTTGCGCTACGCTCCTGACGCGGTAAAGAATGAATTCATCAACGTGGGGTTGGTGCTGTTGCCGCCCGCCGGGAGCGCGCAGGTGCGCTTCACCCGCGATTGGGCACGCGTACTCTGCCTTGATCCTGATGCTGACGTGGAGATGCTGCAGGCACTGGAAAGCGATTTGCGCAACCAATTGCGTGAGATGAACGGAGATCGCGACCTCATTCTGCGCCGCATTCAGGATTCCTTCTCCAACGCAATCCAGCCTTCGGAATTTCAGGCGTGCCTGGCTGCGTCGCCTGTGACAGAAGCTGATGAACTGGCGCGGCTTTACCTGGAGCGTCCGCGGCGTCGCCAAGCGGCGCGCGAACCCAGTGGGCGCGTGGCGATTGTGGCGCAGATGCGTTCAGAATTTGAGGCCGCCGGCGTGTGGCCGCTGATGCAGGAGAAAATCCCGGTATCGCGCTATACGCGGGGCGGCGATCCACTGAAGATCGATTGTGGGTACAGTCCGAACGGAACGGTAAAACTATTTCACGCGGTGACACTCGATAGTGACGTGAATGCCGCCAAGGTCCTGGCTTTCAGTTTTCCGCAGCTTGCACTGGGGATCCGGAAAGCGGAAAACAAGCAGGCATTTCTCACGGCCATCGTTGAGGATGATCTGCCGTCAGATGATGAATCGGTGACGTTTGCCCGCGAAACGCTGGAGCAGAATGCCATCCGCATCGCTTCAGTAAGCACGATGGCCGATGTTGCTCGCGAAGCGGCGCGGGAACTCGGGATAGGATAAAAAAGCCCCGGCTTGCGGGCCAGGGCTGATGGTTGAATCTAAGCGATTGCCTAAAACGCTTTAAAACGCTCGCTGACAAAGACACGTGTGCGAATGCCATCGATCACAGCAGGAATGGGCGGATGAGCAGCACCCTTGAGTAGATAAATGGAAATCGCAGCTTCCGTGGGATTATCCAGACTAAGAGAAACGGCCACGCCTTGAATACCCGGTTGAGTGATCAGGTTCGCAACATTGGCTTCCTTCACGGCGAGAGCTTGAGTGACTCTCTCTTTCCCGACCGGTGGAAGCGTCTGATTCGCTGGTGTATCGAACACCAGACGGGTCCGGACGCCGTCAATGGTTGGCGCAACGCGTGGAATGGTGTTGCCAGAGACATGGATCAGCAGAGCGCCTTCACCTGCATTGTCCGCACTGGCGCCGACGCTAACCGACAGGATGGAAGGATCCTGAGCAAGTTGAGCCGCGCGACGTTGCAGCACCGCCGAAGCGCGTTGACGTTCCTGCGGAACCAGCGCTGCCTGGGCAGCTCCCACCTGTGTGGAACTCGCAGTGGCGGTATGGGCGCAGCTTACTGCATGGTCCGGGCCACCAACAATGGAAAGAGGTGAATTGGCGCCAAATGCGGCGATGACGTCCTGAATCGGATTGGCCACCGTGTCAGTGGGGCTGCCGCCATAAAGAAGAGCTACTGGCCGGGCTGTGGTTGTGTCCACAACCAGGGACCCGGAATCGCCGGCAGCGCTAAAACTTCCACCTTGAATAGCGATTTGGCCGGTGAAGTAGGATGCGAACGCCGGAGCAACAGGTGGCGTCGCGGCGGAATCGCCGCACGTACCTTCATAATCGATCGCAAAAGTCCCACCGATCGAGACGATGGTGGAACATGTAAGGCCGGTAGTCCTGCCGCTCTTTCCTACTGGTTCGCCAAGGGTTGCGATTCCGAGTGTGCTGGACGGCGGAGCAGCGGCAATGCTTGTGGAGCCTGCCGGTCCAAGATCAAGAATGTTGCCGCTCAGGTCAACCTCGCTGGGCACAATCTCCGCAATTGCAGCGTCCACGTTGCTGGGAGCGTGCCCGCAAAGCGCCGCCTTTGAGGTCCCACACTTTCCCGGCTCATTGGCAACCGGCTTCAATGCCGCGCCCTTAGTTAAATGAGCCACCGTAAGCGGCGGAGGCGCCGTGTTTGGCGTGCACGCCAGTTGCAAGGGCTGATTGATGGCTTCGCCGACCACGCCTTTGTCAGAACGATCCAGCACATGGTTGTTACTGAGAATGACGGGATTGGCGACGCCGGGCGCAGTCCACAGGCTTCCTAATGTGCCGATGCAGCAGACCTTCGTGCCCAAGTCATTTGCATTTGCGCCGGAAGTGCCAACTTTGACGGGAGCTGCCTGCGCCAGCTGCTCGTCGTTAGGAAAAACCTGCGAAGGAGTGGGAGTTGGCACGGGCGTGCTGGAGCCGCCACCGCCGCATCCAACGGCCGCGATGAGCACGATTAGACCAACCAAAAAAAATGAAATTCTTCCCATAGTAGTACGCCTCAAAATTACGGTAGTGGTACAGCTTGCAATCAATTTCATCGCTGACGCGGCGAACGTCCGCCCCGGGTTACGAAACCGCATCGCTCAAAAGCAAAGCGCAGCTCAAATTTTACGCCTCGTAGATGGCCCTCTACCAGAGTAACGGCACGTCCGTAATGTTTGATGCAGAGTCACTGCCGCCTGTGATTGCCTTTTGTAACCATCTGAATTTATTTGGGTTTTATTGGCACAGAAATGGATTTCGCAACACACAGGCCGAGTCTTGTAAATTCCACGTAAAAACGCAAAGCGGAAGCCGCAGGACGGAGGACGAACAGCGCTCGTCGGACAGACTACTTGAGCGAGAGCACTACTTTTTTTTCGGCCATGTAGACCAGCTCGTAACCGCCCTTTTTCTTTTTTGGCACGGAGAAATACAAATAGCCCGCGACCGGGTCCCAGGCGGTGGTTTCACGGAAGGGCTTTCTCCGTGAGTTCCGCTTCAATGGCGCGGCGATTGCCTTCTGCGGTCCGACCTTCTGGAAGACGTTGACCTCCACTGCCGCCAATGGGGACTCCTATTCCTACGCTGGAGCGCTGAACGACCCCTCCGGAAGTAGAACGCTCCGGGCCATTCTGCTGCGTGGTCCTTTCATAGCCAATGTCTGAGCTGCTGGTCACGCCGGGCCGGTGCTCGCGATCAGGAGCAACGGGCTTAACTTCAAGGCGTGCGGCAAGCACATCGGGCGTTGAGGGTTTGGTCCCCACCTCCATACCCGCCTCACGCAGCATAAAGTCGTCAAGAGAGATTTTTACGAAATTGTCTTTCACTGGATAAAAAGCCACTTCCACCACGAGGCAGCACTCGTTCACGTTGGTGGCAAAGACTTTTTTGAGGTCTTTGTGGGCCAGCAGTGAGGCGCCGATCTGCAAATTGTCCTGTGAGGCATGGGCGGCGTAATCAGTGGCTGCGGTTCGAGGAACGGTGCCGCTGTGTGTCTGAGCGATTGAAGAAGATACACAGATCAGGGCAATGGCGAGGCATTTTCTGGCGTTCATTTCTGAAGGCCTCCGAGTGAGGATTCTAGTCGGTCAAAGCACGTTTAGGGCCGTTTATTTGCATAGACCGTTTCAGAACAGTGAGTTATTCGCGCTGCATTCTGAGCTGAAGCTTCTGTTTTTCAAGTATTTCGGCAAAAGAGAAATCGTTTGCCTGGACGCTCCTCAATTCGGCAATAGGGATCTCTCGCTGCGCTCGAGATTTTAGAAAAGAGCCGGTGGTTTTGAGCCAGTGCAACCGGTTCATTTAAGCCAGTGCGGGCTACGAAGCGGCAACTACTTGCATCATGTTTTATCTGGTATATACTTGCCGCCCGAGCACCAGAACGCAGGCAAGAGACCCCCTTGTGACCGGAGCTGAGCTCTAATGAATGACCTCTCTGCGCTGTTGAACGCCGCCCCCGGGAATGCCACGGCCCTCATTATTCCTGAGACCGGAACCTCTATTAGTTATGAATCACTGCGACGGCAGGTAAAGACCATGGCTGAAGCCCTGGCCGGAATGGGGATAGAGCGCGGGCAGCGCGTGGCCAACGTGCTTCCGAATGGCCTGCCAACGATTGTGGCTTTTCTGGCTGGAGCGGTTGCCGGGACTGCCGCGCCGTTGAATCCAGCTTACCGGTTTGAGGAATTCTCTTTTTATCTGGAAGATACTTCCGCCAAAGTTTTACTTGTCCCACCGGAAGGCGCAGAGGAAGCCAAGCGCGCGGCCCGGCACCTGAACATCCCGGTGTTTGCCGTGCAAATGGATGAAGCCGGCAATGTAAGCATTGAGGGCGCGCCGAAGGGCGTTCCGGTAACGCCGCCCAGCCCGGACGACGTTGCCCTGGTGCTGCATACAAGCGGCAGCACGGGCCGGCCGAAACGTGTGCCGTTGAAACAAAAGAACCTGGCCGTCTCCTGCAAAAACGTGGCCGCCACCTACGGCCTGACGGCGAAAGACATTTCTCTGTGCGTGATGCCGCTGTTTCATATCCATGGACTTGTGGCATCAACGC
Organism: Terriglobia bacterium; assembly: GCA_963732195.1. Classification (GTDB taxonomy): domain Bacteria; phylum Acidobacteriota; class Terriglobia; order Terriglobales; family Acidobacteriaceae; genus Angelobacter. The sequence goes on along the minus strand of CAVSYO010000045.1, from coordinate 191,000 downwards.
TCTCAACTTTTCTGACGGGAGGCACCGTGGTGGTGCCCGGCAAATTTAATCCCATGAGTTTCTGGCGGACAGTGCGCGACTATGGCGTGACGTGGTATTCCTGCGTCCCGACGATCCATCAACTCTCAGTGGCGCGACTGAATGCGAAACCTGAAGGCATTGAGAAACTGCGGTTTGTCCGCTCATGCAGCTCAGCTCTTTCACCCGCGCTGATGGAAAAGATTGAAACCGTCGTCCAGGTGCCGGTGCTGGAAGCTTATGGCATGACGGAAGCTTCACACCAGATGTGCTCCAACCCGCTGCCGCCGCACCCGCGTAAATCCTCGTCGGTGGGGCCGGGGACGGGAGTGAAAGTCGGAATCATGGATGATGCAGGCAACATCCTGCCCAGCGGAGAACTGGGCGAGGTGGTGATCCAGGGACCAAACGTAATTCAAGGCTACGAAAATAATCCTGAAGCCAATGCCAAGTCATTTACCAACGGATGGTTTCGTACCGGCGACCAGGGAATGATTGACGCCGATGGCTATCTGCACCTGACGGCGCGCATTAAAGAATTGATCAATCGCGGCGGAGAGAAAATTGCTCCGCTGGAAATTGACGAAGTGCTGATGACGCATCCGTGCGTGGCTGAGGCGGTGGCGTTTGGCATGCCGCATCCGACCTGGGGAGAAGAAGTGGCAGTGGCCGTGGTGCTGAAAGAACCACAGACAGAAGCTGCGCTGATCGAGCACTGCAAGCAGCACCTGGCGGACTTTAAAGTCCCGAAGAAGATCATGATCGTGGAGCAGATTCCGCGGACCGCGACAGGGAAAATACAGCGTCGCGCGGTGGCAGCGGCATTTGCAGGCGGCGAGAAGTGAAATTCCTGATTGTGGGGGCCGGAGCTGTAGGGGCGTACATTGGCGCGATGATGGCGCGCAAGGGATATGACGTGACCCTGCATGCCCGCGGCCCGCACCTGCGCGCCATGCAGGAAAAAGGCGTGCGGGTGATTAGCGCAGATGATGATTTCGTCGCGCACCCGCGGCTGGTGGCTGACTTGAAAGATGCCGGCCCGATGGACGTGGTGTTTCTCTGCGTCAAAGCGCATGGTCTTCCGCCGCTGGCGGCGCAACTAGCGCCTGTTCTGGGACCGGAAACTGCCGTGATCAGCACGCAGAATGGCATTCCGTGGTGGTATTTTCAGGGCGATGGCGGGGCGCTGGCAGGAACGCGCCTGGAGCGCGTTGATCCTGGCGGCGTGGTTTCGCAGGCGATTGAAGCGCGGCGAGTGATTGGGTCGTTGATTTATTTTTCTACCGAAATCATCGAACCGGGCGTGGTCAAGCACAACGAAGGCACACGAATGTCACTGGGTGAGCCCGATGGCAGCAGATCAGAACGAATCAAAAAGATCGCCGAGGCGCTGATCGCTTCAGGATTGCGTGCGCCGGTAACAACGCACCTTCGCAATGAAATCTGGGTGAAGATCCTGGGCAACGTGGCGTTTAATCCAATCAGCGCGCTTACCGGAGCAACGCTGGCCCAGATCCTGACGAATCCTGAGACCACGAATCTGGTTCGCAACATCATGCAAGAGACCGAAGCGCTGGCGGAGAAACTTGGCGTGAAGATGCAGGTTTCTATCGAGCAGCGCATGGCGGGAGCAGCCAAGGTTGGGGAGCATAAAACGTCAATGCTGCAGGACCTGGAAGCGGGACGTCCGCTGGAGTTGGAAGCGATCGTTGGCGCGGTGCTGGAAGTGGGAGAAAGAATCGGCCTTCCCATGCCGCATACGCGCAGTGTTTACGCTTGTACCAAATTACTGGCCGAGCGCCGTAGCGCGGCGGCGCACAAAACTTAAACTTCGAGGGGAAACACCATGAGCAAGCGTTGGATTCAATTCGGATGCGCCGTAATAGCTATGATTATGATAGCTAACCTTCAATATGCGTGGACCTTATTCGTCGGTCCGATACGGGCCGCTCACAAAGATTGGTCGTTGCCTGCGATTCAGTGGGGATTCACGCTTTTCATCTTCCTGGAAACCTGGATCACTCCGGTGGAAGGCTGGCTGATTGACCGCCTTGGCCCGCGCATCTTCCTTACTATCGGTGGACTGCTCGTCGGCATTGGCTGGACCGGCATGGGCTATGCGCATTCGCTCACACAGCTTTACGTCCTCTATGGCACCGCCGGCTTTGGCGCGGCATTTATCTATAGCGGTTCCATCGCCACCGCGCTGAAATGGTTTCCGGACAAGCGCGGCACGGTTTCCGGTTTTATCACCGCAGGATTCGGCGCCGGCTCAGCGTTGTTTATTCCTATCATCGCCCGCATCCTGGCCCACTCCGACTATAAGACCGCATTCCTCTATACCGGCATCGCGCAGGGATTGTTGATCATTATTGCTGCGCAGGTGCTGCACAATCCCGGGCCTGACTTCAACGTTTCACCCGCGGCCAAGAAGCCGGTTTCAGCGCGTATCCGACGGAATCCGGAGCAGTTCAACAGCGCGCAAATGCTGGTGACGCCGCAGTTCTGGGTGCTCTACGTTGCCTTTGTGCTTACCTCCGTTGGCGGCCTGATGATTACCGCACAAGCTTCTCCCTTCGGCAAGAGTGTGGCGATTCCTGCGGCTGCCATTGTCGCGGCGCTCTCCTGGAGCCGCCTGGCCAATGGCGCGGGCAGGATCTTCTGGGGATGGTTCTCTGACTTTGTCGGACGCGAAATGGCCATGTTCATTCCCTTTGTCCTTCAAGCGCTCTGCCTCGTAGCAATGTTAAAGTTTGGCCGCACTTCCGGGGACTTGTTTATTCTCACCATGATATCGGTGTTCTTTACCTGGGGCAGCATGTTCGCGCTTTTCCCCGCGATCATCGGCGATTACTACGGCGCACAGTGCGCCACCTCAAACTATGGCTTTCTGTACACCGCCAAGGGTGTGGCTTCCATCGGTGGCGGCGGCATTGCTGCCGCACTCTACGTAAAGTATGGCAACTGGGATGTTGCCTTCTATATAACCGCGGCCCTCACGCTAGTTTCCGCTCTGTGCATTCTGGCGTTACGCTTCATGCCGCTGCCCAGACTGAGCAGACATCCTGAGCCAACTCTGGTTACGGCCAAGGCAGGCTGAAACGATTTGTAACAGGAATGATTGGCGAGAAAGGCCGCAGCAAGCGCTGCGGCCTTTTTTTGCGGTGGTCTTTCAAGTAGCGACGCTAGTTCTTGGGCGAAGTCTGGCTTGCCGGCTGTTGCGCCGCAACCGTCCCGGAATTTTTAAGCGCTCGATCCAACGCGGCACGCAGGCGCGGCAGTGGCGCCACGCCGCCGGACATTTCTTCACCATTGATGAACACTGTAGGTGTTGAGTCCACGCCGAGCGATTCCCCTTCACGCACTGAAGCCTTTACAACAGCATCGTTCTGTGTTTTCACGCATGCCTGCAGGCTGGCGGCATCCAATTTATGGTCAGTACCTTGCTGCATGGTGATCCTATCCAGTTCAGCCAGACGTAGTTCCTGTGTTCCTTTACCGTTAATTTCCTGCTGGCTGGCGTGGACAGAGTCCACGAAATTCCAGTAAGCGTCCGGATTTTGTGCGGCAAGGCAGTTCGCATCCACCGCTGCATGATTTGCCCAGGCATGGTTCGGCAGAGGAAAGTCTTTGTATACAAAAGTCACGCGGTCGCCATATTCCTTCAGCAACTCAGGAAACAATATCTGATGCATCATGGTGCAGTAGGGGCATTGCAGATCGTCATAGGCAACCAGCACGACCTTGGATTGCTTTGCTCCCCGCACCGGACGGCCGCGCACATCAATCTTTTTCATCACATCGCCATAGGGGTCAGCCGACAGTTCAATCCGATTTACCCTGACGATTGATTTCTGGTCTTTAGCCAGAAGGAATGGAAAATCCTGCTTCCGCTCTCCTTCACCAATCGTCACGGTGAAAGCATCAAAACCGGGCCACTCCGGACTCGGCGAAAGAGGGCCAATCACCACCGGAACCTCAGGCGGCAATTTGTACGTGGCGCGTAGCTGGCGCTCGATCTTGGCGGCAATATCCGTTGGCTTGGGTTGCGAAGCGCAATTCAGGCCAATGACTGACAAAAGAACGAGTGACAGAAGAATGAGCAATCGAGAGAAGACTTTCACTTGGACCCACTTATGCTGATGGATTTATCAGCAAAATTATCTCACGGCGAGCCTCCGCTTAGCACCGATCCCTTCGCGAAGGCAGGGATGTGTTTCATTATGGGCCGCAGGTCCACGCCCCGCTCCTTTATTCGTCACGTAAGGCCGCCATAGGTTCCACTCGCATGGCACGGCGTGCGGGAACGTAACAGGCAGCCAATGCCAGCAGCGTCAGCACCAGGACGACGCCTATGAATGTGGCCGGGTCTTTAGTTGTTACGCCAAAGAGCAGCCTCTTCAAGAAGCGCGTAAGGGTAAACGCGCCGGCAGCGCCCGGGAACACGCCGGCGGCCGTCAACCGGCAGCCGTGTCCCATCACCATTGCAGAACATCGGCGTGCTGAGCGCCCAGGGCCATACGAATGCCGTGTTCAGCCGTGGTGGTGAGTTTTTGACGCGCCTCCGTGTCTCCGCGATAAAAAATCGCCGTGTCCTGCCGTCATTTTCTTGCTCGCATACGATGCGGTTACACTAGACAACAATGGCTACCGCAACCCAGGACCAGGCAACCAGTCGAAAACCCGATTTAAGCGTGAGTTTTGCCGGCATCACTTTCAAGAACCCGGTGATTGCCGCCGCCGGCACATTTGGCTACGGCATTGAATTTGAAGATATTGTCACGCTGGAAAAGCTAGGCGGCTTTGTGACCAAAGGCCTTTCCCGTGAGCCCATGGTCGGCAACCCGCCGCCGCGGCTGTTTGAAACCGCCGCCGGAATGCTGAATGCCATTGGACTGCAAAACATCGGCGCGCGCGCTTTCATTGACGAAAAGCTGCCCAAGCTGGCCGTGAAGAAAAATGTTGTGGTGATCGCCAACGTCTTTGGTTACACGCGCGAGGATTATGTTGAGACGATCCGCATTTTAAATGAAGCCGAGGGGATCGCAGCGTATGAATTGAATGTTTCCTGCCCCAACACGCACGAGGGCGGCATGGTGTTTGGCACTGACCGTACGCTGTTGGAGGAACTGGTGGCCAGTTGCAAGTCCGCCGCACGAAGGCCGCTGATTGTGAAGCTTTCACCCAATGTGACCAGCATTGCTGCAATGGCCAAATCGGCGGAGAATGCGGGCGCTGATGCTGTTTCGCTGGTGAATACTTTTGTCGGCATGGCTATTGACGCCAAGACGCGCAAGCCACGCATCTCCAACGTCACAGCCGGGTTGAGCGGCCCCGCCATTAAGCCGATCGCCCTGCGCATGGTGTATGAAGCCGCGCACACCGTGGAAATCCCTGTGATCGGCATGGGCGGCATCACCACGGCGGAAGACGTTGTTGAGTTTATGCTGGCCGGCGCAGCCGCGGTGGAAGTGGGCACGGCAAATTTCTGGGACCCATGCGCCACGGAAAAGATCGTCGACGGGCTGCAGCGCTGGTGCTTTGAAAACCGCGTGAAGCGGATTACCGATATCATCGGGACGCTGGAAGCGTGAAGACCGGCAGGCGATAAATATGGACCGCCCGATTCTCGATATGCGAACCCAACCCCCGAAACACCGAAGTTCTAATCGACGCCATCCCCTTGGTACTTACTAAAGGCATGTCCCAGTAAGAACAGAGCTTGCCTGCACCAATCAAGCTAAGTAGTCTTGCAACAAATAGGCATTTTCGGGGTTTACAGAATGGGGCGGATTTGTTGGATATTCCACTCCATCGCTTCGTCCGGCAAAATATACTCAAAGCATTTTTTGTATAGGAGAGTGAAACGTATGAAACGCACACTCATGCTGTTAGGTTTGTCGCTGATGTTGTCGGCGGTAATGGCATTCGCGCAAAGGCCCATGGATGACGCCGATGAACGCAGAGTCCGCATTGTCCGCGGTCCGGACATCGTCAATGTGACCGACGACTCGGCAACGATCAACTGGGTCACCAATTCCTCCGGCGCAAACCATGTGCGCTATCGTGTGGCTGGCAGCAATGACCAGTGGCAGTCTGCCTACCATCAGGGCGGCGGCAACAACCATTCTCTTCAGCTCACGGGACTGCAGCCCGGCAGGACCTATGATTGGCAGATCCTTACGCGTGACGGCGATCTGCGCACTTCAGGGCAGTTTCAGACAACTCGCCGCGATTATCGCGAAGGCGACAGACGCGACCATGATCGGGACGACAGAGGCTATGACGCCCGAGATTACGGCAACCGGGTAGCGTTGTATCGCGCCAGCAACCGCCAGGGCAGCGTGCATCTATACACCACGAACGCAGGTGAGCAGAATGGCCGTGGCTTCCATGCCGAGGGCAATGCGGGCTTCATTCTGGCGTCACAGAGGCGCGGCACCGTGCCCCTGTATCGCATGCGCGGCCCCAATGGCGACGTACTGCTGACTGTGGGGCAGGACGAGGTGGAGAAAATGCGTGGTTACAATTATCGCGATGACGGCATTCTGGGATATGTGGCGCGCACGCAAATGCCGGGTACCCAGCCCTTCTTTCGGTTGGTGAACCAGGATGGCAGCCTCCATTTCTGCACCATTTCTGATCGCGAGCGCCGCCAGTTCCTTCGCAATGGATGGCAGGAACTGGGTCCTGCCGGTTACATCTGGACGCAGCAGTAACGGGCAACAGGAAACAAACTTGATTCGAGTGAGGAATCGTTTTTCCTGAAACATCCAGCCACCCCTTTTGCGGGTGGCTGTTTTTTTGCATTTCCTTTTACTTTGCCAAGGCACTCGATGCCCCCACCAGGCCGGCATTTACGCCTAAGGTGCATATTTCCAGCAGCACCTCTGCTTATCCAGTTCTGAAGGTACAACCCGCACTTGTTTACTTCCTTCGAACTAAGTAAGTCTGATAAATCCTGCGCATTCATGCGTTTTCGGCTGGTGCGGGTTTTTCACGAGCAGTGCCGCTTCGTTGCGAAAGTCATCCGGGTAGTTTTTCTTGGAGGGGAAGATAAATTATGAAACGCACATTCACGCTGTTAGCTTTGGGGCTGATGTTGTCGGCGCCAGTAGCTTTTGCACAGAAACCGATGGACCAGGCGAGTGAGAAAGCTGTACAGATCACGCAAGGGCCAACCATCTCCAATATCACCGGCAATTCAGCCAACGTTACCTGGACCACAAATTCAGCCGGCGCTAACCATGTTCGCTATCGCGTGGCGGGAAGCAACAGCGCCTGGAAGTCCGCTTACTCAGCTGGCGGAGGCACAAACCATTCCCTGCAGCTCACGGGGCTGGAGCCGGGAAAAACCTATGAATGGCAGATTCTGACCCGCGATGGCGACCTGCGCACAGCTGGACAATTCCAGTCCGCGGCAACGGCCGGCGGTACCGCTCCTGACGTAAATGCCGGCAACACGCCCGCCCCGGGTTCTGCGGATACCAGCGGCGGCAAGGTTCCGCTGTATCGTTCCGCCAACAGCACTGGGAACCTGCATCTCTATACCACCAATGCCGGTGAGCAGAATGCCAACGGATTCCATGCTGAAGGCACAACTGGATACCTGCTCTCAAGCCAGGGTTCAGGCACGGTTCCGCTCTATCGCATGACCGGCAGCAATGGCGACACGCTGCTCACGCAGGCCGGCAATGAGCGCTCCGCCATGCAGGCGCGCGGCTACCGCGATGACGGCATCGTGGGCTACATTGCCAGCTCGCAGGCGCCGGGCACGCTGCCCCTCTATCGCCTGTCGAGTCCTGACGGCAGCGCCCATTTATACACTGCGTCTGCCGCCGAGAAAGCGCAATTCCAGGGCCAGAGTTGGAAGGATGAAGGGATCGTGGGTTACATCTATCAGCAGTAAACCGTAACAAACAGCCTCTCTGCGAAAAAGCCACCTGCAATCACCAGGTGGCTTTTTTGTCGAATTGTCGGCTCAAAGAAAGCTAAGAATGAGAAAGCTACTGTCTTTCTTTGAGGTATTCCTGCGTAATCTCCGGCAGCTTCTCGCGAATCTGGCTGGGCAGCCGGTCATGGATGCGGCGGGCTTGTATGCGCGCGACATCAGCCACAACCACAGGCGCAGGAGTGGCAACCGCCACGATCAGCCATACCACGCTGAAGAAAAGAAAGCCCGCCAGAGCGATCAACTCCAACACCAGCGCGTGTCGCGGAGAAAAATGACGCACCGCGCCAAAGGCCACCAGAAACATTACGGCGGAAACGCCGGCCACGATCATTAATCCAATGTCGATAGTGCGATGCAGCACCTGGCGGGAGCGGCAGTGGGCGCACTCGGTCAGATGCGCTTCATAATCGCCGCGCATCTCCGGCGCCAAGCCTGAGATATCGTATCGCCAGCCGGCGAGAATGTCCCCAACTACGCGATCACTGCACATATTGCTCATCGACTTGCCTGACTGCTAAATTCAAAAAGCCTCTGACCGCCGAAAGGGCGGTGCTCTTAACCTATTCTCGTCCTAGATTAAGGTTCTTGTACAGGTATCTTCTCACCCCAGGCAGAGAGGCTGCAATGGGTGGTCCTGCTGGGCCAGGGTCAGGGCACAGGACTGAAAAAGGTTCAGTTTGCCACCCAGGGCCTTATTGGCGGTGTCGCGGGCCACTTCAGGGTGGTTGTTGTGCTCGGAAAGGTGGGCCAGCACCAGGAAAGCCGCCTGGCCGTCATAGTCTTTTTCAAAGAATTCAGCCAAGGCAGTATTTGAAAGATGGCCTACTCGGCTCATGACCCGCTGCTTCACCATCCATGGATAGGGGCCATTACGCAGCATTTCCAGGTCGTGGTTTGATTCGATCATCAAACCATCGCAGCGCCGCAGATGGTCTTTCACGCTGTACGGCAGGTAACCCAGATCAGTGACCACGCCAATCTTTACGCCATCGGCTTTGAAGGTAAAACCGCAGGGATCAGCCGCGTCATGCGGAATGGTGAACGCCGTTACGGTGATATCAGCGATTTCAAAGCTGCGGCCCACTTGGAAATGCTCGCGCCGCTCCAACTTGGCCGGCTTGCCTTCAGGATCTTTGGTAGCACGCCGCCAACTGTGATAGGTGGCCTCAGTGATGTAAACGGGAATCCGCAGTTTGCGCGCCAGTACCTGCAAACCGGCTACGTGGTCCTGGTGCTCGTGCGAGATCACAATGGCTTTGAGCATTTGCGGATCTTCACCGGCGGTGTGCATGCGCTTGAGCGTTTCCCGGCAGGAGATGCCGGCATCCACCAGGATGCTGGCAGTGGAACTGGAAAGCACAGTAGAGTTTCCTCTGCTCCCGCTGGCCAGAACTGTCATACGCATCGCCACTGCACGCAGCATAGCGGGAATCGCCTCCGCAGGGGAGTAGCAAAGTAGTTAACACGAGGAAAACCGCGAGATCTTACCGCTGATTTCACTGATTGACACTGATCTGCGCGGAATTTCTTCACTGACTTGGTTTAGAGATCCCGTGTGATTGTTCCCAGTGAGGTCTTGCTTTCCAATTTTGGCATTTTTGGCAATTTCGGCGATTTTGGCAATCTCACCCAGATCACTTCATCTGCACGTCCACCAGAGTTTCTTTCTTGTCGCTACATTCCTGGTAAATCCACACTTTCGGCGGATCAGAGCGATAGCCGGCAGGCGATGCGGTCAAGAATATCGGCGACCGCGGCATTTTTCATCTCTACAATCATTGGCGGCGAAATGACTTTTCTGGACTGTGCCGATGCGTGCGCGCGAAGTGAACGTGGTTGCGGCGCAGAAATGCCGTCACTTCAGGCGTGCGCCATAAAGTGGCCATTGCGCTATCCGGTTCGCGATCTTCCACAATGCGAAACTCGCGGACCTTCACCCGCAAGAGCTTTGCCTGAGCTGTGCTCTCAGCCAGCCGCACCCCGCTGGCTGGCGACTCACGCCAGTAAATGTTTTGGTACTTGGCTGAAACGTCTTGCAAAGCCTTGTCCATTGGTTCCAACGTCACTGGCGCATTCATGGGATGCTGCTCCTGGATGCCGCGCGGGCCGCACTCGCCTCTCAGGATGATCCCGCCGTTGCGATGCGCGGCATTCAGGATGCGGACTGCCGCAACGCTCACGTCCATGTCTGTGGGTGAAGGTGTTGGCGAACTCTGCGCTGCTGGTTTTGCCGGGGACGCTTCCGGACCCGGTTGAGGTGCAGGGTTGCCGCAACCGGAAAACACAACAGCCAGCAAGACGCAGCACGGTGTAATTGGGCGCTTGGTGAGAGTTATATGTATAGTCATGGGCACGAAAGACTATGAGAAGGATAGCGGCCAGTATCACGCCACAGAAAGTAGCAATCTAGCTACGGCGGTTTTAACGCGCGTAATTTAGTTGAGCGGTCGAAAAGGACCTCTATACGTTGTTCCTCGCCCCCGCCATGCTTTGATAGCGACAACAACGATAAGCACTACGCCTCCATAAAAAAGAAAGTGCCCCAGGTAGAGCAGGAAAAGGCCGCCTTCGTCGTGACCACCAACACCTGCTATCTCCTGAAGGAAAAATCCGGGCCAGAGCAGGACTAGCGCTGCCTTCTCTGACTCTAAGGAATTGGCGACTGTGATTGCCACTACACCCAGCAAAAACCCGAAAACAGCAATGCCAATCCACTCACGTGAAGAAATCATTCGCGTTGACCTCAGTGAAATGAGCCTGCGAAGAGTCATAACGTTCAATATCTTAAAGCACGGTCGAGGACTTCTGGGCATGTTCGCAGTTTCAGACGATTTCCTGTTGGCCATCGAGTCTAACGACACATAACTAATTCAATCAAAGGCACTTGACACTCGGTTGATCCGAAGTTGATTGCGAATTTACCTGCGATGCATTGTTAACTCTTGGCTCCGCCACCATGATGCACGCAGGAGGAAACCAACCCATGCGGCTTCACACTAAGACCACTCAATTCACCCTTGCAGCTTTTCTGTTCGGTGCTACATTTGCGTGCTTCGCGCATGACCAGAACGCGAACCAGCCCAAACCAGACGCTTCCACGCAGAGCAATCAGACCGTTAAGAACGACCTCGTTAAGAACGATTCCCACTGTGTCGTCCAGGGAGGCATTCCCGGATCGCCCACGGATACGCAGTGTGTCCAAGCGGGAACCAGTGTTGTGATCATCAATGACCCAGCCCGTCGCGACATGGAACAAGCGGCCGCTTATAGAGCCTTACTGCGCGCGCGTGCAATTCAGCAAGAAGCTGCTCGCACTGAGCGATATGACCCTGAACCCAAGCTTCATGCCAATCCAGACGCGTCTGATCCGTCTGTATTGCTCAGGAATTCCAAGGACCACGACTACATCCTGCGTAACTTTCACACCATGTATGTGGATGCTCGAGACGCACAATATTTCGGCAGCGACCAGATGAAGGCGGCGCTGGGCAAGAACGAGGATTTTGCAAAGCTGAACATCCATATTGTGGAAGACGCGCGCGTTGCCGATACGGTACTCACCGTCGGCTACACCTTTGCGTGGGATTATCCGTTTGCTTTGCGCCATCAGAATACCACCATGGTTCTTGTCTCCGGCAAGGGTGAAGGTCCATTTTCAGGCCCGCTGGGCGCTGCCGACGTGGCCCGCCAATTTGTGAACGCGGTCAAGACATGGCGGGAGGTGAAGAATGCAACTGGCAAATAGCAAATGGCAACAAGCCAAACCAACTTCTTTAGCGCGGATTGCCGCAGATAAACGCGGATAAAAACCAAACTTTTAAAACGTAAAAGACAGAGGAAATCGGAGGGGAGGAAGTTTGAACCGAGCGCGTGTCAATAAAAAATGGTTTGATCCGCGCTCATCCGTGTTTATCCGCGGTAAGTTCGGTTTTCTACCTGCGGCAAAATGAGCTACATATAGATGACGTAAGAGCTGTGCCATAGCGCGCTGGGCAGGCTGCCGGGCTTGCGCGAGGTCAGGATCACGTTATAGTCCTGCGAAACCGGCAGTGCGTCGAGAAACTGGGGATCGCGGCTATCGGGCTGGACTGTAGCGAGGTAGCGCAGAAAATCCGCCAGATGCAGGCCGCCATCGTAACAGGAGCCGGCATAGGAGAGATCGATATTTTCCGTATTGAAGTGGCAGGCGAGCGACGCCGCCAGGGAGACTGCGTGCTCGTATGCCGGCATCGACACGCGTCCGGGCTCAGGATTATCAAACACCAGGCGCAGCCGGCGCTCGTCTTCGCGCGTGAACTCACGCACTTTGAGTTGACCGGTCTTGGCTGTGGCTTTCCAGTCGACAAAGCGGCCGGGATCCTGCGGCGTAGCTTCACGTATGCGGTAGAGTTCAGTGCCGCGGCCGCGCATGAAGGAAACAAAGTCTCCGGTAATCATGGGCAGGACATCGAGAAAATCGTCCGGTTCAAGCAGCGACGGATAGACAATCAGGTCGCGCTCCAGAACCACCTTTCGGCTCTTGATCAGGAAGGAAAAAGGAAAGCGCGTGGCTATGCTGAATCCCTGCTGGCTATAGTGGCCTCGACGCGGGAAGGCCACTTCCAGCTCAGTGCCGGCAGTGCTTTGCGCAGCCACAAAGGTGAAATACACAGGCCGCGTAAGGATGCGGGCCTGGATAGGAGCCGGAGCTTTGCGGCTCAGCGTGTAATCCGTCATGCGCAGCCAGTTTTTCTTCCTGGGGAAGACGAACTCCGTCTTGCGCCATTCCCAGCCACGCTGTTGTTTCTTTTTGTCCGTCGGGCTAAAAACTTTTACCGAGAATGCGGGCATCCACAGCCGGGGGTTGTTCAGGTTCACGCGCAGCTGTACCGGCACCTTGGCAAATGCATTCTTCGGTACAATGACGTCGAGTTCCAGCCGCCGCAAGTCTGCGGCGGAAGCAACGCCGGAGCCGCCAATCGCGGCGAGCATTGCAGCCGACGACGATCCAGAGAAGATTGTTTGCCGTGTTGATGGCGGCGATGCCAATGATGACCAGAACGCCGATGTAGGCCATGCCCTCACGCGTCAGTTCATAATCCAGAGCGTCTTTCATTCGGGCAGCAGCCACGCGACGCGCCAGAAACGGCACCGTCAGCAATCCCACGATGAGAGCCAGAGACAACGCGGTAAAAGCAAAAATAGACGTAGCTAGCGGATTGCCGCGCTCCCGCGCCACTGAGGAAAATACCGCCGCCGCAAACGCCAGCCCGAGTCCGGCCACGGCCATAAAGAACCGCTGCCAGGCTTCTCGGTCGAGGCTCTCCCATGTCGACTTTAAATATTCACGCATTCCTGGCCTTAGTGTGGCATAACCCGCAAAATCCCGGTAGTTCCTAAAGTGCTTTGCAGATGGTGCCCCGCTTGGGAAGGATCGTTTGCTGGTCAACAAAATCCAGAACCAGCCGATTGAATTCTTCTGGCATCTCCTCAAAGGGGAGATGCCCCGCGCCTTCGATGAGTTTGAGCCGACACTGCGGCAAAACTTGCATGAGAGTTTCAGCCGAGCGCACGTCCACCGCGCCATCGAGGGTTCCCCAGATCAGCAATGACCGCGCCTTGATTCTTGGGATCGCGGCACGCAGGGTGTCCACGTCTTTTTCCCAGCTGCGCAAGGTGTTCAGGATGTTATTCACCCTTCCGGGCCTCATCACCATTGAACGGTAGCCTTCGATTGTTCCGGGCGGCAGACGCCGGGGATCGCCATACATGCGCAGCCACCGCAATGCGGTAGCAGCGGTCGGGAAACAGGCCAAACCATCCGCAGGAAACCTGCGCCAATACGCCCGATCAAGAACTGTATCCGGCCTGCCCCAAAGTTTGACCAGGGATTGACCGGCGCGGCCAGCACCAGGGAGCGCACTTTTGCACTCTGGGCGGCAAGCAACATTGCGATTGCTCCGCCCCAGGAGCAGCCCACAACATCCACTTCTTCCAGTTTAAGGCGCTCCAGCAGGGCTGAAACGCGGCCCGCGTGTGCCGGCATGGAGCAATCCAAATTACAAGGCGCATCGCTTTCGCCGTGGCCTGGCAGATCGACGGCAATGACTGCGTGGTGTTGAGACAGAGCTTCCATATTTCTGCGCCAGCAGAACGATCCGCCGAGCAATCCATGCAGCAGCAAAAGCGGCGGTCCAGCTCCGGCGCGAAAATAGCTAATTCGGTCTCCGGCGATCTCCGCCGTAACTTTCTCGATCTCTATGGCTCTTGGGGACAACCGCTTTTCCGTTTCGGGCACTCAAATAGGATGTTATCGCCTCTGTCGCTTCCTATTGCGGGGTTTCTCCAAGAAAACTCCGCAATTTTTTACCTTTTGCCGGCATTTATTTGCTGGCTTTCTCCCAAAAACCGGGAAATACAAAAAGCCACAGCAAAATACCAATTTCAGTAGCTTTCCGGTGATGAGATATTTATAATTTTGTAAGTCTAGGCAAACACAAAACTTATTGCCACTATAGAAAACCGTTATGGCATCCCAGTTGCTTCAATCTAGCTCAACCCCTGTGTCTTCAGGCTTCAGGCCCGGGGTGGAGAGGTTTGGAAGGCAGCGGATGCGAAAGGATTCCCTAGTTCGTTTCTCCGCCATCGTACTGGCGCTGCTCACGGCCGCTTGCGTCGTTTTTGCCGTCATCAATTGGCAGAAAGAGTCCCAGTACACCACGCCTACTGACGGTGTGTGGTGGAAGGAGCATTCCGGCTTCCTGGTGGCCAAAGGCGTTGCGCCCAGCGGTCCGGGCGATAAAGCCGGCATCAAGGTTGGCGACCGGCTACTGCGCGTCAATGGTCTGCCTAAAGACCAGACCATCAAGAACCTGGTTGAGTTTGAAAAGCATCTTTATCGCAGCGGCGTTTACTCCCGCGCAACGTACCTCCTTGATCGACAGGGCGTAACGGTGGAAGTCGGGCCAGTCATCCCTGTTCCGGCCGATAACTCGCTCAACCTAGGCCAGAGGCTCATTGCGCTCATATACCTGGGCATTGGCTTGTACGTTTTATTCCGGCGCTGGACAGCACCCAAATCAACTCATTTTTACGTTTTCTGCCTGATTTCGTTTGTCCTCTATTCGTTCCATTACACGGGCAAGCTGAACGCCTTTGATCAGACGATTTACTGGTCGAGCATTGTTGCATGGTTGTTGCAGCCAGCCTTGTTCCTGCATTTTGCGCTGACATTCCCCAAGCCCCGTAAGCTACTGGCAAACCATCCCTGGACGATTTCCCTTGCCTACATGCCGGGAGCGGCCCTGCTGGTGATGCAGATCGTAGCTGTTTCGATCTTTGAGTTCACTGAGTCTCTGCGCTGGGACCTGGACCGGCTGCAGATGATCTACCAGACGGTTTATTTCGCCATAGCCGCCGTGATCCTGTGGCGCACCTATCGGAAAGCCGGCACTCCGCTGCAACAACAGCAGCTCAAGTGGATTTCCCGCGGCACTGTTCTTGCGATTGGCCCCTACACCCTTTTCTACGTTCTGCCTTACATTGCCGGAGTCCTACCCACTCCGGGGATGAAGATTTCCGTGCTGTCGCTGGTGTTCCTGCCTGTCACATGGGGCTACGCCATCGTTCGCTACCGGCTAATGGATGTAGACATCATCTTTAAGCGCGGCGTTGCTTACACCCTGGCCACCGCCGCCATAGTTGTGGCTTATTTCGTGGGCATTGGCAGCCTCGCCGGCTCGATTACTACCAAGTATCCGGGCACCGGAACCTTCGGCCTGATCGCAGTCATCATTATCACCGCGCTGATTTTTGAACCGCTCAAGAACTGGATCCAGGTCCGCGTCGACCGCTTTTTCTACCGCAAGCGCTATGACTATCGCCGCACGTTGATTGAATTTGGCCGCGAGCTCAGCTCTGAAACCGATCTCCACGCCATGCTGGCCTCGGTGATTGACCGTCTCTCGCGCACGCTTCTGGTGGATCGCATTGCCATCTTCCTGGCCACTGACGCTGAAGCTAATGATTTCGTGATGGAAAAATCTTTTGGCATCAGCTACGCCGGCTCGCTCGATCTCAGCTTCCTGGTGGTGGAGCGTCCAGAGCAGTATGCCGGACACATTTTCTTTGACAACACTCGCAAAGCGCTGCAGGAAAGCGTGACCGCACGGGAAACCATTGCCAAGCTGAATCTGAATTACTACATCCCATGCACGGTGCAGAACCGCACTATCGCGGTGATGGGACTGGGCAAAACCATGGCGGGCGACTTCCTATCGAGCGAAGACGTGGAGCTGCTGGAAACGCTTGCCGGGTACATGGGCATCGCCATCCAGAACGCGCGGCTGTATGCCTCGCTGGAGCAGAAAGCGAGCGAGTACGAACGCCTGAAGGACTTCAACGAAAACATCGTGGAATCGATCAGCGTTGGCGTGCTGGCCGTGGACCTGGAAGACCGCATCGAGTCCTGGAACTCCCAGATGGAAGTGATGTATGCCATGCCGCGTTCGCAGGTCCTCAACGAGCGGTTGAGTGAGGTCTTCCCTGCCGAGTTCATGGAAGAGTTTTACCGTGTACGCCAGAATCCGGGCATTCACAACCTGTATAAATTCCGGCTGCACACGCGCGCCGGGGACGTCCGCATTGCCAATGTGGCCATTGCGCCGCTGGTAAACAGAAAATTCAATGTGATTGGCCGCATCATCATTGTGGATGACATCACAGAGCGGATGGAATTGGAATCGCAGTTGACGCAGGCTGAGAAACTTTCATCCATCGGCTTGCTCGCCGCCGGCGTGGCCCATGAAGTCAATACGCCGCTGGCCG
The DNA here is from genome assembly GCA_963732195.1 of Terriglobia bacterium. Lineage (GTDB taxonomy): Bacteria > Acidobacteriota > Terriglobia > Terriglobales > Acidobacteriaceae > Angelobacter. Next base: position 174,223 of record CAVSYO010000045.1, on the reverse strand, counting down.
TGATCTCCAGCTATGCGCAGATGCTTACCAAGCAGATCAATGGCGACGCCAAGCTCGGTCCGCTGCTGGAAAAAATCACGCGTCAGACCTTTCGCGCTTCTGAAATTGTCAACAACCTGCTGAATTTCTCGCGCACCAGCGCCACCGAATTCAGCGCCATCGATCTGAACAAGATCATCACAGAAACGCTTACGCTGCTGGAGCACCAGCTCAAGACTTCGCACGTGAAAGTGCAAACGAATCTTTATGCCGGACTCCCGCTGATCCATGGCAATTCCGGCAAGCTGCAACAGGTGTTCCTGAACCTGTTCCTGAACGCCAAAGACGCCATGGCAGGTAAGGGCGGCACCTTGCACATCAGCACTTCCAATGGCGACAGCGTGCAGGTCAACATCAGTGACAGCGGCGCCGGCATTGCGCCGGAGCATATCAACAAAATTTATGACCCGTTCTTCACCACCAAGAACGTTCCGCGTGAAGGCCAGTCGCGTGGCACGGGTCTCGGCCTGTCAGTCACTTACGGAATCATTCAAGAGCATGCAGGCAAGATTCGCGTGGATTCGCAACCTGGCCAGGGAACTACGTTCCAGCTGGAATTTCCAATGAGAAAGGCAGTCAATGTCTGAAGCCGCGGTCTTAACTCGCCCCCGGGCCGACGTCTCCAACGGCGGTTCAATTCTGATCATCGATGATGAAGCCGGCATCCGCGAGTCGCTGGAAACCCTGCTGGAGTTTGAAGGTTACAGCGTGGAATCCGCCGAGACCGGTGAAGACGGACTGGCGCGCCTGAACGAGCATACCTTTGATCTGGTGCTGCTCGACTTTGCTTTGCCCGATCGCAATGGCCTGGAAATCCTGGCTGACATCCGCGCGCGTGATTCCCAACTGGCGGTAATTATGATTACCGCTTATGGCACGCTTGACAATGCCGTTCGCGCCATGCAGAAGGGCGCGACCAACTTCATCCAGAAGCCATGGGACAACGAAAAGTTGCTGGCTGACGTGCGCGCCGCTGTGGCCCGTCGCCGAGTGGAAGAAGAAAATGAGCAACTCAAGCGCGCGCTGAAAGAGCGCTATAACTTTGAGCATATCGTCGGCAAGTCTGATTCCATGCTCAAGATTTTTGACCTGGTGGGACAGGTCGCGCCCAGCCGCTCAACGGTCCTCATCCAGGGCGAAAGCGGCACGGGCAAGGAACTCATCGCCAAGGCTATCCACGCCAATTCAACGCGCAAGAACCATCCCTTTGTGCCTGTGAACACAGGCTCCATGCCCGCCGATCTGCTGGAATCAACGCTGTTTGGCCACGTAAAGGGCGCTTTCACCAGCGCCATTTCTTCCAAGAAAGGCCTGTTTGAAGTGGCCGACGGCGGTACCATTTTTCTGGATGAAATTGGCACCATGAGCATGGAAACCCAGGCCAAGATTCTGCGCGTCCTGCAGGACCGCAAATTCATGCACCTGGGCGGCATCCATGAGTTGCAGGTGGATGTGCGCGTAATCGCCGCTACCAATATCGATTTGCAGGTGCTGGTGCGGGAAGGTAAATTCCGTGAAGACCTGTTCTATCGCCTGAATGTAATCACCGTGGACCTGCCGCCGCTGCGCAACCGCGGCGAAGATGTTCCCCGCCTGGTTGGACATTTTCTGGAAAAATTTTCTCGCGAAAATAGCAAGTCCATTATGAACATCGCACCGGAAGCGCTGCGCCCGCTCATGGATTATTCCTGGCCGGGAAATGTCCGCGAACTGGAAAACGTAATTGAACGTGCCGTGGTGCTGTGCAATGGTCCTACAGTGGGCATTGAACTCATTCCTGACCACATCGTTGGACGAGGATCAGAAGGCAAGATGTTTGAACATCGGCCGGATGCCTCACTGTTTGAAATAGTTGAGGACTGCGAGCGCCGCCTGATCGTCAACATGCTGGAAAAGTGCAGCTGGAACCAGACCGACGCCGCTGAGCGTTTCCACATTCCGCTTTCCACCTTGAACCAGAAGATCAAGCGGCTCAATATTGAGATCAGGAAGAAGGTCGCTCGGGATTCGTAGCCTGGTTGCGGTACGAGAACCTTTGCCATATCCGCATTCCGAATAGGGCGAGCGCCAGCGTGTAAAATCCCGCCTCGGGTTTAAAGTAAGCAGCCAGCATGGCCGCTCCCAGCCCCAGCGTAAAAAACATGAGTTGCTCGCTCATTGCGCGACTCGCACGCGGATCGTCTGCATTGATCAGCTTCTTCTTTTTGGCCACGATCCATTGCAGCGTCATCAGGGCCGCCGCCACGAACAGGTTGCCGAAGTAGATCTCCTGGGCGGCGCGATTATGCAGAAAATGCCCCAGCAAGCCGCAGGAAAACGGCATCACTGCAACCGACATCAGGAACAAAAGGTTCATCCACACCAGCACAATCTGCAGATGGCGGACGAAATGCATGGCCAGATGGTGGAGCACCCAGAGCAGTCCGCAATACAGAAACGAAACCATGAAGCTGAAGAAAGCCGGCGCTTCCTCGCCGATCTTATGCAACAGTTCGCTGGTGTTCACTGACTTGGGCAAGTCGGGTACCTTCAGTTCCAGAACCAGCAGCGTCATGGAAATAGCAAAAATGCCGTCGGTAAGCGCTTCCATGCGTCCCTTTGGAGAGCAAAATACTGTGAATTAATTTTCTGGCCGAAAGTGGTGGTGTGCTCATGTGGGTTGAGATTGTAGCCGACACTGTCGCAAGCCACAATTGCCTTTCCAGCCGCGGATTTGGGCGCAGCCTAACGCTCTGCTATATTTCCTCTTGGATGGAACTGATCTCCCCGTTCGATTTCGCAAAGCGTGGTGTCCTCGCGGTGCAGGAGTACGCTTACCTTTCCCTCCGTTCCATCGGAAATCTGTTTCGCAAGCCCTTTTACATGGCAGACACCATCCAGCAAGCCGATCTCATCGGCGTGGGGTCTCTTCCCATTGTGGTGCTTACCGGTATGTTTACCGGGATTGTGCTGGCGTTGAATACTTCCAAGACGCTGGAACAATTCGGATCGCTCTCGCTCACCGGCCGGCTTGTATCATTTTCCATGGTGCGGGAACTTGGTCCGGTGCTTACCAGCCTGATGGTGGCAGGGCGCAACGCTTCCGGTATGGCCAGCGAGCTGGGATCCATGAAAGTGACCGAACAAATTGACGCCATGCGCGCCCTGGGCACTGATCCTTATAAAAAGCTGGTAACGCCGCGCGTGATTTCTACTGTCTTCATGATGTTTTTTCTCACCATCATTTCCGATCTTGTGGGACTCATCGGAGGATGGATCATTTCCTATTCCATGCTGGGGCTTGATAGCACGCAATATTGGAATTCGGCTTACCAGGCTCTGCACTATAACGATGTGATCACTGGGCTGGCCAAGCCGCTGGTCTTTGGCTTCATCATCTCCACCGTGGGTTGTTATTTCGGCATTACAACCAAAGGCGGCACGCAGGGTGTTGGCCGGTCCACCACTGAGGCCGTTGTTTGGGCCTCCGTCGTTATTCTGGCGGTCGATGCCGTCTTGACTCAACTCTTCATCACCCTGAGCTGACCTGATGCCTGGACTTGACAATGCCATGCCGCCGTTTGATGACCTGCCTTTCGACGCCCGGGCTTTTGAGCGCTCCATAGATACGATCCATAAGGCAATTATTTTTGAAGACGTTCGCATCAGCTTTGAGGACATCCCCGTGTTGGATGGTGTCTCTTTTGAACTGAAACGCGGTGAAACCAAGGTGATCCTGGGCGTTTCCGGCTCGGGTAAAAGCACAATCCTCAAGCTCAGCCTTGGCCTGATTAAGCCGGATAGCGGCCGAATCTATGTTCTGGGCCACGATATAACCACCATGACGGAAGAAGAGCTGTTTGATCTTCGCAATAAAGTGGGCATCGTGTTCCAGGAGAGCGCATTGTTTGATTCGCTCAACGTGCGGGACAACGTAGCATTCCGCCTGATGGAAGAGCACCTTCCTGCGGCGGAGGTGGAAAAGCGAGTGCGCGAGTCTCTGAGTTTTGTGGAACTTGAGGCCGCCATTGATAAATTTCCCGCGGAGCTTTCCGGAGGCATGCGGCGCCGCGTCGGCATTGCCCGGGCCATTATCACGCAACCCGAAGTCCTGCTCTACGATTCGCCTACGGGCGGCCTTGATCCCATCACCTCAACCACGATCATTGAGTTGATCATGAAGCAGCGTGATGTTTTTAAGACCAGCGCGCTCATGGTGACGCATCGCCTGCAGGATGGCTTCACGCTCGCTACCCACTACTTTGATCCTGTCACTAAACACATGAAACCGTCTGACGGAATGCCTTCGCAGGCTGTCCGCACCAGTTTCATGATTCTGCGCGAAGGCAAAGCAGTGTTTGAAGGCAGCGCGCACGAATTGGGCCAGGTGCAAGACCCATATATTAAGGAATATATTTCTTAGTTTTCACACAGCAGGACGAACGTACCGCCTCTTTGACTTCTGTACCCTGGTCCAACTCAAACATAAACTACTTCCCGGCTTTGGCTGCCGCCGCGGCCAGTGCGCGTCGCGCTGCCAGCCGTTCCTGCAGGCCTTTGATCCGTTTCTTTGCCGCCGGCTTCGACGTCAGCTTTTCCAGATGCGAGAGAAACTCGGGGTCGACCTGGTCTTTCCGCGCCTGGGCGATATAGTGGCCAAACTTCGCCCATAAGAAATAGGGCTCGGTATTGGTTTCGAAAAATAACTGTTCGTTCACTGCGCCGCGCAACACCAAAGCAGCAGCCATGTTCCAAAACGTCATTACCTGGCGAAACCAGGCGTTCGGCTCTGTTCCATAGCCGGTTACCACCGCTTTGAATTCATCGTAATTCTGCGGCCAGAACTCTGAGACAACGAACTTGCGCGCCGCACGCATTACTGGCTCTCTGCGCAGATCGTATAGCTTGAGAATTATTTTTGCGTCTTCAGCTTTCGGTTTTGCCATTCTGCTTGCTCCCTTGATTAAACGGCTTCTCTCTGTGTGTCTTCGTTCTTGCCTTGCATCATCCACTCAGGCGTGGGAATGGACCGCGAGTAATCGCACTTCACCACCGCTGCCGCGGGCGCTGCTTCTGCCGCCGGCGCTGCGCCCTTCTTGCCGCGTTTTTTGGGCTTGGGCTGTTCTTCTTCATCCGCCGACTTCTTGCTGTTGTTCGGACAGACCAGCAGCGATCCCGACTTTAAATGTTTTTCCAGCAGATACGGGCTGCCGCACTGCGGACACGCTTCCGCCACCGGCTTGTAGGCCGACGTAAACTCGCAGTTGGGATAATTTGAGCAGCCATAGAACGTGTTGCCGCGACGGCGCGCCTTCTTTTCCACCAGCTCGCCATCCGCGCATTGCGGACATTTCACGCCGATGAAATTCTGCTTGATGTACTTGCAGTCCGGATATCCGCTGCACGAAATGAACTCTCCATAGCGTCCATGCCGAAGCACAAGGTTGCGGTTGCACTTGGGACAGAGCTCTTCCAGCGGAACGTCCGGCACGCGCTTGCCCTGGTCCAACCGCCGGGTGGTCTTGCAGTCCGGATAGCCGGTGCAGGCCATGAACTGGCCAAAGCGCCCGCGCTTCAACACCATCACGCGTCCGCAGTTCTCGCAGTATTCATCCTGACCGGTTTCCGGCATCTCAGCCGTATCGAATTCGGGCAGGTTGACCGGATTTTCCTTGGTGAACGTGCAGCTTTCCGGATCATCCTTTTTATATGAGCTGCAAGCGTAGAACGAGCCGTGTTTGCCCCACTTGAGCACCAGCGGAGAACCGCAGCGCTCACACTTCTCGTCCGTGGGCTTCTCCATCCGCTTCACGTTTTCCATGTGCTTTTCAGCGTAGCGGAGGTCTTTCTCAAACTTTTTGTAGAACTCGCCCAGTGCGTCAGTCCACTTTTCCTTGCCTTCTTCAATGTCGTCCAGCTCTTCTTCCAGCCGCGCGGTGTACGCAGGGTCAAAAATTTCTTCAAAGTTCTTGACCAGCAGATCGGTCACGACCAGTCCCGTCTCCGTGGGGATAAACTTACCGCCAATTTTCGTTACGTACTGGCGCTCCAGGATAGTGGAAAGAATGGTCGAGTACGTAGACGGCCGTCCGATACCGCGCTCTTCCAGCTCTTTCACCAGCGACGCTTCGTTGAACCGCGGTGGCGGCTCGGTGAAGTGCTGCTCCGGCTTCAGTTCGCGCAAGGTGAGCTTCTGGCCGATTTCCAGGGCCGGTAGCTTGTGCTTGAGCGCCTCATCTTCTTCATCTACGGTGTCCGTGGACTCCTCATACACCTTCATGAAGCCTTCAAATTTGCGCACCGACCCGGTTACGCGGAAGGTAAACGATTCACTCGGGCTTTTCGCTTCAATATCCACGCTGGTCTGGTCAAAGATCGCAGGCATCATTTGCGACGCCACAAAGCGCTGCCAGATCAGTTTGTAAACTTTGTACTCATCTTCCTGCAGATACTTCTTGATCTCATCAGGATGCCGCGCCACGGATGATGGCCGGATGGCTTCGTGCGCTTCCTGCGCCGCTTTCCGCGACTTGTATTCGTTCGGCTTCTCGGGCAGAAAGTCATTGCCGTAAGTCGATCCAATCAATTCCCTAACTTCAGTCACTGCGTCGGGCGCAACGCGGACCGAATCGGTACGCATATAAGTAATGAGGCCGACCGAGCCTTCCTCGCCCAGATCTATACCTTCGTAAAGGCGCTGGGCAATCATCATCACGCGCTTTACGCTGAAGCGTAGCTTGCGCGATCCATCCTGTTGCAGCTTGCTGGTAGTAAACGGCGGAGCCGCGCTGCGGCGACGCTCCTTTTTCTCAACGTTCCGAACCGACCATTGCGCCTTTTCCAGCGCTTCAGTGATCTTCTTGGACTCTTCTTCGTTCGGGACTTCGGTCTTTTCGTCGCCACGGCCAACAAAGCGGGCGTCGAAGGCCGGAGGCTTGCCGCCCGAGAGATGCGCGTCGATGGTCCAATATTCTTTTTTCTCGAACGCTTTGACTTCGCGCTCGCGTTCCACAATCAGGCGCAACGCGACGGTCTGTACGCGCCCGGCAGAAAGGCCACGACGAACTTTGTCCCACAGCAGCGGAGAGACTTGGTAGCCCACGATGCGGTCCAGCACGCGGCGCGTCTGCTGCGCGTCCACCAGGTTGCGGTCGATGTCGCGAGGATGCTTGAACGCTTCCTGCACCGCTTTCTTCGTGATCTCATTAAAGGTCACGCGATGGAACTCAATCCCGCCTTTTTTCTTTTTCCTGCCGGCGCCGTTTTCACTGAGCTCTTCTTCCAGATGCGCGGCAATGGCTTCGCCTTCGCGGTCCGGGTCAGGCGCCAGATACACGGCAAGCGCGCCTTTGGCCATCTTCTTCAGCTTGGCCACAACTTTTTCTTTACCCGGGATGACCACGTACTCGGTGGAGAAGTCGCCTTCCAGGTCCACGCCGAGCTGGCTCTTGGGCAGATCCTTGATGTGACCAAGCGAGGCTTCGACCTCGTAGTCCCTGCCCAGGTATTTATTAATGGTCTTCGCCTTGGTGGGCGATTCGACAATGACAAGTGATTTTGGCAATTGCTACTCTTTTCCCTGTAATTCAAGTTGAAGCTACCACGAATCAGGCCGAAGCGACAAACATGACTAAAGCTGCTGGCTCTTGGCTCTCGGCTTTTGGCTCTTGGCCAAGCATGTACAACCGACGCCTGTATTGGTCCGTTATGGCTTTATATTTAGCGGCTTCCACCTGCCCCAGTGGCCTTCTGCTTCGCTCCAGATTCCAGTGTCGCAAGCAGCGAGGCCAGCATCTTGCGAATTCTGGTTAGTTCCTGAGAAAAACTTTTATGCTCCTCAGATTGCAAGTAACCGAAATCATGTGCGAGCAAAAGGTGATAATCCAGTTCGCTGGCCGATCCCATTGCTATCCTTACGAAACGTGCAAGTTCCGGTGTTGTCTGTCGGCCACATCCTTCGGCCAGGTTCGCGCCCATTGACATCGCAGATCTGCGCAGTTGTGACGTTAAACCATAAAACTCTTCCTTCGGAAAAGATCGGCTTCTCTGTAAAGCTGCAACGTGAGTTTGTGTGCCTTGTCCCAAACCTCCAAATCCCGATAATTCCTCAACCTAGCACCTCAGGCAATTCGAGAATTTAAAAATTAGCCACACAAAGCTAAAAGCCAAGAGCCGAAAGCCAACAACCGCACTCAGAAGCTTTTCACATAATTCTTTCCCGCCATCTGCTTCACCTTGCCGCTCATCTCCAGCTCAAACAACGCGGTAAACACCTCCGACGAAGAAATTTGGCCCTCCAGTTTTTCCATGATTACGTCAATATGAGTTGATTCGTCCTGGCGCAGGATTGACAGCAGCTTCTTTTCCGCCGGACTCAATTCGTTTCCGAACAAGCTGCTTGTGGGCTCTTCCTCTGATGCTTGCGGCGTCCATTCGGATTCAAGCTGGTGTTTCACCTCGGCGGGCAATTCCTCCCAAACGTCTTCCCATGTTGCAGTTAGCTTGGCTCCCTGCTTGATCAGGGTGTTCGGTCCCCAGGAGTTGCGCGAGATTACGTTGCCCGGCACAGCAAAGATTTCGCGGCTCTGTTCCAGCGCGCAACGCGCCGTAATGCGTGTACCGCTGTACTCGCCGGCTTCGACGACGAGCACACCTAAAGCCAGACCGCTGATGACACGGTTGCGGATTGGAAAATTCTGCGGTGCGGCAAAGCTTTCCAAGCGGAAACTCGCTGATCAGTGCGCCGCCGCACTCCAGAATTCCGTCCGCGATCTTCTTATTTTCGCGCGGATAGATCACGTCAACGCCAGTGCCGAAAACGGCAACTGTCTTGCCCTTGCCTTTGATGGCGCCGCGATGTCCAGCCGCGTCGATACCGCGCGCCATGCCGCTGAAGATCGCCAGGCCGCGCGAGGCGAGATCACAACTCAGTCGCTCCGCCATACCAATACCATATGGCGTCGGGTGCCGCGTGCCGACTATCGCCAGGCCCGGACGGGAGAGTGCTTCAATATTTCCGCGCACATACAGGACCAGCGGCGGATCGTAAATTTCGCTCAGGCGCTGCGGCCAGCTTTCATCGTCGCGGCAAATAATCTGGATACCCGCGGCCGCAGCCTTCGCAATCTCGTCAGTCGCCAGCTCCAGCGATTTTCCCAGGGCAATGTGCTGCGCCGAATGCGCTTGCAGGTTCTCGGCTTCCAGCTCAGTCAGCGAGGCATGAAAAACATCCTGGATGCCGGCAAAGCGCTCCACCAGTTTGCGCCCACGGGTGGGACCGAGACCCGGCGTAAGGGAAAGCGCCAGCCAGTAAATTGAGTTTGAAGTAACAGCCCTTGCGGTGGACATTGCGACCCTGCGCCTTCCCGAGAGAAACTTTGGCGGACTGTACACGGATATTAAAAAGGATGTCAACCCCTGCGGTGAGACTCATTACGACTTGACTGCCCGTTATTGATCCATCGTAATCCGTGTAAATCTGCGGCAAATTTGGCTTTCCAATGGTTTTCAGCTCAGCAGACTTACACTTGCTAAAATAAAAGTTACATGTCCCCTTTTCGCATCTCTGCCATCAGCTTTTTGAACACCGCTCCCCTCATGTGGGACTTTGAGAACGGCGATTCCGCGGGCCGGCTGGCGGAGCATTTTGATATCAGCTACACCATTCCATCACTCTGCGCGGAGCAATTAAAGGAAGGGTCTGCCGATATCGGCATCATCCCCGTAGCGGCTTATACCACGATTCCCGACCTGGTGATTGTTCCTGACGTAGCGATTGCCGCCAAGAATAAGGTCCGGTCAATCCTGCTGGTGAGCAAGGTTGCGATCAATAAGATCCGCAGCGTAGCCACAGACGATTCATCCCGCACTTCAGCCGCTCTGGTCGAGATTTACCTGAGAAAGTTCATTGGCACGGATCCCGGTTTTATCCGGCAAAAACCCGACCTCAAAACCATGCTGCAATGGCATGATGCCGCTTTGCTGATTGGCGATCCTGCGCTACAGGCGCGGACCGACGACTACTTTGTTTACGACCTAGCCGAGGAGTGGAAGCGCTGGACAGGACGCCCTTTTGTCTTTGCTTTCTGGGCGGTGCGCAAGGCAGCTCTTGAAGGCCGCGCTGGCGAGCCGAACATCGCCCAGGTTTTCCAACAGTCGCGCGATCACGGCCTTCAGCATATTCCTGAAATTGCCGCGGCCTGGTCGCCAAAGCTGGGCCTTTCAGCCGGGTTGATTTCCGAGTACCTGACGCAGAACGTGGATTATTCGCTCGACCAGGAAAACCTTGAAGGCCTCCAGCTCTTTTTCCGTTATGGCGCTGAGTGCGGGGTGCTTCCTCCAGTGCCGGAATTGCAGTTTCTGGAGCAGCACCGGTTTGCTCCACAGTCTTGATCAGCTCTATTCTCGATATTATTGAGCTGCCGTCTCGTAGATTCCCGCACGTGAGATTTCCACGGGCACTGCCACAGCGTTACCTAACTGAATCCTTGAACAGTCTTCCAATCAAAGTCTTCCAATCAAAGCTGTAAATTCTGTCAGTTATTCACATCTACCTTCTCAAAAATACTTGCAAGGTAAGCACATCCCCAGAACTTTACGGGGCTTACGCCTTCACGTTGAAGGCCCTTTGATTTGGAAAACGAATGAAGAAACCCGAACGCGGCTTTATTCCTGCCATAACGTGGCTTCGCGATTATCAGAAGCCATGGATGCGCGCGGACATTATGGCCGGGCTGGTAGCGGCTGCCGTGGTCATTCCCAAAGCCATGGCCTTTGCCACGATCGCGGGGCTTCCTGTCCAGGTTGGTCTCTACACGGCGTTTGTGCCGATGGTCATTTACGCGCTGCTGGGCACATCAAGACCGCTCAGCGTGAGTACCACAACCACCATCTCCATTCTGACCGCCGCTGACATAGCCAGGGCGGTACCCAGTGGCGAGCCCGGGGCACTGATGGCAGCAGGCGCAACGCTGGCAGTTCTGGTAGGCGCCATGTTAATTGCAGCGTCACTGCTTCGGCTTGGATTTATAGCTAATTTCATTTCAGATCCCGTACTGGCGGGTTTCAAAGCGGGGATCGGACTGGTTATTTTGCTGGATCAGGTGCCGAAACTCCTCGGCCTGCACATCGTGAAGGCGGGATTTCTTCGGGATTTCGTATCAATCATCCAGAATCTGCCGCAGACTTCGCGAATCACTCTGGCATTTTCACTGGTGACGCTTTTGCTGATGATAGGTCTGGAGCGGTGGGCCCCGAAGTCCCCGGTTCCGTTGATTGCTGTGGCGCTGGGCATTGCAGCTTCCGGTCTGCTGGGCTTAACACACTACGGTGTCTCCGTGGTGGGCAACATTCCGCGTGGACTCCCACATTGGAGCTGGCCGAATGCCGGCCTGTTCGGGGACATGTGGGCAGGTGCGGCGGGCATTGCTCTCATGAGCTTTACTGAGAGCATCGCAGCAGCGCGCGCTTTTGCCAAGCCTGGCGAGCCGCGTCCCGTTCCCAACCAGGAACTTCTTGCATTGGGCGCGGCCAATGTCGCAGGCGGTTTGTTCAGTTCCATGCCGGCCGGTGGAGGCGCCACGCAGACGGCGGTGAATCACAGCGCCGGAGCCCATACCCAGATGGCCGAACTGGTGACGGCGGCGGTTGCGCTGGCGACACTTCTGCTGCTTGCTCCACTCATCGCCTTGATGCCCAATGCCACGCTCGCAGCAGTCGTCATAGTCTCTTCAGTCAGCCTGATCAAGCCTGCGGAGTTTCGTGAGATCTCTCAGGTCAGGAAGACAGAATTTTACTGGGCAGTTGCAGCTTTTGCCGGCGTGGCTCTTCTGGGCACGTTGCGCGGCATTTTGGTCGCGGTGATTACCTCTCTGCTCGCGCTGGCCCAGCAAGCCTATAGTCCCGCGGTGTACGCAATAGGACGCAAGCGCAATACACACGTATTCAGACAGCTTTCATCCGAACACCCGGACGATGAAACCTGGCCGGGATTGTTGATAGTGCGTGTGGAGGGCCGCGTTTTCTTTGCCAACGCACAACGCGTAGGCGACAAGCTGTGGCCGTTGGTTGAACAAACCAAGCCATCCACCATGGTGATCGATTGCAGTTCCATCATTGATATCGAGTACACGGCGCTCAAGATGCTGGCCGATGCGGAAGAGAAGCTGCAGCGCGAGGGCGTCAGTCTATGGCTTGCGGCCCTCAATCCCTCTGTGTTGACCACCGTGTCCCGCTCCAGAATCGGCCAGACAATGGGACGGGAACGGATGTTTTTCAACGTGCAGACCGCAGTTGAGCGGTACGAGAAGGTAACAATCATGCAGAAAAGGGCCGATACGAAGACGAAAACCGGATTCAGGGAGGCAATGTAATGAAATCGAAAGGGCAAACGATGGAAATTGCTGCTGGAACAAACAGCCGTGGGATGGGTGCTCAGCTCCGCAAGAAGCTGAAGAGAAAAGACTATGAAAAAGAATTGGCGCGGCTGCATGCTGAACTGGTGAAGCTGCAACACTGGGTGGTGGAAAAACGCCTCAGGGTCTGCGTTGTCTTTGAAGGACGGGATGGCGCCGGGAAAGGCGGGACCATCAAGGCGATTACCGACCGCGTGAGTCCGCGTGTATTTCGTGTGGTGGCTTTGCCCGCGCCCAATGACCGTGAAAAGAGCCAGATGTATTTGCAGAGGTACATACGCCATTTTCCCGCAGCCGGCGAAGTCGTGATCTTTGACCGTAGCTGGTATAACCGCGCGGGGGTGGAACGGGTGATGGGATTTTGCACTGAAGAGCAGGCGCAGAGATTCCTGCAGGCGACGCCGCTGGTGGAAAAGGCCATGGTGGATTCCGGCATTATTTTGCTGAAGTACTGGCTGGAGGTCAGCCCTCAGGAACAGACGCGCCGCCTTGAATCGCGCATCGAGGATGGCCGCAAGCTTTGGAAGCTATCGCCGATGGACCTGAAGTCTTATAGCCGCTGGTACGATTATTCAAAAGCCCGCGATGAAATGTTTGCCGCCACGGATACGCAATTCGCGCCATGGTACGTGGCGAATGCCGATGACAAGAAGCGCGTGCGTCTGAACATCATTACCCATTTACTCAGCCAGATACCCTACGAGGAACTTCCACGCGAGAAAATAAAACTGCCCAAGCGGCAAAAGTCCAATGGATACAAGGACCCGGACTTCCCGCACAAGTATGTTCCTGAAAAGTTTTAGATCGGTTTCTAGCGCCTATTGCCCCGGTCAGGTTCAGACCTGCCCTGAATTGGCAGGAATTTTACTGCCTTTACAACTCTCAATCCCGCTCCGGCTCTTAATCGGCATCCAATAACTGGTGCCGTTGGTCATTTATCTATCGATAGGGTCATGGCTGGAGCGCCTGGGTGGTCTTGGACTGATCCTGCTGGGTCTGGCCGATAATTCGGTTGTCCCGATGCCCGGGAGCATGGACGCGCTCACCATTGTGCTTTCCGCCCACCAGAGGAGTTGGTGGCCTTATTACGCCATCATGGCGACGATCGGAGGGATCGTGGGCGCTTACGCGACCTATGGGCTTGGGTTCAAGAGCGGCGAGCACGCCCTGGAAAAGAGAGTCTCCCAGAAGAAAGCCGAGAGGATTTACAGGCTATTTAAAAGATACGGCTTCTGGAGCCTGTTTGTCCCGGCGCTGCTGCCACCTCCGGTGCCTTACTCACCGTTCCTGATCGTGGCGGGCGCGCTGAAATATCCCAAGCGAAACTTCCTTGCGGCCGTAGGGCTGGCCCGAGCCATCCGTTATGGGCTGCTGGCATGGCTGGGATCAATGTACAGCAAACGAATTTTTGGCTTCTTCCATAACTACTACCGTCCCATGCTGTGGACCGTGGTTTCTCTCAGCGTGATCGGCGGGATTGTAGCGCTCTACTGGACGTGGAAGCGCAAACGCCAAGGCAAGCCGGTGATTCCGGACGCGAAAGAACCGAGAACCAGGACGGCCTAGCCGGCCCGCTTGCTGCTCGCACGGCGGGGCTTCGGCTTGAGATTGAGCGCCACTGCGGCGCGGATTAGATCCTTGAAGGCCGCCTCATCGATCTTTTCGCCTTCGTGGATGTCGATGGCGCGCCTGACATTCCCTTCGAGGCTGGAGTTGAATAGACCTGAAGGGTCCTTCAACGCAGCTCCCTTAGCAAATGTCATCTTGACGACGTTCTTGTACGTCTCTCCCGTGCAGATGATGCCGCCGTGGGAAAAGACAGGTGTCCCCGGCGATGTCGCCTTGGCCCACTTCAACTCTTCCACGATCTCAGGGTCTGCTTGATGTATGATTTCGCGCACTTTCGCGAGCGTCTTCCCGCGCCAGTCTCCAAGTTCCTTGATCTTCGCGTCGATGAATGCAGAGGCAGATTCTGCCTGGACGGACTTCTTCATGTAACAGCTCCAACTCTCGCAATTATTTTAGCGCTCAGAGTTACCTGCAGCCTTCGTGTGGGTTGAAACTCCTTTGGTTCCGCATACTTTAAACAGCTTGCTGCGCAAGCGGTACCCGGCTTCATACCTTACGTTCTCGGCGCGGGCGGCAAGCCGAATGCGACTGTTTCATGTTAGCTCTTAACTTCGAATCCAGAGCGACTATCTGTGATCGGTGGGCTACAACTTTGCTCCGCTGTAGACGCTCGCCTTGCTATACTCCAACAAAAAAGCTACCTTGAAGATGCCAGTTTGCGACTTCTTCCACCCTTCGCAAAGACCGCGAAGGATTGATGCACCCGGCTATACACTCCTCCCTCGCCATCGAATTGCGGACTCAAGGCGCACCAGATCGCAGTTGCCGCATCGAAAACCGCGAAAGCTGGTTCCGCATCGAAATTAGAAGACTAAAACTCCAGGAGTTCATGATGCTCAACACTAACAAGGCGTTCAGCAGTTTTTCGGTGAACGATATTCAGAAGGCCAAGGAATTCTATGGCAAAACCCTCGGGCTCGAACTTTCCAGCGGTCCGGAAGGTACCCTGGTTGTACCACTTTCCGGCGGCACCAAAGCTCTGTTGTACCCTAAACCTAGTCACCAACCGGCCACTTTCACTGTCCTAAATTTTCCCGTAGAAAGCGTGGAAAAAACTGTCGATGAACTGAGCCAACGCGGCGTGCGATTTGAGGTCTATAACGAACCCAACTTGAAGACGGACGCGCGCGGGATTTCTCGCGGGAATGGGCCGACCATCGCATGGTTCAAGGATCCGGCAGGGAACATTTTATCGGTGCTAGAAGCGGCTTAAAGGCAATTTCACTCGCTCTTTGCACAAACTCGGATCCGCCTCCACAGTAGTCCAACGGGGTTCGGGGACAGGTTTCTGTCTGACAGACTCAGTGGCCACCATCCTATAGGGTGCGCCAGAAAATAGGGTGCGCCAGAAAAAGTACGAGAGCCGAGTGTCGGATCGCTCATGCATTGTTAAGTCCCCTGACAGTTCTATCAGTTCCATTCAACAGGCCCGGCAACTATGCTGGGCGGATTCATTACAACCGCGGAGGTATCCATGGTTCGACGCATGTTATTTCTTGCTTTGTACCTCAGCATTGTTAGCGGGGCTTTGGCTTCAGCTCAGAGTACGCCGGCGGCTCCCACGCAAGCGCCAGCTGCTCCGCCGTCTTCATCGTCTGCTGCGGCTTCCCCTGCTGCGAAAGCCGGACTGTTCGTTTATCCCCAAAAACAACAAACTCCGGAACAGCAAACCCAGGACGAGAACGCATGTTACGGTTCCGCCCAGCAGCAGACTGGGATTGATCCGACTGCGCCTGCTGCTGCCGCTCCACAAGCAACCGCGAAGAAAGGCGGGGGAGCAAAAGGCGCAGCTGGGGGAGCAGCAGGAGGAGCAGCCATTGGCGCAATCACCGGTGACGCGGGGACAGGAGCCGCAGTTGGCGCAACAGCGGGTGCGGTTCGGGGCCGGCGCCAGCAAAAGAAAGCCAATAAAGAAGCCGAACAACAAACGCAACAACAAGGACAGGCTCAACAACAGCAAAAACTGGATACTTTTCGGCGAGCATTTTCAGCCTGCCTGGATTCCAAGGGATATTCCGTCAAGTGAAGTTTCGGTTTAGGACACGCCGGGCCAACCTTGGCGTAGAAGCCGGCATTTCGTTTTTCGGCTTCGGAGCAATGATGGGATTTCAATGAGCATGGCCCCGACATTGCTTTTGTTTTTGCCGGGATTTTCCTCGGAGCGAGCTGCGCTCTCTAGTGCGCCCCGGCCGCGACAATCGCCGCTGCCATCGCAAGCTTGTGGTCCTGGCCCCAGGGCGGCCCGATGGACTTTCCTTAGCTGGAGGAAGTGGGCTTCAAGGTCCTTGATGCGCAGCGCTTCGCTCGCTGCGTCAAAGATCTTCTTCGCGTCGTACCAGTGGACACTCCAACCACGCGCCTCGGCAGCACCGGCTAGCGCCTTGCGGTACATCACCCAGTCGGCGACGTTCTGCGCCCGGTAGTCCTTGATCCGCTCGGCAATGGTTGGTGGCAGCACTGGGCACTGGCGAAGCGCGACGCCGAGGATGCGCCCGGGTAGGGTCTTCGCGACGGCATCGAGGACGAGCTTCGCGTGCCGTTCCGCCGACAACTGCACGCGCTCCACCAGCGCAACTGCTTCATCGAGCGGAAGCAGCTGCCCTTCGCTGTGGTGCGGAATCTTCGGCAGGTCGCCGTCCACCAGTTCAACGCGGCGACGGTCAAGGAGCGTCCCGTCGCCCGCGACCGTGACGAACACCGCCCAACCGCCGTGGTCCGATATGCCGATGATGCCGCCATCCCTCGACATGATGTTTCCTCCAGGGCGAGTGCCTAGACCCTTAGCGAGCCCCGAAACCCTCTGGCGGCATAATAAGACTCTGCCCCGTTGTGATACAGGAAAACAGTGTCGTAACGGCGATCACAAAAGAGGGCGCCGCCGAGTTTTCTGATAGCAGAAGGCGTCTTCACCCAGCTCGACGTTTTCGCATCGAACTCTCCAAGTTTCTGCAACTCTCGATATTGTTCTTCCGTTAAGAGCTCAATGCCCATGGCCGCTGCCATATCCATCGCGCTATTTTTCGGTTTATGTTCTTTCCTCGAATCCAGCGCTTCACGGTCGTAGCAAAGACTTCTGCGGTCTTTAGGGCTTTCCGCTGAACAATCATAAAAAATGTATTCGCCCGTCTTTTTATCATGGCCAACAACGTCCGGCTCGCCGCCTGTTCTTTCCATTTCATTGAGTGACCACAGTTTTTCAGCATTCGCTTCCAGCTTTGCTTGTACCTGGGCCCATTCAAGATCTTTATGGCGGTTCATGTTTTTCTCAAAACGGGCTTTCAATGCTGTGAGTAGTTCTTCGCGTTGTTTTGGTGACAACTCCTTTTTTGTTTTAACGCCTTTCATATCAGTTTCCTTTTCATTGCTGGGTCTTGTCGGGCCGACCCTTTTGAAATAAGCCGTAAGACGCATATATACGCACACATCAGCAAGTCGTCAAAATGACGCCGAAATCGCCGAATTTCTGGCTCTTCCGGTAAAATGGAATGGCACAATGTCCCTGACCAAACAACAAGCGCTGGACCTTTTCCGCTCGGATGACCTGATCGGCCTGGGCATGGAAGCCGATTCGCTTCGCCGCAAGCTGCATCCTGAAGGCGTGGCCACCTACATCATTGATCGCAACATTAATTACACCAACTTCTGCACGGAATACTGCACCTTCTGCGCGTTTTACGCCCCGGTAAAAGGCCCTGGACGCGCCAAAGGCTACGTGCTGGAGATGGAAACGATCTATGACAAAATCCGCGAGACCGTGGAGCTGGGCGGCACCGGCGTGCTCATGCAGGGCGGGCTGCATCCGGACCTGAAGATTGAGTGGTATGAAGAGATGCTGCGCGGCATCAAGCAGCGCTTCCCGCAGATTCATCTGCATTGCTTTTCCGCTTCAGAGATCATCCACTTTGCCGACGTGAGCGGGCTTTCGATTGAAGAAACAATCATTCGCCTGCGCGCGGCGGGGTTGGATTCCATTCCCGGCGGCGGCGCGGAAATTCTGGACGACGAAGTCCGTTACAAGATCGCGCGCCTGAAATGCCTGACCGACGACTGGCTCAACGTCCACCGCACCGCGCACAAGCTGGGCATGCGCACTACCGCCACGATGATGTTTGGCGTGGGTGAAACATTTGAACACCGCATCAATCATTTTCAGCGCGTTTATGAATTGCAGGAAGAGACCGGCGGCTTTACGGCGTTTATCCCGTGGAGCTTTCAGCCCGGAAACACCGCGCTTGGCGGCCGGCATTGGGAAGAAGCCACGGCAGTTGAGTACCTGAAGGTACTGGCCATTGCGCGGCTGTATCTCTCGAATTTCCAGAACGTTCAGTCCAGCTGGGTCACGCAGGGACTAAAAGTCTGCCAGCTTGGCCTGCGCTTTGGCGGCAACGATGTGGGTTCTGTGATGCTCGAGGAAAATGTCGTGCGCTCGGCAGGCGTCACCAACTGCACCACGGAAGAAGAGCTGCGCCGGATGATTCGCGATGCCGGATTTGTGCCGAAGAGAAGGGATACGCTGTATCGGCAGTTGTTTTTGAACTGACATCCCAGCCTCTGCTCATTCCGGCGCTTGAATCTCCACAGCGCTCTCACCCTTTTTCGTCCGAACAACAAAGCGGAATGAGAAACGGTGAATGCGCCACATGGCCTGAGGGAGCCAGGCGCGAAGTTCCTCCGACGAAACGAAGAGCGTCTTCAAATTGGTGAATGTCCCCCCGCCATCATTGCTAGCAACTACCGTGACGTTGGGACGGAAGTTCTTTCCGCGAACAATGAATTCCATTTCTTTCGGGGCGTCCTGGCGGATCAGGGGAATGGGATAGGGTTCCGTAACAAGAATGTCTCCACCCAGCAGCGGAGGCTGCGTACCGACAGCGGGAAGTATGTTGAATGTAACGGGATTTGAGATCGCGCAGCTTTCGTTTTGATTGGTCACCCAGACTATCGCGGTATATCCGGCCAAGCCCTTGAACTTGCTGGATTCAAGCCAGAAACGGAGCTCATGGGGAGAGACAAATTCCGTTGGCAAACGCTGTCCGCTGAACGGATCGGCCCCGGAAAAGACTTGGGAATCGCGGTCAAAACCCTGACCTTGGACGCGGACATGCACGCCATGTTGCTCGTCATAAGAAGGTTGCTGCGCTTCGGTTCCGCTTGCGCTTTGAAACTCATCGGCATCCGCGCGTAATCCTTTGGGTTCCAGGCGATCAATCGCAGGGCTCTGCGGCCGCGCCACAATCAGCGTGGCGCTATAGTCGGAGGATAGGGCCTGGCAGCCAACCTTTGAATGTACCGTCAAACACCGGCTCCTGTTCGCGGACCGGTCCTCCAACTGGACGCATTACGCTGAATACCAGAACCCTGGGCTGTTGCAACAGAAATGAAGGCACTGAGACCTTCAAGTGATACAGATCGATAAACTCAAAGGGCAGAAACTGCAGGTGATTATAAGCGCGTTTGACGGGATCGAACTCGGCCACAAGCAGCCGTTAGCCGGAGTCAGGGAGAGGCCATTCAGGACTATCTCAAGGCCGCCTGATCCAGCGACAACGCGCGTGGACTGCATCTGCAACTCAGGATAGGGCGGATCCTCGTCCGGTCCTATGCCTACGACGAGACTTGAAGTCGGACGGTTTTTTTGAGGTCTTCCGGATCACATTCGTCGATGCAGATGTACTCCGGCTTATAGTCAGGATCGATTAACGCAATTTCGAGTTTCTTGGGACGCGCGTCCGTATCGTCTTCCCAGAGCAGCTTGCCGCCTGTACTCACCTGCTGACGAAACAAGACGAGGGGCCTATCCCAGACTTCGATCCAGGCATCCGTGGTTTGGGCTGGATCACGGACCTGATACTCCAACGCGTACCGCGTCCAATCCTGTTGTACCCGTAGTTGGGGCACGACTTTATTGTGGGTACCAGCAGGGCGGACCTCACCGCTGTCCCATGTCCCTGGTGTTTGGGCCAGGGAAATGCCCACAGAGAAAAGTAAGAAGACCAGAACTCTCAAACGCAGCCCCCTCAACAGCTATGAATTGATCGAGAGTACCGCAGAAAAATGCGGAGAGTTTTGCCCGTACGCTGGGGGCGGCAGTTACGAAAGAGTAAGAAACAGTAACAGCATCGACATAAAAGCGGAGACAAGGCAAATCAAGCAATTTGCAGGATGCAATAGAGGGCGGCGACCTGATTAAGAATGCGCGATCTAACACAAGGTCCCTCGGTCCTACTCGCGCGCTGACGAGTACGCGCTCGCCTGGCGAAAGCGGCCTGCTGTCCACCCGCTGTAGGTTTAGGGCCTCTGAGAGGTCGGCCATTTAAAGCGGGATCAGCGCTGCTCCTAGGGCAAATCCCTCGAGAAGTCATAGAAGACGCGCAATTGATTGCCGTCGAGGTCGGCGACGCGGAACTCGCGCAGGCGCCACGGTTTGTCCTCGGGCTTGGCGAGGACCTTGGCTCCGGCCTGCTTCCAACGCTGGTACAGTTCGTCGACTTCCTGTTTGCTGTTGAGATTCAACCAGACCACCACCCTGCCTCCGGTGCCGTAGTGTTGGTGGAACGGAGTATTGGTCAGGAACATCCGGCAGTCGCCGTGCGAGATGCCACCGATCCCGCCCTGGTCATCGCCCCAATCGAAACTGAAGCCAAGGACATTTACATAGTACTCGGCTGCCTTGTCTACGTTCGTGACCGGGATTTCGGGGACGGCGCTGGGCAAGTGGTTGGGCATGCGTTCCAGCCTACACCGGATTTTGAAAAAAGCTCTGGCGTGCTCGCGGAAATAGGACATTGGCCGATTTCGCCATTGCTTTGTGATGCGAAGAAAAGGTAAACTAACTTGATTTGGCCAAAACTGTCGACGCGAATAGATGAACGCTGACCCATCTCACCCACCAACAGATGGATCTATCGGGGATCGACAGCGAGTCTGGCCGAGATCGACCGTAGTTCCGGCCAGGGATCACCTTGGGATGACCCAAGACAAACCGTTTAGAATCCTAGTTGGAGGGGAGGGGGGAGGGTACCCCAGTTAGCATTGGTTGATCGGGCGCTCTGTTGATCAGTTCACTGCAGTCGATCAGGAGCCAGCGGGGAGTGAGCTGTTGGAATTAGGGTAGAATGTAGGATTCTGAGTCCACGTTCTTTGGGAGCCTGTATTTGAACGTCTGTTTCAGTCTTGCGCTGTTGCTCCTTGCCAATTCGCAGAAGGCGCTGGTCCACTATTTCAAGAGCCAGTTCATGGACAGGACCTTTAAAGGTCTCTATTCCCCCAATGGCTTTGATCTGGCGCTGCTCATTCCTTACTTCATTGTGATGGTGATTCTGGCCGGTTACGGCATGCACCGGTACGCGCTGGTGTACATGTATTACCGCAACCGCAAGAACCGGACCACCGAGCCTGCGGCAAAGTTTGCGGAGCTTCCGCGCGTGACAATCCAGCTTCCCGATTTACAACGAGCAGTTCGTGGTGGACCGCCTGGTGGAAGCCATCTGCAAGATCGACTATCCCAAGGACAAGCTCGATATCCAGGTGCTGGACGATTCCACGGATGAGACTGTGGTGACGGCGCAAGCCGTGGTGGATCGCTACGCCGCGCTGGGCCATCCCATCACGTATATTCACCGCACGAATCGCGAAGGGTTCAAAGCCGGCGCGCTGCAAAACGGACTGAAGACGGCGAAGGGCGAGTTCGTCGCCATCTTTGACGCTGATTTTGTTCCGCCGGAAGACTGGCTGATGCGCGTGGTGCACCACTTTACCGATCCCAAGATCGGCATGGTGCAGACGCGCTGGACGCACCTGAATCGCAATTATTCTTTCCTCACTGAAGTTGAGGCGATTCTGCTGGACGGGCATTTTGTGCTGGAGCACGGCGGACGCTCGCGCAGCCAGGTGTTCTTCAACTTCAACGGCACGGCGGGCATGTGGCGCCGGCAGGCCATTGCTGACGCGGGCGGCTGGGAACATGACACGCTGACTGAAGACACGGACCTTTCTTATCGCTCACAACTGGCAGGATGGAAATTTAAATATCTTCAGGACGTGGAATGCCCGGCGGAGTTGCCGATTGAGATGACGGCATTCAAAACCCAGCAGGCACGCTGGGCCAAAGGGCTGATCCAGACGGGCAAGAAGATCCTGCCCAAGGTCTTCAAGAGTAAGGCTCCATTCCGGGTGAAGGTGGAAGCGTTTTATCACCTGAGCGCCAACCTGAGCTATCCGCTGATGATTGTGCTTTCCACGCTGCTCATGCCGGCCATGATTATCCGGTCTTTCGGCGGCTGGTTCCAGATGCTGGTGATCGATCTGCCGCTGTTTCTGGCCTCCACGTTTTCTATTTCCAGCTTTTACCTGGTTTCACAAAAAGAACTTTTTCCGCGACGCTGGCCGCGCACCTTTTTGTTCCTGCCGTTCCTGATGGCTCTGGGAATCGGCCTGACGCTGACGAACACGCGCGCGGTGATTGAAGCGCTGCTGGGCATCAAGTCATCGTTCAAGCGAACACCAAAATACGCCGTGCAGTCGAAAGCCGATAAAGCCCAGGGACAAAAATATCGCCGCCGGTTGGGCATTGTTCCGTGGCTGGAACTGCTGGTGGGAACTTATTTTATTGCTATGTGCGCGTACGCTTTTAACAGCGGCAATTACTGGACGATCCCTTTCCTGCTGCTTTTTGTGCTGGGATACTGGTACACAGGATTGATGTCACTGCTGCAAGGCCGGTTTGAACGCCGCGGCAGGGCTGCGCAGGAGCCGCATACTAAGCCTTTCCCAGTAGGCGTCTAAGAGCTTTTTCCGGGGTCGCCCAACGCGCAGCTCTGGTATCCTAGCCGCAAATGCTGATGAAGGCCCTGTACGTCCTTTTAGCGCTTTCCATTGTGGCCATTGTGGCGGCCGTGGCCGCCATGTTCTGGCGGCTGCGCTGGCATTTGCAACGCCCTCATATCACTCCGCCGAGTCCGGTCCTTGAAATTGCTCCAGACCAGGAACCTGTAGAAAAAGCTTAACCTGGTTACGATTCTGAACGCGTGACTCAGGCTGGTGTGAAAACTTTTACACGATCATTTTTAAACGGCCAAGATTATTCCGCTGTCCGCATGAACGGTCAGAGTATTGTAGGATTTCAAATATGTCATCTTCGTCTGTTTCTTCCGCCGTTCGCGAAATTTCCGTCGCTCATAGTCCTGACTCTGACGACGCTTTCATGTTCTATGCGCTGGCCACCAATAAAGTCCGCGTGCCGGGCCTGAAGTTTTCTCACACGCTAACGGACATCGAAACCCTGAACCGCAAGGCCATGGAAGGCTTTTATGACGTGAGCGCCATTTCCTTCCACGCGTATCCATACGTTCAGGATAAATACGCGCTGATGCCCTGTGGCGGAAGCGTCGGCGAACAATATGGTCCCATGGTGATCTCTCCGCGCATGGTCGGGCTGGAAGAGCTGAAGGGCATGAAGATTGCAGTCCCGGGCACCATGACAACGGCCTATCTGGCGCTAAAACTTTTTGCGCCCAAAATTGAGACTGTAGTAGTGCCGTTTGATCGCATTATTCCCGAAGTTTTGGCCGGCAAGCATGAAGCAGGTTTGATCATCCATGAAGGCCAGCTCACGTATGAGCGCTCAGGGCTCAAGCGCATTCTTGATCTGGGAAAATGGTGGCATGAACAAACCGGACTTCCGCTGCCGCTGGGCGGCAACGCGATTCGCCGCGAGTTGGGCCCGGAGCTGATTGGACAAGTTACGCGCGCTTTGCGAGACAGCATTCAGTTTGCGCTTGATCATCGCGAGCCCGCGCTGGCCTATGCCATGCAGTTTGCGCGCGACCTGGATCCGCAGATGGCAGACCGCTTTGTGGGCATGTACGTGAACGATCGGACGCTTGATTACGGTGAAGACGGGAAACAGGCAGTAGTAAAGCTTCTGGACATGGGCTACCAGGCCGGCATTATTCCGCACAAGCCAGCCGTAGAGTTCGTATAGTTCAACAACGCAACAAAAATTTAAGACGCAGGCAGGGCCTGCGTCTTTTGCGTTGATCGACTTTTAATATCTACGGCCGCCACCGCCCCCGCCACCGCGATTGCCGCCTCTTCCACCACCGCCACCACCACGGCCAAACCCTCCACCGCCACCGCGGCCAAATCCGCCGCCACCACCGCGACTGAAGCCACCGCCACCGCCGCCGGTTTTGGGTCGTGCTTCATTCACGTTCAACGCGCGCGATCCCAGTTGGTAGCCGTTCATCGCGCTGATCGCTTTTTCGGCTTCTTCGTCATTTGCCATTTCTACAAAACCAAAACCGCGCGGCTGCCCGGTATCGCGGTCTTTCAAAACAGTGACGTTTTCGACCTGCCCGTAAGCTGCAAAAGCCTGCCGAAGCTCATCTTCACTGACGTTAAAATCCAGATTGCCTACATAAATATTCTTCATGCGATCCTTCTTTACTGGAGTACAGGCGCCTAGCTAACGGGCGATCATTCGATTACTGATTTTGAACGAAGGACGATAAATCTTAGCTGCCATTCGCGCCTGTTGAACCCCATAAGCCTACGCCTGAGGGTGACAAGTTGCAAATGACTCCACCATGATTTCTTTGCCGCCCATCAACAATTTCCCGCTTTGGATTTTAAAATTCTTCTAACGTCAAGGGACTATAATTCCCAACAGGAGGACTACCATGTGGCCTCTAAGTATTTTCTTATTTGTCGCGACGGCAGCTCCCCAGCAGCAACAGCTCAATGTGTTCCAGGATTTTCGTGGTCTGAAATTACCCGCAATGCAGCACAGACAATTGCAGGATCATGCGACGTCCCGCAAATTGATCGACGAGAGCCAGCGCAACACGTGCTTACACCATGCGCAGCTATTTCTTCCGCCGCCAGGATGGCCAGGCGCCTGTGCCTGCAGGCATGACAACCTGCACACCCGCCAGCGTCCTGCAACAAAGACAGGTATCGCCCCGCCCGAGTGTTAAATTTGTTCCGCTTGGCGCAACACGCGACAACCAATAACGGAACTCCATTGCTGGCCACCCATCCAGCCGCCACGATAGTGGCCAGCATGATGCATTCCCGGCCAGTTTTCACACTCCATTAACATTGGCCATGTACCCTGATTTTGTATGGGCGGCCTCAATAGAACACTTTCACGGATAGAGCAGCCGGCAGAGGAAGAAATCGCAACAGCCGTCAACGACAGGCAAAAGCTTTTTGTCGTTGAAGACGATTCTGACATTGCACGCCTTGTGCGCCACCATCTTGAGGCCGCAGGATATCGTGTGCGAGTTTACGCCACCACGCATGCCGTGCTGGCGGACGCACTGAAGGAACGCCCTGCTTTGCTGCTGCTGGATATCATGGTTCCCGGCGGAGATGGAATCGAACTCTGCCGCCAGATACGCCAGTCAGGAGAAACGCTGCGCGGTACGCCTATTGTTTTTATGACGGCACGAAGCAGCGAAGCTGATCGCATACGGGGCCTGGAAATCGGCGCAGACGACTACATCACCAAGCCGTTCAGTCCGCGTGAGCTGGTAGCGCGTGTCAAGGCGGTCTTGCGGCGCTGTGAGGCGCCTCCGGTTCCCGCGGTGATCCGCGCGGGCGACCTGAAAATCGATGCGCTGGCCATGGTGCTCACCGTGCGCGGCGCGGTTATCACCGCCACGGCGACCGAATTTCGATTGTTGCATTATCTTGCCCGCCACGCCGGCCGCGTCTTTACCCGTGACCAGATTCTTGATGCAGTCTGGAAAGACACCGCCTTCGTGAGCCCGCGCTCCGTGGACGTGTATGTAAGAAAGCTGCGGGCCAAGATTGAAATTGACCCCGAGGAACCTCGTTATCTGCGGACAGTGCGCGGCGCAGGATACCGTTTCGAATCGCCGAAAAAGTGAATCCCTCCTGAACCCCCTCACATCTATACCTGTGAAAATAATGGCTTTTGCGATCTTCAAAAAAATTGTTTTTAGTATTCATTGCGCGTTAACCGGCCAGTGGTAGATTCGTCTAATAAGTAACGCTACAAAAAAGGGTGTTGTAATGGCGATCCAAGCAGTAAGGGCGCAAACAGCGGAAAATAATATCAACAATCTGCTTGCAACAATGGGCGTAAAGGCGGATGAAGCCGTTGGCCGCTCGATTGCAGCGCTTCTCCACACGGGCTCTCACGTGGGTGCGGGCGTGCTGGAAACTTCAGTTGTGATCCAGGAACTGGAACTCACGCTGCATCAGGCGGTCTTTTCTGCGCTGGAAAGCGGTGGCTTGGAAGCTTCTGAAATCAAGCGGCTCACATCAGCAGCCAACATCAGCAAAGATCTCTCGCGCCTGGGAAAACTGGCTGCCAACCTGGGACAAAAGGTCACAGAAGTGGGCAAGCACCATGACCATGAAGACTTCTCACGTCTTCAGCCGCTGGCCATTGCGGTCTCTCATCTCTGCCGCCAGACGCTGCGCTCGCTGGCGCGTCTTGATCCAGTGCTGGCCCGCAACGCTGCTGCAGGTGGAGCTTCCGTGGATGCCTACCGTGATTATGTGTTGCGTGGCCGGAGCGCCCACCAATCGCACCCAACGGACGAGCAGGCCCTGCACCTGATCTTTGCTTCGCGCTGCCTGGAGCAGATCGCCGACAACGCCACAAATCTGGCGGAGAACCTGGTTGGGTTTCTGGACGGCCATTATGAGCCGGAAAACCGCCAGAGCCTGGCTTCCTGAGAAGCGCCTGACTGAATCGGGAATTTGCACAGGATTCATGCTGTTTTAACCCTGTATTCACAATTTCTCTTTATAACTTGGGTAGACGGATGAATTTCGAATCTAGCCGCTCTTTCTTGAATCACAGATTCCTTGAATCGTGATTTCTCGAAACACGATTTCTTGAAACGCGATTTCTTGAAAAAAGAGAGGCAGACAGGTAAGCGCAGTTATGAGCACCCCAGCAACTCTCCCTTCGCAGGAATCTACCGTGCAATCCCATCTGGTTGACCTCACGTTGAGCGCCTGTTCCGTGGCCAAAGACGAGGTTACGCATGCCATTGACGGCTTGATCAACGGCTCGCAACTGGCGCTGATGGCCGTCCGCAAATGCGAAGAGCGGCTGGACAGCATGGACCGCGAAATGGATGAAGAGCTGGCGACGGTGATCACACAGGTAACACCGTCCCAGGCGCGTGAATTGCTGGCCTGTATGAAGCTCATGCTCGATCTTGAACGCGTGGGAGATCTGGTTGCCAGTTTCAGCGAACGCTCAGCCATTGTGCGCAACCGGATTGACATGGACGATATTGAGCAGCTCACCCGGATGGGCTGCCTGCTGGAAAACATGCTCAGCACCATGGTGAAAGCCTTTGCCAGCCGCAATATTGAACAGGCGCTTCACGTCCTGCGTACCGACTCTGAGATCGATCGCCTGCGCAACCTGATCCTGGTTCGCCACACGGAAAATGCTGAAGGACTCAAGGGGCCTGAAAGCCTGCACGTGCTGGCGATGGCCAATTCGCTGGAACGCGCTGGCGACCACATTAAGAATATGGCCGAGGAACTCTGCCATCTGGCAACGGGACACACTATTCGCCACCTGATCCGCGCCAAAGACAAGCCGATTGAACAAATGTTCCTGCAATGGCTGGCCAAGCAGAACACGGCGCAGAGCGAATAAAGACGCGTCCCTAAGTGGCGAGGCCGGGGCCCCTGACACGCACGGTTTTTGCGTGACGGGGTGGGAAGCCGACTTGCGCGCCGAGCCACTCGCATCAGGGCGGAAAGCGCTCAGCTAGCGCGAATCTGCAAAAGCGGTTTGGAGCGTAGCGACAAAGATGGCCAATGGCCTACGTGGCGAGGCCGACTTGCGCGCCGAGCCACTTGCTTCAGGGCAGAAAATACTCCGCTAGGACCAGCCTGCTAAAGCGGTTTGGAGCGAAGCGACATAAAAACAGAGCTGCTGGCCAGCAGTTTCCAACCTTCTTGAATCGGCATCACACTTAATGGGTCGAGGTACGTCCAGGACGCGCCGATACCAGAAAGCACCCCCACAACCAAAGAAAAAAGGAACTGCAATGCGTTTGGTAGACAATCTCCGTAAAGCTGAAGAAAAAAGCGTCATGCACATTCGGCGAGGCGTTGACCGCGCCCGCGAAGAATGGGCTGATGTTGAACGCCGGATTCGACAGCGTATGCGTATTTATCCACAGAAACAAAAGTCGGCGGCTGCTGCGGCTGGGGCCGGCGCAGGACCAATCAACCTGGATCAAGATGTACCAGAGCATTCATCCAACGAGCCACGTAAGCCGATCATCTCAATTCGCGGACAGGACTTGAACTGAAATTAGGCAAACACCAAATCCCTACCCCGTTAAACAAAATGAGCCGGTATGTCCTAAAGAGATACTGGGTTTTATTTGATTATTTTCTTAAAGACGGCTTTCTCATCGCGCGGAATCGTGGTGGGCGGGTCGGCTATTTCTTTCGCTCGCGCGGGGCAACGTTGATGGTAGGTTTTCGTAGCGGAATGATGGCCCCCTTGCTTGGATCGGCATGGGCATTGCTGGCGCGGAACGCAACTTCATCCTGCACAAAGCGGACAAACTCCTGCATTTTGCGATTCATGTCTTCCATCCGCTCGCGCATCTGCAGGATGATGGCGATGCCGGCGATGTTCACGCCCAGGTCTCGCGCCAGGTTCAGGATGAACTCCAGCCGCTGCAGGTCTTCTTCAGTATAAAGACGCGTGTTGCCGTCGGTTCGCGATGGCTTGAGCAGGCCTTCACGCTCATAGAGTCGCAATGTCTGCGGATGGATGCCGTACATCTCCGCTACGGAAGAGATCATGTAAGCGCCTTTGGATTTACGTTTAGCCGTCATGCGGATTTTGTTATGCCAATCTTCTTATCTATCCTGCTTGTTATCTGTGTGTTTTACCTGCCTCGTTTTCACGATGCTTTGTGATGATTCCATCATGTCCCGCGTAGAGACGCGGCACTGCCGCGTCTCACAGTTTACTCTACATAAAATGTGTCCTTATACCAATTGGCTGGATTGTTCCGAATGTATTCTCGCACCGCCTTCAACGAATTCTTTCCTCGTATGATTCGATCATGAAATCGCGGTTGCCACCCGAATTCCACGTGCTTTGCCTGGCACCATTGTGTAATTGCGGACTTGAATGAGCCCACTACAGCCCCCAGGGAATTTGCCTTTGGGCGAACGGTATTCAGTTCCACAACCCGCTTGAATTTCTCTCGCTTCCGCAACTCCGGTAACCGATCTGGGCCACCGATGATCACTAGTCCGTGCATGTGGTTCGGCATGACCACAAAATCATCAATCTCAATGTGCTGGTGATGTTGGGGAATCTCTTTCCAGCAAGCGTCCACGTATTCACCAATGGGTGAAAGATTCACGGTTGCATTCGCTACCCGGCCGAAATAGGGCTTCCTCCCCTGCGTACAGATCGTGACAAAATACCAGCCCGGCAGCGTGTAATCCCAGCCGGGTTTGCGCGCAGATTCAATCCGATATTGCTCACGAAATAGAGTCATCGTGGATTTGAATGTGAGACGTGGCAGTGCCACGTCTCTACGCCATCATTGTCGATCACGCCAGGTCTTTCGTTCTCCTCGATTCCCGCAACACTTCATGCGAGATTCATAACGTTCGACGTAGAGACGCGGCACGCCGCGTCTCATAGCCTACGCTACATAAAATGCGTCTTTACACCAATTGGTGGGATTGTCCCGAATATATTCTCGCACCGCCTTCAACGTTCCTTCATGATTCGATCACGAACGGCGGACCTTCGCATAAATACAGTGATCATATCCACGCCAGAAAATAATCTTCTCGCACGTCAGGCCGTTCTTCTCCGCAACCCGGACTGATTGGACGTTTTCCGGCCGGATCAGGGAGATCACGCGGTCAACGCCAAGCTTTGTAAACGCGTACTGCATGCACGCCTGAGCAGCTTCCGTGGCATAGCCGTTGCCCCAAAGGTCGCGCCGCACATGATAGCCGATCTCAATGTCGTCCCGTCCATCTACGTCCCGCAAGAAACAGCCGCAGTCGCCAATAACTTCGTTCGTCTTCCGCAGCAGCATCGCCCATAGACCAAAACCCTCGCCTCGATAGCGTTCGCGGTTTCGCTCGATCCATTCCTCGACGCCTTTGCGGTCAAAGGCCGCAGGATAGTACTGCATCGCCACCAGATCACCCAGTACGGTTGCCAGAGCGTCCGCATCCTGCGGAACAAACTCGCGCAGGCGAAGACGGCTGGTCTCCATGATCACACCTTGCTCCACAACTCCGCCCGCGGATCGTCCTTGTGAAGCTCATGCAATTCCTGCCACAGCTCGCGCGCTTTCATGTCATGCGCTGCAGGAACGGTAATCTTGATTTCCACGATCTCGTCACCACGCTTCCCTTCGTGTGTGGCGGATGGTACGCCTTTTTCCCGCAGACGCAGCTTTTGCCCGCTCTGCGTTCCCGGCGGAATCTTCAACTGCGAACGGCCATCGATGGTCGGTACCTCAATCCTGGCTCCCAGCGCCGATTCCCAGGCGGCCACAGGGACCGTAACGTAAATGTCGTCGCCTTCACGCCGGAACACCGGATGATCGCCCACGCGGATGATGACGTACAGATCGCCCGCTTGGCCCCCCTGCGTCCCCGCATTGCCTTTGCCGCCGATCCGTATACGCTGGCCGTCACGCGTGCCCGCTTTTACGCGCACCTCCAGAGGCTCTGTGCGCTCCACTGCGCCTTCGCCGTTGCATACCGGACAAGGAGGCTGCACTTTGCCGGCGCCGCCGCAGCGCGGGCAGGTAACGTTGAACTTCATCCCGCCGCCGGATTGCGTGATGTGGCCGCTGCCGTGGCACTGCGGGCACGTTGTGGGCGTACCGACCACCCCGCTGCCGTGGCAGTTGGTGCAGGTATCAAGCCGCGTGATGTTCAAGCGCATCACCGCTCCGCGAATCGCGTCCCAGAAGCCGACATTGACCTGATATTCAAGGTCGGTGCCGCGTTCAGGCTCGGTTTCCGTGGCCGCGCCGCCGCGCCCGCCGCCAAAGATACTGGAAAAAATATCGCGGAAGCCGCCACTACCGCCTGACCGGCCACTTGCTCCGCCCATATCAGAGAAGTCAAAACCACTGAAGTCAAACCCCTGGCCGCCTCGGCCGCTGGGAGGCGTTGCTCCAAAACCACCAGCGCCAAAGCCGCCGCCGCGAGAATAAGCTTCCGCCGCTGCCGGATCAATATTGTCAGAGTAAAAGCCGAGCTGGTCGTAGATCTTGCGCTTCTTAGGGTCGCTCAGGACATCGTTGGCTTCAGAAATTTCCTTGAACTTTTCTTCCGCCTTCTTGTCATTGGGATTTACGTCTGGATGATACTTTCTGGCAAGCTTGCGAAAGGCCTTGCGGATCTCCTCCGACGAGGCAGTTTTCTTGACGCCGAGGGCTCCGTAATAATCTTTTTGTTGTGTGGTCGCCATTTACTTAGTTTGGGTTCCCTCGCTACGCTCGGGATTTCGCCTGCATGCTCCCTCTTCGCTCACGCCTGCAATCGGCTCAACTTTTTGTTGTGTGGTTGCCATGAATCCGGTTTCCAGTTGCTACTTCTGCAATGAGCTTTTAGCTTTTGGTTTTCAGCCAAAAACTGTTCGGCCCCTTTAGACAAAGCCAAGACCTAAGAGCCCAAAGCCAATTGCTAATTGCTATTTGCTAATTGCTCCATCCGGCACCTTCGTCGCCTGCCAGGCCACGGCCTGCCATTTGCCATTGCGCTTCAGGAAAGTTCCTGTGTTGCGATAGTAAACTGTCGTCGGTTTGCCATTTTCAGTGTTATGCGCGATCAACCGGAAATTGACGACCGCCATTTCCCCATAAGGATGGACTGTGAAATCGTCGGCCTCAAAAGTCATCTGCGGATCGCTGGTCGCGCGGACATCGATATTCCGGAGGATGTCAGCCTTGGCAACGGTCAAGCCGGTGGCGCGCGTGTAGATCACGTCATCGGCAAAGAATTCCTGAAAGACCTTGGGATCGTTTTTAGGGACGTTGGCCAGGAAGTCGCGCACCAGTTGCGTGACCTGCTGGGTTGTGGCGTCTTGCGGAGCCGGCAGGCTTGGTGGCCTGGGCGTTATTTTGTGCCAGGGCCATCATCGGCAAAAGGGCCGCGACGGCAAACATCCGCAGGCCACGACGTCTCATGTATTTCATGTGATCTCCGATCAGCAATTGGCAATTAGCAGCTAGCAATTAGCAAAACCAAAGTGCAGAACACCGACCACCTTTGGGCAACGATCACGCTCAGGCTAGTTGCCAATTGCCATTTGCTAATTGCTTTCCTTACGCAGCGCCCACTTCCTGGATCATGTACCGCGCTCCGGGCTCATCGGCCACTGCGCTGGCGACGAACTGCTGCGCCGCTTCCATGGTATAGAGTCCGGGCATTACCACCCAGTTCACAACCTGGCTCCAGCCTTCCGCCATTTTTACGACTAAATATTTTTTCAAAAGAGACTCCTTTTGTCGTATAGGCCAAAGGCGGCTTACCCTAGGCCCCCGTGCAAGCCCGCTTTTGGCTTGCATGGGTAGAGCGCCGCCTTCAGCCCACGCCTTTAAAAGGATGCGGGGAACTTATCTCTTGTCCTCCACATCAACGTATTCAGCATCTATTACGCCTTCATCTTTCTTCTCTTGCTGCGCAGCGCCGTTCGACGGAGCGCCTGCCTGCGGTCCGGCGCCCGTAGCGCCATCTGCCGGCGGCGTTTGCTGCGCTTTGTACATGGCCTCAGCCAGCTTGTGCGAAGCCTGCGGTCAGCTTTTCGCGGGCTGCGTTCATGGCTGCCGCGTCAGTGCCTTCCAGGGCTTTCTTGGCGTCCGCCACTGCCGACTCGACCTGGCCCTTTTCGTCGCCAGAGATCTTGTCGCCGTTTTCCTTCAGCATCTTCTCCACCTGATAGACCATGCCATCAAGCTGGTTGCGCGCCTCGATCTCTTCGCGCTTGGCCTTGTCTTCCGCCGAATGCGCTTCGGCTTCCTTGGCCATGCGCTCCACTTCTTCCTTGCTCAAGCCGGAAGAAGAGGTGATCTGGATCTTCTGCTCCTTGTTCGTGGCCTTGTCTTTCGCGGTCACGTTCAGAATTCCGTTGGCATCAATGTCAAAGGTCACCTCAATCTGCGGCACGCCACGCGGAGCCGGCGGAAGGCCGGTCAGGTGGAACTTGCCCAGAGTGCGGTTGTCTTTGGCCAGCGGACGCTCGCCCTGCAACACGTGAACTTCAACCGAAGGCTGGCTATCTGCCGCCGTGGAGAAACGTTTCCGTCTTCTTGGTCGGAATCGTGGTGTTGCGCGGAATCATCTGCGTAGCCACGCCGCCCAGAGTTTCAATTGCCAGGGTCAGCGGAGTCACGTCGAGCAGGAGCAGGTCTTTTACGTCTCCCGCCAGCACGCCCGCCTGAACCGCTGCGCCGATGGCAACAACCTCATCCGGGTTCACGCCCTTATGCGGCTCTTTGCCAAATAGCTCTTTTACCAGCGTCTGGATGCGCGGCATGCGCGTCTGTCCACCGACGAGAACGACCTCGTCGATCTTGCTGGCGTCAACGCCTGCGTCTTTCAATGCCTGCTTGCACGGCTGCACGGAGCGCTGGATGATGTCATCCACCATCTGCTCCAGTTTGGTGCGCGTGAGCTTCTTTACCAGGTGCTTGGGACCGGTCGCGTCCGCGGTGATAAACGGCAGATTGATTTCGCTTTCCATGGTGGTGGAAAGCTCGATTTTGGCTTTTTCCGCCGCGTCACGCAGGCGCTGTAACGCCATTTCATTGCCTTTGGCGCGCAGATCAAGCCCTTCATCTTTCTTGAACTCCTCCACAAGCCAGTCAACAATGCGCTGATCGATGTTGTCGCCGCCCAGGTGCGTGTCACCGTTGGTGGACTTCACTTCAATCACGCCTTCGCCGACTTCAAGAATGGAAATATCGAAAGTACCGCCGCCAAAATCGTACACAGCGATAGTTTCTTCCTTCTTCTTGTCCAGGCCGTATGCCAGGGCAGCCGCCGTCGGCTCATTCACGATACGCTTCACGTCGAGACCGGCAACTTTGCCGGCATCTTTGGTCGCCTGGCGCTGAGCGTCATTGAAGTACGCCGGAACGGTAATCACGGCTTCCGTGACCGATTGGCCAAGATAATCTTCCGCCGCTTTCTTGAGCTTCTGCAGGATCATCGCCGAAATCTGCTGCGGCGTGTATTCCTGTCCCTGCGCCACAATGGCGACGTGATCGCCCTGACGCACGACTTTGTAAGGGACCATCTTCATTTCTTCATTCACTTCGTCATAGCGGCGTCCCATAAACCGCTTGATCGAATAAATCGTATTTTCCGGATTGGTGATGGCTTGCCGCTTGGCAACCTGGCCGACAAGACGTTCACCAGATTTGGTGAAGCCGACAACAGACGGCGTTGTGCGGCCGCCTTCTTCATTGGCGATCACTTTCGGCTCGCCACCTTCCATCACGGCCACCACCGAGTTGGTGGTTCCGAGATCAATTCCAATAATTTTCCCCATGTCTTTCAGCCTCCCAGCTTATAAGTGCTTAAAAATCAGTGCATTTACCATCACAATAAAGTCATTATGAGATATGAGTCACTTACTGTCAAGGGATTAGATGTCGGCTTTCGGCCCGAAGTTGCGGGAAAAACACGCGCGCAATTGAGGGAAAGATCCTGAAATTTGAAGAGGTTAGGGCCAGCTTGGGATTCGCGATTTTCCGGCGTTGCCGATATCAGATTTGGCCAGATAAACTTTCGCGCAATCAGGAAACAGGGCGAATCGCGTCAACTTCCTCGCCGTGTATAGGAGTGCTGATGCCGCCAATCGGATAGCGTGGCAGCACTTCCCGCAGCGCCCACTCAATGCGGTCAACCGAATCATTGATCAGCTGAAGCTGTACCGCGTCCAACCCTGATCGCGTTTGCATGCCCAGAAACTTAATGACCTGCAGCGCGTTGCGGATATGGTGATTAAGTTCAGCAATGGTTTTCATCCGCTCAGCCACCAGATCGCGACTGGCTTTTGCTTCCCTTGCCATCTGCCAGAACAAGCCGCCCGCAAAGAGTCCGGTGAGGCCATTGCTGAAGATGAGCATATCCAGGCGGGGCAGGCCTTCTTTTACCAGGAGCCAGTCCAGAACAATGCCGATCAAAGATACAACCATGGCGACCAGTAATGAAACCAGGCCGCTACGGCGAGACCACAGCGATTGAACCGGAAGTTTATCTTCTTTCACAATAGCTTTATTTTAGAACAGAGCTATCCAGGAGGACGTCGCAGAGCTGCTCTTTACCAAACTTGATGTAGGTGGTCGGGCTGAAGCGCCGGATGCCGCCGGTAAACGGGCTCCGCCAATTAGTGGGAGGGCAAACGGTAAAGCCGATTGTGATGTTTGTTAACAAAAAACATCCTGCCTGAGCAATCTTCCTCAACGGCCGAGTTCTCCCATCTCTCATAATCCTCAAAGGCCAGAGTGAACTTATTGGCCAAGAACTCCTTGATCCTGCTTCTGATTTTGATGCTGTGATATTCCAATAAGATCAGAGATGTCCTGGAGGTATCCATTGCACAGATGATATCCGCCTCCGCTCCTTCCACATCCAGCTTCACCACATCGGCAACCGGCAAATCACGCGGATGCAATACCGGCACTTCGATAATATCTTTGTCGCTCAGCTTGTCACCGATTTCTCGCAGAACTGCGGCTATTCCAGCCTGACCATCTCCCGGAAATCTGCTCCAGAAAGGTTCTGTCTGGCGGTCGCTCGGATAGACAGCTATATTATGGCAAGACACATTGTTCAGCTTGCGCACATTTTCCAGCAGAAAATTGAATGTTCCTGGATGCGGCTCATAGGAATAGATAGTGCTATTGGGCCATCTTAGATTGGCCCAGATCGCAAATGAGCCTACGTTAGCTCCTATATCGAGTATCTTCAGGCCTTCGCCGAAGTAACCGGACTCGTATTCACCGTTCAAGACGCTCTTGACAGCGCCTTCCATTTCAGGCCGGGCCAAAATCGTGACCAGCATGCTTGCTCTGACCTTAATGGTTGTTCCGCAGGCCTGCTCAACGGAGTTTGTGGGCATTGGTCGTTCTCCCTTGGGTTGGAATCTTGGCATCATGCTCTTGCAGCTGGCCGCTTACGATTTTCAAACCCAATGGGGTGGTATTCAGCAGCCCCAAGAGAACCGGTGCAAGGTCGATTCCTTTACAGGCGATATTGTACGAAGCATGCAACAGAAACAACACAGCAAGACTTAAAATTTACGGGAATAGAAACCCATCGGCTATTAGGTGAGGAACACAGCATACAGACTTGAGCGAAACCATGCTTATTCCACAGTCACCGACTTGGCCAGATTGCGTGGCTGGTCAACGTCACAACCGAGTCGGACGGCGATGTGATAAGCCAGCAGTTGCAGCGGCACCACTTCAAGGATCGGCAGCAGCAGTTCCGGCGCATGCGGTACATACAAAACGTGGTCGACAGATTCCTTGATCTCTTCATCGCCATCAGTGGCCACAGCTATCACAATGCCGGAACGCGCTTTTACTTCTTTCACGTTTGACATGGTCTTTTCGTAGCGCAGCACCGAGTTTGGATCGCGCGAATCTTTCGTCGCCACCATCACGACGGGCAGATTTTCATCGATCAGCGCGTTGGGGCCATGCTTCATCTCGCCCGCGGGATACCCCTCAGCGTGGATATATGAAATTTCCTTCAGCTTGAGCGCGCCTTCCAGAGCAATGGGATAGTGAATGCCCCGGCCAAGGAACAGGAAATCCTGCACACGATAATACTGTTTGGCCAGAGCTTCGCAGTCTGCGTCGCGGGCAAGAATAGACTCCAGCTTGGAAGGCAGTTTGAGCAATTCGCCGATGTAGCGCCGCGCGTCTTCAGTGGTGGTGGCGCTGCGCAGCTCACCCAGATAGAGCGCCAGCAGGAACAATGCTGTCAGCTGCGCCGTAAAGGCTTTTGTCGAGGCCACACCGATCTCCGGGCCGGCATGCGTGTAAACCGTGCCGGAAGCTTCGCGGGCAATCATCGCGCCCACCACGTTGCAGATGGCCAGCGTCTTGGAGCCTTTGGCCTTGGCTTCGCGTTGCGCGGCAATCGTGTCCGCCGTCTCGCCGGATTGCGTGATGAGCAGCGTGATTTCCTTGCTGTCAGTGATCGGGTCGCGATAGCGCCACTCGCTGGCGTAGTCCACTTCCACGGGAATGCGCGCCAGGCGCTCGATCATGAACTTGCCTGCCAGGGCCGCGTGCCAACTTGTGCCGCAGGCCGCAATGTTGATTTTCTGCACGTTGCGCAGTTCGTCTGCGGTCACATCCATCTCTTCCAGAAAGACGCGGCCGGAATCAAGCGAGACGCGGCCCAGAGTGGTGTCCCGCACGGCGGCCGGCTGCTCATAGATTTCCTTGAGCATAAAGTGCTTAAATCCGCCCTTCTCCGCCATGATGGGGTCCCACGTTACACGCTGGATTTCACGCTTTACCGGCTTGCCGTCAAAATCCGTGATTTGAACTCCGGACGTGGTAATCACCGCCAGATCGCCGTCCTGAAGAAAGAAGATGTCACGCGTGTGGGGCAAAAGCGCAGGTATATCGGAAGCAACAAAATATTCGTTATCACCAATGCCAATCACCACCGGCGGGCCATTGCGCGCCGCCACAATCTTGTTGGGCTCATCTTCAGAAATCACGGCCAGGGCAAACACGCCGGTCAGCTGCTTTACGGTTTTGCGCACTGCCTCTTCCAGGCTGGGACGATGTCCGTTGCCCTTGTGATCAAGAGCTTTTTCAATCAGGTGAGCAATGATTTCTGTATCGGTCTCAGTGGAAAATTTGTGGCCTTCTTCAATCAGCTTCTTCTTGAGCGAGAGATAATTTTCAACGATGCCGTTGTGCACCACCACGATCTTGCCGGTGCAATCGCGATGCGGATGAGCATTCTCTTCCGTGGGCCGGCCATGCGTGGCCCAGCGTGTGTGTCCGATGCCCCAGCTGCCTTCCAGCGGCTTTACACGAATCGCTTCTTCAAGGTTGCGTAGCTTGCCTTCAGCCCGCCGCACCTGCACCGCTCCGCCATTGCCATTGCCGCAAACAGCAATCCCGGCGGAGTCATATCCGCGATATTCCAGGCTCCGGAGGCCGTCAATAATCACCGGAACAACACGTTTTTTCCCTACGTAGCCAACAATTCCGCACATAAATTTAAAAAGTCCTGTCGATTATGCCTAAATACCTGCACGCCAATCGCCAACCTTTGACCATTGGACTCAGGAGTTTGCACAGGGATTCCGATTTAATTCTACTCCGGAATCGTTTTGAAACCCCGAGCGTAACGAGGGGCCCCTATTACCTTTGATAATCCTCAGGTAATGTCGGAATCATTCGCCGGATTCCTATTCACTTTCAATCATGAAAGGTGACACGAGCCAAGGGGATTCGTGTCCATTCGCGTGTATTCGCGGCTAAGATTTTCGTGCGAGCAGGACCCTCTCGCTACGCGAAAGATTTCAGAAAAGGGCCAATTGCCAACGGCCAATTGCTAGCTGCTATTCCTCAAGCCGATACGAAAATTCCTCTATCACAGGATTGGTGAGCACGTCTTTGGCGATGCGCTCCACCTCGGCTTTGGCGGCGTTTTTGTCCAGGCCGCCATCCAGGTTCAGTTCAAAGAACTTGCCCTGGCGGACCGCGTCCACGCCTTTATAGCCCATCTTTTTGAGCGCGCCGTGAATGGTCTTGCCCTGAGGATCAAGGACGGTGGTCTTGAGCATGACTGTGACATAAGCCTTCATGGATAAGCTATTCTACAAAACCTTGGCCACGGATGACACGCAGCACAAGGCGATCACCCACCGCCGATGCAGCGGACGATGAGTGATCGGCTAAAACAGAACGTTACCGCTACTGCACGCGGAAGGCGGTCACGAACTGCACGCCGCTCGCGTCGCTCACGCGAAAGACGTTCAAGCCTGTGACATTAACTGTGCCTACGTCGGCGTTGGCGTTGCCTTGCGCGTTGGTAGTGATATTGCCCAGAGTGTCGCATGGTCCCAGGGACAAGCTGCACAAGGCGGTGTTGAAGGTATGGTTAGGCAATGCTCCGGTCAGCGTGACATGAGCAGTGGTTCCAGTCACGGCAGCGGAACCAAAGCCGGGCGAGTTTCCCGTGGTCTGGTTGATGCCGCCGGTAACCGAGGCAGCGGGCAGTAGCGCCGATTTGAAACTGATTCCGGTGGAACCGTTGCCAGCAGCTTCGGACTGGGTTCCGTTGGCGTCAACTACCTGAAACGCGCCGGAAAATGTTCCCTTCACTGGGAAAGTGAAGTTCACATTGGCGAAATCAGTTGTGCCGGTGGTAATCGGAGTCACGTTTATGCAGTTCATAAAGCCCTGTGGATAAGGGCAGAACTGCAGGATGAAAGTTGAATTATTTGCCGCCGTGTGAGCCTGGAAGTTGCCCGCGCCATTATTGGCGGTAGTATCCACGGTGATCGTGCCTTCAGGCGCTGGATTTCTGCCGACGGTGAAGAACCAGGTCGAGAGGAATGCATCAGAGGCGGCCGTGGTAGTCGGGCTGGGTGATGGAACCGGAGTCGGCGAGGGTACGGGGCTGGGCGACGGCATTGGAGTCGGGGTTGGGCTCGGCTGCATATTGTTGGAAACCGAGCCGCATCCGGCGAGAAATAGTAAAAGTCCTGTGAAGAGAATTAAAGCTACAGTACGCACGAAGACCTCCTTGGAATTCAGGCTTTCATTCAAGAAGGGGAACTATTTTGATATGTAGGAGAGCGGCTGCAGGACGCAGGTTGCCCAAGGAAAACGCTTTAACCCGCTGGAGCAAAGGACCAGAGAAAGAACTTTGCGGCGGGACGCTGAAATTGCCGACGCGCTAGTTCACCGAAACAACCGGGGGGAAATCTATTATCCTTCCTTTCCTTTGATTCGACGCGCGGCTGGACTAGAATGCCTTGGCCGGAGGGCAGCGAATGGCCAGATTCTATGAAGACGTCCCAATCCAGTGGAAAGAGGGAGAAACGACATACGGACGCGGGCTGGGCAACCATGTGACCTGGCGCTGCAAATGCGACCACCTGATGCTGGCGCCGCATGAGGAATTGTACTTTGTGCCTCCCTGCCCCACCTGCGGCCGGAAGTTTCGCGTGCTGAAAGGGAAAAAGCCACGGTACGTGAAAAGAGTAATTGAGCGGGTGGAAAGACCATATCGCCCGACTTGATACAACTTCTGCATCAGGATTTTGGATTTGTTATTTTTTGATCGGTTTCGAGATTCCGCTTGTTGCAGTTCGATGGCTTCAATTTCTTGGGCGCACGAATGTTGTCTGATCAGCTTTCGCGATCACGTTGTCCGGGAAAATGATTTTTAGAAATTAAGCTGCGCCGGCTGCGCGTGCTTTGGCTTTTGCGGCCTGCGGCTCCGGGTTTACCGTATTGATCTCATGCATGGTCAGTGCCAGTGCATCGGTATCTTCTCTTCCGGAAAAACGGTTGAAGAGATAAGCAAAGGCCAAAAGAGCGACACCGAATATAGCGATGTCAAAGAATGAGAGGGCGGTGAGAAGCGACATTGACGGCTCCTAACGCAGGGGGACTACAGTATGCTTCGCTTCGTCCCATAGGGTCAATGCCCTAGCGGTTTAAAAATTGCTTAATCCTCTTGGGCCATAGGAACGAGCGCTTTTATCGCCAGGTTTAACTGCCGGGATCTTTGCCATGGCTGGATCACGAGCCGGCAGTTTAGGATGAAGGGCCAGAAAAAATTGCGGAATCGTCAAAGGAGAGAAATCATGTCGAGCGATGTTGAAAGCCCGAAGGTGAACAATAACGCGGGGCAAAACAATGAAAGCACTGAAAGCCCCTCCGCTAATTCGCTCGACCGCCGCCATTTCCTGGTCGGCGCAGCCGCTGGCGCAGCGGCCATGGCTCTGCCGCGCTGGGCACGCGCCAGTGAGACTGGCGCCGGCCCTGATTTAGGATTGGCGGCATTCCAAGACGACTTAGCCCCAATACGCGCAGAAATCACCAAGCGCCACGATGAAACCGTGCAACGTATGCAGACCTGGATGAAGCAGCCTTCCATAGCCGCCGAAAATCGCGGCATGAATGAAGGTTGCGAACTCACCATGCAGATGCTGCGCGATGCCGGCTTCCAGCAGGTGACAAAAGTCCCAACGGACGGACAGCCCGGCATCTTTGCCACGCTGGATGCGGGCGCTCCCAAAACTCTTGGTCTTTACTTCATGTATGACGTGAAGCAGGTTGATCCCTCGGAATGGTCGTCGCCGCCATGGGAAGCTCGCATTGTGGACAAGCCTGGTTTTGGCAAAGTTGTCGTCGGGCGTGGCGCGGTCAATCAGAAAGGTCCTGAAGCCACGTTTCTGGCGGCTCTGCATGCCATCCGCGGGGCAGGCCGCAAGCTGCCGGTCAATTTTGTTCTGGTGGCTGAAGGCGAAGAAGAAATTGGCTCGCCGCATTTTCCCCAGGTCGTACGCAGGCCGGAAGTGCTGGCCGCTCTGAAGAAAACGGTGGGAATTTTTATGCCGTTCGCTTCACAAGATCCCGACGGAAAAGTCACCGCCTTCCTCGGCGCCAAAGGCGTGGTGGAACTTGGAATTGGTTTCCAGCGGAGAAAAGTGGGGCCGCGGTCCCAAGGCCGATATCCATTCCAGCAACAAGGCGCGGCTCGATTCGCCCGCATGGCATCTAGTGAAAGCCTTGAACACGCTGGTCTCAGCCGATGGCAATGATCCGGCGATCGCCGGCTTTGCCGACAAGGCGCGTCCGATCTCTGCTCAGGAAAAAGCTATGGTCGCCGAAGCTGCACGGCGCCAGGACGAAAGATCTGTGATGAAGCAGCTGGGCGTGGAGCACTGGGTGCATGACGTGAGTTTTCAGGAATCGCTGGAGCTGCTGGTCTCCAAACCGACGGTCAATATTGAAGGCCTTGTGGGCGGTTACACCGGCCCGGGCGGCAAAACCGTTCTGCCGCATCGCGCCGTTGCCAAAATCGACATGCGCCTCGTGCCGGACATGACCGCTGCCGATGCGCTGGCAGCGCTCAAGGCGCATCTGGCGAAGAAC
The DNA here is from genome assembly GCA_963732195.1 of Terriglobia bacterium. Lineage (GTDB taxonomy): Bacteria > Acidobacteriota > Terriglobia > Terriglobales > Acidobacteriaceae > Angelobacter. The sequence continues at coordinate 131,994 of CAVSYO010000045.1, read as the reverse complement.
GGCTTTGGCGATATCGAAGTAAACATGACCGGCGGCTATGATCCCACTACTACACCCGCCGATGCTGCGATTGTCCACGCTGAACACGCTGTTTACAAACGCAATGGAATCGATCCCATTGTGATGCCGCGTCTGGCCGGATCATGGCCTGGCTATGTCTTTACCGGCGATCCGTTGCGCCTGCCCGCCGGACACTTCGGCCTTGGCCACGGCAGCGGCGCTCACGCTCCCAACGAATACTACGTGGTCGAATCCAGCAATCCGCAGGTACAGGGCATCGACGGCGCAGTGATGTCGTATGTGGAATATCTGTATGAGGTGGCAAGGACGGCGTAGAGTCCGCCCTTACTGCACCGTAAGATTTACCGTGCTGGTTGCGGTTGCGCCTTGGCTGGCGCTATTAGCCGTAACGATTACTGCTGAAGTTCCAACCGGCGTGCCCAATCCTTTTGGTCCGGGAGTCGGGGTCGGCCCCGGCGTCGATGAATTATTTACGCCGCAGCCCGCCAGCAGCAGCAAAGCCAAGCCTACGGAGGCTGTCGCCAGCCGGACTTTTCTTGTCTTGGAATTCTTTGAACGACCCAGCGCCAAAGCCAACGCAGTAAGTCCCAGCAGTCCGAGCAGCAAGGTAAATTGCGGCGGCACGCCATTTGGCTGCGGAATAGCCGACGACCGCGCTGTGGTGGCGATGGTCAGCGTCACTGGAGTCGTGCCTGCCGTCGTCACAGATGCAGGATTGAAAGTACAAGTGCTCGCCGCAGGCAGGCCGCTGCAGGCAAAAGTTACCGCGCCCAGGCTTCCGTTGTAATTCACGTTGAGCGTTGTGCTCGTCGTGTTGCCGGCAGCCACAGTGAGGCTCGTTGCCTGCGCCGACATCTGGAGCGCTGCATCAATCTGTGTCACATCACTGGCTGAGTCATTGCCGTGTTGCTTTCAGCTCCACCGGAAACCGTGGCCGTATTGGTCACCGACGATGCCGCATTCGCCTCAACATTCACCGTGAGCGTGATCGGCTCAAAGCTTGTTCCGGCAAACAGCACATCACCGCGCGTGCATTGCAGTGGCGAGAGAGTGCAATTCCAGTTTGTCCCGCTGAGATCGGTCGCGGTGAGTCCTGCCGGCAGAGTGTCATTCACCGTGATCAAGGCTGACGTATCTGCGCCGCTATTGGAAACCGTGATCGTGTATATAGCGCCGGTCTGCGGACGAACAAAATTTCCCGTGTGGGTTTTCGTGATCGTGAGGTCAGGCACAAGCACGCTGACGGTGGCCGTGGCCGTGCCGCCGGTCCCGCCCTCAACTGAAGTTACAGCACCCGTTGTGTTTACCTGGTCGCCCGCGGCAGTGGCCAGCACATCAATGGAAAGCGTGCAGCTGCTGTTGGCCAGAAGAACGGCGCCCACCAGGCTGATATTTGTCGGCGAAAGCGTCACCACGCTGGTATCGCAAGTGCCTCCCAGGCTGTCCGGGTTGGCGATGAGCAGCCCCGCGGGCATATCGTCACTGAAGCTCACGCCGGTCAGGTCCGTTGCCGGATTGGGATTGGTGAGCGTGAACGTCAGCGTCACGCTGCCATTCAATCCCACCGTGGCGGCGCTAAATGATTTAACAATGGTTGGCGGAGACTGCGCCTGCGCAAGCCCGGTCCAAGTGAATGCGGCCAGAAGGATTACAAAAAGCGTTTGTGTCATGCGGCTCGCCGGCGTCATTGAGTCACGCCCTTCGACTGAGAATTGTCGCGGACCGTGTAATCGGCAGGCACTTGAAATACGGTTGGATCTGGCTCGCCCGGCGTAATGTTTGTAAGCCTGGTCGTTCGACTCACGGAATGTGGCCCTTGCCTGCTGACCAGCAAGTCCACTTTTAATACTTTAGAAAACCACGACTCGGTCACCACGTTCGGCAATGCGCCTTTTGCTGTGCTTGTGCGACGACTGCCGGTCGCAGCAAATCCCTCGACCATCATTTCGCCCAGCTCTTCAGATCCTGGCGGCGTCAGGTGTTTAACGCTCGCTCGCCCAGCCGGCAAAGGAGCCATTAACTTCACATTGTTTGTCGTCACCGGAGAAACGGAAGATAGATGGAAGACCGTGACGCTTTTCGCCGCGACATCAAGAACCGTGCTGGTTCCCTGCACGGGATCGACAATCGTGACAAAGCGCCGGGACTGCAACTCCGGCCACTGAGCTTTCCAGTTCAGTCTCTGAGCGGGTGCGGCCTGCGGAATCGCGAAACATCTTGCCGTGGGTTTCTCGCGTGACTGGCGTGCCGTCAGCTTGGACCAGCGTCGATTGACTGACCACCTCAGCAGAAAACGGAGCATCCGACACGGTGCGGAGGTTGATTCCATTCGACAAAGTGCTGGCAGAATATGCCGCTGAGCTGCCGCCGGTTTGTCCTACTGAAATTGAACAGAGCGCAAGGGTGGAGATGAGCGATATGCAGGTAGCTTTCATATTCTTCCGGAAGATGGCGCTGATTGTAGCAGCTCACGATTCGAGAACAATTAGGGAAAAGGATTAGATCGACACTCTTTGGTAACATTCGAGAGATACAAGACCAGCTTACACGACCATCGCAAACCCAATGACGGAAACAGCGGCATCTTCTTCCCCTGCTTCTGAACTTGTTTCACGCCCGAACAATGTTGGAGACAACAAAAAGCCCCTGCCGTAAAAGCAGGGGCTTCACCTTTGATGCTAGAGAAATTACGCGCCGCGGCCAACGCCCATATATTCAAAGCCCAGGGCCTTCATCCTTGGACCGTCGAGCAGGTTTTTGGTATCCACCACTACCGGGTTGCGGATGATGCGGCGAATCCGGTCAAAATCCAGCGTGCGGAATTCCGGCCAGCCTGTGCCCAGAACCAGTGCGTCTGCGCCTTCTGCCACGGAATACGCTGAATCGCAATAGCGCACGTTGCCGGTAAGTTCCTGTTGTGCGTCGGGCATCGCGATTGGATCATAAGCCTTCACGTGCGCGCCGCTTTCCATCAGGCTGCGCGCCAGTCGAATAGAACCTGAGCTGACAACCGAGTTCGTATTCGGCTTGAAGGCCAGTCCCAGCAGGCCAACTTGCTTGCCTTCAACCGTGCCCATGGCGCTGTTGATCTTTTTCATAATGCGTCCGCAAAATTCCTGGTTCACTTCACGCGCGGCGCTCAGGATCTTGAGTGAAACGCCTGAGCCGGCCGCGAGATTAGCCAGTGAATCCATGTCTGATTCGGTAAAGCTCCCGCCCAGCGAACCCGGCTGCAATGACCGCGGAGCGATCCGCTTGTCTAATCCCAGCGCAAGAGACAGATCGACTGCGTCGGCATTGATGCGTTCGCACAAGCTTGAAAGTTCATTGATAAAAGAAACTTTGGTCGCCAGAAAGGCCGTAGACGCTTCGCGCACCAGTTCGGCTGTTTGATGGCTGGTTACAATCACCGGCACGCCGCGCATCACCAGCGGACGATAAAGAGCTTTCAACGCGGTAACCGCCGCGTTTGATGTGGTTCCCAGAACGATTCTGTCCGGCCAGTTGAAGTCTTCCACCGCGCAACCTTCTGAAAGGAACAGCGGATGGGACACTACAGTGATGTTCTTTCCGGAAGCCTTCAAACGTTCTTCAATCCTATGCGCCGTGCCCACTGGTACGGGTGTTACCAGAACCAGAATCTGGCCGTGATCACAATAATTGGCAATCTCCATTGAGATTGCTTCCATGTCACGGTTGGCGTCTTCCGCCAGATAGATGATTTCGGCGCGCTGCACCATCGACTGCAAATGCGTGGAATACATGAGCCGCCCGGATCGAACGCCGCGGCGGACAATGTCACTTAAATTCTTTTCATGGAAGGGCAAAATGCCGCTGGCCAACAACGTGGTATTGACGGAGTCGCTGCCGTACGCTGTCACGGGCACGCCGAAATCGGCAAGACAAGCAGCAACTACAGTTCCCAGATAACCACAACCGTAGACACCGATCTGCATAAACTCTCCTGGAGAAAACTAGAGCATCGGCGACTCGGGGGAGGTTTTGAGGGTTCGCCAACTGGTCTTTAATTTTTGTGTTGCCGTACTGACTAACCAAAGCAGTTGTGATTAGAAGCTTTTACTTAGTACATCGCAAGATCGTATTAGGACATGTACCAACCACAAAGTTCATGTCCCACCCCCATGTTTAAAGGCTATAGCCGCCTCTAACGCACTGCCACCGGTGCATGAATTTTAGTGCAAGAACTAAGGCCCTGCCAGTAAATTTTGTTTGGGATGGGTTCATCAATCCATCTTGATTTCGATCTTATTCCCATCCGGATCGCGTACCCAGGTGGAAAGTCCCTTGCCTTTCGATCCACTGTTGACTTCGGCTGGAGAGGGATCCATCCCTTTGCGTTTGAACGTGGCGATCACGTCGTAAATGCTTGATCCTGTGGCAGATAGGCAGATGTGTTCCTCGCTCAGGTTGGCCGTAGGCGCGGGGTTTGTGGGTGAAGCTTCAAATAAATCTATCAGCGATTCCCCGGCACGAAGCGTCACAACGTTGTAACCGGCCTTGGCCTTACCTTCACTTTCCAGTGTCATCCCCAGGTTCTCCATATAAAAGGTCTTCATGGCGGCAAGCCTTTTGGTTACCAGCGCAATGTGGTCGACGCCTTTATAAGTGAACACAGCCTAGTATTCTGCTGCCTGTCTCCCGGGCGCTCAAGGATATTCTTCAAGCGGGTACCACGCTGCGCACCTTTGGCTGTGTCGCAGATGCGGCTCGTCGTGAACCTCATCCGCCTTTGCATCGATTTCCCGGAGCCCCTCTAAACATCGCTTTTTCTAGTACTTACCTGTTGATCTCCGTTTTACCTGCAGATGAGCGGGCGTGCATTGCCGGTTGATTTCTTCCGGGAGCATTGTGCCGTTATAGCAAGCGACCGCGGCGAGACCTGAACGGAAAGCGCAGCTCCTTCCAAAGCTTTCCCCAGCCCTCGCCAAGGTCGCAGGCGACTCGATCTATCGATCTATCGATCTTTGGAGGTGATTTCAAAATGCTCAACACTCGGCCATCCACTCAAACCAGCTTGAGCACCACCAACTTCCGTCCCGGCTTTCGTGAAGCTAAACGAATCCAGCAGAGTTTCCTCGCCAACCTTGAGAAGCGCACTCTGATCTGGCTTGCCGCCCGTACGCCTGCCTGGATCAACTCTGACCATCTCACCCTGCTCGGCCTGCTTTCCATGGCGGGAGCTGGCGTGGCTTACTGGTGGTCGGCACGCAACCGGCTAGGCTTGATTCTGGTTGTCCTTTGCCTGGCTCTCAACTGGCTGGGCGACTCGCTAGACGGAACACTGGCCCGCTTTCGGGACCACTCGCGGCCTCGCTATGGTTTTTATGTCGATCATATTGTCGACGCCTTCAGCGCCTTTTTCCTGCTCGGCGGTCTCGCGCTTTCGGGATTCATGTCCCCGGCGGTTGCGCTTGGGCTGCTCATTGCTTATCTAATGTTGTCCGTAGAGATCTATCTGGCTACCTACGCCGTAGGCGACTTCAAAATCTCCTATTACAAAATGGGGCCCACGGAGTTGCGCATCCTGCTTTCCATCGGCAACCTTGCTGCGTTATGGAAGTCCACAGTTCATCTTTTCGGTCGCGCTCACCGGCTTTTCGACGTCGCCGGCACGCTGGGTATTTCCGGTATGCTGCTGATTATGGTGATTTCAGCCGTACGCAACACTATCCGGCTGTATCGTGAAGAACGGATACCGGTAGGCAAGCGGCTGCCAAATTCGCAACAGACCCGGCTGCCATTCTCCGCGTCGCGTTTCCGCGGTGAATCCTTTTGATCAGATTTGCCTTAATCCAACCCTCGTTGCACAATATTCCTGCCCGGAAGGCTTATTCCTGCTCCGCTAAGCCAGGGAGGCACGCCATGATGAAACTACGTTCGTTGTTGGTTCTCTTCTCGCTGTTTCTATCCGCTGTTCTTGCCTGCGGTCAAGGTGCGGTCATCTCTCCGTATCAGGTTGGTCAAAATGGCGGCATTGGCGCCGGTTCCAGTAGAGATGTGGGCTCAGGCCGACGCGCAGCCATCGGCGGTATGACCGGGGCTACTTTCACTTTTGGCGGAAATACCGGCTTGCCTTTTTCTGCCGATGTGGTGGAAGAAAATGACAAATTTCTCGCCGATGGCAATCACATCCACTATGAGGTCCACGGCAGGATTTTTCGCGATTCCGAGGGGCGCATGCGCACGGAAACTGAAGCCCCGGTTTTCAATTCGGACAGCAAGCCTTTCGTTCATATCAACATCACAGACCTGGTGGAAGGGCGAATCATTTTTCTCGACGTGGAACATAAGATGGCGACTGTGACTCTTCTGGGACGGCCCACGGCGCAGGCGGCCCTTACAAGCCCAAAAGATTCCGCTGACCAGAACCCAAAAGTTCAACCGGAGCCCTCGGTAACGGTACGTCGTTCGGCGCCGCCCACTCCCGATCCCGCGCCGGAGGACCTGGGCACATCCCAGATTGAAGGCTTCACCGTACAGGGCACGCGCTCCACACACATTATGAACGCAGGCGTGATTGGCAATGACAAACCTATTGCCACCACGACAGAGCGCTGGTTCTCAACCGAGTTCAAGGTGGATTTGGTGAATACTTCTGATAATCCTGAAGCCGGCAAGCATGTTCGCAAGTTAGTAAACATCCGCGCCGGTGAGCCTGACCCGCTGCTCTTTCAGATACCGCCCGATTTCAAAGTGAAGGAAATACCCCAGCCATAAGCGCGACTACCCCCTGATCCGAGAAGCCCTTTCAGTTTGGGCAATATATGGTGACGGCTATGGGGGCCAGGGCATCCACTCCGCTGGAAAAGCGTCATGCCACAAGCTCTCTTTCTCCGGCGCAAGGCCCGCCCGGAGAGTATGATCAAACGGAGTTGAAATTGTCCGGCGCCCGCAAACAAGCTTTTTCAATGCGCGCCGTCTTTGCATTCCATTGTTCTCCTGCACCATTGAATAATTTCCGCCCGGCTCATCGGCGGAGGTCTCCGGACTCAAGGAATTTGCACCAACAACCGATTTCATATGCCGTGCGGCAGACACGCAAGCGGAAAAACGTAAGAACTGCAGCCGGCCGAGAGCGAAAGCAGTCGCAACACGCGCCAGGGGAGTGGCCCATCGCACATGAAGGTTCATCTGATCAATCCAAGCAACGTGTCTTTTGGAACGGCGGTCATTACGCCGCGCTGGCTCTATGTGCTTGCCGCAGCCACTCCGCTTTCGTACGGTACTCCGCTTCTTGTCGATGAGACGCTTGCCACCACCGATCCTCAAACCATCTGCAGCTCGGGTGACGTTGTGGGCATCGGCATCCATACGGGCAACGCGCTGCGCGGCTATGAACTCGGCAAAATTGCGCGCGACCGTGGCGCATACGTGGTCTTTGGCGGCATCCATGCAACGCTGTATCCGGAAGAAGCGGCTGAGCTAGGCGGTGCGCACGCCGTGGTAAAAGGCGATGGCGATGTGGCCTGGGCGCGCGTGCTCAAAGATTGCGCTCACGGCAAACCGGAACCGCTCTACGTCGGCGGTAGGATTGAAGGCAATGAATTCCTGCCTGCGCGCTGGGACCTGCTTCCGCCCAATAGTTACATGTGGGCTTCCGTGCAGACGGTCCGCGGCTGTCCTAAGCATTGCTCGTTCTGCTCCGTCTGGCGAACTGACGGCCAGCGTCCCCGGCAGCGGCCTTCCGACTCTGTGATGGAAGAGATCGTCAACCTGCGCCGGATTGGCTTCCGTTTTATCGCACTGGCCGACGATAATTTTTACCCCGTTACATTGACCGATATTGAACTGGCAAAGCGGCAGAATAACGCCGCACGCCTTGCTGAACTGAAAGGGATTCGCGCAGAGCGCTTTGAACTGATGTCTCGTCTCGCCCAATTGCCTTCCGATACCGTTTTCTTCACGCAGATCACCATGGAAGCCGCCGAGGATGCCGAATTTTTGGCTGCCATGAAGGCCGCGCATATTCATGGCGCATTAGTTGGCGTGGAAGCCGTGACGCCCGAGGGACTAAAGGACGTTTACAAAGACTTCAATCTTGCTGGACAAAACCTGGTTGACCGTCTGCGCAAATTCCGCCGGCATGATATTCACATTTTGGGATCTTTCATCTTTGGCTTGCCCAGTGACCGTCCCGCCACGTTCGCGGCCACGGCGGCTGTGGCAGAGCAGGCAGAACTCACGTTTGCGCAGTTTGTGATGCTCACGCCGTTCCCCGGAACGGTGGATTTTGCCCGATGGGAACAAACCATGCAGAATGACTCTCGGCGCATCGGCGGTGTTCCCCTCACGCGCGGCTGGCTGATCCCGCAGGCGATCCGTCCAAAATTGTTTTGGACCCACCCCGTGATGGCCGCCGATGAAATCCGCGCGCGCACCCAGGGCGTGTGGGACAGGTTTTACAGCATTCGCGTGATCTGGAAGCGCTCAAGTTTTCTGAAGTCGATCAAAGGGCGTCTGGCGTTCATCTTGATTTCAAAGCTCTACCGCAGAATGTACGCTGACACTGGCATCGCTACTGACAGCGCGCGTGTGGCGTGGTCTACGCGCTGGGCTCGCTGGCTGGCCAAGCCGACACGGCGCTTGTTTGCGGGCCGCCCCATGCCGAACTTGCAGGTGCCGCCGGCGGTGGAAGCAGTTTCTTAGAGCCAAGCGACCTTTACCGCCGCTCCCAGGCAAGCCTTCAAAATGCATCACTCTTTCGTTCTGGTTCCTTTTCATTGGAGCGTGTTTCGTCCAGCTCTGGCTCGGGCTTGTGGAGTAAGGCTGCGTTGGATCGCGTGACATAAAATACCACCACTACAAAGATCACAGCAATCGCAAACATTCCCATAACCAGTCCCAGCCCCGGGGACTGATATTCGGCAGGATTGGGAGGATAAGGCCAGTGCATTCGACGAACTCCATACCGGTTTGGGCCGGATCGTAAATCTTGATTAGAAAACTCTTACAGTTCTGCTATTATCCCAGCACAAAAAGGGGCCCACCATCACGCCTTAGCGGTAGACAGACGGTGGGCGGTTTAACGAGCAAATCTCCTTCTACCTGTCTGCCTACGATTGATGGTGTCACGTTAAGAAGTGTCACGATTAAGTGTAGACAGAGGAGAAATTTACACCGATGTTAGGGTGGAATGCAAGGCAAAAAAGGGGCCGCAAAGAAAGCGGAGCCAGAGGCCCAGCTACAACTCGGAGAACGGATCCGCCGGCTCAGGGAAGAGCGGGGCTGGTCACAGGAGAGCTTTGCCCATGAAGGCGGCCTGGGACGCTCTTTTGCCGGCGCCATTGAACGCGGCGAAAAAGACATCCGCTTGAGCACCCTTATGAAGCTGGCCAGGACCCTGGGCGTGAGCCTCTCACAGTTGTTGAAGGGCATTGATTCTTAAGAATTGCATGCCAGGAATGGGCGTGAGACCGCCGGCTACATAGTAAATTTGTGCTGGATCAGGGTTTCCGGATGCCACTTGCTCAGGTGGATTCGCTGCACAATTTCCAATACATCCATGTCCCTGCTGGCAGCGATTAGACGCTGGCAGACTGAACAATAACACTCCATAACGCCGGGATTGGTTTTATCAAACCGCACGACAAAAATGTCTTGCGACAACAGTGGCATACTGGACCAACTTCCCCTTGTTCAAGTGTGAACGCTCGTCAACCAGGAAGATGGGCTCTCGTAGCCCCCGTCCTACCCGTTGCGATGCTAAATACGTTTCTTAATATATCCATTAAAGGGCAATTAAAAACATTAATGATCAACGGCGTGCAACAAGATCGCCGACATCGCGCGGGATCGGAAAAGAAAAACCTACCACGGAGGCACGGAGACACAGAGGAAATGGGGAAAATGTAGAGATTGATACTTGCATATCTCAACGGCCCGTGACCCGAAAGTTTTCTTTCGGACGTTTCGACGGCCAGCCGGACGACGCGTGCAGGGGCTTGAAGCAGCCATGAGTTCAAGCCTTTTTTCAGCTTGATTCGATTACAGTCCTCTCATTAATTGCGAAATAGAAATACCAAAAGAGTCGGCAAGCCTCTTAATCGTCCCCAGTTTCGGCTCGTGCTTCCCGTTCTCCAGGTTTGACAGGAACACGCGGCCACGCCCCGTTTCAACAGACAGCTCAATTAGTTTCCAGCCGCGCTTTTGGCGCAACTTGCGTATTCTCGCCCCGAACTGCCTTTTGATGTCATTCGCCATCCCCTAAGCATGAATGTATTATTCAGGCTACGTGTAGTGTCCACGCTACATGGAACATTTATGGACACAGATCACATAAGCGATGAAGCCAACGAAAAAAAGACAGAGATTTACGAGGGGCTAGCGGTCATTAACCGATCTTTTGAGCAGATCATGACCGCGCTTTACAAGCTGGAATCGAGGGGCGTGCTTATTAAAGATTACGCCTACAGCCAAGAACTCCATTTGAGAGAAACGGCAGCGCGAATCAACTGCCGTATTCCTTGCCAGAATTACTGAGCGCGAGTTAGACGACCGCAACCACTACGGGCGGATGAGAGTAAGCGCGGAAAAGCGACGGAGGTCTCGAGAGAAAGCTGGGATGACAACAAAACAGCAAGGCTTGGAACCGCTATCCGGGCCGTGCCACTGCAAACTTAAATGTCACTGCCGTGCCCTAATTCGTCTCTCAATCGTGGCCCGCATCTTGCCGTAGTGATTGCGGTCGTCCGCCTCTCGCCTGCCCACGTCGGCCATGATTTGAGAATTGATTTTGGCCCACAGGTCATTTGTGATAATGCTCTGATCCTGAACGTAATCGCCCTTCAGCACGCCTCTTTTTTTCCAGCTTGTCGAGTGCGCTGATGATCTGCTCAAAGGCGCGGTTGATGACAGCCCATGTCTCGTAAACGTCAGCTTTTGTTTGTTCCAGTTCCATTTCTTCTTCCATATCCCGGAATCCTCTAGTACGTCCGATACGACGTACAGCTTTTGGATGATAAGCCCGATTCTTTATGGATGTCAAAAGATATATGTGAGCGGTTTGGCGAACGGGTTAAGCAGGTCCGCACTCAAGCGAAAATTACCCAAGTTGTGCTCTGCCACAAGATCGACATGGAGCAGAAGACGCTTTCCTCGATTGAAAACGGCAGAATGGAACCATGTTTGCGGAACATCGAACTGCTGGCGATTGGCCTTGGTATCTCGCTGGGAAAACTATTTAAGGACTTGTAATCAATCTTCTACCCATTCACTGTGCAAAACATTGCAGGCTTCTTGCGTCCGTAGTTTGTCCAGAAACCTTTTCAGCATTGTACCAATTCGCACTTGATTCTCTATCGAAGATCCGGTAAAGTGAGGTAAAGCAGTTTTATAGATAGCGTGAACTTTAAAAAGCAAGCACAAGGTCCCCTCGTCCTACTCGCGCGCTGGTAAAAGCGCGCGCTTGCTTAACGGACGTCGGGATGACGAGTTATAAAAAGTTTACGTTAACACTAGAACTGCTCTAGCCTTCAGGGGTGGACGTGCCACGGTCTTTGAAAACTTAGCAGTCAGCACTCAGCGCGCCGCGCGACTTTCATAAGTTGCGACCCTCTGCCGACCGAACAGCAAAAACGACAAAACAAGGCTGAAATTGGGCCAGATTAGACCGCTGAAAAACGCGAAAAAAAGGGGTCGACAACCTTTCGACAGTCCTTTCGAATTGGGGTTGGGCCTTTGCTTTCAACAAACGTCTAAGGGGGTGGGGTCTTTGGCTGAAGAACGCAGGCAGAGGGCTGTGGCGCGCGTGGCGCGCCTATCGCCGGAATCGCCGGAATCGCCGACATCGCCGTCATCGCGCGTGATCGAAGAAACAAGACCTTACCACTGATGGACACGGATGACACTGATCGGACAAACAAACCGACTAACCACAAAGATGGCATGAATAAGAGTGCAAGTTCTGAGGCGGTATGCTCCAGGAGAAGGAATCTGGGGCAGACAGGTCGCAGGCTGTGCTCGTGCAGTGAGGCAGTACGACCTCGACACAGAGATTAGTCAGACCTGCGGATCGAAGCGTCACCGTAAGGCCAGTATGAGCTTGAATGGGAGTGTGGTGATCGCCTAAGAGCTGCGTCTACTCCAGAACCAACCAAGAGGAGAGACGAGAATGAAACGATATCTAGGAGTGGATCTGCATCGCACGCAGTTTGTAGTATGCACACGGTGGGAGAACGGGGAGCAAGAGATACGGCAATGGCGGATCGGGGAGTTGGCCAGGTTCGTGGAACAGTTGCAGCCGGAGGATCAGATCGCGGTGGAAGCCATGGGGACGACGGCGCGCTTCTACGATGCAGTAGCGGGACGAGTGGAGCGAGTGGTGGTGGTGAATCCGCATCAGTTCAAGGTGATCAGCGAGTCGGTGAAGAAGACGGACCGCAAGGATGCCGCCGCTCTGGCGCTGTATCTGGAAAAGGATTTGTTGCCGGAGGTAAGGATGAAGCCGAAACAGAATCGGGAGTTGATGCATCTGGCGGAGACACGCGATCTGCTGGTGAAACAACGCTCGGCATTGAAGGGCAAGATCAACAACCTGCTGGCGATGCAGGGGATCGAGTTGAAACGGGAAGCCTTGTCGAGCAAGATTGCGTTGGAGCGGGTGCTGGCGCTGCCGGTCAGCGGGATGGTGCAGTTGGAGTTGCGGATTCTGGTGGAGCAGATCCGTTCGTTGTCGGAGAGCATCGCGGAGTTGGACGAGCGGTTGGAAGAAGAAGGCCAACAGCTGCCCGGATACGAGAACCTGACCAGCATCAAGGGCATCGGTTCGCTCAGCGCGACTGTTCTGCTGACGGTGATTGGAAAGATCAGCGACTTCGCGGATGAAAACAAGCTGGCGGCGTATCTGGGCTTGGTACCACGAATAGCCAACTCCAATGAAAGTGAACGCAGCGGCCGCATCACCAAACAAGGTAATAAGCTGGCCCGCACGGCGCTGGTGCAGTGTGGGTTGGTGGCGAAGCGGTATAGCCCCTATCTGCAACGGTTCTATGAACGAATCAAACACCGCCGAGGAGGAGGAAAGGCCAAAATCGCTCTAGCCAGGAAACTGGTCAAGATCGTGTATGACACTCTGAAAAACCAGTGGGTCTTCGAAGACTTTCCCAGCTTTACCCTGGCTGCCTAAACCCGGCCAAAACAACTTTTGAGTAGACATTATTCATGGGAGGACACGAAGGAACCTCGTCTATCGCCGGCCGACATCGCACATGATCGGAAAAGCAAAACCTATCAGCGAGACACGGAGGGACGAGGGACGAAATGCAGATCGACACATGGAGCTTTCACCGTCCAGTCATGTGAAAGTTTCCTTCAGGACGTTCCACGGCCAGCCGGACGATGCGGCGTGAGTCGCGCGCGGGACGCGAAGCTTCATACTCCAGAAAGTGCTGAAGCACGGCCCGAGCATCGCGATAGCCCTGCACAATGATGGGGCTGACGATCTCGCTATCGAAATCCAACGCAGCGGCAGGCAGGGGCTTTTGCGGCGCAATGTTGAAGAACTTCACAAAACGATAGTATTGCTTGCCGATCTCCAGTTCCACTTGCTCCGGCTTAACGCCCATCTCAGCGGCATACACCGTACACAAACGATTGATGCTGCTGAGCATGGCAATATCCGATTTGAAGTTTTTGGAAATCAGGATGTCCACGGCGTGGACGCCCACATCGAGAAAGGTCTTGATGGCTTCCGTCTGGTCCGCGCCTTCGAGCGGCGCGATCAAGACGAGGAAGAGCACGTCAGCGCCCAGGCGGAGCGCCGGCAGTACCGGCTGGTTAGTCATGATGCCGCCATCCGTCCACAAGCGGCCTTCCATAGTGACTGCCTCATAGGCAAAGGTGTAAGCGGAAGATGCTACCGCCGCCAGCACCAGGTCTTGTGGGCTTTCCACTTCCCTGCGGATGAATTCCTCATGGGCGCCCGGATCGTTGACCAGAGTTTCAACCGTGGCATTGGAGAAGAAGCGGGCGGCTCCGCGCTGAATGTCGGTGGCGGTCATGATCACGCGGATGGCTGAGTTGCGCAGCTTGTCATCTGGAATGCGGGCGCGCAGAAACTTGATGCGATCGAAGTTGGGAAAGAGGCCGGTGCGCAATGGCATCCGCAAAAAACGATGGCTGAGCTTGCTGAGCGGGTCCTGCAATAACCGATACACGCCGAGCGCAACCAGGATGGCAACGATCATTGGCACATGAGGCGTCATGCGAAAAGAACCGTTGCTATCGAGCGGCAGGTGGATGTAAGTGGAGCCCAGAAACAGCACAATGAAGCCCCACACCAGCACGTTGGCGCCAAAAGAAACCCAGGTCTTGCGCCAGTCGGGTTCCCAATCGCGCTTGCGTATATATTTCAAGCCAACATAGCCGACGTAAGAAAGCTTGTCGGCAAAAAGCAAAATGGAAATTCCGGCCACGCCCAGCGCCAGCCATGTCAATTTTGGGTGGTGCGCATGGATGAAAATGCCGCGGTCGCGCAACCATAGCCACACGAAGTTGCCCACGCCCGCCGATGCTGCTATCAATCCGGCAAGAAGAAATATGTAGCGCGACCAGTCAATGCCGAGCGTGGCGGGAGTAAGATCCAGCCATGCATCCACTAGAGGCTCCGCCTTGCCGACTAGCCCTTCTGAGTGGGCGGCAAAGGATGCAGCATTGATGCTGCCGACAGAAGTAGCAGCAACGATGTGCGTGGGAACCTGTGCGTCCTGAAAAGCCATCAGCACACCGGCTTCATAAGCTCCACGTGCGCCGCCGCCGGAAAGCACCACTCCCACGCGCGATGAAAATACCGCCGGTCTTTTGGATGTGGCAATGGTCGCGCGGAATTCGTCGCGTAAGACATCCAGCTCCGCCAGTGCGGCCGAGCGGCGCGGCTTTGGAAGGCTGATGGGCATGCTCAAAGCAGAGCTTAACCCAGCTTTAGGCAAAAGCCTACGCGCAATAGTGCTGCTCCGAATGGAGCAAATATCGTGGAAAAGAAAAACCCGCCGGACGAATCCGGCGGGGCGAAGGAACAACTTGACCGGAGCTTAGAACCTGAACGTAAGTCCGAAGCGAACAATGCGGTTGCCCAGAGCGTTGCCCACTACGGTATTCGTCACGCTGGGATCAGCAAAACCGACAAATGGCGCTTGCTGACTCTTCGTGAGGCCGGCGTCCTCAATGTTGGGATCGATGCTCTGGAAGTTGGGATGATTGAACACGTTCTGGAAAGTTGCGTTGAATTCCAGGCTGGCGCGTTCATTCAACTTGATGTTTTTGAACAGCGCAAGATTGGCGATGTTGGTGACAGCGTCCTGGGAAAGGTTGCGGCGAGCACCAAACGGTGTGCCAAAAATGCTCTGCGCGGTTGATGCGTTGATGATGTAGCGGACGGCATTCTGCTGTACCGGTGTTCCATCAACGCCGCTTTGGACGTCCTGGCTGAAGTTGACCAGCTGGTTCGCAGGCAGGCTGCAAGAGCTGCCAAAGAAGCCACAGGCGTCACCGGCGAAGATGCCCACAGCGGCGGCAGGAGCGTTCATGTTACCGACAAACGGCCGGGCTAAATCAACTCCGACGTTGTTGGCCAGCCACGTGAAGTCATAGTTGTCGCTGGGAGCAGTTAAAGCAGCCTCAGCAAACGTCTGCACGGGCGTGTAGCGCTGGCCTGACGCCCATATATAGTTTGCCGAAACAGACCAGCCTCCCAGCACATGGCCAAAGAGTCCATTCTGGGTCTTGAAGAAGGGCAGCTGTTCTGTTGCTGCGATGGAGAACTGGTGCGGAATATCCAGACCGGAGAACGAGTACTCGCCGCGTCCCGTGTCCCAGGGATTCTGGGCAAATGCCAGTGTTGTACCGGCAACTCCGGAGCTGAAAATTTCGCTCACGTTGTCGAGTGTACGGCTGTAGGTGTAAGCAGCGCGGATTCCGAGTTGTTTGAAAAGATTGTTGGCGCGGAACTCGGCCTGCAATCCGTGGTAGTTGGAGAAACCCCCATTGTTGCGCTCCAGCACCAGACCTTTCGAGCAATCAGCACGGCCCAGAGCGGGGTTCACTGTCTGTCCCGGACCAAGCAGCACTTGCGAACTGGTGCAGCCCGTGAGTCCAGCGGGCGCAGTGGAATTGCCGGTAACAATGGGATTGCCGTTCACGCTCTGGAAAAGGTTATAAGCGTGATTGCCCACATAACGCACCTCCAGGGCAGAGTTGCGGCTGATTTCGCGCTCGAAACCGAAATTCCAGCTGTTCACTTTGTCCGGACCAAAGTTAGGAGAGATGGTTACCTCACCGGCCCCGAGGCTGCGCGGATCGAAGACCAGCTTCTGCAACTGTGGTGAAAGCGCAGCCCTTACGTCCGGCCCGAACGGATGCGCAGGCAGGATCATGCTGGGCGTGATCTGCGAACCGGTGAAGGTATTCAGGAAAACCACCGGTGCGGAATTGGCGATGTTGAGATAGATGTTGTAGAACGGCGGATCATAAAGGAAACGATAGCCGCCGCGGAAGACAGTCTTGCCGTGCCCCGTCACGAACCCGCCCCAGTTTGGTGTATACGCAAAGCCCAGGCTCGGTCCAAAACTCTTGGTTGGGGCGTCTAGATTGGGAGAGGTGCGCTGCGAAAGCGGAATGTCCTGGCGCCAGAACGCGGTAGCAGGATTGCTTTCGCGCTGAGTGGTCAGGTCATTGAACAGGTTCGCCGGTTGTCCGTAATAGGTCCAGGTCAGGCCCAGATTCACGGTGAGGTTCTGCCGGATCTTCCAATCGTCGCCGGCATAGAGGAAGGTGTCATGCTCGCGGAAATCCAGGGTTGGAGTTCCAGCGGCGATGCGCACACGGTTCGGAGTGTTCGCGGCAAACGCTTCCCAGTCAGCGAAACGAAATGCGCCGTTGAGGTTGGGAAGGAACGTGTTCGGCGAGCGTTGGTACGTATAGTTCACGCCGGCCTTGAAAGTATGTTTGCCCTTGACCCAATTGAGATTGTCCTGCCCCTGCCAGGTATTTACGATGCGGCCTTCAGGAAATACGCCGTTCAAGCCGAAGGGCAAGAGACTCGTGTCAGTGAAGGTGGCGCGGCTGATCGCCTGATCAATTGCAGTGTCCGACGGCACAGTGCCGATCGTGTTGGTAGCAAAAACAACATTCAGCCGGTTGAAGCCTACGCGAAGCTCATTAACGACATGCGGGCTGAAATTATGGGTGTCACCCAACAGGACAGCCTGGCTCAGGGCAGGCACGCTGACGGGAAGTCCCGCCGCGGCGTCGCCAAAGTCGAGGTTGAAATTGTTGCCGCGATTAAAGATATAGCGTCCCATAATGGAGTCACTACCCAGTTGCAGGTCCATGCGTGTGACCCAGTTAAAGTTATGCGTATGCGTGGGCAGCGTGCGTTCTACCCCACCAAGTTCCACGCCCGGGCACGCTGGATTAGTGTCCAGGAACGTACCAAACGGAGTGGGATTACCGGAGGAAATCGCATATGGACCAAAGGACTTCAGCGCAGCCATGCTCTGGCTTCCCGGAAAGCAAGCTGAAAGTGTGGCTATGCCATTCGGCGTTGGCGTATTGCCTGCGCTGGTATAGAGAGTACTTTGCGAGATGATCTGTTGGTTAAACCCACCGAAGAAAAACAGTTTGTTCTTGATCACCGGCCCACCCACGGTGAACCCACCGAACTCATCGTTGGCGCGGGGAATCGATGTAAGAGGATTATTGGCCGCGTCTGTCGCGAACCGCTTTTGGAAGTTGGTCATTGAGTTGAGGACAGTGTTGTTCTCATGCGCATAGACACTTCCGTGCCATGTGTTGGAGCCGGATTTTGTGATGATGTTCACCACCGAACCGGCGTTGCGCCCGTACTCCGGACCAAATTGGCTGGTGACCAGAATGTATTGCTGAACGAATTCGGTGTCCGAGACGAAAAGGCCCGGGCCGCCGACGCTGTTGTCATTATTATTCTGGCCGTCGATCTGCTGGTCATTGTTGCGGCCGCGCAGGCCGTTCACGGAAAATCCAGTGCCGCCATTGGTATTGGAAAACCCATTGTCGCGTGCGGCGACTACGCCGGGAATGAACAGCGCCAGGTTGTCGAGTCCCTGATTTTCAGTGACGCCGGCAAAGGTAGTCAACTGCGTCCCGGCAAAAGTGTTCGTCACCTGTGACTGCGTCGTCTCGATCAACGGCGCATCGGCGGTGACTTCCACCGCTGTTGATACTTCGCCCACCGTCAAGGGAATCGCGCCCAGACCGCTGTCACGTCCTGCAGCTACCACAATA
The DNA here is from genome assembly GCA_963732195.1 of Terriglobia bacterium. GTDB lineage: Bacteria > Acidobacteriota > Terriglobia > Terriglobales > Acidobacteriaceae > Angelobacter. The sequence goes on along the minus strand of CAVSYO010000045.1, from coordinate 113,697 downwards.
TTGCTCTGGACGGTTGTCTTGAAACCTGCTGCGGTCAATTCCACTCTGTAAGTTCCAACAGGGATCAGGTTGAAATGGAATGAGCCGGAACTATCGCTCGTAGTGGCAAGCGTGGCGGCGGTAGCGTCATTGATGGCTTTGACCGTTGCTCCGGACAAGACTGCGCCCTGGGGGTCTGTGACTGTGCCGGAAATGGATCCTTTAACAACTTGTGCCATGGATGGGATCCCGCACAACAACGCTAATGCCGCTATGGCAAGGACCAGTCGCTTGACTGGGTGTTGATGATGATTCATGTGCTTCTCCTACTCCTGCGAATCCTGCGCGCCGATGCATGGATGGCTTGCGCAGTGTGCCCTTCAGGAATGCAATCGCCATTCCAATGCCGTGTTCCGGAGAAGCTGTTAAGCGCGCTGTGACGAGAAGCGAATCTGCGATGACAAAAAGTCTTGGAAGCGTGTTCAGGAGAACTCAACGGAAGCCTGCAAAAATCATATTGCTAAGCATTTCCTCATGAAGTGATGAGATGCTTTCATTTTTGGGAAACTTCTTTAGCGCCATCTACACATTTCTGGAAACTCTGATTGCAAGTGTCTCTTATCACTCTGCTTTGTACTCTGAGTTTCGCAATAACTATCTAAACGCTTTAGAAAAAGATTGTGACCATTTGTTATCTGGTTCGTCTAATACGCCAGAGAAAGCAAACCAGGTGTAGTGTATGAGCACATTAGAAAACGCAGTCACGGGCGGAAGACTACCTATCAAAGAAAGCGGGCGGACGGTCTTTGTGCCGCTGAATGAAGTCGAATACTTTGAGGCATCGGGCAACTATGTGCGTGTGCATGCGGGCGAGGCACACTATCGGGTGCGTGAAAAACTGAGCACCATGGAGACACGTTTGCCGGAGCGCGACTTCGTGCGCATCCATCGTTCAGTCATCGTGAATCGCAAACGAATTCATGAGTTGAGACGGTCTTTCAGCGGCAAATACCTGGTGACTCTGGTCTCCGGCAAACAGGTCACACTCAGCCGCAGCCATCGCCAGCAGCTTTCCGCGCTGAAGGAACCGTACTAAAGCTGCAAGCGATCAGCGGACCGCGCGCCCGCTGCTGCCCACTGCTTATGTCTGCGATTCTCCTGAATCGCTGTTGCGCCACGGGCCCATCAGACCGTCGTTTCATGGTCATGCTACGCGGCATTGTCACTGCTCCCCACATCGACAAGGTCCAGGAGTATCCGAATGCGCCGGGCCAGATCAGGAAACTCGAAGGGCTTCTCCAGAATTTCCAGAGAATGGTCAACGTTGGTTCCCTCAGCGAATCCAGATATAAGAATGGCCTGGATTGCGGGCCGGTCCTGGCGAATGGCTTTAACCACGGCATCGCCGCGCACGCCCGGCATCATCACGTCAGTCAGCACCAGATCAATGGATCCGCGATACTCTTTCGCGAGTGCGATAGCTTCAGTGCCATTGGCAGCTTCCAGCAAACGATAGCCGAGCCCTTCCAAATAGGTGCGAGTCATGGCCCGGATTCCGGCTTCATCCTCGGCAAGCAAGATCGTCTCATGCCCGCCGGGAGCCGGCAGTTTTTCCGGAGCCACGTTCTTTGTTCCCGGCGCGACAACAGTTTGCCGCAGGTACACGCGGAAGCTGGTGCCCTGATCGAGCTGGCTGCTGATCTTGATCTGGCCTTCCGCGCGTTGCACGATGCCATACACCGTGGCCAGGCCGAGTCCTGTTCCTTTACCCGGTTCCTTGGTGGTGAAGAACGGTTCGAAGATGTGCGCCTGCGTGTCCGGCGTCATTCCGTGGCCGGTATCGGTTACTTCAAGCACGGCATAATCGTTCACCGATGTTTTACCGCTTGGTTCTGTGACGGCAAGGCCTTCACTCCGGGTGCTGATGGAGAGCTTTCCGCCACTGGGCATAGCGTCCTGTGCATTGACGGCAAGATTCATAATGGCGAGCTCAACCTGATTCACGTCAAGAAAAACATACAGAGGGTCCGCGAAGAGGGAGATCTCAAGGTGAATGGAATCGGAAAGAAGACGCCGCAACAATCTTTCCATGTTCAAGACAATGGCGTTGAGGTCGGCAACAACTGGCACAGTCTGGTCTTTACGGCTGAAAGCAAGGAGCTGTCTGGTCAGAGATGCGCCGCGCTTTGTGGTTGCCAAAAGCTGCTCAACTACGCTCTTGTGGTCGGAGGACAACGCAGGATCGCTGGCAAGCTGGCTGAGATATCCTGACGTGAGCATCAGGAGGTTATTGAAATCGTGCGCCACTCCGCCGGCGAGCCGGCCTACGGCTTCCATCTTTTGCGATTGGCGAAGCTCCTGCTCCAGATGCCGGGCCTGAGTAACGTCGCGGAAACTCCAGACGCGCCCCACCACTCGATCGCCAATGAGTTGCGGCTGTGAGTAGCGTTCAAAGGTTCGTCCATCTTTGAGGTGGAGAACATCAAAGCTGATCGCTTCCGGGCTGGAGTAGAGTTCCTTCACTTTCGCCAGGAATTCAGCGCTGTTTTGCAGCTGCGGCAATGCCCGGGCCAGCAGATCTTCGTCGCGATGACCAATTGCCGATCTACAATCTATGCCCCACATCTCCAGAAACCTGCCATTACAACTGCTGATCTTGCCTTCCGTGGAGACTACCAGGATGCCGTCGGCAGTGGCGTCGAGCGTGGCGTTCAGCAGTGAGATTGCCTGCTGGAGCTGCTTCTCGGTCTGCAGGCGGACCTGGTTTTCAATGCGCAAAGCGGCGTTGCGTTTTGCAAGCTCGGTCGTCCGGTCTGCAGCGCGTTCCTGTACGTCCACATTGGCAGAGCGGATGGCTTCTTCAACCTCCTCCCGGTAGCGAACGTCGCGCGCCGTGAAAATTACGCCCTCAATCTCGGGGTCGCTCAACTGGTTGTTGGCAATGATCTCAAAAGGCACCCATGCTCCACTAGTGTCGCGAAGCCGCAAGACGGAGGGGACACCTTCTCCTTGCCGCTGGACGGTTTCAGAAAATTCCAGGCTAGCGCGCGGAATATCGTCCGGATGGATGAAGTCAAAGATGTTGTGCCCCAGTACATCACCGGACCTGTAACCGAGCACTGTCTCCATGCGGGGGTTTACAAAGCGCAGGAGCCCTTCAGCATCAATCAGAGCAACAATATCGGAGATATTCTGGATGAGAGTGCGAAACCATTTGTGGCACCTGGACGTTTGCATGACCGCTGCAACCCGTATCCCAGAACAAAGGAACCGTACTAAAACCCAGCTGGCCTCTCTCCGGGGAACCCTTGTCCGATGGATTCCCGCTGAGTCCGCAGGGTTGCCGTAAGAAAGCACAGTGTTTCTAAGTAGTTCTTAGATTCCGACATTGCCGAGGTAATACCGCAGAGGTACGATTCGTCATTGGACACAAAAAACGGGCGCGCCTGGCGATGGGTCAGGATGTAATTCTGCATAACTGCGAAGACGCGCAACAAGTGGCAAAATGCCTGCTACACCCCGACCCGAAAAGTGTGCCTCATGCATCGGTCGGACCGGTTCGGCCGCAGCCAGAGTTGCTGCCTGAGCATTTGCCAGTGGAGGGCCTTGAGGGCAAAAACTGCGCAGACAACTTAAGCATGGCCGCGCGAATCCGATTCCACCGAGGTGAATCAATGCGATTGAAGTTCTTATTCGCGATGCTAATGGCCTTTGCTCTCTCTCTGGGCGCCATCGCACAGCAAACCGACGAAGGAATCAAGCAGGACACCAAGGACGCCGCGCACTCCACGGGCAAGGCCGCTAAGAAGACCGGCCATAAGATCAAGAAGGGGACCAAGAAGGCGGTGAACAAATCCGCCGATGCCACAGAGAAGGGCGCCGACAAGGTAAAGGAAAAGAGCGCGCCCGCTCCAACCCCGCCCCCACAGAAATAAAACTCTGGGAGAAGCGGTCAGGCGCTTATTTCGGTTGACGGCTTGCCGTTATCGGACTTAATATCCGCTTAGCCGCTTCGTCCGTGGACCACATGCATAAACTTGCAAAGACATCCGCCCGGAAACCCGTTTCCGGCGAAGTTGTCATTCCGGACAAGCTCTATTTTCGCATCGGCGAAGTCAGTCGCCTTTGCGGCCTCCCCAGCTATGTGCTCCGATTCTGGGAAACCGAGTTCAACCAGCTCAAGCCCTCCAAGAGCGGCACCGGCCAGCGGATGTACCGCAAAATTGACGTGGAGAGCGTACTCCGCATCAAAAAGCTCCTTTACGATCAGGGTTTTACTATTGCCGGAGCGCGCCAACAGCTGCGGGCGGAAACCAAGCGCAAGCAGTCGCCTTTGCCTTTCGCCGTGCCCACGCCGGGCCGCGGCGAGCTAAAGCAAGTCCGGCAAGGGCTTAGAGAGATACTGGGCATCCTCAGTTCGCGCCATTAAGCGCAAAAATTGCCAATTTCTACGTTCTTCAAGCGGGATGAACTGCATTTGGCCAGTGACTTAAGATTTTCCTGCTCCGTGGGAAAGCTGAGCTGCATCCAAAAAAGGTAGCTATAATAGCGGTAACTCACCTTGCAGGCGTTCTTTCGTCGCGATAAGGAATATAAAGGTCGATCTGATGTCGAAAAAGATCCAAGTTCTCCTCCTGACCAGCTCCATGTTGATCATCGCTTTTGTCATGATTGGCAGCTTCGGCGTTCATGCCTCCGGCGCCAGCAGCAGCGGTGACGTTACCCTCAAGCACATTGGCGTTTACAGCGAAGTTCTTTATCGCGTCCGCGCGGAATATGTGGAAGATCCCAACATGAGCGCGGTCACAAACGGCGCTTTGCACGGCCTGCTGGAATCGCTGGACGCTGACTCCAGCTATCTAACCCCGTCTGAATACAAAGTTTTCAAGCAGAAAAAGTCTGAAGGCAAAGCCAGCATCGGCGCAACCGTTTCCAAGAGATTTGGCTATGCCGCCATTGTCTCAGTGATCCCCGGCGGCCCTGCGGACAAGGCCGGCTTGAACTCCGGTGACATCATTGAAACCGTGGAGGGTCTGAGTACGCATGATCTTTCTCTGGCCGCCGTGAAAAATCACCTGGTGGGCGAGCCCGGCTCGCGCCTGGAGTTGATCATCATTCGCACACGCAAGATTGAACCGCAGAAGATCACTGTGGTTCGCGACGTCGTAACTCTTCCGGCAGTAACAGAGACGATAGCGGCAGACAACACGGGCGTGGTGAAGGCGCTGGTGCTGACCAAGGGCAAAGCCGCCGAAATCGCCGAAAGAATCAAGTCGCTCCAGAAAAAGGGCGCAAAGAAGCTGGTGCTCGATCTGCGCAACAACTCTGAAGGCGATGAAGAGGAAGGCGTGGCCGTGGCCAATCTCTTCCTGGGCAAAGGCAACATAGGATCTCTGCAAGGCCAGAAGGTTGAAAAAGTCACCTATACGGCTGACCCACAAAAAAAGATTACTGATCTGCCACTGGCTGTGCTGGTAAATCGCGGAACGGCCGGGCCCGCGGAACTGGTAGCAGCGGCGATTCTGGATAACACCCGTGGCGACGTGCTGGGCGACAAGACTTTTGGCGAAGGCTCAGTACAAAAACTGATTGAAGTGCCGGATGGGTCGGCGCTGATTCTCTCAATCGCCAAGTACTACACATCGAACGGCAAGGTCATACAGGATACCGGCATCACGCCGAACATCCTGGTCGCATCCAGCGATGACATTGTTGCCGTCTCTGATGACGATGACAGCAATCCTAACGACGAGCCGCAGAAGACGCAGCCAAAGGAAGACGAACAGCTGCGCCGCGCGATTGAAGTTCTGAAAACGAAGACTCAAAAAAGCTAGCTCCGTATCTCTGCTCCTGGAGGCGCGCCTTACGGGGCGCGCTTTTTATTGCAGCAAAAGTACATGTTGCGTTTCCAAGTCCGCATGTCCTGATGGCATGCGGGATCACGTGGGAACCATGCTATTCTGGCCTTGATCTCACCCCATGGACTCTCTTGCTGAACCATCGCCAGTCAAAGTAGCTGGGAAACCGCTGGTGGGCAGAGTTGTGTTCAGCGTGCTTGTGTTGACGGCTGCTTTTTTGGGAACTACCGCGGGACTGCTGATCGTTTACTCCACTGATTTGCCTCAGATCAGCGATTTGGAACGCTATCGCCCCAGCACTATCACAGAACTCTATGATGACCAGGGCCGGCAGATAGGATCGTTTGCGCTACAGAGGCGCGTTCTGGCTTCCTACGACGACTTTCCCAAGGTACTGCGCGACGCAATTATCTCAACCGAAGATAAGACCTTCGAAACGCATTGGGGCATTAACTTTTGGCGGGTCTTTGGCGCGACATATCGCGACATCACATCCAGCTCGCGCGCGCAGGGCGCATCCACGCTCACCATGCAGCTCTCGCGCAACCTGTTTCTTTCTCCGGAGCGTCATTTCAGCCGTAAGGTCCAGGAAGCGCTTCTCGCTTTGCAGATTGAGCGGCGCTTCACCAAGCAGCAGATCTTCACGCTATATTGCAACCAGATCTTTCTGGGACACGGCGTCTATGGCTTTGAAGCCGGAGCCGAATACTACTTCAACAAGCACGCGAAAGATTTGAAGCTGGAAGAAGCGGCGTTGCTGGCGGGCTTGCCCAAAGCGCCGGTTTTTTACTCGCCCATCAATTTCCCTGAAAAATCTCTGAAGCGCCGCAACCTGGTCATCAACAACATGCTGGAAGATGGCAAGATCACGGCCGAGGAAGCAGGTCGGGCCAAGACCACGCCGTTGCATCTGAACATCCAGCCTGACCGCTCGCCCGCCCCGAACTTTGTTGAGGAAGTGCGCCGCTTTCTGGAAAGGAAATACGGCGCGGATGAAGTACATGAGGGCGGCCTCCGGGTTTATACCTCTCTCGATCTCGATTTGCAGAAGAGCGCCACGCAGGCAGTGCTGGACGGACTGGCCGCGTACGAGCGCCGCCACGGATGGAAGGGCCAGTTGAAAAACGTGGTGCAGAACGGCGAAAGCATCAGCAAGTATCAGGACGCGGACTGGCAAAAGCCGCTCGCGGTTGGCGATTACGTTCACGCGCTGGTGGTCGATATCGGGCTGCAATTCTGTAAGATCAGGCTGGGCCGCACCAGCGCTTCACTGGGCCCGGCGGAACTGGCTTGGACCGGCCACAAGCTGCCGAAGAACATCCTTGCAGTGGGCGATATTGTTTACGTCAAGGTCCTGGCTTTGTACCCGGATGGCTCAGCGAAAGTTTCCCTGGAGCAGGATTCCGGCGCGCAGGGAGCTTTGCTGGCAATTGAAAACGCTACTGGCGATATCAAAGCCATGGTCGGCGGGCGGGATTACGACGCATCAAAGTTCAACCGTGCGACGCAGGCATCACGCCAGGCTGGATCGTCCTTTAAGCCTTTCGTCTACACCGCTGCCATCGATCAGGGCGCGGAGCCGGACGACCTGATCATGGACGCACCCACCACATTCAACAGCGCGGGCGTTCCCTATTCTCCGCACAATTTCGATCGCAAATTTGAAGGGAACATCACGCTTCGCCATGCCATGGCGGAATCGCGCAATATTCCAGCAGTAAAATTGGCCCAGCGCGTTGGCATGCCCACAGTAGCCGATTACGCACGCCGCTTCGGCATCACATCGCCGGTGCTGCCATTTCTGCCTGTGGCGCTTGGCGCTGCTGATGTTACGCTTTACGAACAAACGTCAGCCTACACAGTGTTTCCCAACGACGGCCTGCGCATTGAGCCGCGCTACATCCGCAAAGTGACCGACTATGAAGGCCACGTGCTGGAACAGGATTTTCCAGATGCCAAAGACGTAGTCAGCCAGCGCACGGCACGGACGATGGTGTCACTCCTTGAGGAAGTGGTGAAGCACGGGACCGCAAGCAGCGCGAAAAAACTAAACCATCCAGTAGCGGGAAAAACCGGCACCACCAATGACTATACGGACGCATGGTTTGTGGGCTTCACGCCCAGCCTGACCTGCGGCGTATGGATTGGCTTCGACGAAAAAAAGAACCTGGGAGAAAGCGAAACCGGTGGCCACGCGGCTTTGCCCATCTGGATGGATTTCATGCGCGCCGTGGTTTCCGATCCAGCACGGAAAAACGAGGCCTTTTCAACTGTGGGCAGCGACAGAAAGAAAACCGCGGCAATCAAGCGCGCTGCCATCACGCCGCCTCGCCATGCCGGAGACGCGGAGGCCCACTGATTGCTGCGCAACGTAATCAAATACTTTTTTCTTGGCCTTGTGCTGCTGCTGGTGTTTCTCTCTTCCGCGCTGCTGGCCATGCGCTTTGCCATTCAGGGTCGCGAGGTACACGTGCCGCGCCTCTCTGGCCTCACTCCCGCTGAAGCGGAGCGCGTGGCTAATTCTGATGGCCTGGTACTCTCCGTGGAAAACCGCTTCTATAGTCCGTCTGTGCCGGAAGGCAGGATTGTTTCGCAGTCACCCGCGCCGGGCGCCACAGTACGCCGCGGCTGGAAGATTCGCGTGGCTGCCAGCCTGGGAACACAACATGCCTCTGTACCGAACCTGCTTGGTCAAAGCCAGCATGCTGCCGGCATCAACGTGAGCCGCCGTGGGTTGGAAATTGGCACGGTTGCGGCCATACACCTTGCCGGGGCGGCGCCGGATACTGTGCTGGCGCAATCACCACCGCCCGAAGCAGCAGATGTGACTTCACCAAAAGTAAGCTTGCTGATTGCTGCACCTGATAACAGCCAGCGCTACGTGATGCCCAGCTTTGTGGGAAAGCCTTTAGCAGATGCCAATATCGCGCTGATTAAAGGCGGCTTTACGTTGGGCAAGGTGCATGTCGTCAGCAACAGTGATGACAGCAATGCTGCAGACAAGCCGGGGATTATCCTGCGGCAATTTCCAGCGGCTGGGCAGCGTGTGGCTGCCGGAGCGACGATCAGCTTTGATGTGCGGAAGTGACCAGACTTAAACCGCAAAGGGCGCGAAGAGCGCAAACGAACGTGGAGTGAAAGGTTGGCAAGCTCGCTCTGCATAGTGAATTTCAGAAAAAACTGAAGGCGTATCTCGCCACGTCACGGTGAAATTATCTTTAGACATCACACTGACTTGTCGCTTCGTGTCCTTTGCGTCCTTTGCGGTCACGTTCTTTCGATAACAGCAGCAAAGAAGCCATCGCAAGGATGAACCCCTGGAATTGTCCGCAGAAAGTCGCCGCTGATTAGCTGATCGATATTTTTCCAGACCAGTTCTCCTGAGTCCCGCAGACGTTGTAACTCATTTTGAACCGGGATGACCTTGAAATCGGACGCGCCAGCTAATGAGGCTGCGATCACCTGTTCATTCTCTTCCGGCTCCAGCGAGCAGGTGGAATAGACGAGCCTTCCGCCGGGTGAAACATAGCGCATGGCCGCCTGTAGAATTGCAATCTGCCGTGATTGCAGATCGAGAAGGTCTTCCGGCTTGAGTTTCCACTTGATTTCCGGATTGCGCGCCAGCGTACCCGTGCCGGAGCAGGGGACGTCGGCCAGTACGCGGTCAAAGTCTGCGCCGTAAGGCAGAGCCAGCGCGTCCGCGGTAACAACTTTTACATTTTGCTGCGGCGCCAGCCTGCGCAGGAGTGTAGCGCGATGTGGATGGAGTTCGGTGGCAACGATTTGCGCCTCCGGGAGACGGGTGGCCATGGCAGCCGTCTTGCCGCCGGGGGCGGCACAGCAATCGAGTATGCGCCGGCCCTTGCCAACAAGCGCAGCCACCAGTTGAGAACCTTCATCCTGGATGGCAAGCTTTCCTTCTAAAACCTGGCCTTCGCGGAATGATTGTGCCGCAGTGATGTCTCCTGAGATCACGGTTCGCGCCGTTGCCATCAATGCGCCAGGGCCGAGCTGAATACCTTCACCCGCCAGGAGCGATTCGTCTACTGGGCTGCTCAAACGCAGAACAGTAACCGGAACACGCTGATCGTATTCGCAGATTTTTTGCGCTCGGTCATGGCTGAAGAATGCAACCCATCGTTCGACCAGCCACCGGGGGTGGGCATACGACACGGATAAGTAGCTTGAATCCCTGGAAACCGACGTCGGCAATTGGCTGCCAGCCCGCCCAACCTTACGCATCACAGCATTTACCAAACCGGCAGCCGAAGCTTTTTTCGCCTGCTTGACCAACTCGACCGTCTCATTCACGGCGGCGTGCGTTGGAATCTTTGTGAGGAACTGTTTCTGGTAAACGCCCATGCGCAGGGCCGTCAGGACCTCAACATCCAGCTTTCTCATCGGGGTAAAACTGAAGCGCGCGATCACGTGGTCGAGTGAAGACCGCCAACGCAAAACGCCCATCACGATTTCCGTGGTCAGATTGCGGTCCACCGGAGAAAGTTCGTGGAGCAGTGCGGAATGCAACAGTTCAACCGCGTATGCCGATTCGCGCTCCACTCGCAGCAAAATGTTGAATGCGGCGACGCGCGCGGGAGAGACGGGTTGGCTTTTCATGTGCAATGGGATCGCTTTGCATTTTACGGTACGACTTTCTTACACACGACTATTGAGAGCTGCATAAATAAAGGCCGATTTTGGAAATAAACACAAGGTCCCTCCACCCTACTCGCGCGCTGATGACTGCGCGCGCTCGCTTTACGGGCAGTCGGGATGACGATTCTTAATGATTAGGACATTATGTTTGGATCCATCAATAGCCGAGCCGCTCGCCGGCGGCGGGATGATAGCCGTTGATGAACTCGCGCGCCGCCATAATTTTCTTTCCTTCAGGCTGGACCTGCAACAGTTGCAGCACGGTACGCTGGCCGCAGCCCACAAAAAGCTTGTTATCGCCAACACGCAACTCCCCCGGCCCCAGGTTGGACAAAGCATCTTCCGGCAGCGCATTGATAAATTTCAAACTCTTGCCGCGAAACTGCGTGTAGGCTCCCGGCCAGGGCTGAAAGCCGCGCAGCCGATTCTGAATCTCTATGGCGGTGCGGGTGAAATCGACAAGCCCGTCTTCTTTCTTGAGAATCGGAGCGAGCGTGGCCTTTGCGTGGTCCTGCGGTACCGGCGTGACGGTTTTCTCCTGAAGTCCGCGCAACGTTTCCACGATCAGGTCAGCGCCCATCTCGGCCAGACGCGGCGCGTACGTCACGGCAGTATCTTCCTGGCGGATGGCCATTTCTTTTTGCAGCAGAATGTCGCCGGTATCCAGACCTTCATTCAGCAGCATGGTAGTGACGCCGGAAGCTGTTTCTCCCTGCGCAATGGCCCACTGCACCGGCGCGGCTCCGCGATACTTCGGCAGCAAAGATGCATGCACGTTGATGTTGCCGTATCGCGGCAAGCTCCAGCATCCAGGGCGGAATAATTCTGCCGTAGCCGACAACGATGATCGCGTCAGGCTGCAAAGCTTTCAGCTGTGCCTGAAACTCTTCATTCTTTTTTATTTTTTCCGGCTGGATTACCGGCAAGCCAAGCTTCAAGGCCGACTGCTTGACGGGCGGAGCGGTCAACGCCATGCCGCGACCCTGCGGTCGGTCAGGCTGCGTGACAACCAGTTGGATTTCGAATCCGGAAGCGTGCAGGCGCTCCAATGACGGCACAGCAAACATCGGCGTGCCGCAAAAAACCAGCTTCATGCCCACTCGCCGGCGCGCACCAGCTTCTTGATCTTGCGCTTGATCAGGTCACGTTTGAGAGCGCTGACGTGGCTGATAAAAAGCCGGCCGTTCAGATGGTCGATTTCATGTAGAAAGGCACGGGCCAGCAGGTCGTCGCCCGTCTTTTCAAACCAGTTCCCTTCCACATCCTGCGCGCGGACGGTCACCATATTGGCGCGCGTAACGTTTTCACGAAAGTCGGGCAGGCTCAGGCAGCCTTCCTGCCCATGCTGCTTGCCCTCACGGCCAATGATTTCCGGATTTACCAGAACGAGTTTGGCCTTGGGATCTTCTTTGAATGTGGTGTCGATCACCGCAATGCGCTTGCCAATACCGATCTGCGGCGCCGCCAGTCCCACGCCGTGAGCCGCATACATGGACTCAAACATGTCATCGACCAGCTTCTTCAGCTCTGCATTGAATTCGGTGACCGGTTCAGCCAGCCTCTCCAGCACCGGATCACCATAGACTACGATTGGATAAATCATTCGTTCTGCTAGAACTCCCGCAATTGTTGTTGATAGCCGGCGAAATTTCGCCGCGTTTCTACGATGGAATCGCCGCCAAACTTTTCCAGGGCACACCGCGCCAGCGTAAGCGCCACCATGGCTTCAGCGGCAACGCCGGCCGCCGGCACCACGCAGACATCGGAGCGCTCATACGCAGCCTTGACGGGTTCACGCGTGGCAAAATCCACCGAGCCGAGCGGACGCCGCAGAGTAGAAATTGGCTTCAGATAGCCGCGCACCAGAATGTCCTGCCCGTTGGAGATGCCGCCTTCAATTCCTCCGGCATGGTTGGATGCACGGGTGAATCCGGTAAATTTTGTCTCGCCGCTCTTGGTGTAGCCGATCTCATCATGCACAGCGGAGCCGAACGACAGTGCCGACTCAACGCCGGTACCAATCTCCACGGCCTTTACGGCCTGCAATGACATCACAGCCATGGCCAGCATGCCGTCCAGACGCTCATCCCATTGGGCAAAAGTGCCGAGGCCCGGAGGGCACGTTGTGCGCCACAACTTCAAAGACTCCACCGATGGAATCTCCGGTGCGTAGCGCGTGGTCCACTTCAGCTTTCATGCGCTGCTCGGATTCGGGGTCAGCACAGTTGAGCAGAACGTCCGGCTTGGCATGCAGCTCCTGAAGTTTCTCCCACGGCACTTCTGCATTCGCAAGAGTAGCCTTGCCCACAGCGATCACGTGGCTCAGGACTTCCATGCCAAGCTCACGCAGAAAAAGCTTGGCAATTGCGCCAATAGCGACGCGGGCCGCCGATTCGCGGGCGGAAGCGCGTTCCAAAATGTATCGTGCTTCAGGGAAGTTGTATTTCAGAGCGCCGGCAAGATCGGCGTGTCCAGGACGTGGCGAAGCGACGCGCTTGTGCTTCTCGGGATCGCCGGGCTCGATCGGCAACGATTCCTGCCAGTTCTTCCAGTCCTTGTTCTCCAGCAGGATAGAAATCGGCGAGCCGATGGTCTTGCCGTGACGCACGCCAGAGATGATGTGGGCCTTGTCCGTCTCAATCTTCATCCGGCCGCCGCGGCCAAAGCCCTGCTGGCGGCGCCAGAGTTCGCGGTCGAGGAATGCCTGGTCAATGATCAGACCAGCCGGTACGCCGGAAAGAAAAGCCACAAGGCTCTCTCCGTGCGATTCTCCGGCAGTAAAGTAGCGCAGCATGGGTCAGGATGAACCATAGATTGTATCCGATCATTATGTCGCTGCGCTCCAAACCGCTTGAGCGATATTGCATTGATTGAGGGCGTTCTGCGCTCGTAGCAGGCGGCTCGGCGCGCAAGTCGGCCTCGCCGCTTAGGTCACAATCAAGGAGGCGAGAAAAAAGGCGGGCTGACGAGGCCCGCCGAGACGAGAAGGGTTGCGAGGACATGAGATTTGTAATGGCGTTTTATGCCGATAGCTGGATCAGGCGGCGTGCCGAATCTTGCTGCGTACTTTGTCGCGCGTTTCGTCGTCAATCGACGTCAGGTTGTGCTGCTCGCGGCCATGCTGTTCCGCCTTACGCAGCACTTCATCCGGACTGGAGCCTTTCGCTTCCCATGAACATCCGGTAAAGCCTGCGTCGGCGCAGCGGAATGAGTAACTCTCGTTTCCTTTATTAGTGCGTTTGGGCTGAGTAATATTGGCCATTTTTGCCTCCGCAACTATTTTCCCGCGAATCCAGAGCTGAGTGGAGCAAGATCGAAAGCTGCTGATGAAAAATCGTGAGCAGATGCGAGGGAAATGAATCGGAACTGACCTTTTTGTCCGGAATAAGTTATCGGCATGTAACCTCAAGTGTAAAAGCGACGCTCATCTGTAAAAGTGTTCGATCGGCGATCTCGATGTCCTTTCAATACTCCAGTTCGAGCAAAGAATTTTTTAAAAAGGTACTTTGGCTCGACTCTTGACGAGAAAAACAATTCTTTAACCTTTTGCGTTCTATCTAATTGAAAGCAAATTGTTTCTAATGGCCGTTGTCTGCGGGATATGCATCCAATCTGTTATGCTGCGGCATTGCCGCTGGAGGGTTTTATTGTCAGTCGTTAGCCAGACCAGGAATACGTTGGCGACAATCGTAATCGTCGTATTATCCTGGCAGGCCAATGCCGTTGCCCAGGGCGCAGCTAACCCCACCATCTACGCGCAGACGCAAAATCTTGATGCGCTGCTGGATCAAAGTTACAACGCAATGTACAACTTGCGGTTCGATGAAGCGCTACGCCTGGCTGAATCCGCAAAACGCATGGCCAATGACGATCCCGTTCCGTGGATGGCGCAGGCCTGCGCTGTGCTCTTCCGCGAATTCGATCACATGCACATCCTGCGTAGCGAGCTCTTTGGCGCCGATGACAAATTCATTGACGGACCGCCTTTTATCTGGGACGCACAAAGACGCAAGGACTTTGATACCGCTCTGGCCGGCGCGGAAAAATTGGCCCAGGATCGTCTGAAGCAAACCAAAGATGATCCCAGAGCGCTGTTTGCTCTCACACTGGTTACAGGACTGCGCGCCGACGATGCCGCCCTGATCGCGAAGAAAAAATTCAGTGCGCTCTCTTACACCAAGTCGGCAAATGGTTTCGCCGAGCGCTTGCTGGCTCATTCTCCCGATTATTACGACGCCTACATCGCCACGGGCATGGGGAAATACATCATCGGCGGCAAAGCCGCTCCGGTGCGCTGGATGTTGCGCCTGGGCGGCCTCAAAGGCGATCAGGAGCAGGGCGTAAAAGAGCTGGCGCTGGTCGCCGATCATGGTCGTTTTCTCATGCCATTTGCCCGCATTCTGCTCGCATTTGATGATCTTCGACACAAGAACAACGCTGCCGCCCGCAAAAAGCTCGAGTGGCTCCGTGAACACTTCCCCAATAACCCGCTCTTTCTGCAGGAAATTGCCAAATTGGACCATCCCATGCCTGGCCCCGGCCAGGACTGAACGGCAATTCTCATTTACAATAGAAACATCCCAGATTGAACAACCTGACCGAACATTGCCCCTGAAAGGTGCATTTGTAGGTGCATCTGCGGGGACATACCCTTTCGTACATCGGCAAAGCCCATGCGACCTGCTAGCATTCCGATACGCTGAAGGACCTTTGGAGAGTATTTTGGCATCCGGAAAACCCTTGAAAATTGCTGCCTTCCTGACCCTTACCATGCTGGCCCTGATGACCGGCGCATCGGCTCAACTTCAGCCAGTGGCCACTAAATCACCGTCGGTCGAAGACAAGCTGGCCCAGTCATACCACGCGATGTATGACCTGAAATTTCAGGAAGCCTTCAAGGCCGCCGACGAAGCCAAAGCCGTCGCCCAGGACGATCCGTTGCCTTTCGTAGCGCAGGCCTGGGTGGTGTTCTTCCGCGAACTCGACCGGCTGCACATTCTGCGCAGTGAGCTGTTTGCCACCGACGATAGCTACAATTCCCGTGATGCCTACACATGGGACGCAGGCAACAAAAAAGTTTTTGACAGCAGCCTTGACCAGGCGGAAAAGCTGGCCAAAGACCGTCTGGACCGCAATCAGAATGATGCCCGCGCGTTGCTGGCGCTTTCACTCATCAACGGCCTGCACGGCGACGACTACGGCATCTTCACCAAGAAAGACCTTAAGGCCATCTCTTACATAAAAACTGCCACAACGTACGCTGAAAAACTGCTGTCCCAGTCCCCCGATTCCTATGACGCTTATGTCGCCACCGGAATGGGCAAAGTCATTGTGGCGCGTAAATCCGCTCCAGTGCGCTGGGTGCTTCGCCTGGGCGGACTCAAAGGCGATGAAGGTGAAGGCGTAAAGGAACTAACGCTGGCCGCGGACCACGCCCATTATCTTGCGCCTTTCGCCCGCCTGCTGGTGGTGTTTGAGGACGTGCGCTTCAAGAACACTGATGACGCGCGCCGCAAGCTGGAAGCTCTCCACCAGCAATTCCCCAACAATCACCTTTTCCAGGACGAGCTTGGTAAATTGGGACGCACATCAGCGCAACTGGTCCGCCAGGGCAACTGAAGCCGCGCCGTCGATCTTTCCGCTGGGTCCGTTCTGCACAAAAACCACAGCGCGCAGGTCGCTTCGCTTCCAGTCTTTTTCCAGCTTAAGCGGCACTGTGGTTTCGATTGCGCCACTCTGCAACGAACCCACTTGCCGCAACTCACGCACAACAGCCGCGTGATGCAGCGTGCGGCCGCCGTTCTCGCCTGATCCCACTTGCGTCGATAAGTTGTCTTCGGTGATCGCCAGCATCACCAACGCATTGCCGGTTGATGAAGTGGCGGGGCCTTTTGCCTGAATCTTCAGTTGGTCCGCGCCTGCCAAAGCAATTTTTACCTGCGCCGTTTCCAGTTGGCTGGCTTGCTGGCGAATCGTGCTCTGTGCTCGCCCGGCATCGTTCCCCACAAATTCCACCGCGCCATCCACCACCATCTCAGGCGTGTACGGGCCATCCACTTTCAGGGCATGCGTATATTGCTCCTGCCGCTGAGTGAAATCCGCCGAGGAAAAGCGGTCTTTCCATCCCAGCGAATTCCAATAGTCCACGTGAAAGCCCAGCGGGATCACCTGAACACTTTTCGCGGCCAGCTCCTGCCGTAAATGTCCCAGCAACTCATCTGCCGGCGGACAACTGGAGCATCCTTCTGAAGTAAACAGCTCCACCACAACGGCCTTGCGCGGGACGCCGGGGTCGGTCGTTTTGTCTAGCACCGCCATACAAATAGAAATCACGGCGACTACCACAATCGCCAGCGCGAATATTCGTGTCATGCGCATTAGATCCACAACTCCCTGTTTGGTTGCAGCGTCTCTCAAGTACGCACAAATCGAGTACTACAGATTTTACTCTTTAGTAAACTTTTGCGCTCGACCCACCCGGGGTAGCAGATTTGTTGCAAACAAAGGGTAAAGTGCAATTCGAAAGGCTTGTCAAAAGGCTGTTGAGGTGCACCCCTGAGGTGAGACAGTTTGAAAGTGTCACACGTGTCATTTTGTAGGTGAACCCCTGGGATGAGACAAGAGCGGCCGTCATCGGTCCTCCTTGATCTGACACAGCAGGGGGTTGGGGTCTGGGGAAGGGGACGGCGTTTGAGTCCCCGTCCCCAGCAGCAATGTACTAGCTTTCCCGAAGGAACACGTTACTGTCGCCGCCTTCAGGGTTGGATCTCCGCTCTGCGCCCGCTCGAACTCTTCTGGAGTACGATAGCCCAGCGCCGAGTGTAGCCGCTTCTGGTTGTAATACCGCTCGATGAACTCTTCCAGGTTGTTGCGCAGGTGCTCCAAGTCACGATACGCGCTGGCATAGATTTCTTCCTGTTTCAGCGTTCGCATGAACCGCTCGCATTTGGCATTGTCGTACGGGTTCCCCGGCCGGCTCATGCTGGCGATCATCTGGTGTTGCTCCAGTAGCGCCACGTACTCCCGGCTAGCATACTGCACCCCGCGATCGGAGTGATGGACCAGCCCCGGCGCCGGCTGCCGCTCGGCTATCGCCTTCTCCAGAGCCTTCACCGCCAGGCCGCTGCCCAGACTCCGGCTCAGCTCCCAGCCCACCACTTTCCTCGAGTAAGCGTCCAGCACCACCGCCAGGAACACAAACTCCCGCCATACCTGGATGTAGGTGATGTCGGCCACCCACAGTTGATTAATCGCCGTCAGCTTCATCCGCCGCGCCAGATTCACCGCGATTTCCAGGCTGTGATTCGACTCCGTGGTCACCACGAACCGCTTCGGCTGCAGCGCCAGCAGATTGTCTTCCCGCATCAGCCGCAGCACCCGTTTGTGGTTCACCACCAAACCACGCTTGTCCAACTCCAACACTACCCTCCGGTAGCCATAGTGCCGTCGATGTTCCACCACGATCTGCTGGATCGCCGACCGCACTAGCATCTCTTCCTCCACCGGACAGTGCTCCTGAAAACTGCGGTAATAACCCGCACGGCTTACCTGGGTCAACCGACACATCCGTTCCACACTCAAGCTGCCTTGCACCGGCATCACTTCCCGGACCTGGTCGTAGATGCCGCTCCGCCATTGCTGCCGCTGCTCCGGCGTCGTTCCTCGACTTTGTGCAAGGCACCGCGCAAAAAATCCACCTCCAGCACCTTCTCCGCCAGCGTCTGCTTCAGCCGTTGGTTCTCCTGTGCCAGCATGGCTTCCCGCTGCCGCCGCGGGTCTTTTTCCCGCGGCTCCAGTTGCGCACGCCACCGATACAAGCGGCGCGCACTGACCCCTAACTCTTGCGCCAGCGCTGTCACATTCTCGCCCGCATTGATTCGCTTGACAGCCTCCGACCAAAACTCCGGTCCTTTCCTGTCCGGCCCTCTCTTGTTTGCCACTCTTAGCTCCTTTCCTGCTAAGTGTGACACTACTTTACTGTCTCAAATTAGGGGTGCAGTACACTGTCGAAGGCGCCTTTTCGCGTTTAATCGGCCTCGAATTCGTATCAATTTTTTTGACCGTACCGATTGCCGAATTTACTCTTTGATTAACAGACCGGATGCGTTTGTAACCGCGCTTTCCGACCGAGGGACGCTTGATTCTTTTGTCAAAGAGCCTAAAAACCAGAGAACCGCCTGAGCGGTGGTGATCAACGCCTCAGGTTATCGCATTTTCTTCGCCAAATGTCAAGGGTTTTGGTCCGCCGGATTTTTCGAACTCTATTGGCTCGTCAGGCACCGGCATTTTCAGCCAACTTCTTTGGTTTTGGGGTTGGATAAAAGTGGGGAGTTAGTGGCCCTTCCCGCCAATGCCAATGAAAATATATGTGGAGGCTCGACATCAGACAAAAGTGCCAAATACTAAGTACCAAGTACCGCTGGTCGCTACTCCTTCACCGCAATGCCCAGCGTCTTCATCTTGCGATACAGGTGACTGCGTTCCAGGCCCAGCACTTCCGCGGCGCGGGTAACGTTGCCGTGGTTCTCATCCAGTTTTTTCAGGATGTAGTCGCGCTCATAGGCGGCGCGGGCCTGATGCAGCGTGGAAAAGCCCGCCGTAGAGGAACGTCCACCTTCGCGATGGATCAGCGGCGGCAGGTGCTTGCGTTCAATCTTATGCGCCGTGGGATTCATGATTACCAGCCGCTCGATTACGTTGCGCAGCTCGCGAACATTTCCCGGCCAGGAATAGCGTGTGAGCGTCTCAATTGCCTCGTCCGTGATTTCCCGGGATCGGCGGCTGTAAGCGGCGGAAAACTCTTTCAGGAAATGTTTTGACAGCAGCGGAATATCTTCTTTGCGCTCGCGCAACGGAGGAACATAAAACGGAATCACGTTCAGCCGGTAGAACAGGTCTTCACGAAAATTGCCGCGGGAAATTTCCTCGTCCAGGTCTTTGTTCGTCGCGGCAATCACGCGCACGTCCACTTTCACCGGATCGTCATCGCCCACCGGCGTAAATTTCTGTTCATCGAGCGTGCGCAGCACCTTGGATTGGGTCTTCAGGCTCATGTCGCCCACTTCATCCAGAAACAGCGTGCCTTCATTCGCTTTTTCGAACTTGCCTTCCTTGTCGCTGGCCGCTCCGGGCAGCGCGCCTTTGCGATGTCCAAAGAGCTCGCTTTCAATCCAGTCTTCCGGAATGGCGGCGCAGTTTACCTCGACAAAAAGTTTGTCCTTGCGCAGGCTGTGCGCGTGGATGGCGTG
Source organism: Terriglobia bacterium (assembly GCA_963732195.1). Taxonomy (GTDB): domain Bacteria; phylum Acidobacteriota; class Terriglobia; order Terriglobales; family Acidobacteriaceae; genus Angelobacter. The sequence continues at coordinate 93,956 of CAVSYO010000045.1, read as the reverse complement.
CGCCACCAGCTCTTTGCCTGTCCCGGACTCGCCATAAATCAGTACGCGCCCATTCGTCGGAGCCATCACCGCAATCTCATGACGCAAGGCCTTCATGGGAATGCTTTCACCCACGATGACGCTCTTGGCCTGGAACTGCTTCTTGAACTCGGCGTTCTCCAGTCGCAGCCGATGTGCTTCAAGAGCGTTTTTCAGAACGATGAGCGTCTTATCGAGCGAAAGCGGCTTTTCCAGGAAATCAAATGCGCCAAGCTTGGTGGCGCGGACCGCCGTCTCAATGGTCCCGTGCCCGGAGATGATCACCACTTCCGGCGGATCTTCCAGTTGCCTGATTTTTTCCAGCGTCTCCAGGCCGTCAATGCCCGGCAGCCATATATCGAGCAGCACCACTTCGCAGGAACGCTTCTTCAATTGCTCCAGGCACGCTTCGCCGCTTTCCGCCAGCAGCACCTTGTAGCCTTCATCTTCCAGGACGCCGCGCAGTGACTCCCGGATATCGCGTTCGTCATCCACCACCAGGACGCTATGCACTCTGCGACTCCGATGCTGCCATCTCACCGGCCAGCGGCAGCTCTACCAGGAACTTTGCGCCCGCCGGCTTGTTTTCTTCCACCCGGATGGAGCCATGATGATCGTCAATGATGCGCCGCACGATCGCCAGTCCCAGTCCGGTGCCGCGCTTCTTGGTGGAAAAATATGGCAGAAACAATTTCTCTTTTACCTCGCGATTGATGCCGTGTCCGGTATCGGCAATCATAATTTCCAGACCATCACGTCCATCCAGCAGCGATGTGGTGATATGGATTTCGCGCACGCGGGAATCCTGCATGGCTTCAGCGGCGTTGTCGATCAGGTTGGCCAGCGCGCGCTTGATCGCTTCAGGATCGGCCATGGCCAGAGGCAGGTTGGCGTCCAGTTGTTTTTCCACGCGAATCCCGTCCAGCCTGCCGTTGAACATGGCCAGCGCGCCTTCCACAATTTCATTAATGTCCGCCGGGCGCGGCTGGGCCGCCGGAAAACGCGCCAGTGAAGAGAATTCATCCACCAGCGAACGGACTGTCTGCACCGCTTCAGTAATCGTTTCCGCGCAGCCATGGATCACTTTCAATGACGCCTGGTCCGGCACAAGCCCGCGCTCCAGATGCCTGCGAATGCGCTCGGCAGAAAGCGCAATCGGCGTAAGCGGGTTCTTGATTTCATGCGCTACGCGCCGCGCCACTTCGCGCCATGCGGCTTCGCGCTGCGCTTTCAGCAGTTCGCTATAGTCCTCAAAGACGATCACATATCCCAGCCGCTGCTTGCCGTGCTGCACGGAAGAAACGGTCACGCTCACGTTGAGCTTGTCTTTGTCGATGGGAATCTCGAATTGCGCAGCGGTTACTGACATGCGATCAGCGCGGCGCAGCAGATGCTCCAGATCGGAAGCAGTTTCGTCGTTAAAGACCTCGCGCAGTGTCGATCCAATCACGGGTGCGCCTCCGTTGGGCCAGAACATCCGCCCAAAGGCCACGTTGCTGTGCGTGACGCGTCTTTGCGGATCGAGAGAAAGCACGCCGGTCGGAATGCTTTCCAGAATTGTTTCAATATGTCGGCGGCGCTGCTCCAATTCAGTGTTTGACTGAGTTAAAGCCCGTGCAGACTGGTCAATCTTAGTGCGGCTGGACTCCAGTTCACCAGCCATAGTATTGAATGAAGAAACCAGTTCGCCCAGTTCGTCCGCGGCAGAAACTTCAACGCGGTGCCCCAGGTGTCCCAGCGATATCTCGCGGGTGGCCAGCGCCAGCGCTTCCACTGGACGCGTGACCAGCTTGGCCACAAAGAGCGAAGACCATGTAGCCACAAACAGAACCAGCACTGTCAGCATCGTCAAGAGCAGCATGTACAGGCCGCGAATGCGCTTGGCTTCGTGACCCAAAGTTTCATAGTCGTGCTGGTCCTGGTTAATCTGTTCCAGCGTTGGAGAAAAATCCTTGGGCAGCGGCAGTCCGATCAGGATTGCCCCGGATTTCCCCACCGGCGATGTAGCCACAAGGAAATCGGTATTCTGAAAGACCCATTTTTCCGGAGACTGCTGCAGTTTGTTCACATCGGGAAAGGATTGGCGCAACATGGGCCACGGCCGCGGCAGGTTCCAACTGGCTACAGGGGCATCATCGCGAATCGCCACGGCAAAGCCGTTTTGCAGCGTGTTCTGGTGGCGGCGGAATTCATGCAGCACGCCGCTGTAATTGGCGGTTTCAAAAGCATGCTGAATCTCGGCAGACTCCGCTATGTCCATTGCGGTGTGGCGGGCGCTCTCTCCCTGTGACGCGGTGAGCAGAGCGGCCACGCGCCCGGATCCCTGGTGCAATGCGTTCACCGGACTGGAAAACCATTTGTCGATCGACCGGTTCATCAGGCCGTAAGAGAACATAAACATCACAATCGCTGGCGCGAATGACAGCACCAGAGCGCCCACCATCATGCGTGTGCGGAAGCGTGAGCCCAGCACGCCCAGCCGCCGTTCGGCATAGAGCTTGAGCAGGTTGCGGAACAGGACAAAAGTGAGCACCACCAGCAGCAGGAAAACCAGTGCTGAGAGCGCCACCAGTCCCAGCGTTTGCCCAGCGGAATCTGGCCGCAGTTGCTTCAGATTGAAGGCCTGTTGTGAGAAGACAACGCCAAAAAGCAGGACAATGCCGAGAGCCAGCGGGATCAGCAGGGCGCGCCGCTGCGTTAAGGGGAGAGAACGGTTGCTTTTATCCGGTTTCTGTTCGGACACAAAACAGCTCGCGCGTATATAGAGAATTCGCGGGAGTCCTGAGGGACATTATAAGCTGGCGCGCTTTTTCTGAAATCCCGAAGCGAAGCGAGGGAGCCCTACGTTCTTCGAGGATTGAGGCATATGAGCGGCAATATCCGTCCCAGCGGAAATGTTTCAATAGGGCTCCCTCACCCGCGCTCCAGTCATGTACAAAAGCTCGCAGAATTGAAGTCGCGGGTTCGGGATTTCAGAGATTACTCTCCAGTATCAATCTGCGCGCGCTGCAGCCGGTCAGAGAAATCGATGTAGCAAGATTTCCACTGCGTATAGAAATCGATTGCTCCCAGGCCGCCTTCGCGGTGTCCGTTGCCAGTTGACTTTGTGCCGCCGAAAGGCAGATGGACTTCAGCACCGATCGTCGGCGCATTCACGTAGGTAATGCCGGCGTAAATATCGCGCATAGCGCGGAAAGCCTTGTTGACGTCACGCGTATAAACGGACGACGAGAGACCATAAGGTCACGCCATTGGCAATCTCGATTGCCTTGTCAAAGTTATCAACCGGGATCAGGCTGAGCACCGGCCCAAAGATTTCTTCCTGGGCCACGCGCATCTTTTCATTTACGTCAGTGAAGATCGTTGGCTCAAAGAACCAGCCATAAGCATGGTCGGTCGTGTTCAAGGCCTTGCCTCCGGCTTCCAGCTTTGCGCCTTCATTCTTGCCAATCTGGACATACTTTTCCGTTGTGGCCACTTGTTGTTCATTGATCTGCGGCCCCATTTCAACGCTTTCATCCTGGCCGTTGCCGACCTTCAGCCGCTGAGCACGATAAATCAGCCTGTCCGCAAACTGGCGGTAAACACCTTTCTGCACGATCACGCGGCTTGCGGCAGTACAACGCTGCCCCGTGGTTCCAAACGCGCCCCATAGAACGCCTTCCAGCGCCAGATCAAGATTAGCGTCGTCCAGAATAATGATGGCGTTCTTACCGCCCATTTCCAGCGAGCACGGCTTAAAACTCCGCGCAGCCGTCTCGCCCACAATGCGTCCCACCTCGCTCGATCCGGTGAAGGAAATTGCTTGAACATTGGGGTGCTCGGCAATCGGCGCCCCGACTTCCGGCCCAAACCCTGTCACTACGTTGACTACGCCCCTGGGCAGGCCGGCGTCAGTGAGCGCCTTGAGCAGGTTGAGTGTTGAAAGCGGAGTATCTTCAGCGGGCTTGATCACACAAGTGTTGCCGCAGACCAGAGCCGGCAGCAGCTTCCATGAGGGGATCGCCATGGGAAAATTCCAAGGCGCAATCATGCCGCAGACGCCGATTGGCATGCGCACAGCCATAGCAAATTTGTTTGGCAATTCAGACGGCACTGTCACGCCAAACTGCCTGCGGCCTTCGCCGGCCATGTAATAGGCCGTATCTACCGCTTCCTGCACATCGCCGCGCGTTTCTTTCAAAACTTTGCCCATTTCCCGCGTCATCAGGCGGGCGTATTCTTCCTTGCGTTCCAGCAGGATTTCTCCAGCGCGGTAAATGATCTCAGCGCGCTTGGGGGCGGGAACCAGCCGCCAGCGCTCAAAAGCCTGCCTGGCAGCGGAAACGGCATCGTCTACGTCGCGCTTGTCTGAGCGCTGGAATACGCCGATCACGTCGCGCGTATCAGCTGGGTTCAGGTTTTCGTAGGTCTGGCCGCTGCGCGATTCGACCCACTCGCCGCCGATGAAATTCTTAAAAACTTTGGCTGCCATTGATACAGAAGTTGCCTTTCGCGGGATTCAAACCCTCTATCGTATCAAAAGCTTAGAGCACCGCGCATGTCCGGAGTCGCTGGCCATCTGCGCTCAGGCGGGGGAAGCCCATGATAACAGGAGGGTTTAACTCTTTTGTCGCCTCTCGCCTCACTTCGCCCGATGGGAAAGGGCATCGTCAAAACGGGAAAAGGATTTTCTAAAATTACATAAATATCAAGCACGGAGTTTTGTTCTGTTCTAGAATCATGCCGTCTAACTATATGTAGTTATTTAGGTACGTTATGAGTTAGTTAGATCCCGGATTTCAGTACGCTTAAGGTATTGCTACCCGCGCCAACATGGTGAAAGGTAGACAGCTATGTCCATACTCCTTGCCGACGACGATCTCCACCTGGCAACATTCTTATCGAAATCGCTTGAATCAGAAGGCTATTCCGTCCATACCGCATTGAATGAAGACAGTGTGATTTCCGAGCTAGAGCGCCAGAACTACAAATTAATCATTCTTGATTTGAACTTCGGCCAGACGGATGGACTGAAGCTGCTGGAAAAGCTGCGTAGCAAGGGACTGGAAACCCCTGTGATGGTGCTAAGCGCCCGCGATCGCGTTTCTGACCGAATCCAATCTCTGAACCTGGGCGCTGACGATTACATCACCAAGCCATTTTCCTTCCAGGAACTGGCTGCCCGAACGAATGCATTGCTGCGTCGCAAGGCCGATCCGGCACTGAATGTGTTGCGAGTGGAAGATCTGGAACTTGATCCGGCGTCGCGCAAAGTGCATCGTGGCAAGCATGAAATTAAACTGAGTCCCAAGGAATTTGAGCTTCTGCTGCTGCTGATGCGCCATGCCGGCGAAACCGTAACACGCCATGATTTGTTGCTCTGGTCCTGGGGACTACAACCGGAAAGCGACAGCAATCTGGTGGACGTTTATGTGAACTATTTGCGCAAAAAAATCGACTTTGCCGGCGAAAACAAGCTGATTCATACCATCAGAGGCGCGGGCTATAGAATCGGCAGGGCGGCGCCATCGCAAATTGCGCCGCCTTCAGATTGCCACCCAGCCGCGGTGCACATGGATGTGAACCATACTTATCCGCCGGGCGCTCTTGTCGATTTGACCGATGCTGTTGGCATTCAGCAAACATCGCTCAAGGCCTTGATTCACTCGCTGGCGCACGATCTGGCTCAGCCGCTTACCAGCATACGTTGCTTTCTGGAAGTCACCGGTATGCACAAAAATGGTTCTCCCGATCTCAGAACGATCGAGCAGCAGGCGGATCGCGCCATTTCTCTGGCCAAGGCGATATCGGTCCTTGTCCGGGAAGTTCCAGCGCCCGACGCGCCGTGGACCTCTCTGGATTCTCTGCTCAATGAGGTCTTCAATGAGTTCGTCGTGCTTCTGCACTCAGGGTTGCTGACTCTGGAGCGGCAGTGGTCTTCCGCAATTCAGGTCACCAGCAGCCCGGTTTTGCGCCAACTTATGGTGTTGTTTTTGAGCAGATTGGTAGGCCGGAATACCAGGCCTATGGTCCTGACAATTTCTGCTCAGGCCAATGAGGGCCGTTGCGCGATTCATTTGAACTGGAAACCGGCTGATGGCGCACAGCCTGCGCTATTAGACGCAAAGAGCACTCTCGCCAAAGAACTCGCCTACATTCAGGAGCTGGTTTATTCCATTGGCGGCGAACTGTCTCTTACCGACGGGCATTCGGAAATCGTGCTGAAGGTGCCGGCGTCAACACAGGGCAGCAGACCGGAGATAGTTGTCCACTAGAGCACGGCCCAGATGTCGGGCTCGATCATTCACCCATTACAGCAACCACCACTCTTTTTGAGCGCTGGCCATCAAACTCAGCGTAAAAAACCCGCTGCCATGTTCCTAAGCAGCAATTTACGGTCGGTCACCGGAAGAATGACTTGATGGTGTATGAGCAGCGCCTTCAGGTGTGAGTCGCCGTTGTCCTCACCGGTTTCGTGGTGCAGGTACGCTTCGTTGAATGGCGCAAGCTGCTCCAGCCATTTGTCAATGTCCTGGATCAACCCGCGCTCATCGTCATTCACATAAACTCCAGCGGTGATATGCATGGCGGAAACCAGGGCCATGCCGTTGGTCACGCCGCTGGCATGCACAATCTTTTCCACCTGCGGCGTAATGTGGATGTATTCGCGATGCTTCTTGGTGTTGAAGGTGAGATATTCCGTATGAAATTTCATGCCGAGAGCCTGCCTTTGAAAGCTTTCGCTCGAGCAGTTTATATGACGGCGAAACTGCGAGCGAAGCCGCCCGGCGTAGCCGACGATGCATCAAAAATAGCATGGCCAAACGTCTAACTCGCATCTCTGCTGCGCCGATCCCAGACAAACTCACGCTGCCTGCCTTACGCGCTGCTGCGGCCAATTGCAAGGCGTGCGATCTGTGGAAACTGGGCACGCAGACCGTTTTCGGCGAGGGTAGCGCAAACGCTCGAGTAATGTTGGTGGGCGAACAGCCCGGTGACAAAGAAGATTTGCAGGGCCGACCATTTGTAGGACCGGCAGGCGCTGTGTTAGACAAAGCCCTCGTCATAGCCGGAATTGATCGGAAAGATGTTTACGTGACCAACATTGTGAAGCATTTCAAATGGGAGCCGCGTGGCAAGCGTCGCCTGCACAAGAAGCCCAATGCTCTGGAAATCAGCGCTTGCCGGCCGTGGCTGGATGCCGAGATCAAAGTAGTAAAGCCGGAGGTGGTGGTGTTGCTGGGCGCCACGGCGGCGCAGGGCGTGCTGGGAAGCCAGTTTCGCGTGACCAAACAGCGTGGGCAGTGGGCGCAATCGAACATTGCGCCCCTTGTGATGGCGACCGTCCATCCGTCGTCGATTCTACGTGCTCCCGATGATGATTCCCGGCATGAGGAAATGCGTAAGTTCGTGGATGATCTGAAAAAGGTCGCCGCGCAATTGCAACAGCGCACGGGCAGCTTAACCGGGTGCGCTTATTGCTGGCTGACCTGCATGGTCTGGTCAACGCTGAGCATTTGCGGCATTCCAGAGCTTGCAGGGCCGGCATACGTGGCAACAATTCGGAATGAAGAATCACTGATTTCGGCGGAGTAGTTATAGGGCCCGCGGTTATCGCGCGTCATGGTGAGCTCGCCCTGCGATCTCAGCGTTTCAATAGAGACATAACTGCCTTGCGCTGCCGCGTGACTGCGCTCCGCCTGGGCAATTGCCAGCAAGTCATTTCTCACACCAATCAAATCGACCGTTGCCGTGGGGTTGCTGGAGCCCGCGGACATTACGCCTTGCGTCTGGCGCATGTAGATATAAGCCCCAATACCCACCACAACAATCAAGCTTATAAACCCAAAGGCGCGTCCCATCCGATGATTCCTCCAAACGCCCTCATGATACCCTTTGCCGCTTTGGCCAACGTCTGAGAAAATCAACGGTTGGCTCACGAAAGTCCAATTCGGGTTGCGGTCGTTGGTGTGGGCTCTTTCGGCCGCAACCACGCCCGCGTTTACCACGAACTGCAAAAACAAGGCGCAGGCGTGGAACTGGTTGCCGTGGTGGATAGTGACACTGCGCAGGCCCAGGCTGTGGCCAGCCAGTTTGGCTGCTCCGCGCTGGCTGGCGTGGAAGAACTTTTCGGACGCGTGGAAGCCGCGTCCGTGGCAGTGCCAACGCTGCATCATCGCGGCGTGGCGGCGGCATTGATGGCTGCCGGGATCGATGTGCTCATCGAAAAACCGCTGGCCTCGACCCTGGCAGAAGCCGATGAACTGATCAGTCTGGCCAATGCCAACCAGCGTGTGGTGCAAGTCGGACATTTGGAGCGGTTCAATCCCGCAGTGCGAGCGACAATCCCGCTGATTACCAATCCCATGTTTTTTGAAGTGCATCGCCTCAGCGTTTTCAGCCCGCGCAGCCTCGATGTTGACGTGGTGCTTGGATCTAATGATTCACGATATCGACGTTGTGCTTTCTTTCGTGAAATCGCCAGTAAAAGAAATACGCGCCGTGGGGCTTGCCCGTGGTCACGGAAAAAGTAGACATCGCCAACGTGCGCATGGAGTTTGAATCCGGCTGCGTGGCGAACCTGACTGCCAGCCGCATCAGCACGGAGCGGGTGCGCAAGCTGCGCTTCTTTCAGCCGAAGGAGTATGTCTCCATCGACTACGGACGCCAGGATGTTTTCCAGATTCGCGTTACCCAGGAAGAGAAATTTTCTCTGCACAATCTGATGGCATTTGCGGAAACGCCTTCCACGCTTCCGATTCCGGGCGTAACTCTAAACAAGCCGAAAGTGGAGGCCGAAGAACCGTTGCGGGCGGAGCTGAAATCATTTCTGCATGCCGTGCGCCATCGCGAAAAACCGGTGGTAACGCTCGAAGATGGCCGTCGCGCACTGGCGGCTGCTCTGAGCATCCTCTCTGCCATTGAAGAGCACACAAAGCGGGCCCAAATCCATTCCCTGTAAATTCTTTGTAAACATGTATTAAGGTGCGCGATTCGTCCCTTGGTAATGAGTAGTTTCCACTAGAAAATCGTGTTTTTTCATCGTTGGTGCCCGCAAGAGCATCTCACAACAGCCGTTCTAATGAGAGAATAGTAACTAACAACGCAACAGCGCCTGCAAGCAGGCTGGTGGTGGTTTATTCCTGTAATGGAAGAAAAAGGGCGTCCGGCTGAGGAACAGTCGCGAGCAGAAGTGCCGCTGAAGATCACGGCGGCAGAGATGCGTTTGCATCTTCTCACGGCTGATCTGCCGGAAGAAGATGACGTTGTCTCTACGTATCGCCGGCGCGAGGCAGCATGGATCTCCCTGATCACCCATGCCATCATCATCGCTTTGCTGATCTTTGTGCCGAAGTGGAATTTCAACCGGCCAGTCATTGTTCCCAATCAATCAAAAGCAGGAAACCACTTTTATCTCGCTGCCGGATGACGCGCTGAAAGTAAAACCACCCAAGACCAACATAACTTCTGACAAGAACCGCATCGCGCAAACGAAAACTCCGACGGTGGACAAAGAAACATTGCGCAAGCTAATTGACGCGCGCAAGGCCGGTCCGCCGAAAGCTTCTCCGCCACCGCCTTCAGGCCAGCAAGCGCAGCAGCAAAATCCGGCGACGGCGCAGACAACCGCTCCATCTCCTCCGGTGCAGCCCACGCCGCCCGCGACGGCCCAGTTGGAATCGCCGGCTCCGGCGGCGCCCAAGAAATCGCCATTTACCATTGCCTCACCCGGCGCGTCAGTGAACGATGCGATTCATTCCGCTGCCGCAGGCCATGGCAATGCACCCGTCGCATTTGGCGGCGGAGAGTATGGCAGTGGTGTAAAACCCAACGTCGCCACAAAAGGCGGGCTGGAAATATTGAGTGACACCATGGGCGTGGACTTTGGCCCATACATGAAGCGCCTGCGCTATACGGTGCAGACGCACTGGGACCCCTTGATTCCCGAATCTGCGATGCCTCCGGTGATGAAAAAGGGCGTGGTGGTAATTGAATTTGCCATCACCAAAGAAGGCAAAGTCATGGGCATGAAACTGGTTGGCACCTCTGGCGATGTCGCGCTGGACCGTGCCGCATGGGGCGCAATCACAGACGCTATCCCGCTGCCCAATCTTCCCACGCAATTTGCCGGAGATTATCTTTTGATCCGGGCGCGCTTCTACTACAACCCTGACAAAAACGATCTGGAATAACCGACGTTGCGTTACAGCCCGCTCTGCATCATCTTTATTAATGTGCGTTGCGCGAACGGCATATAAACCAGCGCCGCACATGCGCCCAGGGCAAAGCCCAGACCGATCCGGTCAGCGATGAGCAGCGGCGACAAAGCCCAGATCATATCCAGGACAAAAAGTGCAGGCGTAAGCAGGCGATATTTGCTGCCGAGCAGGTGATAATCCATTGCCGTGGCAGAAATCAGATACAAACGCACGGCAATGCCGACCATGGATGTTGCCATATAAACCACGAACGCCGTTGCACCGGCGCGTCCCCAGATATTAAAGGCAGCCTTGTACGTGTTTTCCCAGCTGAAGAGCGCCGAAAGATAAAAAATCAGGTACATGATCTGAGTCAGGATGAACAAGAGGCGTGCTGTGTTTCGACTGGTGCGAGGAAGCGCTGAATCCGTTTCAGCAGGGATACTTCCAGACGGTAAATTTGGGTTACCGACCGTTGCCGCGCCAGCTTCGGGCTGCACTGATTTTTTCGGTTCCGCCGGCGCAGGCTGATCTGAAATAACTTCTGCACTCCCCAGAAATCGATAGCCGCGCTTGGCAATTGTCTCAATGAATTTTGGCTTGCTGGCGGAATCGCCGAGCACATCGCGCAGCTTGACCATGGCGGTGTTGAGGCCGTGATCAAAGTCGACGAACGTATCCTGCGGCCACAAGCGCTGGCGCAACTCCTCGCGGGTAACCACTTCCTGAGGACGCTCAAGAAGCGCAACCAGAACCTGGAATGGCTGCAGTTGCAGCTTCAGGCGGTTGCCGTTCTTACGCAACTCCGCCGCGCGAAGGTCGGCCTCAAATTCATCAAATTTGTACTTGGTAACCGTTGCCATAAGACAGTTTGGTCGCTGCCAGAGTGAAACTCCGCGCTAGAGTTTAGCATTTTCTATTTTCCAGCCAATGCCGACAGACCGTCATCGGTGGGCAGTCTAGCTACAATGTGAATGAAATGGATTCTCGAAGACAGCAGGCCCTTGGTCTGGCCTTGTTAGCGCTGATCATACTTCTGTTTGTATTCCTGCGACGCATCTGGAGCGGCGCATGAGCCTGCCTTTGCTCGTCGTGATCCTTGGTCCCACAGCCAGTGGCAAAACCGCGCTGTCACTCCATGTGGCCGAGCAGATGCAAGGCGAGATCATCAGCTGCGATTCTGTGGCTGTCTATCGTGAGCTTGAAATCGGCACGGCAAAACCTTCAAAGGAAGAGCGCCGGCGCGTTGCACATCATCTGATCGATATTGCTGGTCCGGAGGAATTGGTCACCGCAGGTGATTATTCGCGGCTGGCAAGACAGGCAATCGCCGATGTTGCCGCTCGCGGGCATTTGCCCATTGTTGTGGGCGGATCTGGTTTGTATCTGCGTGCGCTGCTGGAAGGATTGTTTCATGCCCCGCCACGCTCAGAAGAACTCCGCAACCGGCTGCGAGAGCGCGCCACAGAGCGTGGTAGCGATTATCTTCACAAGCTGCTGCGCCGCATCGATCCTGCAGCAGCGCAAACCATCCATGCCAATGACGTTCCCAAGGTGGTTCGGGCACTGGAAGTAAGCCTAAGTGCGCGAGCGCCGATGACTGATCTATGGCAGCAGGGACGCGATGCACTGCAGGGCTTCAGAATTCTGCGCATCGGCCTGAATCCCCGTCGAGAGGCGCTGTATCAGCGCATTAACCAGCGCGCACAGGAAATGTTTTCTGCCGGACTGCTGGAAGAAACCCGCATGCTGGTAGATCGATACGGTTCAGCAGTATGGCCGTTGAACTCGCTGGGTTATAAGCAGGCCATGCAGCACCTGCGCGGAGAGCTTTCACTGGAGCAGGCCATTGTTGCGGCACAGCAGGGCCACAGGAATTACGCCAAGCGGCAGATGACGTGGTTTCGACGCGAACCGGAGGTCCACTGGATCACGGAATTCGGATCAGATTCAGCAGTGCAGAAGCGGATTGTGGATTTGATTAAGGAAAGAATGAAAGACTAAAAATGGCTGTCTGTCTCCGCAATGCGCCAGGCCAACACGTAAGTTGCCCATGTGATTGAGCGGACCACTCTAGAGCAACATTCCAGTGCGGCTCCAGCGAGTGTTGGAGAAGAAGTTTCCCGCAATGGAAGCATAAAAAGAAATCCTGTGCCCGGGATTTTCATCCAGCCAGCGTGCCGTGGGCGCGTCATAAGACCAATAGACAAACAGCGGCTCGCCGATGACGTTGCTCATTGGCACAAAGCCCCAGTCGCGGCTGTCACTGGAATTATCGCGATTATCACCCATCACAAAGAGCTTGCCTTCCGGCACAACGGTTGGTCCCCAGCTCTCTTCCGGACTGTGTACCGGCGCATGATGCACTGCGTATGGCTCCTGTACGGGCTTTGAGTTCACATACAGCACACCATTCTTGATTTCCAGTCGATCGCCACCCACAGCAGTTACGCGCTTCAGAAAAGTCTCCGATATGTCCTTTGGGTAGCGGAAGACGACAATGTCGCCCCGATGGATGGTCTTGAGCGCAGGCAGCCGCCAGTGGACCAAAGGAATTTCGGGCCCATAAAGCAGCTTGTCCATGAAGAGATGGTCGCCGACCAGGATGGTGCCTTCCATAGATGCCGTGGGCACCACGGAGGCCTCCCCGACAAAGATCCGCATTCCCAGAACGATCGTAGCCAGGATGATCAAACGCCGGGTGGAAATCCGCAATGGCCATCGAATGCCTCTGGTGCGCTGTGAGTCAGTATCAACGCGTAAAGATTCAGCGGCAGCCACGTCGGGGGTGGTAGCCATGACGCGTGAATCGTCGACAGGGCCAGCAGTCGCGGGATCAACCACCGCCGACGCGCCAGCGGCCGCATTTTCCAGCACGGCGGATCGGTCGCAGAGTTCAAGTGAAGACATATAGGCGCTAAAGGGGGAACCAATATTCTTGGTTACAAATTACTCAGCGACAATCAGGTGAATACCTGCTGTTATTGAACAATCGGCCATGAACCAGTGGGCGTTTTCTCGGAACCACCGGATTTTCTGCCGCAAGCAATTCTGTGGGCAAATCAAGTATGGGAGTCAAGTATTGGGAATCAAGTGTCGGGATAACGTGTCCGGCAATAGGTGTTTGAAATGAGTGTTTGAAATGGAGTGCCGGAAACTGACTGTGGGAGATCAGATGTCGGAGATCCATGCGTCGGAAATCACGTATCGAGATTGGTATTGGCAATCACCCGGTTTTTGCTTCATCAGTGCCTTGGTTTCTGAGTTTTGAGCTGCAATACTCTGCTATAATCGAGGCCTACCAATGACCGTCCGCGTGGGTGGTCTGTGTCGGGGAGTGGCTCAGCCTGGTAGAGCACCTGGTTCGGGACCAGGGGGTCGGAGGTTCAAATCCTCTCTCCCCGACCATTTTTTTCAATCACTTACAATTTCTGGTTCGCCGTCTACGGTTGCTGTAGCCGATTTTGTGACGGTGGGTTTTCCGAATCGTCATTGCTGTTTAGCGGCGTGCTTGCGTATGCCTGTCAGAGTTGTATTGTGTATGCCAACGCTCCCTACCGTTCAAATACGGTTTGAGCGCTAAGGCAACGGTCGTTGCCGTCATCGGTGATATAGTCAACGCTTTCAATCAGAACGGAGTTTTCACTAGGGGCAAGTGCTAAATTGGGGTCCCTTCTAAGTGCATCGAGTTCATCCGCGCTGGGGTGATTTCGCTTGGGGAAAACTGTAGTCCATCTCTTATTCAAAGTTATTGTCCACTCCTCGTTGAAGATACTTAGGGCTCTGGCGTTCCCTGTAATTATCGGAATGTGCGTTGCCCCTCTTGAGCGCGCTTGCAACAGGCAATACAGCCCTCTTGCAAACGCTAGCTAGTCCTGGTCCGGCGACCACAGTACAGCAACACGGGACCAACGCCGCCGCTCCTGCCGGGCCAGCCTATCGAGCGTGAAATGTCAGGCGCGCAAACTCACTCCTATCGCCTCAACATTCAGGATCATCAATATGCCAGGGTTGTCGTGGAGCAACACGGTATCGATGTCACGGTGCAGTTGTTGGACAACAGCGGCGCAGGGCTAGCCGAGTACAACTTGGAAAGCAGGCTCACCAGCGTTGAAACGTTAGTCATCGTAGCCGACACAGCAGCCGTGTATCAGCTCAAAATCAAGGCGATCTACTGGGCCAGTTTCATTCAGTCAGGCGAGTGGGCCAATCTTGCCGGCAAAAGATGATCTGTGCCGGCAAAATCCCTGATTTCATCGTCATTATTATTGACAGACCACGGCCACGCGCCTGGATTGGCGAGCTCCTATCTCCCGAATCATTGGCAAATTGAGGTTAGTGGTGAGCGTAGATCGTGGTATCAGGAACCACTTCTATCAGCTCCATCATGCCGCGGTCCTCATGCGTGAGGATGTGGCAGTGCAATACAAACTGGCCGGGATAATCAACAAACCGGCTGCGCATCTTGTAGTATCCGGGAATTGTGACCGTACAAACCGGATTGGCTCCCGTGGTGCAACTCGTATACTTCTGGATGTTCGCCGGACAGGCACTCTGGACCGTGCACACAGTCGAAGGCAGATTATCTTCCCGTGACGCGGGTATGGCGAAAGAGTCCCACCAGATAAAGTCTTTTTCCGGAGAGTGGCATGGCTTCCAAGTCTCAGGCTTGGTTGGGTCTGCATAACAAGGGTTCTTCGGGTCCTTGGCCTCCGCGCTCTGCGGCTGAAAGACCTCTGTGATCTGAAACGGATTTACGTGGATATGAAATGGATGTTCCTTGGTGGCATCCAGATTGGATACCTTCCATTCTTCTGTGGAATTTAAAAGCATGGCTTGGTTGATCACGTGGTCACTGAATTGTTTGCCGTTGATTTCCAGCAGAGGAACATTGTCATGAAAAACAAGATCACGCCTCACAACAACATCGCTCGGCTGGAATGTCAGCCAGAAAAGCCGGGAACGTGGGAAAGTCTGATTCGTTGGAAATGAATGGCATGGCAGGAGAAATGGCGCTGCCTTTCACCACCACGGTCAACAAAGTTTCTGTCTGTGAGGCGCAGTTCTGCCGGCAGAGTCCAGCCTGGACTTTGAGATCGTAGGTGCCCTCAGTGGAGGGCGCCTGTACTAACAAGTCTGCACGGTTTGCGGGCGCCATGTTGACATGGCTGTCCTCGCTCCCAACATAATTCGAATACTTGAATTGGACGCCATCCTGGGCAATCTGCTTCCAATGAACGCACGGTGTAGTTGGAGTGCCGGTACACGCTGAGGTGGATCCGCGCGCAAAAAAGCCTTGAAAGAGCGCTGCATCACGCTCCGCGCCGTTTACCAGCCGCCAGAACTGGACCTGGTTCGGCTGCATAGTAATGACCGGCGCAAGACGCCCGTTCACTGACAGTGGTGGTACAGAGCGGCTGCCCGGCCCTCCTCCGGGAACGGTGAGGTTCAGCACGGTGGTTAGCTGTTGAATGACAAGAACCTGCTCCTGAAATTTCCAGCTGGGATTTGATTTATAGAATTTGTTCAGGTCGTCATCGTATTTGCCTTCAATGATGAAAGCTCCAGTCATGCCATTGGCTACATTGAGGGCGGTAGATCCGTGCTTGTGCGCATGGTACCAGTGCGTGCCTGGCGACTGCCCCATCTTCACCTTTGCTGGGTCATAAGTGGGAATCCTGAAGCAATACGGAAAATATCCGATGTGGTATTGGGGCCACATGCGGTTTGCGATCTCCGTCTGATTGACAGGTGAGAGTTGCATGTCTTGGGGCAGCACTGGAGGCCCGCCCGGCGGCGGCGACTGTCCTTTATAGGGCGCGGTATTGTCATAGTAGCTGACCCACCGTTTCTGTAGCCCCTGCCATGTAGTCGGCATGTCAGTCCAGTAGGATGGCGAGCCGGTTTTTTCGCACGCAGTGAAAAAATTGCTCAGGGCCTGCTGCCCTTCAGGGGGCAGTGAGCCCACGGCCGGCCGGATGAATAGCAGCACATTATCGCCGGTGGTGCTGGGAGTGGTATGCGTCCCGTGAAAATGCACGTTTACGGTGCTGGAGCCGTGCAGGCAATTCGGCATCTTGTCGCCATTCAGATTCGTCGACTTTTGCCCGGAACCAGCAAAGGTGATATCGCAGCCGCCGTCGCCACGATCAAGCGAGTTGATAAAGTGCTGTGTATTGATGAGGTTCTCAAACTGGACCTCAATCAGGTCGCCCACTCTGGCCCGAAGTGTGGGGCCCGGAATAGGATCACTCTTGGAAAAAAGCGGGTCTTCGGGGCCAGGCTTCAACAGGCTGCGTCCATGAAAATACCTCATGAACTGAGTAGCACAGCGCGGCGTGCTGCCGGCGTCCCACATAACGCGCTTGTCGTTATCACTTAACACAAGCAAAGCTTTTAGCCGTCCGCTCTCGCTCTTGATCTCCGGCACGGTGAGAAGCGCCTGGCCGGCAAGGGGATTGGGGCAATTAACAATCTGCGGTCCCTGTGCGTTGGCGCGGGGAGCAAAAAAGAAGAGGACCATGAAAAGGCCGCAGCTTGCAAACAAAGCGGTGCTTTGGCGCCTCCGTTTCTTTCCCTTCTCATCATGAGTACATTCAGCATTTACAGCCTGGCAGCTTGTCATAACTCATCCTTTCTTTGCGGCATCTGCGCGAAACGCTGGAATAGAACAGAGCTTAGGCGGCATCACTTCGCCGGATTATTCTGACGGAGGTGGGGTTGCGGGTGCTGCGATCACCTGAATAGTGCCTTTTTCATCGGGATGCAAAGAGCAGAAGTAGTTAATATTCCCCGCCGCAGTGGGAGTGAACGCGCTGGAAGTAGAGTTCGGCGCAATCTGATTCGGCATGAAAAAAGCAGGATTTCCGGTTACGCCGGGCCAATGCGGCACAGAGTCGTTGTTGGCCCACACAATGTTGTCTCCAGGCTGGACTTTCGGCAGTGGGTTCGGATTAAAGTTCACACGGGGTGGTTTGGTTGTGTTTGGGTTGATGTTGATGAGCCATTGAAAAGGCATGTTGCGAATCCCTCCTTGCAAGTGGTTCCAGCCGTCTTTGAAACATCAGTCTTCCCCACAGCGCGCTTTCCGCGGTGAGAAGTTGCACAAAGATCCCCCCTCGCTCCCGCGGGGAGTGCTTCTGATTCTGTTGTTTCTCCAAATTCTGGGGCTAGATTCAGTGGAATCCGCCGACTCATCACTCAACTGCGATTGAGGTCCGGTGGAGGAACCGACGAAAGTCGATTCCGGAACGAATTATGAAAAGACTAACTCTCGATTTGCGTTGCCGTCAATGGAAGAGTGATAGCAAATTATCAAAATAGTTACCCTAGTCTCTCTATCCTGCCTGACTGCATTAAGCAAAAAATTTGCGCACAGTGATTCAGATCTTCGTGATAGGGCGAACTATTCTCATATCACACCATTTAAGTTGTCGCAGTGCAAATAGAATCACAATCATATTTGCGCGTGGATACGAAAAAGCAATTTGCATATTCGCGAGGGGCGAGATATATTTTGCGCAGACTGGGGAGCTACGATCCTGCCGGGATCACATCATGGTTTCCTACAAGAAAGCCGAGCCTGAAAGAAATGGCAAATCAAGTATCTTTCTACCTCAATGGAAAAGAAGTTACTATCCAATCTCCCTCACCTGAGCTGCTGCTGATTGATTACCTGCGTTCCCCTGAAGTTGCATTGGCCGGACCAAAGAAGCCGTGTGCGCAGGGGGGCTGCGGCGGATGCACGGTCATCCTGTCTCACTGGAACAACG
Organism: Terriglobia bacterium; assembly: GCA_963732195.1. Taxonomy (GTDB): domain Bacteria; phylum Acidobacteriota; class Terriglobia; order Terriglobales; family Acidobacteriaceae; genus Angelobacter. The sequence continues at coordinate 75,985 of CAVSYO010000045.1, read as the reverse complement.
AGGAAAGGAAAATTGAGCACCGTGCCATTAACTCATGTCTTCGCCCGGTGTGTGCTTTGGGCGGATTGGTTGTCACCACCGTTGAAGGGACGGGCGCTGTACGACGTCCTAATCCTGCGTTCCTGAATCATGCGCCTACTTTTTCCCGCAGCGGTCCGCCATCGGATGAGCCCCCTCCAGCCTCTTTTGTTGCTGCGCAAAAGGAGGCCATGGAAAAGCGCCGCGAGGTTCATGCTGCAGTGGAAACGGCGTTGGACAAGCGGCCTAAACTGAAGCTCACCGATGAGCCGTCAGCACATCCCTCGAGCGCGTGCCATGAAGGAATGAATCCTGTGGCTTATCGCCTGGCTCTGAACAATGGGAGCCAATGCGGCTATTGCAGCGTAGGGTTCGTGATGAACATGTCAGAGTTCATCGTTAACAATCCCAAGGCCACCAAGCGCGAAATCGAAGATATTTTCGACGGCAACATATGCCGTTGTACCGGATACCGCTCCATTCTCACAGGCATGAAAACCTTCGCCTCCGATTGGACCGCGGAGGATGAAGCGCACCGGATGAAATGCCTGGGCGATGCAGGATGCCAGCAGCAGAGGCCGGCCGATGTGGTTATTCCCTTCCCTGATGACGCCAAAGCTCCGCCGCAGCCTGTTTCCGTGGAACACGGTAATCAAACGTGGCACACGCCGGTCACACTCAGCGAACTTGCCAAGATTATGGACAAGAATCGCGGCAAGAAACTGCGCTTGATTCACGGCAATACTTCCTACGGAATTTATAAAGAGGAATACCTTGAATCCGAAGTGCTGGTAGATATCCGGCTCATACCCGATCTCTATGCTGAGCCAAAAATAAGAAAGGGCGCGCTGCACGTTGGTTCTGCAATCAGCTACAGTGATCTGATTGAAGCCATTGAACTGGAAATCAAAGCCAGGAGTTTGCCGGTTTCAAGCCGGCTATGGGCCGCTCAGTTTATGGCCCGCAGGACCGCCGGCCGGATTGTCCGCAACGCCGCTTCGCTGGGCGGCAATACCATGCTGGTGCTGAAGCATATTGCCATGGGTTCTGGTGAGCCTTTCCCTTCTGACATTTTCACCACATTGGTTGCGGTTGAGGCGATTGTTGAGTATCTCGATATAACTAACGGGAAGCAACACCGGACAGAATCCACAGTGGGAGAACTTGTAGATCGTGTAGCAGCCAATCCGAAATTGGCCGATAACATTGTCCTGATCAGCTATGACCTGCCGCTGGGAGCCGCACGGGAAATCACACTTGCACAAAAGGTCGCATTACGCGACGTAAACGCGCACAGCATCGTGAACTCCACCACAAGATTTGATTTGTCGCGCGACGCAATCATAGGGGAAGCCGTTCTAGTGTTTGGCGGAATTGCGCCTTATCCATGGCATGCCAAGGCAACGGAAAAGGCAATGATCGGCAAAAGGCTCTCCCTGGAAGACATGGCAGGCCTGTCAGAGATTCTTGAGGCCGAAGTGCTCGCAGAACTTAAACGCTGGGCGCCACGCATGAAAGGCTTGCCTTCAGAGGGATTCACTGATGAATACAGGGCACAACTGGCCGTATCTTTTCTTTATAAGGCTGTGGTCAATGCCCTATTGCCGGACAAAGGCGCGGTGCCGGAGGACATTCGCTCCAGCGGCGTTATCACCTGGGGCCGATGGCCGGTCAGCGATGGCCGTCAATACTATGAGATACAGGATTTCAAGAAGCCAGTTTCGCAGCCGTACATCAAGCTCACTGCCATGTACCAGACATCGGGCCAGTTGCACTATACGCATGAGTTGCCAGTTCCCCCGCTTACAGTCAATGGGGCTTTTGTCCAGAGCCGCCGCGCGCTGGCGAATTATCATTTTGCTGTACCCGGACAAAAAGGTGAAGTCGATGCTGCAAAGCTGCGCGAGCATTTGAGCCAGCATTATCCGGCGTTTGTTGACCTCATCACCGCCCAGGAAATCAAAGATGGTGGCATCAACTACCAGGGCATGGGTTCAGACCAGCCGCTGTTTGCAGTAGAGCAGGTAAGCTATGTGGGCCAGTCGCTTGCCATGGTGCTGGCCAGGACGGAGCAGGATGCAATCAACATTGCGGCCTACGTCTCGCAGAAGTGCGTGGATTACTCGCCGGTAAAGTGGCCGAAGCGTCCGGATGGAAAAGAGTGGCCTAAAGAATGGAACGAGCCCATTCTCGATCTGGAAAAAGCGATCAGCATGGGGAGCATTTATCCTGATTCTCCCCAGGCCGCTCCGTTCGTTTCACACATCTGGAAGATCACCCGTCCCGGCAGTCGCTTTGATTGGACAACGTCGAACAAGAATCCACTGGATAGAACGATCGTAAATCGTACAGGCATGGTGGACGGTGTCAGCTGCCAAATCGTAGAGAGCGCGCAGATCAACGGTGGGCAAGCCCATTTCTATATGGAACCTCAGGCCTGCATTGCCGAACCCGCAGACGAGCGGCGCATCATCATTCAGCCCTCAACCCAAAGTCCAATGGAGATGCACGCAACGACGGCCATGGCGCTTGGCATTGAGTATCACCGCATCGATGTGCAGGTGCCCGCCGTGGGCGGCGGGTTTGGCGGCAAGACAGAGCAGGCCCGCTTTGTGGTTGGACCAACCGCGGTGGCCGCTTACTCAACCAAAAAGCCTGTGCGGGTGGCCGTTCCGCGCGAAGAAGACACCATCATGATCGGCAAGCGCCATGCATACTACGGCCAATATCAAATCGCGGTTGACCTGGGCTTGGCCGACCCTCAGAGCAAAGGAATTATTCGCGGGATGCAAACCCGTATGTACGGTGACGGCGGGGCCTTCTACGATTGCTCATTCATCGTCTCCAACTGTATCCAGCTTCGCGCAGACAACGCTTACCTGGTACGCAATTTTGAGAACCAGATCGACGTCTGCCGAACCAACACCGCGCCCAATACCGCCATGCGGGCTTTTGGCGATGTGCAGGGAAAAAACATTCTGGAGAATGCCATTGATGACGCAGCTTTCTCCATTGGTATGTTGCCGGAAGACCTGCGCGAGAAGAATCTCTATGATCGGGGCGATGTAACTCCATTCGGACAAGCATTGTCTTATTGCTACATGAAAGACGTGTGGAAGTTCCTTAAGGAGAAATCGAACTATCAGGCGAAGCGGCGCGCGGTTGACGAATTCAACCGCAAAAATCGGTGGCGCAAGCGTGGACTAGGCATGATTCCGGTCAAGTATGGCTCCGGCTATAACTTTGTGCAGATCGAGCAGGCCGCTGCAATCGTTTCCGTCAATCAGGGTGACGGCAGCGTCATTATTCATCAAGGCGGCGTGGAGATGGGCCAGGGGCTGACCACACAAGTGGTACAGATTGCCAGCTACGTGCTCAACGTACCAATGGAGTTGATCTACGTTGAGGGCACCAAAACCAGCGTGACGCCACATCCTACCAGCACCGGAGGCTCGACTGGCACGCCATACAACGGCGCCGCGGTGAAGCAGACATGCGGAGAACTGCGCTCGCGGCTGATGGATTTCGCCTACGACATGTTGAAAGAAAACGGCGGAGACTGGTGCAAGGCGCAAGGCATTGACTTCTGGAACTATGGTGAAAAAGGATGGGCGGCCCAGGTAAAAATGAACGGCCGCACTACGCTGATCTGGCAGAATCTTGTGCAGATGGCCTACTCCAAGCGCGTAGGCCTAATTTGCAATTTCACCGCACCCATAGCCGGCGGCACTACGCCGGTTCCCGCCATGACTTTCAAGCCACAAAAACAGCAGCCGGATATCCCGGGCGTTGTGCGGGACAAAAGCGTGAACATCTCGGGCGCGGTTGACTCATTTGTCGGCTTCACTTATTCGGGCGCGTGCTCGGTCGTGGAAGTAGACATCCTGACCGGTGAGGTGAAAATACTGAGCGCCGATATCGTTTATGACATGGGCTGGAGCCTGAATCCGGCCATTGATATCGGCCAGGTTGAAGGTGCTTTTATCCAGGGCGTCGGCTATCTTCTGACTGAAAAGCTGGTGTTCGAACAAGAGGGGGCTGAAAAGGGACGTCTGAACAGCGTGAACACCTGGCGCTACAAGCCGCCAGCAGTTACAACCATTCCTTTGGAAATGAACGTCCATCTATTCCCGCGCAACATACCAAACGTTCCTGAAGACAACAATGATCTGTTTTCGTCGAAAGAAATTGGGGAACCGCCATTGGTCCTGTCGAACAGCGTGTTTTTCGCCGTTAAGGATGCGGTCCGCGCCTCTCGTCTGGAACGCAACCTCAGTGGTCTGTTCAGAATGGACGCTCCAGCTACGGTGCAGGAAGTCCGGCGCGCCTGTGATGTCTCCACTAACGATTTTAAGAATCCTCACTAAAAATAGGCTCGAAAGGCGCGGCTTGGGCTGTGCCTTAGAGCCTGGGTCAGGGCTTAATTCCATGCCACGATCCACACATTTAACCTGATCTCGCAAGGAGAGAGAATCGATGAACCTACGTTGGAATGACGCCACCAATAAATCAGATCACCAGACAAGGTCACTCAAGCCTGCACAGCGTAGGCAGTTTTTTGTGTTGGGTCTTTCGCTGGTCGGCCTTATGGCATTCATAATCGCTTGCAATTCAAAACCTGCTTCGCCGACGTCTACGGATAACAAGACGCCGACTCCGCAATCGGCTTCAGCTGTGGCGCTCTCCGCACAGAAAGAGCGCGGTATGAGCTTTCCGGATTTTGGTTTCATGGTCAAACCTGCGGACTACATTCAGAACTACTCTGACCAGCCTATCTTCCGCTTGAAAGCCGATTTTCCCAAAGAGAAGCCCGAGCATGTGCCCGCGTTTGTTGAGCAGATAGATTTCAAAAAGAATCCCAAAGAGTATCTGCTGGCGGCCAGGGACTACGCTTTTGAAGGAAATCTGCCGGATTGGGATCCATTTAAGAACCATATCCGTGGCTGGTATCACATTCCCTGGCTTCATCCCACCACCACGGGCCCGGAGGCCTATCCACCCAACGGCGGCACTGAAGGCTTTCGTGGCCTCATCAAAGAAGCGCCAGTCACACCCTACCAGTTAGGGCCAGACCAGAAAGGCAAAGATGGAAACTATTCGGTATATGCGATCACGCTGGTAAATGACATGGCTGGGTACACCATGGGAAAAATGTGGGCCGATCCTAACAATCCTGATCCACGCGCCACGGACGCACGTTATGGCGGCGGGTTCCCCATTGGCACAGTTTTCGCCAAGCTCCTGTTTACTGACGCGCCGCAGGGCACAGACAAAATTGCTTATCTTGAAAACCCTTTGCAGTGGAAAGCTTATATCACTGAAAATTTCTGGAAATCTTCCACCCGTAAGGTCACGGCCGTCAACCTGTTGCAAATGGATATTGCTGTGCGTGACGCGCGCGCCGATGCGCCAGGACTCACAGGCTGGGTGTTTGGGACCTTTGTTTACAACGGCCAGCTCAACAACCAGAACAAATTCTTGAATCTGGTCCCGGTTGGCTTGATGTGGGGAAATGATCCTGACAACAAGACCAACGTTACCAGCGGCGCATACCCAGTACTGCACACTACGGTGAATCCAGACCTGAAAGAGACTGCGATTTTTGATTCCAAAGACTTGCCGCCTCAGCACCTGGGATGGAATTTCCGTTTAAACGGTCCCGCCGACCTGAACACCACGTCATGCATGGGCTGCCATGTTGCGGCACAATACCCGGCTGTAACCAGCCTGGTGCCTCCAACGGCGGTGCCAGATGGACAGAAAGATCCGCCAGCGAAAGGCGGTACCCCTGAGTGGATGCCGTGGTTCCAGAACCTACGTTGTGCCACTTCCATGAACGAGCACACTTACTCCACGGATTTTTCATTCCAGGTGGCAATTGCTCTGGAGAACTTTTTCAATGCCAAGAGCGTCATAGCGCAGGGAGCATGGGCTTCAGACTATGAGCTTGCGCGCAAGCCAATTGCCCGCGGAGAATTGGTGCCGGTCACTCGTGCAAAAGGGCAGTCATCAGTGGCATTGGCGCCGATCAAGAAGAAACAATAAATTGGGCGCAGTCCAAGCAGGGTGATTAGCCTTCACTGCGGCAAGAGAGAAACTTTGCTTCGTGAGGGCTAAACGCAGGTGGGCTGCGCTTTGTCTTCACGTGCCGATAAGAGTCATCCATAAACTGCCTATAAGTTTCTTAGGCAAGAGACAGCTCCGCTACTGGAGTGATTGATCTCCTGCTGTGGGTGCAGTCGAGCTGTTTGGAAGCGATGCGCCGACTTAGAGCACGTGCCTCCGTTTGGACGCCATGCTCTTGCGGCGAACGACGATGATGATCACGAAAATCGCTGAAAGTATCCCGGCGGCGATACGAACTTTGGTTGCTAAATCCATTTGAGTCTCTCCTTTAGTTAATCTGGAACAACATTGATTGCAAATTACGCGAACAAACCGTGCCCTTCGACAACCTTTTTTTACTCCCCAGTCACACTTACTCCGATCAGAACTTTGCTGGCCACGGGCTGTCCATCCAGCTGCGCGGGCAGAAATTGCCACTGCTGCAGCGCTTGAATGGCTGGCTGTGAGCGGGCATCCTGCGCACGGATGGTGCGCAGAGACTGCAGCTTTCCTGTTTCATCAATAACGCCGCTCACAAAGACCGGCCCCTGCCCTCCCGCAAGCTGGATCCTGGGCATGGTGGCGGCCACTTTTTTTTGCGCGAATGGAGGCACCAGCAAGCCTGCGCCGGGCTGTCCATGATTCAACATGGCATATTGCATCGGCCAATCTGGGCCGCCTCCGGCATCACTCATGGGAATGGCTACGCTGAAAACAGTCTCGCTACGATCGAAAACGCCCATATCCCGCCCGGCGCCGCCGCTACTTCCTCCGGAAATAATCGTGATGCCATAAGATCGGCTCATCGGAACTGACCGGCTGCCAAGTCCTCCATTACGTCCAGGACTGCCGCCGGAGATGGAGATTCCGCCTGCGCCGCTGCTGCTGGCAGTGCCTCTGCCAGTCACTCCGCTATTGCCTCGGACTGGGGCACCGCTGCCCGAGCCGGGTCCAGCGACGGGTGCAATGCCAGTTCCTGTCCCCGCGCTATTTCCGTTGTTTGCGACCAACGAATGACCGGTGGCTCCGCCTCCATTAGTAATGTCCGTTCCCGCGCTGCCTCCTTTATATGGTTGCGAAACGGCGGTGCTGTTGTTCGATGCTGCGGTCTCCGCTGAGTGGCCATCGCCGCCCGACGATGATTTCTCCGGGGCGGCCCTGCCGAGTGACGGTCCCACGACAAAGTTGCCGCTCAATTGCGCATCTGGAATCTGTGCAGCAGGGTCGGGAGCGACACTGACCGCATTCACTACAATGATGGCTTTTCGCGGAGCGGCCTGTAGCTCAACCACTGGGCTGCTCACGGCAGTGGGTTGCACTGCAGCCGTGCTGGGCGCCGGCTCAGCGGGAACTGTGGAAACCGGCTGCGGAACGCTCACCAATTTTGGCAACGCTACAGTTGCTTCAGGGATGGGCGATCTGCACTTCGGTTCGTCGCGGACTGAACCGCGGAGCAGCAGGCGCGGGCAGTATCACAACGCTTTGCAATCGCAAGGGAAATTTAAGTTCCGGGGGCGACACAAGGTCCGGACGCCGGATAGTCTGCACGCGATTCACCGCGTGGGGAAAATCAGAGATGATCTCCTGTGGCCCCGCATAGTCACGCTTGAGAGGTACTGGGTCAGCCACCACGCTGGAGCGCGTTTGCGGCGCAGGCTCGGCTGATCCCATGCTGCCGGAATCATTTGCCGTCATCCGCGGCAACGACGGCAGGATGAGCGGTTCAGAGGCCGAGGCGAGTTCAGTCTCTTTGCGATCGTAAGCCTCGATTACAACCGGACTGGGAAACAGCACGGGCAGCCAGATCAATGCCGAAATAACCACAATGTGAAATGCGCCGGAGAGCAGCAGGCCCTTTGTGTAAGTGCGTCTGGGCAGCATTTTGAGCGCAGGAGGCTTGATCAGCCTTTTTAAGGCCGGTGCGGGCGCCAGTGCGAGTCGCCGGGAGTTCGCGGCTAATTTGAGGCTAAGCATTATTCCAGCAACGTCGCTCTCAGGACCGCAAAAGTTGCGGCAGGATTAAGGATCATATTGATCTCAGGATTTCCACCCAATGAAAGTTCATCTACAACCATGTTTCCCAGCGCAAAGGACTGCGCGCCGGAACCGCCCTGCAGGGTCAGACAGCTGGTGTTGGTCCCGCATGTGCCGCCGCTGCCGGAATGAAAGTAGAGAAATCCTGAAGACAGGAACTGTCCGCCACCGCCCCAGCTCGGAGCGGCCGAGGTAGCGCGGTTCTGGAAGAACAAGAAGCCGCGATTGCCGTCCGGAGAAGCGTAAGTACCGGAGCATGGACCGAGCAGAATATTTCCATCGAGTGTCGCCGGGACCTGCGGCGGATTCGCCGAACCGCCGGGACACTGCAATGCCCGTGATGCCACGGCCCCGGTAGCCGCCGATGATCGCGTGCCGTCAATCTTAAAAGACACCACGCATCCGTTGGGGCTTCCACTACCGGAGGAGGCCGACGTACACGCGCTGGATTTGCCGCTATTGGAAGTTACTCCGACAGTGGCGGAGGTGCTGAAATAAAACATCACGCCGTTCGATCCGTCGCCGGTGGCGGTGCTCACGCGCGCCGTTGAGTTACTGCCCAGATTGAAGCCATTCGCGGCTACATAATAAAGGCCGGGATCGAAGATGCCCGTGCTCAGCTTGTTCAGGACGACAACGCCAATGTTCTGCCATGTAATGCTGCCGTCAGCCTGTAGTACCGCCCGAGCAAGATCCATCGGCTTGTCGTGTACACACGATTTGGTTCCACGGGTTCGGCCCAGATGACGCCGGCGAGATGGACGTGCCGGAGTTCAACGCTATGTACACAAATCCACCGGCGTTATGCTGCGAGTTTGTCGGCTGTATCAATGTCCCAGCTGCAAAGGCCGTGCCGGCCGTCCATGGCGGCGCGGCGATGCTGAAACCCGGGTTCGATCCGGTATAGGGAAGCAACAAGCAGCCCTGGTCTCCAGGGCTGAGGGCGCCGGTTTTACAGCCGGTGTAATTGCCGGGAGTAAACTCCACGCATCCGTTGGGATCAGGGCAGCCATTGATGGCAAACGGCACCGGCTTGGCGCTGCCAAGAGTGCCAGGCACCCCAGGTGCGCTCTTGGTTGCGAATGGATCGCCGAACGGAGCAGCCGGAGAAATATAGTGTCCGGTGGAACCGATGTTGACGCTGGCGGGCTGTGTGGCAGGCCCGCCAAAGACGGCGAGATCGGAGCCTGTGTTCGACGGCCCGCCTTGTGAAAGATCGATGATTCCCGCCGTTAGCGCGGCAGCATCCTTGGAATCAACCTGCACGGACCTTTGTGGTCCGCCGAAGATGTGAATTTTAGAACTGCCGGTCACTGACAACGCTCCTGAGGCGCTTGAGTGGAGTATCACCAGCGGCACGGGTACGTTAATCGGCGTAACGCCACAACCTGCTTTTGCCTTGATGCTCACCGTCGAGGCGGCTCCAACCATCTTGGTGAATGACATGGATACAGGATCAGTGATTGTCACCTCCACGTAAGGGAATGCCGTTGTTAACGATGTTGGGAGCGGTGCAACTCCGGGCAGGGAACTGGGAAAGCTCACATGAACGCTGGATCCCGAATAGCCGTTCAGTGACGCGTATCGGCAAGGCGGAGAACTGGTGTTCACGCGTTGCAATCAAAATCGGCGCCGATCCAGCTGAAGCTTTGCAGACCGTTCTGTCCGGAAGAGGATGGATCAACCGCGTTCAGATACAAATCGGCGGCGCCGGCTTCACAGGCGGCGTCCGCCGCGCCCTGCGCCATCTGGCGGTGTGCCCAAACCTGCGTGTAGTCGGCGGCCACGCCCAACATGGCCATGAGAAACAGGCCGATAAAAATAACGATCGGGATCAGCGTCTGGCCGTGCTGCGATGAGCGCCTTTGCGAACTTCTGTAGCGATGGATTTTCATGGGACGATCATCCTCCCTTCCGCATAGGTGGACATGGTTGGCGTATTGATGAACTTGCTTGAGCCAGGGGACGTAGGTGTAAGTCACGGTAACCCGCACCCGGTTCGGTGGTGCGGCATTAGCCATCGGGAAAGGTCACCGAAGGCTGGAGACGCGCTAACATCGTGCAGTGAGGTGCGCGCGAAACTTACGACCCTGGCCTGGGTGCCGCTGACATCTCCGCCACTATGAACAATGGCATAGCGCACTCCTTCATTGGCGGCATCGGCCATGACGGAGTAGGTATACATCAACCATCCAAGTTCAAAAATCCAGAACACAACGGTGAAAATCACCACAATCATCATGGCGGTTTCCAGCAGGCTCTGGCCGCGTTGCGCTTTAGTCGAGTTTGTAGTGGGCGGTACATAAGTCAGTACAAAGACCTCATGGAGACTTGCCGGTGAAAGTCCAGGTTTGCCGGCAGCACAACATTGAATGCGGTTCCCGGAATAACGGGAGTCACCGTGTATCCGACATCCACACGGTGGAGAACAAACACTGGCGCTTCTGGATCCGCCGGAACCGCCGAAAACGTGAAGGTCTTGCCAAAGCTGCTGCACAGCGCTACACGAGTGTTTGGATCAACGCCCACAGAAGTACTGCAAACCCGCACCCCGGTATTCAAATGCGGTGGCGCCGTGAACGCCATTAGTCATGTTGTCAAAAACAAGAGTGCTCACTGCCGATGCGCTTGGCACCGCTGCCGTGGTGATGGACGCGCCACCCTGTGCGGAGTACTGCACGCCCTGGCGCGGCGCCGCCGCCAAGGCTCAGCACCACGAACCAGAAATAGCCAAGATTGATGAGATTGAAGGCAATCCCCAGCAAGAGCGGCATGGCGATTGCCGTTTCCAGCAGGCTCTGTCCCTCGTCATGCCGTTGCCGGCGAATCAAATTTCGCAACCACATAATCTTTCCTCAATGCGCGGATGTTTCCACGCGATCAAACGTTAGAGCGTCGCCGATTGCCGTGGCGGTGGAATCCAGCATGCCGGAGGGAAGTTCCAGCACGGCCGCTGCCTTCCAGAAGATCCGCGTCATTCTGAACTGGCGCATGCGACGCCGCATGGCCAGCACATTCCAGTTGCTATCGAGCACCACAATATCGATGGGAAACATCATTCCCCAGGTGTGTACTCCCTGCGAGGGCACAATCAGCAGTCCATCTCCGGGTGAAAGTTTGCGTTCGCCCAGCAGGCCGATAATCCTGCTCAAGCCGGTGTCAGCCACACGTATGCACTTCCCCCAGGACCGTTCCCCTGGTTGTGTTGACCGCGCGCACCGTCTTGTTTCGGAATCGCATAAATTTACTTGGCAAGCTCCTGAAACATTTTTTGCAGGTTGAGAATCGCGGGTCCCAGCGATACGACGAAGATGCTGGGGAAGATGAACAGCACGAGGGGGAAAAGAAGTTTCACGCCGGTTTTGGCCGCCACTTCCTCGGCCGCCTGCATGCGGCGCGAGCGCAAGGTGTCAGCGAAAACGCCGAGCGCATGGGCTATGGGCGTGCCGAAACGTTCGGTCTGCACCAGCATGGTGACAAACTGCCGGACGAATTCAATATCCAGGCGCTCTGCCATGCTGCGCCATGCATCCAAACGCGGCTTGCCGGCGCGTTGCTCGCGGTTGATGATCTGGAATTCTTCCGCCAGGCTGGGCGCGGTGACCGCCATTTCCTCGCCAACGCGCACCATCGCCTGGTCAATGCCAAGTCCGGCTTCCATGCAGATCACCAGCAAATCGAGCGCATCAGGCAGGGCCATGCGGATGTTGTTCTGTCGCCGGGTCACCAGATACGAAAGAACAAGATCGGGGAGAAAAAAACCCGCGATGCCTCCGACCAGCACCGCAATTACCATGTTGCTGGCGAAAAAAGTTCCCACTACGATTCCCATGATCGGCAGGAGAAGTTTTACGGCGGTGAATATTTCCACATGTTCCGGCTTACGAAAGCCCGCCAGAGTAAGCTTGAAAGCCAGGTCCTGGTCAAAGCCGGAAACCAACCCGCGAAACGGATTAAAGAAGCCCATGATTTGGGCAGCAACCCGCGCCAGGCCAGTGCTGGGCGTCGCTGCGATCAGCGTGCCGGCCTCAGGCGCTGTGAATGCCGAAACCTCCATCAGCCGGGCTTCCACCGGGTCGCTGCCGGTCAGCATCACTAGTACGGCGACAACAAAGAGGAAGACCGTAACGGCAGCCGAAATTAAAAGGATAATCATTACGCCTCCTTAAAACCTGACATTCACAATTTTGCGGATCATCACTATTCCAATCACCATCATGATCGCGGCATAGGTCACCATCTTCTGGCCCAAGGGCGTCTCAAAAAGCGCCTTGCCGTAGCCGGGATTTAAAAAGTTCATGCCGATAAAAATGACGAAAGGCAGCCCCATCAGCACTCCTCCAGTCAAGCGGCCTTGTGCGGTGCGAACCCGCATCTGGCCGATCACGCGGATGCGCTCGCGCAGCACGTGCGAAGTTTTATCGAGAATTTGCGCCAGGTTGCCGCCCGTTTCCTTCTGCACCAGAATGGCGGTCACCAGGAACTGGAGATCGGGGACTGGCATGCGGCGGCTGAGGTTAAGCATGGCTTCGCGGAATGGCAGGCCAAAGCTCTGCTCATCGGCGGCCCGGCGAAACTCCGCGCGCAAAGGGTCGTCACATTCCCTTGCGATGGTTTCGATAGTCGCCGGCAGCGCCTGGCCGGCGCGCAGACCGCGCGACATCAAATCAATCGCTTCCGGAAGCAGTTCCGCGAAACGCCGTGAACGCCGCTTGCGTTTCTGCAGTAGGTACAGATACGGCACAAATCCCAGCGCCAGCCCCGGAAGCCAGCCTAATAGTCCGGGCGCAATCCACCAGTTGCCCAGAGCAGCGCCCACGCATATGAGCAATAGAGTGATGATCACTACCTGCCCGACGGTCCATTTCAGGTCGCATTGTTCAATCATCAAATGCAGGCCAACAGCCAGGCGGTTGTGCCGCAGGAACTTATCAAACGCGGGGACCGTGCTGAAAGTGACCTCTTTTACGATGCTTGGTCCATCATTGCCTGATGGGGAATCCGTGCTGCGATCCAGAGAAACCAGCCGGGAGTGGATGAGCTTGTCAGTTTTTGACGGTTCGGTGAGCAGAGCCACCACGGCGAAAGCGGCGATCAGAACGATAAAAAAGATGCTTACAATCGTCACGGCTACACCTCGCAAACGTGCTCAAACAAGTCACGGGAAAGCTGGATCCCTGAGGCTTTTAAGCGTTCGGTAAATAAAGGCCGCAGCCCTGTGGCGCGGAAGCGTCCCAGCACGCGGTTGTTCGGGCCGATGCCCAGACGGTCAAACACGAAAATGTCCTGGAGCATGACCATGTCGTCGCCGACGCCGGTGACCTCGGATATTTGTGTGACACGGCGTGAGCCGTCACTGAGACGCGCCACCTGCACGATGACCGAGACGGCCGATGCAATCTGCTGGCGAATGGCTTTGTCGGGCAGGTTGATTTCCGCCATCAATGACATGGTTTCCAGGCGGGCGATCGCGTCGCGCGGATTATTGGCATGAATGGTGGTCAGCGATCCGTCGTGCCCGGTGTTCATGGCCTGGAGCATATCGAGCGCTTCGCCGCCGCGTACTTCGCCCACCACAATGCGGTCGGGCCGCATACGCAAGGCATTGATCACCAGTTCACGCTGCCGCACGGCGCCCTTCCCTTCCACGTTAGGTGGACGGCATTCCAGCCTCACTACATGCGGTTGCTGCATTTGCAGCTCGGCGGAGTCTTCAATGCTAACGATTCGTTCGCGGTCAGAGATGAAACTGGAAAGGGCGTTCAGCAGCGTGGTTTTGCCGCTGCCCGTGCCGCCGGATATCACAATGTTGAGCCTTGCCTGCACTGCCGCCTGCAACAGTTCCAGCATGTCCGGCGTGATGGCGCGAAACGCGAGCAATTGCTCAATCCCAATGGGCACGCGGCCGAAGCGGCGGATCGACATGATGGGCCCATCGATGGCAAGCGGCGGAATCACCACGTTGACGCGCGAACCGTCTTCCAGGCGCGCATCGCACATAGGAGATGATTCGTCCACGCGCCGGCCTACGTTGGAAACAATTTTGTCGATGATATGGCGCAGGTGCGCCGCATCCTTGAAGACAACGTTGGTCAACTCCAGCATTCCGCCGCGTTCAACGTAAACCTGGCGGTGCGTGTTCACCAGAATGTCTGTAATCGTCTGGTCCTGCAGCAGGGGCTCCAGCGGCCCAAGACCGAAAACTTCTTGCAGCACCTCGCGGCAAACGCGCTCTCTTTCGGATCCGCTCAGGGGGAAGTTGGTAACACTGATCAGGTCATAAATAACGTTTTGCACCTGGGTGCGCGCGTACGCGTCCTGAAGTGACGTGAGCCTCTCCAGGTCGATCTTGTTCAGCAACTCACGGTGCAGCGTTGTTTTCAGCTCCTGATAGGACCTGCCGCCCGCACCGTTGGAAGGCGCCGGTGGAACTGAAGTGGTTGCGAATCCAAATGCCATTTTTACTCCCAAACTACTTGCCAAACAAAGACATCACGCCACCGGAGTGGGATTGAGCCATAGCTTTGTCATCATTGTTGCTGGCGAGGTTGCGGGCCCAAACCTGAATGGCCTCGCCAAAGACGGACTTACCGGAAGGGATCGGCGCGCCTGCATTGATTGCCTTGATGACCTCGTCATAACTGTTGGGCACGCGCACGGAAATCTTCCGCCCCAGGGCCTTCTCAATGCGATCGTCGGACAGCGGTCCGCGCTTAGAGTGGCGGTTCAGCACAATCTGGATTTTGTTGGCGTTGTATCCCAATCTTTCCAGGTGCTCAATGTAACGAACCGCGTTGCGTATGGACGGAAGCTCCGCAGTCAGCACGATTACGACCTGGTCAGACTGTGAAATGCAAGCCAGCGTCACGTCGCTGAGTCCCGGCGGGCAATCCACCACGACGAACTGATAGCTTCCTCCCAGGAACGCCAGAGTACGTTCCACCGCGGAAGGCGATGCCTTGTGAATAACATCCACAGTCTCCGGCGAATCCAGCAGGTGCAGCCCGGAGGTGTGACGCAAGAGAAAGCCCTGAAGCAGTTCCTGGTCAAGCCGGTCAGTGTTGCTGGCCAGCTCATAAAAGCTGTATTGGTGACGGCCAGTGCCGAGGTAGAGCGATGCGTCACCCAGAACGGAATGCTGATCTACCAGCAGGCATTTGCGCTGATTGCGCCCGGTGAGTTCCAGCGCCAGATGCAGCGCCAGCGACGTGACGCCCGTCCCGCCCTTGGCCCCGATCAGGGTAATAATCTTGCCAAGGACTTTGGAACGCATTCTTTCCTTCTGCTTCGCTTCCACCCGCGCCAGTCCGTCAAGGACGCGATCATTCTGGATAGGTTTCAGCAGATACTCAATGCAGCCCACGCGCATGGCCGCAATGATCCGTTCGGGCTCGGTGTGTGCTGAAACCGCAAACACATGCACGTCCGGATAGTTGTTCCGCAGATGTTCCGTAATCCATACCGCCTGCTCATTGTTTCGATCGTAGTCAATGAAGCAGACGCGGGTCCGCGACTTCTCCCCGGCGCGGCCGACTTCCCGTTCCGCACCGGAATAGCCTTCAACGCTCGCTGCCATCGCCGCTCCCGGCACCGCGAGCATAAAGTTGGCCAGAGCGCGATAGGACATTGCGTCAAGTCCTACCGTGCTTACAGCAAGACTTGCTGTATTCGCTGTTGAAGATAGGTTTACTGGTGTAGCCATTACCTGTTACCACCTGAAGGAATCTTGGAATCGAAATTTTTGGGATCGAGGGGCGTCGTAGGCACCTTAGGAAGGTGCAGAGGTTCTGCCGGCTCTGAAGCTGGATCGACGATCGAAGGAGTAACTATCACCAACAGCTCGGAGTTCGTCTTGGTCACGCTCTTGGAGTGAAACAGCAGGCCTAGTATCGGAATATCGCCGATGCCCGGCACCTTGGAATACAAGGAAATGGTCCGCTGATCCAGCAATCCCGCGATGCCGAAGCTCTGCCCGTCACGCAGGTCCACCACTGTTTCGGCATGGCGCGTTGCGATTGCAGGCAGTACAAAGCCGTTGATGGTTACCGCATTGCTGAAATCAAGCGAGCTGACCTCCGGGAAAACCTTCAACCGGATCGAGTTGTCTTCCTGAATGGTCCCCGTGAACTCCAGCTTCACGCCAAACGGCTTGAATTGCACGGATACGGTATTGGCGCCGGCCACGCCGGAAACCACCGGGTAAGGTAGTTCGCCGCCCGCCAGGAACCTTGCCGGCTCACCATTGGCGGCCAGCAGATTCGGTTCCGCCAAAATCTGCAGAATATTTCTTTGCTCAAGGTCTTTGATGGTTGCGCCCAGTTCGATGTCCGGACGGAATATAAAGAGGTTGAGCAGATCACTCAAGCCGATCGTACTGTTTGGTACACCAGTCCCACCGCCGCCGCTGCTACCTGAGTTGGAGTTATTCACCAGTTGCGGTGGCGAGAATTGCTGCGTAGAGCTGCTGCCAAAAAACTTGGCGCCGGGGGTGCTGAAGAGGTTTATGCCAACAGCCGTAAGCTTTGATCGGTCCACCTGGGCAAAGCGGACTTTCAGCAGAATTTGCTTTTGCCGTCCGGGCAGTGCGATGCGAATCGAGTTCACGACCTCTTTGGAAAAAGGCGCGGCCATTTTGACAATCTGGTCGGCTATGGGGACCGCTGTTGCCGTTCCGGTCAAGACGATCCTGTTCTCCTCTGATTCCACCTGAATCTGTTGATCTGGAAAGCCACGAGCTACCGCTTCGCGCAGCAGAGAGACGTCCAGGTCCCCAAAGACCTCAAGAATGCGCGATTTGTTGTCTTCCTGCCAGAGCACCACGCTGCTGCTGCCGGATGCAATTGCGGTAACAACCAATTCATTGGCGGCTGTGGTAGCGGTGGTAACCACTGTGGGGTTGCCGACCAGCACACGCCGCAAGCGGACGTCAGTTCGGATAACAACCGAGTGGCCAACCAGAATGTGCAGGACTTGATTGCCGGCGAAGTTGTCAGCGGGGGCCGCTTGTTGCGACGAGTTCGCAGGTTGCTGGTTCGCCGTGGCGGGCTGCTGGGTGCCGGGAGGAACAGCGCCCTGGGCCATCGCGTACGGGCAAAGACCGGCAGATATGATAATGGTTCCGCCGAGCGTGGATAATAACCGTTTTGTTCCGTCGAGTTTCAGAATGCCTCCTAGTCCTTTAACTGCCAGGAACCTGTTTCAATCGTTTGCCGGAAACTTGGCAACCGTGACCTTGCCGCCGGAGAACGTTTCCACCGTGTAAGCTGCAGGCACAATCGGCGCAGGGGCCCGCTTGGCGTGTTGCGGCTGAACTTTCTTTGGTATTCCGGCCAGCTCAGCCATATCGATGGGGGCGGTGTCCGGGCGGGCGGCATCGCCGCCATTCCGCAGAACGAAATGAATGCTGCCCTGGTTTTGTGTTGTCTGGCTTTGCGCCAGCGCCAGTTTCTCTGACTCCTCCGGCGTGACGAGCAGCGTAACTACGCTCACATTTTCCGGCTTGCCGTTGGGATCGGGATCGGTCTTGGTTCCCGTCGCCAGCACCTGGACGTTCTGCAGCACGGTGTGCGTAGTGCTTGAGGCGTTGTTTTCGCCACGCAACGTTACCAGCACATCTACATGCGAACCGGGAAAGATAAACCCGGCAATGTTCATCACTTCATTGGTCTTCACGGAAGTAGCGCGCATGCCGTCAGGAATTTTGGCGGAGAGGCCGAAGCTTCCGCTGGACGCGAGGCCATGCTTCTGCACCGGCTCTTTGGCCTCCAGGGCATAGATCGGCACACGACCAATGGCATCTTCTTTCTTCTCGATCAGTCCTTCCAGCGGCACGTTCGTGGGCCAGTTGATCTCGATCAGGTTTTCCGCGGTGAGTGGAACACCGGGCTGCACGGCGACTGCGGCCGCAATCACACGCCTGGTGGAGGGGGTGGCAGTAGCCTGGGCTCGCGTAACGCGAACATAAAAGATTGAAGTGATGCCGATTGAAATAGCTAGGGCAGCAGCCAAAGCAAAACCGAGCCGTCGTGTTCCCATAAACGTTATCTCCACATGGGCATTAAAAATGCCCAGTACAGGGTGCCTGCCGCAAACGCCAGCCCGTAAGGCAGGCGAACCGCAGCAGGGTTATCCAGATTGACTTCCGGATGCGTGCGCAATCCGTGGACCGCGTGAAAGCCGACAACGGCAAGCGTGCTGCGCAGCGTCTTCAGCACACGGCCGGTGAAAACCATCACCACTATGGCCAGTGCGCCTCCGGCCACGGCGGTGGCAAACATCACCTGCCAGGAACCAACCGGTCCAATGATGCAACCCAACGCTGCCGCCAATTTCACGTCACCCGCACCCATGGCACGGACCAGGTGAAAGATCAGAAAAGGCCGCCAAAGATAAGACCGCCGCCCAGACTCAGCAGCAGACCACGCCAACCGTGGACGGCGGTTTGCACCACAAGACCTGCAACCATGGCGGGATACGTGAGCCGGTTTGGTATACGGCGGTCCCGGACGTCAGTCATGGCCGCGGTGACCGCCACCGCAGAAGCCAAAGTCGGAATGATTTGAGTCAAATGCATACTTGCAAGGTGAAGCCGCAGCGCATCGCGCGCGGCCAGAGCGTTTCAGGATCCCTGTTGCATGATCCCCTGAATTGGAGTTGCGGCAGTCTGGGCTGCAAATAACAGCCCTGTCGCGATTGTCATTACAAGACCCGACTGCCGGTTTTGAAGCAAATGGCGCCACGCAAGCCGGTGCTGCCCGGCGCCATACAGCTTCGGGCTTAGGCGATCGCGGTTTGTAATTTTGCCGTTGATTGTCGTCAGTGCGTTGGCTATGTCTGTTGCCAGGTTGGCTGCGCCAGCCACGACTGCCGTCAAGACCGCAGCCAGAACCAACGCGTACTCAAGCAGGTCCTGACCGGATTCTTCACGATGTAGATTCTTAACGAACTGTGTGAATGTCATTTCTAAATTTCCCCTTATCTTTAATGTTTTTTCGAAAGGTTTATTCAACATCCCGTTCGTCTTATCGCACGATGATTGCCAAAGACACTCTAGTAGAATCATCCACATAGAAACATGTTTGAGCATCTATGCAACCACTTGCACTAAAGTACCCATATTGGTCACATATTAATTACGATTGATTAGGGGCAAGAACCTTGCAGATTCACTGACCTTAGTTGCGATCTTTTTGCAGTTTCCTCACTACTAGGGTACGACAAGATAAAAAGTTTGCACTTACTGCAGTCCGTCTGGTCTAATCCGTCAACCATCGAGACTGGCGCGTGAATACTGCTTCAGCCGACATCGACGGCAGACGAGTCCCTCCGTTTCGATTCGGGAATCATTTGTGGAGTTTGTTAAGAACTTGAGAAGCAAAACTCTAATGGCTGACGGAACTAGGTACGTCCACGGCAATTACCCAGACTTCTTTATCAACTACGGAAAAGGGCCGGCGAGGCAGTACCGGGGCGCTCGCTGCTATCTTCCAGTTGGTACCGGGAAGTGTCCGAGCGTTGCCCAGCCGATTAATCCGGCTTGTCGGCAATTTCAGAAGTTATTTGCATGCCGCGCCCTCTAAGATGACCATGAATAGTCCAGGGTTTGGGTCTTTAGGTCAGTTTGACGGGCTTCCTTATTAGACCCGCTGAGTCCGGCGCCCCGGATGAGAGGTTAAGGGGATTACAATACAAACGCCTTGCCATTCTTGCCGCCAACGCTGCAAAAGCCTCGCCAGCCCTCCGATGGAGCTGTATCCACGTGGCGGGAAAAATTTGGCGTGTTCCGCCCTGTTCGCCAATTCCTTCATCTGGCATGGCAAACGCACCGCGGATATGCGTCGGCCACGGTGTTGCTTCGCTTGCTGCGGGCTGGAGTTCCTGTTGCCACGCTATGGGTGGCTAAATTGATCATTGACACGGTTGTGGCCGCGCGCATGGGCCGGCCCAACATTTCGCGATTGTGGCTGCTGGTGGCTGTGGAACTCGCGATTGTCGCTCTGGGCGAAGTGTTGGACAGAGGCTCTGCTGCCGTAGAAGCTCTTTTTGGCGACCTTTGTTCCAATCAGATCAATGAAAAACTCATTGCGCATGCTGGTTCACTTGACCTCAACTATTTTGAAGACCCCGCGTTTTTTGACCGGCTGGAGCGGGCGCAACGGCAAACCACCGGACGCATCGGCCTGCTGACGCAGTTGCTTACCTTAGGACAGGACTTTGTCACCCTGGTTTCCCTTGCCTCGGCGATCCTGTTTTATAGTCCCTGGCTGCTCGTTGCTGCTGATCGTGGCCATCGTGCCCGGCTTTCTTGGCGAAGTCCACTTCAGCACCTTGGAGTATTCGTTGTTGTATCGCATGACCCCGGAACGACGGCAGCTGGATTATCTGCGCTTCCTTAGTGCGAGCGACAAAACCGCAAAAGAAGTCCAGGCGTTTGGATTGTCCAACTGGCTGTTGGGCCGCTATCACAGACTCGCTGCTCACCTGCATGAAGCCAACAGCCGTCTGGCCCTTCGCAAAGGGATGGCCTCAATCTTACTGGCCTGGCTGGGACTAGCGGGTTATTACGCCGGCTATATCCTTATTCTATGGCGCGCGTTTTACGGAATCATCACCATTGGCACGCTGACTTTTCTTGCGGCATCATTTCTGCGCTGCCGCGCTGCCACGGAGCGTCTGCTGCTATCAGTAAGTAACGTCTATGAACAGGGCCTCTACGTCCGCGATCTTTTCGAATTCTTTGAATTGCAACCAACCATCGGCTCGCGGGCCGGTTCACGCCCCGTTCCCTGGCCGCTGACACAAGGGTTGACGTTTGAAGACGTAGGCTTTCAATACTCTGGAAAAAGCGTGTGGGCCATTCGCCACGTCAATCTGCGCATCGCGCCCGGAGAGAAAATTGCACTGGTAGGCGAGAATGGCGCAGGCAAGACCACTCTGGCCAAGCTGCTGGCCCGGCTTTATGACCCAACCGAGGGTCGAATCCTGCTGGATGGCGTGGACTTACGCGAATATGAACTTGCCTCCCTGCGCAGTGCTGTAGGAGTGATTTTTCAGGACTTTGTTCACTATGATCTGCCGCTGGATGAAAACATTGGCGTAGGCGAAATCAGCCAGGTGCAGGAGTATCTGGATCAACTTATCGAGCAGCCGGACCGTGATGCGAACTCCAGCACTGATCCGGCAATCGCTGATGCTGCCAGGAAATCGCGCGCTGATTCACTGGCCGCAAGCTTCCCTTTAGGGTATCGTCAAATGCTGGGCCGCCGCTTTGAGCATGGTCTTGAGCTTTCCGGAGGAGAGTGGCAGAAGATCGCCCTGGCCAGGGCCTACATCCGCAAGTCACAGATCATTATTCTGGACGAGCCCACCGCGGCCCTGGATGCGCGCGCCGAATATGAGGTCTTCCGGCGTTTTGCGGAGCTGGTTGCCGGGCAGATCGCTTTTCTGATTTCCCATCGTTTCTCGACGGTGCGCATGGCCGATCGCATCGTTGTTCTGCGGCAGGGAACCATCGCGGAACAGGGAACGCACGATCAACTGCTCCAGCTCAACGGGCTCTATGCGGAGCTGTTCCGGCTGCAGGCGGAGGGATATCGTTGAAGCCAACTGGAACATCCGTTTACGATGCGACCGCTTCCAGCTTTGAGCGCTACCGCTCTCTCCCCAGCTCCGTAGTGGAATCGATTCGTTCGGCAATAAAGACCACTGCGCGCCTTCCCGATCAGGCGCGGGTCCTTGATCTTGGCGCAGGAACTGGAAGGATCGGCAAGGCTTTTCTGGCGGCGGGAGATTTCTACGTTGGAGTGGATTCATCACTTGGCATGTTGCAGGAGTTTTCAGCCAAGCCGGAATTCCGCGAATCGAAAACCTCTCTTCTGGCTCAGGCCGAAGGACGGCAACTTCCGTTCCAGAATGCCATCTTCGATCTGGTATTGCTCATGCAAGTGCTGAATGCCGCAAATTGGCGTCCGATGCTTGACGAATGCCGGCGTGTCCTGCGACCCGGTGGAATCATTGCTGTCGGTCATACCAGAAGTCCGGAATCGGGGATTGATGCGCAGCTCAAGCGCCAGCTCGTGGCAATCCTTGAAGCAATGCAGGTTCCCTGGCATCAGCCGAGAGAATCGCGACGGCAGGCCCTTGCATGGCTGGAGTCCGCATCTGTGCGTCATTGGTATCGTGATGCGGCTTCATGGAAAGTTACTACCAGCGCAGAAGAATTTTTGTCGCGACATCGCACAGGCGCCCGTTTTGCTGCCCTGCCTCTTTCCGTTCAGCAGGAGGCGTTAGCGAGGTTGCGCGCATGGGCCGAAACAAATTTTGGTTCCGTGAACGCAAGCTTTGACGAGCAACACAGTTTTGAGCTGAGCATTTTTGAATTCCGATAAAGAAAGTTTCGAGATAAGAAAGCCAATGGAAAACAAGAAGCACGTTCAGCCGGCACTTGGCGTAGAACTGTTGTCCGGCTCCTTAACGGATGCCTCTATCCAGCAGGCCACTGGAGACAGCCCTGATTTCGCCATATTGCCCTGGGTCAACGTTGTGAAGATAGGCGGGCAAAGCATTATGGACCGCGGACGCAGCGCGGTGTATCCGTTGGTGAAGGAGATTGTGGACAATCTTGGCCGGCATAAGATGATCCTGGGAACCGGAGCCGGGACCCGCGCACGCCACATCTACAGCTTGGCCATTGATCTTGGCCTGCCAACCGGAGTTCTTACCGTGCTGGGTACGGCCGTGGCCTGGCAGAACGCGCAGATGCTGCATTATCTGCTGGCACAGTACGGTATTCCCTTTATCGAACCGGAAGGGTTCAGTACCCTGCCTCATTATTTAATGGAGCGCGGAGCGGTGGTCTGCCAGGGAATGCCGCCTTACAAACTGTGGGAGCCTAACCCGCCTACTGGCCGCATTCCACCGCAACGCACTGACACGGGATGCTTCCTGATAGCGGAAGTATTCGGCGCTCGCAAGATGATTTACGTAAAAGATGAAGACGGACTCTACACGGCTGATCCCAAAAAGCATCCGTCTTCGGAATACATCCCTCGCATCAGCGTGGAGGATTTGCTGGCCCGCGACTTGGAGGACCTGATTGTAGAACGGGCTGTGCTGGAATTCATGGCGCGGGCCCGTAACATCCGCGAGATCCAATTCATCAACGGGCTAAAACCCGGTCAACTCACTGCGGCGTTGAACGGTGAAGCTGTTGGGACAATCATCTACAGAAACGGAGATGCCAAGTGAGTTTCGATCATTCCAATTCCCAGCATGTCTCATCAAGTCTAATGCGCGAATCATTGGTGGATAAAAATGTCATCGCCCGGACCGAGGCGTCAGTATCCGCAATTTTGCCGGATGTAAACGTGGTCCAGATCGGCGGTCATTCGATCATGGACCGGGGACGTTCGGCCCTGCTTCCGCTATTGGATGAAATCGTTGCCAATCAGGCGGAACACCGAATGATCATAGGCGTGGGCGCTGGCGTGCGTTCGCGGCACATCTTCTCCGTAGGACTCGATTTAGGCTTGCCCACCGGCGCGCTGGCTGCTCTTAGCGCAAAAGATTCCGCCCAGAATGCTTACATGGTTTCTTGCCTGCTGGCAAAACATGGATTTGTGTATCTGGAAGCGCCCTTCGTAGTGCAATTGCTTCCAGCCATGCTGGCAGCCGCCCGCGGCGCGGTCTTCAATGGCATTCCACCTTATTCTTTATGGGAGCATCCACCCCTTGTGGGTAAGCTGCCGCCTCACGGCAGCGACGCTGGCTCATATTTAGTGGGTGAAGTCTTTGGCGCGCGGAGTGTCATCTTGATCAAAGATGTGGATGGAATCTACACAGCAGATCCCAAGATCGATCCATCCGCCGAGTTTATCCCTGAGGCCACGGCACAGGAAATAATCGATAGAAAACTGCGAACGCTCCCCATTGAACCGGTGGTGCTGGACCTACTGACGCGGGCGAAATTAGCCCGCAGTGTTCGCATCATCAACGGCTTGACCCCAGGCAATCTCACGCGCGCTCTCAAAGGAGATTCTATAGGCACGTTGATCAAGCAATGATCCTGATATGGGCCGTCCCCTCAAGCGTAAGGCTGAGACACGACTGCAAGCCATTGGAGCAGTCATTACGGAGCTGCGTGTAAAGAGGGGATTGACGGGTCAGGATGTGGCGCACAAGGTCGGCTGCAATGAGAGTCACATGTACGAGATTGAAATGGGAAAGCAGAATCCCACTAAAAGTTCTTCAGGCGATTGCTGACCTTCACGGCATCAAGCTGTCAAAGCTCTTTGCCCTGGCAGAGAAAAAATATGAACGCGGACGGCGATAAGCGGAAACCCAAAACATACGCCTTCCAAGTCCTGCGTGAGATCATTGAATCTGGCTCCTTCCGTAAAGCTCACAAGCCAAGCGCTCTAATCTAACTGCACTCAATATGCTGCTCCACTTCCTACTTCAACTCTCTCCCATTCTGGGAATCCTGATTGCAAAAATTCCGGGAAATAATTGAAGCAGAGAACAATTATTTTTTAAGCTCATTAGATCGAGGTCGTGATCTGTTTACTTCTGTTCAGAAGCTTGCAGCAAACGTCCGAGATGAAGATGCGGATTATAGATTCGCGCGATTCTCAGATGCATGGTTAAGGAATCGCGCGACTAAACCGGCAATGGCCAGCAGTCCTGACACCCTTTGCCGACAACCCTGAGGTTCCGGTAACCCAACCCTGATTTTTAGGTGATCCATATTTTTGGCTGATCATGCGGAACTAGAAAAAGCCATTTCACTCAAAAAAGGAGCAATTAATGTTGGAGCAAATCATGTCTAACCGAGTACTGACCCGCCAGGGCGCACGCGAGTTGACGACCGAAGAAGTACAGCACGTTGCGGGTGGAACCACTGGATGCCATGGCACCTCGCTTCACAAGGGTGGCCCCATAGTCGATGTCCTCTGCGACCCCAGCTAGCCAACCAGGGACGCAGTTTCAGAAAGAAGTAAACAGCGGGAAGGAAACACCCGAAGAACAATTCATAACCGAAAGAACAATTCATAAAGGAGAAAATCATGTCGAAAAAACAGGACAATCGAGTACTCAGCCGTCAACTGGCTCGGGATTTAACACAGGAAGAGCTTGAAGTAATAACCGGCGGATTTTTCACCAATCCGAATCGAGATGTCACCACCACCTTCTGCACGCTTGCCTCAGACGGCGACGATGACTAAACAGCAAACAGGGCCGCTCGTCGGAAGGCGACGGCCCTCCTTAGTTTGCCGTAACTCAAGGCGGCGAAGTCCATGCCAGTTCCGAAGACTCATCTTTAGATATGAGGAGAACTCGAAATGAAGGTCATCATTTTTGCCTACGCCAAAGAAAACCACACAGCGCCTGTGAAATGGGCGCTGGAACAAGCTGGCTATGAAGTGGCTTGCTGGGGCGGACTCTCATGGACTGAGCAGCAACAAGCTTCCCTGCTTCTGAACGCGCAGACAAAGATGACTCTGGGCCCATACACGGTGGAACCGGGCGACGCAATCTGGATCCGCCGGCCTGATGTGCCGACGCACAATCCCAACGTATCAGAGGCAGACAGGAAATTTGCGGAACAGGAATATCGCGCTTTTTACCACTGCATTGCGTACACACTGGAAACCCTTCCTGTCTGGTGCATCAACAAATTTTCAGCGGCGCGTTTTATCCACAACAAGGCAGTGCAACTGAATCTGGCCCGCGCGTGTGGCTTGCATGTTCCTGAAACCCTGCTGTCGAATTCACCCTCCCGCATTCGGGAGTTCGTGGGCCGCAATCCCAACAAGACGATCGGCAAGGGATTCAGCCCACACGTCTGGCAGCGTAGCGATGAGGAGGGCGTCTCAGTAACGGAAACATTCAAGTTGACGCCTGAAAGCCTGCCGCAAGATGAAGTTCTTACCTATGCTCCCGGCATTTATCAGGAGATGGTAGTCAAGCAATTCGACATTCGCATGGTGATCATGGGCCATAGGGTTTATTCGTTTGCCCTGCACAATCCGAAAAAAGCGCTCGATTGGCGACAGGACGCGGGGTTGGGCAATGTGAAGGTGGAGATCATTCCCACGCCGGCCGATGTTGAAAAAGGAATATTGGAGTTTGCCCGGAAGTCAAATATCTGTTTCGGTTCGGTTGATTTTGCCGTAGACAACAACGGGCAATGGTGGTTTCTGGAGATCAATGAACAAGGTCAGTTCCTGTGGCTGGACCAGTTCAACCCCGAGGCAAGGACTCTGGAGAAGTTCTGCGCGTTTATTACTGCGCCGGAAGGTTCTGCTCAGCCGTCTGGAAGAACGCCTGGGACTGTTCCCTTCCTTTGCCGATTTCATCACGCACTTCAGGAGTCTTCCTGAAAATCAGGAACCTATCGATATAGCCGCAGCAGTTGCGGCTTCTCCTTTTATGTCGCGAGAAGACGGAAGGGCCGGGTAGAACGACGGAACCTCTTCCAGGCGAACCAATCCGATACCCCTGCTATATGGGATTGATAGTATCTTTGTGAATGTCACAGGGCCTGGCGCTGCCTATCGTATCGACCCGTAAGCTATTTAAAATAAAAGAAATAACGCTGCTGCTACCGGCCTTGCGCATGTTCATTGAAACCAGAAATTCATAACTTCCCCTCGAATGAACGGCTCCGTACCGAGTAGAATTCCGATTCACGCTTAAACGGCCGGATGGCACAAGAAGAAATCCCAATTCGGGAACTGCTGCAGCTTTGCTTAAGCACAGACGCAGAACAGCACTGGCGCGAATTTGTACGCAGGACCCAGCCCTTGATCGCCAGCGTGATAATCAATACCGTGCGCCGATGGAAACAACCCGATCCCAGCCTGGTGGATGATCTGATTCAGGACACATATGTGAAGCTTTTTGCCAATGATAGGAAGGCCCTGCGCAGTATTAAGAATGAGTATGAGAACGCAATCTTCGGATTTTTGAAGGTGGTAGCTTCAAATGTTGTGCAGGACCACTTCCGCAAGCCCGTAAATAAGGCGGACGAGGTTGAGGTAAGTGACGCCGTTTTGCCGCCCGATCCGGACGAGCGCGAGCGGCTTGAGTTCTTAGATAAAAAGGAACAGGTCCAGAGAATCCTAACCAGGCTTTCATCCTCAGAGACATACAAGAGAGATGAGGCGATTTTCTGGTTCTTTTATGAGCAGGGTTACACGGCAAAAGAAATTTCCTTGCTGCCCACCGTCGGGCTGACGGTGAAAGGTGTGGAAGCGGTCATTTTTCGCCTGACCCGCTACGTTCGCGGAGAACTGGGAAACGAAAATCCAGAGAAGGACGAGTGAGTGCCATATTTTCATCGGGTTAGCCGGGACAAAAGGTTTTGCGCGATTTGTTGCGTCTTAGGGATTGAAAGGGCAGTATAAGGAATCAGATGAACGAGAGAAAAAGAGACATACCCGATTCCACGCCGTTACTCATCGGCGCTGCTGCTCTTTATCGGATGCGGTCAGGCATATGTCGAAAGATTATGCCGCTTGAAATTATTTGCCTGGGGAAGATTGTTCTATGAACGCGCCGCGGCCTAATTGTCCCGATAACGACGTACTACAGGAACTGGCTGCCGGTATATTAGCGCCCGCGATGGCCGAGCAGACAATGCTGCACGTGGCAGAGTGCCCGTCCTGCGGCCCCACGTTGCGGCAATACCTGAGAGAGTTTTCTGATGAGCAATCTCCGGAAAATATTGCCATCCTGAAACAGTTGCAGAGCTTGAAGCCAGCATGGCAAAAGAAATTGGTGCGGGAGTTGACTGGTGGTGGCCGCCGGTTTCCCTGGCTGAAGCTTGTTCCGGCAACTGCGGCGCTGGCGGCGGTGATCTTTGGGTTTGTTCAAGGGCCGGCACTGTGGGCCGGGTTCCAGTTGCATCAGGCGCAAAAAGCGGTGGCGACGGCTTTTGTGGAGCGGCGCACAACTGTGATGCGTTTACCGCAGTGGACCACGCGCGCTATAACCCGTTTACGGTTCCTCTGGGCTCGGAGACCGGGCTTAGCGTGGATGAAATACCGCCATCGCTGCATGAGGCGAGCGGCGCCGCGAACAAAATTCTACGCGCTGCAAAGGCAGATCCGCACTGGCTGCAAATTCAGGGTCGCGCGTTGTTGTGGGAGTCCACGCCGAGCAGCCTGGAGAAAGCCGAAAAAGACTTTGAAAGAGCGCGCTCTGAGGGATTGGCCACTCCAAGCCTGGAAATTGACCTGGCCGCCAGCTACTTTGAGCGCGACAGCCGCGCCGACCATCCTAATCTCCAGCGTACGCTCAACCTGTTGAGCGAAGTCCTGAGCAAGCCAAACCTGAGCAAAGACGATCAGGCCAGCGCGCTGTTTAATCTTGCCATCGCTTATGAAAAGACCCAGGCATGGGACCTTGCGGTGGAAACCTGGGAAAAATATCTGCAGGTTGATAGCACAAGCGGATGGACGAACGAAGCGCGCCAGCGGCTTGCGGCAGCGAAAGCAAAAAGCTCCAACATGCACCGCCAGAGTTATTCGGACCCGGGTTTTTTTTTGCAACAAAAAGCCCAGGGAGCTCTGAGGCCTGAAGATCCCGAACAATACCAGCAAAAAGCCTTGAGCCAGTGGCTCCCGGTTGCCATGGCGGACAAGAACAGCGACGCCTATCGTGCGCTTAGTTCATTGGCGGATGTCTTGTCGAACGAGCACTCAGATCAATGGATGAAAGCTTTTCTCACTTTGATGAGCCCTTCGGAAACCGAGGGACTCCAAGCACTGAGTGCGGCTGTCGTGGACAACGAACAGGGGCTTCATAAGCTCGCGATTGCCCAATCAGAGATCGCCGAAGAAGTATTTAGGGCCCATAAGAACATGCCCGGACAATTGTTCGCGGAGTTTCAATGGGTCTACGCAAAGCGAAGTCTTTTGCTAGCAGAGCAATGCCTGGTGCGCGCAAACCCGCTGTGGGAAGCGCTTTCTTCAACCAAGTATCGATGGTTGCAGGGACAAGTTGCACTGGAACGGGCGCAATGCAAAAATTTTCTCGGCGAACTGGGTGAATCTGACAGTGATTCCGCGATTAGCCTGAATCTTGCCCAACGTTCGCATTTCCCTGTACTGGAACTTCGCATTTTCGGCATTTCCGCTAGCATGCATCTTCAGCAAGGGAGATGTGATGGAGCGTGGGAGCAAGGAGTGGAAGGATTGAAGCGATATTGGGAAGGAATTTATCCCAGAGATCGGCTGGACCAGTTTTATGCGGTTCTATGGCAGTGCACAGAGGAATCCGGTTCCTTGTATGCCGCGCGGGATGTGCTTCAACATACGCTGGCCTTGCGTCGGATGGCTACGGTCCACAATCCTTTTCGTGAAGCCATGCTGCACCTCCGTCTGCGGAATATTTTCCTTTCGCAAAAACAATATAAGCTTGCAGAATCGGAGGACGCGGCTGCGTCATCCCTGCTGGCTAATCTCGAAGACAAAACGATTGATCTTACCGAGTATCGCCTGATTAATGACATTGAGCCTGCAGAACTTCAATTACAACAAGGCGACCCGGCAATGGCATTGGCGACGATCAAAAGGGTAAGTAACAACCTGAAAACGGTTCAAAACGATTTCATTACCCTGAACGTTAGTCGCGTCTCTGGAAACATCTATCGGGAACTGGGCAGCCTGGACCAAGCTACAAGCGAATATCAAAACGCAATCAATATCGCCGAGACAACATTGAAGAGCCTGAGGGACGGAGACGATCGCCTCAAATGGCTTAAGGCCACGGATGACAGTTATCGAGGGCTTGTTCGTGTTTTATTGGCGCAAAAAAAAGCTGAAGAAGCGCTAGAAAAGTGGGAATGGTATCAGAGCCGGCCGCTGCTTCAGGGCTTCCATGCTAATGACGTTCCAACTTCCACCACCGCGTCGAACCGGAATCAAGGCAAGAGTTCGAAAAGACCTGTGAGGCATCTCGGGGAAACGCGACTGGTTTATGCCAATTTCAAAGACGGCCTGCAGATCTGGATGTCCAACGAGAAGGGAATACAGAGCACCTGGGTAAAAGTAAAGCAGCAGGATTTTGAGCGCACGGTACGCGATTTTTCTGAACGGTGTGCGACTCCTGATTCCAAATTGTCTGAACTACGAGAAGAAGGCACATGGCTGTATACTCAATTACTTCAGCCCATCATCGCGTCTTTGCCGGAATCTCAGGTTGTGATTGTGGAACTGGATCGATCAGCTTATAACCTTTCCATGGAAGCCTTGACCAGTCCGGCAGGATGGTACTTTGGCGAGAAGTATCCGGTGGCATACTCTCCTGGCACACGGATGGAACAAGCGCTTCGCGTTCCCCGGTCAGTTGGGCTGGACGCGGAACTGCTCCTGCTTGACGCGTCTCATTCACCCGGTTCAACCTATCTGCCCGGGATGGAAGCTCAAAGAAACTTAATCTCCCACCTCTTTCCGCGAACACACGTCGTAAATTCTTCAACGACACGCTGGAGCGAAATACATTCCCTGCTCGCATCGAGTCAAATATTTCACTATATCGGTCACGGACGACGTGACGGGAGCGGGACGAGCCTGGTTTTGAATGCCAAAGACTCATTGCGCGCAGCAGATATTGACCCGAAATTCTTCGTACGATCGCAACTCGTGGTATTGGCGGCGTGCTCAACAGCGATCGGCAGGGAGAGCGGACTGTTGGATACCAACAGTCTGGTTCGGACATTCCTGATAGCGGGGGTTCCGAGCGTTGTTGCCAGTCATTGGGATGTTGACTCAGCCAACACCTCCCGCCTAATGATCAATTTTTATGAGAATATTGTCGCCGAGAAATCTATCGTGCAGGCCATTTATCTGGCACGAAAGCAGATTTTGGTTGACCGGCCGCACCCGTATTACTGGGCCAGTTTCAGCCTTACGGGAAGAGTAAGCTAATCGCGTTCCGTGCATATAAGGGAGCCATAATACGATTGGTGTCGGTCCCTGAAGCAGCGCATTAAAAGTAAGCCTCATGGTCTAAATGTCAGGAGAAGGGAAATATGAATCGACGAGATCTTTTGAAAGCTCTGGGATCCCTGCCCGTGGTGGGAGTTTTGCAGGGGTGCACGCGTGGGGACTCTAGTGGCGCACCGTCCCCTTCCAAAGAAGCAAAAATCCATACTCTACAGATACTCCTCGAAGGGGCCTTCGCGGTGGTGCTGCAAAAGCAGTCACAAAGACTCACCGCATTTGTCCCGCTCCCTGATCCCGGCAGAAAAGACCTGGAGCATTATTTCTGTTTCAATGATCCTGAAGATCCGAAAAAACTGAGTGAGAAGACGAAGGAATTTCGCTTTGAACTCTCCGCGGAGGGGCTGCATACCTACTACGGCCAGGACGACCAACGGAAAAACATCGATCCATATGTAAATCCCGGGTTCGATGACTTTAGCGCAGAGACCGACAAATGGTTTTTACCTCCCAGTTTGGTGATTCTGGATCTGCCGTTCCCCAGAAGCCTTAATTTCAGCGGCCGGCCTCTCGATGTAAGGTTCGGCAAGAAAGCCCTGAAACCGTTTGGCAAAATGCCAACGAATTACATTCTGGAATACCGCGTCGATGACCAGCAAAAAGTAAAACTGAAATGTAACCAGAGCGAAATGCAATGTTCACCCTCGCCGCATTGTCCTCCGGGAGTTCTCCGCTATTTCTTTGGCGTCGGACCGATTAGCCACGATCCCAAAAAACGGGAAGAGCATGCAGTCGAGTTCTTCAATTTTGTTATTCTGAAAAAGGCGTTTCCCCAGTTGCAAGAGAAATATGAAATCGCTTCTATTGAACCCTCCGATTATGAGGAGCCTGTCGTGAGCGGTGGGTTGCGCCCAGCAGCCTTTAAGGCAAATGAAGGGACGCCGCCAGCTACGCTTCCAGCAGTTCTCTCCCCAGGCAAGGCAGCACGGCTACTTCCGGTGGCATCGCTGGTGGACTGTCAGATAGGCGGGATACTAGTTCGCACGAGCATGGGCCCAACTGGCTAGCCTTCAACCGATAATCCGAGATCCAGAGCGGGACGGTGGAGAGATTGGTACGTAAGCCGCGTCCGGGAAATTGTCGCAAGATGGACATCGCGCTCAAGCCATAATGGTTTCTGCGGTTCTTAGAGATCAGAGTTCACGTCCTCGGCTGGTCACCGTATCGGAGATCGTCGGCAATCGGCGCATCGGCCCGCTTTTAGCGAATCGAACCCAAAACCTGCCTTTTTGCCATGTTGCCGCCCCCGGCGACCGTCTTTAGTGATCGGGTAAAAACTTTAAAAACAAAGCCCAAAACCTCACAGGGAAATTTGCTCTACCAGCGTCTTATGAAACAAGCAACGGTAAGCACTCATTGATGTGACGTGTCCGGCGGGTGTTTAGGACGAACAACCTGAAGCCTGCGGGTAAAGCCGTTTGCCGTGACAGCGCGAGTCGAGCGGAACGAGCGCTGCAATAAGGAGCGGGAATGGCTAGTGCACACTGTCTGGATTTTCATCAATTCGACCAAACCTACCTGCATGACCTCAGGACGCAGGACGAAACAACCGAGGCACATTTTGTGGCATATTTCAGCAAAATTCTGCATAACAAGCTGCGCCGCCGGCTGATGTGTCCGGAGCATATAAAAGACGTGCAGCAGGAAACGCTGTTGCGGGCGTGGGCAGCGGTGAGGACGGATGGCGGTATTCGCCAGCCGGAACGCTTCGGCGCGTTTGTGAGTGCAGTCTGCAACAACATCTTGCGGGAATCGTATCGCTCCCGATCGCGGATGAAGCCGCTGGAAGAGCTAGCGAGTGATCCGACCGACAAAGCGCCCGCGCCCGATGGGATGCTTCTGGCGGAAGAAACAAAAATGCAGGTGCGGCGCGTACTGGCAAAGCTGGAACTCAAGGACCGCAAGATACTGCATGCAATTTTCTTTGAGCAAAGAGACAAAAACGAAGTGTGCATGGAACTCGGGGTAAGCAGGGAATATCTGCGCGTGCTTCTGCATCGTGCCAAACGGCAATTTGAGGCAGAGTACAAGCATTTAGGCGCAACACCAAAGAATAAAGTCACCTTGATCAGGACACAACGCAAGGCTGCCTCGGCGGCTTCGACGGCTTTTCCACGTTGCTGCTGATAAGTTTGGATGAGCAACCTGCAAGACGGCCGGCGCCTGACAACGCCGGTTTTTTTATGACCGCGTGTAGAGCTGGAGCGATGCCCAATAATAAGGAGCGGCGTGGAACCCGCCCGCGTGGAGAATGGACAGCTTGGCGTGGTGAAGGGCGTCTGTCGCACTCTTGCCCTGCGTGAGCTGATCGTATAAGTCGTCCATTAATGCCGGAGTTACAGCGTCATCCTGGTCCCATACGGCTGCAATGACCTGATGCGCTCCCGCCCGCATGAATGCCCACTCCAGGCCAAGCAGGCCTTCCAGCGACTGTAATTGTGTTCCTACTCCCTCGCAGGCAGAGATGGTCACAAGCTCCGCATTCAGCCGCACTTTGCCATCGATAATGTCCCGGGCCAGAAGCTTGAAATTGCCATCTTGGCCGAAAGACAGAATAATCGCCGACTGCGAAGGATCGATTGCGTTGGGAGTGCCGTGCGTAGCCAGGTGAATAAACCTGTACATGCCGGGCGAACTTTTTAAATACGAATCAGGCGTGGCATCGCTTCCGGAAAAGCTGTTTATTTTGCCGGATGGAAAATGCTTCTCGCACGCTCGCCATCTCGTCTTTGGCATGAGGCAATTCGGGGAAATGCGGATCAGCTTGAGCGGGAGCGCCTATCAAGAGCAGCCCCTTCGCGGGTTCACGCCTGGGATGAGAAGCCAGGAGCAAATCAATAGAGCGCGTGTTCTCCAACTGAACATCCTCAATCCAGTAATGGTCGCTTCCCTGCGCTGAGATCAATGTCTCAAAGTTGATGCTGTAGCTTTTACTGTCTGCAACCACAATGACATGAGAGCCTTTTGGTGTGAGATCGCTCGCAGGCTGAACCAGGATTTGATAAAGCTTCTTCGCCGTGCGGCTGGACGCGAGAGGCAAGTGCTGCTGGATCTCTTGCTGGTAAGAATCGATGAGGTTATCTAAATCCGGCTGCTTTATGCCCAGCGATGAAAGCCGCAATTGATTAGGAGTGACGGTCCACAAATAGCATTCGTCCTGGGTTTCGAAATAAGAGAGCAGCACTGACTTGTCGCGGGCAAGATAATGCTGAATCTTCGAGAGCCAGACTTTGGCGTCATTGGCAGACGGCGTTTTAGAGGTGGGCTTTTCTTCATCCAGCAACAATGTCCGTGCGCGACCTAATTGCGCGACCTTCAGCGCTTTAGCGTATTGTTTTTGTCGCGATGAGGAAAGCCACGTATCCGTCATAAACCGGGGTATTGTCGCGCAAGGCAGTTCGGAGTTCCGGGTGCTTCAGGCTTTTAACGCCAGCATCAATGGTGGCGATGCTGCGCTGGAACCACTTGTCAGCCTCAGAGCTGTTACCTTGTGCCGCATAGTCGCTGGCCAGGTGGGATTGGATCCTCCAAATTTGCTTGAAATGAAACAGATGTTGGCGTGCATCTTCGGTCTCCACTTGTTGCAGCACCTCGCGCAATCCGAGTACGGCCTTGGCATAATTGCCATGGGCTGCCGCGATATCGGCTTCATTCAATTGCCAGGCCGTCAACTGATGCTCCTTTCAGTCCGAGATTGGCTACCTGAAGATGGTATTTTTCCGCCACATCAAGTTGATGCTGATCTAGCTTGAGAACCGTCAAGTTGTGCAAACATACGGCGGCGGTGTCGTTATCTCCAAGTTCTGTGGCGATAGCAAGAGCATGGTTGTATGACTGTTCCGCCATACCCGATTGTCCTTCTATGGACTGGGCACGGCCGATATTGATAAGCCATTTTTGCTGGTCTGGCATCTTTCAACTCGGAAGCTATTTTCTCTGCCGCTTCAGAGTTTTCCAGTGCCATTGTTGAAATCGCTCAAGTCCACGTACAATCGCCCAAATTGCCCAATACCAGTTCTTCCAGCGGAGGGGCATGCAACGAATGAAGGATGGCCAGGCACTCCTTATTCAAATCGATCGCTTCATCGTAACGGAGATCGCGGCTGGCTAACGACGCGAGGGTAGCCAGCGCGTAAGCCTTGAGAAAAGGGTCCGGATTTGAGCTTTGCGCAGTAACCAGGCGCAAGTAATTTTCTGCTTCTTTCAAATGTGCCCTGACTCTGGCACACCGGCCGCGAGCATAATTCAAGGCGCCGGGTTCCGCATGCAAGTGCTGCGGCCTGGGCAAAGTGCTCTTCCGTCTCTGGGTATCTTGCCCAACTGGCAGAGAGACAAAGCCTGTGCGATTCTGCGACGCCAAAGTATTTCAGAGGGGATGTTGGAAGGAGGTTCAGGTTCCAGAATTTCAAGCGCAGCGGCGAATCGTCCTTTGCGGTTGCGCGCTTCCGCGGTGAGAACGCGAAACTTCCAATTCAGGTCTGGATAGTTGGTTGAGTCTCTGTAGCCCGATTCTGCGAGCGGCAGAGGTTGGTCAGTATAGCCCTGCTGAAACAAAAGGCGGGCCTCAGCGTATCGCTTTTCCAGAGAGGCCCGCTTACTTTCGCAGCCGATTGTACTAATAAGCATTAGCGCGATAATCGCAATTAACCTGGAGGCGCGGGATAGCCGGTGCCGCCGGTACCGCCACCGCCTGCAGTTCCACCATCTGAGGTGCCGTGTCCTGATGAGCACATCTGCACCCGGAACATCCGCAACGTCCGCGAATGATGATGTACTACCATTTCCGCCAGACGAATGACGCCGAATTTTGGAATACAGATGATGGAGCCAAAGCCCCGAATTTCGGACGAACCGCCTTGCGCTTTCCAGTCGAGATGGTTTGCCGGGGAGAACCAGTAGCTTCCCCGGTCCTCCGGCCGTTTGGGTTTCTTCCATTCCTTGACCAATCCGGACATGCCGATCAGGGCATGATATTCGTCTTCCAACTCCACCAGCTTATCGTCATCAAGTTCCATCAGCTTGCCGCCCACGAGCCAATCATCGGTTTTGCGGGCATGGTGTCGCCTTGGCCAACTTTGAATAAGTATCGTGGTCGTGGAAAACGTGAGTGGCCAATTTTACCTCGATTGGATGGCCGGCAATGCGGAGATTTTCAAAATAGCTACCGGTGATGTCATAAGTGGCCTCGCCTCCATCAGTTGGGGAATGATAGACGGCCATGCGGGCAACAACGCGATCTGCCGTGAGCATGTCCGCCACATTTAATCCCTCAACCACTGACCAAGCATGAGTGGTGTGGAGGCCGTGACAGTCATCAAAACTGCCGCCGACTTCAGAGTAAGCATTTTTAAAAGAAATTAGGCCATCAACGTTGTAAGCTGAGGCGCGATTCGATCCATGACCTCCGTGGCCGGCAAGAACAACTGAAGCTTGCGGGGCCATGCTATGTTTTTTGGGTCTTTCAAATTCGGCCGAAACTGAATAGGCCGAGGCCTGATACATATGTTGCGAGTGGTGGCGCGAGCACTTCATTTTTTTCTCCCTGAACTACACGATGAACCACTGAGCATATGGGCACACTTAGCCCCTCATAGATACAAGGTGTCTATTGGCCCGAATACGCCGATTGTACTACGGCCAATGAATGGCGAAGGGTGGTGTCGCCAGAAGAGAAACAAAGTAGAGAAACATACCGCGTCGAAGAGCCCGGAACCTAGTTATCAGTAAACTGCAATTCAAAAGCGCCGCGGCCTGCTTCCTCCTGCGTGCCATCACTCCTGCGCCCGAAAACCACAATTGAATACTGCCCAGGCCTTAATGCATCGGCCGGCAGAGCTATTGAAGCTGTGGTTCCAACTTGCGTTTCCGGCAGCGCAACTGCATGCAGCGCTTTTCCGGAACTTGACAGGACCTGCGCCCGATATGAGATAAATTCGCCCTTCGGCGTATATTCCACATTCAGACTCAGGGCGGAGTTTCTGGGAACCTTGATCAGGTTGGTTTCGCTGGAACCATGAGCAATCCCCGTTAATACAGAACGTACTTCAGCGCGAGGTTCCTTCAGATAAGAGATTTCTGAACTTTGGTGGACAGCAAAGCCACCGACCATGAGCAGAAGTCCGAACATGGTAACGGGAAGCGGCTGGCGCACATTAGCCATAAGGCGGCCCATGAAACCGGGAACCAGCCGGGGCTGGGGATCTCCTGTGCCGATGTGACGCAAGTGAGTAACAAACTCCGTTCCGACCTTGACTTGCTCAAAGCAGGCGTCACAAGAGAAAAGGTGCAGCTCATAGGCTTCACGTTCAGCGGCGTTGAGTTCGCCCAGTAGATAGCGCTCCGCCATGAGATCTTTAACGGCTTCATCGTGGTTGATTATTCTTGTGTTCATCTTCTTCTTCCTGGATATGGTTGTTATCGGCCCGGTTATTAATTGGTCCTTTTTTTATAAAGCTCGCCAAACTTGTGAATAGCCCGGTGGATCAGAACGCGAAGATAGTCGCGGTCAACACCGAAATCGCCACAAACTTCATCGTTATCGCGATCCTCAAAAAAACGTGCCTGCAAAAGATGGCGGTCTCTTTCCGGAAGGGCGGCCAGAATCGCGCGGACATGTTTGCCATTCTCCTGGCGCTGCATAAGTTCTTCCAACCCCAGCTGTTCATCGGGAACTTCAGTAAATTCCAGAGATTCATGGTCATAGCGGGCGTCATCGCGACGGCTTTCAGAAAGAACGTGCTTGCAAACGGCGTATACGTAAGCGCCGAAACCGCCGGCGTTATTCACGCTGCCAGCCTGCACGGCCACAAGCACGCGACAGAAGGTTTCCTGCCGCACATCTTCAATTGTGTGAGAGTCAATACCGCGAGCGCGCAGAGTGATTCTCAGGCGTTCACTGAAGTACGCGACAAAATGTGCTTGGGTCGCTGGATCGCGCGCACCAAGCCGACGAAGATATTCATCATCAAAAGTGTAGAAGTCCACGGGCGGTCTTTCACCCCAGTATACTTCAGCCTTTGCTGCTGATTGCCGTTTTCTGAAGCGTGCGGGCGCGGCGAAGGAGAGTTGGCGCAGCGGAGCGCCAGTTGCCTTCTTCCTGCCAGTCCGGGATGGTAACGCGCTTTTCACTTAAAAAATCTCTAATATCTCGTTTTGCGATCAAAGCCTGCGAAATGGCAGGTCAGAGCCAAAGTACAAACCCGGTTGCTGGTCGCCTATGGCCAAAGCCGACAACGCGGTCACGGTGGCCAGGACGCCATCTTCATCAAAATATTCGTCCGGGTGCAGGGCGGAGCCATTGCCCGAGGTACGCAGGGAGGCAAGGCAGGCCGATCCCGGCCACGAGCCGTTTGCCCGCTGCAACCGACGCAGCCCCGCAGCCAACGGCCAAGCGCTTTGCAGCCGCAATCGCATGCGGCAGCGCAGAAGCAGCGCCTGTTCCCATGTTCCTTCAGCCTCCTGCTGCACCAACTGGCGGACCGCGTTCACTACAAACCACGGCGCCATGCATGGTTCCCAGTCCATGAGCGTGGACGACACAAAAAATGCGGAGCGCACGCGGCCATGCCCTTTTTCAACATCGGAGTGGAGATGCGCAGCAAGAAACTCCGACGAAGCAGCGTCTATCGCGCAAAGCGCCCTCACGGCAATGGCGGTCACGTCAGCGGCGCTCGATCTGGTGATGTTTTCGGCGGCTTCAGGATGAGTGGCAAAGCCTCCGTCTGGCCGACGGCAGCGCTGAATCAGTTCCAAAGCTTCCTGTGGCGCCGGACGCCCGTTCTGACGCAGCGCGGTAACGGCCCACGCAGTGGAATCGGCATCATCGGGCGAACCAGATCCGCCAAAGGCCCATCCGCCTTGCGGTGTCCGTGTTTGCGTGAGCCAATCCAGGGACTCCTCAACCTTTTGGCGTTGGGTAAAGCTCAGGTGATGCGACGGAATTTCTCCCAGCCGGGCAAGCACATAGGCTGTGACCCAGGTCGCCGATTCCCGGCTTAGCGAACTGCCAAGGCTCCAAACCGCCTGATGCCGCCGGGAAAACAGGAATTCCAAGCCGCAGGCGATCGCCTCCGCGCTAACCCCAGATGGTCGAGATTCGGCAGCGCCGTGCGAAGGCTGGCTGGTCCGACGATCCAATTCAGATTGTTGATCAGTCACGCTCACTCCAAAATGGGGAACCGCGGCTGGCCTACAACTTGCCGCCCTACAATTGACTAGTGATAAACAGAGCCTCAGCGTTTCATCGCTGGCCGGAAAAGAAGAACTAAGGGTGTTAAGTCTTTTATTTTCAGAGATGATTGGGATTTGGCATTTTCGGCGACGATGGCCGAAGAAGATTAAAACTCTCAAAATTAAAGATAGGGAGGGATGAAGGCAGACCTTTCCACAGATTCAACGCGGATGAGCGCGGATCGGCTAAGAAACGATTGCCAAATGAAAGCGACGAAGTGGGTCGGCGGATCTGCGGCACCATCCACTACCGGGTGCGTCATTTCTGTTCTGGAGGCACTTCAAGGACAGGTCCATGCGGCTTTGTGGGCTGAGCCACAGGCTCAAAGCTGGATTTTATGTATTCGTTGGCACTCGTTTCGTAGCAAGGCAGAGGACTACGTCTGCGATTCAGGTCCACTCGGGGCACATTGCGAGAATAGATCAACGGCTCATGGCGATCAGGCTGGCTCCGCGCTGTTAACTGCGAAATGGTCTGGTCGCAATTCTGATCTCGCCACGCGGAAACCTCGTGGACCACTGAGTAATCAAAGCCGGATTCTGAGAGCCGCGGTTCATACGGAAGGAAGGTGAAGACCAACTTGATGAGACTCGATTCCTCCTGGCCAATCTCCGTTTCGGCGACGAACACTTCCTGGCTGGAGAAGAAAGAAGAGCGCGGGTGGTCAGCAAAAGCTATGGCAACCAGACGCAATCGTATGGGCGCTTTCCGGGGAGGATAATCCCAACGGAGCTGTCCTTCGGCCCGCCTGCCTGGACCGCCAATACAAGTTGCGGTCAGGAAAAGCAGGGCGGCAGTCCAGTTTTTCATCCTTGCGCTAACCACGCTCTGCTCCCTCTCGGACCTGCGACATAAGCCTTGCCACATAAGCACCGGGCCCCTCGGCAACCAGAAATCCGGTAGTGGTACAGTTTGCAGTCAATTCATCGCTAACGCGATGAACACCTGCCCGAAATCCGTCAGCGGTTGACATTATATTGGATGCTCATAACAAACAACGGAACTCGCAAGCGGGTGCCCAGCGGAAAACGCACGGCTGTGTAAAGAAATGCCGGAGTACTAGGTGATGCTTCTTAATTTCGTTGGTTGGCCTTGGCAGGCAATTTCAGAACTTTAATGCTGAGGATACAGCTTGCAATCAATTTCATCGCTGGCGCGATGAACGTCTGCCTGAAGGCACGCGATTCGCCAGCGAATCGCTGACCTGATACTGCTCTCGCTCACAAAACTTCCAGCCAAACATCCTCTTGGCGGATGATCTGGTAGCATTCGCAAGCCGCACTTTCCAGGCCTTTGCGGTCCAAGATGTCAACCTTGCCACGGGAATACACAATCAGTTTGGACCGTTGCAGGATCTCGGCAACCAGCGAAACGGTGGTACGATGCTGGATACCCTGCAAATGCTCCTCTCCCAGCGACGAAAATAGGCAGCCTTAGCGAGAGGAAGAACCCGCTCAAGGCGCGTAAGGGATTTAACCCAGACTCATTCCGTGCTTTCCCGTTGTACAATCCGCCAGCACCTTCGTGAAATCCATGCGCCGGAAATCGCCCAAGCCGCGATTCGAGCACCTCCCTGTGAAGAAGACGCCTGGGATGGTGACTTCGTCGTGCGTTGCATGTAAGGATTTTGTTGCGGCCAGCGATAAGCCCAAAGTGCTGCGTATTGCCGAGAAGGCACACAAGTGCCCGCGCCTTTAATGGCTATAATTCAGGACTGTTGCAGGCTGTCTGTGCTGAAGTTTGAAAGATGACGGGTCACATTGTTCGATGAGAGCTGCACTATCTTATGACGAACAAACCGAATTACAGCGAGATACCAGACGCAATCGCGGAGCTGGTCAAGATAAATCCAGTTCCAACGATTCTGATCGATATGACCACGTTTTCAGTCGCGGTGGTGAATACAGCCGCGCTCAAGTTCCTGGAATATTCTGAAGCTGAAATAGTGGGACAATCGGTCACGAAATTCGTTCCTTTAGACGATATTGCCGCGGTCCAGCAGTCTGCCGATGAGCCGCCACCTGAAGGCGAAACGCAATGGCGTTGCGTGACCAAAGACGGCAAAATCCTGTTTGTGAAACTCAAATACCGCGAAACTGTGTATCAGGGGCAGCCGGCGCGGTTCGTGGTGCTCATTGAGAGCCGTTCAACTCCATTTGTGTAAGAGGCTTTAATCTCCGATATCGCTCTGGATATAGAGGATGGACACCACCAATCGGGACTGGCGGGTAAGAGCAGCGGAGCCGATTCCTCGGGCCTCACAGACGCTATAAATCCCACGCTTTCACGAAGCGCGCGAAAGCCGTGGGACAGATAGTGGAGCCTCGCAACCTGATTAGGCTGCTACAG
Source organism: Terriglobia bacterium (assembly GCA_963732195.1). Classification (GTDB taxonomy): domain Bacteria; phylum Acidobacteriota; class Terriglobia; order Terriglobales; family Acidobacteriaceae; genus Angelobacter. The sequence goes on along the minus strand of CAVSYO010000045.1, from coordinate 34,243 downwards.
GCATGGCGACGTTGATCTCATTGAACGTCGAGTGAAGAACTTCTGTCGTCTCCAGCTTGGGTGTACCTTCGATTACGTTGACCAGCGTCTTGAGCACATCGTTGTACGTTTTGCCGGCATACAGCTCTGCGTTTTTCTGCGTGTCCCACAGGCTGGTGGCAAGCACGTCTTTGCTTGCGGCGGCGCCAAACGTGATTTCGCCCTTAAATCCCTGCTGTTTGTTGAGCACGGGGATGATTTCTTTTTCGAAAATGCGGCTAAATTCGGCGAACATATTGGGCTTCAATTGGAATGAAATTTTGCGTACGAACATGATTAAACCTCCTCGGTTTACGGTGGGGCTAAGGTATAGGGGGATACTCAGATGGGCTGACTTAGTTCAGGGAATCTGAAAAGAGAGGAAGAATACTCGCCCTACTTCGACCCTATACTGGTCGGGGGCGGATGTCAACGACCGTCGAGAGCTGAACAATGATTGCTTTAGCGATGCGATGGAGCGGAATCAGATATCGCGCGGCGAACGATGCGGATATGGTGAGTCATAGAAAGAGCGGGGAAAGGTGGTCCATAGATCCGTCCCTTTCTTAATGACACGAATCGCACGCCTTACCCTGCAGTCCGTCGTATCCTTCTTTCGCAATGATTGGGACCATGATGAGCGCTGCAACAGGATCGGCCCACCAGATGCCAAATGCGGTATTCAGCAAAAGCCCGCCCAAAAGGATTGCGGACAGGTAGGTGCAGAACTCTGTCTGTTTCGCATCGGCTTTCATGGATGCGCTTCCCAGCTCATTTCCAACCCGTCGTTTGGCCCGGGAGAGAAGCGGCATTGCGATCAAAGAAACGGCAGCAAGAATAATTCCAGCCAGACTGGATTCAGGAACATTCCTGCGGACCAGATCCATGGTGGATTCATAACCAATGTAGATCGCCAACCCAAGGAAACATATTCCTACAATTTTCAGCGCAACTCTTTCATTCTTTTCCCTGCGGTGAATATCAGAATCCACCGACATGCGCCACAATACGGCGACACCCGACGTTACTTCAATAAAACTATCAACACCAAACCCAACCAGCGAGATACTGCCGGCAAACGCTCCCGCGACCACCGCCACCAGGCCTTCCAGAGTGTTCCAGGCAATGGTGAAATATTCCAGGCGCTTTCCGCGTCGCGCTATCAGCTGACGATCGACTGTAAGCTCTGCCATTCCCAAAGCATACGCTTGCTGCGCGCTTCGCTGCCTTTAGTCCCAGGAAGCCAACCCCGGGCTTCCTGGGAGCAGCTGCGGTTGGGCCGAGCTTTCATGCGCGTTCACGGGGACTTCATCCAGACCGAAGTAAGTCCACACCCGATATCGGACTCCTCGACTACATTGCTTTAAAAAGTCGGTCCGGCCTCCTTCGTCGGATCGCACAGCGCGTTCGTGGGCTGCGCCGGCAGGAACTGCGTCCAGGGCACGCTGGTCGGCGCGTTGAGCAGGTTGGGCGCGCTGAAGTCAAAGAACTCGCTCATATCGCGCGATGGGTCCTGCCAGAAGGCGTCGCGTGCGCTCAAGGATGGAATGTTGAAGGTTTTCTCGATGAATGCCAGGATCGCTGTGTAGTCCCGCGGCGTGTGCGAGACAAAGTGCGGCTTGGCGAACGGCGAGACCACAATCACGGGCACGCGGAAGCCGGTGAGATCAAAGGTACCGCCCAGCGTGCCCACCCTGCAGTATCCAAACGATCCATTGTTGGGATCAGGACATTGCCCCGGGGGGATCGCATCCGGCAACGGCACACTGAAAGGAGGCACGTGGTCATAAAGGCCGCCACCTTCATCATAGCTGAGGATGAACACCGAATCGTTCCACGCGTCGCTGTTCATGAGGGCCGCAATGATGGATTGCACAAACGCGGCGCCCTTTTGGACATTGGCGTCGGGATGTTCGTCAAGGCCGCTGCCGCCGGAAGGACTATCAATGAAGATCACCTGCGGCAGAGCTTTGTCGGGATCGCATGGATTGCCGCTGCACACCCCATTCAAGCGATTGAACAGGTCGCTGATCGGGACCGTTTTAGGCTCGATGGCGGGATCGAAGAAATCCTGGAATTGCGCCAGGAAAATTCCATCCTTGTAGTAATAAGTCCAGCTCACGTTGGCATCGTTCATGGCGCGGAAAATGGTCTTCGCCGCGTACTTGGGATGATTTGCATCGCCGTCCGGATATTCGTGTCCGAAAGACGTACCTGCCATCAGATAAAAACGGTTCGGAAATGTGTTTGCCAGGATGGGAGAATGCCAGGAATCACTGGTGGCGAAGAATGTGGCCAGATCGTAATAGTAGGGCAGGTCGTCCTGGTTATAGAAGCCCAGGGGGCGTGTGCCGTTGGGATCAAAATTCTGCGTGACCGATCCGGTTGTGTCGAGAAATCCCTTCATCCCGAAAGACGCGTCGGTGAAGCTGGTCGTGGTGTTCCATGCTGCGTCGCCGCCGGTCAGGGAGACGTCGTGATGGCTTTCGTCCCACGCGGGAGACAGGTTTTCCGTGCAAACGGTGGCTTCATGAAAAGGCTTGGTGTGCGTGCCGGTATGAGCATCGGTCAATGTGACGTTAGGATCGAAGCCATTGACGGTCTGCGTGTCCGTGATGCCGACTTGTGCCAGGCGGGCGCTGCGATATGCGCCCAGCTGTCCAAGATACATATCGAACGAACGGTTCTCCTGCAGCATGAAGAAAACATGTTTGATCGTGCCTGCGGCAGTACTCGAAACCGTGAGAGTTGCGCTTTGCTTGATTGGTGTGCCATCGGGCGCTGTGGCCGTTGCGGTGTAAGTAGTGCTGGCGCTGGGTGAAACCGTGGCAGTACCCTGCGGCAGTGAACATGAGGCGCACACGCCGTTATCGATTGCCAGGGACGGAGCCGTTCCACCGCTCACCTGCCAGCTTACGGTGGCTGTCTGTCCGGCGGTAATTGTTGCCGGCGTCACGCTCAGGCTGAGCGTAAATGGCACCGTCACAGTAACGGTTTTGGGAACCGCAGATCCCCCCGGCCCGGTCGCGGTGATGGTGAATGTCGTTGTGCTGGTCACCGGCGGGTTTGCCGAACCCGAGGTCGGCAGCGTGATGCCATCCTCAGGATTAAAAACCGGCGGAGTGATGCTGACGGAAGTCGCGTCGGTGGTCGTCCAGCTGATGGTCGTAGTTTGACCCGAACTCACCGAAGTCGGGCTTACTGTGAAGGACGTTATCTGCGGCTGAACCGGCTGGGCCACGCTGACCGTGATCATTTGCGGAGCAGTGCTGGAACCCGAAGTTCCCATAGCGACCGCAGTGTAAACCGTGGTTTGTGACGGCGAGTCAGTCACGCTGCCCGATGCCTGCGAGCTGTTCACCACAGTGCGCGACGCGTTACCCGCACTCGCCGTGATGGTGATTGAAGATGCGTTGCTGGCCTGCCACGTGAGCGTAACGCTTTGCCCGGCGCCAATCGACGTGCTACTGGCGGAAAAAGTTAAGCTGGGGGAGCCGGGTGCTCCTGGTTTTGAAATGGCCTGTGATCCGCAGCCAGTAAGCGTGGTTAAAACGATAATTGCAAAAAAGAAGAAACCTGTTAGACGAAGTGTGCATGATTTCATACGTACATTGGTCCCCTGGGCCAGATTTAACCATTCAGATTCAGAGCTGCGGGCCAGAGTTGCTCCGCCTTGCTGATGGGTCTTTCCGATTGGTATTAGAGACCTGATTTCAGGCCTGGTGGGTGGCCAGGAACCGTTCGTTATGAAAAGAATCAGATGTGGTGCGGCGGACGGTGTGGAATCCCACCCTCAAGCAAAAGCGGCGAAGGATTTTATTGGCGCACGCGCTTCGCTGCTTTGAGTCCCAGGAAGCCAACCCCGCGCTTCCTGGGAGCAGCTGCGCGCGGGCCTCCACCCCGCCACGCGAAACGCGCGTCGGGGACCCCGGGCCTGCGGCGCAAGGAAGATTTTCTTGCCGGCTTGTTTCGGCACGACTACGCAGCTTTGCTCGCGTTGCTCGCGTCGGCCTTGGCGCTCAAGTCGTGCCCTGACACTTGTCTCAGAGTGGATGCGGAATCGTTCGTTACGAAAAGAATCAGATGTGGTGCGGCGAACGGTGTGGAATCCCTATATGCCCGGGTGCCCATCCTTCGCCAGTTTTGCGAAGTCTAGATCTTTCATTTCAATGCCGGGTAAAAGCGGCGAACGGATTGGGTCGCGTAAGCCTTACGTTCAGCCCTGCGCATTTGCCAACCGAATATGGCGAATGTAAAAAGGCGGCTAACCCAATTCAAAGCAAATCAGGCTGCGTAATCGTTCCCATGATCCACTTACCATCCGTTCCCATAATGATGTTGAAGCGTGGCGTATCCTGCCAATGCCAATGCCCTTCGTCCCGCACACTGCCGTAAGATTGTTTCAGCTTCGCTATGGCGTCATCAATCGAGTCAGCTACTACCCCACAGCCGCATTTACATACAGCAGCGTGTAATCGGCCGTCGTCGGCTTTCTGCCACAAACCATCCTGATAGTTTGCCACCGCTGGTAAAAGCATCGGGAAGCGAAAGCCCTTAAGCGATGATTCCAACTGATCATTGTCCGTCGTCAGTCACGCCCGAGGTATTGTGCGGTCTTTGAGCCGTAGCGGCCCCGATTCCTCGAGAGACTCGGAAATGAAGTGCTCTGCCAGTTCCGGGACCAATACGCGGTTAGAATGGTTAAGTGCTCTGGCTCGTCGGGCAGCTCGTTGATTTCCGGCTTCTGTGTTTTCTCGCTCAACCAGCTGTTCACGCGTAAGTGTATTGTCGTTTGGTAAACGCAAGAACATATCGATGACTAATGCATCAGCGAAGGGGTTGTAGACATCCTTATTGAGCAGTCCTTTGCCGGCCGTAAAGGAACATTCCTGTGACGGGGAACGCCTTGGCCTTAGCTTAAATTCTTCCGCCTCAAAATGAAAAACTCCCTTATTGCGAACAAGCTTCAGGCTTTGGACTGCTGGATCGTCGAGTAGCTCTTGCAGGCCTTTGAATGTGTTGTTGCTGCCAAAAAGAGGCTGCATGGCAACCACGAGGTTTCTTGCTTCGCACAGGATCGAGCAGGCAAATAGAAACATGTTTACACGTGCCCGTGTTTCAGCCGGGGAATCATCCGCATCAGTAGCCTCTGGAATGGTGGAATGAACATAAGCAAGGGCATTCGCAGCGCGAGCCAGAGCCAACACATAGCCGAACTCATCTGTAGTTTTCAGCCTGTCAAAAATCGTCTTGTCGCAGATTAATTTCCAAGCTAGTTCTGCAGTAACAGCGCTGAAGATAGCCTCATCGCCGTTTATTGCTAACTAATCTATATCGCGGGTGCCCCTTGCCTTCGCGATTTTTCTCGCGAAGATGGGAATCCGTGAATCAGCACTCAGGACAAGAAATTCGCACTATAATCTGCCTCACTTTACAATGTCTGATAACTTTCAAAATTTTCATTCCACCTATTGACTTCTGTTCGCCTTTTGTTTAGTATGCGCTTGAGGTTCTCGCCGGGAGCGGCAGCGGCGAACCGTCACTAACTAGGCGTTGAAAACAAGCCTGTTAGCGATTGAGGGTATCCCAACCGGAGGCGGGAAGCCCAAAAAGGCCAGCAACCACGCGATCATAGCCGGCCCACCGTTAGGGTCACAGAGAGCGTCGAGCCATCAGCAATCCGCAGTCAGCAATCAGCAAATACAGCAAACAGGATAATGAGCTATTGGAACTAACAGGCTAGTTGGCTAGAAGGCTCTTGGCCTTTGGCTATTGGCTTTTGGCTATTGACCAAAGTCGAAGACCAAAATCAAACCCAAGCCGCCACAGCGAGGGCTGCTGTGCCACAAAATCGGCTCTTGGCTATTGGTTGTTGGCTAAAAGCAAAGTCAACGGCAAAGAAAATCAGCCCATGCGGTAAGAAATCGGGAACCATCACAGCCGAGGGCGGCTGTGCCACACGAGTCCAGTCACTAGGTAGAGTGCCTGTGCTAAACGAGCTTTTACTTGGAGAAAAGGCGATGAACAAAGAAGAGGTAGTTACGACGATCCAGGAATTGGCGAAAAAGCTGGGGCGCGTGCCGACGCCTGAAGTGAATTGAAGACGATGACGCCCGGTAGGACGCAGAGCGGTCCGCAACTATTTTACGACTTATACGAACGCGCTGAATGAGTGCGGTCTGGAAACTGCGGGGAAGTCAGCGCATTTCGATGGAAGCCCTGTTTGAGGACTGGGCAAAGGTAGCGCGGCAAATGCAAAAGGTGCCCAGCGCATTGGGATATGAAGAGCGGGGCACGTACAGCGCCAAGGTAATCCAGAAACGATGTGGAAGCTGGCGACGGTGCCGCACATGATGATGCGGTACGCGCAGGAGAATGGCCTGGAACAGCAGTGGCCGGACGTGATGGCCATGGCCAGGGCGGAAAAAGAACTAAGCTGGCCGGCCACGGAAAGTCTATGGCCGGGCCACGAGGCCGCACGGTGGGACGTTTTTACGAACAGGCCGGTGTATGGGACGCCGATGAATCTGTGTCCGCTGGCGCATGCGCCGACGAACGAGCTGGGCGTGGTGTTTCTGTTTGGCGCGATGGTACGAGACCTGGGCTATGTGGTGACGCTGCTGCAAGCGGCGTTTCCTGACTGCGAAGCGCTGCGCCAAGTGATGGAAGGCAAATGGCAGCGGCTCAGAATCGAGTTTGAATTTGAGAGCCTCAACTTTGTGAAGCACGGACATGACGTGAACGGCTGCGACATGATCGTCTGCTGGAAACATAATTGGCCGGAGTGTCCGCTGGAAGTGCTGGAGCTGAGTAAACTTGTGGGGAAACTCTTACCGCAGATGAACGGATAACACTGATTGAAAAAGAGCTTAACCACAAAGGACACGAAGGAACACAAAGGAGAAGCAAAATCATCGTCGGAATCGCACGTCATCGCCGGAATCGGAAAGGCAAAAACTTACCACTGATTAACACGGATGACACTGATCGGAATCGGGAGATCGGAAAAGCAAAAGCTTACCGCGGATTGACGCGGATGATACGCGGATCAGGAAAAAGCAAAACCTACCACGGAGGCACTGAGACACGGAGAAGAAAAGCTTTTGCCGCAGATTGGCGCAGAGGAACGCTGATTCGATCCGCGTTTATCCGTGATAATCCGCAGTAAGGTCTTGCAATCGTTTGACGGACTGAATGGCCATTCAATAGACTTTACCCGGTCATCAAATCCGCGCAAACGGCGCGTTGAAGCTGCGATCGAGGCCGTGAGTCAGTTAACAAGAAGACGCAAGGCATTCATAGAAAGTCAGAAATTAAGAACCGAAGAACCGAAATCCCAAGATCGAAAACCGAAATCAAACCAAGAGAGAAAATCCCATGAGCGATCTGGTCCAGCTGACAAAAGATAACGACATTGCCATTATTACGATCAACAATCCGCCGGTGAACGCGCTGAGCCCGGGAGTGCCGGAAGGCATTTCTGAAGCGATTGAGCAGATTAGCAAAGACCCGACGGTGAAAGCGGCGGTGCTGATTGGCGGCGGCAAAACGTTTGTGGCCGGCGCGGACATAAAAGAGTTTGGCAAGATGACGTCTGGCAAGACGCGCGGCGGGATTCCGTTTTTGCCGCTGCTGAAGCGCATTGAAGATTGCAGCAAGCCGGTGGTGATGGCGATCCATGGCACGGCTTTTGGCGGCGGGCTGGAACTGGCGATGGCAGGGCATTATCGCGTGGCGTCGCCCAGCGCGCAGGTGGGACAGCCGGAAGTGAAGCTTGGCATTATTCCCGGCGCAGCAGGAACGCAGCGTTTGCCGCGGCTTGCAGGCGTGGCGAAAGCCGTGGAGATGTGTGCGGGCGGCGATCCGATTAAAGCGAAAGAAGCGTTGTCTTTGGGCATTGTTGACAAGCTGATTGATGGCGACCTGCTGAGCCGGCGCGGTGGCGTTTGCCCGCGAGATTGCCGGCAAGCCTGCACGCAAGACGCGTGAACGCAATGAAAAGCTGGGATCGGCGGAGCAGAATGCGCCGATCTTTGCCGCGGCGCGCGATGCTGCGCGGAAAAAAGCTCGTGGGATGATGGCTCCGCATGGCCGCGATTGATGCGGTTGAAGCCGCGACGAAGCTGCCCTTCGACCAGGGCGTGGAAGCCGAGCGCAAGCTGTTTACCGAGTGCCTGTTCTCTGATCAGTCGAAGGCGATGATTCATGTCTTCTTTGGCGAGCGCGAAGTGGCGAAGATTCCTGATGTCCCGAAAGATACGCCGACGATTCCGGTGAACACGGCGGCGGTGATTGGCGCAGGAACCATGGGCGGCGGCATTGCCATGAACTTTGCCAATGCCGGTATCCCGGTGCTGCTGAAAGAGACTGACCAGGCGGCGCTGGATCGCGGCATGAATACGATCCGCAAAAATTATGACAACTCAGTGAAGAAAGGCCGCTTCACGCAGCAGCAGATGGACGAGCGCATGAAGCTGATCAAGCCCACGCTGATCTATGACGGCTTTGAGTCCGTCGATATGGTGGTGGAAGCCGTGTTTGAAGGCATGGCGCTGAAGAAACAAGTGTTCGGCGACCTGGACAAGATTTGCAAGAAAGGCGCGATCCTGGCGAGTAATACGTCGACGCTGAGCATTGATGAGATTGCGTCGGCAACGACGAGAGCGGAGTCAGTAATTGGCACGCACTTCTTTTAGCCCAGCAAACGTGATGCGGCTGCTGGAAATCGTGCGCGGCAAAGCCACGAGCAAAGAAGTCATCGCCACGTGCATGCAGCTATCCAAGAAGCTGGGCAAGGTTGGCGTGCTGGTAGGCAATTGCAGAGGATTCGTCGGCAACCGCATGTTTGGCCCTTATCGCCGTGAAGCGCAGTTTCTGGTGGAAGAAGGAGCAGGAATCGAAGCGATAGACAAAGCGATGTACGACTTTGGGGCTGCCATGGGTCCTTTAGCTGTCGGCGATCTAGCTGGATTAGACGTCGGCTGGCGTATTCGCAAAGAATTTAAGCACCTGGAAAAACCCGGCGTGCGGCAGCCGCTGGCCGAGGATCGTCTTTGCGAGCTGGGTCGTTACGGTCAAAAAACTGGCGCCGGATGGTACAAGTATGACGAAAACCGCCGCGCCATTCCTGATCCCACGGTTGAAGAAAACGTGCGCAAGTGGGCGGCCGAAGCCGGCGTGAAGCAGCACGCCATTTCAAAAGAAGAAATTGTCGATCGCCTGATCTATGCGCTGGTGAATGAAGGCGCGCGCATTCTGGAAGAAGGCTACGCGCTGCGCGCCGTCGATATCGACATCATTTATCTCACCGGCTACGGATTTCCCGCGCACCGTGGCGGCCCAATGTGGTATGCGGACACGGTCGGCTTGAAAAAAGTTTACGATCGCGTCTGCGAATTCCACAAGCAGCACGGAGAACTCTGGGAGCCTGCGCCGCTGCTCAAGCGTCTGGCGGAAGAAGGCAAGGGCTTCGCCGACTTTGACCAGAAAGCGAGCGTCGCAGCCTGACAGTCGCAGCCTGACAGAGAGATAATTGGCGAGGCCGACCACGCTGAGCCAGCTGCTACGGGACCGAAAACTTCAGACTCTGGCCAGGCTGCAAAAGCGGGTTGGAGCGAAAGCGACAAAATGAAAAGACAGGCCGTTATTGTCGATGCAGTACGCACGCCGCTGGGGCGACGTGAAGGCATGTTGAAAGCCTGGCATCCCGTCGATCTGCTGGGCTTCACGCTCAACCACCTCATCGCGCGCAACAAGCTTGATCCCGCGCTTATCGACGACGTGATTGCCGGCTGCGTGATGCAGGTCGGCGAGCAGGCAGCCAACGTAGGACGCAACGCCGTTCTTGCCGCAGGCTTCCCTGAATCCGTCCCTGGTACCACAGTCGATCGCCAGTGCGGCTCCAGTCAGCAGGCCATTCATTTTGCCGCGCAGGGCGTGATCGCCGGCAGCTATGACATCGCCATCGGCTGCGGCGTCGAAAGTATGACGCGAGTTCCCATGGGCGCTTCCGCCGCTAACGGTCCTGGCAAGCCATTTGGTCCGGCGATGATGAAGCGCTATAACAACGTTCATTTCAATCAGGGCATCAGCGCGGAAATGCTGGCTGAGCGGTACAAACTTACGCGCGAGTGTCTTGATCAATACAGTCTGGAGAGCCATCGCCGCGCTGCGCGCGCCACGCAGGAAGGCTGGTTCTGCCGTGAGATTCTGCCGCTACCAATTGAAACCGAGCAAGGCACAATGAACGTCAGTCGAGATGAAGGCATCCGCGCCGATACCACGCTGGAAAAAATGGCCACCCTCAAGACCGTATTCAAGGCCGATGGCGTTGTAACCGCCGCGAACTCATCGCAAATCACTGACGGCGCTGCTGCCGTGCTGATCATGGAACGCGGTGTCGCGGAAAAACTGGGCTACCGCCCGATGGCACGCTTTGTCGAGTTTGCTCTCGCCGCTGAAGATCCTGTCCTGATGCTGGGCGCGCCTATCCCCGCTACCCGCAAAATCATGGAACGTTCCGGTCTCAAGCTTGAAGACATGGACCGCATCGAAATCAATGAAGCCTTCGCCAGCGTGGTTCTGGCCTGGCAGCAAGAAACGAAAGCCGATCTCGCTCAAGTCAACGTCAATGGCGGCGCGATTGCTTTGGGCCATCCGCTCGGCGCAAGCGGGGCTCGACTCATGACTACGCTTGTTCACGAACTTGAACGCATTGGCGGTCGCTATGGAATGCAAACCATGTGCGAAGGTGGCGGCATGGCCAATGCCACCATCATCGAACGGATATAGTAAACACATTTACCACTGATGAACACTGATGACACTGATAAGAGCCGATTGATCCTCAGTTCTGTCTTCAGATCAGCGTGATCAGTGCAAATCAGTGGTAAGAATTTTGGAGAAATAATGAAAATCAAAGGTTCAAGCGCGCTGGTTACCGGCGGCGCATCAGGTCTGGGCGCGGCGACAGTCCGCATGCTCGCGGCAAACGGCGCCAAGGTTGTTATCGCAGACGTCAACGAAAAAGGCGGTAACGAACTCGCGCAGGAACTCGGCTCCAGTGTCACGTTCGTCAAGACCGACGTGACCGACGACGCTCAGGTCGCCGCCGCCGTTGAAGTCGCCGTCAGAGCAACACGGAGGGTTGCACATTCTTGTCGCCACCGCCGGAATCGGCATTGCTGAAAAGCTGCTGGGCAAAAATGGCATGCATGATCTGCAGAAATTTATTCGCACCATCCAGGTCAACCTGATCGGGACCTTTGATGCAATCCGCCACGGCGCAAATGCCATGACCGCCAACCAGCCCGACGAAGACAATGGTCGCGGAGTCATTGTCACGACCGCGTCGGTTGCGGCCTATGAAGGGCAGATTGGCCAGGTCGCATATTCGGCATCCAAGGGCGCAATCGTCGGCATGACGTTACCTCTGGCGCGTGAGCTGGCCCGCTCAGGAATTCGGGTGTGCACCATTGCACCCGGAATTTTCCATACGCCCCTGTTGGGCGCATTGCCAGAAGCTGCGCAACAGTCTCTCAGTCAGCAGGTTCCTTTCCCGCAAAGATTAGGCAAGCCGCCGGAGTTCGCGGCGCTGGTGCAGCACATTATTGAAAACAACATGCTCAATGGCGAAACCATCCGCCTTGACGGCGCAATCCGCATGGCGCCGAAGTAATTGTTTTCTGAAATCCCGAACCCTCGTTTTTTGCGGGTGAGGGATCACTATTCCCGCGATGCTGCTCAGGATGATCCCGAAAATCCTTGTTGCTATAGGGCTCCCTCGCTCCGCTCGGGATTCCAGAAACAGATGTCCGATGACCCGATGATCAGATGACCCGATTTTCTCCGCGGTGAAATAATCAGCCTTTCTTCAAGAACCTCTCCACGCCCTTCCTGCAATCCTCTGTCTGCCTTGCAATCGCGTTGATCTCAACCCCCGCCTGCAAAGCCGCCTCGAACGACATAGAATCCATGTCGTACAAGAGTCGCTTGGATAGCATCATCGCTGAAGCCGACTTCGTCGCCAGCTTCCGCACGTATGTCTCAACTTCCAACGCGAACTGATCATCGCCAAACACACGATGCACCAGCCCAAGCTCATGCGCCCGCGCCGCGGAAACTGTTTCACCTGTAACCACCAGCTCAAACGCAGCTTTCTCTGAGACCGAGCGTCGTAAAATTGCCATAACCATCGCTGGAACAAAACCGATATTTACTTCCGGATAGCCAAACTGTGCTGACTGCGCCGCAAGAATAATGTCGCACGCCGTGGCGATCCCGCAGCCCCCGGCCAGCGCTCGTCCCTGCACCGCCGCAATCACCGGCCGGGGATGGTTCCGCATCAGCAGAAACAGATCGGCTGTCGCTCGCGCGTCGGCCATGTTGTCCAGCACGCTGTTTTGCGCCGTCTTTTCCAGATTTGCCAGGTCGGCGCCGGAGCAGAAATCCGTCCCTGCACCCATGAGCAGTACCACGCGGCATGCTTCATCAGACGCCGACGCGGTGAACGCCGCCTTCAGTTCCGCGACAATCTCGCCATCCAGCGCATTGCGCTTGTCTGGACGGTTCAGCGTGATCCGCGCAACGCCCTCGCGCAGTTCGTAAGCGATCTTACGGTACATCGATCTCCATTCGCAGCAGCGCTGCACCATATGTTTTACCTTGGTTATCCATGCGCAGAGACACTAGTCCGCCGCCATCCAATGCATGATGCAAAACAAAATTCAGCGCATTCAGGTTGGGCAGCTCATATCGTTCCACTTCGCCACAGCAGATTCCGGCAAAGTGTTTCTTCACCCGCTCGGCTGTTACTTCGCGGACCAGGATCGAATAGTCCTGTGGCCTGAGCGCAATGAGGCCGATGTTGGCGTCGTCGCCCTTGTCGCCGGAGCGTGCATGCGCGATCTGTCGCAGCTGTATCTTCATTGTGACCACGGTGGGACAACGCCCGTCATGCGCGCGTATGCCACTAGCTGTCCCATATGTTCGTTGGCATGAACAATAATGCGCAGATACATTCCGTCGACCGTTGCATCCCGATCCGCAATATGCACTTTGCGCTGCAAATCGGCTGGCTTTTCTGCCATGTGCGCGGCTCTTACCGCTTCCAATGAACGCTTGAGCCACTTGATCACGTCCGCCTTCGCCGTGACGGCCTTCTCCGCGTTCTCTTTCAGATCCTCAGGCATTTTGGGGCCGGTGACGCTCAACAAATAAAAATTTGCCAGCACAATGTGCATGTAAACTTCGCTGGTAGAGCGAACTCCCTTAGCGGGTCGCCAACTGAATTTATCCTCGGGCGTCGCCTCGGCCAGCGCGATAAGCTGACTGGTAACGTGTTTCCACTCTCCGTCGTAACCCTGCCAAATGCCTTCCGGCGGCGTCTGCGCTCTGCGCAAACAGCGGTTGAGTGCCCAGAAGTAATACGGCAATGATGATCGTCTTTTTGAAAAGCGTGTTCATCTCTTTCACCTCCTCAGAGCTATGGCTTGACACTACGCGCTCACCACCTCCACCTGCGGCGCAACCATCGTCTTAGGAATCAGCGCCGGCCAGTACGCGATAATCTCATCCACTTTGCTGCGCCCCGCGCTCAAGCCCGTAACGGACGGCGGGCCATTCAGCGCAATTGGAATAATTTCTTTCAGGAATCTTTCTACCGGCGCTTTCTCCATGGCGCGCGCTCCGATGCGCAGCACCACCTCGGCAATGTCTGCATCTGGCTCGCCGGACATCTCTCCGTGACAGCCATCTACGCCCACAAATTCTGAATGAATCGCATCCAGCTTCAGCCCCAAACGCTCCATCCGCTGGCGCAATATCTTGTCGGCTGCGCGGGCCTTCTTGTGGGCATCCGGCCAGGAATATGCCAGCGTTGCCACGGCCTTGAAGCCGGCAGAATAACTGATGGAAACCTTATATTGATCGGTCGCCGCGCGACCCCTAATCCCCGATGCTCGCACGCGGTCCGCGCCCTGTTGTTCTAGTTGGATCGTTGTAAAGTCGGCGATTCCATCGGGAGTGATGTAACTTTTCGGATCGCCGATCTCATATAGCAATTGCTCTGTAACGCCGGCCACGTTCACCCGCCCGCCCGTGCCGGCATGCTTAGTCACGACGAATGTGCCGTCTGGCTCCGCTTCAACAATTGGATAACCGATGTTGGCCATGTCTGGAATTTGCTCCCACTCCACCTGGCAATTGCCGCCTGTGCACTGCGCGCCGCATTCAATCACATGTCCTGCAATCGTTCCCGCCGCAATTCGGTCCCAGTCGTCGGCTTGCCAGCCGAACTCGCGTACCATCGGACCCAGCGCAAGTGCAGCGTCGTTACAACGGCCTGTGATTACAATGCCCGCGCCGCGGCACAGCGCATCAGCAATTGGGAACGCGCCAAAATATACGTTGGCGCTCTGCACGCTCGACCGGATGGAACTTAGCGGCTCGCCCGTATCCATGTTCGTGAATTGGATACCGCGCTCCAGCATCTGATCTAGCTGCGGCATAATGTCGTCGCCCGTCACCACGCCGATCTTGATTTTTCCGCTGTAGCCCGCTGCCTGCAGCGCCGCCGCCACGGCATCCTTGCAGCCCGCAGGATTCATGCCGCCGGCGTTCGTCACAACTTTCACGCCGCGTTCCACAATTTCCTTCGCGCCCCGTTTGATGACTCCGACAAAATCATGCGCATAGCCCGCGCGCGGATCGCGCGCTTTCAGCTTTTGCAGAATTGACATGGTGATTTCAGCCAGGTAGTCGAGCGTCAGGTAGTCAAGCGGCCCGCCGCGTAGCAGATCGAGCGGCGCTTCCGCTGAGTCGCCCCAGAAAGCCGAGCCGTTCGCTATCCGAACCGGGGTCCCTGGGCCGGCCGGTTTTGCCGGACTGGGGTCTGTTATCATCGACCGGCCCCGGCCGCTTCACTGTTCAGCCGCTCGCGCAGCACCCGCTTCAGCACCTTGCCGGTGGGGTTCTTGGGAAATTCGCTCATCACGTGGATTTCTTTGGGCACTTTGAAACTGGCCAGCCTCAATCGAGCGTGCGCCATCAGCTCTTCTTCATCTACCTTGTGCCCCGACAATGGCACCACGCAGGCCACAACTTTTTCAATCCAGTAAGGATCATGCAGCCCCACCACCGCTACCTCAGCCACGCTCGGATGCGCCGCAATCGCCTCCTCCACTTCCTGGCTGGAAACATTTTCTCCACCGCTTTTGATCATGTCTTTCTTGCGATCGAGAAAGTAGAGCCAGCCGTGCTCGTCCACCCGGGCCACGTCGCCGGTGTGGTGCCAGCCGCCGCGGAACGTTGCCGCATTCGCCTCCGGGTCTTCAAAATATCCCGGTGAAACGCATGGCCCGCGCAGCACAATCTCCCCCGGCTTGCCCGGTTCAACGTCCTTCATTTCTTCATCCACAATGCGCAGCTCAAGCGGCATGTGCCGGACGCCGATTGGATCTGGCGCGGCCAGCATCCGTCCCAGCTCCGCCGGTGGCGTTGTCGACCCCAGCGCCGTGGTCTCGGTCTGTCCCCAGCAGTTGATCCACTCCGCTTGTGGCGCAATGCGCCGCCAGCGCTGGAATACCGGCGTGGGCAGGTATTGGAACACGAACAGCCGTCTCAGGCTGGAAAGGTCAACGGCTTCGATCAGCGGCATGCTGATCAGCCCCACCCATACTGTCGCCGGCAGCGATAGCGAGTTTACTTTCTGCACCGCAATGGCATGAATGATCTGCTCCGGCTTGGGCAGCGGAATGATCACGCTTTCGCATCCCGACGCGAAGCATCCGAATGTCATTACCAGCCCGGCGACATGAAACATCGGCAGCGCCAGCAGATACTTCATGCTGGTGTCGCGGCCATAGTCGGCATAGCTGGCCAGCAGATAGGCATAAAAATTCAGGTGAGTCAGCACCACGCCCTTTGGCTTTGCCGTGGTCCCGCTGGTAAAGATGATCAGGTGCGTCGCTTCGCTTTCTACAAACTCTTCCACCGGCGCAGCATCAAACTCATTCAGTGACTCGCGAAAGTTGTCATCCAGCACAAAACAGTTCGGCGGCGGGGCAAGGATCTTGGGCTGAAACATCGACTCAACCAGCAAAGTCTTGACTCGCGTTTTCTCGAATACATACGCCACGTCCTCGGCGGTAAACATCAGATTGATGGGAACCAGCGCCGCTCCGATGCGGGCGCATCCAAAGAACGCAGCCACATATTCCGGCGAGTTGGTGGCAAAAATCGCCACGGAATCGCCACGCTGCAAGCCTGCGGCCATGAGCTTGCGCGCCATGCGGTTGGCTAGCGCGTCCAGCTCCGCATACGTGAGTTCGCGCCCCATATAGTGGATGGCCCGCTGCTGCGGCGTGCGCGCAGCGCTGCGGCGCAACGCGTCGCCCACGTTGAAACGATGGATCAGATTGTGGTCGAGACTGTTCATGGTTTGTTTCTGAAATCCCGAACCCGCGTTTTTGGCGGGTGAGGGACCCCTATAAATGCATATAGGGGTCGCCGATAAAGGGTTTAAGTCCGTAGTGATCCCTCGCTGCGCTCGGGATTTCCGCCCCTCACAACTTCTCTTCCTTTGCAATAATCTCCTTCATGATCTCTGAAGCGCCCGCGCCAATCGTATTCAAGCGCAGGTCACGCCACATGCGGCCAATGGGATACTCCGTGGTGTACGCGAACCCGCCGAAAATCTGCATGCAGTCATACGCAATTTTCTGCGAGAGCTCCGTGGTGTAAAGTTTGGCCATGGTAATTTCCCGCACGGCACGCTTGCCGTGATTCACCAGGTCCAGCGCCCTGTACGTCAACCATCGTCCTGCTTCCACGGCGGTAAGGTGTTCGGCAAAGCGATGCCGCCAGATCTGGAATTTTCCAATCGGCTGGCCAAAGGCATTGCGATCATGGCCATACTCAATCGCCCAGCGCAGGGCTTTGTCCATTGCAGCAAGCGCGCCCAAAGACGCCACCAGCCGCTCACCCTGAAAATTTTCCATGATGTAGTAAAAGCCGCGATCTTTTTCTCCAAGTATGTACCGGACCGGCAGGCGGCATTCATCAAAAAACAACTCCGCCGTGTCCGAAGCCAGATTGCCGATCTTCTTCAGCTTCTTGCCCACGGAAAATCCTTTTGTCTTCGTCGGAAACAGCACCAGCGAAATGCCTTTGTGTCCTTCACCGCCTGTGCGGACAGCCAGAACAATGTAGTCGGCCCGCGTTCCGTTGGTGATCCATAATTTTTGCCCGGAGATGATCAGGTCATCGCCTTCGATCCGTGCGCGTGTCTTGATCGCCGCCACGTCCGATCCGCCGCCCGGCTCGCTGATGCCCAGCGCGCCTATCCACTCGCCTGTTACCGCTCGCGGAATGAATTCGTCTTTCTGTTCCGCCGTGCCCAGCTCCTGAATCACCGGCAGCGCCATGTCAGACTGCACCAGAAACGCCATGTTGATGCTGCCGCTGTCAGAGTGCGCCATGGCTTCAACGTAGGCTGCGGTGGCCCACCAGTCCTGCCCGCTGCCGCCCCACTTGGGATCAATCCGGATGCCGAACATTCCCAGCGCGCCGGCCTTGGTGAAAAGCTCGCGGGGAAAAATGCCTTCATCGTCCCACTCCGCCGCGTACGGCGCGATCTCTTCTTTGCAGAAGCGTGCCACGGTCTGCCGTATGAGCTCATGCTCTTCAGTGAAATATGGGAATTCAGTGCTTTGCTGCTGTACTGCTTGCGTGCTCATTGGCATCCTCCACGGATTCAATTTCCACCAGCATCTGGCCCGGCGCCACAACCTGCGCGGGCTTGACCAGCACCGCCCGCACCACGCCCTGAATTGTGGCTTTAATAGTTTGCTCCATTTTCATGGCTTCCAGCACGATTAATCCATCGCCCGGTTTTACCTGCTGGCCTTCCGCCACCAGGATGCGCAACACCTGCCCCGGCATGGGCGAATTTGCACTCTGATGTTTCTCGCTGGCCGCGCTTTCCGGAAACCGTGGCAGTCGCGTAACTGTGCGCTGCCCAAGCGTAGATCGCACATAATAATCCGCGCCGTGCTGCCGGACGTGGAAGCGATGCCGCACGCTCTCTATGAGCGCATCGACGTAGCCTTCGCCGACAGAAACCATTTCGATTGTGGATTTCTCGCCATCAATCTGGTATTCGTTTTTGCCAATCGCAAATTTCATCGCTGGCGCTGTGGTCGGATTATTGCGAAAGCGCATCGGTATCGACGGAAGAATCGCCCGGCGCGCGTGCTCTGTTCGCTCGATGTAAGCGCGCGTGACCGAGCAGAATACTCGATCCAACTCTTCGTCGGCCTCCGAGGAAACCGGCAACAGGAACCCGGTGTGTGCCTTGCCGCTCTGAAATTCCTTAGATTCCAGCAGGTCAATCAAAAACTCCCGGTTCGTCTGCACCCCTTGTGCAGCAAAATTCCGCAAGGCGTGCGTAAGTTTTCTGATGGCCGATGGCCTGTCCTCTGCATGAGCAACGATCTTGGCTAGCAGCGGATCGTAATAGACACCGATCTCGGTTCCCTCTTCCACACCGCTCTCAATGCGCAACCCGGACGAAGTCTCAGAAGGCCGCCACACATGCAGCACTCCAGTCGAAGGCAGAAAGTCATTCGCTGGATCCTCGGCATAAAGCCGCGCTTCAATGGCATGCCCCGTCTGCTCCGGCTGAGCATCGGGCAATTTTCCACCCTGCGCAATTTCAATCTGCAGCCGGATCAGATCCAACCCAGTCACCATCTCGGTAACCGGATGCTCCACCTGAATCCGCGTATTGACTTCAGTGAAATAAAAGTCGCCTGAAGGCGCCAACAGGAATTCAACCGTACCGGCGTTGGTGTAACCGACCTTGCGCGCCAGCGCCACGGCAGCATCCGTCATGCGGCTCTGGATTTCTGACATGATCGCCGGCGACGGGCATTCTTCAATGATTTTCTGATGCCGACGCTGCACTGAGCAGTCACGCTCATAAAGATGCATCACTTCGCCGTGATGGTCGCCAAAAATCTGCACCTCGACGTGGCGCGCGCCTTCAATATATTTTTCCACCAGCAGTACGCCGTCGCCGAACGCGCGTTCCGCTTCTCCCTTGGCCGCCGCGTAAGCTTCCTTGAATTCGCCGGCATTGCGTACAATCCGCATGCCGCGTCCGCCACCGCCAAGCGAAGCTTTGATCAGCTTGGGAAATTCATTCTCCGCCGGGGCGGGAACCACAGGCACGCCCGCCTCCTGCGCCAGTCTGCGGGCATCAATCTTGGATCCCAGCGCCTCAATTACACTGGCGCGCGGCCCAATGAACACAATACCTGCCTCTTCACAAGCTGAAGCAAATGCCGCATTCTCCGCAAGAAAGCCATATCCAGGATGGATAGCATCCGCCCCAGTCCGCTTGGCCGCAGCAATAACCTTCTCGATATTCAGATACGAGTCTCGCGCTTGCGCCGCGCCAATCGGCACCGCCTGGTCCGCCAGCCGGACATGCAGCGCATCGCGGTCAAACTCCGAATACACCGCTACGGTTTCAATACCCATTGCGCGGCACGTGCGCATGATGCGCACGACGATCTCGCCGCGATTGGCGATGAGTATTTTGCGGAAAAGCTTCATTGTCTATGAACAGCTAGCGATCTAACAGCAGCTTCTTTCTGAAATCTCGAGCGTAGCGAGAGATCCCTACCGTCGTGACTCTCCGTTTACCCGCCTGAGGCTCCTAGCTAATAGGGTTCCCTCGCTTCGCTCGGGATAAAAAACAATCAATGCCTGAAAACTCCCCACTCCATCGTCCCTTTCACCGGAGCGTTATACGCCGCGGACAATGCAATCGCTACTACCGTCCGTGTGTCGCGCGGATCAATGATTCCGTCATCCCACAGGCGCGCCGTCGCGAAATAGCAATCGGATTCTTTGGCAATCTGGTCTTCCAGCATTTTCCGTCCCATGGCCATTCTTGCCTCGTCAATGGGCTGGCCTGTCTTGACTGCGGCATCACGCTTAATAATGTCCATCACGCCGGAAAGCTGTTTTTCACCCATCACGGCAATGCGGTGGTTGGGCCAGGTAAACAGGAAGCGCGGAGCGTAAGCCCGTCCACACATCGCATAATTGCCTGCGCCGTACGATCCGCCCACCATAATTGTGATGGCCGGCACCGTGGAGTTTGAAACCGCATTGATCAGCTTGGCGCCGTTGCGTATGATGCCATCTTCTTCATAGCTGCGACCCACCATAAAGCCGGTGATGTTCTGCAGGAACAGCAACGGAATATCTTGCTGGTTGCAAAGCTGGATGAATTGAGCGCCTTTGCCTGCCGACTCCGACATCAACACACCATTGTTTCCCAGAATTCCCACCGGGAAACCGTGAATATAGGCGAAGGCGGTGACCAATGTTGGCCCATACTCAGGCTTGAACTCGGCAAACTCGCTGCCATCCACAATGCGCGCAATCACGTGGCGGATCTCGAACGGCACGCGCACGTCTGAAGACGTGATGCCCAGCAACTCATCAGGATCAAACACAGGCTCCTTTGCCTCCGCCATCCGCGGCAGATCGGGTTTCTTGAGATTAAAGTGGCTCACAATCTCTCGCGCAATGCGAATGGCATCCAGTTCGTCTTCCGCCAGGTAATCAGAGAGCCCGGAAATCCGCGAATGCATCTCCGCGCCGCCCAGGGATTCTTCATCGCTGATTTCGCCTGTCGCCATTTTCACCAGCGGAGGCCCGGCAAGAAAGACCTGCGCCTGCTTCTTCACCATTACCACGTAATCAGACATGCCCGGCAGATAAGCGCCGCCCGCAGTCGAGCTGCCAAACACAACAGAGATGGTAGGAATCCGTTCCTTGGAGCGGCGCGTGATTTCGCGGAAGCCGCGTCCTCCCGCCACAAAAATCTTGCTTTGTTGCGGCAGATCGGCGCCGGCAGATTCCACCAGCAGAATGCTGGGAAGATGATTTTCGCGCGCGATGTCCGCCAGTCGCGCATTCTTCCACAGGCCCGCTTCACCCGTGGCGCCGCCTTTCACTGTTGCTTCATTCGCCGTGATCAGGCACTCTCGTCCGCACACAAGCCCGACTCCCCCAACAACGCCCGCGCCGGGAGATTCATTTTCCATGCCATGTCCGGCAAGCGACGCAATCTCCAAAAAGAACGATCCTTCATCCAACAGCATCTCTATGCGATCGCGCGGCAGCAGCTTTCCTCTCTCCAAATGGCGTTTCACATATTTTTCGCCACCGCCTTCAGTCGAGTGCTTCAGCTCGGCACGCAGCCGCTCCACCGCGGAATGCATAGCGGCATAGTTCGCCTTGTATCCGCTGGATTGGCGGTCGACAGTATTGCATAGTGGATTCACGGGCGATAAATATATCAGGCGGAGAGGTCAATGAGCAGCAATTCACTTTGCCCCTGATCATGAGAAAACAAAACGCTCTTCCTCAAAGTGCCACCTTGCTTCCTTAGGAATGGCACCTTTTCAAGGGCATTCCAGCAGCTCTCGAATCTTCTCTCGGGAGCCAACTCGCGCTTGAGAGGGGCATCTAACTCACCTGTAGCAGCCGAAATGGCCCCGATTACGCGAGCTTCGTCGCTCATCCTTGGTATACGCGTATCTGTTGCCGAGGGGCCCGAATCTAGAACAATGGAAAACGGAGGACACTAGTGAGAAATTTCAACAAGCTTGCATTGATCGTAGTACTGGGTAGCGGTTTCGCAATTGCACAAAGCACACCATCTTCGCCGAGCACCGCACCGAGCACGGCGCCAAGTTCGACTTCGCAGCCGTCGTCTATGCCAGAGCAGCAGCCATCCACAACGGCTCCTGACCAAAGCAAACCAGCGAACTCGCCGGAACAGCTGCCCAACACTGACCAGAAGAAGCCCGATGCACAGACTCCTGATCAGAACAAAATGCCGCAGAGTGACGCTGCTCCTGCCGCCGCCACTGGCGACGTCCAAAGCACCATCCAGTCCGCGATCCAGAAGGATCCGAGCCTGGCCAGCGCGAACGTGACGGTAGATGTAAAGAATGGCAAATCGGTTGATCTGACCGGTACGGTTCCGAGCAAAGATGCGAAGGACGCGGCCGAGCGTATTGCTAAAGAAAACTCCGGTGGCCTGAAGGTAAAGAACCACCTGAAAGTTGCCTCTGCCAGCACGCCGGACAAGTCTGACAAGTCAAAGCCCGACATGAGCAACCCTAAATAACTGATTTTTTTGGACTCCAGGGCGAGACATGTCGCACCTAGAGCGAAGCGAAAGGCGGTCCCAGGGGGCCGCCTTTTTTTATGGCGCATCGTCGCGATGGACAGTCTTAGGTGAAAAAGCCGGAAGACATATCGCGATGTACTCCGTCGCCTCGTCTGGCGTTGAATATTGGATCCATTCACCGGGATGGGCCACTACGGCCTGCCCCGCGGAAACGTCGAACGATCCGTTCTTATGCTGCACGTGCAGCTTGCCCCTGATCACAATGGTGTATTCCTCAAATTCCGGCGTTTGTCCCGGTTCCTGCCACCCTGCGGGACTGCGCATATGCGCGATGCTGAGGCGTTCGGTCTTTGAATTTACCCGGCCGAAGAATTCATCGATGATTTTGGGCATGTTGCCCGCGGCCTGAATTCGAGTAGGCTTATCAATGTGAGTAGGCAAATGTGCGTCCTTTTATTGGGCTGCGTACGCCGGTTTGAGCCGGAAGTATGAAATGGTAAACAGAGTTCCCAGGACAAAATCTCCGGCCCCACCCATCGCCACGATGATCGGTATGCGGCCCAACACCAACAGTACGGCACAAGCCACGCAATACGTTAGTTTTTCCAGGATGGCAGCTGGAATGATGGGCCGGAAGCGCTGTGGATCGCGGGAGATGATCAAGAACGCTACTTGCCATGCTATCGCGACGCCAAAGAAACCATAGTAGAACTCAGGATGTGTGACCGCCGGCGGCATCTTTTCCGCCAGCATCTTCTCACCAAAGAATCCCGGCAGCAGCACCACAAGCCCATAAATTCCTGCCACCAGGAAGACAATTCTTGAAAAGCGATCCTTTATCATATTGCTCTCATTGCAGGCGAGTTTGAAATTGCCTCGCCAATTACGTCAGCAAAAAGGTACCATAACGGGTTTCTGTTCCCGTGTTTCATCCCGGTATCAGGCGTTTCTATGTTGAATAGGAGCATTCATGGCGATTCGTCGAGGCAAGCTGGCATTTGCATTTCTTCTCTGGAGTCTCATGGCATGGGGCCAGACCAACATTACAGAACGGCTAAGTGTTGATGCTACTGACGCGCCGCGCAACATCCTGCATGCCACGCTCACCATTCCCGTAACTCCCGGAGAGGTCACAATTGTCTATCCCAAGTGGATTCCCGGGAACCATCGGCCTACCGGACCAATCCAGAATTTTACCGGGCTTCATTTCAAAGCCGGCGGCAGAGAGCTGGAATGGCAGCGCGACCTGGAAGATATGTATGCCTTCCACTTGCAGATTCCAGCAGGGGTGACAGAGCTTGACGCCTCCTATGAGACCATTACTTATAACGGCAAAAGTTCGCTGGCTTCCAGCAAGGTGCTGGATCTCCTGTGGAACCAGGTTGTCTTGTATCCCAGGGGAGCAACCACTGATTCGGTGCAGGTGGCGGCATCGGTGCGTCTGCCGGAAGGTTGGAAGTTTGGCACCGCGCTTACGCCCACACACCAGAATGGAAGTTCAGTGGAATTCCAAACCGTCTCGCTCACGCGGCTCGTGGATTCACCGCTCATCGCTGGTGCAATCTACCGGCAAGTCCAGATCACTCCCGCCGGTGAACAGCTCACGCACGTGGTTGACATGGTGGGTGAGAGCGATGAAGCAATCCAGATTACAGACAAAGACATCGCCAGCCTGAAGCAGTTGGTGGCTGAGACCGGCAAACTCTTTGGGGCACGGCATTACACCAAATACACATTTCTTCTTACGCTGGGTGACCAGACGGCGCACCATGGCCTGGAACATCACGAATCCAGTGACAATGGGACGGATGAAGAAATGTTTAGCGATGCCGACGTGCACGATCTTGAAGCTGATCTTCTGCCGCATGAGTTTGTTCATTCCTGGAATGGCAAGTACAAGCGTCCGGCGGGATTGGTCACACCGAACTATCAGGAGCCAATGCATGGCGATCTGCTGTGGGTTTACGAAGGGCTGACGGATTATCTGGGCAACATTCTTGCGGCGCGAACAGGCTTGCGTTCACCCGACCAGTTTCGTGAGAATCTTGCATACACAGCCGCCATGCTTGACCATCGCGCGGGGCGAATCTGGCGTCCGCTGCAGGATACGGCCACCAGCGTGCAGACTTTGTTTGCTGCGCCGCCTGAGTGGACAAACTGGCGTCGCACGGCTGATTACTACCCTGAAGGTTACCTGATCTGGCTGGAAGTGGATTCTCTCCTGCGGCAAAAGAGCAACGGTCGAAAGTCATTGAACGATTTTTGCCGTCTTTTTTATGGAGGCCAGAGCGGCCCGCCTATGGTAGTCCCGTACAAATTCGAGGATGTTGTTGCAACGCTCAACCAGGTTGTACCGGGCGACTGGGCCAAATTGTTGCGCGAACGCCTGGACTCAAAATCGCCTCACGCTCCTATGGATGGCATCGCCAATGGTGGATGGAAGCTGGTCTATACCGCGGAAAAAAATGCCACGATGGACGCGCGAGGAAAGAGCAGTGAGACTGTTGACCTGAGTTTTTCTCTCGGATTGATCGCCACCAAAGAAGGCGACGTCCGGGATGTGATTCCAGGATCGCCGGCGTATGCTGCCGGTCTTGGAGCGGGAATGAAGCTGATCGCCGTGAATGGCCGCAAGTGGTCAAAAGACGTGGTCCACGCGGCATTGCGAGCGTCAGTCCATAATCAACATCCGGTGGCCTTATTGGCGGAAAACGGGGAATACTACAACATCTACGAAGTGAATTATCACGAGGGCGAACGCTATCCGCACCTGGTTCGCGAGGAAGGCCAGCCAAACATTCTGGACGAAATCATTAAGCCGCAAGCTGCGGGACAGTGAGCCAGGACTGTCAAAGATTAATTAGGTCCGGGATTGGGTGTTGCCGGTATGCGACTTTTTGTAACAGCCGCGGTGCGCTCCAGCTTGTCCCAGGCAAAAGGCTTGCCATCAATGGCGCGCTTTACCGTCTTGGCCAGCACCGCGGAAAAAAGCTGGCGGTAAGAAAATCTCTGCAGCCACAAGTGCAACAGCAACTGCGCGTCTTCTCCTGTGCCTTCCACACGCCGCTCCAGCAAAAACGCCAGCGCCGAAGCAATGAAATCAATGGCCAGAAAGATGGCGAAATAAAAAGCCAGGCGCTCAAAGCTGCTTGCGTCCGTGCTTTCCGGATGGAAGTAACGCGCGGCCGCGTATTCCAGCATGCCAAACAGGAACATGATGTCGATAAAAGGCGACACCAGCGGCAGCATGATCTGAAAAATAATGATATTGGGCAGGGCGATCCAGCCCAGGCGGCTGCGGCGACGAATCGCAGCGCCATGCTTCCATACGGCCTGAAGTATGCCGAATGACCAGCGGAAACGCTGGCGCATGAGACCGCGCGCATTCGTTGGCGCTTCAGTAAAGGCCAGGGCGCGATCTTCATTGACCACGCGCCACCCATTTTCCAGCAGTGACATGGTCAAATCCGCGTCCTCGGCCACAGTATCGGTATGGTAGCCGCCGGCCTGGCGGACAGCAGAGACGCGCCATGCGCCAATCGCTCCGGGGACCACGCTTACCGCGCCAAATACGTTGAGAGCGCGACGCTCAAAGTTCTGGCTGGTGATGTATTCCAATGCCTGCCAGCGGGTCCAGAGATTCACGCGATTGCCTACTTTGGCATTGCCCGCAACTGCCGCTACTTTTGCATCAGCGAAATGCGGGACCAGAATTGAAATAGCGTTGGGCGCAATCACCGTATCGGCATCAATGCCGACATAGATTTCATCCTGCGTATGTTTCAAGGCGTGATTGAGCGCTTCCGCTTTCCCGGCGTTGGTTTTGGTCAATAAGAGAACGCGGCCGTCAGCAATCTCCTGGGCAAATTTTTCTCGCACCACGGCGGATGTCGCGTCTTTCGAACCGTCATCCACCACGATCGTCCTCAGGTTCGGGTAATCGGACGCCAGAGCCGATCGCACAGTATTTTCGATCACTTTCTCTTCATTGAATGCCGGAATAATTACGGTGACTTTGGGCTTATAATCCGGGCCGCCGACGGGTGACGGTGTACGCAAGCGATCGAATGTCGCCAGCGCGCCAATGCCAAGAAGGCGTGCGCTCATAAGAACGTCACCAATGAAAAATACAAGAACAATGAATTGGGCCAGCCACTGTCCGAGAAGAAAAACATAGCCATCAAGCCGTGCGCTCAGGATTTCATTGGGAGGGAGCTGCGGCATCACATCAGCCCGCGTCTTGTTCAACAGCTGTTCAACGCTCACAATCTTGAAGCCGCGCGCTCTCAACCCTTCAATGACTGCCGGCAGTGCCTGGACTGTGGCAGAGCGGTCTCCGCCGCCATCGTGCAACAAAATAATGTTTCCACAATACAGAGGTCCACGCGTCTGGCATCCCTTGGTCGAAGCACGCTCCGCCTGGTCCATCACCTCGGTGACGATTTCTGTGGCGCTTTGTCCTTTTTTCCAATCGTTGGGATCGATCTTTGAACCCACGGTGATGTAGCCTTCGCCCTGAACCAGTTCGAGCGGACGTACCTGGTCGGCGATGTCGGGGTCCTGGTCAATTGAATATGGCGGGCGGAAATAAAGCGGTTTCACGCCGATCTTGCTGGCAAACAGTTTTTCCGTCAGCTGCAGCTCCACCCGCTTCATGTACCACTGGGAGACGTCGCTGATATCCGGGTGCGTGAAGGTGTGATTGCCGATGGCATGGCCTTCGTCATAAATGCGTTTGGCAAGCGCCGGAAACTTCTGTGTTTGCAGCCCGATCAGGAAAAATGTGGCCGTGGCATTTTCACGCTTCAGGATGTCGAGGATCTTTGGCGTGTATGCGGGGTCAGGGCCGTCGTCAAACGTGAGCGCCACTTGTTTTTCTTTCCAACCATAGACCCTCACTTCGTAAGGTTCCGGCAGGACCGTCATCTTCTCCGACACAACATATTTTTTGTCCGGATCGAGCGTGACCTGGCGCTGGCCGGGACTGGGCTGGTGCTGGATATAAAGGATCTCACCATCGCCTTCCCGATCAACGTCTTCACCGGCAGGGACCACTGAGAGTTTCTGCTCAGCGCCGGCTTCCGTGGGATTGTCCCATATCCGCCAGAGCGACCGATCTTCTGATCCCAGCCGCCACAGCGCAAACGTGCGGATGCCCAGATCACGTGCCGAGCGCATCTGGTTCAGCGCCGTAACTGCATCCAGAAACCAGACCTGGTGCTCCTGGCCGCCATCTTCCATGTAGGCGTAATGAGGATTGAGTGAGTCGGAATCAAGTTCAATTTCCGCGCTGGATTCACGCGCGTGCAGCCAGGACTCCTGCACATTGTTGGTGTCAACATTGGTGATGCGTTTATTCCGGCCGGAAAGCCTCCAGTCATATCCATAACTGCCAACCGCGCAGATGATCTTGGTTTTGGGAATGTCCTTTACCGCCTGTTTCAAATTGGCAGTAAACCAATCCTGCGAAGCCACCGGACCGGGAGCGCTGGTAACCTGATGCTGGTCATAGTTCATGATGACCAGGCCATCGGCAGCGGCGGCGAGCGCCGGATAGTTGTAGTCTTTATCAGCAACCGGGACGTTGACATAAAGCCTTAGACCGCGCGCATGCAGGTCATGGCCTAGTTCCTGGATCAGCGCCAGAAATCCGGGCTGCGCTTTGAGCGGTATCTCTTCAAAGTCAATGGCCGCGCCCTTGAATCGGTCACTGCTCAAGTAAAGCAGAAGCTGCGCGCGAAAGGTCTGTCGCGCCGCAGGATCCATCAGAAAGTCGCCAATGTTCGTGAGCCACTGCTTGCTTACCGTTTCATAGTTATTGATAAGGGGGAAAACTTCGACCTCAGCTTTTTCAGCCCTCAGAAATGGCATTACGCGATCGTCAGTCGAATGAACGGTCCCGTTTTCAACCACCGGAAATGGATGGTTAACGCTGTCAAAGCCCTGCAAGTGGCCATCGGGTGTAAGCACGTGCAGCCATTCAGGAAAGAGGATATCGATCTGGGGATAGTATTCCTTCAGCGATACAAAGCTGGCCGCGTCCCAGGTAACGTAATAGGCGGCTCGGATACCTTCATCGGTATTCAGCACTACCTGTGAAGGCGAAGACTTTGTCTTGCGGTGCGTGTTTTTCGCATTCGCACGCTTGCGATGTTCGCGTTCCTTCAAGGCGCGCAGGTTGCGCTTTTGTTCCGGCATCAGCACGTGTGGCAGCGGATCTGACTGCACAAAGACCGTAATGATGAAAAACAGCACCAGGCTGCCGACGGTCGCGCCGAGCACGCTCAGCAGGATGCGCAGCCGTCCCCAGCGCTTCCGGTCAGGATCATAAAAGATGGATTTTGCCATTGCTGGATTGTTTACAACCATCGTAAGCGGCAGGGAGATGCAGGTCAATCGGGCATTGCCCTTGCGTACCCCCTGGAGTTGTACAGGCAGGAATGGGCCTTTACACTAGGCATTCTTCCTCATGGCAAAGCTCATCGAACTGGTGCGGCGCAACTGGCTCTTTTTCCTGCTGGTGACCATGGCCGGACTGGCTTTGCGGCTCTTCTTTGTCTACCGTTATCCCCATCTCGCCGGCGACACCTGGGTCTACGGTGACATCGCCAGGAACTGGCTGGACCACGGAATCTTCGGCCTTACAGACAATGGCGCCGTCCGCCCCACGTTGATCCGGTTGCCGGGCTATCCCGGATTCCTGGCAACCATGTTCGCAGTCTTTGGCCGTGAGCACTACACGGCTGTGATGATTGCGCAAGCACTCATCGATACCAATACCTGCCTGGTAATCGCCGGGCTGGCTCTGGAATTGACGAATGCCCGCGCTGCTAAGGCAGCTTACCTGCTGGCGGCTCTGTGTCCGTTCACGGCGAGTTACGTTGCTGCTCCGCTTTCTGAGACGCTGGCTATCTGCTGCGTGGCGCATGCGCTGTACTATGGCGTGCGCGGATTGAAAGCGCTGGAGCAAAGCGTGCCTGCAGGTGGGCTTTGGTCCATCGCCGGCCTTTGGACTGCTGCAGGAATTTTTATGCGTCCCGATAACGGGCTCATCCTGCCGGCGATGGGACTGGCGTTGCTGGTGATTTTTTTCCGCAAGCCAAACAAGAAGCAGGTGGTCTTTGCAGGTATCCTGCTGGCAATCACCAGCCTTGGGCCGCTCATACCGTGGACGGTCCGCAACTGGCGTGTCTTTCACGTGTGGCAGCCGCTGGCTTCACGTTATGCCAATGACCCCGGTGAATTCCTTCCGCGCGGTTTCAATCACTGGGTAAAAACCTGGATGGTTGATTACGTGTCAGTGGAAGAGGTCTATTGGAAGGTCTCGGGTGAGCCTATTGACCCGCAGCAACTTCCTGAACGCGCCTTTGATTCGCGCCCTGAATATGAGAAGACGGTTGCCTTAATCGCGCGTTACAACGAGCAACTCTATATCGATCCACAAATGGATGCCGAGTTTGAGGAAATTGCCAACCTACGCGAAGAACATAATCCTTTGCGCTATGTCACTCCGGCTCCCGTTCCTGCGGACCGCGGATATGTGGCTGCGACCTCGCACCGAACTGCTGGACGTGGAAACCCGCTGGTGGGAGTTCTCGCAGCATGAGAAAGAAAGCTGGTTCGCGGTGTTTTGGGCCGGGCTGAACTTTTTTTATATTGTCGCGGCGGTGCGCGGATGGCTGATTTCTCGCCTGGGTATTGCCGGCGTGTTTGTGATCGGCTTTGTTCTGTTGCGGTCGTTCTTTTTAAGCTCGCTGGAAAATCCGGAACCGCGTTACATGTTGGAGTGCTTTCCTGTGGTGCTGGCGCTGGCCGGCGCAGCGTTCTCCAGAAGAGCGGACGCCAGTGATGGGCTTTGGCAGCAGTCGAGTTGAAGTTCTACGTCAGTTCTTGAGCTCCACTCTTCTCGCCGGTTGCGCTTCACTGTCATTTCACCTCCATCAGGGTGTAAAAGGAACTTTCAGCTCCAGGCTGTCACTCATGCTCGGCACCCAAAAGAAAAGGCCAGCCGTTTTCGGCTGGCCCCAAAGGTCTTACTGGCTCACATCATTTAGAAGGTGATGTGAGCGTTGAGAATCATAAAACGGTTCGTGCCTGTGTTAGCCCAGGTTTCGCCGAACGTACCCGGTGCCACTCCGGCGGTATTAACACCGTTGATGTTCCTGTTGTTAACGTTGAGTCCTGGCACACCCAGGAACTGGTAGTTGAGAGCGTTGAAGAGATCGGCACGCAGTTGCAAGCTGAAACGCTCGTTGAGTTTCATGTTCTTAGCCACGGCCAAGTCCAACTGGTTGCGGGCCATGGAGGAGAAGCCATTGCGACTCGCCGAGCAGGCAAACGGATTTCCACCGCACAGTGCGTTAATCGCAAACGTGTTGTTGACGATAAAGTGGACATCCGTCGGCTGGATGACCGGACAAGCCGGCGTTCCCACCAGTGTGGTGCTCTGGCAGGTGCTGACGTTGATCAGCTGCGTCGCGTTGAGGTAACGCCCTGATGTATTGAAAGGAGCGTTGGGGTTGCTGACCAGCGGACGGCAAGAGTCAAGGGTCGCACCGATGAGGGCGTTGTTGAAACCGCCGTCGCAGTACGGGTCGCCGTTGTTTGTGTTCTGGGAGGGAGTAATCGGCGCGCCGGACTGGAAACGGTGTGTGCCGCTCAGTTGCCAACCACCCAAAACATGGCCTAAGAAGCCTTGCTGGTTTTTCATCCACGGGACTTCATAGATCAAGTATGTGCTAACCACATGCGGGAAAGATTGCGCCGCAACTCCGCTTTCCCCTTTGCTGGGGTCAAACGGGTTCTGCGCGATCGGCGTGGTAACGCCACCAGTGCTGGAGAAAATCTCACTGACGTTATCCGTCGCTTTGCTCCAGGTGTAGGCCACATTAGCAGTCACACCATGGAAAGACCGCATCTTGAATTCAGTCTGCAGGCCGTTATATTTCGACCACGCGCCATTGTTGCGAATGCGCAAGTTGGTGAAGTTGCAGTCCACGCGGCCTTTGGCATTCGGGTTGCCGGCTGCAGTCGCCTGGGCCGGTGTGCAAGGAGTTACGCTCGGCGGGATCAGGCTGGGATCCTGAACCGCTAATCCTGCTGTGCACGTGTTGCCTGTGAATGTACTGCAAAGAAGGGGATTGCCATTAATCGTCTGAAAGTTCCCGACTCCGTGGTTGCCCACATAACGAGTTTCAAACGATACCTTGGACGAAAGCTGCCGTTCGATGCTGAACGACCACTGTTCAACATAGGGATTGACAAAATTCGGGTCGACGCGCGTTTGGTTGCGAGCGCCCGGATTCTGGCCGGTCGGGATCGAAGGCAGGAAAGCGGTCTGAACGCCTTTTCCGGTCAGATCGGCAGGCAATCCAACGTTGTTAATGGTGCCGGAGTTGACCACAGGCGCTGAGGTGGCAACGTTCAGGAAAATGTTGTAGTACGCGGGATCGTAGGCAATGCGATAACCACCGCGGACGACGGTCTGTTCATGTCCCGTCAGCTTTTGCAAAATGCGCGGTGTCCAGGCAAAGCCAAGGTTAGGACCAAAGTTGTTAAGGTCCTCGGGGATCTTCGGGATCTCTGTGACGCTGGCAGGCAAGCCGGCGGCCCAGAATCCACTTGCCACGTTCTTTACGCTGATGTCGTGCAGCAGGTTGATTGCCTGCTGGTCCCACTCCCAGCGCAGTCCGATGTTCAAGGTGAGGTTGGATTTGATGCGCCAATCATCCTGGCCGTAAAAAGCTGTGTCGTTCTCCCGGAAATCGAAGTTGAACGGCCCGTTCGTCAGAGACAGAGACGACCCTGTGCCCTGGATGAATTGGCTGAACGCATTCGTTGTTCCTGCCGAAATGAAAGTGTAGCCGCCGTTGATGCTGGGCAGGAAGTGGTTGGGTGAGCTCTGGTGATCAAACTCGCCGCCGAACTTCAGGTTATGGTGCCCGAAAACCGCAGTAACGTTGCTCTGGTACTGGGTATTGTGCACTTGGCGGTCCTGAGGCAGGTTCGTCGCCAATCCGAAAGCTGTAAAGGCATTTGTTGCATCGCTAAAAGCGACGTTGGGCGCACACGCGGTCACGTTTCCGATGGTGCAATTTGGGTAGGCCGCTCCACCCGCAAACGTGAAAGCTGCTTTGGAATAACCGACGCGCGTTTGCTGCACCAGGTGCGTGGACCAATCGCGTGTGTAGTCAAAGCCATACTGTTCATCATGCGCCGGGACAGCCACAAATGCGCCGCTGGAGATCGTTCCCGAACCAACCGCATTATTGCTGTCCTGGTACACGTAGCGCATGAAGAAGCGATCTTTGCTGCTGATCTGCCAATCACCTCGGCCGCTGATCTGGGTGTCGTCAAACGGAGTGAGTACTGTGCGGTTGACGAAGGAAAATGGTACCAATACGCTCGAGGTTCCGTTGCTAACAGTTATGTTCTGGATGGTGCCCGCAGGTGTTGGATTACCAACTTTGATGCCGTACGGACCGAAGCTCTGCAGTGCCGCCACTGCGTTATTACCAGGGAATGCCGCCGCAAGTGTAGTGATTCCGGCTGGCGTTGGCGTAAGACTTGACGATGTGGCAGATGTATCTGCGCGCTGGCGATCGTTCTGGTAGCTGGCGAAGAACCACACCTTGTCTTTGACCACAGGTCCGCCGAAGGTCCCACCGAAGCGGTTCTCCACGAACCGCGGAACTACCGGCGTAATGCATTTGGAGGCAAATGGTGTTGCAGTTCCAGCAGCCACGCCCGAGGGGCAGAATCCCAGCAACGGGTTCTTCTGGCCATTCTGCTTGGAGAAACTCCAGTTACCGGTATTAAACTCAAAGCCGCTGCCGTGGAAGGCGTTCGTGCCGGACTTGGTAACATAGTTCACGATCGTGCCGGAATTGCGTCCGTATTCGGCGCCGAAGTTGTTACTCACAATCTGCACTTCCCCGAGCACATCCGGGTTGCTGAGGAAGAGAGTGGGCCCGCCGACAGAATTGTCGTTGTTGGCCTGGCCATCAATCTGAAAGTTATTCGAGCGTCCGCGCAAACCATTGTTGGCAATAGCTGCACCATTGGTGTTGCTAAAATTTGTGGATCCGCTATTAGCAACGCCGGGGACGTAAAGCGCCAGATTATCAAAGCCTGCTCCGGCATTGGGCAGTTGCGAGACCGCCTGGGTGTCAAAAGTCCCGCCAATTTGGGCAGAGTCGGTTTCCATCAGAGGCGCAGATGCTTCGACGCTTATCGATTCCGAAGAAACGCCGATCTTCAATTCCTGGCCGCCAATATTGTGATTCTGGCCGGCGGTAACGTCGACATTGCTGACTTTCCGACCGCTAAATTGGGCCGCTTCGATTGTCAGCGTGTAGGTTCCGATCGGGAGGTTGGCAATTAGGAAATAGCCTTCTCCGGTGGTTTTTGTCGTGAAACTGCTGCCTGTTTCAGACTGTACAGCAGTGACTTTCGCTCCGGGAACAACGGCCTTCTGTGGGTCATATACCGTGCCGGAAATTGACCCCGTAGTGATTCCCTGGGCGAAAGCGGGGACGCTGAAAATCAGCATAAGCCCCAAGAGGCCACAAAGAACCGCGATGTAGCGCAGTTTTGTATTCATTTATTCTCTTCTCTCCATTTTGGTTGGTGAAAATGACAACAGGAAGGGCGTACAACCCCTATACAGATTTCAGTGCCCCCACTGCCGTCTATGCCTTGTGCGTTGGCAATCAGAGTTCCACCTCGAAAAATGTAAAGAATCAATAAGTTACGTCAACTTAGTCAGGGTCAGATACTTAATTATGGATTTCTTAAATGCATTTCGTCCCAAAATTGGAATAAATTTAACAAACTCATGCAACTCAAACCTGCCTAATGGCATCTCTCGCCTCCTTACAAACCTTTTTAAGGCGTTAGCTCGATTGTTTTTCTCAAGCATGCCTCTATGCTGCAAAGTGCATGCTTTCCCGAAAGAAATCGGCGATCTGTGCAGCGCTTTTGCTAAGCCTGCCGTTATCGTCTCGTTCA
>CAVSYO010000044.1:0-161352 GCA_963732195.1 Terriglobia bacterium | reverse complement strand
TTACTGAATTTTATAGAACGGAAACGAAGCGGCATCGCGGCAGACATTTTCAAGAACGAACTGAACTCCAGGAGGCGCAACCGTGGCACTGAGAATGACCGAGCGGGACGTAAACGGAATCACCATAGTGGATATTGACGGACGCATCGTGCTGGGCGAGGAAAGCAACGCATTCCGCGAGAGAGTCGAAGGTTGTTCGCGGCCGGCAAGAAAAAGATCGTTCTGAACCTCGCGAACGTTACTTACATTGACAGCTCGGGCCTCGGCACGCTGGTTGCGACATTTCACAGCGCGCGCTCGCAGGGCGCAACCTTGAAGCTCGCAAACCTGGGCTCGAAGTTCAAGGAAGTGCTCCAGGTGACCAAGCTGATCACGGTGTTCGACACGTACGACAGCGAAACCGCCGCGGTTCAAAGCTTCGGAGCATAGCTGGGCGAAAATTTTGAGGCGCGCGGCCCGTTCGAAACCGGGCCGCGCGTTCTTGCGTTTATTCGCCTGTTTTATTCAGCCGCTTTGCCTTCCACTCTGAAAATAGCCACGCCGCTCATCAGCTTGGGATAGAAGTCCGTGGATTTCTGCGGGCAGCACATCGCCGCCCAGCGCAATTTCCGCGACCTGATGAACGCTGGCAGGGTTAAGCAGAAGCGCGAGTTGCGCTTCGCCGCGGTCCACCGCCGCAATCGCAGCATCCGCCTCGCGTTTGTAGCTGACGTTCTGTTCGGAGGCGACCGCTTCCGGCGTGATCCCCAGGGCTTTCTCGAGGATCAGCCGGTGCAGCAGGACCACATCCAGCTTACGTTGAGCTTCGGAAATATCCGGAAGCAGCGATTCCAGGTCGGCATCGCGGCGCAGCAGAAAGAGATAGAACGCGCCCGCGCCGCCCATTACGCCGCCCGGATAAACGCCAATCGAGCGGCGCCCGTGGCTTTCGCTTTCGAGATCCTTGCGAAAATCCGCGTACGCCGCCGCACGCTCTTCGGCGTCTTGAAATGGATAGGAATACCAGTCGAAATAAGCCGAGACGCTGTCGCGAAATTTCTCGAAGTTGAAATTCGTGAGGCCTTTCACCAGGCGGTGCGTGGCCAGAATGGTCAATCCCCTGGAATGCGTGTTGACGAAGGTCATCATTGCTAAAAGGCTGGCGGCGGCGAGCGCGTCAGTTAGGCTTCCTTGCCGTTGGTGCTTTCTCGGCAAGCGGCGGCGGCGTGACTTCCTCCAGCGTGGTCGCTTCGATCACGTGGTCGATGATGATCGTCTCCGGCACGTCGCTCGTGTCGCGCATGAAGCCGATCTGAAAGAAGGCCACGTTCTCGTCGAGCAACGTGGCCGTCATCGCGCGCGGCACCACCTGCTCGCCGTCGAACCACACCTCGACAAAGCCCTTGTCGGGATCGCGCGACCACAGGACGTGAACGGCAAAGTCGTGCCAGCGACCGGGCGTGAGCTTTCCCTTCCCGGTCCAGCGGCGAGCGTACGGCACCCGGGTGCTGTACATGATGTCCTCGCCGCGCACCTCGAACGACATCAACTGGCGCCAGCTATTTCGCGTCTCGAAGTAGCCGACCGCAGTGAAAGTCGTCCGTGAGCTTCTTGGGCACGAAGACGCTCCAGCCGAAATAGCGTTCCGTCCCCTCGGCCGTTCCGGGCGGTTTGGGTTGATGCTGGAATTCGATGCGGTCGAGTTTGCCTCTGTCGAGCGGCGTTGGTCCCGTCGATCCGCAAGGCGTACTTGCCTTCGCGCACGGGCTCTGTCACGACCTTGACGCTGTCGGATCTTGGGCGCCCCTTGCCACTGCTCCGTGGTGCCGGTCTCGAAGTCGCCGCGCCAGAGGACCTCGGCCGAGACCGAGGTCGCCCACGTCAACAGAATCGTTAACAGTAAGCTGAGCAGCACATTCTTTTTTGACCTTGCCCGGCTCAAGAAACTGGTTGTAGGGATCATCAATTCATCTCCCCTAGAGCACTTCACGGTTGAATGTTTACACAATCTGGCTGGTAGCCGCAGTGGCGAAAAAACCCAGCTATGTCGGTTGTCGTGATAGTCGCCAGTGCTTTGCCGACCAACTTCCACAGCGGGTCTGTGGCCTCTTGCATGATTTTTTTCAAGTACGCCTTCATTTTCGAAAACATGTTCTCAATCGGATTGAAGTCAGGCGAATAGGGCGGCAACAGTTCCACCTCGACTCCTATGTCCGCCAGCATTTGCTGGACGGTGGCCGACTTGTGGCTCGCCAGATTGTCCATAACCAAGATGTCGCCAGGATGCAACACTTTGGCCAATTGTCCTTCGATAAAGGTTTCCATGGCGGGCACGTCCGTGCCGCCCTCGTAAACAAAGCTGGCCACCACGCCTTGCAAGCCGATCACGGACAGCAATGTGGTCGACTCATAGTGACGATAAGGGATGGTGTCGGGCACCCGTTCCCCGATTGGCCCACGACCATAAGGTCTGTGCATGCGGGTATTGGCATTCGTTTCGTCCAGGAAAAACAAGGTTCATCCGACTAAAGCGTATTTTGTTTGGTGGATGGCCGAGGATTTTGAGTTTGAAGAACTCGCGAGTCGCGGAAGCCGTAGGCTTGGCGTTTCATGGTTTGGATCTTGTTGTTGATGCCTTCCAAAGGGCCGGTCGAGATGCGGTAGTCGTAGATAGGCCAGGATGCCGTCGCGGTGCTCCTCCAGGGTGCCGGCGAACTGCTGCAAGCATGCGGATGCCCGAAGCCTCGGCGCGGCGAATCCAATCGTCCGAGGACTCGGCGAGCCGTGGCTTTGTTCGGCTTGCTGCCAGATTTGCCGCAGATCCTCCTTGAGGTAGTAGGCGATGCGTCAACGGCGTGTTGAGGTCCAAGGCGTCCTGCAAGCGTTGCTGTCTCGTTGCGTTGCGGATCGAGGTTCTCCGGGTTCTTCAAGAGCAGCCAGCGCGTGCCCTTGAGGAGCTTGCGTTGGTCTGGTCGTCGGTCAAGCTGGCGATACAGTTCGCGGCGGAAAGCGCTGAGTTTGTCGTTGAACAGCTTGATGACGTGGAAGTGATCGAAGACGTGGACCGCCTTGGGCAGGTTGCTCGCGCACGGCCCGGATGTAGGCCTTGCACATGTCGGTGGCCACGGCCTTGACCTTGGCGTGGGCGGCACGCAGCCGCTTCCAAAACGCGGTCAAGGCCTCGGCGCCCTTGCCGTCGCCGACGAAGACGACGGCTCCCGCTGCGCAGATCCAGGACCACGGTGAAGTAGCGATGGCCCTTGCCGATCGCGATCTCGTCGATGGCGATCTCCTTGAGGTTCTTGAGCTTCGGTTTGCCGAAGCGACGATGCAAGTTCCGCTTCTGGATGTCCTTGATGATGTCCCAACTGACGTCCAGGTGCTGGGCCACGTCCTGGATGGTCGTGAGCTGCGACAGCTCCAGGGCGTAGCGTTCGAAGGCATGCGTGTAGGTCCGACGCGGATCGGCGAAGGGGACCTTGACTTGGCGGGTGTGCTCGCAATGGAAGCAAATGACGCGAGCCACCTTGAGGAGGACGAAGGTCGGCTTCAGCCGATGGGCACGGTCTGCAAGAACCGATCCTTGTGTCCCTGGGCGTGGACCGCCGCCGAACCGCACTCGGGGCAGCGAAGACGTCTCGCGGGGTTGCTCGATGGTGAAGCTCGCGCGGCCCTTGATAGAACTCGGTCCGGCGGTACTCGTAGCCACGAATGCCGAACATGTGATAAAGTAAGCTCGTGGACATGGTTTTCCTCTCGAAGGTTGTTTTGCGTAACTTCAAGAGTGCAAACCATGTCCACTTTTTTCAAGACAACAATACGCTCGACTCGGATGAACCAAAAACAACGTGATGGATCGAAACTGGGTTGTTTGTTCATCCACTCTTGGCGTTCGGCCTGGATTTCGGGGGATTCTCGCTCTTTGGCGTGGACCGTTTTTTTTTACGAGAAATCCCCAGTCGTTTCAGGGTCCGCCAAACGACCATGATACTGCCCTCGATACCGCAATGGTCACAAAGCTCTTGTAAGGTCGCATCGGGATGCTCACGGATTCTGTCGCATAAACATTGCTCCACTTCTTCCGTTACCTTGCGTGGCTGCCCTCCGCCATGAGGCTTTGGGTCCAGCGTCTGCTCGTGGGCCAGACGTTGCCGAAAATTGAATAGCCATTGTCGGGAAACTTGGAAACGCTCGGCGATTTCCTCAAGGGTATCCCCCGTTTCGCCACGCCGATTCAGCGCATCCCAAATCCGTTGCCGTAAATCCATCGAAAAGGCTTCCATGCCTCGCCTCCCATGACCTTGAATTCCTTTCCGCAGCTGCTACAGCTGACTATCGTATGAAACTTACGTAAAGATGCAAACGTGAAGTGCTCTAATGCCCGTCGATGGCAGACGCAGTGCGTATTAGTCGGCGGCTAGGAGCATTGTAGTGCAAGCTGGCAATTATGCGGCTCCACGCCGGTCACAGGCAGATTGTTACCAGTTACCAGGCAATCCGAGAATTAAGCTGTGACAGCACTAGGCTAGTGACTACCCGTTCCTGAGCCCAGGGGAACTGCGTGCGTCAGTCCGCTACCCCGACGCGCGTTTTCGAACGTAGGCATTGTCGTGCATGTCCCGGCATCTGCTGCCATCAACTGCATTCCCTTGCTGCAAAACTCTTGTTGCTTGAGCACCGCTCTTTTTCTAAGAATGGACCCACTCGTGGGATTTTGGGTTCCTTGAGTATCACGCGTCGGAGGGTCGGACCGAAGCGCGCAAGATGGCTCTACTCATCCATGCGGCAGATGGAGTGAATTGCTCGTTCGGGCGTCTCATCCTTCCTATTTTCACGAGTTCTCGGGACGTGATTCTGAGATGGCATTCTGGAACCGCCATCGTCGGCCGTCTTGTAGTTGGAGAATTCGCACGAGGGACGTGGCGATAACCAGGAATGATGAAACACGCTGGTGAGGCCATGGGACGCGCGTCTGCCGAAGAAAAAAGGCCTTCAAATTCGCACAACCCCTCACATCCTCCAAGCCCACATCCGGGATAAGGGCTTGACCAATGCGCTGCCGACTCGTGACAATTGACCAAACGCAACTCGACGAAAAATGGCGCATATTTTCGCCGGACTTACGCTGATTATTCCAGGAGGTTGCCGTGGAGCATTCGGATGTCGGCTCAGATCTGGAACGATTTCGCCAGTATCTGCAGTTGCTGGCGCGTGGCCAGGTCGAGCCGGCGTTGCAGGCCAAGGTCGATCTTTCCGGCATCGTGCAGCAGACGTTGCTGGAAGCGTTTCAGGCCCTCCAGGCGAATAACGGCGAAATCTCCTTGAAAGCGGCCTGGTTAAGGCAGAT
Source organism: Terriglobia bacterium (assembly GCA_963732195.1). Lineage (GTDB taxonomy): Bacteria > Acidobacteriota > Terriglobia > Terriglobales > Acidobacteriaceae > Angelobacter. The sequence continues at coordinate 156,026 of CAVSYO010000044.1, read as the reverse complement.
ACTGAAATTCGCAAGATACGCGGCGCCGGCCGGGATGTTGCCCGGGAGCGATCTCTGGATGCCGGCCTCGAAGATCTCCGCGTCGAGACTCGAGGCCTGGCTGGCGCTGTCGCAGAGTTCGCCGAGCAAGAAGGCCGACGCCAACGAACAGGCCCTGCGCCTGGCCGACGCCCTCGCCCAGCTTCCCGACGCTCAGCGCGAGGCCCTCGTTCTGCAGCACTGGCATGGCTGGTCGCTGGCGAAGATGGCCGAGCACCTGGAGCGAACGCCGGCAGCCGTTGCCGGGCTGTTGCACCGCGGTCTCAAGCAACTGCGAAGGCGCTGGAAAGTTCGTCGGCGGATGGAAGTTGAATTCGGATCGGTTAGCTATTGACGGGGGCAGCTAGAACCCTCCAACCAGAATATCTTGGACAACGCGGCGCTGACTTAACAATGGGCCTATTCCTGAAAAGGGGCCACATTTCCAGGCTGGGAATAAAGTGATCCTTGCGGAGTTGGTTGGCATTCAGACCACAAGGATGGCAGGTGGCGTATGGAAGTGCGTGTGCAAGGAAAGTGCGGGCCTGTCGTGAAAAACGTTGACGAAGTGCTGCGGCAAGTGCAGCAGAAGTTGCAGGATCAGCAGAAGCAGTGGGTCGCCCAGTTGCGGGACCATCCTGCCAAGTTCGCCGATCTGGAGGCCGACATTCATCGGACCTTTCAAAACCTGGCCGATCAGGTGGTGGCCGGGGTTTTGGCGCAGGTGGCGGCGGCGGATGATTTCGCCCAGGACGCTAAAAAAAAGTAATCGAGCAAGCCCCACGCAAACTGCGTTCTCCCCAGAAACGACCGCTCACGGTGCGTCTTTTGGGCGGATTGTTGCTGTGGGTGACGACGCTGTACTGTGCGCCGGCCGCTCGCAACAAGTCGGGCAAGGGACGTGGCCGGGAAGGCAGCGGCGTCTATCCGGAGTTCGGCGTGCTGGGCATTCAGGAAGGCAGCAGCCCGGCCCTGGTGCGGGAAGTGGGCCGACAGGTGGCGTTGCTGCCGTCGTATGCGATCTGCCGAGAGGAACTGGCCCGGCGTGGCCTGGACCTGAACATCAAGGAAGTCTACGGCATCGGCAAGTATGCGGGAGCGGCGGCGTTGACCTATCGGCGTCGCTTGCTGGAGCAATATCGTGCTGGGTTGTTGGCCGTGGGCAACGAATGGGCGGGCAAGCGACTGGGCGTGTTCGTCGATGGCGGACGCACGAAAATCCGCACAGCGACGAGACGGCAGCGAGGACAAGGGCAAACAGAAAACCCAGCGGCGGCGCTATCGAACCGACTGGCGAGAGCCGAAGCTGTTGATCATCTGCGAACTGGACAAACGTGGCCGGATGGTGCCTGGGACCAAGGCGGTGCTGGACGGCACCTTCGAGGGGCCGGACGAATTGATGGAACTGCTGGCCATGTACTTGCACTGCCTGGGAGCGGCAGCGGCGGAGTTGGTGTCTTTCGGAGCGGACGGTGCACCGTGGGTGTGGGATCGCTGGGATTGGGTCGTGAAGCGTGTGGGCCTGGATGTTCGCCGGGTGACCAAGACCTTGGACTGGTGTCATGCGGTGCATCACATCAGCCTGGCCCTGGAGCATGTCGTCGAGGACAAGGAGGAGCGTCAGTCGCTTGTTCAAGAAGCTGCGGAAATGGCTGAAGCAAGGAGACTGGTTGGAGGTGGTTGTGGAACTGGCGAAGCTGGCCAAAGACCTGCCCACGGACCATGAGGTGTGGACCGAGTTGAGCTATCTGGACCGACACGGCGAGGCGGGGCACCTGGACTACGCCCGCTTTCGTCGCCGAGGAGTGCCGCTCGGCAGCGGTGCCATCGAAAGCGCCATTCGCCGGGTCGTCAACCTGCGGCTCAAGGGCAACAGTCTCACCTGGTACAAGGAGAATGCCGAAGGAATGCTGATGCTACGTTGCTTGGTGCTGAGCAACCGCTGGGATGACACCTTTGCCCACATCAGCACGAGCATGGCCAGCGACCGCCACCTCGATGGAAGCTTCCGTTCCCCCGACATGACCGCCCAGCTGAAGGCGAACATTGCCATCAAGCCGCCAACGCCGCAAGTGCCGAACAGCTCAATGGGTTATGCAGCAGCTGCTTGAACGCATTTTTGGAATAGGCCCCTTAACAATTGTTCGGCAGAAAGCGCTATCGGTGTGTCATGACGAAGCGAGCGATAGACCGGCTCGGCGCAATGAGCTATGGGCGTTTGATCGCGGCGCTGATCAACACCTCTATCCAGAACGGCGTGAGCGCCGAAATGGCGCCACAGCTTGCCTGTCTTCATCCTGCTCGTCGCTGTAAACTCGGTGGGGGGCATAGCTGCGTTGTACTGCTTCTTCACCTTCATCGGGCATTTGTTCACAGAGAACAAACATGTCGGCGGAGCCGGGAAGGTCCTGTGGCTTGTCCTACTGCTCGTCGGTAGCGTGGTAACGATGCCGGTCTATTGGTACTTGTACATTTCATGCGAGCGCCTCGCAGAGGACGAGCGAGGCCCATCGGAGTTGGAAAAGGCGGCGCCAAAAACAGAGCCCTCGGCCTAACGCCTGGTCAATCAAAATAAGGAAATGTGCACACGTGAACAAAAGAAAACCGCATTGCTACCGCAAGTGGGGCGATTCTGGCAATTGCCTTGACACTGCTCGCCCCTGCCAACTATCGGCGGGTGACAATGACGCGAAGGCGGAGAAAGCTATCAATGCTCTTGGAGGGATAGTCGGTCGTGACAACAAGGCAAAAGGGAAGCCGGTAATCCTTGTAGACTTCAACAAAACGGGGGTAATGGACGCGGGATTGAAGGAACTTGCCGGTTTCAAGACCTTGCAGGTCCTCGATCTCCGGCAAACGAACGTAACGGACGCGGGGCTGAAGGAACTTGCCGGCCTCTCGAACTTGCGGGGACTGCACCTCCGCGACACAAAGGTGACGGACGCGGGGCTGAAGGAACTTGCAGGACTCAAGACTGCAGAGCCTTGAGCTCGTCCGCACATTGGTGACGGACACAGGCATGATGGAACTTGCAGGCTTAACAATCTGCAGGTCCTGGATCTCACCGGCACGAAGGTGACTGAGATAGGGTTGAAAGTACTAGCAGGAATCAAGAAGTTGAAGCGTCTGTACCTCGGCGGCATGAAGGTAACGGACGCCGGGCTGAAAGGGGCTTGCCGGCCTCACGGCTTTGGAGAGCTGGATCTCAGCAGCATGACAGTGACCGATGCCGGGCTGAAGGAACTTGCCGGGTCTCAAGAGCTTGCAGTTCCTGGTCCTCAGCAGTACGAAGGTGACGGATGCCGGGCTAAAGGAGCTTGCCGGACTCAAGAGCTTGCACGACCTGGGCCTCCACGGCACACGGGTGACGGCGCGGGCTGAAGGAGCTTGCTGGTCTCAAGAGTTTGCAGGACCTACCCCTCGGCAACTCACAGGTGACGGACGCGGGGCTGAAGCAGCTTGCCGAGTTCAAAAGCCTGGAAACCCTGTATCTCACGCTACGAAAGTGACCGACACGGGATTGAAGGAACTTGCCGGTCTCAAGAGCTTGGGGCTTCTGGACCTCAGGAACACGATGGTGACGGCCGCCGGCGTGGCGGATTTGCAAATGGCGCGGCCGAAGTGCTTTGTCCGTCGCTAATCATCTACCCGGTCTGTAAGGTCCAACCCAAGGCAACTCCACCAACGCGGGAGCCATCCATGTTGCGGTGCATCACCTTCGGCACAATCGGCGCGGTGATCGGAGCAATCGCCGGAGTGGCGGCGGTCGTTGTTTTGGGGATGGTTGCCTGGGACACCGTGGTCGGGCCCAGCGGGTCCATCATCGCAGCGCTCGTGAGGAGCCCTCCTGGGCGGGATACTGCGTGGCTTGGGCGACTGGACTTTGCGTTCCCTGGCCGGGGGCATGGGCGGGCTTGTGGGAGGGTTCGTCGCCGTTGCCGCTGCCGAGCAGAGCGCGCCGGGTACTGTGGAGTGGGCGGTCCGGGCGGACTTCTGGGCGTCGCGTTCGGTGTCGCCATTGCTTCCGTTGTAGGGCATTGCCTTTGGTGTCGTCGTCGCGTCGATTCGCCCCCGATAGCGGAGTTACATTCCCATGCCTCGCATCATTGCAAAAGTCCCATGGGAGCGAGGAACGAACGGCGAGGGGACGAAGAAGAGAAAGGGTCGTGAGGCGTGCCCGATTAGTGTTTTATTCGAGAACTATCTCAACTCATCGGCACTACACCGATAGCGTTCGGAGATCGCGATGATTGCTTTGACCTGCCTACACTGCGACAAGAATCTGAAGGTCAAGGACGAACTTGCCGGCAAGAAGGTCCGTTGCCCTCAGTGCAAGCAGGCGCTGGAGGTCCCCGTTCCATCCTCCGAAGACGCCACCGTGGCGCCGAACGGTGCGCATCCTGTGAAAGAGGACGCAACGATAGCGCCGAGCTGGTCGCCCCCGACCGATGTCGAGCCGGCGCACGCAATCCGCGGAGACCGTGAACCAACGGCAACGATGAGGAGGCGGAGAAGCATCTGGCCGCTGCGGCCCACTACGAGGTGGCCGGCGAGATTGCCCGCGGCGGCATGGGGGCGGTCATGCGCGCCGTCGATCGCGACATTCGCCGCGAGGTCGCCGTCAAGTACCTGCTCGACCACGCCGACGACCGGCAAAAGGCCCGCTTCGTCGAGGAGGCGCAGATCACCGGGCAGCTCGAACATCCCAACATCGTGCCGATCCACGAACTCGGCGTCGATGAAGAAGGCCGTGCGTTCTTCTCGATGAAGATGGTCAAGGGCCGCAGCCTGGCCGACATCTTGAAGGATCGCAAGCGGCGAATATCACGCTGGGCCGGCTGCTCAACATCTTCGTCAGCATCTGCAATGCCCTGGCCTACGCCCATTCGCGGCGTGATTCATCGCGACCTGAAGCCGGCCAACATCATGGTCGGCGATTTCGGCGAAGTCTACGTCATGGACTGGGGCCTGGCGAAGGTGCTGGGCAAGGAGGAGATCCCGCCCGCCGCCGAGCCGTCGACGCAGATCAAGAGCAAGAAATCGCGTCGAGGATACGCATGCCGGGCAAGGGCCGGATTCGAAGTCGTGGGACAAGGTGACCACGCACCAGCGGAGCGAGGGCGACCTGACGCAGGCCGGCGCCATCATGGGCACGCCGGTGTACATGCCGCCCGAGCAGGCGCCGGGCAAGCTCGACGAGATCGACGAGCGCAGCGACATCTATTCGCTGGGGGCGATCCTGTACGAGATGCTGACGCTGACGCCGCCGGTCGGCCGCGGCGGCGACATGGTCGCGATCCTCATGCGCGTCGTCGAAGGCGAAATCGATCCGCCCGCGGAGCGTGCCCCGGAGCGAGCGCGCGCGGGCTGGATTCCGCCGGAGCTGTCGGCCATCGCGCTGAAGGCGCTGGCGAAGAAACCGCAAGAATCGCTACCAGACGGTCGAGGAGCTGCAACGGACATCGAGCTATTTCTGGAAGGCCGATCGGTCAGCGCCAAGCAGGACTCCGTTCGGGAGATGGTCTGGAAGCTGGTCAAGCGCAACAAGGGGGTCGAGCATCGCCACGGCGGCGGCCCTGGTGGTGCTGGTCGTCGTCGTCGGCTTTTTCCTCAAGATCAACTACGACGCCCGCGTCCTGGCGGAGAACAATCACGCCGCCTACCTGAAGGAGCAGGAGCAGCGCCTGAAGCAAGGGCGTGATTCCATTCCTTCCTTGCTCACGGCGGCAAGACTGCTGGTGGACAAGCGAGACTTCGACGCCGCCCGTGCCAAGTGGCGCGTGGCTCTCGATTTCGACCCCGAGCATGTGGAACTCCGCAATCTACGCGGGCAGCTGGCTCTGGTCGCCCAGGATGTCGAGCAGGCCAAGGTGGACCTGGAGCGCACATGGCCTCGCCAGCGACCCGACGATGCCCTGACGGCCATTTGCTGCAATGGCTTCCCCAGGCCGAGCCGAACGACATCAACAGTCAGTTGCTGCTGGCGGACATCTTCACCCGGCACATGGCCTTCGGGCTGGCTGACGGCGCTCTGCAAAACCACGGCGCGACCGCGCAGGACGTGCGGCAAAAACTGCTGGCCCTGTATCAGCAACGGCTGGAAAAGGCCTGGCCAGGCAAAGGCAAGAATATAGGCCTGGTGAAGGGAGCTTTCGCCTTTTCCGGGTGAATTCCTCACCAGCCTGGAGCCCCTGCGTGGTCTGCCGCTGGCGATGCTGGAACTGCCCGATCGTCGCCAGTTGCTGGACCTGGAGCCGCTCAAAGGCATGTCCCTTACCCCGTTGGACCTCTACGACTGCTCCCAGGTGCGCGACCTGGGGCCACTGCAGGGGATGCCGGTCACCTACCTTAATCTCGGCGTCTGCGTCCAGGTGCGCGACCTGAATCCGCTGCAAGGGATGCCGCTCACCTTCCTGGACATTACGGGCTGTACCCAGTTGCACGATCTGGGGCCGCTCAAGGGAATGCCACTCAAGACCCTGATTCTCCAAGGTTGCCAGGGGAGCGACCTGGAGCCGTCTGCGCGGCATCCGCTCAAACTCTTGCACCTTGGCTATCGCGCCAAGGTCCGCGACCTGGGACCGCTCCAAGGCATGCCGCTGAACTGGTTGGATCTCACCGGTTGCCCGGTGCGTGACCTTGAACCGCTCCGGGGCCTGCCGCTGGGCCACCTGAACCGGCGTACGTCCGCGGCGCGGCAAGATCTGGGACCGCTCCAAGGCTCGCCGCTTCGCGAATTAGACCTTTTCGAATGCGGGGTCGCCGACTTGACGCCCCTCAAAGGCATGAAGCTGGAAGTGATTAACCTGCAACCCAACCGGATCAAACAAGGACTGAATGTCCTTCGCGCGATGCCAACCGAAGTCCATCCACGTCTCAAGTACGGTCTTCTACCGGCGGAGTTCTGGACGAAGATCGACACCGGGCAATTCAAATAGCGGCTCAGGCGGAGGTGATGAAATGGGGTGATGCGAACCCGTGGCTCGAACAGTGGCGACATGTACTGCGCGAGAAACCGAAGCTGACCGAAGTCGAGTTCCGCAATCTCATGCTCGAATGCTTTCGGGCGAGCGACCAGCGCCTGCAGAACGACAAGGCGAACATTTCCGCCGGTCCCGTTGACCCGGTGGGCGGAGTGTTCAGTGTGCTCGCACTCCCTTGGATTATTTTCCGCTGGCTCGGGTGGCGCGGACGGCTCGCACGCCACCACGCCGAAATGGACGAGACTGTCCGAGTGCTGCGTCTCGAAGGGCACTTCGAAACCTGATCGAGAGTTCCTTATCTTTTTTCCAAAGGATATTGCCATGCGGTTCTACATCTTGATTCGGCCTCGCGCCAGCTTTTCCGTCGCCGCCGGCCAGGAGAATACCGTCAAGGATGAACTGAAAAAAATGGAGGGCAAATGGGCGGCAGGTTTCCGTCGAAGCAGACGGCAAGAAGCTCACCGACAAAAAGGATGCCCCCAAGGTCACGGTCACCATCCTTGGCGAAGTGGATCGAAACGCCCACCGGCGGGAACGGGAAAGGAGACGTGGTGGGTTCAAGATCGATCCGGCGAAGGACCCCAAGCAGATCGACATCACCGACAAAGCCGATGGCAAAGGCAACGCTCTGACCTTTCCCGGAATCTACATGTTGGACGGTGACACGTTGACTACGCCGGTGCCCTTTCCCTTCGGCGGCGATTTTGCCAACATCGGCAAGCGGCCCACGGTATTTCGGACCCAGCAGGGAGACGGCTTCATCGTCACCGTTTACCAGCGGATCAAGTGAACAGGAATGACTAAGCCATCGTGGATTCCGGACATGACTCAAAAACAGTTTCCAGAAATTGGCAGCGCGTTGCCTCGCCTGATTCTGTCGAGGATCGTCGGGTTGCTTTACGCCGCGGCGTGCATCAACCCGGCGATCGAGTTCGCGAAGGAATCGCCCTCAAGGGATTTCGGCGACATCCGCATCTTCCCCGATTGGGAGGCTGGTTCGCATATCGGTCTCACGGCTCTGGCATTCGGCTGGGCCCCGCCGTGGACTGTTCCATGGTCGGCAAACCTGTTTCTCCTGGCCGGTTGGATTCTGCTGATGTGCAAGAAAAACACCTGGCGCTGGGTATCGGCGTGGCTGCGGCCCTCTTTGGCTTGAGCACCTGGGCCGCTTTCCCTTTGGATGACCGAATGAAAGACTTGCTCATGGGTTACTATTATTGGCAAGCCAGTTTGATTGTGTTTGCTCTTGGAGCTCTGGCAACGCGGTTTTGGGAAAACAAGACACCTCCGGCCCTGACACACCTGGATCGGAGAACGCATGGAGAAGACGATGGGTGGTAAAACGGTTTGGAGTTTGGTGGCAGTCCTTCTTTCCGCTGGCTGTTATTTTGGGGCGTGGTATGCCTTTGATTGGGCCTACGAGAGCCTTTGGCCAATGCCTTCTTCTTCGCGTGACATTCGCGAATGGGAAAGTCGTTTTGGAAGACCAGGGGCGCGAGAATCGGGCATGGTTTTGCCGGCCCGGCCCGACACTCACGAATGGTATGAATGGGATGCACGCAGAAACCGACTGACTCATTTGGCGGCAGTGATTGGCGGCATCGCCGCTCTGATTGGCTATTTCCGGTTATGGGTGAAATTCGGCCGATTGCGAGAAAGTGCAAAAGTTCTTGGCCTTGTTTCTTGCGTTGTGGGGCTGGTGGGAATCAGCGTCGTCCTGGTCATGGCCAGTAACGCTTCCCTTTTCGGAACGGATGGAAGTCCTACAGGGATCATTCTTGTTTTCCTTGGCACGCTCCTGTCAGGCGTGTTCTTGGTAATCGGATTGCTTTCTCTTCGCCAGGAGTGACAAACGCCCGTAACCTGTCCGCGAAAACTCGATGGACTTTCACCGCGACTGGGGCGGATTGCGGGGGGCACCTTTTTTTCATGGTGGGCATCGCGGCTTATTGCGCGGGCCGCGGCGAGTGGAGCTCGGAGTACATCACGCGTTTCACTTTCAAGGGGATTCTGATGAAACGTGGTGCAATTTGGCTGGTCGTGGTGTTCATGCTGGCGACTGCATGCATTTCTTGCAATGGCGGCAGAGACGCGGAGATCGCCCGCCTCAAGTCCGAATTGGAAGCTGGGAAGAAAGCGGCCGCCGCCAAGCCAGCGGACGATCGTCCCAAGCTTTGGCTAGACCAGAACGAGGATACCCGGCGTCCGCTCCAATTGCTTGGATATGATTATTCCTTTGTGCTCCGCTGGCAACAAGGCGAGCTAGAGGGCTGGGTTGAAGTTGACCTGCCGGAAGGTCCAAAGAAGATAACCCTTGACTCAAGCGGACGAAAGCGAGCACGGCGCGGAAGTGTCGGGAAATCTTGTGATCGCACTACGACGGGATCCTTCGGCGAAAAACGAGTTCCTGTTGCTGCTCGGATTCGAATCCGGCACGAAGACCTCCGGAAGCGGTGGGTATTCAGGCGATGCCCATAAGATCAAGATGGATCCGGACCCGAGCCTAAAACTGGGAGATAACATCGTATTGGGCGGCCCCAAATGGGAAACCGTCGTGGACAACCAATTTATCTCGACGAAGTTCGTTGACAACAAGGAAGTGCCCTGGCTGAACGTGAAGCTCGTCAAGAAATAATCGTGCGTGTCGTCCGTGCTTGAGGGAAGCTGCTGCCGCGTTCGCACTTGACCGGGCCGCATTGGAGTCAATTGATGAATACGCACAAACCGCAACACGGCCGAAATCCGCCCGCAAATCTGCGACCGGAGAATCGTTGGTCATTCACCGCGGTCGGGGCGGTCTTCATGGTGGTCGAGGTGTTCTTGGGCGGGTGGACCTTGAACCCGGTGGGCCATGGGCGAACCAAGCAGGGCGATGGCTTCATGGTCACCATTTACAAGCGAATTCGGTAACGGACATGATTCGATTGGCATAACCATTGTGGCATCGCAGATCATATTGGACGGCGACACATTTGTACTCACAGACCCGCTTATAGTGAATGGCCTGCAAACATCTTATGAAATTGCTAATCACTTTCAGCAGCCAACATTAGTTAAAGACACCAGAACGATTCTTATCAGAATTCTGGAGACATCTGATGCTGCTGCTGTTGACAACATCATTAACGCAACAAACAGCCAGACTAAAATCGGCAGAAATTCCCTTCATGCTACAGAAAAAATTCACAGAGATATAGAGGCAGCATTGGCAGGCAAAACTCCAAAGCTGTTTTACGAGAGAAGAAAAAATTATTACAGAAATCGCAAGATCGCAATCCCTACAATCATCACAATTACAGAAATGGCTCAAATACTGGCTGCCGTAGTGCTTCAAAAGCCTGACGACTCTCGCGCTCGCCCGACTACGGTTGTAGATCGTAATTATGCCAAACTCTTTAACAAGGAGTATCCGTATGAACTTTACTGGGTATGTGGATGGATTTTAAAAAAGACTGAAGATTTCTTAGATGGACTCGACTTGGAAAACGCATATAAGCTGAATATTAAATTTTATCTCGCCATGTATGTGACATGTCTTGTCCTCAATTCTCACAACCCGAGACGATCCAGGATTGCCTCTTTGGATCTTTCCAAGATCAATGATGCTGTACTGAAAGAATCCTTTCAAATTGTTGCTGGGTATTTCAAAGATGCAGGCGAAGATGATAAAGCGGCAAAAGGCCCTGCACTGGCTGCTCACATCAGAGAGCAGCTAAAAATACGCTTCATAAAAAATTACTCCAATAAGGCAGGCGTAGCTCAAGTAAAATAAAATGAGGCACAATGAAACATTCCGCAGAGTACCAAAAATTCACGAATCTCGTGGATCAGCTTATGTCTGTACCGCACGAAGAAATCAAACGGCGGGAAGCAGAATACAAGAAACAGGCAGACGCGAATCCGCACAAGCGAGGCTAAAAAAGAAAAAGCGGAAAGCTATCCAGCCTTCCGCCGACCACGGGCCAAACGAAAACGGTTAGAAGGTAGCTTCCGGTTTTTTGTCCTCCTTCGCCGTCAATTCAGCGTAAGTAATACGCTTGCCGACGATCTGAGAGCACAGCAAACTAAAACGGTCGCCATCGTTCATTGGGTTTTCCTTTGTGGCGCGATTGTTGAATCGGAAACACTGCTCATCCAAATACCGGAACAGGTGGAACGGTTCAACGCTTACATACGTTCCATGCAATCCCCGCTTGAACAAAGACCAGAAGTTTTCAATCCCGTTCGTATGAACCTTGCCAACTACATACGTTTCGGCATGGTCTACGATCTGGTGAATGTAATCCTTGTGCAATCCCCAATAGCCAAAGAAATCATCCGTGTTCAAGTTAGAGCCGGGATGCACATGCTCTTTCACAACGGCATGAAGAGATGCAGCAGAGCGGTTAGGAATGACCTGAGTCTTAACCTTGCCGTCACGCTCAAGCACTCCGGCAACAATGGTCTTGTTTCCCCAAACCATCTTGTCCATGCGCGCCTTCTTGCGCTTGTGCATGTTGCGCGCCTTGCCGCCGATGAAAGTTTCGTCGACTTCAACTTTGCCGTCCCGCCAAGCTTCACTGTCGAATCGTCTGCATCCCCAAACGAATACGATGCAGCATGAACCATGCGGTCTTTTGCGTGACGCCCAAAGCGCGATGAATTTCCCAAGAGCTAACGCCATTCTTGCAATTGGCGACCATCCACATAACGGGCAGCCACTTATCCAGACCGAGCGGAGAATCCTCAAGGATGGTTCCGGTCTTGATGCTGAATTGCGCCTTGGGATGGCGAGTCTTGCACTGCCAGAGACGGCGAGAAGGCACGAAGGTCACATCCTTGCGACCGCACGTAGGACAAACAACACCATTAGGCCAGCGGCGAAGGGCAAGATAGTCAATGCAGTTATCCGGGTTTGCGAAGTACCTAATCGCGTCCGTGAGTGTCTTGGGTTCCATGCCTCAAATCATGCCAGAAAAAGCTTGATGAGTCAAGTATATTCTTGCCGTTGACCGGGGAGGGGGAGGGGTACCTCATCCTTCGCCTGACTGCCGGGTGAGCATCAGCAGTTCATTGGCGCGGCGGGTGAGTTCACCGCGGTCCTCAACTCGCCGCGGTCGGCATCACGATATTTCTTGGGCAGCAGGCTCTTGCTGGTGCACTCCAGCACGGCCACAATATTTTGGAGGTCGATTTCACTGGGATAAGAAGGCGGAATAAAGTCTTCCAGAGCGCCTCTAATGTCGGCATCGCTGACGGCGGTGCGCTTATCGAGCGCGGCGCGCATGCGGCTGCGGACCAGCACGGCCTCAATGTCGGCGCCGGAAAGACTGCCTGAATTGTCCAGAAAAAGCTTCTCCGTCTCTGGATTAAATGCCGACATGCGGGCTTTTTTCTGCATGGCGCGGAGCAGGGCCTTACGTTCTTCCGGCGTATCGGGATAGAACAGCGCGATATGCTCCTCGGCGCGTCCCTGGCGCTTGAGGTCCACGGGCAGAAGATCTGGGCGGCACGTAAGCAGGAACCAGATCACCTTGCCGCGATAGTCGGTGTTTCCCATGAATTGAGCGATCTGAGCAAAGACGCGATTACTTACGCCGCTGTCTCCGGAGCTGGAGCGATCACCAAGTTGGGCGTCAGCTTCATCCACAATCACGCAGATCGGGCTCATGGCTTTCAGCAGATTAAGCACGCGCTCCAGATTGCCTTCAGTCACGCCCTGCCACATGCTGCGGAAATTCTTAAGCGTAACGGCAGGAATGCCCACCTCGCCGGCAAAGCAGGTCGTGATGAAGGTCTTGCCGGTACCCACAGGACCGCAGATAACGTAGCCCATAGGCAGCACATCAGTGTTGCCGGACTGGATTGCGCTTGCAGCGTCTTTGAGCTTTTGCTTTGCCATGTCATTGCCGGCGACGTAAGAGAGATCAAATCGGCTCTGCACGAATTCGAGCAGGCCGCCGGATTCAGATTCGATCAGCTCTTTCTTTCGATCATTCAGAAACTTGAGCGTTAAGGGCTGCTGATTCTGGACGGCGTGCGCAATCAGTCCCTGCAAGTTGCACGCGTTTCAATCCAGCGGTCAGCTTGGCCAGCACCTCGTCAGTGACCTCAGAACCCTGGGGCAGCGGATGAGTACGCAACTGCCAGCGCACAAAGTCCAGGCGCTCACTTTCATCGGGCAGCGGAATCGCGATGGAGGCTACTCCCGGGTTCTGCACGATGCCCTGGTTCAACTCGATCTGGTTTTCTGAGATCAGGCAGATAGTGACGTCGGCGTTCAGGAAATCAGGGTTCCGCGCCCAGCGCTTGAGGATGACCAGCGAATTGCGGTCTTCGGCGGACATGCTGGAGACGTCACCGGCTGGAGCGATGGTCTCCGCAAAGTCGATGACCGACGGCGATCTTCTTGCCGTCGGCGATGCGCAGGCGCAGGTAGTTATCCAGGATATTGAGGACGCGTCAGGATTGCGTGGCAGTCCGCCATTGGAGAAGTTAGTGCCGTGGAAGCTGTCATAGCCTTCCAGCGCGCGACGAAAGTCAGACTGCGAGTCGGCGCTGCCGAAGTTCAGGCCACCGTCTGGTCATAGTGCAGGACAATGTCGCGCTGCCCGAAGAGCGCGCCGGAAAGGAACTGGTCGAGGGACAGGAAATCGGTCCCATTGGGCTGGCGGAAGGGAATCAGGTCGCGCACGTTGCCGTAGAGGACGAACAGAGCGTAAGAGCGCGAGTAGTACTTTTCCGATAGCTCGCGCGCCCAGGGCGGCAGAGCGTCAAGATATTTGTCGGTGGTGGGTGAGGACATTGTCACACTTCATTTAGTTTTCTTAGCTGCCAATTCTGGTTCGTTGCGCCGAACTACTCGAACTGGAAGAATCCGTGTCCTGCATAATGCCTTCCATCTCCGGAGTGAGTCCGCTGAAAATTGATTCCACCTGCTGCACGGTTTGCTCGGTCTGTTCCACGTCGTGTACAAGGTTTGCCAGTTGGTCGCTTACCTGTTGCGGATCGCGCATGGTCACAGACTGGTCGCGAACGAGCTGCAGCACGTCTTCCACCGCCGAGCACTGGGCATCGACGACCTGCCGGTTCTCACTGATTTTCTGATATTTCTCCAGGCGCTTGCTCAGGATTTCGACGCGCTTCTTGTTGATATCCTGCACGCGAGGCGGGTCGGTGTTCAGGTGTTGCTGCAGCGCGGCGATTTCCTTGGTGATCTGGTCAGGATCGGTGGTCTTAACATACTGGCGCTGCTGGAAGGCGGCGGAGAGAAGGCGGGCATATCCATGAAGCAGCCCTTCCAGCCGTGCATCCATCTGCTGAACGAAAATTTGCGAAGTAGAAGAAAGCTGGGAGAAATTGCCGCGGATGGACCGGCATACTTCTGCCAGCTTGATGTAACGCCCCTGCATGTCCGGCGGCAGATTGCGCAGCATGTCACCCAGTTTTTGCTCGTTGAGCTTCTGCTGTTCGGCAAACTTCCATGAGCGCACCAGCCGCTGGAAACGGGGATGCTGTGAGACCACGGCGAGGTACATCAGCTCCAGTCCGCCGGCGAGAGCCAAAGGAATAGCAGTCCCGGTGACGAGCGCAAAGGCTGCGGCGCCGCCCAGGGCGATCCAGTTGTATTGGATATTGAAGGCTTCTTTGACAAAGTTGATGTCTTTGTCGTGCGGGTCCGGGCCCGGAGCATCCGGCAAGCTGGAGCCTGAAAAGATGCCGCCGAAACCCATCAGATGCTCACCCTCACATGGCCGCCAATTCCCGGAGCGCTCTTGAGACGGCCCAGCACGTAATGCTGTAGCTCGTGAAACTCGCTCTTTTCTTTCAGGCCCAGGTCTCGCGGACGGTCAAACGGCACTTCCACGTCTTCCACGATCGTTCCCGGATGCGAACTCATGATGAAGATCCTGTCAGCCAGATAAACCGCCTCTTCCACGTCATGCGTAACAAACAGAATTGTACACGCGGTTTCATCCCAGATTTGCAGCAAAAGCTGCTGCATGTCACTGCGGGTCTGGGCGTCGAGCGCGCCGAAAGGCTCGTCCATCAGGATGACTGAGGGGCGCAACGCGAGCGTGCGGGCAATGGCGACGCGCTGCTGCATCCCGCCCGAAAGCGTTTCCGGGTACACGTTGGCAAATTCACTCAGGCCCACCGATTGCAGAAGGCGGCCAACAGTCTCCTTCCGCTGGGCTTCCGGGACGCCGTTGATCTTCATGCCGTAGGCAATGTTGTCGGCTACGGTGAGCCAGGGGAACGAAGTGTATTTCTGAAAGACCATGCCGCGGTCCTTGCCGGGATGGGTAACAACCTCTCCGTTCACGAGCACCTGGCCGCTGGTGGGCTTGTCCAGGCCGGCAATCATGCGCAGCATAGTAGACTTGCCGCAGCCGGAAGGGCCCAGCAGCACGCGGAATTCGCCGATGTCGCGGCCGGCAGCAGAAAATGCGTCTTCCACTTCAAGGTTTACGTCCTTCAGCGCCTCAATTCGTCTCGCCGCTGGGAGAGAAGAAGATGCGTGAGACGTCTTTAACGCTGATTTTGGATCTCTTATTCTCCACGGCTCACCGCCTTCTTGCGACCCCGGCTGCCGACGATGGCGGCGGACGACTCTGAGCCTGACTGCGTAGCCTGCGCCAGGGGAACAGAGCACCTTTCTGAGAGCGTCAGCATGGCGCGGAAGAGAAACGCGGCCACGCCAATGGCGATGATGCCGGCATAAACGAGATCGGGCTGGTGAAATTCATAGGCCGATTGCACCATGTCGCCCACGCCCTTTTTTGCGGTTCACGATTTCAGCCAGGATCACGTAGGTCCAGCCAATGTCGTAGAGAATGCGGAAGGAGCAGAAAATGCCGGGAATGGATGCGCGGAACATCAGCCACAGCACCTGATATCGTTTCGCGCCCAGAGTGTACGCGGTTTCCAGAAGAGACGTGTCGACGCGATTGACCTCTTCCACCACCACGGCCAGCAGGTAGAAGAACATGCCGAACCAGAGGAACGCTACCTTCATGGTTTCGTCGATGCCGAACAGCCCGATGAAAGCCGGAAGGAACGCCGTGATCGGCATGGAGCGCATGGGCTCGGCGACAGGATTGACCAGATCATAGCACCCAGCGGAAGGCGCCCATCAGCAGTCCAAGCGGCACGGCGATGACAACGCACCACAAGAACGCCTGGCCGATCCGCCACCAGCTGGCATAGACATTGCTCAGCAAGCCACGTTCCGTGAAGAGTGGCTTAAAGGCGCGGAGCACCTCCAGCGGCGTGGGAAAAACATATGTGCTGATCAACTCCCAATGCGTGATCAGCGACCAGATCAGCACCACCAGCAGCCAGGCGGCTGTGGCCAGCACCAGCTTAGTGTGCGCGAGGTTTCTTTCCGGATTGTGAGCAACTCGGCCATGGATTCCTTTACCTTGGCAATGCGGCCTCTTCAGGCATGAGCTACGCGTAGAGACGCAGCATGCTACGTCTCTACCAAGCTTACTCGCCCGGGTTGGGGTACAACTTGATATCTGTCCGGCGATTTTTCTCGCGGCCTTCAGGTGTGGCGTTGCTGTCCAAAGGCTTGTCCGGGCCGTTGCCGGCGATCCGGAAGCGCGCTCCGGGGAAGCCGTATTTTTCCATCAAGTATTGCTTCACGGCATCGGCGCGCTGGCGCGAGAGCTGCATGTTGTAGCCTCGCTGGCCGGTAGAGTCAGTGTTGCCGTCGATATCGACGACGGTGTTCTCGTATGCGCGCATCTGGCCGCCGATCTCATCCACCACGGCACGCGAATCCAGGCTCATCTTGGCTGACGTCGGGTCGAAGTAGATAGAACGACGCTGCGTGGCGATCGGAGTGGCGCCCTTGCTGGGCTGGTGATACTCGATCGGCTGCTCCGTGGAAGCGGTGGAGAAGTTGCCGCTCATCTGCTTGATGTAGCGGCGGTCGACGCTGTCTTCAGCATTTGACATGCGCTTGATCATCCGCAGTTCGCGATACATATCCTGGGCCATGTCGAAGATGTTGGCATAGTCGGAATTAGAGCCCTGCGTGCCCATGAAGGAAGTGTTGTCGGCATAGTCGGCCAGCTTCACGCCTTCCAGCATGGTCTTGGCCAGGTCAGACGGGATGTTGAAATCCTTGATCGTGCCGATCAGGTTGTAAGCGCGCGCCGGCTGCGTGTGGATGAACTCCACGCCTTCAAGCCAGCCCTGGGCCAGCTTCATCACCGTCTGCGGATGCTTGGCGGCAAAGCGGTCGCTGACCACCAGAATGTCGGCGATCAGCCGGTTGGCGACGCGCGTGTCATAAATCTTCTTGGAGCCGGCGCGCTTGGTGACGGCGTCGCTCATGTCCGGATCCCAGGCCACGGCGGCGTCCACTTTTTCCTGGGCGAAGAGCACGGCGGGCTCGATGCCGTCCTTGGTGTGGACAGCCTTCTTGAAGATCTCATTGCGCTGATCGGTGCTCAGGCCTGAGGCTTTCAGGCCGTTCCACAGCAGGAAGTGCGAAGGCGTGTAAGGCGCGAAAGCCACGGTCTTGCCGGCCAGATCTTCAATGCTGTTGATGCCCTGCTTGCCGATTACGCCGTCAGCGCCGCGTGACCAATCAACCATGAAGAAGGCGTGCGAGCCGAAGCCCTTCTCCTGGAACTGGCCGTAATCCTTGGCCTAGACGTCGAGCGTGGTGAGCATGACGTCGACATTATTGGTGGCCAGAGCGGAAGCGCCTTCAGTCCAGTCGTCGATGATTTTGAAGGAAACTTTCAGGCCTTTGTTGGCGAAGATGGAGTCCGGCGCGGTTTCGAGCCCGCCATTGGCCACCAGGCCGCCCACGCAGCCAACCCAGACGTTGACGCGGATACGAACTTCGGCGTTCTCGTCCGTGGTGGATGAGACGGGCAGCTCCAGCGGTTTGGTGGTGTCGACGCGGTCGCCGCTGGATGAGCTCTTGCTGCCGCTGCCCCCGAATTTGCTGCTGTCGATGACGCCATATCTCATCAGGCTGTAGCCGACCAGGGCCAGCCCGATCAGAAAGATGAGGATCCATCCGCCTTTTTCAATCTTTACGGCCATGTGGGTCTTCTCCTTACAGATGTGTCGCGACATTGCTTCTGTCGCTGCGCTCTAAACCGCTTACATTCATTTCACAACCGAACTCAGTCATGCTCCTGAAGCAACGGGCTCGCCGCGTGGTCGGGCTCGCCCTTATTTCTGTCGCTTCGCTCCAAACCCGTTGCGTGTGTTTCAGTCAAATGGGTGTTGGTTTTCAATTACCCAATTACCAACTTACCCAATTACCAAATTCCTCACGTCCTTTGTGGCTCCTTGCCGCCAATGGTTTTCTCCGGCGTAGCGCTGGTTCCAGCTGCGGAAGGCGAAGCCAGGCCCATTTCGATCTTGAACTGTTTCACCAGTTCGCCGGCCTGTATCTTCTCGGCTTCTTCTTCGATCTTCATCTTCTGCTGGTCGACGTTGCCCATGGCCATATCCATGCGCGCTTCGTTGACGGCGGTCATCTCTTCCACTTTGCGGACCATCTCGTCATGCGTCTGGCTGATGCCGGCTACGTCGAACTGCTCCATCACGTCGGCGACCTTCTTCTGCCACTGGGCGCGGCGGTAATCGGCGATGGCGCAGAGCGCTTCCTGCGTCTTGCGGTCTTTTTCCTGCATGAAAGCCTTCTTCACAGCCATGGCTTTATCAAAGGCGGCGCGAGCGGTGGTGAGCTGGCCCTGCGTGCGCGCGAGTGCGCCCTTGGTGTTTTGCAACTGCGTGGCAAAGCTGCCGGCGATGTCGTCGCGATTGGCCTGGATCGCGGACTTCACCTTGGCCGTCAGGTTGGCGACGTCATCCTGGTACTTGGACTTCCTCGCGCTCCAGCAGCGTCACGTTGGCCTTGACCATGGCAATGCTTTCATTCATGCGCGGCACCTGGTCATTCATGTCGCGGATGTTCTGCTGGAGAATGATCTCTGGATTTTCCGCCGTGGAGATGAAGAAACCGACGAATGAACGAATCAGTCTGGTAAAACGCTGCCACATAAAAGCTCCTTTTGCTTACTGCTTTGGTGCTGCTGGTTTCGGCGCGGACGATGTAGTACCGGCCCCGGTTGTGATTGGGTTTTCTGTCACGAAAGGAGCCACGGCGTCAGCAATCTTCTTTTCTTCCTGCTGCTTTTTCAGCCGCCAGCCGAAGAAACGCTCCTTTTCTTTCGTCACGTCGTCATTATTGCTTTGAATCTTGGCCCGTTGCTCGGCAACATATTTATCGAGCTCGGCCTGGATCTGCGCGTTTTCCTGGTTCTTGCGCGCTTCCAGGTCTGTGATGGCGCGTTCCTGGACGCGCTCATAGCCATCCAGCGCTTTATCGCGACGGACAGCATCCTGAATCACATCTTTTATATCGACGCCGGCGGCGTCAAGCGCCACCAGAATGGTGGAACGCTTTACGTCCGTGGGCATGGAGCGGATATGCTCACTCTGGAGCATTTCCGCCACCTTCATAATGGAATATCCCTGGGGAGCGGGAGGAATTTCTGCCGCCTGATAGATCTCGTCAAAGGTCCCGGCCTTGGAAACGGGACTGGTGAACTTGGGTTCCGCGGCCACTGTAGATGCGATCTCAGCTACGGTCTGGGCAGGACTCTTTTGTCCCGCAGCGGCCCCCGACGGTCCGGTGCTCGAAGAATCCGCGCCTGCAGGGCCTCCGGGTGAATCCGTAGAGACGAAATAGTTGTACCACTTCTTCATCGTGCGACCCCTGTCATACAACCAGCGATGCAAGCCGCTGTCCAGATGCAAACCCGCACTTGAAAGTCCGGACTGCGCTCTGAAAGTACCTTGCTGAAGAATAGAATATGCTGGTCTGGCTTGGAAAAGTACTTCGAACCGCTGGTCTTGTCAAATCCATCGTTCGTATCTCCAATGGCACTTTGTCCGGCGGCAAAGACTATAAAAACGTAACCAAGCGAGACCAGGAACAAAACCGCTTCGGTGGTGTTCATCTCTATTACGGCTTTAATACAACAGCTTTATTACATCGGTTATATAAAGGGTAGGCAATTCAGCTACAATGAGCACTTTCACCGTTCAAAATGACCCGGTTTTTGAACTGACAAATTTACAACTCTGGATTACCATGTGCCCGCAAAAACCCTTCCCACAGTCTTAAGCCAGGTGATTGAGGCCAAAGCCGAGTACGATGTCCGGCTGCTGGCGCAGCAACTCGGCACCAATTACCGATCATTGATGTACTGGATGCGCGGTGACAGGCATTTGCCTGCATACCTGCTGCCAAGAATCTGCACGCTTCTGGGCAATTACGAAGCGCTCGACTTGCTGGAAAGCCAGGCGGGCCGCGTGGCGTTTAAGATTCCCGATCCTAAACAAACGTCCGAAGCAGAGTTCAGGGCAATTTCCAACCTGATTAAAGACGTAGGCGTGGCGTTGGAAAGCATTGCGAACACTATGGCAGATGGAGTTGTGGAAGACGATGAGTTGAAAACGACGATTCCCAAGCTTGAGGCCGTGATTCAGGAATGCGCGTCTTTAAAATATTGGCTGGAACACTGGTCGAAGCGGAAAAAGAAGGCGAGCCGGTAAGTTCAGAGAGGAACAGAGAAGTGAATTCTCAACAATGGCGCACCTCTTCACAGGTGCGCCGCTGTTTGTAGACGATCCGGTTTCTTTGCTGTAGTTGGAAAAAGCTACTGCACGTTTTTGGGTTCCACTTGCTTATAGCCGTCTGGAATCTTGAATAAGTTTGCATCAACGGTGCTGGTTGAAACTGATGTCACTTCGGTGCTGGTGTCCATCAGGGATCCTTGAGCGCCGCTGGGCTTTGCGTCAGATTTATCATCCTGCGGCTGCATCATCTTTCTTTTTCTTCTTGCCGAAAATCCCGCCGATGCTGCTGATCGGATTGCCGCTGGATTTTTGATCTTCGTGAGAAGCCTGCTGTGGCGCACCGGGCTGGCCAGCCATCCCCACGCTGACCAGTGAAAACAAGGGCATGCCATTCAAGGCTGTGGCGCTCTTGCGGTATTCAACCATTGCAGGAGCAATCTGCGCATTGGCGCCCATCATCGCCCCGGGAACCCAATCCATTTCCTTGGCCATGCGCTGATAGAAGTGCTTTACTTCGTCATAGCCTTTTACCGGCGCGATATAAGAATCAGAATCAACCCACATGTTTGCGGTCTGGCCCTTGGCTTTGGGATCGTCGGAGGTCATCTCCATGTCCACGCGCATCTTCATTTCTTTGGCGGTATAGTCCAGCAGCTTCTTTGATCCGGTGCCAGGCGTGATGGTGACTTTCGGAGTAATTTTCACCTGGCTGGGCTGCTCTTTGTTGCGCTTTGCCTGCTCCGCTGCGGCCTTCTTGCGGGCTTCTTCCATACGGGCCTTCATCTCGTCAAAGGTGATGGTGGAATATGTTTTCTTCCTGGTGTCGATCTGGGTGATACGGCGGCCGTCGAGGTCAATGATTTCAATCTGGCCCATGCTATCTTCCCGCCTCATCTTGTTGCCCTTAAAACTAATGGTGGAAGTGGAGCCTTGCGTGGCCTGGCGCGCGTCTTTGCTAAAGACGCCGGCGAACTTCATAGCGCCCGCAGCCGCGCCTCCGGTGATCTTGGTGGTTTCTGTGTATTGAAAATCAGCAAAGCAAGGTGTGGAGAGTGTGAACAACAAAATGCCTGCAAGTGCGAGCGCAATACCCCGTTTCATTTCGCCTCCTGGCGGTCGCAGGCATTATAGCCGGAGGCGAATTCGAAACACACTGAAGCCCTATTCCCGCAGCCCTACTGAAAATCAGGGTCTTCCGAAATATGGAGGATCTCCTCTATCAGGGCGAACCCAGCCGAGGAGCCACAGCCGGAACAGGGCGGGAAATGGGTTTGTTTGCGCAGCCAGATATCTCCAGAACTGGGACAGCGTGAATGGTCTGGCCGCCATATGCCGGAAACAGGAACCATTTCTCCGCTGAGAAACGGAACCTGACCGGATTTCTTCTTGGATTCTTGTGGCGGCAAAATATTTTCTCCGGTGTAATGCATATCGTTCATTTTCCATATGTGGTAAAGGCAAGTGAATTGCCATAGCGGCGATTGAAAGCAAACAACTAATCGGGCGCAGAAAAGCAGAGACTCGTAATTTTTCCCCAGCAAATGTGCGTTTTCGACATCAGCCAGGAGAGTTGCCTGAAAAGCGCCTGATATTGCGGCTAAAGTCGGGAATTTAACGGGCAACCATATACTGGACGCTCAATTCAGGAGCTTGCGATTGCGGGCGACCTGGCATTGCCCGCTAGCGTCTAAGAATAAGCAGCCGCCACTGACTCATGATCTCGAAGTGTGCCAATCCGCAGTGCGCCAAAACGCTGATGCGACTCGATGGCGGCAGATTTTTTGGTTTTCATGCAAAAAATCTCAACGCGAAACACACGAAATTTGAAAACTTCTGGCTGTGCGCTAATTGCGCCAAGAGTTTCACGCTGCGGCAGGTGGAAGGCAAAGTGGAGTTACAGCCGAGAGAGCGGAAAACTGCCTGAACTAGTTCCGGTGGTGTCTTAATGTTTCTGGCCGTGGGTCTTGCAGCCAGTTACCTGCCCGCGCGTCGCGTGACGAAAGTGAATCCACGGATCGTATTATAGAGCGAATGACGCATGGATCGCCGACATCGCGCGTGATAGAGCCAAACCTCTGAAACACTGAGGAACAGAGGTAGCGGAGGAAATTTTGAAACCTCACCACCGATGAGCACAGATCGGGCTTAAGGCCGACTTGCTTCGATGAAGATCCGGCCCTGCGCAGTAAGTTCGGAAATGATTACGAAGTTTATTATAAAAACGTCCGGCGGTGGTGGCCGCGAATCAAGCCGTGGAAATCTGGTGAATAGACTGCCAGACAGGAATCAGCCCCCTGAACCATTTCAAAAATCGAAACAGCGCAGGGGCTGATTGTGGTGTGCGAAAGACTTTTTATTTTTGAGTTTGCTGCGCCAGCTTTACCTTTGTGCTTTCCAGCTTTTTAGTCACGCGGGCAACGTCCTGCTGGTCCACGTCTGCCGGCACTGATTTATTCCATTCATCCAGCGCGCGTTCCCAGTGGGCAGCCGCCAGCTTGAAGCGGTTGGTGCGCGCATAGAGTTCGCCTAGATGGTCCTGAACGGTGGGATCATTCGGAGTCTTATCGGCGGCGCGACGCAGATTCTCTTCTGCCTGATCATAATTTCCGAGCCGGAAATAGGCCCACCCGAGTGAATCAAGATACGCGCTGTTTTGTGGGTCAAGGTCCAAGGCCTTCTTGATCAGCGTAATGGCTTCTTCCAAA
The DNA here is from genome assembly GCA_963732195.1 of Terriglobia bacterium. Taxonomy (GTDB): domain Bacteria; phylum Acidobacteriota; class Terriglobia; order Terriglobales; family Acidobacteriaceae; genus Angelobacter. Next base: position 132,718 of record CAVSYO010000044.1, on the reverse strand, counting down.
TGGCTGTTGCGGTCAGCCAGCATATAGCCAAGGTAATTCAGCGCCATGCTGTTGCTGGGGTTCTGTTGCAGCACCTGCCGGAACGCCTGCTCCGCCTGCTCATACTTTTTCTGGCGCTCGTAGATGGAACCTTGCAGGAAGCGGATGTATTCCTTCTCTTCCGGACGCGTTGCCAGTTTCTCCGCCTGGGCAATCGCATCTTCTGATTCCTTCCAGTGCTTCAGCCGCATGTAAATCTGCGAGAGCATGATGTAGGAGTCGCGGTCTTCCGGTCCGCCCTTCAGCACGGACTTGGCCATCTGCACGCTCTCGTCGGCTTTCCCGTTATCGGCCATCTGCTGGGCCAGCGTCAATTTGAGACCTTTGTCGTTAGGAAGTTTTTTCACGGCTTCCTGCGCCGTCTTGGTTGCTTCACTCCACTGCTTCTGGTCGCGATAGGAATCGATTACGTCTTGATAGCCGCGGGCGGCTTCATCTCCGCCCAAGTCGATGATTTTGCGGAACGTCTCCAGGGACAGCAACGGCCGGCCGGCTTCGCGATAGACGTTTCCAAGCCTTTCCAGAAACAGAGCGCGATTGCTCTTGTCTCCGGCGCGCGCATTTGCCGGCAGCGGATGCGCTACAAGTTTCTGCAGGACAGTGGCGGCATCTTCATACTTGCCCTGCGCTTCCAGGATCAGCGCTTCGTTGTAAGGAATTTCCAGCGAGTCCTGTACCAGCGCGGCCGCTTTCTTGAGGTTCTCCATGGCCAGATCAAACTTGCCCTGGCGACGGTAGATTTCGGCTACGCGCAAGGCGGCAGTGGCGTCCTGAGGGTCCGCGTCCTGGATGGTGCGGTACTCGTCGAGCGCGGCATCGATCTGATTGTCATTAGACAGGTTCTGAGCCAGGCCGCGCATGGCGTCCAGGTTTTCCTTATCCATGGCCAACGCCTGCCGAAAAGAGGCGATGGCGTTTTTGTAATCTTTTTGCTGCTCGTAGGTGGTTCCCAGAGCGGAATAAATCTTGGCTGAACGCTGGCCCTCCGGGACGGTCTTCAATAAGTCGGCGGCCTTGTTATTAGCGCCTTCGTCGTTATAGAGATAAGCCAGATTGGTGATGGTTTCTTCTGAATTCGGTTCGAGACTAAGCGCGGTCTTGAATTCACTTTCCGCTTTGGTCGCATCTTTGTTCAGGAAATAAAGTCGCCCGAGCAAGAGGTGGTTGTCCGCGTTCTTGGGCTCGATCTTGGTTATAGCTTCGTATTGCTCGATGGCAAGGCTAAGCACTTCACGCGATTGCGTTCCTGGCTGCAGATCGCCCAGCGAACGCAGATAAATTCTTCCCAGAAGCTTATGGGCTTCCAGGTTGTTAGGATCGCGCTTGATAATGTCCTGCGCTTCCAGCACGGCATCCCGGATGCGTCCGGTCTTGGCGTACAGCTCCGCCAACGAAGCGTTCAAATATTCCGAGGAAGGATCGTTCTCAATGGCCAGCCGGTATTCTTCAATGGCTTTTGTGGCGTATTCCGACCGCCCGTACATTGCCATCATTTCTTCATACATGTGTGCCAGGGAGAAATGATAGTAAGCGGCGGCTTTGTCAGGCTTCTTGTCCGCCTTGGGCTGCTCGGGTGTAGCCTTGGCAGCCGGTGCTTGCTGTGCGGGAGCGGCATCTTTTTTGGACGGCGCAGCTTTTGCAGGAGCCTGGGACTTTGGCGAGTTCTGCTGGGCAAACACGCTGGCGGTTGTGAGCAGAAGCAGCCCGGGGAGAAGAATGCGATTTTTTATGAAAGTCATAGAGCGAACCGAAATACCTTGTTAATTGGATGCACAGACGCCATTTTCGGTGGCGAACTATTCATCTCATCTAATTTTAGACCTTAGTTCCGCCCTTTTCGCAGCAGATTACAATTCTTGACTAGTGACGGAAGTGGCGCACACCTGTGAGCACCATCGCCAGCCCCAGGCGGTTTGCCGTGTCAATGACTTCCTGGTCGCGCATGGAGCCGCCAGGCTGGATAATGGCCGTAGCCCCTGCTTTGGCAATCTCTTCCACGCCGTCCGGAAATGGGAAAAAGGCGTCTGAAGCGGCCACCGTGCCCTGCAAAGGTAAGATCGCTTTCATGGCGCCAATCTTGCATGAATCCACCCGGGACATTTGACCAGCCCCCACGCCCACGGTCTGGCCGTCGCGGGCATAAACGATGGCATTGGATTTCACATGTTTGCAGACCTTCCAGGCAAACAGCAGCGCACGCATTTCTTCCGGGGTGGGCTGCCGCGTGGTAGCGACCTTGAGATCGGCCTGGGCCAAAGGACGTATGTCTGCATCTTGCACCAGCATGCCGCCGGAAACCTGCTTCATGGCAAACTTTTGCGCACTTGGTTTCACCTCGACGAGTCGCAGGTTTTTCTTGGCGGCAAATTTCTCCTTGGCTTCCGGTGAATAACCCGGCGCGGCAATGGCCTCGACGAAAAGTTTTGCCATTTCTTCTGCGGCTGCGCCATCAATCACGCGGTTTACGCCGATGACGCCCCCAAAAGCCGAAACCGGATCGGTCTCTTTGGCGCGCATGTAAGCCTCAACCAGCGTCTTGCCCGTGGAGCAGCCTGAAGGATTTGTGTGTTTGATGATGGCACAGGCTGTTTCCTCGAATTCCTGCGCCAGATCCCATGCCGCCTGCAAATCCACAATGTTGTTGAACGAGAGTTCCTTGCCCTGTAGCTGTTTGCCGTTGGCTACGCCCGCGCCTGAACCGTCAGAATACATGGCGGCGCGCTGGTGCGGATTCTCTCCGTAGCGCAGGTCCATGGCTTTGTTCAGCCCAGAAGCGCAGAACCGCAGGGAAGTCATCGCCGGCAGTTGTTGCGTTCGCCTGAGGAAGCTGAAAGTCTTTTGCGTTTTCGCTAAGTGAAGTGCCGGCCAGGGTGGCGGCAATCGCGCTGTCATAAGCGGCAGTGGTGGCAAAGGCCCTTTGCGCCAGACGCCAGCGCGTCGGCAGCCCAAGCTCACCGCCGGAGCTGGCCATTTCCTGCGCGATGGCCGCGTAGTCCGCAGGCGAGGTCACAATCGCCACGTCACGAAAATTCTTTGCCGCCGACCGCACCATGGACGGGCCGCCGATATCGATGTTTTCAATGACTTCATCAAAATGCACGCCAGGTTTGGACGCAGTCTTTTCGAACGCGTAGAGATTTACCACCACCATGTCGATAGGCTGTATGCCGTGCTCTTTGGCCGCCGCCACATGCCCGGCATTGCCGCGAATATGCAGGATCCCGCCGTGAACTTTGGGGTGGAGCGTTTTGACCCGGCCGTCCATCATCTCAGGAAAGCCGGTGAGATCAGAGATGTCTTTTACCGTAATGCCGGCCTCGCGCAGAAGCTTGGCCGTGCCTCCGGTGGAAACCAATTCCACTTTCAAGGCCGCCAGCTTTTGGGCAAATTCCACCAAACCGGTTTTGTCGGTAACGCTCAGGATTGCACGCTGAATTTTGGGCACTCTTGTTCCTCAGGAAGGAATGAAAGGACTAAAGAATAAGGTATCAGCGTGAAACGACGGAGTGCAAGAAGCGGCACTTGGCTTTTGTACTTCGTAACTGGTGCGCTTCAAATTTTGGAAAATATTCCAGAAAGAAAGGCTGAATACCGATAGCTACGCCTTGGGTTTGGCCTTCAGCTTTGCTTGTCCATTCTGCAACTCGACGGTATATTCCACGGCCTTGCAGCCGTATTCCTTTTGCAGCTGGGCAGTCTTTTGTTTCACGAATTTCTTGAACGAGTCGAGATTGGCAGCGCTCTTCTCCCCGGTCTTCTGGCGCGCTTCAGTCAGCGCCTGAAACAGCGACTCCACGTGCGCATTGTCTGAACCATCAGAGACTGACATGCTGAAGGGCCGGTCTTCCGTTGCAGAGGCATGGTGTTTCATGGCCTTTTGCGCTTCATGCTCTTCGTCCGTTCGCAGGCCCTGGATTCCCAGCACCGCATCCTGCGGGCGGCGGTATCCTTCTTCTTTGATCACGAGTTTTTGCTGCCAGAGCGCGTTATAGAGTGCGTAGCGTTGCTGGATGGTGGTATAGCGGAACCGCTGGGCATAATTCATGCGGTTGCCGTCAGAAAACTTCTTGAGCAGGTTCTTGACCTTCCACTCGACATCTGCCGGTGGTTTTTTGGAGCCCCCGCCAAAGTACATGTCGTACTCGATCTTCAGCCGGCGCAGCTGGTCTTCGAGCACGTTAAGTTCTTCGTCAATCGCCAAAGTGGCCGCTCCATTCCAGGGTCGGGCTCGCTCCAGGGAGCATTTAGGCGGAATATACCATAGACCGGCCAGGGACTCCTATGTGCTCAAGGTACAGTCTGCAGACCCTCACTGGGGTACTTTGCCGGCGGTGCGGCGTACGGATAAGGCCGCAATTTCGCATTGGCTGATTTTTTCATGTAATTCAGCCAACCTAAAAACGGGGCGTTTCATCCTCCCTCTGAATTGCATCTAAGAAAAGGTTATACAAAAGGATTAATCATGCTTCCTAAGGTCGTCTCCAAAAATCGAACCCGGATCGTTATTGCAGACGATCACACCGTCTTGCGCGAATCGCTGGCAGCACTGCTTTCCACACAGCCCGATTTTGTAGTGGAAGGGCGCGCTTCCAACGGCCAGGAAGCCCTGGCGGTTGTGAAAGAAAACCAGCCCGACGTTTTGCTGCTGGACCTCTTTATGCCCGATGGAGACGGCTTTGAAGTCCTGCGTACTCTGGACCGCGCCGGCAGCCGGGTAGCCGCCGTGGTGCTTACTGGGTCTGACAATGAACTGGATTACGCCCAAGTGGTAAAGCTGGGCGCGCGGGGCCTGGTGCTCAAGAGTGACGGCCCGGAGAAGCTGTTCACGGCCGTCCGCACCGTGGCCAATGGGGAACTGGCATTCTCAGATGAACTGGCCCAGCAGGTTCTCACCACAATGACGGCGGAATCCAAAACGTCTGCCAATACCATGAGCCGCCTTTCCACCCGCGAGCGCCAAATTGCCTATCACGTGGCCCGGGGCATGAAGAACAAAGACATCGGCGAGGCCCTTACCATCAGCGAGAACACCGTAAAGCGCCACTTGCAAAGCATCTTTACCAAGACCGGCGCCCGCGACCGCCTGGAACTGGCTGTGCTGGCCCTGAGCGAGGCGAGCAAGGCAGCATAAGCTTTTTCTGAAACCCCGAATCCCGCGACCTCTCAAGATTCCTTCTGGGATTCACGATCACAAGAGCGGGTGAGGGGACTCTATCAGTCCAGAGCTCTTGGGGACTATTAAGTGGCAGGTCTTTTCAGCAGAATTGCGGCGGTAGGGATCCCTCGCTGCGCTTCGGGATTTCAGAAAAAGCCAACAACTGATCGCGAATTGCTATTTCCTTACTTTCCCGCGCCTGCGGCCATCTTCTTCACCATCGCCAGCACCAGCTTGCGATCGCTGTCATTCAGGCCCATGGAGTAGCGGCGAATCTGCGTAAGAAAACGCACTTCGTCTTCGGTCAGCGGCGGCAGATGTTTGGTGCTGCCGTTGGAGAAATGGTCGGCAAAAAACTGGCCAAGAGGGAGTTCCATGGCTCCCGCAATTTTGGAGAGTGTATCCAGTGAAGGGATAGTGTGGCCGTTTTCCACGCGCGAAAGGTAGCAGCGCAAAAGCCCGGTGCGCTTTTCAATGTCACCCTGTGACATGCCTTTTTGCAGACGATAAGTCCTGATTGTTTCGCCGATATTCATGCTGGGATCAGCTCTTTGATCATTCGTTCCCGGGGTGCTTGGATAGTAACCAGATAAGCAACTTTCTGCAAGAACATTTTTTGTCAGCAGAAGGTTTGGCAATTCGTAAACTTGTATTTCTCAAAGCCGGGCATGGTCAACCGTGGCCAGAGCGGGTGCAGACCATGATTGGTCCGATAAAAAGATTGCTCCGGCAAAAACCGTATATTTACCATTTTGACATTAGGCCACGGAGCGGAACTGCTGCTCCACTCACGCAGTGGCCTGCTGCGGAGTCAATGCCAACTCCATAAACAACGTATGCCCCACCGGCGTCTGGTAATAGGGATCGGTTTCCCTGAACCCGAGTTCGCGATACATGGCAATCGCGGAATCCATTTTGCCGGCGATGGTGTCCAGCCTCATCCGTGCATATCCGATTTCAGCCGCTTCCCGGATGACCCGCTCCGCCAAGAGCCGACCGATGTTGTGGCCGCGAAACTCAGGGCGCACATAAAGCCGTTTCATTTCGCATAGGCCCGCTTCTTCCAGCGGACGCAGCGCAATCACGCCTGCTGGCTTTCCATCCCAGAACGCCAGCAGAAGCCGGCCCGCCGGTGGCGCATACTTCCCCGGCATTGACTGCATCTCCTCTTCAAAGCCCTGGAAGCAGAGTTTGAACTCCAGCCACGCTGCATATTCTTTGATCAATTGCCGCGCAGTGGTGATGTGTTCGGCAGTTTCTGCTTGTAGGATCGTCAACATCGAGGGTCACCCGGCCGCTTGCCACGCTGCCTTTTTAGCTTCCATCCGGCTGATAAGCCGATCATGCCAGCGCCAGAAAAACAACAGAGCGGTCAACGCGCCTACTGCTGCGGTAGCCATGTCTTCCTGCGTGTCCCACGGATCGCCCTGGGTGCCAAGGAAAGCGTCCGCCGCCGATCCGGTTCCAACTGCAACCCGCCATTCCAGCAACTCATAAGCCGCGCTAACCGCCAGGCAGATACTCAATACGATGAAAAACAACCATCCGCGCTTCAAAACAATTTTCTGCCGCAACAGAACTTCACGCGCTACCAATGCCGGAACAAAGCCCTGGGCAAAATGCCCTACGCGGTCATAATCATTCCGCGCCAGGTGAAAATGGTCGCGGACCCAGTTAAACAGCGGCACCTCAGCATAGGTGTAATGTCCGCCCACAAACAGAATGCACGCATGCAGCGTGATGAACAGATAGACAAACGAGGTGAATTGGAATCTGCGATAAGTGATAGCCAGCGCCGCCAGCGCAAGAATCGCCGGGAATACTTCCAGCACCCACGTGAAGTAATCATGTGGATGGATGGCGGACCACGCCAGAACTATGGCGAATCCGCTCAGCAGGGCGGCAAGAACAGATTTCTGTTCACGCAGCATTGGGCTCACTAGCCCATCAGCATTCCGCCATTCACCTTGAGCACATGGCCGGTGATATAGCTTGCTTCCTCTGAGGCCAGGAAGCGGACCGCGTGGGCAACCTCCGTGTCAGTCCCGGCGCGGCCCAGCGGAATCATTTCATTTACTTTGGACTTCAATTCCGCCGAAAGTGCTTCCGTCATGGCTGTCTCAATGTATCCGGGCGCCACTGCATTCGCGGTGATATTGCGTGAAGCTACCTCGCGCGCTATGGCCATGGTAAAACCGATGAGCCCGGCTTTTGAAGCCGCATAATTTGCCTGGCCCGCCTGGCCGGTCTGTCCAAAGACGCTGCTGATGTTGATGATTCGTCCCCAGCGCGGCTTTAGCATTGAACCGATCACAGCTTGCGTCGTGTAAAAAGCTCCACTCAGATTGGTCTGGATAACTGAGTCCCAGTCTTCTTTTTTCATCCGCATCAACAACGTATCTTTGGTCACGCCGGCATTGTTGACCAGAATTTCTATCTTTCCAAAGCGCTCGATCACCGCTTTTACCGCGCTCTTAACGTCAGCTTCATTGCCCACGTCCATGCGAAACGAGGCCGCCTGGCCGCCCTTGTCGGTGATTTCCTTCGCCACCGCGGCCAGCTTCTCTTCATTGCGTGCCGCCAGCGCGATTAAAGCGCCGCCTTCAGCCAGCGCCAGCGCGCAGGCGCGACCAATCCCCTGGGAAGCTCCCGTTACCAGCGCCACACGGCCTGTTACTCCCGGCATTTTTGGTTCGTCTCCATTGGCAAAAGTTAACTGCAAATTATATGCGATTGCAGCGGATGCGGGGCCGCGAGCAGCTTTCTTACATTGTGTGACCGACATCACATCATTGTTACTGGATGCGGCCTATATTTAGGTCCATCGTTGACTGAAAAGGCGCATTTCAGCAGATCCCAAGACGCAATGGGACCACTGATCGCGCCCCTCGCACCAAGTTGACCCATGACCCTTTTGCGGAGGTCATTGGCAACCATAAAAAGCTGACTACTTGGCCCCAAACCCTGTGGTCAGCTTTTTACGTTTTACATGGCCGTGCTACGCCGCTCTGCCAGTGCAGCTTCCGGCGAAACTTCATCCCGGAAGGCCAGCTTCATGATCGGCGGCGCAACCAGCGTTGTGATACCGGTCATGAAGATGACCAGCGCATAGGCCGATTCGGAGACGATATTCATCTGCAAGCCCACCAAGGCAACGACCAGCCCGACTTCACCGCGGGGAACCATGCCGATTCCGACCTTCAAGGCGGTCCGCCAGCCGGAGTGTAAAACCGGCAGGCCGCAGCCTACTAGTTTGGAAACGATTGCCAGCAGCGAGATCACAATGGCCGAGATGAGCAGCTTGGTATCAAAAACTGACATATTCATGCGGGCGCCCATGCTGAAAAAGAAAAAAGGCGCCAGAAATTCATTGATGGAAAAAACGCGCGAGCGCAGGTTCCATCGTGGCGAGTATTCCGCAAACGCAAGACCCGCAAAAAATGCGCCGATGATTGCAGCCATGCCGATCTTTACCGCGGCATAAGAAAGGCCCAGGCAGATCGCAAGAGCAATGATCAATGGCGCGTCCTGAGTGGACATGCGCTCCATGCCGGGCTCCATGCGTTTGACCACGCGCGGCGCGTAAAACATCATGAGCAACGCAAATCCGATTGCTTCAATCGCCGTGATGAGAAGCTGCGCCCACTCCAGCCCGGTGGAAGAAACCAACCCAACCACCACGGCCAGCACAATCATTCCCAGCACATCATCAAAAACGGCAGCGCCCAGAATGATGCGGGCAGAAACCGTTTGCAGCAGATTCATGTCGCCCAGCACGCGCGCGGTAATCCCCACGCTGGTGGCCACCATGGCGGCGGCCACAAACACTGCTTCATGCGTCGGGTGATGGCGCAACAACATGTAGGTGACGCCAAAAACAAATGGCACCGCAACGCCGGCCAGTGCGACATACAGTGAGGTGCCGCCCACGCTGATCAGGTCTTTTGGTTGAGTTTCCAGCCCAACGGTAAATAGAAGAAAGATGGCGCCAATTCCGGCAATGGCGTAGATCGCATCTGTTGGGACCACCAGGCGCGCGCCGTATGGTCCCAGGAGCACACCGGCAAGAATCTCGCCCAGCACTGCGGGAAGATGCATCCGCTCAAAGGCTTCACCAAAGAGTTTGGCCCACACGAAGATGAAGAACAGCTGAAAAAGAAATGGATCAGCAGTATGCATTGAACTGAATTATGTGCAGGGCCCAGCGAAACCTTAAATCTATACGATGCGGGTTTGCGAGCCAAATCCAGAGTAGATGCTGGATTCCAAAACCCATAGTCCGATGATTACTTCAAATCCGCTGTAGCCGATTGCCACACTCGCGCCCTTTTTTTGACCCGTTTTTAACGCAGCTCTCGAATTCCTGCAGCCAGCTCTCGATTTTTCCCGCAGCAACCCCGCCTTTTGTCATCATATTTCCAGAGAAAAAAGCATGCAGATGACCCAGATAATCAGCAAGGCCACAATGAAAACAGCAGCTGGAAAGCTCTGGGCAATTTCGTTGATGGATGCCGCGATGGGCGCATTGGTTTGTGCGTTGGCCGCCGTCGCTTTAAGTGCTGCAGCCAATGGCCATACATGGAAGAATATGGCTCCTCTCATCTTCACGGCTGTGCTGCTGATCATTGCCGGTCTGTTCGGATCGCGGGCGGGGATCATTGGGACGGTTGTAGCCGCCATGATATTTGCCAGCTTCCTTTTCAGCCCCATGGGGAACATCCAGGTGGCCGACGAATCAGCCCGTGGCAATCTGGGCTGGATGATGCTGATTGGAATCGGCTTTTCATTCTTGTTCGCGCCGCCGAGCTCCCGAATACGCCGCCACTAAATCCTCTCAAGGAAAAGCGAAGCAACAACGCAACAGCGTATGTAAGCTGGGCATCCTAACACTCTCAGTTATAAGAATTCGGGCATGCGTCCGATGGCAAGAGGAGTTCCCCTTATGGCTACCGCACCTCAGTCGCCCAAAACTCATCCACGATGGGCGCGCTCGCCTTTTTATTTCAATTCCGCGTCACACCTTCTTCGCATCGGACGGGAAAAGGCAGCCACGCTCATGGAGTTGCTGGAAGCCATACGCACGTGCCCGGAATCATCCATTTTCCAGCATACTTTTCAGACCTTGGCGGAGCACCATTTTATTAGCAGTGGTTTTTCCAATGATTTTTCGCACTGGGCTTTTGCGTCCTGCAATGAAGTTGAACTGGCAGAGAGGCTGGCCGCCATTGACGTACGTGAATTTACCTCCATTGCAGCGCTGCGTGAGCGGCTGATCCATATCATTGAGACTTATTTGCAGAAGAACCCGAGGGCCGCCACGCGCGCGGCCATGGAGCCGTTCTACCTGATGGCATCAGACCTGGTGGTGATACCCACGCCTTATCTAGCGCGTAATCTAGAAGAGTTTGCCGAAGGTTTGCGCAAAGTGAGTATTCATGCCATCTATTACCACTTTATCGATGCCAGGCTGCGTCTCAAGCTCAACAGCAACGATTTTTCCGTCTGGCTGGAGAGGGAACTGGATTTATCCCAGGCGGCAGAGAAGGTTAACAGAATTGATATTTACACCTCGACGCTGGAAGGTGTGCGGCGCGGCATCCTGAAGATCGTGGAAGCAGAGATGGACCGTAAGTGACCAGCCACTTGCGCATGGTTTTGGAAGAACAGTTCTGGAGTGTTGGATGAAGCACAAGAATCCGGCGAAGATCTTAATGGCCCATGAGGGCGGCAAAGCTGGAGAGCCCGAGCACCAGGAGCATCCACCGACCGAGATCGCGCAAAAACAGGTGAAAGAGCCGGCGCCGGCGTCGCGATCGGGCATTGAGCGTCGTTTCCGCCAGACCGATTTGCCGGCGCATTTCATAGAACGCCGCAAGCATCCGCGCATCAGGAAAGAGCAGCCTCCTGTTCCGGCTCCCCCACGGTTTGAAGATTATGGGCCCATCATTGGCGAGCCGGAACTGGATGAAATTCGTTTTCTAGCGCGGCATCTTCGCGGCAAGACGGTGAAGATGGTCAACTCCACGGCGCTGGGCGGAGGCGTAGCGGAAATCCTGAACCGCCTGATTCCCCTGATGAATGAGCTGGAAATTGGCACGCGCTGGGACGTGATCACCGGTGGGAATGACTTTTTTGAGGTTACAAAAGGTTTTCACAATGCGCTGCACGGCGGCGAATACAACCTGACGCAGCAGATCATAGACATCTTTATGGCTTACAGTGAGCAGAACCGCAAGCGCATGGAGTTTAACGAAGACCTGATCGTGATCCACGATCCGCAGCCTGTGGGCCTGGTCCGCTCGAAATCTCCTGAGCACGGCAAATGGATATGGCGCTGCCACATCGATCTTTCAAATCCGCACTCGCGGGTATGGGAATTTTTGAAACCATTGGTGGAGCAGTACGATGCCACCATCTTTTCTGCGCCGTCATTTACGCGGCAACTCGCCAGCCCGCAATATCTTTTTTATCCCTCGATTGATCCGCTTGCAGAAAAGAACAAAGAACTTCCTGAAGAGTACATCAACAAAGTTTGTGACGATTTTGGTATTGATCGCTCGCGCCCCGTCATCACACAGATCTCCCGCTTTGACCGGCTGAAAGACCCAGTAGGAGTGGTGGAAGCCTACAAGCTGGTAAAGAAATATGTGGATTGCCAGTTGGTGCTCGCGGGAGGCGGCGCTACGGACGATCCCGAGGGCGCAGTAGTGCTCCAGGAAGTGATGGAGGCGGCAGGCGACGATCCGGATATCATCATCCTGAATCTGCCACCGTGGTCAGCGCTGGAAATTAACGCGCTGCAGCGTGCTTCCACGGTGATTGTGCAGAAGTCACTGAGAGAAGGCTTTGGGCTCACCGTGACCGAAGGGCTCTGGAAAGAAAAGCCTGTGGTTGCAGGAGCTGTCGGCGGTATTACCTCGCAAATTGTCCACAAGCTCACTGGGGTGCTGGTGCATTCCGTGGAAGGTTGCGCTTACCAGATCCGCTACCTGCTCACGCACCCGGAATTTGCGGCGCAACTGGGCAAAAACGGCAAAGCGCATGCCAAGGAAAATTTTTTGATCACCGTGAGCCTGAAGCGCTGGCTGGTGTTGTTCCAGATTCTGCTGGGCATGGCCAAGCCGAATGCCATCTTGTAACGTTCTACCCTGGATCGGCGTAGCATGACTCCGAGCGGCTTTCTCGTGCCTTGCGCAGTGTTCCGGCTTCATGGGAATGATCACGGTTGAGGCCACCGCGCCCATGGATCCCAACATGCCGATGTCTCAAATGAGCATGAACAGCATGAACGTCACCGGCATGGCACAGCTAACCTGCCCGTGACGTAAGCGTTCTATATTTGGGTTCGGGGAGACTTACAGCTTTTCCGGCCCAAGGCCTCAAAACCCTGTTGGTATTCCGGTAGCTGGGCTGCGCTTCTCAAACGCATTTTTCCGGCCACCAGACCAGCACTTCAAGGTTTCGGGAAAAATGCAGCAGCGGCTTTGTATTGGGTAGATCGATGCCAGAGGCTTGTGCCATGGTATTTATGTCAAACTCCGCTTCGGCATCCTGCAACTGCCACGGCAGATGATGAATATACGCGCGAAGAACGTGGCCTCTATCGACGGTATAAAGGCAGTAGCGGTCGGTGAGAAAAGCTTCGATTGAATCTTTGTCTCTGACGTGCGGGGGAGAAGTTGGCCGATAGCGCGCATGGAAGTTTGCCGGCCTCGGCTGTTGCAGGCGGCGGCTGCTGTATTCAAATGACTCGCCCGACGAACGAACCAGCATGGCAGCATGAAAGTAAGGCAATTTGTAGGTGGCCCGAGCCCCGAGAACCGCAGGAAGGCTGGCGGCATCCAGGCTGAAGAAATAAACTCCCCGAACGCCTTTATAGCGGACGTACGTTCGCACATTCAGCTCACAGAATTTTGAGAAAAACGGCAACGGCGGCGCCAGCCGAGCGCGGATGCCGCTCATCCAGAATGGCGCAACCGCAACCCACGCGGTGCCATCACGAAGATCGAGTTCCAGTTCTTGGGGGACCAGCGGCCGGACCTTGTCTGGCGCAAGCGGCCAATGAGCAAAGAGCAGGTCATGCCATTTCTGCTTCATGCTCCATGGCCCGCTAGGCATGGGGATGGGACGGTGCGCGGTTTGGAGCAGAAGCGGATGCATGCCCAGCCATTGTAAATAACTGCCGTGGCATCCAATAAAATCGAATCGTGGCCACCATCTTTACCATTGGGCATTCCACGCGCGACCTGGCCGATTTTTCTTCCGTGCTGCAGGCGCATGACATTCGCGTGCTGGAAGATATACGCGCTTTTCCCATGTCACGACGTCATCCGCATTTCAATCGTGAACATCTGGAGCTATGGCTGCCAGAGATCGGCTGCGAGTACGTCTGGGAAAAAGATCTGGGCGGACGGCGCGGCAAGCAGATGCCGCCCGATGAATCGCCCAACATTGCGTTGCGCAATCCCTCATTCCGTAACTATGCCGATTACATGTTGTCAGACAAATTCGCGCAGGCCATTGCGCGGCTGGTGGAACGCGCCGGGAAAGCGAATACCGCCATCATGTGCGCGGAGCAGCTTTATTTCCGCTGCCATCGAATGCTGGTCTCTGACTATCTGGTGGCGCATGGGCATACGGTCTTGCACATCATGGACGTAAAGCCACCCAAGCCGCACGCCCTGACCAAAGAGGCTCGCGTGGTCGATGGACGGCTGGTGTATCGCGGTGATTACCTGTTGTGAACAGGAATTGGCCGCGAATTTACGCGAAAGTACGCAAATCGTTCAAACGATAGAATGCAATTCGCGCTGTTCGCGTTTATTCGCGGCTAAGCTTTCCTTTGCGTCCTTCGCGTCCTCTGCGGTAAAAAGGTTCTGGTCAATTCATGCCCGCAAACAATGCAGCCCGGCTGCTCAACAAGCTGGAACAGGCGCGAACACAGATCGGCACAATCAACGAGCGGGAAATTGTCCGCGTGCTCGAGCACTGCTGGCCGCGCCACGTTCGGCAAAGACACGCAATCTCTGATTCGATTTCATGACTTGCTTCTGTTCTTCCGCGCTTTTCCGTCCGGGCCGAACGTACTACGACTGGCGGAAAGATTGCTGAAAAGCTTTGAGCCAAGAGTCAAAGCCGTGCTGGCCGCGGGCGGTGACGCGGACGACTTTGCGCCGGAAGAAGTTGTGGGGATCGCGGGAACCGTGGTGGAGGCGACGTTTAGTTATCCAATGGTTTGCTGGCTGGTGCAGCGCCATGCCAAATCCATCTCCATTCAATGGGACGACTATGAGCGTGAGACGCAACGCGCGGTGATCTGGCCGCGATTCTTTCCGCTGATGGAAGAAGATTCGCTCACGGAAGCGAATGTGCCTTATCTCGACTGGCTCAAGGCGGCGCGCGGCAGGCGGGATGAGTTGCCATGGCTTGTCCGGCAATTCCAGCGGCTGCCCGGCTTTCCCAAAGAAACGGCGGAAAAAGAAAAGGCCGCGCTCTATGACTCGCTCGAAATCATGGTGCGCTGGGACATGAGCGGCTCCAGCGCGTCGCGCACGCTGTCGCGCAAGCCGGTCAGGGATTTCTACTTCCATCGTGAGCCGCTGATCCAGCGGCGACAGGTTTCGTTTAAGGAAGAGTTTGCCAGGCCGCGCTTGCCGATCAAGGTGCTTTCGTCGCGCGACGCTGAGAAGGCGCTCGATTTGGTGAAAGAAGCTACAGGCGTTCGCTATCGCGAACTGTACGGAACCGCCAACGCTGATCCGAGCATGGGTGGTGCAGGCGAACGTCGGGCGCGGCGTGGAGATTTATTTCTGGGGACTGCCGCCGGAGAAGCGACTGCCGCTCCGCGCCTATCTTGCCGGATTCACTGTGAAGAATGGTGTGCCAATCAATTATGTGGAATGCATTTCATTCTTTGACTGGACCGAGATCGGTTTCAACACTTTTCCCGCGTATCGCGACGGCGAGACCGCCTGGATTTATGCGCAGACGTTGCGGCTCTTGCGGCAATTGCACGGCACCAACGCCATATCCGTTTATCCATACCAGATTGGCGACGGCAATGAAGAAGCGATCGCCTCAGGAGCATTCTGGTTTTATCGCAAGATCGGATTCCGATCGATGGACCCGGCGCTGGAGAAGCTGGCCCAGGCGGAAGAGAAGAAGGTGCGGGCCAATGCCAAGTATCGAACATCGGCGGCGACACTGCGCCGGCTGAGCAAGGCGAATGTGGTGTATGAACTGCCCGAAGCGCAAGCTGGCGCATGGGACAGGTTTTCCATGCGCAACATCGGGCTAGCGGTGCAGAAACGAATGGGGCGCGATTTTGATGGTGATGCTGAGGCGATGCGGCAAGCTTGCGTCGCAAAGCTGGCCGCCTGCTCAAGTCGAATCCACACAGCTTAAACCGCATGAGCAGACTGACGTTTACCGATTTTGCCACGGTTCTCAGCCTTGTTCCCGATCTGGCCCGCTGGTCATCGGCAGAAAAAGACGCCTTGCGCGCAATCATTGCGCGAAAGCCGGCCGGACAGAGCTGCGTTACCAGCAACTCTTGGAGAGGCATGAGCGGCTACGCAGAGCCATTCTGCAAGCTGGGATCAGAAGCTCGTTAGCTCGCCGGGTCAATACAAACTGAGCCAAAGATATGAAGTCGTTGCTGCCAGCCAATGTAGCGCTGCACAAGTGGCGATTCCGTCCCTATATCCATGATGGCAAACCCGATAGTTTGACACCGACATTACCTTCAAAGTTCCCTGCGCTACGCTCGGGACTTCGACCGGAAAATTTCCTGCAAGAACTCTGGATTCCCATCGTTCTCCTGCAAGAATGCAGGAGTAAATATGAAAGCCCGTTTAACGTCGGCCGCCATGGTGGCCTTGTGTTTGCTCTATGTCCTCATCATCATGAATCCGCAGAACGCCTCTGCGGGCCAGCCCCAGGGAAACAGCCAACTACAAATCATCGGCAAAGACGGCAAGGTCACAGGCTTTGTTCCGCTGAAACATACCGGCATCAAGACCGAGATCAGCGGCTTTGTTGCGCGGATTGAGGTCACGCAGGAATTTGAAAACGTTTTGCCGGACGCGGTGGAAGCGGTCTATGTGTTCCCTCTGCCGCATGACAGCGCCGTGGATGGCATGACCATGACGGTTGGTGAACGTGAGATTCGCGCAGTGATCAAGGAGCGCGATGAGGCGCGCAAGATTTATGAGCAGGCGCGCAACACCGGCCACACGGCTGCGCTGCTGGACCAGGAGCGTCCCAATATTTTCACGCAGTCGGTCACAAACATTCCGCCCAACGGCACGGTGCAGATCAAGCTGTCAGTGCTTGAGCTGCTCAAGTATGAAGCGGGCACGTATGAATTTGCGTTTCCGCTGGTGGTGGGGCCGCGCTACATACCCGGCAATCCCACGTCCGCGGGCGACCATGGCACCATGCCGAACAGTGATCAGGTGCCGGACGCTTCGCGCATCAGCCCTCCCGTGGCGGGGGTGCATACCGATGATGCAACAGCCGGGCATGATGTATCGATGGAAGTCAATCTGGCGGCGGGCGTTCCGGTGGGCGATGTGGAGTCCACGTCGCACAAAATTTTTGCTGACCGGACCGGCGCTGATTCCTATCATGTAACGCTGGCGGACCAGGCTGTTCCGCCAAACAAAGATTTCATCCTCAAATACAAAGTTGCGGGCAGCGGGATTAGTGATGCCATCCTGACGCATGCCGACAAGACTGGAGGATACTTCACGTTGATCCTGCAGCCGCCTGACCGGCCTCAGGAAAAAGCGCTGGTGCCGCGGCAGCTCATCTTTGTAGTCGATACGTCAGGCTCCATGTGGGGATTTCCGCTGGAGATGGCCAAGAAGACCATCCAACGTGCGCTCGACAACCTGCGCAAGGATGAAACT
Organism: Terriglobia bacterium; assembly: GCA_963732195.1. Lineage (GTDB taxonomy): Bacteria > Acidobacteriota > Terriglobia > Terriglobales > Acidobacteriaceae > Angelobacter. Next base: position 115,612 of record CAVSYO010000044.1, on the reverse strand, counting down.
TTTAACCTGATCACTTTCTCCGGCGACACCAGAATTCTCTTTCCTGAGCCTGTACCGGCGACGCCGGAGAATATCGCCAAGGCGAAGGAAGTCCTGGCCGGAGCATACGGCAGCGGCGGGACCGAGATGATGAAGGCCATCCGCACGGCGCTGGGCGACGATGCAGGCGCGGACAAGCCGATGGAAGCCGATCCGATTCGCGTTGTTTGCTTCATGACAGATGGATATGTCGGCAATGATGCCGACATCATCGCAGAAATAAAGAAGCATTCTGACGCGCGCGTGTTCTCGTTTGGAATTGGCACGTCGGTAAATCGCTTCTTGCTGACCAAGATGGCGGAAGAAGGCCATGGCGACGTAGAGTTTGTGACTGCGCCGGGAGAAGCGCAGGCCGCTGCCGATCGCTTTTATGAGCGCGTGCATTCGCCGGTGCTGACCAACATTGCCATCGACTGGAACGGGCTGCCCGTGACCGATGTCTATCCCAAAAACGTGCGCGATCTCTTTTCCGCCAAGCCGATCATCATCACCGGGCGGTATAGCGGAAGTCCGGCGGGCAAGATCACGATCAAGGGATATCAGGGAACCGGCGATTACAGCCGCACGATCCCGGTCGATTTCTCGTCGGCCGGCGCAGGCAATGCGGCGCTGGAAAAAATCTGGGCGCGGCACAAAGTGGAAGACCTGATGTCACAGGACTGGAACGGCATACAGTCCGGCAATTCCAAGTACAAGGCAGACATCATCAAGGTGGGTCTTGAGCACAGCCTGGCTACGCAGTTTACGTCGTTCGTCGCTGTGGAAGAACGGACGGTAGTGTCAGACGGCAAGCCGGTGAAGGTTGAGGTCCCGGTAGAGTTGCCGGAAGGCGTTTCGCCGCTGGCGGTACCGGGCGGGAGTTTGCAAGTACGCAAGTAGCGTTCTGCGAATTCCGGCGTAGGCGTTGGAGGCGGAGTTGGCGGAGGCACATACGCGTATAGCACTATGCAACCCGCGTATGCTCCAGCCGCGCCACCACCGCCGTTGCTCGGTTCGTGCCAATGAAACGGTGGAAGTCACTGCTGATGCTCCGCTGATCGATACGACCTCATCACAAGTGACTCACACATTTGAAGGAAAAGAGCTGCATCCTGAAGCCACGGCCGGCAATGGGCCGGGAATCTTCACCGGGATGAAAGACCGTTACGATGCGAAACAGAAAGCCGAGTGGGACAGCACGCTCAAACTGGTACAGCCAAAGTTCAGCGCGGACCTGCTTTCCTACTATCAATGCGCGAGCACCGGCTCCACGCCGGATGGCAAGACGTGCGATCCTCCATCGTCCAAGGTGGTCAAGGTCAAGGTTCAGTTGACGGAGGCAGGATCGGCGATCGCCAAGAAACTTGCGCTTGCGGGATTCAGCATTGAGACCGGAAAGGGAACCATGGAGTTGACCGGCAGCATTTTGACCTACCGGCTGAAAAAGCTGGCACAGATTGCGGAGGTGAAATCAGTATCGCTGATCCAATGAAGGAACAACTCGCTTAGTAAGCACAAAACGGGGATGCCACGCGGCATCCCCGTTGATTTCTTTGGTGACAAAGACTTACTCGCGCACTTCAATGCCTTGCTTCAGCTTGAAGGTCAACGGTTGTTCCGCGGGAAGGACGATATCTTTGTTGCCGGTGAATGCGGCTCCCGCTGTTCCAGCGCCGCCGCCAGCCAATGCTCCGATGGCTGCACCCTTACCGCCGCCAGCCAATGCGCCAATCAAAGCACCTGCGCCAGCGCCGCCGCCGATGAATCCAGCCGAGCGCTTGCCTTTTCCGGCGACCGAACGCGCGACCATGCCGGTATCAACAGAAGTGTCTCTGCCATTGATCGTTACAGAGCTAAGCCGAACTTCCAGCAGCGCTCCGCCTTTGAAGTGGCCCATGCTCTTGGCGTCAACCACGGTACCGCGTGCGGCAGCGCCTCTTTCAATTACTGTCTTTCCGTCAACAACCACCGGCTGAGCAACCGTTGCGGAAAATCCCTGCCCAGCGCTACTTTCCTTGGAACTGAGCGTTTCTCCCAGGCGAACCGTGATCACTGTGCCGACGGGAATAGTGATGGTCTGCGGAGCCGGTTTGCTAGCGGCAGACTTGTCCGCCGCCGATTTGCTGCCCGCGGCTCCACTGGCAGCGTTGTCGCCAGATGCGTTGGAATTGTCGGTTGAGGATGCCGGCGTGGCGGGCTTGCTGGCACAACCGATTACTAAACACAGCGCGAGTAGCGCCACAACATACAATATGCGCGTAGATTTCAAAGGACCCCTCCATCGACACTTGCGTGTGTCTGGTGAATTATAGCCGCTGATCGAGAGCTATTTTTCTTTTGCCGCAGCAGCTTTTGAGCTCTCTAGTACAGTGTCCGCAAGAGCGCCTTCGGGCTGAACCGCGTCCGGCTGAACTTCTGGAGCAGGATCGTTCCCAGCTTGCAATTTCGCCAGGAAATTTTTTGAGTTGAGCAGCGGACGGGCCAGGCTGGCGTTGTAGGTCGTCCATTCGGCACCCGGTTCGCGCTGGAAATGTGCACGCATGCTTTCCATCTTGGAATCAAGATCATCCAGATAGTGCAGCATGAGCGCTTCAGGAAACATTGGCATCTTGGGGCTGCCAAACTCATATTTCCCGTGATGGCTGATGATAAGGTGTTCGATCAGGGTTTTGTATTCCGCAGGGAACCCCGGCACCTGCGCGATCTTTTGCTGCAACATTTCCAGCTCAATGATCATGTGCCCCAGAAGCTGGCCGCGTGTGGTGTAGGTGAATGAACGCGCAAAAGTGAGCTCATGGATCTTGCCGATGTCATGCAGAAATGCGCCGGTCAGAAGCAGGTCGCGATTGATGGTCTCAGGGTAATTGCGGCAAGCCAGGTCGCAAAGCTTAAACAGTGAGACTACATGGTCCAGCAGTCCTCCGATGAAAGCGTGATGCAACGTCTTGGCTGCCGGGGCATTCTTGTAAGCGTGTTCGATTTCAGGATCGGCGATAAAAGCGCGCACCAGCGCCTGCAAATGCGGATCGCGGAAGCCATCAACAAAATCCTTCACCGTCTGCCACAGCTCGCCAATGTCCTTGGTGGTGCGGGGCAGGTAGTCGGCAAAGTCAACCTCTGATTCCTGCATGGAACGGACTTTATGGACCGTGAGCTGGAAGCGTCCGTTGAACTTGTTGAGCAGGCCGCGAATTTTTACGAAGTCATCCTGCTCGAAACAGTTAATGTGGTCGGCAACGTTGTCCCACATCTTGGCGTCAAGATGGCCGCTGCGGTCGGCGAGAGTGAGCGCCAGATAAAGTTCGCCGCTTTTTTTCGGCTTGGCCTGTTTTGAGACCACCAGAAACGAAGTGGTGACCACCTGGTTTTCAAAACGAACGCAATCAGAAATGTAAAACTCTTTCATGGGTAATAGTGAGTTTACTGCAATTTTGCACGTTCGGTGAGTGAAACTCAGTAGGCGCGCGGTTCAACTTTCCAGCGATCAAAGATTTTGGCGGACACAAAAATTTCAAACAGGCCTGGATCCAGTTCGCCGTCATGAACGGAAAGATCCAAAATTTCCAGGGCGCGCTCAACCGACACGGCTTTCTTATAAGGACGGTCGGCAGCGGCAAGCGCGTCAAAGATATCCGAGATCGTCATCATTCGGGTTTGCACGGGGATTTCCGGGGCAGACAGTTTGTAGGGATAGCCGGTGCCGTTCAATTTCTCATGATGGCCGCGGGCGATCTCCGGCACGTTGCGTAGCTCGCTGGTCCAGGGGATCTGTTGCAAAAAGCTCACGGTGTGGACCACGTGCGATTCGATCTGGAGGCGCTCTTCTTCATCGAGCGAGCCCTTGCGAATGGAAAGCATCTGGACTTCATCCATGGTCAGGATGGGCCGTTTCTTCCCGTCCATGTCTTCGTAATGAAGGTTGGCGATGTCCAGCAACCTGTCAAAATTGCCTTCTGGCAGCACCGTAGGCTCATTGGCCCAGATAATAGCTTTCTCGTACTCGCTTACTTCGCGCAGCCGCTCGGCCAGACGAGCGTCAAAATCTTTTTGCGCCGCCATGAATTTCTCGTTTCCGTGCTTTGAGAGAAAATCCATGCGCGCTTTAAGGTTCTCATTTTCCAGCGTGCGCCGGACGAGCCCAAAGCGCTGCTGAATGACTTCAAGCTGTGCGGGATAAAGCTTTTTGGCTTTCACCAGGACTTCTTCACGAACGCCTACCTTGCCAAAGTCGTGCAGCAGGCTGGCATAGCGCAGTTCACGCATCTGGTCGCGAGAAAAGCGCACTGCGGAATAGGGCCCGCTATCCGCGCGGTCCACGGCTTCAGCCAGCGCAACCGTGAGGTTTGCCACGCGGAAAGAGTGTCCGGAGGTTGCTGGGTCGCGCGTTTCAATGGCGGTTACGGCAGCGCGAACAAAACCTTCAAACAAGCGCTGGATGGAGTCATACAACTGGCTGTTCTCCAAGGCCACAGCGGCCTGCCCGGCAAGAGATTGCACAATTTCCTGCTGCCGCGGCGTATAAGCAAGGACCTGGTGCTCCACGGCATCATGCGAATCAAGCCGGGCGGAGAAGTCACGCTTGGCATTGATCAACTGGAGCACCGCAATGATCTTTTCCTTCTGGTTGCGGATGGGCACGGCCAGAATCGACTTGGTGCGATAGCCAGAATCTTCATCGAACTTGCGGTTGATGGAATACGGAACGTCTGGCGGAAGATGATAGGCGTCTTCAATGTTGACGATTTCACCCGTCAGTGCCACATAGCCGGCGATGGATTTTTCATTAATGCTGATGGCGGCTTCGCGGAACGGCACGGCGACGGTATCATTCTGCGCCAGCTTAAAACGCAACTGCTCCTGCGGGGCCTGCGGCGGCACGGGCGTTCCGGGCCGCCCTGGAGGATACAACAGCGATTGGCTCTTTCCTCCTTCGCCGGTGCTTTCCACGAGATAGACGGAGCCGGCGTCACTACTGGTGAATTCGCGCGATTTGGTGAGGATCAGTTCCAGAAGCTTTCCCGGATTGTGCTCCGCAGAGAGCGCCATCCCGATCTGATTCAGTTCGTGAATTTCCCGGCTGGCGCCCGCGAGCTTCTGGTTCACTTCATGGCGCGTGTGCACAAGATGAATATGGTCCAGCGCGTTATCGGCCATGCGCTCCAGCAGCGGTTCAGGAACGTCATAGGGAAGATAGGCATAAACCACGCCATCATTGCGTGGGTCTTTGAAGCGTGAGTTGGTAAGGGCCAGCACACGCGTATTGGGAACGCGAAGCTGGTTGTAGTGCTGCTCCACCAGATCTTCTTTGGAAACCAGGACAATCTTTTCCGCTTCTGCGTGTTCTGCCGAAAGCTGGGTGAACAGCATGCGGCGAAAACGCTGCACGCCAATAAAATACTTTGCGGCAAGCGCATCAGACTCAAAATACGTAATGATCGGCAAAGCCTTGTGGCCGGGTGTTTCGCGTCGCTTTGGAAAAACGGCGGAACTCATGTATGTGGTCAGGGGGCTAGCGGGGAAAAATGCCCGAAATCAGTGAATTGTGGAGAGATATTACCAAATAGTTACGGTTTGGAACAGGCTGGAGTTTGCGGTACGCAAGTTATCGTCCTTTTGGGTATTGATAACGCATGATTTTCAGCGGAACACCCTAGCGTGGTGGGCTTGATCGGTCCATGATGGGACTCACCGATATTCGCAGGTTTCTTTCCGATGGCGTGAAATACCGCCGCAGGGAGCTATGCTTTACCCAGCGCTTTCTTGAGCTGGGCAATAATCTCTTTGACGGAAGGCGCAAGGCTTCCTTCAGGATCGAGACGCAGACATTCCTGAAATTCCGCCAGAGCAGCTTCCGCGTCTTCACGCTGGAGGTAAATATTGCCCATCAGCGCATGCGGCCCGGCATACTCCTTATTGAGTTCGATGGCCTGACGCACGTGCGGCTCCGCCAGTTGCCACTTGCCCAACCCCCACAAGCTGCGGGCCAGCTCATAATGCGCCTCGGCAGAGTCAGGACGAATTTCCAGGCTGTGCTGCAGGGCTTTCTGCGCTTCCGGATAATTCTTCTCTTCGTTTAGCGCGGAGCCTGCGCCAAGGTAGGCCTTGGCATTTCCGGGCTCGACTTTTGCGGCTTCTTCGAAAGCCCATTGCGCGTCACTCCATTGCTGGAGTTGCATCTGCGCCAGGCCTAGCAGCATGTAGGCATCTCCATACCAGGGATCAAGCTTGGCGGCGCGCCTGAATTCGTCGAGGCTGGCGCGGGGATCATGCTTTTTGAAAAGCAGTTCCTCGCCTTTGGCCATGGCGTCTTCAACTTCGGGGATGGAGCGCCGCTTGTGGGCTTCAGCCGCAGGGCTGGGAGTGGGTTGGGCAGCTTGAGCGGACTGGGTGGCGCGCGTGGCGGCGCTGGAGCTTTGCTGGGCCAACAGGACGGATGACGAAATAGCCACCAAGAGTGATGAGAGCCAATGAACGTAGTGTTCCGCATTGCTTACGATTGTATGTGCATCATGGTTCCAGATTCCATTGCAGGCGTTTTGACTGATAGAACGAAAAACCGCTGTGTTCTTGCGAACACAGCGGCAGGAAAAACGAACGACTAGTCGGATTGAAGCTAGAACTTCAGCTTCATACCAAACTCAATGACACGCGGCGAACCCAGATTGAACACTCCGGTACCCGGCAGAGTGCGGAACCGGTTGTGATCGGTTTGGGTGGAATCATTGACTGAACCGGCGCCGGTGTTCAGGAACCCATTCAGGCTATTTTTCGCGGAGCCATCGAAGTTGGACATGTTGAAGGCATTGAACACGGCGACGCTGGGTTCAATGGTAAAGTGCTCGCCGAACTTGCGCGGATAGGCCAGGCTAAGGTCAATGGTCTTGAGCCAGCCCAGACTTTGGACGGGTCCAGTGGGAACATCGAGCGGCTGAATAACGCCGCCCAGTTGCTGAAGCTGCGCCAGAGAGAACAGGCCATTCTGCATGAGTACCTGCCCAGCGGGAGTAGCCTGGCCGGCCACGGTGCTGTTGAAGTTCTGGATAAAGCTGGTCAGATCGCCCGACTTGATACTGCGGCCATAAGCGCCCAGCTTGGTGCCGGGCACAAGATCACCCGTGGGACCGTAAACGCCGCTGCCGTCGCCCGAGCCATCGCCGGTAACGTCGCTGATGAAAATACCACCCGCTCCGCCACCCGGCAGGAACAAGTTGGTTGGTAGGGGACTATAAATATGGCCGACGCTGCCGAACCGGAACGAACCCGGCAGATCAACTGTGCCGCCGAACGAGAACTGGTGGGTACGGTCCAGCCCATTCGGGCCAAGGGACTGGGTTGGATGGTTGTTGTCAATCGCGGGATTGATAAAGTCCGAGTCCAGCGCGGAACCCAGATAACGGGACAAGGCGTAAGAAACGATCCAGTTCAGCCCCTTAACGCCGGTAAAAGGATTACGGACGTTGGCGCGAAGAGAAGTCTGGAACGCGTTGTAAACCGAACGGCCACCGGGGAACCAGCATCTGGTTCACGCCCAGATTCGGGTTTTGTCCGGCAAACGCTGCTCCTGGGCAGGGACCGCCGCTGCATAAGTCTGCGCCGGAAGTCAGTCCGTTGCCGGCGATAATCGGCAATTGTTGGCCCCCGCCGCTATGGCGCAGTTTGTTGCAACCGCAGAAGTTGAAGCACCGCAACCAAAAGCAGCATTGGTAGCGGAAATTGCGGAATTTGCGACATTTTTATTGAAGAAACGCACATCGCCTACATGGTTCACGTCAATCGCGAGCAGGCTGTGGGTCCCTACGTTTCTGATATAGTCGGCGTTCCATACCACACCTTTGCCGAGTTGGCGTTCAAAGCCGAAGTTCATTTGAAGGGAGCGCGGCGTTTGATAATTGGGGGCGAACATGTTGTTGCCGGTTATGTTGACGCCCTCCGCCAACGTGTTGCCGATGAATGACGGGTTGCTGGACGCTCCCACAGCTTTGCTTGCCGCCTGGTACAGCGCCTGTAGCTGCCCGAGTTGGGTTGCCACGCTGCCAATCGGCTGACCGCAGAGAATCGCCGGATCAAGGTTCGCCGGGATTGGGGCTCCGCCCGGCAGAGTAAAGCCGGTCGGTCCTCCTGCGCACGGAACTGCTGTTCCGAAGAAGAGTCCTTGCGCCAGGTGGGGAGGCCGGTTGAACAGGTTGTTGTTAAAGATTGAGTTCTCAAAATAAATACCTGCGCCAGCGCGGATGACTGTCTTGCCGCTGCCGGTGGGGTCCCAGACAAACCCGGCCGTGGGGCTGAAATTATGTCCCGGTGTACGGATCTTGTTGCCCAGTCCTTGGCCAAACAGATCAAGGATGTTGCCGTTGCAAGGCGTGCCGGCCGCCGCCAGGGGCGCTGCCAGCGCAGGATCGAGTTGCGAACAAGGGATAGGCGCCAGATCGCTGTCTGTGCGGCCTGTGTCATGCACATAGCGCAGACCGAAGGTTACGGTCAGGTTTGGTTTGATCTTCCACGAATCGCCTCCATAGAGCATGATTCGATTGTCGGGCCCCAGTCCGCCTCCGGGCAGACCAAATGCCGGTTTTTCCGACGAGAATCCCAGGCCATTACCCATGATTACGAGTTCGACAGGGTAATTCAGCGGATTGCTGGCCCCGCCGGGGAACGGAGCCGCCGAAGGATCAAATGCCGTGGGATCGGTATTCACAGTGGGAGCCAGACCGAAGAAACTGGCAAATCCACCGCCCTGGATGTGGTTATAGCCAATTCCGTAGCGCACCACATGCGAACGTATCGTCTTGCTTCCGTCATACTTGGTTTGAATGTTCTGTTGATAGGTCTTTTGCGGGGCAAGAGGGTTGGCTCCGGAACAGAAAGCGTCTCCGCCATTCAGACAGGTAGCATCTGATCCAATTGAAATGGCGACCGCCGGAGCGGGATTGAATACGCCGGAGGTTGCGTCCGTGATTCCGTTGCGGAACTTGGTATAGCCAAAGCGAATCGAGTGGGTAAAGCTTCCCGTGTTGAAATCCAGCCCGGCTGCGTGGACCGGCGTGTTGTTGACGTTATCAAATGGCGAGAAACTGTTCGGGATGAAACCTGTGATGTCGTGATTCTGTTCGTAGGAAAATCTGTAAAAGGCATGGACATTTTCGCTAATGCGCCAATCCAGCTTGGCCACGCCATTGGTGTCACGGAACGGCGCGGCAAACCCGCCATCATTCGGGCCAAAAGGCGCGCCATTCGTAACCGGCTGCGTTGAGTCCTGTTTCAGCCGTTCGGCATCAACAAAGAAAAACAGCTTATCTTTGAAGATGGGGCCGCCCAGCTCTCCGCCAAAATTGTTGCGTTGAAACGGAACCTGGGTGGGAGCGATGCGGGCCGCAATGCTATCGTCGCGGAACAGGTAGAACGCCTGCCCGTGCCATTTGTTCGAACCAGAACGGGTCACAACGTTCACCGCGCCTGAGGAAGTCAGCTCCGTGGAGAGATCAAGAGACGACTGACTGACTTGAAATTCCTGAATGGACCCGGCCGGGAGGTTTTGTGTGGTGGTACCGACCGTTTCGTCGGAAATATCGATTCCGTCCACTTCAATGCGAGCAGTGCGGCCGAAGCGGCCTCCAAAAGAGATGGAAGAGAAGCCGTTCTTGGTGGGATCAAAACTACCGCCATCCTGAATCTGTACGCCGGGCTCAAGCTGGGCGAGATCGAGGAAGTTGCGTCCATTGATCGGGAGGTTCTCAATTTGTTCTGTTGTGAGCACGCCCTGAACCGTCGCTTGCTCCGTATTTACGGCGACGGCTGAACCCGTGACTTCCACAACTTCGGTTGATTGCCCTAATGTCAGCTTGGCGCTTCCGGAGGCTATGTTTCCCACCTGCACCGGGACTGTCAGCACCTGCGTCTGGAAGCCCTTGGCTTCAATGCGGACTGCATATTCGCCCGGGATCAGCGCGCCGGAAGCGTAAGTACCAGACGACGAACTGTTGAATTTGGTGGCTTGTCCAGTTGCTTTGCTGGTGATGGTAATGGCCGCGTTGGGAACGACGGCGCCGTTTGGATCTGTGACCGTGCCTTGAATGCTGCCGGTGGCGACGGTGGATTGTGCGCCTGCAGGGAGCAGCGCAAATGATGTCAGACTAATACATAGGATAAAAACGAACCAGGACCTTGAACTTCTCATTCTTTCCTCCTCACTGTTATGGCTCGATTTGGAGCGGGCCGGGGGATAACAAAGCGCAGGGAGTAAATCCGAAACGATCAAAGGGATAATGGTGTTCCACAATCATGTACGCGGTTCTGCAAAGCATGAGGGATGCCATCTTCAAAAACCCGTAACTACAAAGAAACAAGGACAAATTGCCACCTAGGGCCGAAAAGTATCTTACCAAGATATCGAAACTCATAGCCAGAGCTCCGGGATCCTACGGATTCCCATAACCAGAGCACCTGTTTCTTAATATTACCGGCCAGCGATTTGCGCCCCGGTGATTCAGTGTGATAACTTCCGCTCCAACAATTCTTTACGGAAGGTCGATACCAGGGAGCAAACGATGATGCCACTGATTGTGATCGGGATACTGGTGGTGGGCGCAATCTTCATTCTGGCCGGCATGTACAACAGCCTGGTGCAGCTGCGCGTGCGCTCGGATTCAGCATGGTCAGACATCGACGTGCAACTAAAACGCCGCCATGACCTGATCCCCAACCTGGTGGAAACGGTAAAAGGTTACGCCGCGCATGAAAAAGGGACATTTGAGAACATCGCCAAGTTTCGATCCCAAGCTATGCAGGCTACTACACCGGCCGACAAGGCCCAGGCGGAAGGCCAGCTTTCCGGCGCGCTCAAGAGCTTGTTTGCCGTGGCGGAAAATTATCCTGAACTGAAAGCGTCTGAGCAGTTCACGGGGTTGCAGAGTTCGCTCAACTCGATTGAAGACAACATCCAGAACGCGCGCCGTTACTACAATGCCGTAGTGCGCGACTTCAATACCCGCGTCCAATCGTTTCCAACGAACATCATCGCGGGAATGTTCGGCTTCCACGCTCGGCAATTCTTTGAAATGGAAACGCCCGCCGACCGCGAAAATGTGGCCGTAAAGTTCTAAGCCAAGTGAAATTCACTGGTCATTCCCGAAGCCGGGTTTTTGCCGCCGCACAAGTTCTGGCTGTGCTGCTGCTGGTTTTCAACCTGCCGGCGTGGGCGCGCAGCTATCACATTTCCAAATTCAACAGCAACATTCACGTTGAAGAAGATGGCTCTGCACGCGTTGAAGAGCAAATCACGTTTGTCTTCAAAGGCGAGTATCACGGCATTTATCGCGACATCCCCGTGGACTACCCTGGCCCAGGTGGATCCAATTACACACTGTTTATCAAGCTTGACTCAATCACGGATGACAGCGGCAACAAGCTTAAGTATGAGAAGAAGACCAACAACGGCTTTCTTCATTTAAAGATTTATGTGCCGGGAGCGACTGACGCAACGCGAACGGTGAACATCGCTTATTCCGTGGCTAACGGCACACGTTTTTTTGAAGACCACGATGAGTTCTACTGGAACGTGACCGGCAATGACTGGCCGGTGCCGATTGAACAGGCGTCGGCGCTGATTTACTTTCCGCCGGAAGCAAGCGGCAAACTGCGCGCCCAGGGCTTTGAGGGAATTTACGGCTCTTCGCAGCACGCGTCCGCGTCAGTAACGGGTCCCGGCGTGAGCGTTGAAACCACAGATCCATTGCCGATGCGTGGCGGGCTTACGGGCGATGTTTACATCGAAAAGGGCGTATTACATCAGCCCAGCGCGATCACCCGGTTTTTCAGGTTCATTGGCAGCAATCCTGTGGTCACGCTACCGCTGTGGGCTTTCGCCGTGATGTTTCCCATGTGGTGGATGAAAGGCCGCGATCCCGATCCGGGAATGTCCGTTGCGCCGATGTATGAGCCGCCGGAAAAGATGGGACCTGCCGAAGTGGGCACGCTGATTGATGGCAGCGTGGATCCCCGCGACATTACTTCTGTCCTGGTCGATATGGCGGTGCGCGGTTACGTGAAAATTGTGGAGACGCAGCACAAGGGCTTTCTCACTTCGACCAAAGATTATGAGTTCCACCTGCTGAAAGATCCCAGCCAGTGGAACGACCTTACGGACTACGAGCGGGCGATGCTGCAGCAGGTCTTTTCCGGCGGCCAGGTAACGCTGCTCTCCAACCTGACCAACCATTTTTATACCGCGCTGCCGATGATCAAGAGCGAAATCATGAGCGCGCTGAAATCCAAGGGTATGTACACGGTTGATCCGGACTCTGCCCACGGATATTTGGTCCTAGGCGTACTTCTGGCGGCGCTGCCGTACCTAGCGCTCCAGGTGCTGGGCTTTGCAGATTTCCTGAGTTCCCTGCCTCTGGCTGTTGGGAGTGGGCTGATTGCTCTGGCAATCGTCATTATTATCGGAAGGCAGCTTGCGGCAACCAGCCTGAAAGGCGCTCGTACGCAAGTACAGATCAAGGGCTTCCAGGAATTTATGAATCGCGTGGACTCAGACCGGCTGAAGCGCATGCCGCCGGACACGTTTGAAAAATTCCTGCCGTATGCCATGGCGCTGGGCGTGGAGCATCGCTGGGCCAAGGCTTTTGAAGGCATCATCCAGAACCCGCCCACGTGGTACCAGGGATCGTATGGGAGTAGCTTCAGCACGTTCTATTTTGTGAACAGCCTGGGCTCCATGGCGACAACTGCCAGTTCGACATTCGTCTCTGCTCCGCGAGCGAGTTCCAGCGGCTCGGGTTGGAGTGGCGGAGGTGGTGGAGGTGGCTTTTCCGGCGGAGGGTTTGGTGGCGGTGGCGGCGGAGCATTCTAGGAAATCGCCAGAATCGCCGAAATTGCCAAAGATTGCCAAAAAGTAGCTGTATGAACTTCGAAAAGGATGTCGCAATGGATTCTTTGAGCCAAGCGATCGCAAACAAGTACGAAGTTCCTCCGGGCAACTCCGGAATCCTTCTACTTTCCTTCAAACACGCTGGCCGGAATTGACTAAAGCGCAATTTCCGCTTCATAGCGTCAGCTCGGAATGTGGATGACCAGATCAATCTGGCACGGTATGGGTGAGCCATCGCGCTTGGCGGGGATGTAGGTGAATCCGCGAATGGCTGAGAGCAGGGTTTGCTCAATCTTAGGGGTTGCCATTCCAGTCGTGAGCCGCGCATCAGCCACCCGGCCATCGATATCGATGGTGACTTCCACGACCAGATATTGTTCAAAACGCGGCGGAAGATCATCCGCCGAAATCGTTGGAATCACTCCCGAAGTCTGAACGGCGAGCTGATAGTTAATTGTGGAGAACCCATAAATCAGCCGTTGCTTGATACCCATCATCAACCCAGCGGTTGCCTGTTTTGCATGGGCCCGGATAATCTCCACGCCCGCAGCATCTCCCTCAACATCCGGATTTTGCACGCGCGCCTTCTTTTTACTGCGTGGCTGGTGAAACGGGCTGGGACGTGGCGCACCTTTTGGAGGTGCATACGCCACCTGAGCCGTCCCGGAAACGGCTTGGACCATTTCGTATTTCGTGGGCACGATGTGGGCTGCTGTTCCATGCCGGAAAACGAGAATAGCCAGGACCACCAGGTGAGCCAGAACTGACAGTGAGAATACGGACACACGGGGGACTGGATAGTTGGGAACAAATATCTGCTGTTGATCCAGCATCCAGCCGTCAAACCTTTCGTTTCCGTCACCCAGAGGTGCCATAAATAAAGAGCTGCCATAGTAAAAGACTTCTGCAATATGAGACCGGTAGCGCCCTACCTTTTTTTACTCTGTCGCCAGCAAGTACCCGTCGTGTGCAGGTGATTCGTCTTTTTATCTCCGGTCGCGGAGTCGCTCCCGCAGCTCTCGAATCCTTCTTCCCTGCTGCAAACACGCTGGCCACTTCCAACATCCTAGTAACCCAGAGGAACTACTATGGCCGAGAGCATGCACAACAGCTCAGACATCCCCAATTTTGATACGTATCCTTCAACGCCTCCAGATCGACTGCTTGATACCAGGAGCGCTGAGAGATCTTCTCTGGAAGAGCGCGCCGCCGAACTGGGCGCTGCCGCCGGCAGAATTGCCCTGATCTTGCGGCAAACCAAAGAAAACGTGGAAAATCTGGCGCAGCATGAGATTTATGATCGCATGACCCACCTGACCGAGAGCGTGAAAGCGCGGACTGAACAGATGCGCAGAGATGCCAACACCCGTGTGCAGGAACTTGCACATGCGGCGCAGGACAAAGCTGCAGAGATCGGCATTCAAGCCAAAGAAAAGACGGCTGAACTGGGCCGGCAAGCCAGAATCAACTATTTCCGTGCCCGCCAAAAGGCCAAGCAGACCGTGCGGGAGTATCCGGTGGAGACGGCGCTGGCGGCTGGCGCTGTGGGGATTCTGATAGGAGTGGCACTAAGAATCGGGAGGGCGAGACGTGCATACTGAGAAATCCATTGCAACCATCCTGTCTGAGACCAAGGACGAACTGAAGCAGTTTGTCACCACACGTGTGAACATGCTGAAGGCGGAGATGGATGAAAAGATCAGCCGCCTGAAGGCCGTAATTCCGCTGGCGGTGGTGGCCGCTCTATTCCTGGTTTCCGGCTGGATGGTGTTGACCTTTGCCCTGATTGCCTTGCTGCATGGGCTGTTTCTGCCCAGCGTCTACGCGTGGCTGTGGGCGGGCCTGATTGTGACTGCGGTTTATCTGCTGGTGGGCGCCATAGCGGGCTGGCTTGCCTATTCTGAAATCAAGGCCACCAATTTGACTCCCACCCGCACGCTCAAGGTGCTGCAACAGGACCAAGTCTGGATACAGAACGAAGCGAGGACAGTATGACGGAAGCAATCCCGGTAGACGTACTGGAAAAACGCGCGGAACAGGAGCGCCGCCAGCTCCACAACTCAGTGCAGCAACTGCGTGAAACCGTCCACGAACGGCTTGACGTTAAACGCAACGTAAGAAACCACTTGGGGACTGTTTGCGGCGCGATGGCGGTGATAGGACTGGCCCTGGGCTATACCGTAACCGGCGTTTTTACGCGTGACTAGGCTTGCCCTGGGCTGACCGGCTTTTGCCTGGGAAGCTTTTAAGGTCTTTGCTCGATTCGAATGGCTGTCTGGCATCTTCCGCCGAGCAGCCATTTACTTTATAGCGTCTTTTATTGGGCTTTTCCCGCCAACTAAGTTGAAGACCATCTACTCTGCTTTGCTGTTTCGTGGTATAACGCTCATTCATCGACTTTCCAATCGTTTAAAAATGCCCCTTTTACCCCGGGAGGGGGCGTTTGCTGAGGAGTAGTGAATGTCAGAAGAGGCTAGAACAGGGAAACGATTTCCGCTGGAACTGCCGATCAAGATCCACGGCAAGGGCGGCGACGAAGGCGCCACCACCGGAAACATGAGCGCCGCAGGCGTATATATTATGGCCGATCTGGACCTGGCCATCGGCTCCAACATTGAATTTGACATAACCTTGCCGGCCAACGTGCTGGGAACGCCCGGAGACGTGGAAGTCCACTGCACAGGGCGCGTGGTGCGCAAGGATGCGACCGCAGCTGCCGCAGCCGGCGCGAATTCAAATTCCACCAAGAAAAAGAAATCCAAGAGCGGAGTTGCTTGCGTGATTGACCAATACAAATTTATCCGCAAGAGCAAAGGGGCCAAGTAAATGCTGAAGATCATTTTGGCTGACAACCAGGCAATCTTCCGCACCGGCGCGGCAAAAGTATTGGCCGTGGAAGACGATTTGCGCATTGTGGCGCAGGCGGAAAACACTGAAAAAATGATGATGGCGCTGGAAAAATTTCATGCAACCGTCATGATCTTTGGCGTTGATACCCATCCCAGCCTGCCCACCGTGGTGGAGACGGCAAGAAAGTTCAAAACCAAGCTCGTCGCGATCGCAGAGACCGGGCAGGACTCTCGCCATTATCTGACCAACGGCGTGCATGGCGTGATTTACCGCAACGTGAGCGGGGAATCACTGGTGCAATGCGTACGCAAAGTCAGCAAAGGCGAAACCTGGGTGCAGGACACGCAGGAAAGCAAAGAGACTGCCGAGAATGACCTGGTGGGCGCACGCGTCCGCGACCGGCTGACTGCCAAAGAACTGAAGATTGTGGCGCTGATTGTGCAGGGATACAAGAACAAGGAAATTGCCACACAACTTGGAACGACCGAACAGGTGATCAAGAATTACCTGCGCAACGTCTATGACAAGATTGGCGTTTCTGACCGGTTGGAGCTTGCGCTGTTTACGATTCACCATCGTATTCTGGCTGAAGCGGCCGCGACTTCAGTGGCGGCAACCGCGCCGGCACGGTAGCGCAAACAGTCAAGGTCAACGTGGCCCCGAATTGCTCGGGGCCAATTTTTATGCCTGGGCTAACGCCGTTCGAGTTTTTCCTCGCTGACGACGGCTATTCGCATTACTTCGGCGTCCCTACACAAAAATAGACAACTCCAGCAAACAGAGTAGTGCGTCAGTCGCAGTGAAAATAGAAGCGGTTCCCATCGATATCCTCCACAGTGAACTGGCGCAAACCCCAGGGTTTCTTCTCGAGAGGTTCAACGATTCGTGCGCCCCGCGAGCGCAATTCCTCGTAAGTCGCGTCGATGTCCGCAGCAAATACCCAATGAACAGCAGGTTCGAAGGGGCGGCCTCGTCTACGAAAGAAAATCGCGAAGTCATCACGCGAGACGGCGCCGATATCGCCTCCTGGATATAACCAACCAATCTCGAAGCCGAGCGCATCGCGGTAATGCTGCTGAGCCCGCTCCACGTCCTCAACCGGGAGTTCCGGAGTGGGATGGGCGAGCGTCGTCGTTCGCAACTGCTTCTGATTCACTTGCAGTCTCCTTTCGTCTTGCGCCGGCCTTACTATCGCAACGGAGGCATGGGAACCTGCTTTGCAGAAAGCCATGCCGCCGCAATTAAACATAAGGTAATCACGAGTGAGAAAGCGATTGGTATCACAAAGAGGTATCTCCAGCTCACCACCGTGATGGCGGCAAAGCAAAGGGCGAACACCCACGCAGTGCCGCGCATGCGCGCTAAAGTGGCTGCCGGAAGGCCGCCTAGCTGCCATGCCAATATCGCCGAGAATAGAAAAAACACGCCGACGGAGAACCCCGCCGCTAAGAAGAGGTCCCAATACGTACGGTTGAACCCCTGCACGTCAAAGTGAATTGACCGCATTGAACTGAGAAGGGCATCAACTCCCCAGTGGGGATCAGACTGGCGAAAGCCGAGTGTATGTCCTACCGCGAGAAGCAGCAGAAGAACAGCAGCGATTCGATAAAACACAGATGCTTTCATTCGTGCCTCCAGGGATCACGGAAGCGGGCACCACTATCCTGCCGCGTAGGTTCAAACTGTACCATTGGAACGACCGAACAGGTGATCAAGAATTACCTGCGCAACGTCTATGACAAGATTGGCGTTTCTGACCGGCTGGAACTAGCGCTGTTCACGATTCACCATCGGATACTGGCTGAAGCGGCGGCAACGTCAGTGGCGGCGACCGCGCCGGCACTGTAGCGCCACAATCCGAGAAACTCAGCGGCCGAGAAGCTTCTCGGCCGTTTTTCTTTTGTGAGTAGATTTCTCTGATTGTATCCAAGCGAAAAAAGAACCTGTTTCCAAGGATGGACACTGGATTTTGACGCCATGTACTATTCGCACTTATAGTGGAACACATGTCAAAAGTTCGGGTCAGCGCGTTTTCTGTGTCTCTTGATGGTTACGCCGCCGGTACGCGCCAGAGTCTTGAGAATCCTCTTGGAATCCGCGGCCCCGAGTTATTCGAGTGGTTTTCCTCTACGCGCACATGGAAGCAGATGCAGGGGCTGGAAGGGGGCTCAACTGGCGTTGATGATGAGTGGGCGCGGCGAGGCATGGAAAACGTTGGCGCGTGGATTCTCGGACGGAACATGTTTGGACCTGTGCGCGGCCCCTGGCCGGACGAGTCGTGGAAAGGGTGGTGGGGTGACGAGCCCCCTTATCACGTACCTACGTTTGTCCTGACGCACCATCCAAGGAAAGCAGTCGAGATGAAAGGCGGAACAACGTTCCACTTTGTTACCGACGGAATCCACTCCGCCCTGCAACGTGCAAAGGATGCTGCAAAGGAGAAAGATGTACGGATCGGCGGCGGAGTCGCGACGATTCAGCAGTACCTCCGCGCGAAGCTCATCGACGAACTGCATCTCGCGTTGCGCCCGATTCTCATGGGCTCTGGCGAGAACTTATTTGCCGGCATCGACCTGGCGGTGCTCGGCTATGCATGCACGCAACACGTTTCCACCGAGCATGCGATGCACGTGGTCCTGCAAAAACAGATTTGATCCCTCGTTTCGAATCGCGACCTGCCGCGCCGCGGCGCTGATTGACTTCATCTGGCGAAGTCGTTACGCTGCTGTTAGCGCTAAAGGGCGCATCCAGTCCGCGGAAAGGGCCGTGCCCACCTTGAATAAAAATTGAGAGTGCGAACTTTCTTTCAGCCTGATTCATGCGGACCCAACAGGCGTAACCGTGAAAGGAAGGTCGTTGATGGACCCCAAGCCGCTACCTGCCCGCCCCAGCCTGGAGCAATACAAAAAACAAGCCAAGGAACTTTTGAAAGCCTATCGCTCCGCCGATGTGGAGACAATTCGCCGCGTTAAAAGAAACCATCCGCGTTTTGAAAAACTTGCAGAACCGGGATTTGAAATCAGCAAATTTGCATTGGCTGACGCGCAGTTGGTGATCGCGCGCGAACACGGCTTTGAAAGCTGGCCAAAATTTGCCCAACGTATTGAAGTCATCAACAGTGAGACTGCTGCGCGGCGGAATCCAGTTGCCGCTTTTATTGAGGCCGCGATCTGGCACGGAACGCTGGAAGCGGCTGAAGCGATTCTGGCGGCGCATCCGGAGATTGTGCAGACGAGCATTCACGTGGCGGCAATCCTGGGCGATGACGCGACGGTGCGTCGCTTCATCTCTGCCGATCCACGAAACGCTACGAAGAAAGAAGCGCCTTATGACGGCGATGCGCTGGTCTATCTCTGCCTCTCAAAATATTTGCGGCTGGATAAAACGCGGTCAGAAGCTTTTCTGCGCGCGGCCACAGCATTGCTGGATGCGGGCGCTGATCCAAACAGCGGCTTCTGGAGCAAAGATGAGTATCACGAGTTCGAGACCGCTCTTTACGGCGCTGCGGGAGTTGCGCACCACGCAGAGCTGACTCGTCTGCTGCTGGAGCGCGGCGCAGATCCAAACGACAACGAAACTTTCTACCACGCGCCGGAGACCTACGATAACGCGGCCGTCAAAGTGCTGGTGGAGAGCGGCAAGATGCGCGCCGACCTTCTAACGGGGATGCTCCTGCGCAAGGCCGATTGGCATGACTATGAGGGCATCAAGTACCTGCTGGAGCATGGCGCTGATCCGAACCGGATAACGCGATGGCATTACACGGCGCTGCACCAGGCGGTGCGGCGGGATAACGGCATTGAGCTGATCGATTTGCTGCTAGATCACGGGGCCGATCCAACGTTGAAGAATGAGGCAGACGGAAAATCAGGCGTTGCGATGGCAGCGCGAAGAGGCAGGAGCGATGTGCTCTGGACATTCGCACGCCGCGGATTTCCCATGCCAATGCCATACGACGGCGTGGAACATCTAATCGTAAGCGTCTGCGCGGCACGAGGCGGTATGGCGGCGCGCGCGCCCTTGCTGAACAATTTCAACAGCTGGCCAACGCTGGAAGCCTCACGAAGTCCAGCGAACTTCTGGCTGTCAACGAACTTCTGGCCGAAGGCAGCAACACTGCTGGCCGAATTTGCCGGCAACGGAAATACCAAGGGCGTGCAACAGCTGCTCGATCTGGGCGTGCCCGTTGACGCCCTCTACGAAGGCGATCCTTACTTCGACATCGCCAAAGACAGCACAGCACTGCACGTTGCGGCGTGGAAAGCGTGGCCTAAGACGGTAAAGCTGCTGATTGAACGCGGCGCAAATGTCAACGCACAGGATGCCAAAAGCAGAACTCCGTTGATGCTCGCCATAAAAGCTTGCGTCGATTCCTACTGGACGAACAGGCGCTCACCAGAATCAACGGAAGCATTGTTGAAGGCAGGGGCCTCGATCAGCGGCGTGGAATATCCAAGCGGCTACGATGAAGTGGATGAGTTGCTGAAATCGTATGCAGGTAATTCAGCCGCGATTACACGCGAATGAACACGGATCAAATGGAAGGAATAGCAGTTCAGAAAGTAAGTGTTTTTCTAGAATGAAACGCAAGGTTCCTCCGGCCTACTCGCGCGCTGATGAACGGCGCGCGGCTCGTTTACGGCTATCGGGATGACGAATGGACGTAGCTCAATACGACGTGTAATGGGATTAGAGCTAATATAATTCGCGTGTTTCGCGTTGATTCGCGGCTACGCTCGCATTAATGCGACGTCGCGCGCTCGCTGCTCTTGAGCAGTTCGTTCACGATGGTGACAAGCTCTTCAGGATTGACCGGCTTTTCCAGATACAAATCCGCCAGCGGCTCAGCGGCCTGAAAAGCTTCCGCCACATAACCCGAGACAACCACTACGGGCATGCTGCTGTTATTTTTGGCGGCCTGCACCACGGCGCGGCCATTGGCGTCACCCAGTCGCCAATCTGTGACGACGGCGTCATAGGTGTTGCTCTGGAGTTTTTCCATGGCGTCGCGGGCCGATGTGGAGGCGGTGACTGTGTGTCCGGCAGATTCAAGGATGGCGCACTTCAAAGTGACAACATGCGGTTCATCGTCGACGCAAAGGATCCTGGCCATATTTGGGACATCCGTAGCGCAGACGCGCTTGATGAGTGCGGGCGCGTCTACGGAGAAATGATTAGCTGCGGCAGCAGCAGCTAAGAACTGGCCCTATTCTCAGGCAGCGATGACGCTGAAGTCAAATAATCCCTGCATTTCCCTCTGCTTTTAACATTCTTTCGCCCAGAACCTTAGTTCCTGATTCGCAGCGACAAACTGGACTTCCGGCCAGTGCCCCATTGCAGCAACTCTGGCCGGAAATCGCGGTGAAAAGCTCAGAACCTCCAGACTTCAAAACCTCCAGGCTTTAGAATCTCCACACCAGTCCAACGGACGGCTGGGCCAGATGGGTGAAATTGTCGCTGGCCAGGCCAGGGAGCTGGAAGTCTGGAATCTTATAAACGTAGCCGCGGTATTCAGCGCGGAACGCCAGATATTTGCTGATATCAAAATCAACGCCGCCGCCATAAACAAATGCCGGCTTGGTCTGGTTGTTGCCGCTGCCCTGGCCAACTCCGACGAACGAATTATTCAGCGAATTGGTAGGAACGAAAAAGAGAGCGCCGATTCCGGCCAATCCGTAAGGCCGCACTCTGCTTTTGGACGGCGCGGATATCACAGCTTCACCGGTGAGCTGGTGGATGCTGGCTTGAATGTCTGTCTCGCCAAAGAAGGGATCAAAATACTTTTGCGTGTCGCGCGTGTAGCCGTAATCGCCCTGTATGGCGAACCACGAATTCAAGTGATAGCGGTAGCCGATGAGAAAGCCGCCGCTCTTTGTGGCGTCATGCGGGATATCAATGTTGGTGGAATTCTTGGGCAGGTTCGCGGTGCCTTGAACGCTGAATTCCGATCTGTAATCCTGGGCAAAGCCCGCGGCGATAAATAAAAAGATAAATGCAACTGCGGATAAGACAAACTTATTCCTCATTGCGTGAAAGCTCTCCTTGCTGAAATTTTTGTGCTCTGTTTTAGATAAGACGCACACTAGAACCCCGCGGGTTCACGCAAGACGCAGAACTTAAATATTCTTAACGCGATGGGCAGCCTTTGGGGATTAAGGGGCCGTAATACTTTGTCATCCCGAGCGTAGCGCAGCGATGACCTGTCTTCTTTGATAAATCGTTGCGCGAAGTCGAGGGACCCCGAGAGAGCGTCGGGCATAATTGCCGCATCAAGGCGTTCTCTCGATGTCAAAGCCCTTGCGCGGAGTTCCTTCGTGCGAATTCCCTCACGCAATTTCGTTATTTAAATCATCCTCGGGATCCTTCGACTGCGCGCCTATCAGTAACAATTTCTTCCAAATTTCCGCGGCGCTCCGCTCAGGACGACAGAACGCAGCAGCGCATAAACCTACCGCGATTCCTCGCCCTTCAGATTCATGTCATCCGAAATCGGCCCGGCATCGCCGATTTTTTCCGCCACGGATTTTGCCTGCGTAAACAGCAGCAGATAATCCGGGCCGCCGGCCTTTGAGTCGGTGCCGGACATGTTGAAGCCGCCAAAAGGATGCGCGCCCACCATGGCTCCCGTGCATTTGCGATTGAAATACAGATTGCCCACATGGAAGTCCGTGCGCGCCTTCTCCAGCTTGTCGCGCGACGTCGATGTACACCGCGCCCGTAAGACCGAACTCAGTGTTATTGGCAATTTGCAGCGCGTCATCAAAATTGCGCGCCTTGATGACGGCCAGCACCGGGCCAAAAATTTCTTCCTGGGAAATGCGCGCCGTCGGGTGCGATATCGGCAATCACCGTGGGCTGGATAAAGTAGCCGTCGCCCGCGTCTTTCGCGGGTCCGCCGCCATGAATCAGCCGGCCTTCTTTCTTGCCGACTTCAATGTAATCAAGAATGCTCTTCATCGCTTTCTCGCTCACCACGGGCCCCATCGGCTTGTTCTCCGTGGGATCGCCGACCGTGATCTTGGCAACGCGATCTTTCAGCCGCTCCAGAAACACGTCATAAATTTTTTCGTCGACAATGGCGCGTGAGCAGGCTGAGCATTTCTGTCCCTGGAAGCCGAAGGCCGCCTGGGCCACGCCTTCCACGGCCGCGTCAAGGTTGGCGTCGGCGTCAACAATGATTGAGTCCTTGCCGCCCATCTCCAGGATGGTGCGCTTGATCCACTTCTGTCCCGGCTGCGGCTTGGCCGCGCGCTGGTTAATGTCAAGGCCCACTTCTTTCGATCCGGTGAACGCCACAAAGCGCGTCAGCGGATGCTCCACCAGCCCGGCGCCAAACGTTGAGCCTGATCCCGGACAGAAATTCACCACGCCATCCGGCATGCCCGCTTCCTGCAGGACCTCAAAGAACTTCGCGGCAATCGCCGGTGAATCGTGTGAAGGCTTCAGCACCACGGTGTTGCCGGTTACGATCGCGGCCATGGTCATGCCGGCCATAATCGCGCACGGAAAGTTCCACGGCGGAATCACCGCGGCCACGCCCAGCGGAATGTAGATCAGCCGGTCAGCCTCGCCCGGCAAGCTGCGTGGGCGTCTTGGCCTGGGCCAGCCGCAGCGCTTCGCGCGCGTAGAATTCGGCAAAGTCGATCGTCTCGGCAATGTCGGCGTCGGCTTCCGCCCAGTTCTTGCCCACTTCAAAGACCATCCACGCGGCAAACTCAAACTTGCGCTCGCGCAGTATGCCCGCCACCGTGTGAATTAACGATGCGCGCTGTTCCACGCTCACGCGCTTCCACGTCTCAAAGGCCTGCTGCGCGGCCTGGATCGCCGGCTCAACGTGCTCGCGTCCCGCGCTCTGGAACACCCCGACAATCTCCGACGGCTTCGCCGGGTTCACGCTCTTGATCTTCTCCGTGGTCTTGATCAGCTTCTCGCCAATCACCATGTCATATTCGCGTCCCAGCTCCGCGCGCACCTTGGTCAGCGCGGCTTTCATCTTGCGGGCATTTTCGGCGTTGCCAAAGTCGGTCAGCGGCTCGTTTTTAAACGGAGTGGTGGGTACACGCAGCGTGCGGTTAGAGATCTCAAGCAGGGTCGCCATAAATGATTTCCTTTTGCGCTCACAGTGAGAGCGGATGATGTCAGCCAAACTCCTTATTTTACCCTTTTGGGGACTTTCCCGTTCAGTCTCGATTAACGTCACACGGTTGGATCGCCCAAATCATTAGCGGCGCCTGTCGCCAGCCGCGCGCGCCGTTTGCCGGGATCGGCGACGCTCCATAAGACGGGCTACTAGAACGCGCGAAGCTCCTGATTCAGTCAGAAGTTGTTCGAGCAACCTGGTGGCAATTGCTAATTGAGCCCGCATCGAATTGACAATCTCAGCTGATAAAGGGTCGGCCTCTCTTTCCAGCAACGTCGATGCTCTGTCAAGAGCGAGGAACGTCTCTTCATATGTGAGGAGAGCAATGGGTTCCATCCTTGCGGCTGATGCAGTGACTTCTTTCATTACGCCGATCAGGTATTGCGCAGGCAGAAGCTGTAACGGGTCACGAACTCTATCCTGAATACCATTCAATATGTTTCCTAGCTCCGCGATTGCGCCACGAATTTCTGCGAATTGTCGCTCCTGTGGTTTATCACTCAACCTGAGGGCGGTCAGATCGACGGCGGCGGATATCGGGCTCTCGACGGGCTTTCCCTCTTGACAGGCCTTAATGCTCTTCTCGATGGATTCCGTGGCGCGACTCGCACTTTCCAAGTCCTTATAGTCAAATGCAATCGTCCTCACGCCTGACACGTCGAAAGGGAGCGGTTCACCCGCTTGCATAATTTGCACGTAAGGCTTTCGGAGCGCATGTCGTACGGCCAACTCATAAAAAACGTTCGGATTGCGTTCACTTAGATCAGCGATTAGAAGCGGAGCATCGACAATACAGTCAATAATCTGCGTAGTGATTACTCCTGGCTCCGACATCTGGTCAGCGCGAATTGCTTTATAGCCAGTCACCTTACATGCTGGTTCGATAATATATGTGAATACCTGGTCACTGCGCTTTCTGGTTTCGCTACCCTCATGTCCTAGCGGCGCTATGACAAAGCACATTTTCTCAACATCATTCACGGACTACCCCCATCAAAATTGCTTGACCGGAAAGGCCTTTACGCTATACTCCTCGACTGTCGGCTAATCTTATGAATACTGATAACAAAGTAAAATTCAATGTAGAACCAGGAATTTGTATGGCCCTAGTTGAGCCAGAGCTTCTAGTTAATTTGATCGCTCAACTTGAGGGCAATGTCGATGTAAAGGTAGCAGAAGATGCGTACTTTTGCGAGAGCCAGTCTGCTGATGATCCCATTAGGAGGCGACTTTGGATCGTACCGCACTCCAAGATTGCGGGCGCCAACCCTCAGCTGTGGATCCGTGACAGGAGTCATCTATTTGATCGGCTGATACATCGCAATATTGCGGTAACAAGTCTAGTTTTCGCTGGAGAATACCCACAGAAGGTGGATCGAGTTACGATTAGAGTTCAGCGCCCAGCGGACGACAAGAGCCCGAATGCACCACTGATGGCCTTTAGGCGAGAAATCCGAGTTTTGTCCGCACCGGCTCACATATGGATTGATCGACTGGGTTTGTACGACTTCGAAGGCAACATTGACGGCAAGAAGCGAAACGATAAGTTGATATCACTCGCGGGAAAGTATTGGACACCAGAAAACGAGCGCTCTTACATTCTCCCCAAATTTGAGGCAGTTGATGATGGTCAAGGCGATGCTGTAGCCCTCGAGGCGAAGAACTTGGTCTCGAAACACCCCCATATTGCGCCAGGGCGACTGGTTGTTGTTTTCGGCCCGGGAGGAAGCGGCAAGACCCTCCTGCTGATGATGTTGGCCAATAACTTGGCGAAAGTAAGCAGGCAAACATTGACCTCGCCGATTCCCGTGCTAGTACAACTGACAGGAATTCTCCACAGGGCTGCACTTGAAAACTGGCTCGCTCGCAGGGGTTTTGACAGGCTCACTTTGGCTCAGCTGACAATTTTTATCCGTGCCGGGTTGATTACGCCGTTACTCGATGCTCTCGACGAAGTGGTAAAAGGAGAAGCACGGATAGGCAGTGACGAGTTTCTTGATCATCTATTCGATATGGTCAAGCAGGGAAAGACGTCAGGGGTTCTCGCCTGCCGGGACTACTATCTGACCATGGATAAGGGTGTCGTTAGAGAACGCGCTCAGCTCGCAGGATTTCCACAATTGTTCATCGGTCCCTTTACAAGCCAGGACACTAGAAGATTCCTGCAACTCCGCGCATATTTGTCTCCCGAAGAAGCAAAGAGATGGACTGACGCTCTGGAACGAGAAGCGAAGCACCTAGTACAATCCGAGTCTCGAAGCCGCGGTGATTCGACATCCTGTCGTTCTTTCCACGCTGGCCGAGTATATCGCGAGTGTTCCTGCCGAATCCCGCGCGAATTCGGCCGCCGGTTTTAGGCTATCAACAAGCGACATTTTCGGTCCAATTGTAGATGAACTCCTGAAGCGTGAAAGGGAAAAGAACTTACCTTCCTGGCTTGAAATTTTCTCAGATCAGTTTTTAGAAGAGTGGACTGATCCGTTCGATCATAAACTCCAACGAAAGGTGCTTCGTGCTCTTACGTTGCACGTAGCGTTGGCAGGCGGGGCGCAAACCGAGGATTCGAATCGAGAGTTTCGCCACGGCATTTTTATGAACACTCCTGGACTTCCGATCTCAGAATCTCCTAAGCAGTCATTGGCGCTTTTGATTGAGAAGCAATTGGGAATTCCGAAATGCTCGGCACTCGTTCCGGAAGAAACCGTTGTGGAAATACAAGGGAGGGCGCTCGCCTTTCTGGCAGATGCCTATTTGTCCCATATTTTGGCTACTACTGACCCCGAACCTCCTGACGGCTTGGTGTTTGCTTTTCGACATCGTTTTTATTTCGACTATTTCTTGGCAGATGCGTTGCTTGAGCAGATTGACGCCGCGCTTCAAACAGAATCCGGCGCACAGTTAATCAACTGGTGTATCACTCATAACATCGCAGGCGCATTCGCCACTTGCCTCGACTTCCTAGCAACCAGTCCCAAAGTGCTTCAAGAGGGACTGCCGAGACTGACGGAGCTATTGTCGAGTGAATCGGATGAAGTGCTGGCTGGCTATCTGTTGTCACTCGGCCTAGCTTTATTCTTGCGTCGACGTGTTGCCATCACCGAGCGTACGCTCGAACGGCTTTCATTTGATCAGCACCCAGAACTTGAAATCTTAATGAGTCATGACTTCTTACCTAAGCAGATCTCGGACTTACGGGTGATTTCGTGTTCATTTCCCCGATTAATAATAGATTCGTTGGACTTTGCGAGAGTAGAGTTCGACTCCTGTGATTTTTCGCAGTGTACCTTAGCCGGTGCACTGCGGATTACCGATTCTAAATTTCTCAACGTGGAAGCGGAGACTCTGGTCTTGTCCGGAAATATTACTTTCCAGGACTCAGTGCTCGACTTTTCGCGTGTAATGGTGGCACCGGGTTCTAAGAATAGAGCTATACGACTGTCAAGCAAGTGCGGCTCTGCTTGAGGCGCTAGATCAGGCCCGAGCCGTTGGCGGTGACATCAAAACCAAGAATGTCAGCGCTCTGAAGTCGCAGGACGAGCAGGCTCTCTCTGTTTCTGTCGGAAGGCGTTTTGTTAATCAGTTCATGCGTCTGATGCGAAGACATAGCTATTCAGAATTTGGAGTGCTCATCGACAAATTAAGGGGGCGTACTCCAGGGCTGGACTCTAACTTCTATGACGCCATCAAGCTGTTAGTAGCTATGGGTATTTGCACGGATTGGAAAGGAGTGAAGGTGCTGATGACCCCGTTCGGTGAACAAAAGATGTACAACGCCGATTGGTTAGGCCGGGCCGGGTATGACAGCAAAGAAGATTTTTGGAAGCCCGTTATCGTTAAATTGGACGAAATTTTATCCTGACGGCATGAGGAGCGGCCCTAGCCGCCTTTCAGCATGGTTTACTATACGATTCGCAAGGCGGTGTTAACAGCTCTTTGGGAAAATGAGATGCTTTCGATGGATGCGTTTGTCAAGACCGTGTCCTTATTCGCGATTGACCCGCCAGTTGGAAAACTCTATATTCCACTAGCGCCTCAGGGTGTGAAGTGCTCCGATATTTGAAAAATAGCAGCTAGCAATTGGGCAACTGGCAATTAGAGCAAGCCGGTACTTGGTTCTTGGTAATTAGTACTTGGAGGGGGCCTTACGACCCTCTGCCTGCTTGGGATTGGGATTGGGTCACCCTTGGGTCACCCAAGCGTCACGCAAGGGTCACCCAAGCGTCACGCAAGGGTCACGCAAGCGTGGCGCAAGGGAGGATTTGCGGAAGGGCAGTAATATAGATGACTAACCAAGCCAACAATTTTTACCGATTGGTTCTTTTTCCATTGATTCGCCTAGCGTGTGAGGGTATAAGCGGAAACAGGACAGGCCAGCGCGTGAACGCTGACCCGTCCCTTAACCCAATTACCTCTCGCGGAGGCAACGTGGCTACACCCGTTTTACCGACAAGGCTGGCATTTACGAAACCCTGTCCAGCCTCAACACTGCCTTTGCTGGAGTCATCCAGCACCTTCACACGCTACAGAAAACCGGACTGTTTAAATCCAAAGCGGCGAAGCTTTTTCCCGGCTTTGCTCAAGAACTGCAAGCGGAATTTCTACCAAGCAGTTCTTGAGAAATCTGCAATCAACCTGAGTTATGATCGGGAGCCAGTACGGCAAAGCGCGGCAACGCTGGGAAAAGCATATCCGCGATCCTGACGACGTTTTCATTCACGCCCGGCGAAGAACGCAAAAAGCAGCTTGCCAAACAACAGCGCAAGAAACGCTAACTCACTCACAACCTAACCCAGTAGTGCCCACCCGTTTTGGTGGGCCTTTTCCATCTGAATTTTTCTATGAAAAAGTTAGAATACCCTTTACGGAGAGCTATAGCCTTTCCGTAAGGGAACTGCCTGTGAAAAAAGTTAGCGAATACCACCTTTACGAATTAGCGGTAGCAATTCATCCGTTAACGGCTGTCCCAGAAGGACGCTAAATATAGCGAAATCTGGTGGAGGTGGCTTGCAGCCAGAGGTGCTCTCGAAACTCTGTACCAACAGCGGCAGCTTGAATTTTGCAATGACGCGGTTAATAAACTCTATCACGCTATAAGTTCGGTGGTTCCGGTTAAGTGGGAAGATGCGTATGACAAGTTCATCAATCTCCCTACTCCAGAATCCTTTGTCTCGCCATGGCTCATAAATCCAGTCACGAATGCTGCAAAAGAATTTGAAACTGTTCTCCGGACAGAGCTAAACAATGCCGACACATATTTCATTGATCCTAAAGGTACACACAAAACCTCAGTATTACTGACTGAGGCTAGCCGGGAAATTCCAGCGAGCATACTGGGTGAAGTATCGCGCGAGGTGATAGAGGATTTCAACCAAGCAGGGAAATGCTTGCTGTTCGATAATTCTACCGCCGTTGGCTTTCATCTCATGCGTTCAATCGAGTCTGTGATCTATGCCTACCTGAAGAAGCTCACAGGAAAAGAGATGCCAATTAAATCTAGAAATTGGGGGGCATACATAAGGGTTCTCGGCAACTCCAATGCAGATAAGCGCGTCATCGGCATGATCCAGCACATCAAAGACACCTATAGAAATCCTATTTTGCATCCAGAGGTGACCCTTTCAGCAGAGGAAGCGCAAGTTCTTTTTGGTCTTTCTGTGAGCGCAATCGTTCTGATTGTTACGGCTATGAAGGCATCAAAGGGTGCCGCGCTCGCGTTTCCGGCGAGCGGTGCAATCGCATTGCCATAAAACTATGTCTAATTTGTCGATTATGCCAGCGTCTCTTTCGGGCGAAGTGCGGCAACATATCACTTCATTATTGAATCCGAAATGTAAGGAACATCGAGACTGCTCAGTATCCAAGAAATCTGAGCGAAGGGGAGAAAATACACTAAAGTTTTTGGTGCTGATGTCCGGTTTAGGGCTTGCAGCATATTGTCTATTGCCTTTGAGGATTCGATCCAAATACCGCCATGCTCAACAGCGTGCAGTTTGACCAATGCGGGGTTTTGTTCATCAACTGGTATGCTGCGGATCAAGATGTTACTGCCGACCAAATCAGCGAGAGAGGGCATGATGGTTTTTGCCTTTCGGGGTTATCATTGAAGCCATGAAGTCTAACCCGAAAACATCCGGAGAGTACACGGCTTTTGAGAATCTTCTAAAGCGCGTAATCCAGGTTCCTCATTCCGAGATTAAGGCAAAACTGAAGCCGAAAAGAGGACCAAAAAAGAAAAGCGCCCTAAGACTTCGAACGCTTCCCACGTTTCCCGCGATAAGGATTAGACCGTCGTTTCTCCCACCTTGCCAGTCAGAGCAGAGTAAGTGAGTCTCTTTCCGGCAACTTGGGACAGTAGCATTTCAAAACGCTCACCATCGTTTACTGGCTTCTCTTTGCTTCCGCGATTATTGAAACGGAATACCTGCTCATCAACATAGCTATCAAGATGGAACGGCTCAACTGCAACATAGGTTCCGCGCAATCCGCGCTTCAACAAAGACCAGAAATTTTCGATTCCGTTGGTATGCACCTGTCCGTCAACATAGCCCTTAACGTGATCGATTACGTCATGCGCGAATTTATTCACAAGCGCATATTTATAGCTTTGGAAATCATCGGTAATCATGTGTGCGCCGCCTTGCACGTTCTCAAGAATCTTTTCTTGCAGAGTTGCGCGCTTCACATCTGGAATAACCATTGCGCGAACCTGTCTCATGTTGCGGTCAAGCATTCCCATGACAATAGTTTTTCCAGCAGTGCGGAATTTCTCGCCATTCATCGAGGCAATCGCTTCCAGTTTGGCTTTCC
Organism: Terriglobia bacterium; assembly: GCA_963732195.1. Classification (GTDB taxonomy): domain Bacteria; phylum Acidobacteriota; class Terriglobia; order Terriglobales; family Acidobacteriaceae; genus Angelobacter. The sequence continues at coordinate 84,929 of CAVSYO010000044.1, read as the reverse complement.
GCGATTTGTGCATCTTACCGGGGATTTGGGCCAACAAAAGTTTCATCGGCTTCAACTGGCCCACCTTCAGAGCCAAGCTTCAGGATAGACCCGCTTTTCATGGCAACACGGATTCTGTGAAGCATGAACCATGCCGACTTTCGAGTTACCCCGATAGCGCGGTGAATCTCGTATGAGGAAACACCATTTTTGCAATTGGCGATCATCCACATTGCCAGCAGCCATTTGTCCAGACCAAAGCGGCGAATCCTTAAATATGGTTCCCAGCTTCACTGAGAACTGGCGATTACAGTCTTTACATTTCCAGCGTTTCTGAGTCTTGAGGTAATAGTGCTCTTTATGACCACAAGCGGGACAGGTGACACCCTCAGGCCAGCGGAAGCGGCCACGGTATCAATGCAGACTTGTTCATCACTGAAGTGCTGGATTGCTTTCTGTAAGGTCTTAGGCTGTTTCATGGCAAGACCAGAATACCGGAAAGACGTTGGTTAGTCAAGTATATTATTGCCTGCGGAAGTGCTTTTGTTTGCAACAAAAGTGTCGAAATAGCCGGGTGGGGTGGAAGAGATCGGGGTGATCCAGTGATCGGAAAGTCAAACCCTTACCTCTGATCACACGGATGACACCGATCAAGAACAGGGATCGGAAAGCGGTAACCCCGGGGTTGAATCGTGTAAGTCCTTATTTTTCGGGGTTGACCTAGGGGAGGGGTGGGCGCGAGGCGCGCCTATCGCCGAAATCGCGCGTCATCGTCGAGATCGGAAAAACAAAAGCCTTCAACCACAAAGGTCACGAAGGAACACGGAGGTCATCGCCAAAACCCTACTTCAACCCCTTCGCCGCGGCCAGCATCTCGTCGGCTTTGGCGCGGATGCGGATGTCTTCAGTGAAATTGGTCCAGCGCACGGTGCCGGAGGAATCCACCAGGAACTCTGCCGGACGCGCAATGTCACTGCCTTCAGGCCCGCCGCCTTTGTGCAGCAGGTTGTAGCGCCGGATGGTTTCAGTCTGGGGATCGGACAGGATAGGGAAGGTATAGCCGGCTTTGCTGGCCAGGTTGCGCGAGACTGCCGGCGTGTCCACGCTGATGGCTACAGGACGCACGCCGGCGGCTTCAAACTCTTTCAGGTTTTTCTGGATGCCTCGTAACTCGAGGTTGCAGAATGGTCACCAATAGCCACGATAGAAAACGAGCAAGACTGCCTTGGGTGGCGTTGCCGTGCTCAGACCAACTGGAGCAGTTTGGCCGGAACTGTTGTTTGCAGATGCCGAGGTTGTTGATTCGGCCTTGCCAAGCAACTCACCGAGTGAAATTTTGTTGCCATTGGTATCGGCCAGCGTGAAGTCCGGCACTTTCTGTCCGACTTGCGGCGCGTTGGTTGCAACCGGCAGAGCGCGCGAGGTGACGGCCGCAACTGCAACCAGTCCGCAAATGAGCAGCGATACCACGCCGAGGATCGAGCTGGAGATTTTGCCGCCATAGACCTGCGACTGGCGAAAGGCGCGCATGATTCCCACGGCGGCGCATATCAGCGCGGCGATCGCCAAAGCAACGCTCAGCCACGGAATGGCACGCTGTCCGGGCAGACCGAGGAAGAACCCGGCATTGGAAAACAAGGCCGCCAGGGCGAGCAACAAGGCGATCCATGGCGCCCAGTTACGTTGGCCCAGCGTTTGTTGCGGCAGATTAGTTGTTGGGGACATATAAGAAGGCAGTCTAGCAGGATTGGCCGCTGCGATACACGTATTGCATGCCATTTCGGACGGAAATTCCACTGCCACCAACAATTACATATGGATTTCGGCTTTATGACGCTGTTTGACTATGCGTAATGCTGCAACCGGCACTAAGCAGCAGCGTCACATTGCCGTCTGCAACTCTGCAAGCAATGATGAGACGTGGGGTGCGAGAAAGCCGTCAGTTGAACGACAGGCGTTCACGTAGCTGGGCGAGAGAAACCCCTTTTGGGCACGTTCATACAAATGCCGAGGCTGCTCTCCATGGCCCGCCGCCGCTTTCCAGAAATGAAGCAGCCCAAACCATACAAGACATGCCTGGGCAAATGACTCAACTCCAAGCCGGGCGCCAGTCCATGGCGAAAACACCTGGAAGTCGGTCGACTTGGGCGCTCTTAGCAACTTTTCGCCGAAGGCTTCAAATTGATAGATGATGCTGTGAATGGCCTCATGAATGATCGCATCCGCCAGTTCAGGTTCCTTCACGGCAGGCAAATGGCAATTGCAAATCAAGCTGAAACCTGGAAGCGTCTGGAATGACCCGGAAGAAAAATCCGCGGGATACTCAGACTCATAGCGGAATGCCAGGACCTCAGTATGGCGCAATGAAAACGCGTGTGCTCTCTCATGAATAGTTCGAATAAGGTTCTCGGCGCCACTCACTTTACCCAGGATCCGTTTGGCATCTTCATCCTGTACAGGGCCCAGGCTATTGCCGCCGCGGTCCATGAATGGGATTGGCAGTTCGCCGCCAAAGCTTACTCTGCAATTGTCGGCAGAAGAAACTTCATCAGGCCGAGGCAGCAGCTCTCCACGATGATTGTGAAGAGGCAGGTCGTCGGAAATGCAGCCGGCACAAATGCCTAGCGCTTTCAAAAAGAAATTCCTGTCAACGCTCCGCTGGAACATCCCCGGAGAAATGATGAGGAATGCGATGTGCGGAGCGGAGATAAAGTCCAGGCGTTGTTCCGGCGTAAGAGTTTCCAGCAGAAGACGCGTGGTCTCGGCAGCGTCTGGGTCAATACCCTCAAGGGTAGCGATGGCCGGCTCTACGCCTGCAGTGAGGTGGCGATAATATTTATCTCGCGTCGCGATGGAGAATGAGCTCTCCTGCCAACGAAGAACATGGCACAGGCGCTCAATGAATTCTGCCATTCGCATTGGCTTGTCCTCTGGCGTGGCTGTTACTCCGGGATACCCTGCATTACCTCAAGATGAGCGCGGGCATGGGCGTAGGTAACCGGTTCCAGTCCGGTTTCAACCAACAGTTCCTTAGGCATGTTCGAAACAACCCAGTTTTGTATTCCTGTGATCAGCTTCATGAGGTCATGACAGTAGACTGACGGGTTATCAAAAGCGTTTTCCCGGCTGTAACGATGAGGCAGATAGCCTCCAGCGCAAACGCTTTGTATCAGGCATCGCCTGCATGTAGCGGACAAGTGCTGACCGCTATTGTAGTAAAGCCTGATCATTTCATCCTCAAACGCCTGGTCAAGCTCATGCGTCAGCACATTGGCGGTGGATTTGGTGATGCCGTCGCGGCAGACTTTCAGCACGTCCAGAGATTCAATGGCGCCGTTGGTTTCTATGATCATCACTTCATTTGGGTCTTGGCTGAAGTTGTCGAAGGAATCGTTGCCGCCAAGGATCGTCCGAATGAGATGACTGAACAGGCGAATGCGAAACGGCGATTCCTTTTCGGCTACCCACACATTAAATATCGCGAGCAGCCAGTCAGCATAAGGAGTGGATTCATCACCGGCCGAGCGTCCTGGAGGAAGCTTGTCATGCGTGGCATCGGGAAGCAGGAAATCAACCGAGCGGGGATTGAGTTCCTTGATGTGGTGGTAAACGTCAAGAGGCGCCGCTTGCAGGCTTACCACGCTTAGAAGACCGGGTCGAAGACCGCACGATCTGGCTGCTTCCCATCCTGCCAGCACCTGGTCGTAAGAGCCTTTCCCGGAATGATAGACGCGATGAATATCATTGAACTGCCGTGGGCCATCCAGGCTGACGCCGATACCAATGTTCAGCTCGGAAAGCAGGTTGCACCAATCCCTGGTTAACAAAGTGCCATTGGTCTGAAGGCAAAAGCGAGGTTTGGTTTCAGCGGGAAAATCAGCGATGGAGCGAGCTACAAAGCGGCGAAAGAAGTCTTGTCCGGCAAGCAGAGGCTCCCCGCCGTGAAAAACGAAAGTGAACTCCGCAATACCGTGTCGTCGGCAATGGTTTGCCGTCCGCAGTATAAGGGCATCCATGGTCTCGTTGGACATAACCGCCGGCTGGTGCATGTAACCGGTATCGCCGGCATTGTAGACATAGCAGTAAGAACAGTTCAGATTGCAGCGGCTAGCCACTTTAACTACAAGCAGATGGCATTTTGGATCGCCCGGTTTGGGTCCCGGCGAAAAGTTATCGGAGTTTGCAGCGCTGATTCCTGCTGACTGCACGAGCATTTGGTCCCCTGCAATGGCTCAACTGAAACCACAGCGTTTGGAAGGATAATTTTGTTTGGGGTTCGAATCATGAAACGGCACTACCCCCTAGGTGGAGGATAGTGCCGGTAGAGATTCCCCTGCGCTTGAGTCTATTCGCCTCGCGCTGGTTCGTGAGGCGGACCGATTCTTGAGAATGTTATTTGGGTCCAGTCTGGAGGAAGAGCATGCTTGCCCAGTTCGGCGATTACGGCTTCAAGCAGCCTGTTTTCGATCTTTGCAACTTGCTCTTTGGAGATGTTCTTCAAACCACCGGTGCTAACACGAATACCCATGGTTAATAACTCCTTGGCGGGGAATTCTAACAGCTGCTAAGAGGTCCGCCAATCGATATTTTGCATTGAAAATTTACCGCATATCAAAGATCAAATGGCCTAAGTTACACTTTGGTTATGCTTGCCCCTTATGCGTTGCGAGCGGAAGAGAGTCGTGGACGGCGCTATCCGGAAGAAGCCCACGCTTACCGCAACGTTTTCCAGCGTGACCGTGACCGAGTGGTGCATTCGCGGGCGTTCCGCCGGCTGGAAAACAAAACGCAGGTCTTTACCGGCAGGCGCTCTGACCATTTTCGCAACCGGCTCACGCACACCATTGAAGTTGCGCAGATTTCCCGCACCATTGCCGCCGAGCTGCAACTGAATGAGGACCTTGTCGAGGCGCTGGCCCTGGTGCATGACGTTGGGCATCCTCCGTTTGGCCATGCCGGCGAGCGCGTTTTGAATGTGGCCATGCAGGAATATGACGACCAGTTTGACCATAACCTGCACGCGCTGCGCACGGTAGAGCAGTTTGAGCATCGCTATGCGGAGTTTCCCGGGCTGAACCTGACGTTTGAAGTCCGCGAGGGAATCGTGAAGCACTCGCGCGATTACGATGCCAAAGATTTTCCTGAGCTGGCGGAGTATTTGCTCGACCAGCGTCCGCCGCTGGAAGCGCAGTTGATCGACTTTACTGATGAGATTGCCTACTCAACCGCTGACTTGGACGACGGAGTGGAAGCGAAGATCCTGACGCGCGAACAAGTGCGTGAGAGCGTGCCGCTGTTTGCGCTGCTGCATGCGGAAGTGGAGCAGCGCTATCCGGCGGCTGCGGAAAAACTGCAATTTAATGAGACGCTCAAGCGCGTGCTTGACCGGCTGGTCAGCGACTTGATCACCCACAGCCGCAAGCTCATTGCCCAAGCAGGCGTGGAGTCGGTGGAAGCTGTGCGGCGGCTTCCGCAGCGTCTGATCGCTTTCAGTCCGCAAGTGGATGAGGAGCGCAAGCAGATCAAAGAATTTCTTTACCAGAATGTTTATTACAGTCCGGCGCAGCAGCGTGACAAACAGCAGGCTGAGCAGGTGATAGCGGAAATGTTTACTTTCTTTATGAAGTTTCCGCGCCAGCTGCCGGCCACCTATCAGGAGAAAACACGGAGTGAGCCGCTGCACAAGATTGTCTGCGATTACGTTGCCGGAATGACCGACACGTACATCCTGGAGCAGCATAAGAGGTTCATTCCGCCAAAGAAGAGGGTTGGTAGTTAGGGGTGTATGGCGACGTTGGTGAGGAGTGGTCATTCCTGAACCAGTCGGGGAACATAGCGGGCAACCACGCCCTGATCGGCTCTGACAATTACACGGATGCGGTGGGCCAAAAGATTCCGACCAACGCGCCGCGAGTGTACCCAGTGACTGGCCTGTGAAAACGATTACGCAATCGTAGACCCGTAGCGAAAAATAATTCACTTTGACGGCGATCATTGCTGGCCAGATGGAGCCAGGTCCGGCATTGTGCAAGATTTTGCAGCTTATAGGAAATAAGCGAGCGAAGTTCTGAGCCACTTTGTAAATACCCAGCCCACTAAAGCCATCCTAGTACATGTCCATAAGTACAATTTAATTTGACAATAATAGTTACTATAGTACTATGCCCTAAAGTACATGGCTGCTTGTGGTCAATAGCCAATACCAAACCGGTTTCCGGCCGGTAAACAATCAGGGCCCCATTCTTCCGGATTTGGCCGCAGCTCCCAACTTCGCCCCCACAAAAATTAAAGACGGAGATCCTCTATGCCTCGTTTGCTGCGTGCTTTGTTTGTCTTGGTTGCTGCCTTCACGGTTGCGTCCATCCTTTCGGCTTCATTGCCTACGGTTCACACCGGTCAATGGGTTAATTCCGGCTCACTTACAGAGGCGCGATCCGGCGCGGCTGCGGTGCTGCTGCCGGATGGACGCGTGATGATCACCGGAGGTGATGTTAACGGGGGGCCGAGCTCTTCAGTAGAAATGTTCAATGCTGACGGGTCGATCACGTCCGGAGCCCCGATGTCTGCGGCACGCAGCGGACATTCTGCATTTTTGCTGACCAGCGGCGAGGTCCTGGTGACCGGAGGACGAACCAGCGGCGGCGGAGCCACCAATTCAGCGGAGCTGTACGATCCGGTGGAAGATAGCTGGAGCGCCGCTCCTGCCATGCAAGACTCCCGTGCCGGCCACACAGTGCTCCAGTTGCCGGACTGGACGGTGCTTGTCATCGGCGGAACGAACTCAAGTGGGCCGGTGACCAGCGTGGAGCGCTACACTCCGGCAACAAACAGCTTCAGTCACGCAGGCGTGTTGAATCAAGCCCGGACAGACGCCGTGGCCGCAGTGCTTGACGATGGCCGCGTCCTGGTAGCGGGCGGCATAGTGGCCGACGCCAGCGGACAATCAAGTGTATCCGCGAGCAGCGAAATTTTCGATCCGATGTCCGGGACGTCATCCGACGCAGCTGCGCTCAGCGTGGCCCGTGCCGGGGCAACCGCAACGACTCTGTTCGATGGCCGCATCGCGGTGATCGGCGGGAACGATGGCAGCAATGATTTGGCGTCGGCTGAGATTTTCGATCCGGCTTCAGCCACCTGGAGTGTGGTAGCGGGTCTTACGCCGCGCAGCCATCATCTGGCGATTGCATTGCCTTACAACAATTCAGTGTTATTGACGGGCGGAAGCGCAGGAACTGCGACCGATCTGTTCATTCCGTGGGCCAACAGCAATCAGGGAGGTTTCGTCTCCACGTCGGCTTCCGGCGCTTCACACAATGGCGGACTTGGCTCCCCGCTTCAGGTCCAGGGATTGCTCCTGGCGGGCGGCGGAGATGCAGGCGCCGGGACAGAGCTCTACCGCTTTGCCACCGTCCGCACGGATAGCGACGATTATGTGCCCGGCCAAACTGTAACGATCACAGGGACCGGGTGGAAGCCCGGAGAGCAGGTAACGATTACGCTGGTGGAATCGCCGAACATCGACACGCATCCTGCAATCACGGCTACGGCTGACGCGAACGGAAACATCACGGACTCAAGCTTTGCCACTGACCAGCATGATTTCCAGATCAGATTTTTTGTATTCGCACATGGGGCCGCTTCCGACGCGGCAACCTCCTTTACTGACGGCGGCGGAGCCGTGACGGTGGCCGGCGTAAGCAGTACCACGGCGACAACCTTCTCCTATACCGGTTTCACTGACTCAGCCTGCACCACAGTCGCCGGAGGACAAGGCCAGAACTTCCCGAAGAGCATTACCGTTACCGGGAATACCAGCGCAAATCTTGGCTTGGGGAACGCGAACTTCTTTAAGGTGACCATTCCTACAGATCCGGCGGGCTTCCGGTTTAATAACTGGTCCAATGCCTTTAGCGGCGCCACCCGGACTACAGCGTGTCTGGCAGCCGGGAGCGGGAACAACACGACCACGGTTCAGGCCAATTTCGTTCCAGCTACCGTCAGCACAAGCATGACGCTTGCTGTTACGCCCGGGACCGTGAGCTTCGGAACCACGACCCGGTTTCCCTGCAGGCAACGCTTAAGGATTCATCGAATAATCCGATAGCGGGCGCTTCCATCACGTTTTCAGTCAACGGCGTCGCCCAAACTCCGGCGAGCACAACCAACGCGAGCGGTGTGGCAACATTCGCCTATAACGCTTCAACTCTGCCGGCCAGCGCGACTGCCTATCCGGTAACCGCTTCTTTCAGCGCTGCCGTGATTGGAGGCACCTCTTATCTGGGCAGTTCAGCAAGCGGATCATTGACGGTTGGCAAAGCGACGCCTGTAATCACCTGGCCCAATCCCGCTGATATCACCTATGGGACGGCACTGAGCGCTACGCAGCTGAATGCCACCGCGAGTTCGAATGGCAATCCCGTAGCAGGCAGCTTTACGTACACTCCAGCTGCCGGAACGGTCCTCAACGCGGGCAATAACCAAGTGCTGACAGCTGATTTTGTCCCGACTGATACCGCGGACTTCAACAGCGTGCCGGGCACTACGGCGAAGATCAATGTCTCTACAGGCCACGCCACTGGTGACGGTGACGCGGCGGGCCATTTACCTACGATGGCGCAGCACATGCGGCAACGGTGACCGTTACCGGAGTTGGCGGCGCGGTCGTCAGCGGCAACTCGGTTGTGACGTACAACGGATTGCCTGCCGTTCCCACCAATGCGGGAACATATTCGGTGGCGGTCAATTTCACCAGTACGGATCCGAATTATGCCAACGCCACGGGCAGCGGGATCCATCGTGATCAATAAGGCTGATAGCACTACGGTGGTATCGGTAGCCGGAGGCGTAAGCTTTACCTACGACGGCGAACCCGCATCCGGCAACCGTTTCCGTCACAGGAGCAGGGGGACTGAGCCTCACACCTGATCCGGTATATAGCTGCGGCCATGCGCCGATCAACGTAGCTGATTCCGGCTGCACGGCGAGTTACAGCTTTGCCGGCGATGCGAACCATAATCCCAGCTCGGATTCGAAGACGTACACGATTAACAAAGCGACCCCGCTTGTAAGCGTGAGCGGCGGACCATTCACATTTGACGGCAACTCGCACGCAGCGACCATCACAGTGACTGGAGTTGGGCGGAGTAAATGTCAGCGGCAGCTCGGCTGTGACCTACAACGGAATGGCCACCGCCCCGACGAATGCCGGGACGTACGCCGTCTCGGTCAGCTTCACCAGCGCGGACAGCAACTACAACAACGCTAGCGGCAGCGGATCGATTCTGATCAACAAGGCAAACAGCACTACCGTCGTCTCGGTGCGGCGGTGTTACGTTCACCTATGACGCGACCGCGCATCCGGCGACCGTTTCAGTGACCGGAGCAGGCGGACTGAGCCTTACGCCTGATCCGGTGTATAGCTGCGGTCATGCGCCAATCAACGTAGCTGATTCCGGCTGCACGGCCAGCTACAGCTTCGCCGGGGACGCGAATCACAACCCCAGCTCGGACTCGAAGACCTACACCATCAGCAAAGCCACGCCGATTGTGACGTGAGCGGCGGACCATTCACTTTTGACGGCAACTCGCACGCAGCGACCATCACGGTGACTGGAGTGGGCGGCGTAACCGTGAGCGGCAGCTCGGCTGTGACGTATAACGGACTAGCTACTGTCCCGACCAACGCCGGAAACTATGCGGTAGCAGTGACCTTCACTAGCTCGGACAATAACTACAACAACGCCAGCGGCAGCGGGTCGATCCTGATCAACAAGGCAAACAGCACTACACTGGTATCGGTAGCCGGAGGCGTGACGTTTACCTATCGACGGCAACCCGCATCCGGCAACCGTTTCCGTCACAGGAGCAGGTGGACTGAGCCTGACGCCCGATCCGGTATACAGCTGCGGCCATGCGCCGATCAACGTAGCTGATTCCGGCTGCACCGCCAGCTACAACTTCGCCGGGGACAACAATCACAACCCCAGCTCTGACTCGAAGACCTACACCATCAGCAAAGCGACGCCACTGGTGACTGTGAGCGGCGGACCATTCACGTTTGACGGCAACTCGCACGCAGCCACCATCACAGTGACTGGAGTGGGCGGAACTAACTGTGAGCGGCAGCTCAGCTGTGACATATAACGGACTAGCTACTGTCCCAACCAGCGCCGGAAACTATGCGGTGGCGGTCAACTTCACCAGCGCTGACAACAATTACAACAATGCCAGCGGCAGCGGATCGATCCTGATCAACAAGGCCGACAGCATTACCCTGGTCTCCGGCGTGTTTACGTTCACCTTTGACGGCAACCCGCATCCGGCAACGGTTTCAGTGACCGGAGCAGGCGGGCTGAGTCTGACTCCTGCTCCTGTGTACAGTTGCGGCCATGCGCCGATCAACGTAGCTGATTCCGGCTGCACGGCCAGTTACAACTTCGCCGGCGACGATAATCACAACCCCAGTTCCGATTCCAAGACCTATACCATCAGCAAAGCGACGCCACTGGTGACAGTAAGCGGCGGGCCATTCACGTTTGACGGCAGCGTACACGCCGCGACAGTCACGGTTACCGGAGTTGGAGGCGCGGCAGTGAGCGGCAGCACAGTGGTGACTTACAACGGATCAGCCACTCTGCCAATCCATGCGGCAACGTATGCGGTGGCGGTCAACTTCACCAGCGCTGACAACAATTACAACAATGCCAGCGGTAGCGGGTCTCTCACTATCAATCAGGCCCCGAGTTTCACCACGGTTTCGGGCATCTTCAGCTTTACCTACGATGGCAACGCTCACCCGGCAACTGTAGCCGTGACGGGCGCGGGCGGGCTCAGCCTTACGCCGTCTCCAACGTATAGCTGCGGTCATGTGCCGATCATCGTGGCTGATTCGGGCTGCATCGCCAGTTACACATTTGCCGGCGATCTCGATCACACAGGAAGTTCGGACGCGAAGACCTACAGCATCAGCAAGGCAACACCGGTGCTGAACCTTGATGCGCTGGCTCCTGTGACGATTGGAAACCCGACGGGCATCAGCGGATCGGTCAAGCTGAACCTGCTTGTCCCCACCGGTACTGTCACCATAACCGTGAATGGCATAAGCCAGGCAGCGGGAATTGGGGCGGGCGGAGCATTCTCCACCAGCTTTGCGCCGGGCACGATCGGTGTAGGCAGCTACAGCGTTACCGCCACGTACTCCGGCGACGGCAACTTTAATTCGGTCAACAACACTGGCGTTCTCAACCTGGTTGTTCAGTATGGTATCTGCTACTTGTATGACCAGACGAAAGCCGTCCAACACAATGCAACGATTCCCATCAAGCTGCAGCTCTGCGACGCCGCCGGACATAATCTCTCCAGTTCAGCGATTACGGTCACGGCAACGACTGTGGCGCTGGTGAGTGGTGGCAGCCGGCGTAGTAGAAGATTCCGGGAATGCCAATCCGGATGACAACTTCCGTTACGATCCCACTCTCCCCGGATACATCTTTAACCTCAGCACAAAACCGCTGGGCGGCGGGACGTGGCGGCTGAATTTCCGCACTTCCAATGATCCTGCCGGTACTTCACCGTATGTAGCGATGTTCGGAGTGAGATAGTCTGACTTACCACCAAGGCGGAGGCCTGGGCCTCCGCCTTTTTTCGGTAGTGGTACAGTTTGAATTTTTCCGCTTATTCAAACCATTTACGGAACGTCATCTCGAAGGGCGTAAGCGAGCCCGCGTTGTCAGGGCCCCATTCACACCCGGTTTTGGCGAGAATGGGCAGATCAGCGGGCGAGTAGCCCTGAGAGACCTTGTGTTTACTTTAAATAAGACACAAGGTCCCTCGCTCCTATTCGGGCGCTGAAGACCACCCGCCCTCATTGAGGAAGCTCGGGATGACGATCTGTTTATAAGGATCGGACGTTGATTCTGCCCCTATAGTTCAAACTGTACAACTACCCTTTTTTCTAAGCGAACCACGTTGTGGAACATCGCGGGGGCTGGCGCTGGTAGTGCGCGACCATTTTGCAGCCAAGTTCGCCGCATGCCTCCACTCCGCGCTACAACGCAAAATCGCTGGAACCGAACGCTCTGCCACTGCGTATCACCAGACAGGTTGAGGTCTGTACAGGAGGAGGCAGTTATGATGAAAAAAGCGATTGCGGCGGCTATCTTTCTGTCTACGCTGTCCATCATTCCAATGAGTTTGGTCGCGCAGAGTTTAGGCAGTCCGGCGGAAAAAGATTTTGTTTCCGGCGGCAGAGTCACCATGACGCTGGAATCGGGCGATTACAAGATTCGTGCGAGCTCTGACAATCGTCTCCACGTGCGCTGGAATGAGGCAAGCGGCGCGCGAGTGAAGCTGACGACGAATGGGAACTCAGCCGACCTGCGCGTGGAGAACACGCCGCACAATAATTTTCACGCCACCATCGAAGTTCCGGCGCTGGCGGATCTGCGCATCCGGCTCACCGCGGGCGATATGAGCGTTACAGGAATTAAAGGCGACAAGGATATTGAAGCCAATGCCGGCGATTTGAATATCTCCGTGGGCAGCTCCAGCGATTGGGGTGATGTGGACGCCTCTGTGACTGCCGGCGATTTACATGCCCCCGCGTTTAAAGCCGCCACGGGAGGATTGTTCCGGTCAATCAAATGGAAAGGTCCGGGCAAGTACAGGCTGCACGTCCATCTGACGGCGGGAGATGTGAACCTGCTAAATTGACCAGCCCGCAAAACGACCGCTTAATTTTGTTTGGTCGTTTGTCTTATCTCGACCTTCAAAAAACGAATAAAGCCCTCTTGTTTTGCTTCAACCGTTTCGCTATATGTCTCAGCGGGCCGCGCCGGTGCTACAACACCGAACGCAGCCCTGACCAAAATCACCTAAACAAGAGGCGACAATGGCTGCCATTCAAAGTAAACGCTCTTCCCACCGCACGCAACCAGCGCGCAAAAACAGCAAACCACGGCAACGACTTCCTTCTTTACCTAAACCTATTGTCACCCGACGCGGTAAGACCACCATCCGCCGCTATCAGGGGCGCCACTTCCACCGCTTTGAAGAAGCCAAGGGCAAACCGCTGGACTATATTGAATTCTTTACCGCCGGAGAGTACCACTCCATTGACGTTTGCTTTCAGGATAAAACTGTTATGCACTTCGTCATCGAGCCCAACTTCACGATTGAACCCGAATACTCTGACTGGAAGACCGGCAACTTGCGTCGCATCAAGCGATGGCCGCTCATCCGCAGCCAGCCGCACAATCCCTGACATAGTGGCGTCACAACTTTTTGCCCCATCCTTCGCCGCTTTTGCGGCGAAGGACCATCGCTCACAAATGTGAAATCAATTTGTTTGCGATCTCCGTTCCGCGCATCCGCGCTTCCGGCAAATACATGGTGTCCAGTTTGAAAACGCTATCGCCTTTCAGCACGTAGAACGCGTGGCCGAAAGAGCCGATCATGGCATGGTCGCCCACGCCATTGACGTCATCGAAACCGGGAACAACGGAGAGCGTGGTTCGTAGCGGCATCCAATTACCGCTGCCAAAGTTGCGGTTCACGCTGAAAGAGAAAACTCTGCCGCTGGGATCGGGCGCGCTCAGGCCAAAGCCTTTCACAATGCCTTCCATTTCCTTGGTGTGCTTCAGTAGCTCAAGAGGATTGTCACCCTTGGAATTTTTGACGTCGGGATATTGGGACGCTCTTTCGGAATCTCGCTTCGCCTGGGCAATGGCGATCTTTTGCAGTTCAGCGAATGCCGCCGGGTTAGTGTAATAGGCGCAGCCGGGATCGCCGTTGTCCAGCACTTCCGCGCTGCGCTCCACCGTTACGCCGATCATCTGTTGCAGTTCCGCGGTAGAAAGCAGCCGGCACATGTTGCCCTGCGAGACCTCAGAGCCAAATGATCCGCCAGTAATAGAAGATACTTTGCCTTTGACCCAATGGACGCCATAGAACACCGCCCCAAATGCTCCGAGAACCAGCACCAGAACAATTCCGCCGACGATCAGCAGCGTTTTGCCTCCGCCGGAAGATTTTGGCGGCTGAGCAGCCTGTGGCTGCGCTGTAGGCTGGGCTGATTGGTGCGCGGCTTGTGGCGCTGGCTGTTGCGCCGGGATTTGCTGCACCTGATTTTGTTGCGTAACGCCTGGGTTCGCCACCGGTTGCGAAGCCGCGACAGGGTGGGGTGTCGAAGGAGTCGGCTGTGCTGGCGCGGTCGCTGATTGGGCGCGATTGCCGCAACGTCCGCAAAAGGTGCCGGAAAGTGGTGCGCCGCAGTTGGTACAAAATTCGGACATGGAGGATAATCCTTATAGATGAACTAAAAGAAGGCTGCCATTGTAACCTGACTTTTGCGGCAACCGGCCGCAAGCACACGGGCAGCTTTTCTCACCATGCAGTTTGGCCGTGTACGGCAGGGCAATATTTACGCAGTCGGCCTTAGGCCGGTACTAGCCAAGGCTAAGGTGTACGCCGTAAAATATTGAAAATAAAGGGCCGATTTGCGGACTTTGGAATGAGGAGTTTGGCAACTGCAATGCAACAGTAGTGAACGTGACGTTATGCGCAATCGGGGGTGAGCTGGCAAACCCTGTCACAAAGCGTTGGCCCCGATGCTCGAACGACCCCGGTTCGGAGGATTTTACCCCAATGAAGAATTATCTATTGTCGTTATCGCTTGTGGCCGCCATGGCAATTCCCGCGGTTGCACAGCAGAATCAACAGACTACACAAGATCAACCGCAGGCGCAGCAGACCCAGGCCCAGAGCAACGATCAAACCGCGACCGGCAAAGATCCGTTGACCTACACGCGCAAAGAGGGCTTCTGGGGACATTTGAATCCCTTTGCCCGCAAGAAATATGTCAACCGGCAACTGGATCCCGTTCGCGGCCGCGTGAATGAGCTCGACGAACTCACCGCGAAGAACGCCAAGATGATCGCTGACGTGGACGCTCGCGCTACCGAAGGTATCCGCAACGCGATGAGCAAGGCCAATGAAGCCGATACGCACGCGCTGGACGCGGGCAATCGCGCCAACCAGGCACAGCAGACGGCTCAGCAGGCGCACACGCGCATTGCCACCGTGGAAGATACGGTCAGCAAGATCGACCAGTATCAGCCCATTACCCAGGCTGAAATTCGCTTCCGCGCCGGACAGAGCGCCCTGAGCAAGAACGCAAAAGACGCGCTTGACCAGATGGCGACCTCGTTGAAGAACCAGAAGGGCTACATTGTTGAAGTGCAGGGCTTCTCGCCCGGCAGCGGCACCACGGCCATTGAGAATTCGCGTGAAATGGCGCAGATGGTCGTCCGTTACCTGGTACTGAATCATGAGATTCCGGTTTACCGCATTTACACGGTTGGCATGGGCAACGCTCCTATCCAGGCGGAAGATGGCAAGATTCATCGCCAGAAGGGTGGCAAAGTTGAGATCAGCCTGCTGAAGAATGGCTTGGCTGACCTGAACGCCAACAACAGCTCAGCCCCGACAACCGGCAGCGGCGTTACCGCAACTCCGGCTCCGCAATCCGCTCCGGCAACGCAGCCCGCTACTCAGCCCAGCACCACTGATCAGCCGCCTGCACAGAAGCCGCCGCAACAGTAACAAGATTCTGTAACTTTCTCTAACCAAACGCACCCCTCTTGCCCACGTGGCAGGAGGGGTTTTTTCTTTGAGCCGACAAGCGGTTCGGATGGCATATTTCTCGTCCTCGTGCCTTCTCCTCCTTCTTGGTCCGATTTCCAACTATAACGTTCGACCGCCATTTAAGGCGCTCAACCCAACCCAGTCCTTTGATCCGTGTCATCCGCGTAAATCCGCGGTAAGCTGTTGCCTTTCACGATCACGCGCGATCACCCGATCCCGGCGATCATGGCGATTCTTTATTCCTTTGTGGTTAAAAGTTTTGTTCCTTAGCGCCCTTTGCGTCCTTTGCGGTGAAATAGTCTTTCCCGATTTCCTGATCCGCGATCATCCGAGTAAATCCGCGGTAAGCTGTTGCCTTTCCCGATCACGCGCGATCACCCGATCTACCTTCGTGTCCTCCCATGAATAATGTCTACTCAAAAGTTGTTTTGGCCGGGTTTAGGCAGCCAGGGTAAAGCTGGGAAAGTCTTCGAAGACCCACTGGTTTTTCAGAGTGTCATACACGATCTTGACCAGTTTCCTGGCTAGAGCGATTTTGGCCTTTCCTCCTCCTCGGCGGTGTTTGATTCGTTCATAGAACCGTTGCAGATAGGGGCTATACCGCTTCGCCACCAACCCACACTGCACCAGCGCCGTGCGGGCCAGCTTATTACCTTGTTTGGTGATGCGGCCGCTGCGTTCACTTTCATTGGAGTTGGCTATTCGTGGTACCAAGCCCAGATACGCCGCCAGCTTGTTTTCATCCGCGAAGTCGCTGATCTTGCCAATCACCGTCAGCAGAACAGTCGCGCTGAGCGAACCGATGCCCTTGATGCTGGTCAGGTTCTCGTATCCGGGCAGCTGTTGGCCTTCTTCTTCCAACCGCTCGTCCAACTCCGCGATGCTCTCCGACAACGAACGGATCTGCTCCACCAGAATCCGCAACTCCAACTGCACCATCCCGCTGACCGGCAGCGCCAGCACCCGCTCCAACGCAATCTTGCTCGACAAGGCTTCCCGTTTCAACTCGATCCCCTGCATCGCCAGCAGGTTGTTGATCTTGCCCTTCAATGCCGAGCGTTGTTTCACCAGCAGATCGCGTGTCTCCGCCAGATGCATCAACTCCCGATTCTGTTTCGGCTTCATCCTTACCTCCGGCAACAAACCTTTTCCAGATACAGCGCCAGAGCGGCGGCATCCTTGCGGTCCGTCTTCTTCACCGACTCGCTGATCACCTTGAACTGATGCGGATTCACCACCACCACTCGCTCCACTCGTCCCGCTACTGCATCGTAGAAGCGCGCCGTCGTCCCCATGGCTTCCACCGCGATCTGATCCTCCGGCTGCAACTGTTCCACGAACCTGGCCAACTCCCCGATCCGCCATTGCCGTATCTCTTGCTCCCCGTTCTCCCACCGTGTGCATACTACAAACTGCGTGCGATGCAGATCCACCCCTAGATATCGTTTCATTCTCGTCTCTCCTCTTGGTTGGTTCTGGAGTAGACGCAGCTCTTAGGCGATCACCACACTCCCATTCAAGCTCATACTGGCCTTACGGTGACGCTTCGATCCGCAGGTCTGACTAATCTCTGTGTCGAGGTCGTACTGCCTCACTGCACGAGCACAGCCTGCAACCTGTCTGCCCCAGATTCCTTCTCCTGGAGCATACCGCCTCAGAACTTGCACTCTTATTCATGCCATCTTTGTGGTTAAAGGTTTGTTGAATGCGGATTGCTTTCCTCAGTTCCAGCACCATAATTTCCTTTGGACACGCTTTCCAATTGTGTCGCCAGCACACAATCATGTCGCATCCTTTCGGATCATGCCCATGCTCCGCGAATGACCGGCTATCATTCTCAAATTCAATCCTCACGTCCTGCCATCGTCCTGGCATCACTTCCATCTTTGCCCGGCAATCCGGAAATCCCGGTTGTATTGCTTCAAGAATGAATCCCAGGTCTCGCGCCATCATCGCAAACAGCATGCTTACGCCCATCTCGTTCACTGGCTCGTGAGTCAGCCCGGCTGTATGCATCGGCTCTCCCAGCAGCGGACGGTCCGGCAGCACCCTTCTTAAAAATCCGCCTCCCAGCACCGTGCTGGCCACCAGCATCGCCAGCATCGTCGCTGTTACGCACTTCATTTCCGCCACTGGAGCCGGCAGCCCCGGCTTCAACGGCTTCATCGGCTCCATCTGCAAACCCGACGCTCGCCCGCTTCTTCGCACCGATGCCATAAACTTTCTCGCCCACCGTGCTTGCCGTACCTGTCGCGGCTCGGGCGTGCTTCTTATCGTCTCCACCACGTCTTTCCATTCGCCGCGCAGCGCGCCCTTTGCTTCTGCGTCAATAAAGGCCGCCGCTGTCAGCCTCCAGCGCTGGAACCGGTCAATCACGCACCGGTATGAATATTTTCCTGCGTTCGCGTATTCAGTTCGTGTAGGCATCCGTTTCAGCTCACGCGTTACCCGGCCCCAGTCCTCCAGCAGGTCTTGGTTCTGGATCATTCGTGGCGGCCCCGTCGGCGCCGGCTCCAGCCCCGCCGCTCTCACCGCTGACCGATGCCTCGTAAAATGTTTCCTCACCACCGCCGGAGAAATCCCGCTCATCTGCTCCAGCTCTTCCCGTGTGGGCGTCCGCCCCAGGTCTGTGGCCAGCCGCTGAAGAGTGCTGAGGACCTGTTCTTTTGCAATGAAAGACTTTTTGCCCTGCATGGCTTCGCCTCGCAAAATTAGGAGAAATCCCGTCGCAGTAGGTAAATCAAGGCGCGGGGTCGCCGGCCGTTGTAGGCTTGCCGTTTGGCCGGCTGTGGAGGGCTCGCAGGTGGATCGTTCGGTCGCTCCAGCAGCTTACTTTATAGCACGAATAAACCACGAAAGCAAGTGTTTTCTGCGCCAAATGTGCCGATTTTTCGAGGTATAGCTTTGCTCAACTTCTGACGCCATCAGAATCAGAAAAAAAGGCCGGGCTGTTTAGGCCCGGCTGCTGAAGCACTTCCGAGAGAATCAGTTAACGGTGATGTTGGCTGACGCTTGAACGGTGTTGGCGCCCTTATTAGTCTGTAAAACTCCATAGACCAGAGTGTTTGTGCGTATGCCTTTACAGCTGGGGGTTGCCGCAATTGTAAGTGTGACCTTGCAGGAGCCGTTGGCCGGAATGGCGCCGCCGGTCAGAGTAACGTGTGAGCTACCGGCAAGTGCAGTGAGCGTTCCTCCACACGTAGTGCTTGCGCCGCCCGCGACGACGATGCCGCTGGGAAAAGTATCAGTGAATGGCGCGGTCAGTGTAGCGACCGTGCTATTAGGGTTAGTGAGAGTAATCGTGAGATTCGAAGTCCCGCCTGAATTAATGGTGACCGGAGTGAAAGCTTTGACGATTTTGGGCGGTGTGCCCGCTGAATTACTAACGGTTAGAGTCGAGACTGTCCCAACTGCATTCGTGCCTGTGGTGGCATGCAGCGTTCCAGCGCCTATTGAGTTAATGAACTGACCAAGGCTACTTGCTGTCACGTTCACTGTAATTTGGCATTGGCTATTGGCTGGAATCGACCCTCCCGTTAAAGTGATTTTCGAACTGCCTTTGACTGCCGTGAGAGTTCCTCCGCAAGTCGTAATTCCACCACCGGAGATCACTACACCAGCCGGTAAATTGTCGATGAATGGCGCGGTTAGTGGAGCGGCCACGGTTGCATGGTTAATCAGGTAAATGCTAAGAACTGAGATTCCATTCGGCTTGATCGCGGTCGGTGCGAAGGTCTTAAACACTCTGGGAGTTATCGCGCCCGGCGGATTGACAATCGTCAAAGTCGCCACGGCAGCCACGGGATTGTGACCGTTGTTCGTTTGAAGCGCTCCCACTGGGACAGTGTTGACATGTGGGCCATCGCAATCCGTCGTTGTCACCACCACACTCACCGTGCAGGAACCGTGAGCCGGGATCGAGCCGCCCGTCAAAGTTATCTTTGAGGAACCCTTAATGGCCGTAACAACGCCGCCGCAGGTGTTACTCGCATTTCCGCTGACTATTACATCGAGCGGAAACTGGTCCACTAGCGGAGCGGTTAAGTCTATCGACCGTACTGCCGGAGTTATGCAATGTGAGAGTAAGAAGCGATGTAGCACCCATATTGATAGTGGTCGGACTAAAAGCCTTTGTGAGGGTGGGTGCAATAACAGGCGCAGGCGTCGGAGTTGGAGACGGCTTGGGCGTTGGGGTTGGTGTGGGACTTGGAATTGGACTAGGTGTTGGTGTGGGACTTGGAGTTGGACTAGGTGTTGGCGTCGGACTTGGCGTAGGAGTCGGAGTTGGCGATGGCGTAGGCGTTGGACTTGGCGTAGGAGTCGGACTCGGTGTTGGAGTTGGGCTCGGCGTTGGACTAGGTGTTGGCGTCGGGCTCGGGGTAGGCGTTGGAGTTGGACTCGGCGCAGGCGTAGTAACCGTCAAAGTGGCAACTGCTGGAGCGGTGTTGTTGCCTTTATCGGTCTTTAAGTCGCCAGCACCCAGGGAATTGATAGAAGTTACCTGCATTAGCCGCGATTACCTGCACGCTCACCGTGCAAGAACCGTTGGCTGGGATTGCTCCTCCGGTCAGCGTGACCGACGAGCTGCCTGCATCTGCCATAACCGTTCCGCCGCAGGTATTGCTGGCGTTTGGTGTCGGAGCAACAAGCACTCCCGTAGGGAGGTTGTCGACAAGAGGCGCATTCAGGCTCGCGCTCGTGTCATTGGCATTATTCAAGGTAAGTGTGAGCGTCGAAGTTCCGCCCGCATTGATCGTTGCTGGAGTGAACGCTTTGCCCACCGTAGGGGGAATGGGAGTAACTGGTGGCGCTACGCAGGCAGCAAAGGATACGTGATTGGTATCCATTGTTACTGCGCCATTCCGCGCCAGCGCTCGGCCCGAGATCGTCGTATTGGTCAAAAGGCTGATGCTCGTGAGCGCCAGAATATTTCCCACGAACGTCGTACCCGTACCGAGTGTGGCCGAGCTGCCGACCTGCCAGAAGTCATTGCATTGCTGCCCGCCATTGATGAGAAGTACTGATGAATTGCTGCCCGTAATAAGAGTGCTGCCTACCTTAAATATCCAGACAGCATCGACGTTGCCTCCGCCATCCAGCGTAAGCGCTCCGGTCAGCGAAGCCGACGAAGAGAAACAATAGACACCTGGCACCAACGTCATGCCAACCAAATCCGTTGGCACTCCGAAAGTTGTATCGCATGCCCGGCCCGCAAGATCAATGTAGGCGGCTGTCGTATCAGCTTGGGCCTGAAGCGCAACCGCGTCAGCCGCATGAATCGTTCCACCGGTTACTGTGCCCGGAGGAAAACCAGTGACTGCGGTTCCTGGACTGACGCCCAGATCTCCGACGACGATAGTTGGACCGGTATTGGTCACGGTGGAGCCGCCTAGCACTGCAAAGGTTTGCGCAGTGCCCAAGTTGGGCGCTTGGGCAAATGCTGTTTGAAGTGGCGCTATGCTGAGGAGAGCGGTAAGAAAGCCGGTAGCGACAAGCTTTGCCACCAGACCTTTAAATTTCTGCACATTATTGAGAGAGTTCTTCATTGGGTCCCTTGCACTGCGTGTTGGCCATCCGCTATCTGCGGTCCTGCGCAGTGCATTTCGCACTCGTATGAACAGCAATAGTGTGAAAATACGGGCTAGACGAAGCCTTCCCCCCACTCTTGTTGCACTCTGCTCATTTTGCTTTTTAGGCTCGATTCGGAGGCTCTGTCATACGAGGACTTTGCTCAGCATAGAGCTGGGATTGCAACGTGTCTGTCCAATAACGCTCATATATGACCGCTTCTGTTTATTTATCAGTTAACAATAGCTATGGGTGGTGAATGCTGCTTGCAAGATTCACGTGCCAGCGCAAAGCCGTTCCGTCCTAGGATAAAATCTTTGTTGATCGCTGGGTAGGACCCTAAGATCTTCCAAGCCCTAAGAAAATTCTAATAAAGAAACGAGACTAATTGATGAAGTATAGAAGCACTTAATATCTAATGAGCGATATAATACCCCGATTAGACAGGGATTCTTGCTTTGCATGTGCCACTCTAAACAATGATGACAAATCGCGGCAGGAAGCATCAGAGAGAACTGGACGCGCTTGAGCCCGAGATTCTTTTAGAAAAAACCGGTGTGCATCGCACAGTTGCTGTTCTGAAAGAAGGACAGACCATCTTTCGCCAAGGCAATGCAACAGACGCAGTGTTTTACATTCAGATGGGTAAAGTTAAGTTGACCGTGACCTCCAAGGACGGTAAGGAGGCCACTATTGCGTTTTTGGGAGCAGGGTCATTCCTGGGCGAAGAATCTATCACCGGAACTCAGTTGCAGCGTTTAGCGACCGCCACAACTCTCACGCGGGTGATAGTTCTCAAAATTGAACGGAAAGAGATGATACGGGTGCTGCACGAAGAGCCATCCTTTTCAGAGGTGTTCGTCTCCTATCTGCTCGCCCGCAACGCCCGGATACAGGCAGACCTTGTTGACCAGCTTTTCAATTCTAGCGAAAAGCGTCTGGCTCGGGCGCTTTTGCTGCTTGCCCAGTTTGGCAAAGATGGCGCACCTGAAAAAGTCATTCCTAAAATAAGCCAGGAAAGCCTGGCAGCAATGATAGGCACGACGCGTTCCCGCGTAAGCTTTTTTATGAATCGTTTCCGTAAGTTAGGGTTCATCCAATATAACGGGAAACTGACCGTTCACAGTTCACTTCTGAATATAGTTCTGCATGACTGAACTGGGCTGGTGACCCGGCATTAAGGTTTGTGGGGTGTCCTCTGTGGTAAAGGCTTTTGCAATTCTTCTCACCCCTGCTCGACAATCAACTCCTGGCAGGTGATGCAATACCGGCTCCACGGTACTGCGGTCAATCGATTCACGCTGATGTCCTGGCCGCAATGCAGGCATTTGCCAAACGTGCCGCCGTTGATGCGGCCGATTGCTCCTTCCAAGCATCGGCTGCCAACGCTTCTTGGTAAGGCTGGCCATTTTGTTGCCATCAGACCCAACCGTTCCTCACTATGTTCGATATAACACACAGTCTGGTTCAGAACCGACAAAGGTCTTTTCATCGCGCCAAGATAAATGACGGTACTTTCCATGCACGGAGCCGCTTTATGGAGAGAAAATTTTCAATCCTGGCCGTCGGAAATGATCCAGCGTTGCTTAAGACTCGTGTGCTTGTCTTGCAGGCTGCCGGTTATCTTGTGATTGAATCTGCAAGGTACGAACAGGCGTTGGACATAGGAACAAGCGATCATATTGATGCGGTAATTCTCTGCCATTCTTTGCAGGGAAGTGAGTCAAGGCATCTGATTCAGGGGTTGCGGAGGGCTCGCCGCATGCTCCCGATTATCTACGTTTTGGAAAATCATTTTAGTGATGTGCCCGCAGGTTGTCTTATGACAACCAACGACCCTGAAGAATTGCTGCGCACTTTGAAGTTGGCGCTGGAGCGGCGTCCGGCAACCGGCGTTCCCCTATCTTCGCGAAGGCTAACCGGCTGACCGCTATAAAACTCCAAGGCGATCATCCTCTCCGCGGATGATTTGGTAGCATTCGCAGGCCGCGTTTTCCAGGCCCTTGCGGTCCAGAATCTCAACTTTGCCGCGCCTGTATTCGATTAGTTTGGATCGTTGCAGAATTCCCGCAGCCAATGTCACGGTCGCCCGGCCCGTTCCCAGCATCTGGGCAAGAAATTCATGGGTCAAAGGCAGCAGTGCCAGCGCGGTTCTGTCCTGGCATAGCAGTAACCAGCGGGCCAGGCGCTCGTCAATGTTGTGTATTCGATTACAAGCCGCGGCTGCGGATATCTGTACGACGTGACTTTGGAGATAACGTCCGCAGTGCTCACGCAATTTGCCGGGACGGTCAAATTCGGTCCTCAGGAATTGGGACTTAATGCGAAACCCGCTGCCCCCAATCTGCATGAACGTGCGGGTGGGAATTTGATGCGTCCCAAACAATGTGGGCAACCCGACTAATCCCTCCCGCCCTACTATGCCAACTTCCACTGTGGCCCCATTTTTCATGGTGATTACAATGGAAGCCATGCCTTCCTCAAGAAAATAAGCGTACAGCATTTTCTCGCCCGGCTCGCTTAGGGCCTCATTTTGGGGAAGAAGCACAGGCTCAAGGTTTAACTGGAGCCGGCCAATTTCAGATCTTGGAAGTGATGACAATACGCGATTTTTGTATTCCGCTCTCATTGCTGCTCCTTAGCATGGCAAAAAGCCTGCATCTGGATGCGCAAAGAGTCACCCCCCAAGTTAGGGTCGGCGGCAACGGAATGCGTATTTAAGATGTTGCCTTAATTGTACGCTTCCGAACAGTCCCCCTGCTCTTTTGTTCGATTCCGAACATTTATTTTTATACCTAGTGTTCGATACTGAACATAAACACTGCTATCATTTAAGTAGCTTTTACAGCGGTCCGCCTGCCCTTGGCAGAAAGCTGCCCCTCAGACCCTCCTCTGCCGAAGCCCGGAAGGGAGTTATCGGGCAATGATGGGTCGGGTGAAACCCCGCATTCTCTGTCTATCTGTGTCCTCTTTCAAGCTGACGCAACTGTGTGCTGCGCTTCCCGCCCGGCAATATCAGGTGCTTTCAGCCTCAACCCCCGCACAAGCTGTAGCAGTCTGCGCTACCAACAATATTGCTGCCGTGGTGCTGGATTCAGAATTTTTGACCGACGGTGGTAGTACGCTCGCTCAGACGTTCAAGGCCGTCAACCCCCACGTGCCAATCGTTCTTTTGGAAATGGGGACATAATGGGGACATTCCAGAGGCAGTGGACGCGGTTGCAACCACAAATGAAATCATGTTGAAAAAGCTGGCCGCGCTCATCAAGTCTTCCGGATGACCTCAATAGTCTATTTGTCGACGCCGAAGTAACCACCTCTAATAGAGATCCACCACCTTTGCGCTTTCCGGCCCCTTGGCTTCCCGCCACTTCACCTTGCGACGATCATCCTTGCTCGACGATCAACTCCTGGCAGGTGATGCAATACCGGCTCCACGGGACCGCCGTCAATCGATTCACGCTGATGTCCTGGCCGCAATGCAGGCATTCGCCAAATGTGCCATTGTTGATCCGGCCAATCGCCGCTTCCACCAGTTGCAGCAGCCCGCGTTCCTGCGCCTTCTGCCGGAACGTCATTTCCTTTGAGAGCGACGCCGTCGCGCGGTCGCCTTCATCGCGCCCAAAATCCTGGGCTTCATTGTGCTCTTCCTGTGTACGGCTCAGGCTGCGGCGTAGCTCCTCGCGCTTCTTGTTGAGGAGCTCTTCAAATTTTGCAATCTTGGCTTTTTCCATGCGATCACTCAACAATCAGAAATATCTTGGCGCGATGCCGGGCCCGGTGCAGATTTCATCCCTTCATATATTAATTGAGATTTAGCTTATGCGTCGCTTTCTGTCATCCTGACCGAGTCCGAGCGAGGAACGAGTGAGGCCGAGCGGAAGGCCCCCGAGGATGTATCCATTAGCATGCTGCATCCGGGAGTTCTTCCCAGACCGCTTCATGTGCCGTATCCGATTCGGTGTCGCATCTTCCGTCTCAGATCGCAAGGGATAAGGAACTGCTCCGCCGCTGTGTCGCGTGAGCTATGAGAGATTAGCGTTCCTTTTAACTCAACGTAGCTACGGGAACGTAACTGCTTTTAGCCTTCAGTCTGCGTTCGCTGCCAACTCCGCCACGCAAACCACGCTATCGTTCCCACCATCCCTGCCCAAGCTACCAAACGCGTGAAATCACCAATCTGAATCGCGTGCGGCAGCACTCCCAGGCCAGAGAAGATTCTTACCCAGTCGTGCTCCGCTTCGTCCCCAGCACCGCCGACTGTCACCAATGGCAGCTCCAGCCGCAGCGCATCCGCCATATAAGTGGCAACGCCGGTAAGGCTGTGGAAGAACGCGAAGGCGCAGAACGCCGCGCCTGGAAGTTCGCGGCGCGCAGCAAAACTCGCCGCCAGCAACGCGGGAACTAGCAGTTGCAGCAGCGTTCCTCCCCAGAGTCCGAGTGTTTCTCCCAGCCAGCCAAAAAGCAGATGCCCGCCTTCATGGATGGGAAGGTGGACGTTATCGAGCAGCGTCAACTGGCCCCAGTTCAGCGCAAGGTAAAAAAGTAGCAACCCGTAAAAAATAGTCCAGCACGACAAGCTGGACGCGGGAAACGGGCTGCCAATCGATTTCAGGAAGACGCATTTGTATCACCGCGCAGGCGCTTCCTTCGTCCCGGCATTCAAATCCACATCCCGAATGCTTGCCGGTCCTGCCGGAACTATCACCGTCCGCGAAATCTCTTTGCCATCGCTTTCAATCGCAACCGTGTAGGTTCCCGCCGCCAGGTTGCGGAAGATATATGCGCCGGTGGGGCCGGTCTTGGTTTCCAGAGCAACCTCTTTCAGCCGAACAACTGCGCCAGCCAGCGGGACCGTTTGCAGCGTTGCTTTGTCATAGACCAGCACTCGCCCGGCAATCGACCGCAGCGCCTTCACCTTAAATTCCGTGCTTGCTGGCCTGCCTGATTCCACTGCGACGGTCTGCGCCGACAAATCCTGCAACGCATATCCCGGTGGATAGGAATCCGGCAGTGTCGCGACCGAATAATTTCCCGGAACAAGGCCGGTAAAAGCGAACTTGCCGTTTACGCCGGTCTGCACGCGGCGCGTGAATTTCTCGCCTTTCAATTCCACAGTGATCCCGTTGATGCCGCTGCCGGCATCGTTGAGCAGAAAGCCGAAGATCTGTCCCTTTGCGAAATTAATTCCAAAATCGGCCGTGGCGTTCATGTCCACCGTGGCGGGTGAATCCGTGGTGTAAAAAAAAGGCTCGTCGCTTTCGAGCTTCGCCTCCACTCGATGCACGCCGAACGGCACGTGATGAAACGCGTAATAGCCGCTGGAATCCGTGCGCGTGACGCGGTCTTCATCCAGCCGCACCTCCACGCCGCTCATGGCCGGCATCTGCGCGTTGTAGGTTCCGGCAGAATCATCATCGCGGAAGATGTGGCCCTGGATCATGCCGTGGCGTCCCGGCAGCAGAAGCGTGGGCACCGTGAAAAATCTGTGCTGAATGGAAATGCTGAACAGCGGATGTGTCGATGTCACGCCGTTGTTCGTGGTCTGTACCATGGCGGCGGAGCCCACAATGTCATTCGTCGACTTCAGGCGCTGCGAGTAGCTCAGCGTGGCCGTTTTCAGGATGAAGTGTCCCTGCAGGAGCTGGGTATCGCTGTCAAAATAGCTCAAGTCAACTTTGCGGCGGTTCTGGCTGTGCGACATCCAGCTCACCGCGGCGTTCAGGTCGTTTCGTGACGGCGCAAGGTTCACGACGAACGCATTAGTGAACCCCAACAGTTGCAGGATCGCGGTATTCTGCAGCAGGCTGGCAAGCTGCTCCGGCGTGGACGCAACAATTCCCGCGCGGTCCAGCGCGTCCTGTAACCCGGGGACCTGCGAGAAGATGGCGGCCAGCGTTGGCACCTGAACGTCATGCCGGTAGAAGCCGCTAACCTGAAATTGTTTCGCTGATGCGCGCACGTTCACCGCGTAATCATTGCCTCCACCGCCGCCTTCGATATTTACCGTTCTCTGGTATTGGAAGCCCGTTCCAAAATGCCGCGTTGAGTAATCCACGCCCGCAGGCAGGTTCACCGTGGTTACGGCAGGTCCAACCGGGATTTTCGATTGAAACGTGGCGTATCCGCCGCCGCCGTTTACTGAGAAATTCTGGTTCAGCTTGAAATTCAGCAGGCCGCTGGTAGTGAACGTATTCTGGCTGAGCGTGAGTAGGTTGTAATTCGATTGGTTCAGGTCAAGGCTGGCATAAAGACGTTCCGTCAGTTTGCGGCTGGCGTTCAAGTCAGCGAACGTTCCGTGTTGGTTGTTCACGGCCAGTGAGGCGAAGTTGCGCGACTGTATGTGGAAGTTGCCCAGCAGGTGATTGCGCTTGTCGTCATAGCTGGCGCGCGTGGCAAACCCAATGCCGTGGCTCATTCCCAGTTCCGCCAGAAAATTTCCTTTGTCGCTGAGCTTGCGCCGGTACACCACGGAGCCAACCGCGCCATTGCTGGCGAAGTCGCGCTGGCTCTCAGGATTTTGAAAATAGTACGCGTTCGCTTCCAGCGAATTCACGTCGTCAATATGAAACACCCTTGTAACGCCCGCCGTGTATTCGCGATCGGTCGCGAGAAAAAGCCCTTGAAAGGTAGCGATGGAAGTAAACCCGCCGTGAAATTCCCACGCGCCTTGGCGCATGTGGAAGCCGCGTACCAGAAAGCCATCGAGCGTGAGCGGAGAGTTCAGCACGTTCTTGTCAATAAAAGTAATGTCCCTGTCAGGCCGGCTGATCTGATACGCCAGAAACGGGAAGCCAATGGCCGAGGTCGATCCTGAAGCAGAAAACAGGTTGGCATTGATTACCTGCATCCGCGTGAATGATTTTCCCTGTGTCCGCTTCAGCTCAATCGAGTTTGTGATCTGGCTGGGATCTGAGTTGTAGCGAAATTCATATGTCCCGCTCTCTCCGGTGCCTTGCCGCTCAGGCGGGTCAAATCCCGGAGGCAAAACGGGAGGCGGAACAGGCACCGTCACCGCCAACGTCTGGGGCCCGGCTGAAGTGACCACAACAATATTTGTGGAGCCCGGCGCTTTGCCGGCAATTTCCACCAAGCCGTTGGTGGCCGTTGCGTCCGCAATGTTGGGATCAAGCGAGTAAGCCGCGGTGGCTCCGGCCACCGGAAGTTGCAAAGTCTTCTGGTAAGTCACGGAAAGCGGAGATTGTCCCTGTGCCGCCAGACAGAAAGCGGCCGTCAACAGGACAAGGCTCCAGCATCGCTTCATTTTTTCGGAACTTCAGTTTTCGGTATTTCGAAAGCCGCTTCCGTGGTCTGCGTCTTGCCTTCAAACTGGAACGAGCACAGCGCGCGATATTTTCCCGAAGCCAGTTCACCGGGATACTCAGCGGAGAACTCCAGCCGCTCACCCGGCAGCAGCCTTTGCGGGTCAAAAATCGCCTTGCCGACCAGCGCGCCGCTCGCGTTCAGCACGGCCGCCGCTCCTTCCGGCAGCGCCGGCTCGGTGCCGGAGTTGGAAATCCATTGCGCGATCTTCATGTTCGCTGTTTCGCTCGCCGGAATTACGCGCACCGGCTCTGGCTGTAGCTTGACGTTGTCCGTGAGATTGAAAGTGATCAGCGCGCCCAGTGATGCCGTCATGCCCACGGCGCCGCTGGAAGTTGGCAGCTTGTCCGTCCCGCGAAACATTGCCACCACGGCGCGAATATTCGTCTCTGCCGGCAGCGTAAGCCGGACATCTACTGAGGCGGAAGAAAAAGGTTTCACCAGCACGGTCTTTTGTGTGAATACCGCGGACGCGGCAATGCTGTTCGGCGTTTCTCCGGCAGTCACGAAAACGCGCTTGCCATCCTTAATGACAACGTCTTCCGCCACCATTTCAAACGCGAAGTCGCGTGCGGTTTGATTGGTGAGCGTTAGCGTCTGCGACAGAGTCTGGCCGAAAGTGCCTTTGGCCATCACAACCGCGGGACTCAGTGAAATCGAAGGCTTCTCTGCTGGCTGGACCGGAGCCGCTGCTGCGGGAGCGTTTTGCGAAGGTGCAGCCAGAGCCGTCTGCGCGTTTGTCAACACTGGCTGACAAAGCAAACCAACGCACACAGGCAGGAGCGCCTGTGCTACTGCGGTTCGAGAAAATCTAGTTGGGAATAACCTGGAAAATAATGGCATTGTTCAGTTGAGAATTCTTCTCCGTAAGAGATGTGGGCACTTCAATTTCCAGGCGATGTATTACGGTGGTTCCCATTCTTGCCTGGCCCTGCAGCAATTGGGGAACGGTTTGCAGCGTAATCCCGTCCAGCCGGAATGTATACGCCGGATCGGGTATGGTAAGCGCGGCCAGCACGGCAGCGGTGGTTGCGGTTTGTGATCCGGCCTGAATGCTCATGCCGAACCTCGTAGAAACAACAAAGCGCCCAGGCAATTTCTGCGTCTGGACGTTCGCTGTCTGGGCGCCGCCTGCGTGTGAGACGGTCCCCAAATTCAAGCTGCGCTGGCCGGAAGTTCCGCCGGTCAAGGCGGCGCCATCCGGCGCGCTTACAAAACTCACTGAGATTGCCCCTTCACTTGCAGACTTCATGGAAATGGCGCTGGAGGTGCGTTTTACCGTGCTCTTGCGTTGTGTCCACCCGTCGGTCATGAGGGAGGAACCGAACAGCAATAACGGCAGGACATAACGCAGCCCGATTTCGCACCTCCCGCCCAGCTCTTAATCCATCTATCTATCCCAGTTTGCCCATGCGGCAAATCCCATTAAACCCTTAATTGGCGGTTGCCACGTAATTAATGGTGTTGCTGATTAGGGTTCCGCTGGCGGTGGCGAAAGGAACCGTGATGGCCACCGGGAAATTGAGGTTTGCGGCATACGTGCCGGTTGCGGTGAGCGTGGACTGCGCAGCGTTCGTGACTGCCACGCCGCCGACGGTCCAGGTGTTCGCTGCGTCCGCTGATCCCAGCTGAGCTTTCAGCAGTGTAATTCGCGCTGGCGGAGTTGGTCTTTGTTACCTGCACATCAACCGCGGAGCTCACCGTAAAGTTGCTGGCGGTTGTGGTACGGACGATACGCGGCTGAAATCGCGCCAAAAGCCGATACGTTGCCGAAATGCCAGGGTGGCGGCGTTGGTTCCCGCGCCGCTGGAAAGCGCCAGCCCGGAAGCGTCAGAGTTGAAAACCAGATTAATGGTGCCTTCACAGTGGCAGTCACGGTGAGTGTGCCGCTGGCTGTTGTTTGTGCAACGGCCGCTGAAGAAATCATCATCAGCGCCGCAAAGATGGTTAAAAGCATTACTTTTTTCATTGTGTTCCTCTCCTCATGTTCGAATTCAAAGTTTCGTTACTGCAAAAACTCGTATTCCTAAAAAACTCAATTGGCCGTTGCCGTAAAATTGATGGTCGTCGTAATCGGCGTATTCACTGCCGGACCGCCCGCTCCGGGCGCTGCCGTGGAAACAACCAAATCCAGGTTGTGTGCAATGTCAATGTTGTAAGCGCCATTCACCTGGATCGCCTGCGATGCGGTGGTCAGCGTGAAAGTGTCCACTTTGTAATTCATTCCGGTTGGCGCAGCCGCGGCCAGGCTCGCCGTGAGCGTGAACGTGGTGCTGGTCAAGCCACCCGAGACCACTTGCACATCAAAAATTGTCCGTACGGTAAAGTTGGCCGCGGTAACGCTGGGCCGGGTCACACCGCCGGAGAGCGGACCAAAAGCCGATACGGTGCCGAAGTTTGCCGTGGCGGCATTTGTCCCGGCCGCGCCCAGCGTCACGCCTGCTGGGTCGCTATCAAACTGGATTGCGATTCCGTTCGTATTGTTCAAGCTGCCGTTGATCACGCCTGAGGCCGTGGTCTGCGCCGGCAGTGAAGCGCCGCACAACATCAGGGCCGCCAGGGCCGCACCGCGCATGATCGAAATGTATTTCTTCAGCATGGTCAAAACCTAATTTGCCGTGGCCAAAAAAGTAATCGTCTCCAGCAATGGCTGCGCTGCAACCGTGTTTTTCACCTGCACCTGCAGGGTCTTGGTGATCGGTGTTGCATAGTTGTCTGCTGGATCCAGTGTGGTAAAGCCCGCGGTGGTTAGCGTCACGTTATTCAACAGCCAACTCACGTTCGGCGGCGGAGGAGTGGAAATCTGTGCTGCCAGCCGGTAATTCGGGCTGCTGGAATTGGATTTGCTCACCACTACGTCAAACGCGCTGCTTACTTGATACACGGCGGCGTTCAGGTGCTGGTAATTTACGCACGCCGACGTATGAAAACTTCCTGGAAAAGCGGCCGTGCCAAAGTCCAGGCCAACATTGTTGGTTCCGGCATTGGTCAGCGGACAGAAGCCAGTTGTCCCTACAGACGGATTGTTCTGGAAAATCAGCGTGATGGAGGACTGCACGCTCATGGTAATGGTGAGCTGTCCGGAGCTGGTTTGCGCTGTCGCGGTCGAAGCCAGCAGGCATAGCAGGCTGCCCATCATAAGAAGGGCCTTCATTCCGCCGAAATTGAAGCTGCAATTCATCGTCAATGAAAAGACCGTTACAACTTCTGTGATCTGGCTACTGCCCACTTGATTTCGATCCTGGCAAAACGTGCTGACCGGAAGAGTCTTGTTGCCAGAAGTACAATCTGTCGTGGGGCCTGGTACATTGGTCTTTCGTGATGCCAGCAGTCTAAGCGGAACCCTGCAAACGGCAAACGGTACTTCAGTCACCATGGTGAACTGAGTAAAAACACCTGTATTTGGGCACTTTTCCTGAGCTTCCGTGAATCGTATCCCGGCTTCAGTGGATGTAAATAAGGTGTTTCCTTACAATGTGCCGGGATAGTAATTGGGAGGCAGGTTTCTTTGTGGCTTACATTCGGGGTTTGTCTGGTGTTTTTTCTTGATCGTCTTTTTCTGCCGCTTCAGCTTGTTTCTTTCTTGCCGCCGCAGCACGCTCAGCCCATTCATTGGATTGCTTGATGTCCGCCTTGAAGTTCTTTTTGCTTCCGCACTCCAACTCCGCGCGCGAACGGTAGAGCACGTCCATGTACGTCATGGCATCGATGTAATCTTTGCGAAGAGAGATGGCTTTATTAAGCATCGCTATGCCGCTATCGATTACCGCCAGCGAGTTCGCCCGCACGTCGGGACAGCCTTCCGACAATATCAGTGAATATTCCGTCTCCGCGTCCAGCTTGGCCTTTTCCGCCGTAATGTCGCGGTTCGCTATTGACCAATTCGCCACCGCCGCCGCATACAACAATTCAGGATCAGCCGGATTGAGTGCGATGGCCTTGGCATAGGCTTGTCGTGCTTCATCAAAATCGTTCAATTGCAATTTCAGGTATGCCAGGCCCTTAAGGGATTCAACGTTAGAAGGATTGCTGCGGAGAATTTCCGAATACTGTTCCAGCGCATTTGTCGCCAGCACTACATTTTCCGGAGTATCAACTCCAGGCTCAAACACCTGCAAATAGGTTGCCGCCAGATACATTCGCGCCACTACAAGGTCCGGGTCAAATGCAACCGCCTGCTTAAAGTGCGCGATCGCGTCGTCGTAGTGTGCCTGCCGAAAGGCCTGCACGCCATCATCTACTTCGTTGCGCGCGGAAGCTTTTGCTTCGTCTTGCGCTACGCCCGCAATCGCAAAGCAGACCAGCAACCCCGCCATCAACACAAATCTCGAAATCATAGGATATTGATCAATCCTAGCGTAACTCCTGCTGCTTCCCATTGGTGAAAACATTGAGTTCAGAGGAATTTCTTTACCCGCCAGAGTCTACGTGGTAATGGTTCCCACCAATTCCAGAACTGTCTTTCTTACGGGCTTCATCAGAGGCAGTCCAGAGAGTCGCAACAAAGTCACCAGCAGGCCCAAACTTTTTTCCATTAGCTTCTGCGTGCGCTGCTGCTTTTCCGAGCGGTCATACAGCCAGAACAGAATCAGCCCCATCTGGTAGAGCCACAGCAGGTAGGGAAGTTGCGGCTTCAGATCGGCAGGCACCTTTACCTCGCCGCCCTCCAGCGCAATACGCAGGTGCTCGATGGCTCGCTCGCGGATCGGGCGTGTCTCGTCGCTGAAAGGCGAAAGCGGATCTTTGCTGTCCGGCGCGTGGCGGAAAAGCGCATCGCAAAATTTGCGGTTGGGGGCCAGCAGTTCAAAGCGCTTCTCCATCACGCAGCGGAGCCGGTCTTTTAACTTCTTCTCGCCTGAAAGGGCCTGCAGGATTTGCTCATGGCTGCCTTCCTGCATCTCATGATAAAAAGCCAGGACAATGGCTTCCTTCGAGGAGAAGTAATAATAAGCGCCACCCAACGCCACCCCCGCCTTGGCTGCGATGTCGCGCATGGTGGTCTGTTCAAAACCTTTTTCGCGGAACAACTCCATCGCGGCTTCATAAATCCGCCGGCGTGTATCTTCCGCGCGCGGCGTCGGACGTGTTTTCATGGCAGGCACATTCATCGCAGGTAATCCGATACTGTTCCGTCAGGTACGGCACAAGACGCCAGTGGAACTCTCTTTAATTCGTCGGCTATCTCCTCCGGCCGGTCGTGGCTCAGCCAGCGGGAAATAGCGTGGCGGTTTTTCGAAATCATCTCAAATGCCTGCCGCGCAAATGGCGCAAGCATTGGGTGCGCCAGCCGGCAAGCCCACTCGCGATATTCTTCCAGGGCGTAAAGGGCCATGATCCAGGCAGAACTATTCAAGTACACCTCGCCTGAATCGCTGATCACCGCCAGATCGTTCTCTGATGCAATTCTTTCCAGATCAGGAAACATCTTGTGCGCTTTCTCGGAGCCGGCCGGGACCATCGACAGTCCCAGCCATGTCCTCTGCACCAGCAGCCAGTCTTTCAGCCGCTCACAGAGTTCGCATTTCGGATCATATAGTACATAGAGTTTTTCCATAGTTACCCTCGCGTTTCTCAGCTCTCAAACTGTGGGGGCCTACCGGGGCACCGCCACCCTTAATACTGCGTCCGGAGCCACCGGAGGACGCCGCGGGCCATTGTGTTGTCCATGCGCGCGAATGCGCGAGAACACAAACAGATTGAAGAAATGCATTGCGCCCAGAGTAATCAGCACGAAACCCAGCTTGTCGCTCAACATCTCAATGGCAGCACGCGAGCTTGTAACTGTAGCGTTACTTTTTAAGGCCAGAGTGACAAACCCAATATTGATCAGATAGAAGCCCACCACCAGCAGGTGATTCACGGATGCCGCGAGTTCGGCATTGCCCTGGAAGGCATCCACCAGGAAGATTGCTCCTCGTTTGTGCAGGGTGCGTGCTACCCAGACCGTCAGGGTAACGCTGATCAGAAGGTAAATCAGGTAACTCACTACGATGGTCGTGTCGTTGTTGTACATGTCTGTGCTCCTTCAATGTATTTGAACGTGTTCAAATAAAGAATAGCCCGATGGAAGCATCGAGTCAAGGGGAAATATTGAACATGTTCATATTGTTGAGACTGAAGAAGTTAGCGCCGATACAGGAGTAATCGAAGGGATAAAATGGAGCAGCCCAGAACTTAGCAGGACCTGGAGGGGTTGCTGATTACGCGCGCAGATATTTACCCAGAACCGAGGCAACAACTCCGAGGCCGACAATGGCAATTGGCCCGTGGTTCTGCTGCAGCGCCGCTGCCACGTCGCCATTCACCGTCACCAGATAGGTGCCCCAGCAGATGCCGCCTACTATCGCGATCACGCCGAGAATACGTAAGAGCGGGCTGCCGGGCTCTCTTTGCGGAGCGCGTGGCGGACGGAATGCCCCGCGGTCTTCGTACCCTTCGCGGGCGCCTGCGCCCCACTCATCCTGAAAGTTTTTCTGCGCCATGCGCCAAATTTGACTCAATTCCCGCAAAAATACAACAGGCAAAACTTCTTAGAACCGTGGTTTCCAAGGTTCTAGCCCCAAGACAAATGAAATAGTTTGCACAACGATCTTGCTTACCATGAGCAATTACAATAACGGATTGCCCATGGCCCATTTATTTGACTCTCTTAAGCTGCGCGGAGTGGAATTTGCCAACCGCATTGTGGTTTCACCCATGTGCCAGTACTCGTGCACAGAGGGATTCGCTACAGACTGGCACTTTGTCCACCTTGGCAGCCGTGCCGTGGGACGCGCTGCCGCCGTTATTGCGGAAGCCACGGCAATTACAGCGGACAGCCGCATCAGCCCCCAGGACCTCGGCATTTGGACGGACGCGCACATTGAGCCGCTGCGGCGCATCTTCTCATTTATTGCAGAACAAGGCTCTGTGCCGGGTATTCAACTGGCACACGCCGGTAGAAAGGCAAGCACCAACCAGCCGTGGAATGGAGGTAAGCCAATCACTCCAGCGCAGGGCGGCTGGACGCCGATTTTTGCACCCAGCGCGTTGCCCTTTGCCGATGGCTACCAGGTACCCCAGGCTTTGACCGTGGCAGAGATCGGTTCAGTCATCCAGGCTTTTGCAGCCGCAGCGCGCCGTGCCCAGATCGCGGGCGCAAAGCTGATCGAGCTGCACTCCGCGCACGGATACCTACTGCACTCGTTTCTCTCGCCATTGAGCAATCAGCGCACAGACCAATACGGCGGATCATTCGCTAACCGCATCCGAATTGTGTGTGAGATTGTGGAGGCAGTAAGAAAAGTCTGGCCGGAGCAATATCCGCTGTGGGTGCGGATCTCCGCCAGTGACTGGACCGACGGCGGATGGACGGTCGAAGAATCAGTCGAGCTGGCCAAAACGATTCAGCAGCTCGGGGTTGACCTGATTGATTGCTCCTCAGGCGGCAACGTGGCTCGGGCAAAGATTCCTGTCGGACCGGGATATCAGGTGGCGTTTGCCGAAAAAATCCGCCGTGAAGCCGGCGTTCCAACTGGCGCTGTGGGCATGATTACAGATCCAGCACAGGCAGATCAGATCATCCGCTCTGGCCAGGCGGACGTGGTGATCCTGGCACGCCAGTTCCTGCGCGATCCCTACTGGCCGCTTCTGGCTGCGCACGCTCTTGGTCAGGATATTCAATGGCCGCTGCAATATGATCGCGCTAAAAAGAAATGACCGAGAAAAACCCGTCAAGGATGAACATCGATACCTGGTTTTCAGGAATGTGGGCAGGCTAAATCGTACAATGCTGCATTCACACTGAACGATTCAGATCAGTGTTATCTGCGTTGATCAGTGGTAAGGCTTCGAATTCTTGCTGAGCTATTTTCGCTGAGCTGCCTGGGCTGATTGAGTGCTTGGCTGCGCTTCTTCCATGCGGTTGACGGCGCGTTTTTCCACCGGTGACGACAAAACAATGGAAGTAGAGGTGGTGCCAAAAGGTGTCAGCCTATCAATGAGTGATTCCAGGTGCTCTACCGAACGCACGTGGACTTTCATTATGAAAGAATCTGCTCCGGTACCGCGATGGCATTCCACCACTTCCGGCGAATTCTTCACGACTGCGGTGATCCGGGTAAAAACATCTCCCACAACAGACATACGGATAAAAGCGGTGATCGGCATCCCGACTTTCATCGGGTCGATATCGGCGTGGTAGCCGACAATAATCCCGGCTTCTTCCATGCGCTTAACCCGCTCAACCACGGCTGGGGTCGTAAGCCCCACGCGCCGTCCCAGCTCAGCGTAAGAGAGGCGGCCATTGATTTGCAGTTCTTGCAGCAGCTTCCAGCCAATCTGGTCGAGCAACTTGTCTGTTCTTAAATTCGTTTCCATGTTTTGCCTGACATTATAAGACAGATTTTGGTTTTCTTGGCCTCATTTTGGAAATTGGCCTACGATGATCCCTTAAACCAGCAAGATTAGTAAATTCTAATCTTGGTTTGTGGGCTCTTATTTAACACGAAAAGCTGATTTTTACCCAACAAAAAATCGATTTTTTGAAACCTGTCATGTTGGCCTTGAGCCGTTCCTCAACAGTTTGAACCAGATTGGGTCGGCAGTTCTCAGTTTCTTGACTCAATGCTGTTATCTCTGAAAACGCATTCGGCAAAAGCCAGGTTTTTGTCCTTCATCTATCTCGCCCTGGAGCAATGACGACGCCGATTTCGGTTCCAGCGAAGTATTGAGCGTTTTCAAGATAGCCCTGGTCTACCTAATATAAGGACTGCGTTGCTAAGGCATTCCGCTGAATGGCTTCAGACATTCCCCGCGATACACTAATGTACCGATGCTGCGATGGTTTTCCTTGCTTTGGGCTTATAAGCATTATAAAAATAAACATTCCGATTATTTAATACCGCTCGCCGCATTAACTCCCCCAGGCGTAAGCTAGTAATTTTTCATGGACCCTATAGTCATCACTACTCAAGAAGTTGCTCAGGCACAGATTCCGCTGCAGGGCGCTCAGGAAGTTCGCCCTAAAGTGCCGAACCCAGTCCCGCTGTGGACGCGCCTGGTATTTGTGCCGCTCGTTCTCGTGTTGCCGCTCTTGTGTCTTGCTGCGCTCATCATGCGCGTGGCCACGCGCAGCCAGGCGCCGCGTGTCCGGCAGACATGGGCTTCGTATCTTCTAACATTGCTCATCATCAGTGGCATGTTGTCCACGATTTTGGCGGTCTTCATTATCTCGATGGATACCGTACCGGTGCCGGATGCCATCAGCTCTTCTCTTTCTGATCTGGACGAGCGCGGCAATTTCCCAGCGCTGCCTGCGGGAAAAGAAATGTCCAGCGTGGAGTTAAGCTCCACCTTGAAGCCGCTGGTGCTGCTGGCCTCGCCTGCGGCAAAGCGCTGGTTTCAGCCAACTGCCGGAGTTTCGGGCCTGCTGGGCGCGGCCATGATTCTCCATTCAGACTCACACGGCTACCTGCTGGCAACGGCGCGTCACGTGGCCGATGGAGAAAACTGGCGCTCGCGTACCGGCCCGCAAAAAGTAATGGTTTCAGTCGGCATGAACGGGTGGGCTTCTGCGCAGGTAGTTGGCCGCCACAAGCATCTTGATGTCGCCCTGCTCTGGCTGGAGCGCCATTACGGTGACGCGGAATTTACCCAGCCGGTTGCGACATACGGCAGCGTGCAGATGGGCGAGAAGATTTTCGTGATCGGCCATCCTGAAGGCCTGAACTTTTCCGTGAGCAACGGAATTGTTTCGCGTACGCCGGGCAATGACGTGTTGCAGGTCTCCGCGCCTATCAGTCCGGGCAACAGCGGCGGACCTGTGTATGACGAATTTGGCAACCTGCTCGGCATCGTTACTTCCAAGGTGGCGCGCTCCATGGAGCCGGAAGCCGAGAACCTGAATTTCGCGGTCAGCACGGATGCTCTGCTGCACGAATCCGACTGGGAGTTTGTTACCGGCGGAAGCGCGCCCCAGAACCTGCTGGCGGATTTTGTTCACCAGGCCAAAGTGCGCAAAGTGCCCATGACTTCTCGGCTGCCCGATAGGAAAATCTCAAACATGGCTAACATTACTGTTACGGTTTACGATTCAACGGAAAACAAGCGCGTCCCGGTGGAACTGCCGGACGACGCACCGGCGAATCGCATCATCGCCGTGCTGGTGGACAAGCTGCAATTGCCGCAAAATGGACCAGACGGCGCTCCGCTCAGCTACAAGTTTCATCACAAAAACTCAGGCCGCCAGATTCAGGATTCGCAAACCCTCTCTGACGCTGCCGTAAAAGAAGGCGACATCCTTCGCCTGCAGCCGGAAATCACCGCAGGAGCGCGATGAGCAAGTCTGTGGCATCGCCGAACGGCGGCGGACCCATTCCGGCCAGTGACGACAGATTCAGCCGCTTCCGTCTCATCGGCTGGTGGGACCAGGAAAAGCTGCGCTCGGCGCGTGTCCTCGTGATCGGCGCTGGCGCGCTCGGCAATGAGATTCTCAAGAACATGGCGTTGCTCGGCTTCGCCAACATCGTGGTGGTCGATCTCGATTCCATTGAAGCTTCAAATCTCTCACGCAGCATTCTTTATCGCGCGTCAGACGTAGGCCGACGCAAAGCTGACGTCGCGGCCGATGCCGTTAGAAACATTTTTCCTGAAGCCCGCGTTCACGCCATTACCGCCAACGTGGTCCATGGTCTTGGGCTGGGACTCTTTGCCTGGGCCGATGTTGTCATCGCCGGACTCGATAACCGCGAAGCGCGCCTCTGGATCAATCGCGCCTGCTGGAAGATGAACAAGCCGTGGATTGACGGCGCTATTGAAGGCATCAACGGCGTCGCTCGCGTCTTCAAGGCCGGACAGCCGCCGTGCTATGAATGCACGCTCGGTGAAACGGATTGGGCCATCCTGAACAAGCGCATGTCATGCAATCTGCTGGCGCTGGAAAACGATACCGAGGGCAAAGTCGCCACCACGCCGACCATCTCTTCCATCATCGCCGGATTGCAGGTGCAGGAAGCGGTGAAGCTGTTGCATGGTCTTCCGGTTCTGGCAGGCAAGGGCTTCATCTTTGAAGGTCTGAACCACACCTCTTACAAAGTTGAATACACTGAGAACCGTGATTGCATGAGCCATTACACCTTTGCTGAGGTGATTCGGCTTCAGGAAGCGTCACGCGATCTGTCTCTTGCCGCAATTGCTTCACCGCGCCCGGCTCGACCTTGGATCGAAGGATGTTGCGCTTGAGTTCAGCCGCGACGTAATTCACAAACTGGCTTGCCCCGGCTGTCGCGCGGAAGAAGAATTGTTTGCCGCTGTTGGCACAGTGCCTTACGCAAAAGGCAAATGCGCCAAAGATGGCCAGATGCGTGCCGTAATCACCGCGCACGGATATTCCGGCCACGAACCATTCGGCAATCGCACTCTGGACCAGCTCGGCCTTCCACTTTTTGACGTTGTGACCGCCCGCTCTCCGGAACGCGAGATTGCATATCTAATCGGTGGCGACGAGAAACAAGTGCTCTCGCAGAGCGCCATGGGAGCCGCCCGCTGATGCCTAAGCCGGCCAAAGTAAAGGTCAGGATTTCTACTCAGCCTGTGGTGGTGATGGAGGCGGAAGTAGCGCGCAAAATCCGCCAGCATGCCCGCACGTCAATGAAGGCGGAAGTTTGCGGCGTATTGATCGGCAATACTGACCATGAGCGCATGACCGTGGAAGCCTGCATCGCCGGCATCAATGCTGCGCAGGGCGGCGCTCACGTTACCTTCACCCAGGACACCTGGGAACATATATATAAGATCAAGGACAAAGAATATCCGGACCACAAGATTGTCGGCTGGTACCACTCGCATCCCGGCTTCGGCGTATTTCTTTCTGAGCACGATCTCTTTATCCAGCAGAATTTCTTTTCCAATCCGCAGCAGGTGGCGTGGGTTTACGATCCGCACACGGACGAAGAAGGCTGCTTCGGCTGGATTGGCGGCAACATTGAAAAGCTTTCCGCTATCCGTGTGGGTTACTCACAGGACGTTGAGATTACCGGCGCAGCGGCTCACGAATTTGAAGAAGATGAGGACGGCGCTCTGGATTCCATGGTCCGTCCCGATCGCGAACAAAGATCTGCAGAACCCACCTGGATGAAATGGACGACCCAGGTTCTGGGATACGGAGCTGCCATCCTGCTCGGACTGGTGTCAGGCTATGCGCTGCGTAACTGGCAGGTGTCGCCAGTGCTGGAATCCTATCAGCAGATTATCAATCACCCTCTTGAAGCATGCCGGGTATTGCTCACGATGGATCCGGAGCGAAATGGGATAGTAGCGACTCCAGAGGTCCCCACAAGCAGCCTCGCTCTCCTCAACAACCCGCACCTCAGCAACGCACCGCAGCAGAAAGCTCCCGCGGCACAAGGAAACAATGGCAAACAGTGACGACAAACCTACGCTGAAGATCACACTGGAAGATCTGGCCAGCGTGGAACTGCCCGGCGGCCGTCCCTGCCGGAAACATGGCGCCCGTTGCGGCTGGAGCCAAACAGTATGGCAACATCGCCGCACCTGCTGACGGTCCTGCGGTGGTAACGGAAGAGAAAGGCAGCATCTTTTTACAGGGATGGTTCTACCTTGGCATTGCCGGCATGGTGGGCGCGCTTGCCGGATGGGGAATTTGTGAGCCTTTCTTCGTTGATTCACATACCGGGAGCCGCTGGGGAAACATCGTCATTCTTCCCTTTGTCATCATGTTTACCTGTCTGGGCCTTGGAGTGTCCGAAAGCATCGTCGAGCGCTCTGCAAAAAAAGCCATGGTCCGCGGTTTGCTTGGCCTGGCGCTTGGACTGGTGTGCGGCTTCATCTTTGACTGGATCGCAAACCTATTCTTTGCCATCGGCACGGCGATCATCTTTTCTCTCGGCGTCCAGACAGCAAAGAATCCCGCTTTCTGGATCGTCCGCGGCCTCGCATGGGCCGTTTTCGGCGTTGCTGGAGGACTTGTCTACGGCCTGGTAGACCGTTCCGGTACCAAGATCAAATACGGAATTTTCGGCGGACTGATTGGCGCTGCGCTGGGCGGCATGGTCTTCGACCCCATCAGCTTTGCCACCAAAACCGGCGGAGTCAGCCGCGCTGTTGGTTTTGCGCTGCTCGGGCTGGCCACCGGCGTTGCCATAGGTATTGTTGAAAGCGCGCTCAAGGACCGCTGGCTTTACGTGGCGTCAGGCCCGCTGGCAGGGAAGCAATTCATCCTTTATAAGCCGATCACTACTATCGGCAGCAGCCAGTCGTCCGACATCTATCTCTTCAAGGACACCAGCATTCTTCCGCAGCACGGAATCATCGAACTGCGCGGCGCGCAGACATTTATCCGTTCTGCCGGGCCGATATTTGTTTCCGGAGCGCCCGCGCGCAATCGCGCATTGCAAAGCGGTGACCTCATACAGATTGGGCGGTATGCGTTTCATTTCCGTGAAAGGCAGAGGAAGTAATGGCCGAGCCGGTTTGTCCTTATTGCCGCATGCCTTTTGACGAGGCTTCTCCGCCACGGATTTTCTGCACCGCCTGCGGCATGCCGCATCATGAAGATTGCTACCAGGAAAATGGCGGCTGCACCGTCTTCGGTTGCAAACGCGCGCCCGCTGACGATCCCAAGCTGCAGGTTTCACAAAGCGACTTAAGCGCTGTATCTGTGCCGGTTCAGCCTTATGCTCCTGTTGCGCAGCAATACGCTCCTGTGGTGCAACAGCCTGTAATGCAGCAGTCCGCTGCGGTTCAGGGATATCAACCGTCGCGTTACAGTGGGCCGCTGGGTTTGTCGCAAGCGCGCCGCTACAGCGCCCGCGCAAGTTCCAACCGCCCCGCCTAACCCGTTGTCGTCAGCCCCGGCGGCTTACGCTTATGCCGCGCCAGTCTATGCATCGACCCATAAGAGCCGGACAAGCTACATTGTCCTTGGCATTTTTCTTGGCGCGCTTGGAATACACAATTTTTATGCCGGATATACCGGTCGCGCGGTGGGCCAGCTTTGTCTTACCGTCTTGACGCTGGGCGCTCTCGGCATCGTTTCATGGGTATGGGCCATCATCGAAATCTGCATCGTGGAAAAGGACAGCACCGGCCTGCGTTTCAGCTGAGTGCATGAGGGAAGCATGAAATATTACATTCAGCGCCAACTCAATGAGTATGGCCCTTATACCCTGGCCGATCTCCAGCGCTATGTCGCGCAGGGAAGCATCCAGCTCACCGACCTTACCCGCAGTGAGGGCATGGCCGAATGGACGCCTGTATCGCAGGTCATCGGCAACATTCCAATTCCTGTGGCGGCAGGGGCCGCTGCCGGTGGATACGCTGGAGGAACTGGAGGAATTGTTTACGGCGGCAGCGGGACCGTCTATGACGGATCGACCACGGGTTTCGGAGTCCAGGCGATACCGATGCAGGGAAGTCCAATCGTCCCTCCCGACTTCCATTGGGCGCTGGTGCTACTGATTGGTATTTTTACCTGCGGATTGTTTTTCAGTGCCTGGATGATCGTCGAAGCGGCATACGTGCGCAAAATCAAGCCGGAAAGCAAAGGGCTGATGTTCGTGATCATCGCCATTGCCGGGTCCTACGTCGGCGGGTTCGCGAATGGCTTCTACAGCGCGATGAACCATACGAATCCGCAACCGTTAGGGCATCTGATCACGATCATATTCGCCATAATCTTCCTGGTGGCGAGCGTTCCAGATGCGAAGCGATCTGGAGGAGTACTACAACACAGCGGAGCCGATCAACCTGAACCTGAACGGCGTGATGACGTTCTTTTTTGCCATTTTTTACTTCCAGCACCACTTTTCCCGCATTGCACAGTGGAAAAAAACGGGTGTTCTGTCGCCACAGGGCTGATGAAACGTCGAACCATGACCGGGATGACAATCGCCGCGATTCTTGGCGGCCTGGCAGTTGTGTACCGGTTTCCGCCAACCGAATTTTCTTTCTACCCACGATGCCCGTTCTATCTCACTACGCACTGGCTTTGTCCGGGTTGCGGCAGCACGCGCGCGCTGCACTCGCTTTTGCATTTCGACATTCAGAGTGCGCTCCATTACAACGCATTATTCACTTTGCTGTTTCCCGTAGCATGCCTTTGGATTGGTTTCATCTGCTATCGAACCTTACGGTATGATCAATTTCCCAAGCTGGCATTTCCGCGCAGCGTGGCGGTTTGCCTGATAGTTACGGTTGTCTTGTTCACGGTCGCCAGAAACACCATGTTTGCTTTTTGAGTTGCTTATGTTGTCACCCAGAATTCGCCGGCTAAAACTCGATCACGATTCGCTCTTCAAGCGTTTTTCCGGATGGCCCTTGATCCGCATTGTGGGCACCGCCGGAATGCCGCCGGAGCTGTATCGTTTCCAATACCTGGTGCGCGGGCTGTATGTGGCTCCGGATGGCGCCATTTTGGAACGCAACGATCATTTGCTGGAAGTGAATCTTTCTCTGGGATATCCGCGCCGTGCGCCGCAGTGCCGCATGCTTACGCCGGTATTTCATCCAAATTTTGACGACAGTTCAGTCTGCATCGGGGATTTCTGGGCCGCTTCAGAGTCTCTGGACGATCTTATTATTCGCATTGGCCGCATGATCTCCTATCAGGAGTACAACACCAAGAGCCCTCTGAATGGTCTAGCAGCAAAGTGGGCCGCCCAGAACCCCAGCCTGCTGCCGGTCGATCCCCGTCCTATTGCGCCGCCTCTCGATCAACCGGCGGAGGAACCAACCTTGCCAACATCTTCTGCGCCTCAGTCCCTTGCTGCTCCGATTCCACAGCCCCTCCCTGGCCCGGCTTCTGCCGCTCCGCAAAGTGAAGATCCCTGGGAAAAGAAGATTGTGATTTCGTAAATCCAATAGCAAGATTTTCCTGAGAAGTATTTCCTCTCTTGGCTCTCAGCCATGAAAAAAGAAGATAGCATTCCGCTTCAATGCTTCACGCGGCACACATTAGTATCCACTTAAACTCTCCGATCAAAGTTGCGCTGATCACATTTTGCTTAACTTTACTTAACTAAGAATTTTCCCATTTCCGCATTCCGGATTTTTTCGAATTCTTTTTCCAAGTGAATTTTGCGGATGCTAAGCTGCTGCACAATTGAGCCGCCTTCCGGGTCTTCATGTTGCGCCAGAAAGATGAGCGACCAATTCATAAATGCTGGATTTTCA
The DNA here is from genome assembly GCA_963732195.1 of Terriglobia bacterium. Lineage (GTDB taxonomy): Bacteria > Acidobacteriota > Terriglobia > Terriglobales > Acidobacteriaceae > Angelobacter. The sequence continues at coordinate 40,247 of CAVSYO010000044.1, read as the reverse complement.
GTGGAGAAAAACAGTTCCCATTTATCCCGGCTTCCTCTGTTCATCTCGATTCAACAGACGCAGCAAAAATCCCCACAATGAGGTCACAGAAATGAAAGTTCCCCAGGGAAAGATCAGATTCGCGTTAGCTTTCCTCTTTGTAATACTGGCTACGAATTTCCTGATGGCGCAAGCCCTCAAACAGCACGTAGATAATCCGGGGCAAACAGCCATGGACCCGGTGCCTGACGACATCAATCACACTCACACAGGCAGTCATACACAATTCCTGCCCGCCCTCCCCGGCCCCATCGGCGAGGCTGTGGTCACCGGCAATGGCATCAACTATCACGGCGGTCCCGTGCTGAAAGGCAATCCGGTTCCGATTTATCTGATCTTCTACGGTAACTGGAACAGCACAGGATCCAACACCCAGGCCAGCGTCAGCCTGATCGAGCATTTCGTGAGCACGCTCGGTAACAGCGCCATTGAGCATATTGCCACCACCTACGGTGACAATACTGGCAACGTCAGCGGCAACGTGAGCCTGGGCGGGGTGGCCACCGTGAGTAGTTCCACCAACCTGACTGATTCCAGTCTGCAAACAACCGTAGCGAACGTCATCAACAGCGGAGCGCTGCCGCGCAACGGCAACGGCGTGTACATGGTGCTGACTTCCTCCAACATCAATGAAACCTCGGGATTCTGCACTCAATACTGCGGCTTCCATACTCATGCAACGCTGGGCGGAGTCGATATCAAGTACGCTTTCGTCGGCAACCCGGATCGCTGCCCTTCAGGTTGCGAGATCCAGACCACCGGCCCCAACAGCCCGTCCACTGGCGTAGGCGGCGCAGACGGCCTGATCAACGTTCTCTCGCACGAGCAGTTTGAAGCCATCACGGATCCTGACCTGAACGCCTGGTTTGATACCAGCGGCCAGGAAGACTCCGACAAGTGCAACTTCAACTTCGGCGCCACCTCAACCTGCACCTCTACCAGCATTTGCTCGGCTGCCGGCAAAGCTGCGGCTGCCAAGTTCAACGTTAGCTTTTGGCAGCAATGACTGGATGATCCAGCAGCAATGGGAAAACGCCGCTGGCGGCAAGTGCGTATTGCACCTGTAAACAACTTTGTTCTGGGCCGCCCCGCTCCTGGCGGCCCTTATTTCCTTTTCGAAAGCGCCAATGGTTGGCGAATTATGCGGCAAGTTGCTAGCTAATGGGAAAACAAAAGATGGCTGGATTGCCAGCTCGCCGATGCTTTGAAAACCCGATATCGCCGCGAAAAATCACGCTATTTCGTGATTGTACCCGGTTTAATCTCATGATACGATTCCGCACATTCTGTTCTGCTCGATTCCGGGGGGGCCGCGAATCAGAATTCATTAAATTCATTTTTATTCATACTTTTTATTCATAAAGGTTGTTTCAGAATGTTTTTCTGGGCTTCTTCTGTTCATTATCATCTCAACAGATGCAGCAACACTAACAACATTGAGGTCATCGCAAAATGAGAATTCCCCAAGCAAAGATTCAGATTCGCATCGGTCCTTCTGTTTGCAATCCTGTCTATGAACTTCCTGGCAGCGCAAACTCTGCGTCCCGGCTCTGATGGCGACGTAAGACCTACCGGCCACGTTGAAGGCGCTGCAGCTGAAAAGCTTCCTGCCGGCCCCAGCGGCGGCGCAGTGGTCCAGGGCAACGGCATCAACTATCACACCGGCGGCGCGGTGCTGAAAGCCAATCCGGTTCCGATTTACATCATCTGGTACGGCAACTGGACAACCGGCGCCAAGGTTTCTGACAGCCTGGTAACCAGGACTTTGATCGAAGGTTTCCTGAGCAGCAGCTCATTGGGCGGCTCCTCTTATGAGGCAATCAACACCACCTACGGCGATACCACCGGCAACGTCAGCGGCCATCTGAACTTTTCCGGCTCGGTGCTTGACAACTACTCGCAGGGTAACCGCTTCGGCGACAGAAACCTGACCACCATCGTCAGCACCCATGCCGGCCATGATCTGCCCGCTCGATGCCAACGGCGTTTACCTCGTCCTGACCTCCTCTGACGTAAAAGAGAGCTCCGGCTTCTGCCGCACCTACTGCGGTTTCCACACGCACGCCACCATCAGCGGCGCGGACATTAAGTACGCCTTCATCGGCAACGTTGACCAGTGCCCCAACGGCTGCGAAGCCCAGCTCACCGGCCCCAACAGCCCGTCAACGGGCGTGGGCGGCGCGGACGGCATGGCCAACGTGATCACGCACGAGACCGAAGAAGCCATCACCGATCCTGACCTGAATGCCTGGTTTGACTCCAGCGGCCAGGAAGATGCCGACAAGTGCAACTTCAAGTTTGGTCCTACGTCGATAGCCGGCAATGGCGCCCACTTCAACCAGACCTTTGGCGGCCACAACTGGCTGATCCAGATGGAATGGGAAAACAGCCGCGGCGGCGGTTGCGACCAGACCCTGGGCGGCGCATTCTTCACCAACTAGTTTTCATGATTCCATTTAAGCCGTCCGGCATCCCCGGACGGCTTTTTCATTACAATCAATTCATTCCCCCGAGGTTAGTCATCATGGCTATTCGCAGTTTTCTCTTCTCCACGGCAATTGCGTTCGCTGCATTTTCGGCGGGTTCCGCTCAGGAACCCGTGAAACCTGAGCTGAGCCCCAGCATTATTACAGCTACCCGGCAGGTCGCCATCTTTACTGATTTGGAAAATCAGATGCTTCGCGCCATCCAGAGCAAAGATCAAGCCGGCTTGAGCAAACTGGTATCTGAGGATTGCATTATCGAGATGCCGGATGCCGATCCCCTGGCCGGCGAAGACTGGATGAAGGCAGTAATCTCGAAAGACTACGCGTTGAAATCATTCGTCCTGCGTCAATTTTCAGTAGCGGACGAAGGTGATCTTGCCGTGGTTAAGTTTGATCGCGTCCAGCAGGCCACTTATAAAGGCAAGCCCGATGGCGGAGAGTTCTTTGTGGTAGACGTCTGGAAGAAGAATGGCGATAGCTGGAAGCTGGCCAATCGCTATGTTGCCAAGGTAAGCTCTGTGCCGTTCATGCCTAAGGGCGACGTGAAGCCAACCGGGAAAAAATAAGACAACAGACATCGCACCGGCAGAGGGAAATTGCTACTGCCGGTTGGCGTCTTGCAGCAGAGTGCGCAGCCGGTCGGCGTCTTCGCGGGCTGCGTCCGTCACAATGTAGTATTGCAAGCCGCCCTGCTGCCAGCCATTGACAACAAAAGTCTGATTGCTCGCGGAGCCTTCGTCGCGTACATCCCGCGCCTGAAAGATAAAGACGGAGATTTTATGCTGACGCACCTGGTAAACCAGCTGCGCGCCAGGAGCGTGTTGCGCATAAACCAATTTGCCGCCAACTAAAGTGAACGGCGATCCCGCAGCCAACTCCGGCGGGTTGAACGTGAATGGCAGCTTTCCCTGAAACCACGGCTTCACCGTGTGTTTGTCGCTTGAGATCACATCCACCGGGTTAGTGCTGGCCAGCATAATCACATGCTGATCAATCAACTGCGCCACCGTGGCATTGGATGCCGAAGGCCGCGAGAGCAAGGCAAATGTAACAACGGCCAGCAAGAATGTTGACGCCGCTATGGTGCTCCATTTCAGCCATGGCTTCAGCGACAGCCCGGAGCTCTTTTTCGGATGCATCTGTTTTTGCACGCTGGCATAAAGTTCCGGCGGCGCGGTGAAGCGTTTGCCGGCAACACGGACAGCTTTCTTCAGCGCCTGCTGTTCCAGCACGGCCGACGAGCAATCGGCGCAGCTTTGCAGATGGCCGGCAACGGCCTGCTCTGCGCGCGGCTCAAGTTCGCCATCCACATACAGCCCGATTTTTTCCCGCCATTCGCAGTTTGTCACTTTACACCCACAGTTCTTCTGCCGCCCAACGTCAACACAATGTGTTCGCGTACCTGTTTTCTTGCCCGCGCCAGCCGTGACATCACCGTGCCAATCGGTATGTCCAGCGCTTCGGCAATTTCCTGATACTTCATCTCTTCCAGGTCGGCCAGCAGGATCACTTCCTGAAATGCCGGCGCAAGCTGCGCTATCGCGGCCTGCACCAGCTCAGTGTTCGCGCGCCGTATCAGCGCGATCTCCGGAGTTTCCTGGCTGACGGAGCTTTCTTCAAAACCTTCTTCATCTTCCTGCTGCGTGTTGCGCCGTTCCAGTCCGGTACGGCTGGTCAGGAACGTGTTGCGCAGGATCCGATACATCCATGCGCGAAAATTTGTGCCTTCGCGGAACGACGAGAAGCCTTTCAGCGACTTCAAGAACGTTTCCTGCACCAGGTCGCGGGCTTCATCGGCGTCACCGCACAGCCAGCGGGCAAAGTTATAGAGCCCGTCCAGCAGCGGAACAGCCAGCCTTTCAAAGTCCTTGTTTTCCAAGCCGCTCACATTTCCTCGCGTAACAACAGTGGCGGCCATGATTCTATTCCCCTTGGTTGAATTTTTCCCGCCCTGAAATGCTCGATCGCTTTGGCTCACCACAAGCCGCGATCACATTGCTGTCACACCCCAGCGTTAACGCCGCTCAGGAACCCGCCTAAATGAGCGGTAAGAGCTACAACGGCAGCCGCCGCTATCTCCAAAGGGAACCTGTAAATGGGCAGCGTGCGCTCCGGTTTGCGGCCCCGGAAATGCACCCACCACACCAGCCAGATCAACACGGTCGAGGCCAGTCCCAGCAGCAAATGCAGCAGCAGAGTGCCTTTCAGTCTCTGGCCTTCGAGCTGCCAATGCCAGGCCATCAGGCCCGTAGCCACCACTGGCACGGACGAAAAGGCGGCCACTGTCAGGTTGTAATATGCCACTGCCGCGAATGCAGCCGTGCGCCACCGCTGCGCCGCGAAATCAAAAGCAACGCTCACCAGAAACAGCGCGATCGGGAAGTGAATCAGCACCACATGCTGAGCATGGCGGGCCAACAAGACCGATTTCAGATCGAAGGGGTTCATACGTTTCCTTTACTGCACCACAATCTTGCCGGTCATCTTTGGATGAATCGAGCAAAAGTAGGTATATGTGCCTGGCTTGGTGAAAGTGTAGGTAAAGGTTTCATCCGTATCGAGCGCCTTGGATTTGAAACTCTTGTCATCGCTGACAACGTTGTGCGGAATGTCATCCTGGTTGGTCCAGCGGATCGTGGTGCCCACCGGCACCGTGACAGGGTTGGGTGAAAAAACAAAATTGTCGATCTTGACCTGCGTCGCGGGCTTATCGTCCATAGTCGCGCCAAAGGTTCTGGAACGGCCTGCCATCATGATTATCAAAATGGCGAGCGTTGCGAAACCCAATGTTAAAGCTGTTCGTTTCATGACTTACTACTCTCCCTTTTTTCTTTTTATTGAAAATCTATTCCAGTGTTGAATCGGTAACGCCCAGCGCGTGCTTGCCCTGGACATAATTCACGTCGCGAATGCCCAGCAGGCTGCGCAGTTGTTCCGCCGGAACTTTCATCGGTCCCGGTGAAGGCGCTTCTCCGGGTTTGGGTTGAGGGAACGCCGTGGAGGCCGCAGTATGGAATGTCACGTTGCCTTCCACCTTCTGCATGGTCTGGTGAATATGGCCGTTCAGCACCGTGACCGATCCAAACTTCTTGAGATAGCTCAGGGCCTGCGCGCTGTCGTCGGTCCCCCAGCCCCATTCGGGATAAACGCTCCACAGCGGAATGTGCGCGAACACCACGATAGGCGTGCTCTTGGAAAGATGCTTCACATCGTTTTCCATCCATTCCAGTTGCTCGTTGCCCAGGCTGCCCAGCCCGCCGGCTTTCAGGTTCATCACGTTCACCAGTCCTATGAAATGAACGCCTTTTTGGTCAAAGCTGTACCAGCCTGCGCCCTTGGTGTTCTTGCCGTAGCGTTCCAGATATTGCTTGCCATCGTCGCCAATCACGTCATGCTCGCCGGGGACATAAAAGACATCTTTTGCGCTGGCGCCTTTCAGCAGTTGGTCAACGCCATCAAATTCTTCCGGCTTGGAAAGATGCGTGATATCGCCGGTATGCAGGATGAACCCTGGAGCGGTAGGCAGCGCGTTAATTTTATCGATCGCCGCCTTCAACGTTCCTGCAACATCCGTATTGGCCGGCTTGTTGAATCCCATGTGGCTGTCACTGATCTGGACAAAGCTGAGCTCGCCCTTCATTTCTTTGGCGTTGAGCCCGGTAAGCCCGCTCAGGCTGTAAGACTTGAGCACGCCGCCTTGCATCACGCAAAAAGCCCCGGTGCCGGCCCATGCCATGCACTTTAAAAAGCCGCGGCGATCAATGCCATCGTGGTTGTGGTCATGCAGAATTTCGTCTTTTGCTTTGTCGGCCATTGTTTCCTCCGTGGAGTTCGCGCCTTGCGTCACGCGATCTCAGTTACTTAACTGAGTGGCCGAGGAAATATTCCCGACAAGCGAAAAATGCAAGGTATAGCTGGGGATTTTAGAACAGCTTTGCAAGAATCGAGGCCGTCGCTCGAGCGACCAAAACAGTTTGGGACAGTTGAGTTGCAGCTCAGAACGAATCCCGAGCAGCGGTAGAGCAAGAGTCGAAACATCCCGAGGCACTGTGGCTTAATCGGAAGCTGCTGGCGAACAAATTGTTGGCATTTTATTAACGCCGCTTCTCAGCTACGGTCTCTCGATGCTGGTTACTAGCGTGCCGCTAGTGAAATCAGAATTGTATGGTATTCGATAGGCAGAGACGAACTGCTCCTCGAAGAGTAGCAAGATATTTTGCGGAATCGCGGTCGATGGCGGGTTCGCCGACAATTATCAACTTTTCTGCAAGCTAGTGCTCCCGGCCGTAGGAATTTTCGAACAACTGCTGCCTACGCCCTACAGCAGCCTCGGGCCGACATGGCTGTCCCGATTTCAATAAAACCAGACCGTGCCGCTCGACGACCATAACAGTTTACCCGACCGCTTCCACTCCAACGTTCCGTCCCTACATTCTGAGGCCCGTATAGCGAGGCTAGGTGGTCATGCAGCGCTAGTTGGAAATCGTTTTGGCGGCGGATAGACTCGAGCCTTCGACCTACGCCTACGACAGCTGTGGTCTTGCTCAGCTTTACTGTGCCCCGGTCGAACTAAAATGCCGAGTGTCGCCGAGCCTCCACAACTTTAGGAACGTATCTTTTCCCTCTACAAATCGGTGACGGCGAGCAGGCGGTCGAAGTCCTCCACAATGAGATCAAAATCGATATCATTGGACCGGCTGCATCTTCCCTAAGAAGATGAAGAACTTTTCTTTCATCAGGTCAGGCGTAATGGGCGCAGGATAGTGATCTGATTGTTTGCGCTCCTTGTTTACCCAATGCCACATTGACATATCGGAGAACTGCTGTGGGTAAAGGGCCAAGAATTCGTTAAACCGCTTGACGTTCGGGAGTAGCCGTGTGATGTCGGGGAGGGTTTGACTCCGTTCCAATGAAAAAGCAACGCCATGTCTAAACATATTGCCGGGTTCAAAACCGACGTTGAACTGAAGCTCCGTCCGTCCGCCGTAATGAAAGGCGTATCCCTCGTCATCACGAATCGTATCGCGGTGGAAAATTCGATGGTAAGGCAGACGTGTCTTCGCTCTTAAGCTCCTTCCGAATCTCCTGACAGATGACCGATTTCTCGGGCCTCAGCTCTCCGTTCGATTTCCTGCACGATTGCTTTCAGCGACATCGGCCGCGCCCGCTTCCGCTCGATGCGAGATGGCGTTTCCACCTAGCACATTTGCGAGGACATTTGCGGATTCTGGTCGCAGCTCGCGAAGAGACTCGAGCTGTTTGCCATCCGCTTTCCCCAGAGACTTAAATGCTGAGACGATCATGGCCAGAATCGAAGCCGAGATTAGAGGCGATGTCCTGAATGTCAGTGTTCTTCAAGAATCTTCTCTGTCCCGCTCTTAGCGCACAATGTGAATTGGCGCACCGTAAACATCAGTGAATCTCTTCTGCGCCTGAGACTGCGAAATGACCTCGGACACGACTATCGCCTAGCAGCTGTGCGTCCGTCACGCAATTCACAATCCAAACGAGATCGTCCGGCTTCACACGTGTGAATTGGGCACTACCTGCGTGGTCAATTGGCTTTCCAACGACCATGTCCGCTTCGCGGCTCTTCCAGTATTGAAGGAAATGTCGCATTAATTTCGTTTCTCCTCTTCACCACGTTCAAAAGCTCCTGCACCAAACGGTTTGACGACAAGAAAAAGAGTTTCTTGGTGGCGGCGGTAGGACTCGAACCTACGACCTACGGATTATGAGACCGTCGCTCTAACCACCTGAGCTACACCGCCAAAAGGTGAGGGGAAACGAGACAAAAAACAAGCTGCGCGACCTGGCGTCGGCAGCAGATTTGATTGTAAAGTCCTTCGATTTCCGATGTCAAACGTGCACGAAGGCCGGGAATGTCTTAGTTTGAAAATTACAGCTTCCTTCCTGTCATGGTGAGCGAAGCCCGAACGATCCCGCGCACCGAGAGCGCGAGGGCGAGTCGAACCATCCTGAGAATGTCTCCTTGACCATGCCGCGCCAGGGAGTCCTACCGAGACAGCGTCATTTTGCTGCCGCAACAGCTTTCAAGGAAAAATGCATGGAAGAGAACTCCCTGAAGCTGCATGTCAACGGGGGAATATCCTCGGGATCCTTCGACTTGCGCTCATTCCCGGCGTACGGGATTCGCGCGGCGCTCAGGACCACAGGGGTTCGACATTTGCCAAACCTGGATATGCTGCCTACAGATTCCACCGCCAGCGTCGGCTGGTTTTCGGTCAGCCATCGTCTCGATTCATGAGGGCATGTCCTAATTCGCCATTGATTCGCTCGTGAGATTCGGTTATAGTACAGCAGCCCCGAGGGGTTGGTTGGCACAACGCTCTTTGAAAATTGGAGTTCACTGAAGCTGCGACCCTCTGCCGACTTGGGATTGGGATTTGGGCCACTGGGCCATTGGGCCACCCAAGGGCCACCCAAGGGCCACGCAAGGGCCACCCAAGCGCCACGCAAGGCGTCGATTTGGATAAGTGGTTTGTTTGCAACAGAAACGAAAAAATGCCGGGTGGGGGGATATCGGGTGATCGCCGACATCGCGCGTCATCGGGGAATCGGAAACCCAAAAACCTACTGCGGAGGCGCAGAGACGCTGGGGATCGGAACTCACACAAAGGGCAGGCCTCATGTCCCAGAGTACCGATCCGCCTCATCTGTGCTGGGAAACCCAAAAACCTGCCAAGCTGCGGAGACGCGGAGGAAACTGGAGATCGGGAACGCAGGAATTTGGGAATCGGGACTCACCCAGGAGATGCATCTCAAAGTCGGGGTATCCCCGGAGTTGAATCCGCTAAGTGCTTATTTTTCGGGGTTGAGGTAGGGGAGGGGTGGCACGGCGCTCAATACAGTAAAATGCCCAGTTGAGCCCGCGCGCCGCGCTGGCTCTCTAATACCTATGCGCAGCTTTGAGAGCCTTTCAGAACAAGAAGTACTTGCCCTGGCCATCGCGTTAGAGGAAGAAGACGAACGCGTCTACAGCGATTTTGCCGAGAATTTCCGGAAAGACTTTCCTGCCACCGCAGCCATGTTTGAAGGCATGCGTGAAGAAGAGTCGACGCATCGGCGCAAGCTGATTGAGCTGTATCGGACCAAGTTCGGCGAGCACATACCGTTGATCCGGCGTGGGGACGTAAAAGGCCTGGTGCCCCGCCGTGCCATCTGGCTGACGCAGCCTCTGCGTCCTGAAGCGGCGCGCAGGCAGGCCTCGACGCTTGGAAGTGGAGACGCGCCTATTTTATGAGAAGGCCGCATCACGCACGCAGGATGCGAGCATCCGCCAGTTGCTGAACGACCTGGCGCAGGAAGAGCGCGAGCATGAGCAGCGGGCCGAAGAACTTGGCCGGGAAAAACTGGACGCTGGAACCCGCGGCGAAGAAGACGAAGCCAGCCGCAGGCTTTTCGTCCTGCAGATAGTGCAGCCCGGACTGGCCGGGCTGATGGATGGATCGGTTTCAACTCTGGCGCCGGTTTTTGCCGCCGCCTTTGCCCGGCATGAGTCACACTTCGCTTTTTTGGTTGGATTAGCAGCTTCGCTGGGCGCGGGCATCAGCATGGGTTTTGCCGAAGCGCTTTCAGATGACGGCAGCCTTACAGGCCGAGGGCATCCGTGGGTGCGCGGGGTGGTTTGCGGTGTTATGACGATGCTGGGCGGAATTGGCCACACGCTTCCTTTTCTTATACCGTCATTCCGCATTGCGACCATCGTGGCTGTGGCTGTGGTGATTGCGGAACTGGGAGCGATTGCCTGGGTGCGCCATCGTTATATGGAAACGCCGTGGGTTTCTGCGACGCTGCAGGTGGTCCTGGGCGGAACACTGGTTTTTGTGGCCGGCATACTGATTGGAAGTTCGTGAGCACGATCAGCAGCGAAGTTATTTCTTACTCTCGGGCGTCTACGTCCCAACCGTCTTTTTTCATTTCTACGCGCAGCCAGCGTTGCAGGCTGGTGCGCAACGCCGGTGGGATTTCAGCAAATTGAATTCCGTATTGCCCGCTTTTGTTGGTCCAGGTAACGCGTCCAGGGAGTTCGACCGGAGTTTCAGTGTTGCTGCCGGGAATCGGGAAGACAAGTGCAACCGGAGCGCCGGATTTCAGCGGCTTCTCTGTGCGGACGCCTGCTCCTCCGGCGCTGATGTTGAGCAACATGGCATCGAACTGTTCTCCGGCATATTTCGTCTTGATAGGGAGCTCAAGTTGAGCACGGTAATAGCGCTGCTGGTTAAGGCTGAGGCTGCCGGACGCATCTTCAAGTCCAGCCTCGCGATAAATTTTGAGCTTGCGAATCAAGGTACGCCGCGAGATGCCAAGCGCTTCAGCGGCTTTCCCTTGATTGCCGCCACTGTCTTCAAGCGCGTGCAGGATTGCATGTTTTTCTACCTGGTCAAGATCAGAGTCAGCGGGAATAGAACGGCGGCGTGAACTCACAGAATCAGGGAAGCGCAGGTCAGAAGCTGAGATTTCAGATTGTGCGTTCCTGGCCTGCAAGACCGCGCCAAAGACCACATTCTTAAGTTCGCGGACGTTGCCGGGCCACGCATAACTGGTGAGTGCATCCACAGCGTCGCGGCTGAAGCGTGATTCCGGATAGTGCTGGTGCAACAAATGTTCGGCGATTCCTATCACGTCCTCAGGTCGCTCACGCAGTGGCGGGACCTCAAGTTTGAATTGGGCCAGCCGATGATAGAGATCGCTGCGGAAGCGTCCGGCTTTGACCAGGTCTTCAAGGTGCTGGTTGGTCGCCGCAACCACGCGCACATCCACGCTGACCTTTTTGTTGCCGCCCAGGCGGTAGTAGGGCACGCCATCAAGCACGCGCAAAAGCTTTACCTGGATCTTTAAATCCAGGTCGCCGATTTCGTCGAGAAAGAGAGTTCCCTTGTTGGCCATCTCGAAAAAGCCGGGCTTCACGGCGTCCGCGCCGCTGAAGGCGCCTTTTTCGTATCCAAACAGCTCGCTCTCAACCAGGTTTTCTGGAATGGCGGCGCAGTTAACATCAACCAGCGGCTGGGTTGAGCGCAGAGAATGGCTGTGGATGGTGCGCGCAATCATCTCCTTGCCTGAGCCGGTCTCACCCACAATGAGCACGGCAGCAGGATGGCGGGCCACCTTTTCCGCAAGCTTCATCACGCGCTGCAAAGATGGGCTGCGAATGATCAGCTCAGCGTCGCTTCCCGCTGGAACGCCTGGTGCGTTCTCGTCGTCAGGGGTGTTGGTCGATGGAGGGCCGCTCGGTGGATGAGGCATTGCAGTTTTGCGATTTTAATAGTGCAGCAACACGATTTTACAAGCAACAGTTAATTCGGCCCGCAACTTTGCCGGAAGATGACGCCCAACCCAGGCTAAAGCTTTTGCTGTACAGCCTTAGGAAATGGGCATAAACTTTCCAGTTTTATGAAATTCAATTTGAGGGTACCTATGCTTTGGAAACGAGCTTTATCGTGTGTTGTCCTGATGGTGGTAGCCGCCGGCGCGCAAACCGGCAGCGCGCCAACAAAAAAGCCTTTAGGGGCGGCCGCCGCGGCTTCTGTGGAAAAAACGGAGAACGCGGAAAAGACCGTTCCTCGGCCCAAATCTTTTGACCTTGGCGCTATGGATAAGAGCGTTGACCCATGCCAGGACTTCTATCAGTATGCATGCGGCACATGGCGCAAAAATAATCCTATCCCCCCTGACCAGTCCCGCTGGGGCCGCTTCAACGAATTGGCAGACTACAATCGCCAGTTCCTGCACAATATTCTGGAGAAGGTTTCTGCTAACGACCCTAAGCGCACGGACGTGCAGCAAAAGATTGGTGACATGTATCAATCCTGCATGGATGAAACCACTGTCAACAAAAAGGGCAGCACTCCGTTAAAACCTGAGCTGGACCGGATCGCCGCTATCACCACGAAAGACCAACTGGTTGACACGGTTGCTTACCTCCAATCTATGGGAGTGCAGGCGATATTCAACTTTGGCGCCCAACCTGACCTCCACAATGCGAGCATGCAGATTGCCAATGTAAGCTCAGGGAGGTCTTGGACTTCCTGATCGCGACTACTACTCCGATACCGACGCCAAGTCCCAGGAAACGCGCCAGAAATATCTGGAGCACGTGGCCAAGATGTTTGTGCTGCTGGGTGACGATGAAGCGGCGGCCAAGAAAGAAGCTCAGGCCGTGATGGACATTGAGACCAAACTGGCCGATGCTGCCTTTAAGCGCGTGCAGATGCGCGATCCCAAGAACCGCGATCACAAAATGAAGCTCTCAGAACTGGAGGCGCTTGCCCCTGGCTTCAAGTTCGATCGTTTCTTCACTGCAACCGGCGCGCCGGGCTTCACTGAAGTCAACGTGGTCCCGCCGGACTTTTTTCAGAAAGTCAACGGCGTTGTTGACTCTGTGCCGGTGGCCGACTGGAAGACTTATCTGCGCTGGCATGCAGTAAGGGCAGCCGCGCCAACATTGTCTGATCCGTTTGTGCGCGAAAACTTTGCCTTCTATGGGCAGTACCTGAGCGGGCAAAAAGAATTGCAGCCCCGCTGGAAGCGTTGTGTACAGATCACCGACGGTTTGCTGGGCGAAGCGCTGGGCCAGCCATATGTTGCGGCCACTTTTGGTCCGGATGGCAAGCAGCGCATGTTGAAGATGGTGAACGCGCTGGAAGAATCGCTGGGCCAGGACATCCAGGGGCTGGATTGGATGACGCCCGAAACCAAAAAGCAGGCGATGGTAAAACTCCATGCAATCACCAACAAAATCGGCTATCCCGACGCCTGGCGTGACTATAGCTCGGTGAAAATCGTGCGCGGGGACTTTGTTGGCAATGTCCAGAAAGCGCGCGCGTTTGAAATCAAGCGCGATCTCAGCAAAATTGGCAAGCCTCTGGACAAGAAAGAATGGCGCATGACGCCGCCAACGGTGAACGCCTATTACAGCCCGCCAAACAATGACATCAATTTCCCCGCCGGAATTTTGCAGCCGCCCTTCTTTGATAAAGACGCGGATGATGCCGTGAATTTTGGCGGCATCGGCGTTGTGATTGGCCATGAGCTCACGCATGGCTTTGACGATCAAGGCAGCAAGTTCGATGCGGAAGGAAACCTCACGAACTGGTGGACGCAGGCTGATCGCGACGAATTCGACAAGCGCACGACATGCGTTGCCGATGAATACAGCTCGTTTGTCGCGGTGGACGACGTTCATCTCAACGGCCGGCTGACGCTGGGAGAAAACACGGCTGACAACGGCGGGCTAAGAATCGCTCTAGCCGCGTTGCATAAAGACATGGAGATGAATCCCAAAGTAGCAGCCACGAAGGACGGCTTCACGCCGGAGCAGCGTTTCTTTCTAGGCTTTGCCCAGGTCTGGTGCCAGAATGCCACGCCCGAAAGCTCCCGCTTATTGGCCAAGACTGATCCTCATTCTCCAGGCGAGTACCGCGCGAATGGCACGCTGCAAAACAGCCCGGACTTTGCCAAAGCGTTTGGCTGCAAGGCTGGCCAGAAAATGGTCAGCGCCAACGCCTGCCACGTCTGGTAAGACTTAATTCATTTTGAATAACGCTGCCGCATCTTTCGAGATGCGGCAGTTTTTTACCGATCAAGTGCGCAGTTGCTCAGCGATGATTGCTCTACATCGCCCGCAAGGCCGGAGCTACCGGACGTCGAGCAGCACGTAACGCGGGGAAAAATCCGCCAAGGACTCCCATCACAAGAGCAAAGAGCAATCCCAGTCCCAGCAGAAATGGAGTAATGCGAAAAGCAAACGCCAGATGAGAAAATGTCTGCCAATTCATTGCGCCCGTCGTTAATCCATTCAAAGGCAGCACTGCAACTGCGCCCAGTAATCCGCCGACCAGCGAGATGAGTAGCGCTTCAATCATGAAGGAAAAAACCACGCTGCCCGCGCCGAATCCGAGCGCGCGTAGAGTGGCAATTTCACGGGAGCGTTCCGCCACGGCGGAATACATGGTATTCAAGGCCCCAAATACCGCGCCGATGCCCATGACAAACGCAACAATCCCGCCAAGGACAACGATAAGCGTGGTCAAAGTCCGCGATTGCTTGGCGTAATACTCAATCTCCGGGCTCACATCCACGGTCAATCTTGGATCAGCGGTAGCTGCATCCTTGAACTGCTGCAGCGAGGCTGGAGAATCCAGATGCACGGTCAACGATTGGTAGATATTTTCCGGGCGATGATAGATCTGATTCAGCACGTGCGCGTCGCACCACACTTCAGAATCAAACGCCGATCCTCCTGCGTCGAAGACGCCAACCACATGCCAGGTGCCGCCACCAAAATTCACAGAATCGCCCATGCCGAGCCCGACGTAGGTCTTGTCGACATTGCGTCCTACCACCAGTTCCGCCAATCCTGGCTGATAAAAGCGCCCCTCAATCATCTTTATCTTGCTGCGGACCTCCAGCGCGCGGGGCGAGACGCCGCGCACTTGCACATTTGCATCTGTCCCGGTGGACCGCAAAGGAAACGGCGCAATGACAACCACCTCTGGAGTCACCAGCGGACCGCCGGTAGCATGGGCCACGCCGGGAAAGTCTTCCATGATCTTGATCTGGTCAAGAGAAATACTGCTGTCCATCTCTGATGTCGACCCGGCGCGGCGGACCATGGCATTGTCACTTGAGCCAGATGAAACCAGCGTCGCCTTGAAGCCGAAAGCCAGTGACAGCATGGCAATGAAAACGCCTACCGTGCCGGCAATGCCCAGCACAGCAACCACAGCCGAAGTCCAGCGCTCTTTCACGCTACGCAGGTTGTAAACAACAGGAATCGCCATAACTCAGACCCTCCGCAACGCGTCGACCACGCGCAAGCGCATGGCGCCAACCGCCGGAATCACTCCGCTGGCTGCGCCCACCGCGAGAGTAACTCCCAATCCCGCCAGAATTGCTTTGCCCGGCAAAAAAAAGAAAGGCAACAGTCCACGCGTGGGATCGCCGCCCAGCGTGAATAATTTGGCAAGACCAAGACCCAGTGCGCCGCCAATCACTGCAATCAGCAGCGATTCAAACAGCACAAAGAGCAGTACAAACCGGTCTGAATATCCCACTGCTTTCAGCACGGCAAGCTCGCCTGTCCGCTCACGCACGGCGATTGCCATGGTATTCCCCGTGACCAGCAACAGAGTGAAAAAGACAACTCCGCCGATGGCCATAATCAGGAACTCGATATTGCCAAATTGTTTCACCCACCCTGCAGCAAAGGCTTTCTCGGTATCGGTGTGGGTTTCAAAAGGCGAATTGGCAAATCCGGAATCAATTGCCTTGGAAACGCGCAACGCGTCGTCCGGGTGTTCCACCTTTACCGTGTACCAGCCGACATGGCTCTTGTACTGGGCTGGTACCTGTTCATCCAGACGCTTCCACTGGAACCAGAACTGGGTTTCATCATCCGCCTGCCGCGTGCCGTGGTAAATGCCATCAAGGTTGAACTCCCACACGCCGCCAAGAAAAGTTCCTTTGATAGGAATACGATCGCCAACTTTCCAGCCGAAGCGCTTCGCCGTGGCTGCGCCGGCAATCGCGCCCTGGCGGTCGTTCACAAAGTTCTGCCACTGGTCCTCTGGAATATCGAATTCCGGATAGACCCTGCGCTGGTTATCCACGTCAATGGCGAACTGCGGAAAGAAATTCTTTTCGTCCTGATAAACTCCACCGAACCAGTTAGCGTATGTTATCTCCTTGACGCCCGGGATTCTCTTGATCTTGTCCGCGTACGCCAGCGGCAAAGGCTGGATGATGGAGGTGCGATTGATGACGACCAGGCGATCCGCGCCGGCAATGTCAACGCCGCCGCTGAAAGCCACACGCACCACGGCAAGCACTCCGAACAGGAACAGCGCCACAGCAAATGATCCAATCGTAAGGATGAAGCGGATCTTTTTGCGAAACAAATTGGCTCGAATCAGCCCAAAGAATTTCATCGCACACCTCCACTGGAAACTGTTTGCAGCCGGTCGGCTTCCACCAGCACGCCTTTTTCCAGGTGCAACGTCACGTCAGCCCGCGCAGCGACTACCGGATCGTGCGTCACCATCAACACGGTCTTCTTATATTCCTTTACCAGGCGCAGGATCAGTTCCATGATCTCGTCCGCGCTTTTGCGGTCAAGGTCGCCCGTAGGCTCGTCGCAAAGCAGGAACGTGGGATCGGAAACAATGGCGCGCGCAATCGTCACGCGCTGCTCCTGACCGCCGGAAAGCTGGCGTGGGAAGTGATGAATGCGGTCGCTCAGCCCCACCACGCCGAGCGCGGTTTCCACATGCTTGCGCCGTTGTGCCTTGGAAAGACTGGTCAATAGCAGCGGCAGTTCAACATTCTGAAATGCGGTGAGCACAGGAATGAGGTTGTACATCTGGAAAATGAAGCCGACGTGCCGCGCGCGCCACTGCGTTAATCGGCTGCGTGACATGTGCGTGATCTCGTCCCCCGCAACGGTGATGCTGCCCGCCGAAGGAACATCCAGGCCGCCCAGCAGGTTCAGAAGCGTGGTCTTGCCTGAGCCGCTCGGGCCCATAAAGGCCACGAATTCGCCGGCTTCAACGTCAAGGTTTAAAGCCTGCAGCACGTGTATCTGCTCACCGCCGCGCGAATAGGTCTTGCCCAGACCGCGTGCCTGTATCAGGCTGTTTGAAGTGCCGCTTCCGTCCACACGTACCATTTGGGGAATTCCTCCTGCTGCTGCCCTTTATTGTTTCACTTCCACTGCTTGCCCTTCGTGCAATGTGTCCGCGCCTTTCACTACCAGTTTGTCGCCGGGAACAAGTCCAGCCAGGATCTCAATATCGCTGCCTCGCTCCGCGCCCAGGCTGACCGCACGGCGTTCCAGTTTCTGGTCCCGAACAAGATAGACAATCTGTTTTCCGCCATCGTTGCGCACCGCAGACTTGGGAATGATCGCCCGCGCCTCACTGCCTGCATTTTTTCCCGGCGGAGGAGCAGCACTGAGGAACGCTACCTTCACGCCCATGTCAGGCAGAATCGTGTCGTCGAGCTTGTCAAACGCAATGCGGACTTTTACCGTGGCTTTTTGCCGGTCTGCCGTTGGAATCACGGTGCGGACTTTGGCGGGAAGCTCTCGGTCAGGATAAGCATCCAGCGTGGCGTTCACACGTTGCCCCTGCCGCACGCGCGCAATGTACGATTCGTTTACATCCACTTCAATCTCAAGCGAATTCATGTCTACCAGCGTAGCAATGCCCGTGCGCGTAAATCCGCCGCCCGCTGAGATGGGCGATACAACTTCACCGCGCTGCGCGTCTTTTGAGACCACAATGCCGTCAAACGGCGCCCGTACAATGCAGTTATCCGTATCCTCTTTGGCCACGCCGATTCGCGAATCGGCGGCGCGTACCTGCTCTTTGGTCAGCGCGATCTTTGAGTGCAAGCTTTCTGCTGTAGTTTTGGCCGTGTCCAGCGCTTGCGGGCTGATTACTCCGGCGGTGTGCAAGCCCTGCGCGCGCACGGCTTCGCGGTCCGCATTGGCGGATTGCACTTGAAGATCAGCCAGGGCCGCGGCAGTGGCGTCTCGATCTGACTTGGCGGACGTCAACGCGGCGTTCGGCTGCGAACAATCCAGCGTTGCCAGGACCTGGCCGGACTTTACGCGCAAACCTTCTTCCGCATAAATCTGCTCCACGCGACCGGTAACTTTTGCAGCAACCGTAGCGCGACGCCTGGGAGTTATGTATCCGCTGGCGTTGAGCAGGGCTTCAGCCTTTGCTGCGCTCACGGGCCGCGCCGTGGCTATCTCAACCATGGGCTTTTGCGACCGGAACGCCAACAGAAGGCTGCCCAGCAAAAAGACCGCGCCCACAGCTGCCGCGAACAGTCCCAGCCGCTTGCCTGTCTTCCTGGCCGGGCGGGAACGATCATCAATGCGCAACGAACTTAGATCATGCTGCGGAGGCGTCGAGCTGCTCATAGAGAAAACTTAAAAGTCCTTGATTATGATTGCGCCGTATTATTCAAAGAGCGCTTGGGACCCTGGACGCGGAAAGCTGACTCTGCCCTGAAAGCGGGCGCACGCTGGGACACAGAACCGCCGTCTGCGGTGGTTACAGCTGCCACTTGTCGTTTGGGTAATGATAACGTATTCGCCGCGAGCGATGCTTATCAGTTTTTGCTTTTCCTGAACTCGCGCAGGAGAGCGTCCCGGTGCTTGCTCAGGTCCCGGCCATCTCGTTCTGAAGGGTAGGGCGTGCCGTCGCCTTTGAGTCCATTCCACAGCACCAGATTGAAGCTGTCAGAATCCAGTTTGTCTTCAGTGCTGAAATCAAAGCCCTTGGTTTTTTCTGCCCAGTAAGCGGCATCGTGGCTGGGCTCAACCACGCTGGTTTTTTCTTCAGCCGTTGGAACGGGCAGCGGAAGTTTCGTTGTGCGCAGGACAGCGGGTACTCGCGCTTTGTAACTCCATGTGGCCTGATGCGTAGAAAAGATCTCAGACATCGGCGGCTGCAATGCGTCATTTAGCCCCAGCGGCCTGATGCCCAGCACTTCTTCCATAGTCCGCAGCAGCGTCACGGTATTGAAGCGTTTTGAAATGAGCGCACGCTGCTTTACATATGGCCCTGCAATCAACGCTACACTGCGGTGTGCATCCACGTGGTCAGGACCGTTCTGCGCGTCATCTTCAATTACGAAGATCAGTGTGTCTTTCGCATACTTGCTGTGCGCAATTTTTTCCACCAGCAAGCCAACGGCATAATCATTGTCGGCAATCTCTGTCTCAACGGTGTTGACTCCGTCCACCGCTTCATTAAATAACCCAAGATGGTCGTGCGGGAGCCGCACCAATTCCAGACTCGGCAGATTATCGTGCGCGACAAAATCATTGAACTCGCGCTCCCATTCCTTATAGCGCCAGCAGTCCGGGAAGCGCTGATCGAAGCCGCGGAAGTACGGGTCCGTAACCTGCTGCAGGTCCGCCTTGGTTGCCGTGGCCACGCGTGTTCCGCTGGCCGCCGGATCGCGCAGCATCGGAATTGGCGGGATATCCCCGGGGATGTTGTTGTAGTGACTCAGGTCAATGAAGAAACCATAATTGCGAATACTAAGCTTGGCGCGCAACGCTCCATCCCACAGATAGCCTGCGCCGCTCTCATCTTCAGGTCCGTCCGGCGCTGCCACATCGGCGTGACCGGGCAGCTGGTTTTCGGCGTCATCGAGCTTCTCAATATTTCGGTCGTGCGCCGAATCAAGGCCGACGTTGATGTTGCGATTCATTCCTTCCACTTCATACGGCATTCCGCGAAAGGCATAGTTCAGCGGGATGGTGCGTTCAACTTCATCGGTGGTACGCGCTGCCGTGCTCCAGTTCCAGCCCACGCCGCTGACTTCGCCGCTATCAAAAAAATTGTCGAGCGTAACAAAGCGCCGTGCCAAATCGTGATGGTTGGGCGTGATGGCTTCTGGAAACAGCGTGAGTGAAGGATCGCCATTCCCTTTTTCCAGATCGCCCAGCACCTGGTCATAGGACCGGTTCTCTTTCACGATGTAAATCACATGCTTAATATGCTGATGCAGAAACGCGAAGAGCTGGCGGCTCCTGGGATCATCCGTGGGTGCGGCGAAGTGATTATTGCGTGCTACTTGCTGTGTGAGTTCGCGCAGCTCCGTCGCGTCAGGCCGAGGAACAACCGCAAAGCCGCCTTTTTCCAGTTGCAGAATGTATTGTCCGGCGGCAGCGCAGGGACGGTCGTCGGAAGCAGTGGTAAACGTCTTTCGACACGCTTTTGGATTCGGTCCAGGCATCGACTTGCCGTTAATAACGTAAAGCATCGCTCCATTCTTGCTGACGCTGACTGACGTCGGATACCATGCGGTGGGAATGAGCCCCATCACGCGACTGTCGTCGGGATCTTTGTCTAAGGCGATCACGGCCACGGAGTTTGTACCGCCGTTGGTCACGTAGAGCGTCTTCTCATCAGGGGCCAGAGCTAGGCTGTTCGGATTGCTGCCTTTGAAACCGGCACGATTCGCAAAGACTCCAGCAGGGGCCGTGGTCTTGATTTCTGCCACGATTTTGTCTTTTGCCGTATCGACGATCACAACTGAATCGCTGTTGTCGGCTGCCGCAAACAGCAGCGTACCCGCGCGATTCACGATCATCTTTCCCGCCTGGCCGTGCGTCTTGATTCTTCCGTTAAGGGCAAGCGTTGGCTTTAGAGCCAAAACAACAATTTCCCGGTCGCGCAGGCTGGAGACATAAGCTTTGTTGTCGCCGGCAAAAACAACTCCGAATGGATATTCGCCTCCGGCCGCGCCTTTCTGTGCCGGATCGATTTTTCCCGGACGAAGGTCAAGCTCAGCTGCAACCTGTCTTGTTTCCAAATCGATGAGCGAGACAGAATCATTTTGATGATTGGCCACAAGCAAGTGCTTGCCGTCTGGATTCACGGCGAGGCCTGCGACCATCGGTTCGAGCGGTGTAACTTTTGTTTCCGACCGATCAGCGACTCCCAGCCCGGTTTTGTGGCCCAGTTCTATCGGTTTTTCCGTCTCGCTCCAATGGCCATCTTCCTGCGAGAAGACATGGACATTATCGTCTTTGCCACCACTAGCATAAAAATGCGCGCCATTCGGGGACCATGCCAGCCCCACGTAGGCATTGGGAATGCGCAACGCTTGCCGCTGCACCGGCTTCGTCTGCTGAATATCGAAAATGAAAATGTACTCGCTCGTCTGTGCGGAAATCGCCTTGCCCTTGGCGTCATTGTTTCGGTTATAGCCGCTGGTCAGGATCAGTAGCGTGGCGCCGTCCGGGCTGATGGCGGTTGAGATAGGATGGTCGACAGTGAAATCAGGTAGATCAGGCAAACCGGGATTCAACGGTTGCAATGTCGATCCCCGCGCCGCCAATGGAGTGATGCTCATCCCGGTCGGCAATTCTTCAGCCCTTGAAGCGGCTTTCTTCTGCTGCGCAGCCACAGGGGATGACAAGGCCCCCAGCGCGCAGACGCATCCCAGCATACAAAGCACACGCCTGACGATAAGAATGGCCGAAGCCAGATAGCCATTGTTCACTTAGCGTCCCCTTGTGGGAAGTTGCGAAACCGCACTGATCTTCGACGCGGGTGCTTTGCCGAGCGTGCCATTGAGCAACGCAGCCAGCCGGAGTCCCGCAAGCGCAAGCTTCTGATTTACCAGTTCGATATTCGCTTGATAGTAAGCGTTCGTCGATTGCGGCGGGCTTGGCTTCAATGATGTGTCTGGCCTGCAGATGCGATTCATTGGCCCAGTCCACCGGCGTTCCTGCTGCCTGATTCTCCAGATGTTTCTGCGCGATCAAAGTGTTCAGGCGGCCAACATATTCTTCTTCTGAATAGCCGGTGTGTTCCAGCAGCAGCGTGTCCCAGGCCCAGTGCAGATTGCAGTCGTAGTCGCCACACTTGGACGAACCGAAAACCGCAAGCTTGATGTCATTACCGCCGCGAGCCTCTTCAATTGCGTGCAGCGGCTGGTGAAGATCACCCACAAAGTGGACGATCCATTTCAGCGCTTCCAGGCGGTCGGCGCGAGAAGCTTTTTCGTCGCCCAGAATTTTTTGAAACATCTCAATCCGGTCTACCGCGCAGTTGTGATGGTCGGTGAGTGCGTCCTTATGTTTGTCCTGCGGGCGGAAGCAGTCGCGCTCTTCGGAAAAGCCTGCAGCATCCTTCGGAATATCGACAAAGTGCCAGTCGTAGCTTTCGTCGCGTTCTTTCCTTACTGAGTCAGCCCAGCTTGCGATGGAAGCCAGCGAGTCTGCACCCAGGAGAAGCTGCAAATTCTGTTTAGCAATTGGCGTGAGACGAGATGCCGCAATATCGGCGACTATGGCGTGGCCTTTGGGCCCCCAGGCAAGAAGTTGAGCAGGAATGAGAGCTATCAAAAGTACAGCAATAAGTTTTTTCACAAAACCTCAAACATGGAGATTGTATGGCCGGACGAACCGGCGTCGAGCTAAGCATCAAACAAAAATCCCGATGATTTTAGCCACCCATTCACTGGCAAGCAATTGTGATTGGCGGCTTGACGAAAAATTTCTCAGGAAATTAATCCGGCATGTGCCGCTTGATTGGAAATGCAAAAAAATGCGGCAGCCGAAGCTGCCGCACCAGTTGTGATAGGTTTGCCGCAAGCTAGAACCTAATCTTCACTCCAATCTGGATCTGCCGGGGCGAGTAGACGAAGTTGCTATTGGTATTTGTGGTTGAACCGAACAGTGGGTTGAAGTTGTTGCTGCTGTCCACATTGAAATTGAGGCAAGGAGCAGCATTGCTGCAGGTCTGGTTTCCGGTTGGTGTAGCAACCGTGCCTGTCGAGACGAAATAGGCAGTCGTGTTCACGCCCGATACGTTCTGTTTGTTGGCGATGTTGAAGAAATCGGTCAACAACTCAACATCGTATCTTTCCGTGACCTTGAAGTGCTTGGAGAGACGGATATCGGCGATCCAATTGATCGGCTGAGTAAATGTATTGCGACCAATGTCGATACGGTTGGTACCGCCGGAGCCATTGATTCCCGTTGAGGTAGGCAATAGGGTGGTCGGCGCGTTCCCGCTTACGGAAGCTGAGTAAGGGAGGCCACTCTGGATCTGGTAGATGGGCGAGAAGCTCCAGCCCTCGACCAGATATTTTGCCCAGCCCTGAGCTTTCCAGGGAGACTCCATCACTGTCGTAAGAATAAAACGGCTTGGCACGTTGTAAATCGAGTTGCCGTACTCACTGTTCAGGTTGAAAGGATTGAGCAATGAGTTGGTCGCGGTGAAGGTTTGGCCATTCACGCCGTTATCCAGAGCGTGCGACCAGGTGTAATTGGCCGAGAACTGAATGTGGCGATTCATACGGTGGTTAACCTGCACCGCGAGTGCCTGATAGTTGCTGATTACGCCGCTGAAGATATCAGTGGTCGCGCCAAAGTTTGCATTTGGCCTGGCGCCGGAAAATACAGGCGAAGTGAAAGTACCAGCGGCGCCGAGCGGCCCGCCATTCAGCACGCGATAGGTGACGTTGGTGGTTGACGGATTGAGGTTTGTGTCCACAAAGTCGGGCAACTGACGACCGAAGCTACCCAAATAGCTGACAGAAAGCACCGTCCCCCATCCCAGGTCCTGTTCCACTGTGAGATCAGACTGGCGGATCTGAGGCATCTGGAAGTTGGGGTCAAAGAACACGATGTTTGACTTTACCGCTGTAGCCGGCGGTGCTCCGAGTACCGTCGGGAAGTTCGGTGATGTGGCGCCCGGCAGGAAAGTAAATGATAGCTGACCGTTCGGCGATCCGGTATTGATGAGCGCATTGAAAATCGTGGAGTTGATTACGCGCCCGTAATAGAGACCGTAGCCGCCACGGACCACAGTTTTGCCGTTCCCGAAAACGTCATAGGCAACGCCGATGCGAGGTCCCCAGTTGTTGTTGTCCGAAGGAAGCGACTGAGTCGCTGCGAACTTCGTGTTCACGAAGTTGCTGAACGGATCAGGCAGCTGTTCCTTCTCCCAACGCAGTCCCAAGGAAAGGCTCAAGCGTGGCATGATTTTCCAGTCGTCCTGAACGAAGAAGGCGTAGTCCTTGGTGCTGAACTCAAGACCCAGGGGACCGAAAGCCTGATTGAATGAGGAATAGCACTGTTTTCCGCCGCAACCGTTGGTCCGGTTCAGATCAGTGAAATAGTTGACGAGGTTAGAGTAGCTGTACTGGCCAAACTGCTGGAAGAGGTTCTGCGAGTTGTCAGTCACATGGCTGAAATCCACTCCGAATTTCAGATTGTGCTTTCCGTGCGTCCAGTTGACTGTGTCAGCAATCTGCATGCGTGTTTCATCAGGGAAATTCGGGCGCAGCAGGAAGTTCGGCGTGCCAAAGGTGAATCCATTCGTGATGGAAACCTGCGGAGGCAAACCGAGAGGGTTGGTAAAGGTCGGCGTGTGCAGCAGATTTGACTGCTCATACGGCGTGGGCGGCTGGTTGTTTTCAAACTCAAAATCACGGCCATACTGGAAACGGATCTCATTGTTGATGTTGGCAGAAAGCATTGTGTCCAGCTTGGCGACGCCCCAGGTATCTTTCACAAAGTCATTGCCAAAGCTGGCAATGCCGAATGTGTTGGTTGCCTGAGTCTGAATTCCTGCCGGCGACTCCCAGCGCATGCGGTTGAGAGCGAAAGAAGCGTGGTTCTTCTGGTTGATCTGCCAGTCAATCTTTGGATAGAGGATGTACTGTTCGCCGTCACGGGCCACTGGGCCAAGCATGGTGTTTAACCCTGCCAGGCCGTTGTTGTAGACATTCAGCGCCTGCGTGAGCTGTGCTTGCGTCGGAGTTGCAGAGCCGGTCAGGTTCTTGGCCAACTGCGTAATGTTTGCTGATGTCGCGTGGACACCATCCGAACCATCGAACTGTTGGGCAAAGAATGCGGTCGGGTTGCTGGCTACTGCGGTGCCGGGAAAGTTGCGGTCATACCAGTCAAAAGTAAGCGAGTAGAACAGTTTATCTTTGATTGCTGGTCCACCGATCAATCCTGCAACGCGCTTGCGCCAGTCCGTTGGCTTGAAGGGCTGTTGGACAAAAGCTGCTCCCGGAGCCGGCTGGACTGCGATCTTGGTGAACTCATTTGTCGCTCCCCAAGTATTGTCCCGATCAAACAAGTCAACTTCGCCGTGTAGCGAGTTGGTGCCGCTCTTAGTGACGGTATTAATCACGCCTCCGGCGGAACGTCCATACTCAGATGAATAGTTGGAAGTGTTGACCTGGAATTCTTCAACAGCCAGCTGCGGAGTGGAATAGCCGGCCCGCGTGCGGCCGCGCTCTTCCGAGAAGAAGGCCTGATTGTTGTCGGCGCCGTCCACAGTGTTGTTATTGAGCAGTGTGCTGATTCCGCGGAAGCTGAGAAGACCGAAACCGCTGACATCGCTGACCACGCCCGGGGTCAGAATCGCGAAACTGGACCAGCGCCCGCCGTTAATCGGCAGGTTGGCGATTGCCGTCTGGTTAAACGTTGGAGCGAACTCTGCGGAAGTGGTATTGATCTGCGGCGCTTCGGCGCTTACATCCACCGTCTCTGTGCTCCCGCCAATTGCCAGCCGAGGTGACATATTCGTTACGCTGCCCACCTGCACGATTACCTGTTCCGCCTTAAAAGGCGCAAATCCCTGCTGGTTGACTGTAACGGTGTATGCGCCGGGCTGAAGCTTGCTAACGCGGAAGAAGCCCGAGCCATCCGTTGTAATCGTTGTTTCGGCGTTTGTGCCATTGTTGCGCACAACGATTTTCGCATTTGCGACCACAGCGCCGTTAGTGTCGTAAACCGTTCCACCAATGGCGCCATCAGTAGTGGACTGTGCGCAGAGCAGCGCGCCGCAACTTACGACGAAGAACGCTACTAGAACCAGCCGTTGAATTGAACTCCAAAAGCGTGACATCATTCTCTCTCTCCTGTGAAGGCTTTCAGCGTGGCGGGACCCGGGAAATCTAGGGCACCCATAATAGTCGTCAATGGGTTAAATGCAACCTAGAAATTTGGTTTTACCGCGTGTTTGCCGTTTCATCCTAGCCTATGATTGTTGCTGGATTGTGAACGAATTACAAAAAGTTTGTGGAACTCCTGTGGATGGCTGTGCAAAAGAGAGACTCCTGTGCAAAAGAGAGACGCACGCCTCTCCACCTATGAAATATGGGAATTTTGGGCTGTTTCCGGACAAAAAATGGCTTGTTGCGCCGCTCCAAGGATGTAGGCTACCTTCATGAGGAAAGTCCAACCTAAGGATGGGGTGCCTCCGTTGACCTGGACCGAGACTTTTAATTGCGACATCTGCGGCAAGCAAAAAAGCACGGTAGACCATTGGTGGCTCGCCTGGAACGAGCCCTTTAGCCCTCATGCCGAAGCGCCGGAACGCCAGATGCTGAAGATCTACCCCTGGGAAAACATGCTGGCGCATGACTCCACGGCGAAGCATCTTTGCGGCCAGGCATGCCTGCAGAAACTGGTCGATCGCTGGCTGAACGTGGAGTTGGGCGCCACGCATGCTGCGGCCTCCCATCCGGGAAAATAGTCCCGTCAGGAAAATCTCATTTGCAAAGAACGACCTTTATGAGTGCGAGTAATCCGAAAGGAACCTGCGTTTCTTTTTTTGATCTGTTCTCCAGGGTTATAAAACAGCCATAGATATTTCATATCTTGATCCGACACAGCGTCCTATTTTGGGAATACTTCTTACGCATACAGGAAAAAAGAATAGTCAGGGGTAAGCCTCGATGTCAGTCGGCTTTGCGGACGCTTGACCCGTTCTGGCACGTTTCAGTGCAGCGCTTGTTTTTGCAGCAAACCAGCAGGGCGGAAACGGAGTGTTTGAAGATGAGTTGTTCCTGAGTGTTTGTCTCAAGCACGATGGAATACTTATCAAAAGAACGCACGTTTCCTGAGACTTGTGCGCCATTCAGCAACTGGACAGTGATGTGCTTCCCGCCCGCAAGAGCTACGTTGAGAAACGATTCCTGAACATTGATCACTGACATGATTCAGCCGTGCCCCCTGCCTTTGCGCCATGGGCATCCGGCGCCCCAGCCGGAGTCCTGGCAGGCGTGTTACTGATGCTGCTCAAAATAGTGCTGAATTTGCCATAAGTCCAATATATAATTGGACTGCGTTTAATAGGCACTGACTATGGAAGTCCACCAGCTACGATATTTCTGCGCAGTTTCTGAGACCGGCAGTTTTACGCGCGCAGCCGAGAGGGAACAAGTAGCGCAGCCTTCATTGTCACAGCAGATCATGAAGCTGGAAGAAGAACTTGGCGTTCGCCTGTTTGATCGTCTGGGGCGCACCGTCCGTCTTACCGGATTTGGACAGGTCTTTCTTCCCCGCGCCCGTGCCATTTTGGGAGAGCTAAAGGCCGCAAAGGACGAAGTGGCCGAACGGCAATCGGCCGTCGCGGGGCCGGTGAGCATCGGCGTGATCCCAACAATCGCCCCATATTTCCTGCCTTTGCCGCTGGCGTTGTTTTCCCGGAAATATCCTCAGGCTTCCATTAATGTGGCGGAGGATGTCACCGCCCGCCTGATGGACCGGCTACGCGCCGGACAGATTGACCTTGCCATCCTGGCCATGCCTTTGCGCGGTCATGACCTGGAAACGTTTAATCTGCGCACTGAAAGGCTTTTTGTCATCCTGCCGCAGGCGCACCGGCTGGCTAAAAAGCGCAAAATCATGCTCAAGGAATTGCGCGATCAGCCTTTTCTTTTGCTGCGCGAAGACCACTGCTTTCGCGATACCGCAATTGAGGTCTGCAAGCGTGCGCGCGTGGTGCCTAAAGTTGTGTTTGAAAGCGGCCAGTTCAGCAGCATTCTGGGCATGGTCGGCGCCGGACTGGGCATTTCTATTGTTCCGGAAATGGCGGTGGAGCAGCGACCGGATTGCTCCTACGTCTCGGTGGCAGACGACCGTGCTTCGCGAACCATTGGCGTGGTCACGCTCAAAGGGCGCTATCTAAGCCGGGTTCAGCAAGCTTTTCTGGCGCATCTGCACACGTTTTCACAAAAGGATAATTAGTGGAGATTCCGCCTCCTGGCGATCAAGTAGCACTACCGGCTGCGATGCAGTTAGCATTTCAAACGTGCGCAACTTTCAGATCCTATTTGACGACGCTGATCCTTCCCTGATCGATCACCCAGCTTTTGCTCCGTATGGAAAGCTTGGATTTCCTCCCGCGCATGTCGAGCGTCCGTGGACTTACGCCAATTTTGTTCAGTCGATTGATGGCATAGCCTCATTCAAAGGCCCGCACGCGGCTGGCTCGGATATTTCGCAATCGGCGGAAGACCGCTGGCTGATGGACCTGCTACGCGCCCATGCTGACGCCATCATTACCGGCATTCACACGCTGGTGGAAGAGACGCTGAGCGCGCCGAAGCTGAATGAAGGCCGAGGGCCTGTCTATCGGATTGAGGACGAATCACTGCGAGACCTGCGCGCCAAGCTTGGCCGCAAGCGCGAAAAGGTGATCTTTGTTACCGCTTCCGGCAGCATTGATCCGCGGGCTTATCGTGTATTTGACGGCGACCAGATGGACGCGCTGATTCTTACCACGCAGGCAGGAGCGGCCCGTATGCAAGGGCGGATTGGCCAGGAGCGCCTGATCATTGCGGGCCAGGACAAGACGATTGATCTGCCCGAAGCCATGTGCATGTTGCGGAAACAGATGGGCGTTGAGCATTTGCTTTGTGAAGGCGGGCCGACGCTTTATGGAAGCATGGCGCGAGCAGGGCTCATAGACGAGAAATTTGTCACGGTTTCACCAGTCGAGATCGGTCTGCTTGTGCCGCCGGAACAGGACATTACACCGGCCGGAACGGGAGCTCAGCTCAATGTACGGCCAACAACGTTCATGTTTCCGGGCTTCACCAAGGAAACTGCTCCGTGGTGGCGGTGGATGAGTTGCCGCCGGGTTGGCGACCATCAGTTCAATCGATATAGAAGAACATAAAAAAGTCTTACCACTGATGAACACGGATGACACTGATCGGAAAGATTGGGGAACGAAACTGTGCATGGTGGCCCGACGCGACACTGCAACTCTAAGTTTAAATCTGGCAATCCGGCCTGCCAGTTTGAGAAAAAATAAAGAGGGATAGTGGATCAGAAAACAGTCTCGACGCATCAAATCTGTGTAGCTGCTAGTTTTTTGCTGGGGTTGTTTATGGAGACACTACGTAAGAGATCATTCTGGGGTGCAATGGTTTTTGTGGCAGTTTTTGTCACATCGATTGTTGTTCTGC
Source organism: Terriglobia bacterium (assembly GCA_963732195.1). Lineage (GTDB taxonomy): Bacteria > Acidobacteriota > Terriglobia > Terriglobales > Acidobacteriaceae > Angelobacter. The sequence continues at coordinate 10,950 of CAVSYO010000044.1, read as the reverse complement.
TGGCCGATAATGCCATGGCCCGGTGAGACCTACTTTCTGCCCGCCGCTTCCACACTGCGCGTTGGGTCCGCGCCTTTCCAGGTAACGTCCGCGGTTGGACCGTAACTTGAGGGCACTGGCTTGCCCAGGAGCCGCAGATACACGCTGAGTTGAGTGCGATGATGCGTGGTGTGCAAAACGCGCCGCCAGAAAACCCAGATACGTTCACGTTGCACATCAAAGAACGGCACTACCTCCAGCCACCACTTTTGATCTCGACCTGCCATCCGCGCCAGCCGGGGCGCGCACAGCTCCTGGTTGCGCCGCCAGAAACCTTCCGGTGTTAAATCTTGCGGCAGTAGCGCGGCGGCTTCCGGTTCGCCGCCAAGACCAATGAATTCGGCAAAGAATCGCCGCTCAGAAAGCAGCTGGTGCTTCATGATTTCCAGCACCGTGGACGACTTCTCCGCGGGCTTGAAAGCCATATCTTCCGGGCCAAACTGGCGCCACAAGCTCACGACTTTGTTTGTTTCGCTCGCGTAAGTATCGAGCAGATGCTGGAAAACCGGGTCTACCGCGCGCGGTATCTGCGCTTCAGGAATGGCCGTGTATTCGTATTGCATGGGCATGATGACTGCCTCTTTGCCTGAATTTTACGCTCGCGCGGCCTTCGCCGTTGTGGATGCGGCTGCTCCGGGCTTCACGATTGCGGCGACCACAAGGCCGGCGAATACAAATCCCATTGCGACCGTGCAGATGTAAGCCAGCGTGTAATTGCCGGGAAAGCCATACCAGTTCCAGTAAGAAATGTTGGTGCTGATACCTGCAAGAATGCCGGCCAGAGTCACGAAGCGCCAGCGCGCGACAAAGCTGACAAGGCTGGTCTGTCCCAGCAGGACCACCGCCAGCAGAACTTGGAGAATGTTGGTCCCAAGCTCAACACCCAGCGCCCGGCCAAACGAGAATTGGAGTGACGGGTGATAGGCCAGCAGACCTGAAGGCCCGGTCTCCACCTTGTGCATGCGCGCTTCCATGGCGGCGTTCTGTTGCGCACGCGTAGCGTTTTCCGGTATGCCGAGACCAGGCAGAAGATAAAGGCCATTTTCCGGCATGTTGGCTTTCATGGCCGCCAACACTGCCTGTTCATTGGGAACTTCCTTAATTCCGGCTTTGCCCAGCGGCAGAACGTCGTGCGCCACAAATGACCAGAAGAAAAAAGCCAGTCCGCCAAGAACTCCCGCAAGCAATTTCTTTCCCATAGATGTCTCCTTGTGGCGCACACTGTGAAATTTTGCACGCCCTGATCGTTCGTCCACCATGCTGCTACGGGAAAGCGGCGGAGTCAATGGCATTGCGTGGTAGCTAACCATTTCCGTAATGGGCAGCTTGGGTCTGGGGGTCGCGTGTGTCTACGAGATCTTCATCGCTATCGCGATGAACGTCTGCCTAAAGGCCCGCGATTCCCACCCCACCACACGAAAACCGCGTGTGGCGGGGGCCCCGGCAAGCGACCCGCTAGACGCTGATACAAGTAGTGGGCCAGTTTCCAAACTGACCCACTACTAGCCATTTGGCCAGGTACCGAACAAAATTCCGAAACACAGTGCAAGAGCCTGTAATCTAGTGGAGAGCACCTCAAGATCGGAGTAGCCCTTGGCAGTTGAAGTTGAGTCGAAAAAAGTTGATGCAAAGATAATTGATCCAAAGCCAGTTGATGCAAAGCCGGCGGAACCCAAGAAGAAATCGGCCGCAACGCAGTTGAAATCTGTATGGCCAATGATCTCGGAGTTGGTCCGTCCGCGGCGAGGATTATTGGCTTTCAGCTTTCTACTCCTGCTGATTGGCAGGCTTTGTGGTCTGGTATTGCCGGCTGCGCCAAAATATCTGCTGGATGACGTGATCGGCAAACATCGCGCGGACCTGCTCCTGCCGCTGGTTTTGGGAGTGTTGGGCGCGACGCTGATTCAGGGACTGACATCGTTTGCGCTTACACAGCTTCTTTCGAAAGAAGGACAGCGTTTGATTTCTGAACTCCGGAAGCGGGTGCAGACGCATGTGGGCTTGCTCTCACTGAATTATTACGATGCAAATAAGACCGGCGCGCTGGTATCGCGCATCATGAGTGACGTGGAAGGCATACGCAACCTGATCGGCACCGGCCTGGTTGAGTTCTGTGGCGGTGTTCTTACTGCCGTGTTATCGCTGGGGTTCCTGCTGAAATATAACGCCCAGATGACTGGGATCGCGATTGGCTTCCTGCTGGTTCTCATGGTGGCGCTGAGCCGGGCGTTCAAAACGATTCGTCCAATATTCCGCGAACGGGCAAAGATCAACGCTGAGGTCACGGGCAGGCTCACTGAGTCGCTGGGCGGCGTGCGCGTGGTGAAAGGCTATCACGCGGAAGATCGCGAATCGAATGTCTTCAGCCGCGGCGTGCAGCGCCTGCTGGATAATGTGTTGAAGTCGCTGACCGCCACCTCGCTGATGGGGCTGACCTCCACGGTGGTGCTGGGAATGGTGAGTGCCATCATCATGTTTATCGGAGCGCGGCAGATTCTTGCCGGGCACATGACGGCCGGTCAGCTTTTTAGCTACACAATGTTTATGGGTTTTCTGATTGCTCCGGTCGCGCAGATGGCCAGCATCGGCACGCAGATCACGGAAGCGCTGGCCGGGCTGGACCGCACGCGGGAAGTCCTGGCGGAGAGCCGTGAAGACCAGGATCCTGACCGCGCGATTGTGCTGAAGCATATCGATGGCGCGATCAGTTTTGAAGATGTGGACTTTTCGTATGAGCCCGGCAAGCCGGTGCTGGATGATGTGAGCTTTGAGGCGCAGCCGGGGACCGTGACGGCGCTGGTTGGGTCGTCAGGCTCCGGCAAGTCGACGATCATCGGCCTGGCCGCTGCTTTCTATAAACCAACGTCAGGGCGCGTAACCGTTGATGGCCAGGACCTGAGTCGCGTCCGGCTGGATTCCTATCGAAGTGCGTTGGGCGTGGTGTTGCAGGATTCATTCCTGTTTGATGGATCCATCAAAGAAAACATTGCCTTTTCGCATCCGGCGGCGACCGAAGAAGAAATTCTGGCGGCATGCCGCATTGCTCACGTGGATGAATTTGCCGAGCGCTTTGCCGACAAATACGACACCATCATCGGCGAACGTGGGGTAAAACTTTCCGGCGGACAACGCCAGCGCGTCTCGATCGCTCGCGCCGTGTTGGCCGATCCAAGAATCCTCATTTTGGACGAAGCCACATCGAGCCTGGACTCGGAGTCAGAGGCTTACATCCAGCAAGGCTTGAAATACCTGATGCAGGGGCGCACGACGTTTGTGATCGCGCACCGCCTCTCAACGATTCGCCAGGCCGACCAGATCCTGGTCGTCGAGTCCGGCAAAATTCTGGAACGCGGCAAGCACGCCGAACTGCTGGCGCTCCAGGGCCGCTATTACGATCTCTATACGCGGCAACATGGTCTGGAGGAAAACCTGTTTCTGGCTCCGGGCGAAGGCGACAAAGTGGAGGAAAAAGGCGGCCCTCGCGGAGGCGGAGGCGGCGTGCCGGATGCCGTGAGCCTGATTCGGGGACAGAGTTTCTAGCAAAGGGAACAAATTGACTGGCCAGGACAAAGAATGTCGCTTAGGTAATTTGGAACAAGAGTTGGTCGCGGCGGCTCGCGGAACTACGGTCAAGCTCTCGCTTACCGCTGTTCGAAAAAAAGGACTGCTCACCGTTTTGCGCGAGCGTAAAACAGCGCCGGTAACCTCGCAAAGCCCTTTCACGTAGAAAGGTGTTTCATGGATATCCGGAAGTAGACATCGTCATCCCGAGTGCCGTGAGCGAGCACAGGCTTTCTTCATTGTGCGAGCAGGCGCTAGGGACCTTGCGCTTTCTTTGTTTTAACACACAAGGTCCCTCACCCCTACTCGGGCGCTGATGAAAGCGCGCCCCTCGCAGGCGGGGTTCGGGATGACGGAGCTATTAAAAATCCACCTATGGCAAAGCACATTTATGAGACAAGCTCCAGTAGTAGAATTTCTGCCTTGAAATAAATCCTTGTTCCTTTCTGGTGAAACTCGATGCGACTGAAATTTGTCCACGCGACGCTTGCGTTGTTGATGTTCGTTCTTCCCGCTTCTGCACAGGCCCCGGCACCTCCCAAACCAATTGACCTGCTCAAACAAAAGCTGGAGCAGATTTCCGCCGGCGTGAGCGCGGACTGGGGCATTTACATCAAGTCGCTCGATACGGGTGAAGAGATCGCCATCAACGCCGACAAGGTCATGGATACCATGTCGGCCATTAAGATTCCGCTGCTGGTGGATGTGTATCGCCAGGTGGACGCGGGCAAGGTCAACACAGCCGAACGCTTCATGATGAAGACCGCAGACAAGCGCTTTGGCACCGGCGTGCTGCGTACTCTGGACTCCGGCTTGAACCTGAGCTTCCGCGATGCGCTGGAACTGATGATTATCCAGAGCGACAACTCCGCCACGGATATGGCCTTTGCCCGCGTCGGCGGACCGGCGCATGTGACCCAGACCATGCATGAACTGGGCCTGATTTCGATCACGGCGACGGGAACTTCATTCGATTGGTTTCGCGCGCTGGCCGAGGCCGGTGATCCTAGTTATGCGAAGTTTGGTCCGGAAGAACTTTTCACTAAAGGCTTCCCCGACAAGCTGACAGACGCCGATGTGGAGCGCTTCCACTTTGAAGGCAAGCATCCTTTTGGGCTGGCCAGCGCGCGTGATATGGGCAGGCTGCTGGAGATGATGGCGACCAACAAAGCCGCGAGTGAAAAATCCTGCAAGGAGATGCTGCGCATCATGGGCCAGCAGCAGTTCCGCACGCGCATTCCGCGCTTCATGCTGGATGACATTGAAACGCCGCACAAAACCGGCGACTTCCCGCCATATATCGCCAATGATGTTGGGCTGATTGAGACGCCTTCTGCGCGTGTGGTGGTGGTGTTTTTCTCAGCGCATCATCGCGGCTATTACCAAGAACTGGAAGACGCGATTGGGCGCATGAGCGAGCAGGTGTGGGGATATTTTAATTATCGGGAGAAAGCGCCTGCAGCTAAATGAAAGCTGCGAGCAGGAAATCCACCACGAGAGAGCACGGAGAAAGACAATCTCACCACTGATGACACGGAATGACACTGATAAGAACCGATGATTGCGGGGCGATGAGAGACAAAGCTACGATTAGACAGCCTCCGGCGCAATGTGCCTCATCCTTTCCGCGCTTTCGTGGCAAGGCTGGGATTCAGCATGCAAGGGCCGACGGGGGAAACGTTCTATCCTCGATGAAAGTGCTCGCTCAATCGGTACTGGGTTGCCGCGGTTGCTTCAGTGTATTGCTGGCCGGGTTTCTCTTGTTATGGATACCTGTGAACACCGCTCAGGAGACGTCGAAGCCATCTCATACCTTGTCTGCCGAGCAAAAAGAGACAATGACTACGTTTGTCCTGGACGGCAGATATCTGCTCGAAGCGGGCAAAACCGGGAATCAGATCTAATTGTGCCCCTGAGATCATATCTGGCGTCACGTTGGGCGGATTCATTCAGCAAACGTCAAGCAGTAATGGCCCTTGCCAGGCTCGGAGACCAGCGGGCGCAGCAGCAAATCGTGTGCGCGTTTTATGGTGACGACAAGATTGCAATGCAGGACGCGGCGGAAATCGAACTCCCGTATGGTAGGTGGTTCGACTCCCGCTCGCTTCCCGTGCGCACTTCGCACGCTTATGAGGCGCTGGAGCCGTTCGCGTTGTCTGGCCAGCATGCTGACGATATAAAGCGTTTAATGCTTCCGGCGTTGATGAGCGAAAGAATTGCGTTGGAATAAGGGCATTGTCCTCTTTCGCTATTGATTCGGTACTGAGAATCCGCTAAAGTATGGCAGCGCCGAGATGCGCAAGGTCTTTGAAAAACAAGCAGCTAGCAATTAGCAACTGGCAATTAGCCAAAAAGGGCTGCCGTTTGGAACTTGGCAAAGCGTTATGACCCTCTGCTGATTCTCTCAGCCTTGGGTGACCTTGGGTGACCTTGGGTCGAAATGGGTCAACATAGGGGGTAGGGGCGGGGGGCGCGAAAGTGACCGTGCGCCAAACAAGGGTCTAGTCGCTCAAACCTACGCCAATTTGGAATGAGGATCGGAGGAAAAGGCCGTAAAAATTGCCGAAATTTCCAAGAATTGGACAGCGCTAGGCAAGCTCTTTGGCCCTTTCCCGCACCAACTCCATCGCTTCTTCCTTCGTGCTGATTGAGCCATCCAGTTGCGCGTCTTCCACGGCGGTGAGCAGTTCCTTGAACTGCGGGCCGGGTTTGTAGCCGGCGGCGATCAGGTCGGCGCCGGTGATGAGCGGCTGTGGGCGGATCTGTTCGGCGGGCAGCGTCTGGAATTTTTCTTTCGCGAAGTCATACAGGCTGAGGTCGCGATGGCTGCTCTGGCAATCCAGGCGATGCAGTTCCAGATGCTGCTCAAAGCGCGGCAGGCGGAAGAAGCGCTTGAGCGTGGAGTCTTTCATGCGCATGATGTCGCCAAAGCGCATGTGGTTGGCGACGAGCGAGAGCACCTGGTCAGTATCGTCATTGGAGAGGCGGAAGCGACGGCAGATTTCCGCGGCCATTTTTGTGCCGATCTCGGCATGGCCGTCAAAGCGGATGCGGTCCGGCGCAACGCGAAAGGTAGGCGGCTTGCCAACGTCATGCAAGCAGCGCGCCCAGGGCCAGAGTTTTGGAGCAGCCGGCGGGCAGGCCTTCCAGAAGCATGAGCGTGTGGATCCAGACGTCGCCTTCAGGATGGTATTGCGGCGGCTGCGCGACGCCCTGCATTTTCTTGATTTCCGGCAGTACCTGCTCCAGCAGATTGGTCTGGTCGAGAAGTTCAAAGGCGCGGCGCGCGTGGCCTTCGGTAAGCATTTTCAGGATTTCGTCACGCACGCGCTCACGGCTCACCTGATGGATTTGCGGAGCAAGTTCGCGGATGGCAGCGAAGGTCTGGTCGTCGATTGAGTAGCCGAAGCGGGCGGCAAAGCGCACGGCGCGAAGCATGCGCAGCTTGTCTTCTGCGAATCGCTGATGGGCCTGGCCGATGGTGCGAATGATGCCGCGCTTCAGGTCTTCGCGGCCGCCGACGTAGTCGAGCACTTCGTGGGTATCGGGATCGAGCAGCAGGCCGTTGATGGTGAAGTCGCGGCGCTGCACGTCAAGGCGCGCGTCTTTGGAGAACTGAACTTCATCGGGATGGCGTCCGTCAGAATAAGCGCCGTCACTGCGGAAGGTGGCGACTTCAATGGCGTAGTTGTTGGGCTGGCCCTCAGGAGTATCGCGACGCACGGGAACCAGCACCACACCGAACTGCGCTCCCACGGCAAAAGTCTGCGGGAAGATGCGGATGACTTCATGCGGCGTAGCGGAAGTGGCAACGTCATAATCGGCGGGTTCGCGATTGAGCAGCAGGTCGCGGACGCAGCCGCCGACGAGATAGGCGGAGAATCCGCTTTCACGCAGAGTGTGCGCGATGCGGATGGCTTCCTGCGCTTTGTCAGAGGAGAGGTTCATTTCTTTTTTCACCGCAAAGGACGCAAAGGTCGCAACGAATCAACCAGGTCGCATTCTCTGCGATCTCCACGATCTTTGATCCTTGCGTTAAACGGCAATTTCACAGCACAGAATGAAGAGGGCGCGCTGAGGACCGTGACTGATTTTTAGTCCTTTTGCGCCCTTTGCGTTCTCTGCGGTGAACAACCAAATCCAATAATATTAGATATATGTCTGAGAGTTACATTCTGGGGATTGAGAGTTCGTGCGACGAGACAGCGGCGGCGGTCGTCGGCAATGGCGAGCATGTGCTTTCGAACGTGGTGTCGTCGCAGATTGCCACGCATCAACCCTATGGCGGAGTGGTGCCGGAACTGGCGTCGCGCGAGCATCTGCGGGCCATTGTTCCCGTGGTGCGGCAGGCACTGGCAGAAGCGGGCAAGACGTTATGAGTCGATAGACGCAATCGCGGTCACGCAGGGGCCAGGGCTGGCCGGAGCTTTGCTCGTCGGCATCAGTTATGCCAAGGCGCTGGCGTTTGCGCTGGAAAAGCCGCTGATCACCGTGAACCATCTTGAAGGGCATATTCACGCGGTGCTGCTGGAGGAAAAGCAGAAAGGAAATTTCCAGATCGATTTTCCCTTGCTGGCGCTGGTGGTTTCCGGCGGGCACACCCATCTGTTTCTGGCGGAACAACGCGATCAAGGCTGGACACTACAAAAACATCGGGCGCACGCGCGATGATGCTGCCGGCGAAGCGTATGACAAAGTGGCCAAGCTGCTGGGACTTGGCTATCCCGGTGGGCCGGTGATTGATGCGCTCGCGCTCCATGGCAATCCGAAAGCGGTCAAGTTCGTTCCGTCGCAGATCAAGCATGGCAATCGCGGGACGCCAAAGGCCGAGCAGACGCCGCATGATTTTTCCTTCAGCGGGATCAAGACAGCGGTGCTGCGCTACGTGGAACTGGAAGGAATGCGCGAATCGATCACGGCGCGTCAGCAGGCGCTGGCTGGGGTTGCGAAGCCAAAAACAGAAGACGTCCTTGCGCTCTGCGACAAGAAAACTCTGGATCTGGTGGCATCTTTCCAGCGCGCTGTGGTGGAAGACCTGGTTGACAAGACATTGCAGGCGGCCCAGGAACGCGATGCCCGTACTCTCTTTGTTACTGGAGGCGTGGCGGCTAATCGAGAATTGAGGGAGACATTCGCCAGGGATGCGGCTGAGGCAGGCCTGTCTGTTTATTTTCCTTCAAGAAAACTTTCGACGGATAACGCTGCCATGATCGCGGCGGCGGCATTTCCCAAGCTCAGAGCAAAAGATTTTGCTGAGACAGATTTTTCCGCGGAGGCATCCCTGGCATTGCGGTAACTCGGCTCCAGACTGATGTTCATTCAACGTGGGGCAGACCTGGGAAAAGGCTTTCCAGGGCCTGATTCAACTGTTCTTCTACATTCAGGTCTTTGTAGATAACGGTGTGAACTCGGGCGTCCAGGGGAGACTCATCTGATGGTTTTGCCGCCAGAACAAGAATGGGAATGCCGGCGGTTTTCTCGTCAGCCTTGAGCGCGTCAATCAATTGATAGCCGCTGAGCTGCGGCATTTGCAGGTCAGTAAGGATCAGGTTCGGCCGGATCAACTCTAAAATTTCCAGGGCTGCAATTCCATTGGCGGCGGTTTCAACTTTGAATCCGCGCGTTTCCAGAAAGCGGCACACCGTGTGCCGGATGAGCATTGAATCGTCGATAACCAAGGCAAGCATAGACATAAGTGTCCGCAACAATGACTTTCATTTTTCTTGATCTTTCTTATCTAAAAACACACTACGAAGAGCATGGAGGCGCGGGGCGTGAAAAAGGCAGGAAATCGCCCGTACCAATACAACGGTCATTGAGCCGCCAGTGCTCGGGAAAAACTCAAGCCTCTTCCGGCCTGATGTTCTCTTCAATGGCCATGTCTTTGAACTCGCTGGATTCAAAAACGTCGCCACATTCCTGGCATTCAACAAATTCAGCGTCTTCTTCGCGCGCAACTACACGCACGCGGGGATGCTTGCAGGGTTTCTCCATAGGTATTGGTTCGGGAGGCCGTTTCGAGATAGATGGGTTCTGCGTTGGATTCATATTCGGACCAAGGCGCACTTCTGCCAATGCCTGTTCTCGAATAGCGGGTATTTTAAGCTTGTCTGTGCGGATGTCAAGTGTCTCTGCAGATTGCGGGAGTGCCATATAGCAGGAAATGGATGATGAAAGCGGAAACCGGGTTGCAGACTTTATGGCATTGGATAGATGCCCGAAGACCGCGCTTTTTCCACCATCACCTGAGTGATTGTGGAGGGAGCATGGCTGGCCATGCCATTTTGGGCTGAAGCCACGGCCGCCTCAAAAGTGCTTCGCCCTGTAAGGGCAACGTCGATGAGAAGAAACTTAGGCGAGCCCTCGGCAACCCGCACACCGGCATAGGCATGACCAGGCACAATAACAATGCTGGCGTCCATTCCAAGATTTTCAAAAAGCGAAGCGTACATTACAGCCGCATCAATACAGTTGGCGCTGCTCTGCGTAAGGCTTATGCGCGGCATGCGAACACGTTCGCTCACTCCCTTGTGGTCACCCAGCGTCGCCGAACTCTTTACATAGGAAAGGCCCATACGTTGCAAAGCATTGAAAATCGCCCGGGCTTCGCGGTAAGTCTCCTGCTCCTGCTGGGCCGCGGTCTTCCAATTTTCGTATCCCGGCAAGCGACGGTCCAGCGGTGTATCCCTTGGCACGGGAAAGCACGCCTTCCACAATACGGTCATGCGGCGTTACCCACGAGGCGATGAACGAAGCATATTTAAAGCCGTTGCCCCAGAACATGTCTTCAGCCGAGCGTAGCCTTACCGGCACAGTGGTTTCATAGGAACTGTTAGAGGCTGTATCCGTAATCGTAACCTGGGCTGTGGCCGCCGTAATCTCATGGTTTTGGTACAGGCGGGGAAGAAATGCAGGCGCAAACACCATGGTGTGCGTTACGCCGGGAGCAATCTCAACGGTCTGGATCTCCTCGTCACTCCAGCCTGGAATCCTCACGCTGACTCGGCGGGGCATCGGATCAGGCGATGTGTTGGAAAGTGTTACCGAGACCACCCCAAAAGTCCGGTCTCCCTGGCGCTGCAATGAAGCGTAGTTGGCAAAGACGGGATAAATCTCACCGTCAATGCCAGCCTGGATTTTATAGGTGGGCGAAATCTGTCGGATGGGCGCCGGTGGACGAAGATCGCCACGGTCTGCACCGGCGTCCCCAGCGAAGGAACGGGACGCGAGTAACAGGCTTAGCAAAAACGCTGTGCCAGACCGCCGATTTCGCCCGGGAAAGCATGCCGTTTTGCAGCATAGAGGCATGCTTGGAAAAAACAATCGAGCTAACGCCTTAAAAAGGTTTGT
>CAVSYO010000043.1:0-19632 GCA_963732195.1 Terriglobia bacterium | reverse complement strand
GAGGCTCTAAAACTCGGAACAGATTTAGACGATTGTTCGAGCACAACATAGATAGGTGTGCCTGCTGAAACGCTGACAACGATACGAGCTGTTACGGCCAACCTTGATATTTGTTCATCGGAGGCCTCCCCGATGTTGTTGCTGACCCGCTCTCGAATAAGGTCGGATTCGCTCAATGGCTGGTTGAGGCTGCCACGCCCGAGAAGCATGGTGCCCGCCTGGCCTATTCCCGATAACGAACGGACAAGTACGTTTTTGCCGGTATTCTTGCCCTCGACCTTGCCTTTAACCGGACTCATCGCGAGATCGGTTGCAGCAGCCTGGATCGGAATAGTGGCTCCGTCCGGCAACATCAGGGAGTCGAATTGGATTCTCATGTAACCGGAACGGTCCGCTTCCTGGATCTGCCCTACCGCCTTGGCTCCCGCGGGAACAATAATTTCTCCATCGCGTTCATAGTTGTATTCAATCACCGCCAGCACCGGCGTGCGCACCGCCGTACTAGCTGACGATTCCAGCCGGGCGCGAAGCCGTGTGCCCGTTGGAAGACCCAGCCCATATTGCGGAACAGTCGTATCCTCGTGGCGCTCGGAAACAGACTGCGCGCCGAAGACATTCGCACGAACACCAGCGATGACTTCTCTAATGCCTCGCGCTCGCTCTTATTTTGTGCGGTCTCGGACGCAACATTCGGCACCATGCCGGGCTGATAAGGCGGAGCCTGCCAGGGCTGCTCGCCAAACGGCGGAATGGAGCCTAATGTGCCGGCGGTGTTTTCAGACGGCGCGGGCTGCGTAAAAATTCGAAGGCGATCTCCTGGTCGGCGCTTCGATCGAGATCCTGTTCGTTCAGATATCCATCGTGGCCCTCTTTGGGAACTGGACGTCCTGAATCGGTGATCGGGAGGAGGCTTTTGTCGCCCGGAGATGTCGCCTGAGACTCCGCGTCCCGATTGCCATTCGCAGCATTGCGTGATGCTTTCTGCGCGCCTCCACTGCGCGGGACGGACATGCGCGGAGCAGAGACAACAGCAAAGATGAGTAGCGCAAATACGACTGCACCAGCGGCAACAATCACGAACCGGTTCTGTCGGATCTTTTGTCTGGCCCGCAGTTTGGTTCTTGTAGCCAATTCGGCTTCTGCTTCCAGATCCGACTGCACGGTTGGCGCGCTCACCTGCGGTGAAGTTTGGTCTTCCATGATGAGGGTCGCATGATCATTTCTGTTTCCATTGTTCTGCGTCATTTCGCACCTCCTTTGGCAGCCGGAACAAAAGACACCGCCACCAGCACGGGGCGATCTACCTGTTCGACTTGTGCGACTTGCAGCATCAGACGTTCCGACGATGCTTTAAATGCGGGTCTCTCGAACATGGCGACGCCATCGGCCCTCTCGCCAGGCGCCAATCTGCGGGATGTCAGTCGGTAGCTCTTGATGGCCACCGGCTCTGCCTTAATCGCCTTATGGTGACGGTTCTTCGTCGTATCGGTCAGCTCAATCTGTGGTGGAAGTAACTCGATCGTATTCGCAGAGGCATTGAGCACTGAGAACGCCACTGCGACCTCATCGCCGTTCTTGGTAGAGCGTCCAACACTTACGCGCAACTGCCCGCCTTCCCAATGTGGAGGCTCGGTTTGCTGATCTCGGAGCATGCTTTCCTCTGGACCAGATGGCGTCTCGCTGCGGCGGGCTGGCTCCCGGCAATTCCGCCGAATCGAGGCTTTTTGTCTCCTCGATCACAAAACTGGGATGGCTTGCCTCAATAAAAAAACTGCGCGGCGGCTCGTATTTCAGAACGTAATCGACTGGCGCCGACCGGTCCGCAGTTCCTCGGCTTACCAGCGCCAAAGAGACTTCACGGCCTGTCCGAGTCGTGATCAACGCATTGGTGCGAGACGCGCTGGGGGTACTTGGCTTAAAGAAAACCAATTGCGGCTCGGCCTCCGAATGTTCAGCTTTGAATGCACCAGGATCACCGAGGACCACGGAACTGACAGCTTCGGGTAGGCGAACTGACGTTACAAATCCGGGTCGCAATTGCAGCGTGGTAACGCTCTGTGGATCCAGATTGAGGCTGAGAATCCTCCCTGGAGCGAGATCGGCTTGTGCAGCCGCCAGGGCGAAGCATGCCAGGGGCGTTATGAGATGAAACAAATTTCGGCAGATTTTCATCGTATATCTCTTTTCTCAATGGTTTCGGAAATTTCTGTTTTCTCTTGCGCGAAGCGCAGGTAAGTGGCTCGCATCCGAGACACATAGGCGACAACATCCGGATTGCGGTACGCGAGACCACGCCTGCTGACAATGTTTTCCCCCGCGTAGTAAGCGGCCGACGCCAGCCGCAAGTCACCGTGGAATTTCTGAATGAGCCATGCAAGATAGCGCACGCCGCCTGACACGTTCTGGTCGATATTGCAGCGGTCACTCACACGCAAATTCCGAGCAGTCATGGGCATGAGCTGCATCAGGCCGACAGCGCCTTTGGGAGAAATCGCGCACGGCCGCCAATTCGATTCGCGCTCGACAACAGCCCGCACCAGCGGCACCGGCACTCGATAGTGTTGAGCGTAGGCGGCAACGTAGTATTCAGCTTCCCGACGTTTTGGCCCGGTTGACGTCTGCGCCCAGCTTGTTGCGGCACATAGGACGAGCAATACGCAGCCCAGGCAGTTCATGCGGCACTCCCCGTAACGCTTCGCGAGTGTATTGCTGTGCGTCATAGATCAGGCTGGCGAAACCGTCTCGCAAAAGCAGCTTTTTTCTATCGGCTTCGGTCTTGGCCAGCAAGGGCAGCAAGATATCTCGCAGTCTCGGGTGTAACCCGTTGCGATCCGAGGATCTTGAGCGCCTGAGCCAGGTCGAGAATCTCCGACACTGAAGGCGGCTTTTCCAGACTCCAACCCCGCAGAGCTTTGGCCAGTCCGGCCATTCCTGCGTGAAACTCTGGACTGGAATCCGGAGTCCTCAGCGCCACAATCTCCGCCTCGCGCTCGGCGCTTGGGTGTTCAACACGCAGGTAAAAACTGCGCCGGCGAAGAGGGTCACCAATGCGTCGCTCTTCATTCGAGGTCAACACAACAAACGGAATGCTCCGGGCCTCAATCGTGCCCAGCTTCGGAATACTCATCCGCCAAACGCTCAGCAGTTCCAACAACATCGCCTCGAAAGCCTGGTCAACCTTATCCAACTCATCGATCAGCAAGACGCAGGACTTATCGCGCTGCAGAGCACGCAAGAGAGGGCCGGCGCTGAAGAAATGCTGGCTGTGCAGCTCGGTTCGTACTGACGCCCAATCAACGTCGTGCGACTTGGCCTTGAGCTCAACGCAGAGTCTTTGCAACGATTCGTCGAATTTGCCGATGGCCTTCTCCTCGTTGATCCCTTCGTAGCACTGCAAGCGCTCAACCGTAGTGTTCGCAGCGTCCGCAACCGCATACGCCAATTGGGTCTTTCCGCTTCCGGCTGGCCCCTCAAGAAGAAGCGGTTTGTGAAGCTTTGCCGCCAAATAGACCGTCATCGTAGTCACCAGGTCGGCAATGTAACCCGATTCCCGCAGCCCGCGCTCAACTTCTTCGAAAGATGAAAACACGTTCTCTTCTCCGCACGCTTTCTTAGCGTCAAGCGTTGGTGAAGGTAAGCCCAAAGTAGATTTCGGTCAAATCGCCTCGATAATTCAAGGTCGATCTGAGTTTTGACCGAGGAAAGCCAATGCGCTAGAAAGGCTCAATCAGATATTGGAGGTCCGTAATGCCGCCAGCCAAAGCAGCATTAGAAACGCTCAAGTTTCCCGAGCCAAAGGCGCCTATGCCATCCGAAGAGACCGGCAGCGGCGCAATAACAGAACTCTCTTTGCAAAGGCACTACTCGATTAGCGAAATTGCAGAGCTGTGGGGATTAGATGAAAAAACTGTGCGCCGACTCTTTGCTTCAGAACCAGGAGTGGTTGAGCTCGCAAATGAAGAAACCAGATCCAAGCGAAGCTATATCACCCGCAGGATCCCCGAGAGTGTTCTCAGACGCGTGCATCGTCGGCTGACCAGATCGGCTTAACCTTGGGCCTGCTGTCAGATTGCTGCCGGCTGTTGTTCCCATGCTCGACGCGCGCTACTCTCCAGTTGTTCCTGACGAGCCTTCACGAACGGTGCGTAATGACGTTCGGTGACTTTGATGCTGTCATGACCTAAAAGCAGCGATACTTGGTCCAGAGGAACTCCTGCCAACAAAAGTTCCACCGCGAACGTGTCGCGGCACATATGTGCAGTGCAGCGTTTAGGAGTGCCATCAGCCTCACGCAAATCGGCGCTCTTGAACACCCGCCTCAGGCTCTTGTCCCAAGGCTTTTTGGCATCTTCGCGATCGCAGCTGCCGCTCCAGAAAAAATATCGAGGATTAGAATTTGGCAAATTCTGCAGGAGGTCTGCTACTTCGGGTGGTAATGGAAGATATACCGGCACGCCAGTTTTTGCGCGGTACAGAAAGAGCTTGCCATCTTTTCCCAATCTGCTTCGTTCGAGGGTGATGGCGTCGGTGAGGGCCAGACCTCCCCAGCGCATGACCAGAAGCAAGGCACGAAGTCTCATTCCACGATCATGAAAGTCGTGCCCGCCGCGCCAGTCACCATAGGCGTAGGTAGCATCGATGATTTTCGCGAATTCCTCGCGCGTGTAGTACCCGGTGGGAACTCGTTCCACTCGGATTGGCTTCAGAAGCCGGGCAGGGTTTTTGGCTATCCATTCGTTGCGAATGCAAAAGTGAAAGAAGCCGCAGAGACGTTCGTGCTTTCTGCGAGCCGTGTTCTGCCCATTGCCGAGATCTTTGCTCCAGTGAGCGCGAAATTTTGCCAATACTGGCGCAGTGAGTTCATCCAGATAATCCAGGCCGCGTTCCCGGGCCCAATTAAGCAATTGTGTGTTGAGCAGTGTCTGGCTTTGGCCGGTCGTTCCCCTGCGCAAATGGCGGCCTTGCTCGTCATCGAGGAACGCCTCGACCGCGCTGCGGATCGTCACCCGCTGCAGCTCGATCGGATTGTTAGGCGCGTCGGTTTCGATCGAGGCTTTTAGAGGCGTCGCCGTTTTCGAGCGAGTGCGCGGCAATCTCGGCTTTTTCCCAGCTCCGGGTCTTCGCCGACTTCCGGACCTCGCGGCCGGCGACTGTGCCGCGAAGCCATTTGGGGCAGCGGCAGCGGCGCCAGAAACGATCCGCGCGTTTCGGGCAGTCCGTGGTGTGGCGGGCGTAAACGAAGACTCCCATCAAAAGCGGAGTGATGGTAGAGAGAGATTGCACCTCGGTCAAACGGCGGTACAAAAACGGTACAAAATTTTCCGCCAGGCTGTAAGTTATTGAAAAAACGAGGTTAAATATGGTGGAGCTAGTCGGGATCGAACCGACGACCTCATCGTTGCGAACGATGCGCTCTCCCAGCTGAGCTATAGCCCCACATACACGTAAAGAAGTACAGGAACAATTTTACCAGCGCGGCGCAATCTCACAAAATCAGGAACGCCAGTCAGATTATCAACGCTGGCGCTAGCCCCGTCGACCGATCATTCGCGCCAAAAAATCAGGGAAGAAACGTTTGAGATACACCAGCGCTTGTTCGCGTGGGGCACCAACAATAATTTCTTGTTTACCCTGATCAACTGCTTTCAGTATCTGCATGGCACACTCTGCTGCGGGCATGCCCCGCTCAATTCCTGGATCCATCTTGACATGTTTGCCACCGTCGCCGCGCAATGCGGCCAAACTAATGTCAGTGCGGATATAGCCGGGGCAAACCATGGTTACGTGGATGCCATTCTTCTCTTCTTCCGCGCGAAGGACTTCAAAAAAACCATGCAGCGCAAATTTTGAAGCAGAGTAGCCGGAGCGCAACGACACGCCGAACTTACCCGCTATGCTGGAGATCACAACCATGTGTCCGCTGTTTTGCGCCAGCATGGAAGGCAGTACCGCGCGTGCCATGGCTTCAGGAGCGAAGAAATTTACCTCCATCAAGCGACGGTAAACGCTTTCATTGGTCTCGCGGGTGAGAGATCGCTGGGTAATACCGGCATTTAGAACCAGTATATCGACGCCATTGAACATGCCAAGCGCAAGCTGCGTTTTCTCCGGCAGTTCTTTAGCGTTGGTCACGTCCATGGGCAGTGTGCGAGTGTGGGCCTCGCCGCCGCAAAGAGTCTGTACGCGCTTCAACTCATCTTCACGCCGGGCAGAGAGGATCAGCCTGGCTCCCGCTTGATGAAACGCCACAGCCAGGGCTTCGCCAATGCCTGACGAAGCTCCGGTAATCCATACGCGGCGGCCCTGAAAGTTCATCAGTCTATTTCGCTCCGGCCAGATCCAGGGTCGCGGTGAAAAGGAACTGTACAAATTTGCCGAACCCGGCGATCTGGATGCGCTCGTCATTGCCGTGAATGCGCTTGAGGTCTTCCAGGCTTAAAACAGTTCCGATGTCATAAGCCTGCACACCCTTGGCACGGAGCTGCGCTGAATCTGTGGCGCCCACCTGCATAATAGGAATGGTCGGGACGCCCGGGAAAACTTTTTGCCCTGCGCGCTCCAGCGCGTGAAAGCCATCAGTGTCGAGCCCCGAGGGCGGTGTGGCAGGACGGGCGTTCGTATTCTCCGCATCCACAAATGTGATGGCAGGATCATTTATCATTTTCACGAGCGCAGCTTTGAGCGCGTCCATGTTTTCATCAGGCAACGCCCGAACATCAAAACGCGCCTCAGCGTCGGCGGGGATCACGTTGGAGCGGAAGCCGCCCTTGATGATCGTCGGAACAAGCGACGTGCGAAGCATGGAGTAATACGACGGCTGTGTTTCATGTAGCTTCTGTTGCACCACCGGATCCTCCACATGAAGATAAAGCTGTGCCTTCTCTGGCACGCTGATGGTGGCTATCTGTTGGAAGAAGCGGCGCGTGGTCTCATTCAAACGCATGGGAGCTTCCCAGCGGGAGATTTTGTCGACCGCGGCAGCCAGGTGAGCAATGGGATTATCCAGGCGAGGAGCAGAGCCGTGCCCGCTGGTCCCGTGCGCGACCACTGAAAAACCGCGCGGCACTTTCTGCGTGGTGGAAACGGCTATGTACTGCGTCTTGCCGTCTTCTTCCGGAATATCGCCGCCTTCATTTAGCGCGTACTCGCACGCGATTTCGTCCCAGTGCTTTTCCACCATGAAATCGATACCGAACTGGCTGGTGCCTTCCTCACCGGCTTCAGCCAGCAGGATCACATCGCGATCAAGCGGGACTTTCATGCGATGGAGCAGCAGAAAGACTTCCAGATTGGCGGCGTCCATGGATTTGTCATCGACCGAACCGCGGCCGTAAAGATAGCCATCCTTAATCGTGGCGGCGAAGGGATCCATGGTCCATTTGTCGCGCTCAACGCCGACTACATCCAAATGTCCCATGAGCAGCAGCGGCTTCTTTTTGCCATTGCCCTTGAGCCGCGCCACAAGGTTGCCGCGACCGGGAGCAGACTCAAAAATCTGCGCGGTGATTCCCTCAGCCGCCAGTACACCTTTGATGTATTCCGCGGCGCGCGTTTCATTGCCGGGAGGATTGCTGGTATCGATCTTGACCAAGTTCGCCCAGGAACTTGACCGCCTCGGTCTGGGCAGCGGTGAAGTCAGGTGATTGTTGTGCGAGACCAGAAGTTGATACAAGAGCAGACACAATCAGGATGCGGGAGATGAATCGAAGCATAGCGAGCAAGCTTAGAGCTTGCAGGCGGTTTCCTGCAATAGGGATGTGAGTTTATCGACAGAAGCAGAATTTGCCGGCAATCCGCCCTGCGCCATGTCAACCGATCCGCCGCCACGACCGCCAAGCTGCGCCATGGCTTCTTTCATCAATTGGCCCATATTGGATTTCTGTCCTGGAGTCTGGGCAAAGACCAGAGTCGGCTGGCCCGCGCCGGAGGCAAGCAGTGCGGTGACTGCGGACTTCCCTGCTGTAAGTTTCTGAGCCAGCAGTTTGATAAAGAGTGCGTCGCGATCGGGAAAAAATTCCGTGATTACTTGCGGCGAGCCACTGGCTTGAGCGAGAAGGCGTTCCGCATAAAGCTCCGCCAGCTCTTCCAGCAGCTTGTGCTGGGCCTTGCCAGCGGCTTTGGATTCGCCCAGCGACTTACGCACCTGCTCCGGCACGTCATAGATATGGCTGGAATAAAGCGCCGCAGCTTCTGTAAGCGTGGTGTAATCGCGGCGCGCCGTGTTCACCGCGCGCAAGCCGCAGACAAATTCCACTCGCACGCCCTGTTTCACTTTTTCAATCTTGCGCAACAGGATGCTGCCAATTTGTCCTGTGGCGCGGACATGTGTGCCGCCGCAGGCGGTGAGATCGAAATCCGTGATGTCGATCAGGCGCAGGTCGCCGGTCTGCTTCGGTGGAAGTTTGCGCAGGCCAAGTTGTCGCGCTTCTTCCAGCGGCACAAAGCGGATGCCGACCGGTCGGTCTTCGGCGATTATTTCATTCGCCAGCAGCTCCGCTTTCTGCGCTTGCGCGGCAGACAAACCCGTGGTCTCCAGATCGATGGTGCAACTTTCCTCGCCCATGTGAAAGCTGACGGTGGGCTTATTGAACAGCCGGATAAATGCGGCTGAAAGCACGTGCTGTCCGGAATGCTGCTGCACGTGGTCGCGACGGCGTGCGGAATCGACTGCGCCATGGACCTGCGCGCCAACAGCCAGCGGCTCCGATGCAAAGTGGAGGACGCGTCCATCTTCCTCGTCGGCAACTTCGGTAATCGCGATCTGTTGGTCGTGAGCTGTCAACGTGCCAAGATCGTGCACCTGGCCGCCGCTGGTTGGATAAAACGCGGTGCGGTCAAGAACGATGACGTAGCGGCCATCGCGCTGAGCGGATTCGAGCACACGAGCGTCGAAGTCGTAGAGAAAAGAATCGTGGTAATAAAGGCGGTCAGTCATTGGAAGCTATCAGCGGTCAGCGCCTGGAGCTTAGCCGCTGGCCAGGAATTATTTTAAAACAGTAAACCTTGGCGCGTGCTCCTTCACATGGTGCAATTATTGATCTCAGGGACCTTGATGAGCGACGGGGTGATCAGATTGCCGTTCACGGTGAAGACAAGATAATGGAAAAACGAGCCGGGCGTGTTGCTTTTGAGCGGCGCTCCGGCGCCTCCGGAGACCAGATATGTGGGCGGTTGTGAGGGATCGGTCCGCGCGGGCGGCGGAGTGAACTCGTCCTTGGGGCCCTGGGCATTGAAATACATGTGCTCATGCCCTGAGATCACGTAGGAAACATTCTTATAGCCGCCAAAAAGATCTTCCAAGGCCTTTTTGCTGGCTTTGTCCAGCCCGTCCTTCTTCTCGTAGGCCTTCACGGGATGATGCATGAAGATGATGATGTGGGCCATGTTCTTATTCGCGTCAAGGTCTTCCTTGAGCAGCTTAAGCTGCGTTTTCGTGATGGCTCCCGGGGCCTGGACTTTGGCCTCACCCTCGGCGGTAGTCAGGCTCTTGGTTGCGCTGGAAGGTTCGTTCTCGCTATCGAGCGCGATGAAACGGGTGTTGCCATAGCTGAACGCGCCATACGTCCCGGCCATGTATTTTCTGTAGAGGTCCTTCATGGTCTTCGATGGCGCCTCCTTGCTGTCGTCCATTTCATGATTGCCGGGCGCGTTGAATACCGGAACGCCGGCACGAGCGGCGATGCCTAGAAATTCCTGATACTGATCGTGCATACGTTTGGGGTGTTGCGGGTCTTTTCCGGAGATGGTATCGCCGGTCCAGAGCACGAAGGCGGCGGGAGGATTCATTTTCTGTACGGCGCAGAAGATGTTTCCAGGAACGGCGGATTGAGGATCGCCGGAGTGCGCCGGACGGTTGTCGCCCGCAAGGACAAAAGTAAACTGCGTTGGATTCGCAGGCTGGGAGAGAGCGGGTGTCTGGGGCAGTGGCGAGAGCGCCGGCATCTGGGCCAGAGCCTGCAGGCAGCAAAATTGAACTGAGCAAAATAAAAGTAACGTGGAGCAAGCAAGGCTTTGCCGATTCATCAACTTTCCTTTCATGAAACAGCGTGGAAATTAAGGTATTGTAGCCGTTAGTTCCTGTGAATGAGCACGAATTAAAACAGGCTGAATGTCTCCCCGATGTTTCATCCAACCGGAGCAGGAATCCGTGTGGCCGGTCACTCTAGTCTGATCTTCAACGCCTGCGCTATCACATCAATATATTTCAGCCCGGAACCGGTATTGAAGAGCACGACTTTGTCTGTAGACTTCAGGAAGCCCTCGCGCAGCAATCGCTGATATGCAGGCAAACAGGCGGCCCCTTCTGGAGAAGCAAACAGCCCTTCGTTGCTTGCCCATTCTTGCACTCCGCCAAAAATCTCCTCGTCTGAAACTGACACGGCTGTCCCGCCGCTCTGCTTCAGAATGTCCAGAATAATGTAGTCAGCATAAGGCTTGGGCACGCGCAAGCCAGCAGCCGAAGTCTGTGCACCCTGCCACATTTCAGCCACAGGCTTGTGCTCATTCCAGGCTTTCACCACCGGAGCGCAACCTGAAGCCTGCACCACGATCATCTTGGGGCGCTTGTAGCTGGCTGTCTTCTTGAGCCAGCCAAGCTGCTCCATCTCATCAAAGGCCTTCCACATGCCGATGAGTCCCACGCCGCCGCCCGTCGGATAAAAAATGGCATCAGGCAGTTCCCAATTGAGCTGTTCGGCCACTTCATAGCCCATGGTCTTCTTACCCTCGACGCGGAAAGGCTCTTTGAGCGTAGAGATATCAAACCAGCCTTCTATCTGCTTGCGTTCGTTAACCATGCGCGCGCAATCGGAGATCAAGCCATCCACCAGCGTGACATGCGCGCCATATGATTTGCATTCGACGAGATTCGCCAACGGCACATCTTTGGGCATGAAGATGTGGGCTTCAATACCGGCAGCCGCGCAATACGCGGCCAGAGCGCTGGCGGCATTTCCGGCTGAAGGTACTGCCAGTTTCTTGAGTCCGTATTGCCGGGCCATGGTCACGGCCGCACAGAGTCCGCGCGCCTTGAATGACCCAGTTGGGTTGAGGCCCTCATCCTTTATATAGACATTGGGGTTTTCGCGGCTCGGCAGCATTGGCGTAAAGCCTTCCCCCAAAGTTACGGGCAAATCGCCGGGAAGGACTTCATGGTAGCGCCACATAGTGGCGGGGCGTCCGCGCAATGAATCCGGCGTGAATTTGCCTTTCAGCGCGGCAAGATCAAAGCGGACGTAAAGCGATCCGCCATCTTTGGGGCAGACGGTTTGCGGCTGCGCGCCGCTGATATGTTCACCGCATTTAGAGCATTCAAGGTAAGCGATCTGGGCCATGCGTGAGAGTTTAACAAACGCGCCTAGTGGTATCTTTTCTCGCCTGCTGGGATTTCCACCTGCAACCGGTTCCGTGCCGATGGCAAAGGACACGTTGCGTACGGGTTATAGGCGCAGGGCGGGTTGTAAGCCTTATTGAAATCAATTTCTACGTGTCCGTCCTTTGGCGGATCAGCGTCAAGAAACCGCGCTGCCTGATAGGTATCTTTTTTGCTGGTGAGATCACGAAAAACAATAGACAGCCCGCCCGAACCATTGTCTTCAGCGTCGAGGCGATATTCTTTGCCACCGAGCATAAAGGCTATATAGCCGGGAAAGTAGGCTGGCCCGCGATCGCCCAGCAGGTTTGTAATTTCAACTTCGCGCGGCTTGGGATACGCGACAAAACGCGCATTGAACCGATAGGCCTCATTCACCGGAAACCAGTGCAGACCCTTAAAGTCCTTGCGCAACTGGCTGTTCTTGTCTTTTACGCGGATCGCATAGCGCTTGCCGCTGGCGTGTACAAAGAAAGTCAGATCACCGATGTTGAGTCGATCCTCCCTGGAATCAGGACGAAGTTCCATGCTTTCAACCGGCTTGCCGGCAAGGGTGATCGGCACGCCGGGATTCACATGAATGACGGTCTTACCTGCATGAAAATCGAAGTAGCCGGCCTTAGCCGGAACATAACTATAAGGCAGCACAATTGCATTGCTGCTGTCAGAACCAAAGCTGTTTTCGCCTTCATGCAGCCACAATAGTGCTGAAACGGTGAGCCAGCCATCATCGGCTTTCAGCTTTGCTTCATAAGACTGCCGCCAATTTTCTACTGATTGCTGGTAGGGAGAAACTTCTATCGCGCCAAGACACACGCTGGCAGCCAGCAACAGCCACGCAAGGTGAGTACGTGAGAGCAAGCGCATAATAGCTACTTCTTCTCCTCGGCCCCCGCTTCGCGAAGTGATTTGGGATCAGATAAATTTCTTGGCGAGGCCTTTTGCAGCGTGTTCACCATGAGCCGCCCAGCGGCCGGCGTGCCCACTCTGTGACCAATCACAACATCACGGGCAGAAACTTTTCTTCCATACACTTTTTCTGTGGCGCTGTTGTCCGGACGAAGCGTTGAGCCATCGAGAGAAATGCCGGCAAAAAGTCCGCGCGAGCGTGAATAAGTAAGAATCTCAGCGTGCATCAGGACGTCGGTGGCAGCCTGGGCATCGCGGCCTTTTGGACCAGCGGCTGCTGCTGCGTCAGCGCCAAGTTTGACCTTGCTCTTCAGAATCGAATCAATGCCTTTGGGGTTGACGACTAAAAGCACAAAGTCGGTTGCCTGACCGCCAAGTTGGAAGCCGATATTGCCACCTTCCAGTGCAACCATCGCGGGCGGACCCCACGCCCCGGTAAATGTCCCGCCGCTACGGCACGTCATAGCGCCACGGCCATAGTTGGCGCCAACGCCCAGGGCAAGTTTTTTCACCGAGGGAATCACGATCACGCATTCTGACTTGTCGAGCACGCTTTTGGGAATGTTGTCCGGGATATTCAGGATTTCCATCAGGACTTCGCCGGCATGGCGGAGCCGGTCAGCTTCATGCTGCTGGGCCTGCGCGCCGTACAAAGCAGGAGTGCTGCGACTGTGAAACTGAAAATCTTCTTCATGTTCTTTTCCTCTTTCAAATAGCGCTTTGAGCCCCAGCAACTTCCCAATGTGAGTAAGGACAAGGCAATTTCACAATTTCAGTTTGCGACCATTTGCGATCATATAAACTTTATCACCTCTGGAGGAGCAGATGCGCTTTCGAGCACGAGTCATATGGTTTCTGTTAATGTCCGCGATTCTTGTGTCATTAGCACAGGCCCGCGTCGTCCGGGTGGAGATTACGTCGCGTGGGGACATACAGGAAGGCAAGCCGTTTGGAAATGCCGGCGCCTATGAAAAGATCATTGGACGCGTCTACTTCGCCGTTGATCCGTCGAACCTGCACAATCGACAAATTGTGGACCTGGATAAAGCGCCGCGAAACGCGCATGGTGAAGTGGAGTTTTCTGCCGACCTGTATCTGCTCAAGCCCAAGGACATGGCCAAGGGAAACCAGGCAGTGCTGTTTGAAGTTTCCAATCGCGGCGGGCGCGGGATTCTTTCCCTTGTGAACGGTCGCGAGGGCGAATTTGGTGACGGCTTTCTCATGCGCCAGGGATACACCATCGCCTGGGTGGGATGGGAGTTTGATCTTTCCAGCCAGGGCGACCACCTGCGGCTCACCGCGCCGATAGCGCACGATACCGGCGGAAAAGAAATCACGGGCCTGGTGCGGACTGACTTCACTCCGGCAGAAAAACGCGACGACATGCCGTTAGGACACATCCTGCTCGGTCAGGACGGTGGCAACAGCTACCCCGTGGATGATCCCGCGAGCGAAAGAAATAAATTGACCGTGAGAGATACCCCCGCAGGTGACAGGAAGACAATTCCCCGCTCTGAATGGAGTTTCGCGCACATTGTTGATGGCCTGTTGAACGCCGATCCGCATTACGTTCATCTGAACAGCGGTTTTATTCCGGGCAAGATTTACGAACTTGTCTATACAGCCAAGAACCCGGCTGTGGTTGGTGTTGGATTGGCTGCGGTGCGGGATTTTCTTTCTTACTTGAAATATGATCCGCAAGCTACTGCGCCGGTAAAACGGGTTTACGCCGTCGGAATTTCGCAGAGCGGGCGCTTTCTGCGGCACTTTATCTACCAGGATTTCAACGCCGATGAGCAAGGCCGGCAGGTGATAGATGGCGTAATCGCGCACGTGGCAGGCGCGGGACGTGGAAGCTTCAATCATCGTTTTGCCCAGCCTTCGCGCGACGCGCAGCCGATGTCCAGCCTCTTTTTTCCTACTGACCTGTTCCCATTCACCGATCTGCCCGAGGAGGATCCTGATACCCGCGAAAAGGCCGGGCTGCTGGATGCCTCAACAAAATCCAAGACCGTGCCGAAGATTTTTTATACGAACACATCGTATGAATATTGGGGACGCGCTGCGTCTTTGATTCACACGACCGCAGACGGCAAAACGGATGCGCCTCTGGCACCGAACACGCGCGTGTATTTCCTGGCCGGGCTGGAGCACTTCACCGTACCATTTCCACCGGAGAATCACGTACGAGGAAATCCTGACTACACCGCGCAACAGAAGGCCAATCCGAATCCAATCCAGTGGTACTGGCGCGCACTGATCACGGACATGGACCAGTGGGTAAAGGATGGCAAGGAGCCGCCCGCTAGCACGTATCCTAGGATCGCAGGCAAAACGCTGGTGCCGCTGGCGCAATGGAGATTCCCGAAGATTCCGGGTGTCAACATGCCGCGTGAGGTGAGCACGGCATACCTGCTCAACTTCCAGGTCAGAATGGTGGACATCAATTTTGGCAAGAAAGGTTCTGTCAGTCCGGAGCGCAAGGAAGTTGTGGAGCCGCCTGTGATCGGCGGCGTTTTTAATGCCCTTGTTCCACAGAGCGACTCGGATGGCAATGACCTGGGCGGTGTGCGCCTACCGGAATTGCAAGTGCCGCTGGCAACCTACACGGGATGGAACCTGCGCGATCCGAGCATCGGAGCGCCGGAGCAGCGCGTGAGCTTTCTGGGCTCGTGGATTCCGCTGGCGAAGACGGCAGAGGAGACGCAAGAAGTCAGGCGATCCCAGATTGTCGATCTGCCGAGCGATATGCGTCATCTCAGGAATACATGAGCAAGTTCGAGCAGGCGGCGAAGAAGCTGATCGAACAGCGTTTCCTGCTGCAGGAAGACCTGCCGGCGATACTGGAACGCGGCAAGCTGGAGTGGAAGACGATTGCGGAGCAATGAGGGAATCGGGGCATTGGATTTTTCTGAAATCCCGAATGTGCGGGTGTTGCGCATGAGGGATCGCTACACAATTCCAAACTGGCATATTGATCCATTCTCTTCTTTAAGCAAAAAATCCCTCGCGGCTATAGGGTTCCCTCGCTACGCTCGGGATTGCAGAAAAGCTCCGCCTTGTACAACACCCCTCTGTTTGCGATATGATTCGCGGTCAGCCTTCCTAATACCCGCAGGAGAATTCCCGATGAAGACACTGTTTAAGATGATTTTTGTTTTGGTCCTGGCGCTGTGCGTTCCCGCGCTTCTCTTAGCCCAGAGCAAGACCGGCGACCGCACCAAGAAGAGTGGCAGCGGAAACGCCGCAAAAGCCGGTCGCCAATTCAGACAAGAAAACGTCTGACGATGGCGACAAAGATGCCGCAAAATCCACGACGCCGACCAAGCTTGAGGACAACAAGTCCAAAGACCCGCTGGAGAACGTGAAATTCCGCAACCTGGGTCCGGCTGTCGGCGGCGGACGTGTGACGTCCGTCGTCGGCATTCCCGGCAAGCCCAACGTTTATTACGTTGGCGCGGCGGGCGGCGGCGTTTTCATGACGCAGGATGGCGGTCTCTCCTGGAAGGCGATCTTTGAGAAGGAATCCACGGCTTCGATCGGCGCGATTGCGATTGCCCCCTCCAACCCGAACCTGATCTGGGTAGGAACCGGCGAGAAGAATATCCGCAACGACGTGATTACCGGCAAAGGCGTGTTCTTCTCTCCTGACGCGGGCACCACATGGAAGCATATGGGACTGCGCGATGCCGGGCAGATCTCAAATATCGCGATTGATCCGCGAGATCCCAACACAGTTTTTGTCGGAGTCCTGGGCCATGCCTGGGGACCAAACGCTGATCGCGGCGTCTTTCGCACGACGGATGGCGGCAAGACCTGGCAAAAAGTTTTGTTCGTTGACGAAGACACAGGCGCAAGCTCGCTGATCATGGACCCGGGCAATCCAATGGTGCTGTTTGCGGGAATGTGGCGCGTGCGGCGTTATCCCTGGGCGCTTGAATCAGGTGGAACCAGCGGCGGCATTTTCCGCTCGAGCGATGGCGGCAATACGTGGAAGAAGCTGACAGAAGGCCTGCCAACTGAGCCTACAGGCCGTATCGGACTGAGCGCAGCGCTGACCAATCCCCGGCACGTTTATGCGTTGGTGGAAAACAAGAAAGGCACGCTTTACGACACCAACGATCTGGGCGACCACTGGAAGATGGTGAGCAACAACCACAACCTGGCGGCGCGCGGATTTTATTTCAGCGAGCTGATGGTTGCGCCGAATGACGAGAACAAGGTTTACTTCATGTCATTCAACGTAATGCTTTCTGAAGATGGCGGTAAAACTGCCCGGAGCACGTCAGCCCCGCGTACACGTTGACCATCACGCGCTGTGGATCGATCCGGAGAACCCGAACCGGATTATCAACGGCAATGACGGCGGCGTTTACGTAAGCGGTGACGCCGGAAAGACCTGGCGTTACCTGGATAACCTGCCGATCGAACAGTTTTATTCCGTGGCCGATGACGACGAGACGCCTTATAACCTCTGCGGCGGCTTGCAGGACAACAATGGCTGGTGCGGCCCATCGAACAGCCTGAGCCGCGGCGGCATCAGCGGTTTTGAGTGGTACACGGTGACCGGCGGCGACGGCGAATATGTTGTCCCGGCGCGCGGCAAGGGCACGCACGTGGTTTACACGGATTCGCAGAATGGATCGATCCAGCGCGTGAGCAATGACACGGGCATGTCGAACTTTATCCGTCCGTATCTGCAGGGTGTGCAGTCGATGAAGCCGTCTGACTTGAAATACCGCTTTAACTGGACGTCACCGATTGCGGTTTCCATGACCGATCCAAATGAAGTTTATCTGGGCGGTAACGTGTTGTTCCGCTCAACGGACGGCGGGAAGAACTGGAATCCCATCAGCCCGGACCTCACACGCAACGACAAGACGAAGCAGCAAAGCAGCGGCGGGCCGATCTGGCTGGACCTGAGCGGCGCGGAAACAGTGGGCGCGATTCTTTCGATGTCGATTTCGCCGGTGGATCCCAAGACAATCTGGGTTGGCACCGACGACGGTCTGGCGCAGGTTACGCGCGATGGCGGCCAAAACTGGACAAATGCCACAGCCAATATCGCAAACCTGCCGCAGTGGGGACGCCTGCAACAAGTTGAGGCTTCACCCAGCGATGCCAATACGGCTTATATCGCAGTGGACTTCCATGAGGTAGAAAACAACAAGCCATACGTTTACAAGACGCACGACGGCGGCAAGACATGGACTTCAATCGCAGCGGGGCTGCCGCAGGACGATCCGGCGCGCGTGATCCGCGAAGATCCGAACAAGAAGGGCTTCCTGGTCCTGGGCACAGACACCAGCCTGTTCTACTCGAGTGACGATGGCGCGCACTGGACGCAGATCAAGAGCAACTTCCCCACCGTGCCGATCTATGACATCAAGTTCATCAAGAAGTCGCACGATCTGGTGGTGGCGACGCACGGACGCGGCCTATTCGTGATGGATGACATCACTCCACTGGAAGAAAGCGGCGCCGAACTGGCGCGTAGCGACTTCCACGTTTTCCCCATGTCTCCGGCCGTGAACTGGCACAACTGGAACAAGCACGGCTTTGCCAGCGGCGGATATGTTGCTCCCAATCCGATGAACGGCGCAGTGATCACCTACTGGCTGCCGAATGAGATCAAGGAGGGTGAGCGTGCCGGCGGCGGACCGGGCGGCGAGCGCGCAGGGGGTGGCCGTCGCAGACCGGGTGAGACTGCGGTAAAGATCACAGTAACAGACAGCAGCGGACAGGTGGTCCGCACCATGTACGGAACCACGAAGTACGGCTTGAATCGAGTGGCGTGGAATTTGCGCTATGACGGGCCAAAGAAACTAAATTTCCTGCCTCCGCCAGAAGGCCTGGACGATCAGGATTTCTTCTTTGATCCCAGCATCGGGCCAAATGCCCTGCCGGGGACATACAAAGTTGCGGTAACGGTAAACGGCAAAACTGAAACGCAGACGGTCGATGTCCAGACCGATCCGCGCTTCAAGTTTGATTCTGAAGGCATGCGCGCGCAGTTGAAACTTGGACTTGAACTGCGCGATGAAGTCTCCGCGCTGCATGAAGCCCTGAACCGGCTCAACGGCCTGCACAAGCAGATCACCAGCCTGCAAGAGCTGCTGGCGTCCGATGAAGGGCAGGAAGGCGGCGCGAACGGCGCCACCAATGCTGCCTACAAACCGGTATTGGATGAGGCGCGGGCGCTGGACAAGAAAATAACGTCGATCCAGGACCCGCTCTACAATAATGACATTCAACCCGGCAGCCAGGACGATATCCACTATCTGCAACGCTTCCAGAACCGTCTGCAAGGAGTAATGCGTGGCGTGATGGGTGGTCCTGGAGAAGCCCCGAGCCCGTTGCTGGTGGAGGAAGCAGCTGAGGTCCGCAAAGAACTGGAAACTCAACTGGCCCAGGTGAACACGTTCCTGACCACTGAAGTCGCAGCTTTCAACAAGAAGGCGGCGGAACATGGATCGAGCACGTTGTTCGCTGGCGGGCCAATCCAGATCAAGTCGGGAGCGGGCGCGGCTTCAAGCGCCAGCACCGGCAATCAGGACGAAGAAGAACGACGATCAGGACTAGATTAGATCGCAGATTCAAGATTAATAAGGCGCGGCCGATCGGTCGCGCCTTGTTTTGCAACCGGCCACTATCTCGGATCTGCTTACCAGACAGTCGCTCAACTTCGGCCCGCGCGACTGAATGCTCTGGCCACCCGATAAGGACGTGTGGCCTCATTCTTCTTCGTCGCACCGTGGATCATCAAGATGTGGGGTTGCGCTAAGGTCCGCAACCGAAGGGGTTGTGAACAGCCGAAAAACGCAACGATGTGAACGCCTCTGATATAGAAAACCCCTTGCCTTTGAGCTTGCGCCATGGTAACGTAAGTCGTTTATTTACTATGCTTTATGCTCGGCTGGTGTGATGCCCAAATCGGCGCTTTTGGGGCGATGGGTTTATGGCTCCGCGACACGGGGTTTAAAGGGGGCATCCCCGGGGTTGAATCGTGTAAGTCCTTATTTTTCGGGGTTGAGGGGGGGGAGGGGGTAGTAGACTGCCAAAATTGCCAAGATTGCCAAAAATCGCCGCGACATAACCGTGAAGAACAGATAAGAACCAGCCATGAAGCGAGCGGGTGGTTTACGGCCTGAGCTAACAAATCAACGTTGAACGGGTCTAAAAAGCATTTGTGCCCCAAAGAGTTAGGACCAGCGTCATCGGAAACTACCCGTGCCGTCGGTTCGTCGCAAAGAGTTCAAGGAGCAAACAAGTGATCGCAATAAGGACCATCCTGGCAAGTTTTGTTTGTCTGATTGCAGTGAGCCTCTTCGCCCAAACGGCGGACGAACTGG
>CAVSYO010000042.1:0-17878 GCA_963732195.1 Terriglobia bacterium | reverse complement strand
AGTATTTCGAGTTTGGCGAGAAGAAAGATTGGCCGTTTGGCCATCCTGAACGGGTTGTCATGTTTTCGGGAGGGCTCGATTCGCTTGCCGGTGCGGTGGAGGCGGCATCGACCGGCACCAAGTCAGTGTTGGTTAGCCACCGGTCTGTGTCCACGCTCGATGCTCGCCAGCGAAAGCTCTTTGCCGACTTAGAGCAGCGTTTCCCCGGCCAATTGATTCATGTTCCGGTGTGGATCAATAAGGCAGAAACTTTCGGTCGCGAACCGACTCAGCGGACCCGGTCTTTCCTTTACTCGGCTTTAGGAACCTTGGTCGCCCACTCAGTTCAGGCCGGTGGCGTCCGTTTTTATGAGAATGGCATTGTCAGTCTGAACCTGCCCATTGCGCAGGAAGTAGTCCGCGCACGGGCGTCTCGTACTACCCATCCCATAGCTCTTCATCTGTTGCAAGCTCTCTGTGCTGCGGTCACGGAGCGCAACTTTGCCGTCGATAATCCGTATCTTTTTAAGACTAAGGCGGAGGTCGTAGCAACGCTCGCCAACAACAATGCCGCCGAGCTAATTGCCGATACCTGTTCGTGTTCGCATCTGATGTTTCAAACGAAAACACAGCGACACTGCGGCCGTTGCAGCCAGTGCATCGACCGGAGGTTTGCGACGAGCACTGCCGGACTCCTCGCTTACGATTCCGATCAAGACTATGTCATCGATGTTTTCCTTGGACCGCGCAAAGATCCATTGGAAAGAGCTATTGCCGTGGACTATACGCGGCATGGTATTGAGCTGTACAAGCGATCCGAAGAAGAGCTGGCGGCAACCTTCAACACTGAAATTAGCCGGGCAGTACGTTACGAACCTAAACGCGGTGAAGCCGCACAAGCAATTATCGCCATGCACAAACGACATGGTGAGACGGTGACTCGGGTCTTGCAACAGAAGGTCACTGATAATGCAGCAGGACTGGTTGAGCGGACTCTTGAGAAGACATCTCTGCTGGCGCTGGCAATCGGCCAGGAATGGCTCACACCGGAGCCTCAGATTCTTCCCGAGCCAAAAAGGGAGCAGAAGAAAGCCTCTGATGTTATGTCGAACGAGACTTCCTCTCAATCGCAGCCTTCGGAACTTGCAAAAGTAGGGGAGCGCTTTGTGCAGGTTCTGGAAAAAATCGGTGGACTGACGCAAGAAGGCGCAAAGAAAAAAAAGAAACAAAACCTCACGAAGGCAGAGACGGTAATGATCGCAGCCATCATTCTAGGGCTGGAGAGCACGAAGTATTGTGCGTTCCTCGACAAGCATGGCGTTAAACCAAGGTGGTCAGACTCGGGTCCAAGCAGTTACTCGAAAGCTTATAAGGACGGCGATCCGTGGCGGAAGAAGATCCAGGACCAAAAAACGCGAGCAAGACATCGAACGAACGGCTACAACCCCTCGGAACTTGCTGAAGCGATCAACAAGTTTCTGCCCGACGAGTTTGATCAAATCAGTCCTCTGCTAAACTCGCGCAACTCGCCAAACGCGAGTAAAAGTTCATCCCTACAAAAACCGCATAAAATTTAGCCAATGCTTCCCTTTCCACTCGCACTGACTGACGCGTGGATTGCGCCGACTCTACCTTCTCGGCAACATTGCGTCAATGACGCGCCGCGACCTAAAAGCGGTTACGAACCGTCATGCTCTGTAACTCTTTGAAGGTGAAGGCATGAAAATGACCGGAGCACAACTGGAGCACACTAACGTGGTGATGAAAGGCCCATTCTTTGAAGTTTTGACAGCAGAAGAATTGGCTGAGCGATGGCGGCTACCGGCGAGTTGGGTAAGGGAGCAGTGCCGCACCCGCTGTGCCGATCCAATCCCTCACATTCGCCTCGGGCGGTACGTCCGATTCAGTTGGGGAAGTCCAGAACTGACGGAATGGTGGGGCCGCAGGCAGTCCGGCAAGTAATTCTCTTGACTCTAACATAGCGGTATGATAGCGTACCGAGTATGACAGTTAAGAAACCTAACCCGCACGCTTCGGCGCTCGGCAGACTCGGCGGCAAGGCGCGGTCAAAAAACTTGACCGCAGCTGAACGGTCCGAGATTGCACGTAAGGCTGGACTCGCGCGGAATGAGAAACTCAGTGCCGAAGAGCGCCAACGCATCGCGGCCCTCGGCGGCAAGGCTTCGGCTGGCATACCTAAGAGCAAGAGAAAGGAGAAACCTTGAAAAGCAGAAAGACGAATCAGTCCGGCTACATCATGCGGCATCGCGGCTGGTGGGTGCTTCGCTACCGCGAGCGTGTCGGTGTAGGCGGCGAGATGAAGACTGTGCAAAGAGCACGTCGGCTCGCGCCGATTGACGCAACTCACAAGACCCGTGCCAGTGTGCGCCAATTGGCACAAGATGCTTTGGAGCCGCTCAACAAGAATGCAGCATCACCCTTAACAGTAACCACCCTGGGCGATTTCTGTGAGCGCGTGTACCTGCCATTCGTGCAAGAGCATAAGCGCCCAAGCACTCAGCGGGGCTACAAACAAATGTGGAATGAATACCTCAAGAGCCGTTGTGCGGCTTCATGGCTACGAGAGATAAAGACCTGTAACATTCAATCTTGGCTGGAGGAGATCGCTAAGGAACACGGCTTATCGAAGACAACGCTTTGCCACATCAAGCACTTCCTAAGCGGCATCTTCCGATATGCAACGCAGCAGGACTACTTTGACTCGGGCCGTGCCAATCCAGTGCAACTGGCAGCGATCCCGGCAAGTGCTCCACGCGGATGTGAAGGATCAGCCTACTCCCTGGAAGAAATCAGTCTAATGCTGAGAATTCTTCCAGAGCCAGCGGCGACAATTGTTGCCACCGCAGCTTATACGGGCCTGCGACTTGGCGAGTTACGCGGCCTGGTATGGGAAGCATACACGCCAGCAGCCGAGGAAGACTCGCTCGGGTTTCTGTATGTCAGACGCTCAGTCTGGCGAAACTCCATCGGTGAACCCAAGACCGAGAAGTCAAAGGCACCGGTTCCGGTTATTCCACAACTCGCGAATCGGCTGGCGGCACATCGTAGTGCGTGTGGCAATCCCACAGCTGGCCCGATCTTCGCAAACACGCTTGGGAAGCCACTCGCTCTGGATTGGCTATACCAAACTCAAATGAAAGACGTGCTACGTCGTGCAGGAGTAACATGGACCGGCTGGCATGCCTTTAGGCGGGGATTGGCATCGAATCTCAACCGGATCGGCGTGGACGATTCGATTATCCAAGGCATCCTGCGTCATAGCACAGTTAGCGTGACGCAAAACCACTACATCAAAACGGCGCGACCGGATACGATTGCCGCAATGCGGAAACTATCGGATGCGTTATTGTGCTCCCCTTGTGCTCCAACTGAGGCCCCTAAGGCCCCACAAGTGGTGCAGTAGCACGAAGGAAAGGAGTGATGTTAAGTCATTCTGAATGAACGAATGCTGGCGGAGAGGGGGGGATTCGAACCCCCGATAGAGGTGTTAGCCCCTATAACGGTTTAGCAAACCGCCGCCTTCAGCCACTCGGCCACCTCTCCGTGGAACAAACCACCGGGAAAACATCAATGGACTCAAGAGCAATCGATTGAGCTCCCTCGCACAAAACGCTCGGGATTTCGCCTGCGGGCTCTTACGCCCGCATAGCGGCTCAACTTCAACCACTTGGCCACCTCTCCGGAGGTATGCGGCTTCAGGTATTGTATCAGCCTTGCGGACGTTTATGGCAGTTGCTTTCACGCTCAGCAGGTGACCAAGCTCCGTTCGAATGCGATGATGCTGCCCGTCAGTCCCCAGGACCACGATAAAAAGATCCCGTCGCCACGCATGTATTGATGAAGGTTGAAGATGAGCTTTTTATTGCTCTGGCGTTGGATAGGTGCCCATCTTCTTGTCAACTGTCGGCCCTTTTATTTTGCCGGGCGTGGGCGGGAACGGCAGGTCTTCTCCCTCCGACCTTTCACCAGGCAAAATCTCTTGCAGCGCCCACTGTATCCGGTTTACCGACAGCTGGATCAACAACATTTGTTTCGCCTGCTCCGTGTATGGCACATAAGAAATGGTTTGCAACGCATTGCGGACGTGATGGTTCATGGCGGAAATCATCGCCAGCTTCTGTCGCAGCTCTTTTGATCGACGCTGCTCGTAAGCAAACACCACTACCCCGGCCACAACTCCCATGATCAAATCGTCAAGGTAGCCGGTGATGGCCGAATCATGTTTGTGTACCACAGCTTCCAGAACTGCACCGAGCATGAATAAGCCAAACCCCAGCAGAAAGCTGAAGCCAAGGCGGCGAAACAGAGATGGAGCCTTGGGCATTCTCGACATTCCTGAGCTATTCATGCACTCTATTTCCTTACACTTTTTCCTCCATCGGGGATAATGACGCAAAAGGGAGCCTGAATGATAGCAAAATCTGTTGCCGCGACCCTGTTTTTCCTTGCATTTGTATCGGTGATCGCGCAAACCGCACCAACGCCTACATCCCCGACTGCCGCCACGCCGGTGTATGAAGTCTTTGCTATCCGCTACGCCTCCATGCCTGAGACTCCCGTCAACTCACTCGTTGCCGGCGCAGATCCGGCTCGCAAAATGTCGATCGCCATGATCGTCTGGCTCATCCGCGGCAACGGCCGCGTCATCCTCGTCGATTCAGGCTTCTACCGCCCGCAGTTCTTCAAAGAGTTGAAAATTGACGGCTTCCTCAAGCCCTCTGATGTCGTCGCGCAATCCGGCATCATGCCCGCCGTGAAAGCTCAAGACGTGACTGACGTGGTCATCACGCACATGCACTGGGACCACGCCGACGGCATGGACCTCTTCCCCAACGCGCGCATCTGGCTGCAAAAAGATGAATACACCTATTACACCGGAGAAGCCTGGCAGAGCCCGCACACCCACGGCGGCATTGCCAAAGACGACGTGCTGGCCGCCGTGAAACTCAACCTGGCCGGTCGCGTGAGCCTCGTCAATGGCGACACCCAGGAAATTCTTCCTGGCATCACCTGCTATATCGGCGGCAAGCACACGTTCCAGTCGCAGTATGTGGGCGTGAACACCCGGGCCGGAACAGTAATTCTGGCCAGTGACAATATGTATCTCTACGAAAACCTGGAAAAGCACGTGCCCATCGCCCAAACCCTGGACGCAGCATCCAATCTGCGCGCTCAGGACCGCATGAAACAACTCGCCGCTTCGCCACGGCTCATCGTGCCCGGCCATGACCCCGCAGTGTTCGATAAATTTCCCAAGATCAGCGAACGCGTGGTGCGGATTGAATAAATATTGATAGCCAAAATTGCCAAGAGTGCCAAAATCGCCGAGATTGGGCTCTACCGGCTGAGGCAACATCCTTTCCCGGCCCTCACTAATACGCGATCATGCGCGATGATGTCGTGCTGTTCATCATCCCTTCAGGATCCGTGTAAATCAGTGTCATCAGTCTGATCAGTGGTAAGGTTTAATTGGATGATCTCTTTTTCCAATATCAACAAGCAGTACGGCAAACAGCTCGTGTTTGTCGAAGCCTCATTCCAACTCAATCCCGGCGAAAAAGTCGGCCTCGTGGGCCCCAACGGAGCAGGCAAGACCACGCTCTTTCGCATGGTCGTGGGCGAGGAAGAACCCGACGAAGGCGAAGTCTCTGTACCCAAACGTCTTACCATCGGCTATTTCCGGCAGGATGTTGAAGAGATGTCCGGTCGGTCGGTGCTGGATGAAGCCATTGCCGGCAGCGGACGCGTGGGCGATCTTCACCATGAGTTGGAAGCCTTGCAGCATGAAATGTCCGATCCTGCAAAAGCCGATGAAATGGACCGAGTGCTTGCCCGCTTTGGCGAAGTTCAGGAAGAGTATGAGCATCTTGGCGGATACGCCCTTGAGGCGCAGGCGCGTGAGGTGCTCCACGGCCTGGGCTTTAAAGACGATCAGATTGATGGCGACGTGGGCGCGCTTTCCGGCGGATGGAAAATGCGTGTCGCGCTGGCCCGCGTACTTCTCGGACGTCCTGATGTTTTGCTGATGGACGAACCCACGAACCATCTTGATCTGGAATCGATCATATGGCTGGAGCAGTTCCTCAAGTCTTTTCAGGGCGCTTTGCTGATGACGACGCATGACCGCGAGTTCATGAACCGCCTGGTTTCAAAAATTGCAGAAATCGAATCGGGCGAAATCATCACTTACTCCGGCAACTATGATTTCTATGAGCGCGAGCGGAACATTCGCGCCGCCAACCAGCAGGCCGCATTTGCGCGGCAGCAATCCATGCTGGCCAAGGAGCAGCGCTTCATAGATCGCTTCCGTACACACGCTGCCAAAGCCGCGCAGGTGCAGAGCCGCATCAAGGCCCTGGATAAGATCGAAAAAATCGAGCTGCCCAAGAAACGCCAGATCGTAAAGTTTGAGTTCCGTCCGCCCCCGCGATCCGGCGAGCAGGTGGCCGTGATTGAAGACCTGCACAAGAGCTACGGGCCGCGCGTGATCTATGACGGCTTTAATCTCACCATCCGGCGCGGCGAGCGATGGGCCGTGATGGGCAGAAACGGCGCGGGCAAAACCACCCTGCTCAAGATGATTGCCGGCGCTTCTCAGCCCGATTCCGGCTCAGTCCGCCTGGGCGCGAGCCTCTACATGGGCTACTTCGCGCAGCAGTCTCTTGATGTGCTTGATCCCGATCTCACCATCATCGAGCAGTTGCAGCGTGATTTTCCGCATGACAGCCTCGGCTCATTGCGCAATCTCGCCGGCGCGTTCCAGTTTTCCGGTGACGATGTGGATAAAAAAATCCGCGCGCTTTCCGGCGGAGAGAAATCGCGGCTGGTGATGGCCTTGATGCTCTACAACCCGCCGAACTTTCTCGTGCTCGACGAACCGACTAACCATCTCGACCTGGCCACCAAGGAAATGCTGGTGGAAGCGCTGAAAGATTTTGAAGGCACCATGATTTTCGTCTCGCATGACCGTATGTTCCTGCGCGGCCTGGGCTCACGCGTGCTGGAATTGGGCGGTGAAAGCGGGACTGACCGCACACCGCAGGTGTACCCCGGATCGTATGTTGAGTACGTGCAGAAGATCGGCCATGAAGCGCCTGGAATTTACGCCTAGGCGTGAACAAATGGCGGGAGCTTATGTTGGTCGACTTATCGAGAAGGGAAGCGTCTTTGGTCGAAGGGTTGAGTAAACGCGCCCCCAACACTGCGGGCGGTGGACGCTCTATTCTCTCCCCGCACTAGCCGTTAATTCTTGACTTCGTTCGGCCTTCAGACAGGGCATTTCCCTGACTAACTGCCCGGCTTCACGCATTCCGCGGCTTGGAGCACTTTTCCACCAGAAAATCTTGAGCGGATCATTCTTAAGCAGATCGGTGGGCGCTTTCTTTTCCTGGCTCATGGCGCTGTCAAGGAGGAATGCGTTTCCGTGGGTCGCAAATCTAAAAGCAATCGGCGTTCCTGAATCCGGCGTGTAAATCAATGACCGCGAAACGCCATCGGACGTTTCAGAGGCAGGCTTCCCGCACTTCGCTTGCAGGCCGTCCATGTTCATCGCCTTCAGCGCATCGTCCATCTGCGCTTCTTCTTCCTTGCGGGTAAAGAATGGCATTGTCTTTTCAGACGGCTTTACTGAGAGCGCGCAGGAGATTCCGGGCGAATCCACGCCCACCTTAAAGCAGTCCCAGGTTGAGTACTTGGTGGGCCGTTCTGAAAATTTTACGGTCTGAGGGCCCGTGTCGGCACTTCGATCGTTCCAGGCCTCGCTCCGTTTGCGCTCAAAAACATGGACGATTTCCACTGCGTTCGAAAACAGCATTGTGCGCCTGGGAATCTGCTTTCCATCTCTGGTTGCAGCTTGCAGATGGACACCCATCGCGTCCACGCCAACGAGAATGCAATAGAGCTGATCTTGCTTGAATATGCACTCCCGGCGCTGCCCAACTTCCCACTTGCCGGCCATGATGCCCACAGTCTGCTTTACAGAGCACCCACAGCACAGGACAGTCACGGCAAGCGTGGCGATCATCCAACACCTTTTCACTGAAATCCCCCGAGTTCAGTTTTGCGGCATTTGAACTTTCAGGGTTTACTGTACCCCCGAGCCGAAGGAATGGCTGGAAAATTTCAGAAACGAAAGGGCACCGTGAAAACTGACCTCACGGTTTTCGTCATCAGAGGTCGCGGCGGAGCGTTATGACGCGGAAATCTAAGCAAGAATGGTGTGGCGTTCAGTTGGTGCCGGGAGGGGGAGTCGAACCCCCAAGGGCCGAAGCCCGGCGGATTTTGAGTCCGCTGCGTCTGCCAGTTCCGCCATCCCGGCTCTCCTTTAGATTTAATCACATCGAAGCATTTTCGGCCACTTAATCCTATTTGCTTTAGTCTGGTGACGCTTGGTAGGTTTTTATCGCGTCGGCGCAGTCGGTACACGGATCAGCGCTCGCTATTCTGCTTGGTTCATTTGTTTGCAGAGCGCCGCTCGTAGGATTTGAGTCCTGTTTTGATTGCGTTGGCAATCTTCGAAAAGGTGGATGGCGAAGCTTCTTTGAATAGGTCTGCGTCGATAGACTTGTCCGCTATCGATGTTTCAATTGCGTCGATGAAATAGTCGTAAAAATCACAAACTTCTTCTGAATTCACTGTTTGCGCAAGTTGCGCCACATGGATACTACTGTAAATATCATCCAGTTTGAACGCCTCAGGTATCTCGTAAAAGATGTCAGGCTGTGATTTTGCAAACTCAAAGGCACCTATTCTCAATCGCTTTAGCAGATCGGCGATTACATCGAGCTCTTTCGCGACATCATCACTTATACCTATGCTTTGAGTGATTGTCGTGACACTTTCGCAGAGCTGCGCCATTTCGCTGTAAAGGGCACGTTTCATCCGGCGCGCGCGATCTCGTCCTTCTCTTTTTTTTCTGCGGATGTCGCCCCAATAGCCTAAAGAAAAACCGAATCCAGTGCTTACTAGCGTCGTGATTACCGGCTTCAGGAATTCGAACCACTGTACTGTCACAGCTCGTTGTTCCTTTCAGTTTGGGTAATCCATGCCACCTAACAGCCGTGTCTGACATCAGCCAGTCGGCTCGTACGGATACTAGCACATCTTTATCGTTGCTCTCTCGGTCATCGCGCCGTGTTTCTCCCGGGTGCTGAGACCTACTAGACTCTTTCCCGAAGGCCTCCGTCATGTGGTGTAATGAAGGTGATCTAATCAGCTGGGTCTCGCGTTCACAGCACAAGCAGGGAATTTATGGGATGGCTATCTTCTATATTGCGCATGCTCGCGCCAATCGCCGTGGAGCACGGCGGACAAGTCCTGCGCGACTCAATGCGGGCCCGCGCCGCTCAGGGACAAGCGCAACAGGGCGCGTCCTCCGGCCCTGATCCGCTGCAACTGCTTGCCGCCGATGTTGACCAGATCAAAGGCTACGTGCTGCAGCTCAAGTCTGATCTTGAAACGCTCAACAATGTGGCCGCCGGACGCGAAGAGCGCCTGCGCCGCTGGCTGCTGGCGTTGCTGGTGTGGAACATCGTAATGACGATTGGTTTGGTCGTGATTGCGGTGGTTGCGCTGCGCCACTAACTGTCCATGCAATTTCA
This sequence comes from Terriglobia bacterium, assembly GCA_963732195.1. Lineage (GTDB taxonomy): Bacteria > Acidobacteriota > Terriglobia > Terriglobales > Acidobacteriaceae > Angelobacter. Next base: position 8,279 of record CAVSYO010000042.1, on the reverse strand, counting down.
ATTCGATGTAATCATTCTCGGCGCCGGGGCGGCCGGCCTGATGTGCGCCATTGAAGCCGGCAAGCGCGGACGGCGCGTGGCCGTGCTGGAACGCGCTGAGCGCATCGGCAAAAAGATTCTGATCTCCGGCGGCGGGCGCTGCAACTTTACCAACCTGCATTGCCGTCCGGAAAATTTCCTTTCCGCTAACCCGCACTTTGCCAAGTCTGCCCTGGCCCGCTACACGCCGGCCGATTTTATTGCCCTGGTGGAGAAACACGGCATTGCCTACCACGAGAAAACTCTGGGTCAGCTTTTTTGTGACGGCTCAGCGCAGCAGGTCGTGGCCATGCTGGAAGCGGAATGCCGTGCAGGTGGTGTGCGAATCCAGACCAATGTGAACGTGGAGCAGGTATCAAAGGAAGATGGTTTTCTGGTGCGCGCCGGTGACGATGAATTTCAAACGGAGTCGCTGGTCGTGGCGACCGGCGGCCTTTCGATCCCGAAGATGGGTGCTACAGGGTTTGGCTACGATCTGGCGCGGCAATTTGGATTGAAAATCATCGAGCCTCGCGCAGCGCTGGTGCCGTTCACCTTCAATCAAAACGACGCAGCGCATTTCTGCGATCTCGCCGGAGTATCGGCAGAGGTTATCGCGTCGATTGGCGCACAGAGCTTTCGCGAAAAGATGCTGATCACGCATCGCGGCCTGAGCGGTCCGGCAATCCTGCAAATCTCTTCTTACTGGAAACCGGGGCAGCCGGTTTCTCTCAATTTGGCTCCCGAGCACGAACTGACCGCTGCGCTGCGTGATCCCAAAAAGACGCGCGACTTGCCTGCTGCAAAAGCCGCTTTTCGCGGAGCGTTGCCCCACCGCTTCGCCGATCGCTGGCTCGACGTTTATCCGCCTCAGGGCTGGAGCAACCATGCGCTCAACGAACTGGAACGCTTCGCGCACAACTGGCAGATCACTCCGGCGGGCACCGAGGGCTACGCGAAAGCTGAAGTCACCGCGGGTGGCGTGGACACGAATGAGCTATCGGCCAAGACCATGGAAAGCCGCAAAGTGCCGGGACTGTATTTCATCGGCGAAGTGGTGGACGTGACGGGCCACCTGGGCGGATTCAACTTTCAATGGGCCTGGGCGTCAGGATTCAGCGCGGGACAGGCGGCATAGGCTTAGCAATTGGCAGCTTAGCAATTGGCACTTAGCCAAAACACTTGTCGATTGATCGCATTGATTTGCTCTTCAGATATTCCCATCACAAGATCACGGCGACCCTCGCGATCCTCTAATCCACCCTCAAGGCATCCACCGGGTTCAACTGGGCGGAGGATGCCACACATGAAAGTGTTGCTTTCTTCGGGCGAAAGAAGGAAGAATTTAGAGCTTCAATGCACGCATTTCTACGATCGGTTGGATTTTTCCGGAACCGCCCCTAGCGTTCCGATCATTCCAAACCACTACTTACGCAGTTCTTTTTCCCCACATGGTTACAACTAGGTTGCGGCGATTATACGCATCCGCCAAACATTGCCAAGAAAAAATTAAAGAAATGTAAAGACGCTTGCCGAGAGCGCCGAGCAGTGTGAGGCAACAATAATATTTTGAGTGATTTACGAAGAACCAATCTTTCAATTTGTTCAGTCTTGAACATATATAATTTCTGCTTTAATGGTTGTCGGATTAGAAATTGTAAGGATTTTTTCACGGGAGCATGGCATGAAGATCGGGATCCTGGGAGCAGGTAACATCGGCGCGACTGCCGCGCGCCTTTTTGTGGCCGCCGGACATGACGTAGCCGTCAGCAACTCGCGTGGACCGGATTCGTTGCGCGAACTGATCACCGAGCTTGGTCCCCAGGCACATGCCATGACGATCCACGATGCAGCCCGTTTTGGTGACGTGATATTGCTCGCCGTGCCTTGGCGCTCGCCTGAGGCCTTGCCGGAACCGGAACTGCTGCGCAACAAGATTGTGATTGACGCCATGAATCCTTATCGTCCCGACGGCGGGTTTTACGATCTGGGCGGATCCACCTCTTCTGAAGAAGTGCTGAAGCGCCTGCCTGGATCGCGGCTGGTGAAAGCCTTTAATACTATTTATTACGTCCATCTGGCGGATCGCGGCCGCAAAGACCTGCCGATCGATGAGCGCCATACGATTTATCTTGCCGGTGATGATGCAGAAGCCAAAAAGATTGTCGCAAGGTTGATTGAGGATATCGGCTTTGCTGCTGTCGATACTGGATCATTGCGCGAAGGCGGCCGCCTGCAAGAGCCGGACTCGCCCATTTATGACAAGACCTACAACGCTCGCGAAGCACGGCATTTTCTTTCCACTCTCGAAGAAAAAAAGGCATGAGGATCCGGCGGCCGTTCTGTCTGGTGCTTCTCTCTTTGGTGGCCGTGAGTGCAGTGGCACAGGAAGCCGGGGACAAAATTGTTTCCATCGCCCAGGCTGCCGACCACGCGGTGCAGGAGAGCAAGCTCACGCTGGCGGGCGGCGCTCCATTCCATTTGAAAGCACACATAACAAACACAGGTGCGCCCAAGCCGGAGTACTCGGCAGACGTGGAAGAGTATTGGGTTTCGCCGGACAAATGGCGGCGCACCGTGCAATCCGCCGGTTTTTCCCAGACATTAATCGTCAATGGCGACAAGGTCTCTGAGAAACTTACCGGCGACTACTATCCTTTCTGGCTCCACGATCTGGTTACCGCTCTGTTTGATCCTTTGCCCATGGTGGACCAGCTCAAATTGATGCAGGGGCAACTGGAGATTCCGGAAGATTCAGCCAAATCAAGCTCCTGCATGAACATGCAATTCAAAGTGGGAACTGCTTCGGCGCAAAACAGCGTGCCATCCGCTTTTTGTTTTGGCGGCAAGGGCGGACTGCTTCAAGCGGTGATCACGCCTGGATACAAGGCCCGGCTTGCCGATTATCTGCCTTTCAAGAAGAAGATGGTTGCGCGGACCATCAAGGCCGAGTTTGCGCCAGACTTTGTACTTGCCGCAAAGGTCACCCAACTTGCGGAGCTCTCCAGCCCCGACGAGAATATATTCACAATCGACGCAGCCACCCCTGCCACGGAGCAGATGAAGACCATTCAGGTGACAGAAGATTCTGCGCGCGCTTTGGCCCTGAACACTCCGGCAATCGTGTGGCCGCCGGTGCGCGAAGGGAAGACCACCGGCGTAATGAGCGTGTATGTCTCGGTTGATCGTACGGGACACGTGCGCGAAGTGTGGCCGCTGGTCTCGAATAATCTGGAGTTGAATCAGGCTGCTCGCGAAGAGTTATTGCACTGGCAATACAAACCATATAACAACGTCGGTCCTTCACAGATGGAAGCCGTGCTGACCTTTGCATTTTCCACCCGAATCGAAAATCCCATACCGGTCTTGAGTGATCCTGAAGCGCGGAAGCTGGCCACGCACGTTGTGGAACCGGTCGTCCCCGTGGGCAAAGCGCGCAAGGGAACCAAGTTTATCTTACGAATTTCAGTGGATGAAACAGGCAAACTGCTGGCAGTCCAGAATCAGAACAAGGTAACGCCTGCGCTTTATACCGCCGGAACCGCCGCCCTGAAGCAGTGGCGCTTTCGTCCAGTACATGAATAACGGCAAACCCGACAGATTTTACGCGGACATTACCTTCCAGGTGCGCTGATTGCAGGAACGCAGATAACCGATTAGGCTCTTATTTGCCTATACTTAAAGCGTAAAGCGGATAACGCTGTGACGAACTACCTCATCTATATACGCACATGAATTCCTTTCGAGGGGGAAGTTGCTCATGAAAACTAATCTGGTTCTTTCGTTGGCTCTCTCTGCTCTTGCATTTGTGCCACTCGCCGCGCAGCAAGGCTCTGCGCCATCTACGCCGGACAATCAAAATCCACCACCATCAAGCCAGAGTTCTCCGGACAACACCTCGCCTCAGGACACTCAAAAACCAGATGCTCAGTCCAATGATGACGATCAGCAGAACGCAAAGGTGCCCGTTTATCGCGTGACAGTCGTGGAGCGCACTACGCAAGCGGTGGACTACCGCGATCGTGGGGGCACAACCCAGGTTGATTTCAAAGGAACGTCGCTCATGCCGGCAGTCGATGGAAACGCCAAGGTTACAGGACACACCGGGCGGCTGGCCATCGACGCCACCCTGCATCACCTGGCGCCGCCGCGCGAGCTTTGGTCCGGAATACCTGACATATGTTCTGTGGGCCATCACACCGGAAGGCCGTCCGCTGAATATGGGTGAAATCAGGCCCAATGACGATGGGAATTCACGCCTTCAGGTCACCAGCGGATTGCAGGAGTTTGGAATGATTGTGACAGCGGAGCCGTACTTCGCGGTTACGCGTCCCAGCAACCTTGTGGTTGCCGAAAACATAGTGCGGCAGGATACCGCGGGCGGAATTCATCCGATCTCAGCCAAGTTCGATCTGCTGCAAAAAGGCCAGTACACCGTCAATATCACCGCCAGACCAGTTGCCCGCCACCACGGCAGACAGAAAGACGCCGCTGGAGTTGCTGGAAGCACAAAATGCCATCGCCATTGCACAGGCCGCCGGAGCTGACCAATACGCGGCTGACACGCTGGGAAAAGCTAAAGCCTATCTGGTGCAGGGCCAGAATTATCTCAAGCAAAAGCAGAACATTACGCCTATCGGCGCAGTGGCGCGCGCGGCCACACAGGCAGCGGAAGACGCGCGCCTGTTGACGCTCCAGAAAAAGCAGGAAGAGCAGACGGCAGCGGAAAAGCAGCGTGCGCTGGATCGCATACAGCAGGCGCAGTCGCAGGCCGAATCTGAAGCGGCCCGCGCCGACGCAGCCCGCCTGGATGCGCAACACCAGAAAGAACAACGCGAATTGGCCGAGCAAGAGCGGCAAGCCGCCGAGCAGGCAAGGTTAGAAGCGGAGCAAGCCGCGCAACAGGCTGCGCAGGATCGGGCCGCCGCCCAGCAGCAATTACAGCAATCTGAAGAGGCACGCCAGGCTGCTTTGGCGCAGCAACAAACCCTGGCACAACAGGCCGAGCAGGCTCGCTTGCAGGCGCAACAATCGGACCAGGCCCGGGCGCAAGCCGTGCAACAGGCGGAAGAACAACGCCAGCGCCTGCTGAAACAACTCAACCAAGTCCTGCAGACGCGTGACAGCGCCCGCGGACTGATCGTGAGCATGTCCGACGTACTTTTCGATTTCAACCAGGCCACGCTGAAGCCGGGAGCCAAGCTGCGTCTGGCAAAAGTCTCAGGCATTATTCTGGCTTATCCTGACCTTAAGCTGGAGATTGATGGCTTTACTGACAACAAGGGAACGCCGCAATACAACATGACCCTTTCAGATAAACGGGCCAAGGCTGTGCGGGATTTCCTGGTTGCCCAGGGCGTTGGCACTGATGCAGTCACCACGAAAGGTTTCGGAGAATCCAATCCCGTTGCTACGAATGCAACAGCCGCAGGACGCCAACAGAATCGCAGAGTCGAATTAGTGGTAAGCGGCAGCGCGATTGGCACCACTGGAGCTGCGGGATCGGCGACTGGCACAACTCCCGGTTCCACCAGCGGAGTTTCCGGAGCCGTCACAGAGCAGCCCGGCTTCTTCACAGCCGGTGACAACTTCGCCCAGCGGTATAGCTACTCCGGCAGGGACTTCGGGAACTCAAACTTCTCCCTCGAACGGCTCATCTCAACCGCCAGTATCGAGCCCTCCGCCAACGGACAACAAACCTCCGATGTTCTAATTGTTGTTTTGCTATCAGAGAAGAGGTGCTGCGAAAAATCGCTAGCATCTTTTTTTGCCGCGCGACTTTATTTACTTTAATTCGTCTTCGTCATCGAGCACAGGCAGGCTGTAGAGAGAAACATGGCCGCGCCGCTCGCGTTCCAAATCGGGCAAATCGCGCACGAGTTCAAAACGGACCTCCTCATGGCACTTGCCGCAAGGCGGGAAGATTTGTCCCCCGATGAGCGTTACCTCGTGGGGCAAGCGATGTTGCGCGTGAATTACACGATATATTCCGCTTTCGGGAATGATGGACGAGCTTTTAAAAAGTTGAGCCATAGGGGTGTGCACTTTTGAACAATAAGCTGTCCGCAGTTCGCGAACTTATTGCTTTATCGATGCAATTCATACCTGCCAAGTTGTTATCACTTGACGGAGGGAGAAAGAGTGTTGTGCAACTCTGCTTAGGCTACATAGCCTCTTCGCGACTGGCGATGATAGGTTTCAAACAAATGTTCTTACGGCCGGGCCCTTAGATTAAGAAATGTTGTGTTGCCTTGATTGTCATGCAAAATAACGGCCGCGCCTGGTTTTGCAAAGAAATGCACTCTTAGGGTTTCTCTCAGACCACTGTCCCCTGACGCAGCAGGGCGTTGAATTATTCAGTTAATTGCTTTTACCTGGGTTGAAAATCGGATAATATGGCTGCGTGTCTACCTTCCTGAAGTACGCGATTACACTGGCTGTTGTGTTCGGCATCCTCTATGTGCTGATCTCTCCTCTGCCGGAAATGGACGCTGCTTTTTCAGGAAAATCTGCCGCTAATCATTTCATCCTTGTCACTCAGGCTTTATTAGGTTTGTCTTTTCTTGTTTTGTTGATGCATTTCCGGCCAATTGATCGGAACTCAACCGCGTACGGTAATGTTCTAAAAATGATCTGCGTAAGACTTTGTTAATCCTCTTTTTTTGACTGGGTACGACAGTCCTTTCGCACCTGCATGGCAACCTTTGATCTTCTCAGGCATCCAGCCAGAGAAGGTGCGAATCTTGACGTTGGTAGCTGGCCAAGGATTTAGAGGATAAATGAAGACGAGCGAAGTCATTCAGGCTTGGAAGAGCGTCCTGAGCGGCAGACGGCCGTCTCTTGCGATTGAGATTACGCGAGAGTGTCCGTTGCGCTGCCCCGGATGTTATGCATTTGAAGATGGGCACGTGGGAGGAGTGAATCTGCGGCAGCTCCAGGACAAACGCGGTGAAGATTTGGTGCAGGGTGTGCTCGCACTGGTGGATGAACATCGGCCATTGCATCTTTCTCTGGTTGGGGGCGATCCGCTGGTGCGCCATCGTGAAGTTACGCGCCTTCTCCCGTTGTTAGAAGACCGCGGCATTTACGTCCAGGTGGTAACCAGCGCGTTTCGGCAAATTCCCCAGAGTGGGCGCGCATTCAGCGGTTAAATATCGTGGTCTCCATTGACGGTCTGCAGCCGGAGCATGACGAGCGCCGCAAACCGGCCACTTATGCCAGGATTCTCGAAAGCATTCGTGGTCATCAGGTGACTGTGCATTGCACCATCACCGGCCAGATGATGAAACGCCAGCCGTACCTCCAGGAATTCGTTGAATTCTGGAGCGCGAAACCGGAGATCCGCAAGATATGGATGAGCATGTTTACGCCCCAGCTGGGCGCTACCGGCCCCGAGATTCTTACTGGCGAAGAACGCATGCGGGCCGTAAAGGAACTGCTTCGCCTGCGGCGGCTCTTTCCCAAACTGGACATGCCGGAAGGGCTGATACAAGAGTTCCTGCATCCGCCGGAATCGCCTGAAGCATGCATTTTTGCGCAGACCACGCACACAATTTCCGCCGACCTGAAGAGCAAAGTTACGCCCTGCCAGTTCGGCGGTAATCCAGACTGCTCGCAGTGCGGCTGTGTCGCGTCGATGGGTCTGGCGGCGGTGGGCAACTATAAACTCGCACTTGGCGTTACCGCGGGCGACATATATTGGGCTTCAAACTCTTTTAGCAAGGCTTTGTCGCGAAAGAAGCGCGCAGCCTAAGAACGACTTTTTGCAGGTACCGACTTGGAAGGTGTAGTGATGAGCAATTTCAGGGAAATGATCAAATCTACCGCAGCTCTACCTCTTGTTGCTAAATCATTCCGCAGGGAGCGCAAGCTGCGCGGGGACCTTGCCCGCTTTGGCAAAATGCTCCACAGCATGGGGTTCGTTGCCGCGACGGATGGAAACCTTTCCGTCCGGCTGGATGAGGACCGGGTGCTGGTTACGCCTACCTGTTTCAGCAAAGGCATGATGCGCCCGGAAGACATGGTTGTCGTCGATATTCAGGGCAAGAAACTAAGCGGGACCTATAATCCATCGAGCGAAATCGTAATGCACCTCACGATCTATCGCATGCGCCCGGACGTGGGGGCCGTTGTCCATGCTCATCCCTGTACGGCCACTGGATTTGCTTCAGCCGGCATTGCACTGGACGAACCACTCTGCTCGGAAATTGTGATCACCCTTGGCGCCGTTCCGCTTGCTCCTTACGCCACAACGGGCACTA
>CAVSYO010000041.1:0-182195 GCA_963732195.1 Terriglobia bacterium | reverse complement strand
CAGCCCCGCGAGGAGCGGCGCGTACGCGGCGAGCCTGCGGGATATGAACTCGGTGAACAGCCGCACGCGCTTTGTCTTGCGTGTCTCTCCCTGCGTGAGAAGCCAGAGCGTTCCATACATGTGCAGGTCGGCGCCGGAACCCTCGCCAGGAGGGGGTCTGCGTCGCCAACGAAGCACGGCAATGTCGTGATTCCGAGCCCTTGCCGCACAGCCGCGATCTGCGCCTCGCCGTCCGTGGTCCTGAACAGAATCCCAGTGGCGTGACGTCGCGGGCCCAATCCGGGATTCCATCACTGCTTATGACGATCCACCGGAGGCGATCGGGCGCGCTCGCAGGCGACGCGGTTGATCGAGGATACCAGGGACATGTAGACGCCGCCGAACAGCTCCGGTCCCTTCACGCCGTGAAGATTGAGCGGCAGGGTTTTGCGGTCGTAGACGACGCGGATCGCGACGTCGGCCTCCCGGTTGGTCAAATTCGCCAACTCGCCGGATGACAGGATCTCCATCTCGATGTCCGGATGCAGACGTGCGAAATCGGCGAAGTCCGGCATGAGCAGATGTGTCGCGAGGGTCGGCGCGAATGTCACTCGCAGAAGCCCCCGCACGCTCTGGTCGCGCCCGAAGACCCGCGTCTCCAGCTGGTGCGACGACGCTTGCATCTGGTCCGCGAACTCGAGGACTTCCTCGCCCGCAGCCGTCAGGCGGTAGCCCGAAGGCAGCTTTTCGAACATGTGCACCCCGAGGCCTTCCTCGAGCTGGGCGATGCGTCGCAGCACGGTCGAGTGGTTCACACCGAGGCGCTCGGCGGCGGCCCGCGCCGAGCCTCCGCGCGCCACGGCAAGAAAGTGGCGAATATCGTCCCAGTCGATCATGGTGCAATCCGGCGCCGCGTGGTGCGCTTTTCCAGGGAACTTCTGTATCTACCGCATCGAACAGCGGTACGGGCGGTCCTCTTAGCTTATGTCGGCAAGCGCGACCCAATTCCAAGCGGCGGACGCCGATCCCAGCGGCTAGCGTCAGTCGCCCAGCCGGTTCGATTTCGCACCACCGTTGTGCGCGCTTCCGCACTCAACACCTGACTTCGGCCGACCCATCTCCAGCTTGTCGGAGGCCTCCTCGAATAATCAAGGACGGGCCTCGAAGGAGAAGTCATCGAAAGCTCGAGGGTAAATTCCCGTCATCACGGGTGGAACGAGCGGCAAGGCGCTGGCGAGCGCAAGCTTTTCGTTGAAGAAGCGGCCTATGTCTTCATCACGGGCCGAAAGCAGGAGACGCTGGACGAGGCCGTCAACTGATCCGCCGAACGTGACCGGCGTGCGCGGCGACGCGGCCAATCTCGACGACTCGACGCCTGTTCGACACAGTCAAGCGGGAAAGGACAGGTACAACGTCCTGTATCGAGCGCCGGCCGCGGCGAAGCCGTCCCGCTCGGCGAGATTACCGAGCAGCAATTCAATGCGACCTTCGGCCTGAACCGCGCGGCACGCTGTTCACCGGCTCCGAAGGCGTCGGCACTGTTCGACGATGACGAATCGATCTTCATGACCAGATCATTGCCTCGGTGAAAGGCTTTCCTGACTACGGCGTGTACGCGGCGACAAGGCGGCGCTGCGCTCATTCGCACGCACCTCGCTCAACGAACTGAAGGGCAGGAATATCCGGGTGAACGTGCTGAGCCCGGGGCCGATATCGCCACGCCGATGCAGGATCAGGTTCTCACTGCGGAGGCGAAGCAGATGTTCCTCATTTGGCTATTTGCTAGCTGCTAATTGCCAGATGCTAGATTTTCAAAGATCTCTTCCGCCAACGGCGGGTCCTCTCTTGGAGGACGATTCACTACTTTACCATTTGTTCGCCTCCGTGTCAAGCGGAAATTGGCTTTGGAAAAGCGAGAGTTTTGCTGGCCAAACAAGTTTTGCTGCTAACGCGCCCCGGATACGGAAAGCTCTTCTTTGGATAAAGGACCTTCAATTTCTTGCGAAAACCGTTTTCGAGCACAAGCCTAAAATCGTGCGTTCAGCACCAGCCCCGGCGGGGCGAACGCCTCTTCCGGGGCTGAATTGTGAAAACGCGATGGCAGTACCCCATGCGCTGATGGCTGGATAGGCCGCCGGTTTGAATCGCACTCGCGCTTGGATCATTTGGAAGTCCTGGAACGAGCGCTGAGCCATGAGGTGAAGCCCATCAAAGTGATGACCTGCAAAACAACCAGCGCCGCAATGGTCCGGTAATAGCGCCGCACGCTGGTCGGTTCGCTCGCCTGATCGGTCCAGAACACGCCCACCAGCGCATGGCGGCTGTGCCCATAGGACGGCCAACATGGATGCGAAGATAAATGCCGACGTGCACATTGCGCCCCAGGCGATGTGAAGAAACACATTGATCATCACAATGTTGGTCATCACCGGCAACGTCAGGGCCGCGCCCAGCAGCGCGCTGTCGGCATGCCTTCACGATTGAAGCGATATTAGAAGCCGGACATCTGTATTTATCATCTCGACTGATGTCATCTGGATCGACGACAAGGAATCCTAAGCTTGTTGAAGGTACCCAAGGAGGAATGGAGAGCTCCCGACGAGATTTCCCCCTCCGATGTTGATGTCATTTGTTGATGTCATTCATTTTCGAGCTGTCAGGATGGCTGGTCTACGCCTTCGACCCGAGGTTGCGTCCGAGTGCTGAGCTTGCGCGGGAGTGTAAAGGATGTCCGGGATATTTCATGAAAGACTGGACAAACAGCTCCGAAAGGTGGGGCACACGGCTTACCCTGCAACGCCCGCAGAAGTATTGTGAACGCCCCTCCGGCGTTGTAAGACACTGGCCACAACGAGCAAGACAAACCCGCTTGAGATGAAACTTGCCAGCGAAAGCAGATCAGCAAGGTTTGCTGAAGGAGCAATGTGCCACGAAGGGAATACGTGGCGATATTTCACTACTGCATCAGCAATCGATATCGAAGAGAAGGCAACAAAGAATCTCCACACGGACTGTCCATCAGCAGCCTCGCTTGAGTTTCCCTTGAAAAGTGCGTTCAGCCAGAATACCAAAAAGAAGAAGATGAACGTCATCTCGCAGGTGCTGAAGATGAAATGGCACCATCCGGCGGTCGAAAGTCGTCTATACGTTATATCGATAAATCCGCTATAGGGATCATGTGTCCACTGGTAATGCAAATAAATATTAAGTAAAAGAGATGACAAGAAGCACGCAGTGGAATATCTGGCAAGGACGCGTCCCCTGCATTGCCCAGCGTGCTGTTTGAACCACGTTGCCGCACGAAAGTTAAAAATCGGTAAGAAAATCAGGTCCCCAATGTAAATTGAGGGCACCGATATCAGTGGGAAGACGACCCGAGAGTCTCGCCACAAAACGCCGTGTTGAGCGCTCCAAATTATCATTTCGATCACTGAAAGAACAGGAATCAGAGCCCCCACGATTTCTGCTGTTCTTTGACGTGAAGGTGGTGTTGATTGATCGGCAGGCTGAAAATAGGAATGGAGCGATTCGAAGCCGGACGTGAGCATCAACATCCACTGATATAGATGAAACACCATTACGAGCAATACTACTGGGACATAGAAGTAGGAAAATATGGGAACAAACACAAATGCCAGGACACAGAATGAGACGCATAAGAGCATGAAGATCAGGAACATCCAAATACCTGCCAGAGTATTTGGTTTAATCCACGCTCCTATGCGGATTTGATTTACTGCAAAATAATGAGGTACCGCCCGGCTCTCCCAGACAAGCAGGTCCTCTCCTGACCGCGAATTAATCTGGACTTCAATCGCCGCAAGACGCTCTCCATTGAAGCGGATCATGACCAATACGTCCATGATCGAAGCAAATAGATGGAATAAAAAAAGAGCGCTGAAAAGTAGGAACCCACAATACAAAATAGAAAGGTCTTTCACGTCCAAAGTGCTACTCTGGCCCAGTAGTTCTTTGGTTTTGCCCGAAAAAATTAGGGCGGCCACGGCTAACACGGAGGTAAGAAAAAGATTGAGATAGTCTGCTTGCTTTTGATATCGCTGGGTATAAGTGAGAATTTCTGAAAAGCGATGCTCAAACTCCTTCAGCAGGATATCGATAGCAGCTTTTGCATTGTCCGAGGTAGCTTCTTCCGTCGGCATAGTCGCTTATGGCAATACGTAAAGAACATAATTTAGCAAATCCGTAGAGTATGGCAAGGAAATAAAGCGTACTTTATCCTTCAACTGCAAGGAATACGCTCTACACGACATAGCACATCTTAGAATCACCCGCTTAAAGTGGTAGCATAAACATCCTCTTGACCACTGCTTCCGCCAGGGGGTTCAAACAATGGCTGCATCCGCGTTACGAGCCTGTTTCGCGCAGCGCAAACTGACGCTATTGATTGTTTTCTCTGTGTACTCGGTGGTCTACGCCCAAAAGCCGCCCATGGTGGATGTGGGTGTGGTCCTGCCGCAGGATGTGATTACCGGAGAAACGGTCTCAGGCAGCATCATCGTGAATCCTAATGACTACGCGGCCATTCCCGGCTTGCATGTGGTCAAAGGGCAGGTTCCCGGCGTGGCGGGATCCGCTCCCGCAAACCTGCTTGGCAATTACTCGTTGAGAATCGGCGTCTCTGCCACAACGTTACCGGCGGACCATCCGTTCAGCTTTATCGTCAGCAACGAACTGTTGGTCACGATGTTCCGAACTGGAGGCAAAGCCGATGAAGGCTGGAGCACGACGATTCCTCTATCGCCGACCAGCGGACAGAACTTTCCCACTCCCAAAAATTTCAGTCTGCCGCCCCTGAACTGGTCGGCAGTCCGCGAAAGTAGCAGCCTGCCAGTAGATCTTGATTACGGCACTTTCAGGGCCGGGGCAAGGGTGCAAGTTGATTTCCATAGTGTTCTTCGGCGCCGCCTGCTGAGAACAAGGCAGCGCTGCCGCCCGGCAGCTCCCGATTTTCAAGCCTCACCGCGATGTGCCTCCGCATCCTACTAAAAAGACACATTCAACCAAGGAGCAGCTATGCCTCATTACGGCATTCTTCGTGATCACAAAATGGAAGACGTGGACGATCTGCGCGGAGCAGACGTTTACGGCGTGAACGATGAGAAGCTGGGAACAATCGATGACGTGATCTTCGACCATTCCAGCGGAGACATTCGCTACATCGTGCTTAAGACCGGAGGCCTCCTTTCCCGCAAGAAAGTCATGGTCCCGGCCAACCGCATTGAACCCTACGGAAACCATGACGACAAGTTCTATGCTGAACTGGACAAAGAACGCCTGGATATGCTGCCTGAATTCAGGGAAGAAACCATGAAGGCCCAGGGTAATTGGTCCACGTATGAGCAAAATTATGAGAAGCGCTGGAATGAGGGCGCAGTTATGTACAACAAGAACACCGGCCGTTTGATCACTCCGCCGCCTGAAGAAGTTGTAAGCCCAGCGATTGGCGGCAGCAGAGCGCCTGCTTCCGGCAAAAAGCTGGACCTGAAACCGGAAAAAGTAGGCAAAGAAGATGATTTGCTGGGTGTCGCGTCCGGCGTGAGCAAGACAACGCTGAAGCCAAAGAAGCCCTCCATCGGCGGAAAAGAAGATGCAGAGATGATCCGGCGTGAACGCGAGCAGCGTGAAATCATGAGTCCGACTGGCGAAGAGCTGGAATTTCAACGGGAAGAGCCCGGCAGCCGCTCAGAAGGCGTCCGCTCGGAAACCATTGGCGAACCCGGCGTTTACAAGCTCGACCCGATCGTGGAAACCGAGCAGGGCGCAGGCCCGACGGAACGGCAGGAACTCGACCGTGGACGAAGATGGAATGATTTCCAGCAAAGCCTGCGCAACCGTCGTGACAGGATTGTGGTGGACTGCCCAACCTGCGCGTCACAGGATAAGGCGGCTTGATTTAAACATCCCGAGCAAAGCGAGGGATCGCTATGGCTGCGATGCCTCTAGACCCATACAGCTTCCTCAAGCAAGGCCACCTTAGCGGTGGCCTTTTTACTTGGTTCACAAAATCACACTGTAACTCTTGCGAAGCCACGAAAGGTTTTCCTTTGTGCGCCTTCGTGTCCTTTGTCCTCCAGGGCCTTCGGCCCGCGCAAGCGAATGAAAATCGGGTTTTTCGACCTTGTGGTAAATGGTTTTGCTTTATTTCAACTCAGTAAAATCCTCTTCCCTGAACTCTTCGCGTCGCTGCGCATTCTGCGCCCGCTCCGCCTCGGCTGTCCTAAGCTGCACGCGGCGGATCTTGCCGGAGATTGTCTTTGGCAGATCAACAAACTCCAGTCGCCGCACGCGCTTGTAAGGAGCCAGCACTTTGCGGCTGTGCTGGAAGATCGAAAGCGCGGTCCCGCGCGAAGGCTCACATCCAGCGCGCAACGTGATGAAGGCTTTTACCAGCGCATGCCGCAGCGGATCGGGCGTGGGCACCACTGCGCATTCAACAACATCTGCGTGTTCGATCAGCGCGCTCTCAACTTCAAACGGACTAATGCGATAGTCGGAGGCTTTGAAGACATCGTCGGCGCGGCCCACGAACGTGAGATAGCCTTCAGCGTCGCGCTGCACCACGTCGCCGGTGCGATACACCGGGCCTTCCAGCGGAATCAGATTTCCATCGTCACCCTGATAGCCGGGCATGAGTGCGGCAGGCGGCGGATCAAGCGGCAGGCATAGCTCGCCTTCTTCAGCATCCTTGTTGTCATGATCAAGCAGGCGCACGTGATAGCCGGGAAGCGGACGGCCCATAGCGCCAACCTTGAGTTTCTGTCCCGGAGGATTGCCCACCTGTGCGGTGGTCTCTGTCTGGCCGTAGCCGTCGCGAATCGTCAGTCCCCAAGCCATGCGAACTTGTTCAATCACTTCCGGATTCAACGGCTCTCCGGCGCTGGCAAGTTCGCGCAGGCGAACCTTCCAGTCGCCAAGCTTTTCTGTAATCAGCATGCGCCAGACCGTAGGCGGCGCGCAGAACGTAGTCACGCCGCAGCCGGTGATGGCGTCCAGCAGGCCACGGGCGCTGAAGCGCGATTGATTGATCACAAACACGCTAGCTTCGGCGTTCCAGGGCGCAAAGAAGCAGCTCCACGCGTGCTTGGCCCAGCCGGGTGAAGACAGGTTGCAGTGAATGTCGCCGGGCGTGATGCCGATCCAATACATGGTGGAAAGATGGCCAACTGGATAGCTGGTATGCGAGTGCATCACCAGCTTGGGCTTGGCTGTGGTGCCGGAAGTGAAATAAAGCTGCAGCGGATCACTGGCGCGAGTTTCGCCATCGGGCTGAAACCCGGCGGGCGATGAATAGCCCTGTTCGTATTCATGCCAGCCCTCTGCTTTGCCGCCAATGGCGATGCGCGTACAGCTTCCGCAGGCAGCGTCGATCTTAGGCGCAAGGTCGCCTGCGCAGACAATATGCTTCACGTGGCCGCGCGCAATGCGGTCAGCAACATCATTTGCCGTGAGCAAAGTTGTGGCCGGGATGATCACCGCGCCGAGCTTCATCATTGCCAGCATGGTCTCCCACAGCGGAGGAATGTTCCCGAGCATGAGCAACACGCGGTCGCCACGCCTTACACCGAGACTACGAAAGTAATTCGCGATGCGGTTCGAGCGCTCAGACAGTTCGGTAAAAGTTAACTTGTCCTGGCGGCCGTCTTCATAAGCCACCCACAGAGCTATCTGATTGCGGCGCTCGCCAGAGGCAATCTGGTCAAACCAGTCCAGCGCCCAGTTAAAGCGGTCAAGCTTGGGCCATTGGAAGCCTGCATAAGCGGCGGCATAGTCGTCGCGATGTGCCAGAAGGAAGTCGCGGGCGGAGCGGAAGGCTTGTGTGGTCATGTTTTTGATCCCGAGCGAAGCGAGGGAGCCCTATCGCTAGAAAGCACTCAAGGCCGAGATTCTAGCTTAATCGGCGCGATTGAGTGGGCAAAGAGTGAATCAATGCGTCGGCCAACTATTTTTGAGCTTTTCAAAGTGTGCGATCATTTGAAACAACGAGGGGGGTTGGATGAGCGCGGAAAATTCATCACAGCAATCGGAACTAAGAAAACAATACCTTATCAAGGCAATCGAGGAATATGAATATTCTTTTGCCGCAGAATATGACAAGACACAGCTTACTTCAAAGGCCGCTTCAGAAGGAACCTTAGATTTTGAGTATCACAATGCCGAGTCCGATGTAGAAATCTCACCAGACGGCGCATGGGTGAATGCTCGTGTATGGGTCCCCAAGAAGTGGTTGGAATCCTAAAGGTTGTTTACACTTTCGCAGTTTGGTCTAAGAATCGCGAGCGCTAGCGCTAAGGGGTAAACACCAAACCGTGCACAAAGCCTTTCTCATCTACAACCCGGCTTCAGGACGCAAGCGCGCCAAGCGCAAGCAGGCTATTGCGCGCGTGGAAGAGGTCCTACGGGCGGCCGGCGTGGAGGTTGAGACTTGCGCCACAACACACATTGGCAGCGCGATCCGGCAGGTCCAGGAAGCGGCGACCAAAGGCTTTGACACGGTGATCTCCTGCGGAGGCGATGGCACCGCCAATGAAGCGCTGAACGGCATCATGCTGGCTTCAGCAGATGTGTCCCTGGGAATATTGCCGCTGGGTAGCGGCAACCTGCTGGCGTCAGATCTGGGACTCCCTTCAGACCCGGTGGAGGCGGCAAAAAAGCTGTTGACGTATCAGCCGCATGAGTTTCGTCCCGGAGTGGTGTGTTCACAGGGAGCTAATGGCCCGGAGAAGAGATATTTTCTGGTCGCGGCCGGCGTGGGAGCGGATGCAGAGCTGATGTATCGCACGGAAGTGAAAGCAAAAGAATTCTGGGGACGGAACGCATATTTTCTTGAGATGGCGCGCATGGCGTTCAGGCGCCGTTATCCCATGTTTCATGTGGAGTGGGAAGATGAACAGGGAAATCGCCATCAAGGCGCGGCCATGCTGGCAATGTGCGTGCGCGCAGGCAAATTCCCCGGGCTGCTGAGCCTGGTAAACCTTGGAACCAGCCTTTTGCGCCATGATTTTTGTCTGTTGTTGTTTCGGACCAGCAAAATCCGCCGCTTCTTCTCATACTTTGCCAGCGTGGCTACGGGACGCAACTGGAAAGTTGAAAGCGTGGACGCCATCCATACCAAGTGGTTTCGCTGCACAGCCATCCCGGGCATGCGCACCGTGCATTCCCAGGCCGATGGCGAATTGCTGGGCGTGCTGCCGGCGGAGCTTACAATCGCAAACAAGCCAGTAAAGCTATTGATGGAATAATGCTCTTGAGTTCAGCCCGCTGCTGAAGATTCCAGGGGTTCCCAATGTGCGATTACACAACCATCGGGCTCAACCAGGGATGAATATTTCACCAGTACCTTCTTGCCAGAGCGATGCCGGAGAGTGATTCTTCCGGCCTGCTTTCCTTTGGCCACAAACTGCTGAAAGAGCGGCGCGGCCACCTGGGTTGATCCATCGATAATGTCATCAATGCGGAGTTCCAGCAGCATGGCGCGGTCATAGCCGAGCAATTCGCAGACAGGATCGGTGGCGA
This sequence comes from Terriglobia bacterium, assembly GCA_963732195.1. GTDB lineage: Bacteria > Acidobacteriota > Terriglobia > Terriglobales > Acidobacteriaceae > Angelobacter. The sequence goes on along the minus strand of CAVSYO010000041.1, from coordinate 172,682 downwards.
AGGTATAGTTGCGATTCATGTCCGCCACCACAACGTATTTTCCGCCGGCGACTGGAGTCGTGGTGAGTGCGGGCGTGTCGCATGGCTTCAATGCGCTTCAGGGTGTCCAGCATCGGCTTTACGCCGGCCCGCGAATCTACGGCGAGATCGACATAAGAATTGCCCAGCGAGCCGCTATGGTGCAGAACGAGAACGCCATTGTTGGGATTGCATTGCTTGGCTTTTTTGGCCAGTGTCTTGCGATCGGCGAAAGACAGGGTGTGATTCAGGATCATCACGTCAAAATCGGTATTTTCGATATGCTCATAAATCTCTTCTTTTGAAGCTGCGGCCACCACGCTGTAGCCTGAGTCGCGAAAAACCTCGCGCTGCATCGCAAGCACTGAATCCCTGTGGAGAGAGCACAAGAGCAGCCGTGTATCGGACTTTTGAGCTAAATTCATGAGCGGAATGTAGCCATTATTTCACCTGTTTACCTATCAGACAACACATCGCGGAGCGACACAGAATCCTGACGGGTAGGGAACATGTAGCCGTCATGTTTAGAATGCTAGTTTGCTTTTGAGGTATTTCCTTGGATCCTGTCACGCATATGCTGACCGGCGTCTGCGTGAGCCGCGCCGGACTGAATCGAAAAACCGCATTGGCAACGCTCACGCTGACGTTGGCGTTTGAAGCCCCTGACATTGATTCCGTTACCTACTTCTGGGGCGGGGTTACTGGTCTGCAACATCACCGTGGCATCACGCATAGCCTGGTTGGCGCGCCTTTTATGGCTGCCGGGGTAATCGCGCTTGTGTATGGCATCCATCGCTGGAGGAACTCGCGGCAGAAGGCCAATCCTGAAGGCGCTTCAAGCGGCACGTTTCCCAAGCTGCTGCCGAATTGGAAAATTCTGTATGGATACGCGCTGCTGGGAACGCTGGTGCACCTGTTCCAGGACTTCACCAACAATTACGGCGTGCGCCCGTTCGCGCCATTCAATGAGAAATGGTATGCCTGGGACATTGTTTTTATCGTCGACCCCATTATGTTGCTGGCTATGTTTCTGGCGCTGGTGGTTCCAGCGCTTGATGGCATTGATCACCGAGGAAATTGGCTCGCGCAAGCCGCAATTTCGCGGACGCGGAGCGGCGATTCTTGCCTTGATTTGCGTGGCCGCGGTGATTCTGGTCCGTGATTTTGAGCATCGCCGCGCGTTGAATGAGTTGAATGCGCGGACATATCGCGGTGAAGATCCGTTGCGGGCGTCGGCGTTTCCCCAGCCCATCAATCCATTTTCATGGAACGGCGTGGTGGAGACGCAGGATTTCTTTGAGATGGCGCAGGTGGATTCCGGCTCGGGTGAAATTGATCCTTTGAATATGGCGGTAGTGCGTTTCAAACCGGAAGAGACGCCGGTGACGCTGGCGGCCAAGAGGTCGCGGCTGGGACACGTCTACCTGGACTGGGCACGGTATCCGCTGGTGACCACGGAGAAGCTGGAAGGCGGAAGATATCAGGTGCAGTTTGAAGATTTGCGGTTTGAAAGCGCAGAAAGCGTTGCCCAGCATCAAAAACCCATCCTTGCCGGCTATGTGGTGCTTGACCCGCAACTCAGGGTAGAAGAGATGTTTACGGGAAGGCCGCCGGATGTGGCGCCGGATCGGAAATAGCTTGCAGTCTTGACGTTAGAGTTCCAACCCGTCACAATAATTGACCTGAGGTGCGTATGCTCGCTTATCTGTTTGTGGTTCTTGCAGTGTTATTGCGTCTGGTGGCCGGTACCGGCGCGTTCGCAACCCTGGGTTTCAGCCTGGTGGGGGCTTCACTGCTGTTCTTTGGATCACGGATGCCGCGCAAGCACTTCTGGATTCCCGCCGCTCTGCTTATCGGCTCCGATGTTTACCTGAACCTCCGCGTTTATCAGATTCCGTTTGGGTTGGACCAGATCGTGATGTGGAGCTGGTATCTGGTTCCATGCTTTATCGGGCTGTTCCTGCGCAATCGCATCAAGCCGCTGAACGTTTTTGGCGCGGGATTGGGAACTGGCGTTGGCTTCTTCCTTACGAGCAACTTTGCTGTTTGGGCGTTTGGAAACATCGCATATGCCAAGAACCTCTCTGGCCTGATTGAGTGCTACACCAAGGCTATTCCGTTCTTCCGCAACGGCATCATCTCAGATGTAGTTTTCTCGCTGGTGTTCTTCGGGATTGGCGCGCTGGTAGCGCAAACGCAGCATGAAGAAGCGGTGAGCAAGAGCGCGGCAGCGTAATAGCCCGCCACTTACATTGTCCCGAATGGGAGATGAGCACCGCTATCGAGAGATATTTGCTCCAGATTGTGGGGCGCCCCCTCGACATTTACGTTTTTGACGTTACTGAGCATCACTGGCAGTCTCTGTTCAGCTTCCTTTCCACCAACTACGAACTTAAGTACTTGGAAGACGGAGTGGTGCAGCCTCTTCCCGAATTGACTGAAATTTGGCAAAGATCTAATCAGAAGGCGCTGACTCTGCAAGTAATATTGCTAGGGTTCACGGCCAATGTGTTCTTCTTTTGCAGGAACCAAATCGAACTCGATGTGCTGCCCGAAGATGTAACCTCTGCAGAAAAGGCAGATGCTGTTTTTAGATTGATGAAGGGCCTCGCCCGGACATTGGACAAAGAAGTTTTTATGGTTCAAGAACATGGAAGCGCTGGAGACGAAGAGTTGCGGAAAATGGCAATATGTTGCTGCGACCTTCAAGCCTCGAGATCCGGATGTAGTTCATGCGCTCCGTTGCACTGCGCGCAAGCCTGCGGCGCAAGGAATTTATTTTTTGTGCTTTAACGAACAGATAAATCAGCCGCAAATCTTAAAGAAAACTGGGCTATTTCTGCTTAATTTCTTCTTCGTGCTTGATCTCCTCAGCAATTTCTTTTGCCGGTTGGCGCAGCAGACGATATAGCAAATAACCCACCAGAAAAACTCCAAACAGGATAAGCACCAGAATGGTGGGGTGCGTTTTGACTAGGTTTTTTGTCTCGTCCACGATTTCTCTGCCAAAAATGACCGTGAGGGCTGATAGCAGGCCGAAGCGCACCAGGCGTCCGCTGATGATGGCCAGAAGGAATGCGATCGGTTTCATCTCAAACACGCCGGCGGAAAAGACCAGCAGCTTAAATGGGGTTGGCGGCGGCAGCATGGCCGGAACCATCAGAGCGAGAAATTCCTGGCGCTCAAAGCGGTCGCGAATGCGCTTGAGGCGGGCTTCATCGATGCGCTTGAGCAGAAACAGTTCGCCACCGGCGCGTCCCAGGCCGTAAGGCACAAGGCTTCCCAGGGCTGAGCCTATCGATCCTGCAAGGCAATACAGCCACGCTTTATGCGGATTGGCATACACGTATCCTGCGACCAAAGGATCCATGGGGACGCCGAAGGCGGCCGAGTCAAGAATGGAGATGATAAAGACGCCCCACGCTCCAAGTGTCTTAAGGGCGGCGAGCCAGGCAGTGTATTTAAGGAAAAATTTCGGGGCGGACAAGGTTGTATTGTAAAGCCCCTGCCTGCACCTCTGGAAGGCCGGCAAACAGATAGAATGGCTAAGGAGGTTTTACCTTACATGTCAGCCCAGCAAATGCCCGCCACACCACCCAATCCGGTCCAGATATTCAACACCATCCAGGGATATCAGCGCGCGTTTGCTTTAAAAGCCGCAGTTGACCTTGATCTGTTTACGGCAATCGCCAAAGGCAGCCGGACGGCGGCTGAGATCGCGAAAAACTTGCAACGCGGCAGAGCGTGGCGTGCGCATGCTGAGCGACGCCCTGGTAGTGATGGGATTCCTGACCAAAACCGGCAACAATTATTCGCTCACGCCTGACACGGCTTTCTTTCTCGATAGCCGCTCACCCGCATATTTTGGTCTGGCATTCAAATTTATGTTGCACCCGTCACAACTGGCCCACTTTGAGCATCTGGGCGCAACCGTGCGCAACGGTGGTGCCTCCGATCATGAGAGCACCCTGGCCCCGAACGACCCCATCTGGATCGAATTCGCCAAAGGCATGGCTCCGATCATGATGCCGGCCGCGCAGACGATGGCGGGCCTGCTGGCTGGAGAGCTGAGTTCCCGGCCATCGGCCAAGATTCTGGACATTGCCGCCAGCCACGGCCTGTTTGGCATTACTGTGGCCCAGCGGCTCCCCAAGGCCCATATCTACGCCCTGGATTGGGCGAATGTGCTTGAAGTGGCCAGGGACAATGCCGCGAAACAGGGACTAACTGACCGCTACCATCTGCTGCCCGGCAGCGCCTTTGACGTGGATTACGGCGCCGGATTTGACGCGATTTTGATTACCAACCTGCTGCATCACTTTGATCCCTCTGAGAATGAAAAAATGCTGAAAAAAGCCCATGCGGCCCTCAACCCCGGCGGGCAGGTGTTAATCTTAGAGTTTGTGCCCAATGATGATCGTGTTTCGCCACCGGTACCCGCAATGTTTGGTTTGACCATGCTGGGCAGCACTCCAAAAGGGGATGCTTACACTCTGGCGGAGTATGCTGCGATGTGCCGGAATGCCGGGTTGGAAACTCCGCGGCTGGTTCCGCTGGAACCGATGCCGCAGTCACTGGTGGTGGCGCGAAAGCCTTTTTGAGGCAACGATGAATGGTTGCTCATTCGCGATTCGCAAGCGAATCACTGGGCGCTGATACCGGCAGTGGGTCAGTAAAAACTGACCAACTGCCCTTTACACAGCATTTTTAGAGCAATTACACTAGCCGGTTTGACATGTATGCAGGAGAGCCTCTATGCCGGGAGTCGAGGACAAGGTAAAACAGATTATTGTGGACCAGTTGGGCGTCGAGGCGGGAGATGTAACCGCGACGTCGTCGTTTGTGGATGATCTTGGCGCCGATTCGCTTGATCGCGTGGAATTGATCATGGCGCTGGAAGAAACTTTCGGGATTGAAATTCCGGATGAGGACGCGGAGAAAATTGTGACTGTCCAGAATGCCGTTGATTACATCCAGAAGAATGCAAAATCAGTAAAGCAATAAGCGACCTAAAGGAATTTTCGAGCAAACATTTTTTGAGTACACAATAGAAGGAGACACTAAGCCTATGGCAGCAGCCGTTGAAGATAAAGTAAAACAAATTATTGTTGAACAGCTGGGAGTGGATGAAGGCGAAGTTACGCCCAATGCCTCCTTCGTGGACGATCTGGGCGCAGATTCACTGGACACAGTGGAACTGGTGATGGCATTTGAAGAAGCCTTTGACATTGAGATTCCTGACGAGGACGCGGAAAAGATCCGCACGGTAAAAGATGCGGTTGATTACATTGAAAAGCATGCGAAAGGCGGCAAGTGATTGGCCAGGCGGGTTGTTGTAACGGGCATGGGGCTGATCTGCGCAGTAGGGCAGACCAGCGCTGAAGTCTGGCAGAACATTGTTGCCGGTAAAAGTGGCGTCAGCAAAATTACCAGGTTTGATACCACGCAGTTCGCCTGCCAGATTGCGGCGGAAGTCAAAGACTTTGATCCTCTAAAATTCATCGAGAAAAAAGAAGTCAAGAAGATGGGACGCTTCATCCACTTTGCCATGGCGGCGGCGGATGAAGCGATGAAGATGTCAGAGCTCAAGGTCACGCCGGAAAACGCCACGCGAGTGGGCGTGCACATTGGGTCTGGCGTAGGCGGTTTTGACGTAATTGAGCGCGAGCATGCCGAACTGATGAAAGGCGGGCCGCGCAAGATTTCTCCGTTCTTTATTCCGGCTGCAATCGTGAACCTGGCGGCCGGGCACGTGAGCATCCGCTATGGAGCGAAAGGGCCGAACGAGGCCACAGCCACCGCCTGCACCACCAGCGCACACGCCATTGGAGATGCTTACAAGATCATTCAGCGCTGCGACGCGGACGTGATGATTGCCGGCGGATCAGAGGCGGCCATCACGCCGATGGGCGTTGGCGGGTTTGCTGCCATGCGCGCGCTTTCTACCCGCAATGAGGACCCGGAAACAGCCAGCCGGCCCTGGGACCGCGATCGCGATGGGTTTGTGATTGGCGAAGGCGCAGGCATTCTGGTGCTGGAAGATTTGGAATACGCACGGAACCGAGGCGCAAAGATTCTGGCTGAGATTATTGGCTATGGCATGAGCGCCGATGCCTACCACATTACCCAGCCCGCGGAAGGAGGCGAAGGCGGCTGGCGCGTGATGACCACCGCTATCCACGACGCAAAGCTCAGTCCATCAGACATTGATTACGTGAATGCCCACGGAACGTCCACGCCGATTGGCGACGTGCTGGAAACCATGGCCATTAAACGAACGTTTGGCGCAGACACAAAAATTGCCGTGAGTTCCACAAAGTCCATGACAGGACATTTGCTGGGCGGCGCCGGAGGACTGGAAGCCGGCATTACCATACTGGCGCTGCGTGATCAGGTCCTTCCGCCAACGATCAATCTTGCGAATCCCGATCCTGCATGCGATCTGGATTACGTGCCGAACGTGGCACGCAAAGCGCAGCTGAATATTGCGCTTTCCAATTCGTTTGGCTTCGGCGGTACCAATGGTTCGCTGATCTTCAAGAGATGGGAAGACTAAGGCGTTTGCCGCAGATGACGCTGATTGACGCTGATTAAAAGCCAAACACTGCAGCCCATGTCCTGCTACAGGTTCAAACTCGAAACCATCCTTCTGTTGACGATCCTGTTTGGCCTTTCTGCGCCTGCCCAGGGTTCCACACAAAAATGGATAGCGCAGTGGGAACCCACGAAGCCGGTAAATGGCTCTCCTGTGCTTTTTCGCGTTGCAGCTCCTCCCCAGTTGACTGAATTGAACGGAAATTTTCTAGGGCAGGAATTCTCGTTTCGCTCCAGCAAGGCCTGCCATTGCTGGTATGGATTTGCAGGTGTGAGCCTTGCCACCAAGCCGGGCACGTACACATTGCGCGTCGAGGGCAAAGGCAAGGGCGGGACAGAATCCACGATGAGCTACGCGGTGACTGTCGGGGCTGCGCATTATCCCACCAGCGCGTTGAAAGTAGCACCCGGATTTGTTGAGCCGCCCAAGGAAACGCTGGCACGGATTGAAGAAGACCAAGCCGAAAAGAAGAAAGTTTTTTCCAGCACTTTGCCGGAGACGCTCTGGTCTGGCCGTTTTGAGCCGCCGGCGGAGGCGGAGGTTTCCGGTGTGTTTGGATCGGCACGCGTTTTCAACGGCGTAAAGAAGAGCCAGCACACAGGTCTGGATTTCCGCGTAACTACGGGAACGCCGATTGTTGCCACAAACAGTGGAACAGTCATCCTGGCCCGACCACTGTACTTTGAAGGTAATTGCGTGATGATTGATCACGGCCAGGGACTGTTGACGATGTATCTGCATCTCTCTGAATTCAAAGTGAAGGAAGGCGATGCGGTGAAGAAAGGGCAGCTTCTGGGGCTTAGTGGCGGAACCGGCAGGGCAACAGCGCCGCATTTGCACTTTGCCGTACGCTGGCGCGGGGAATATCTAGATCCGCGAACGCTGCTGGAGCTACATCCGCCGGGAAGCTGACCTGGAGTGCGTGGGTAAACGTTGAATTAATCTTTGGCCGCGATGATTGCTCTTCAGCAAAAAAGAGCGTGACCTAAAGAGGCCACGCTCGAGCTGAGGAGAGAATGAAAGAACGTCTTTAGATGGGATCGGAGCCGAGTTTAAGATCCCGCAACACTTTTTGCGCTTCCTGAAGGGCTTTCTGAATTTCGGGTGACTGCAGCAGGTTTCTTCCCTCTTCCGCCATACCCAAAAAAGCCAGGTTGCCATTGAGAGAAGCCATGTCTTCATCGAGCGAAATGAGCTGATCGGTATCCAGATCTTGCACCATATCGTCAATGTCGCCGAGAGAGGCCTGTAATTCATCGGTATCAAAATTCAGGAAAGACGAGTCGCGCGATCCACGGTCCGGCAGCGTAACCGTGAGCGTTTGCTCATGTTTGTCCCGCATCACAACCAGAGTCATTTTACCGCCGGTGCGATGGTTGCGGAGAATGTGGCTCAGGTCGCTGCGGTCGGTGAGCCTTTCATTGTCGGCTTTTACGATCACGTCACCGGCTTTGAGGCCGGCCTTTTCCGCGGCGCTGCTTTTCTCCACTGAACGCACCAGCACGCCTTCACCGTTCTTCACGCCAAAGTAGTCGCCGAGTTGGCGGGTCAAGCTCTCCGTCTGGACGCCAAGCACGGAAGAGTATGTCTGGATCTGGAACGGCAGGTCCATGCTGTTGCGGGGAAAGTCGCCCGGCCGCTGGGTGGGGGCAACGATGCGCGGAAGAGTCTGCGCTACTACCGCGCCATGGTCAGCTAGTTGGACGTTGATCTTCATGGGGACGCCGTCACGGCTGATGCCAAGCGTCACGGTGCGTCCCGGAGGGACTTCGCGAATGAGGCGGCGAATTTGTTCTTCACTTTCAACCGCCGCGCCGTTGAAATCGAGAATTACATCGTGCTCGCGAAGGCCGGCTTTTCCAGCGGGAGCATCAGCGTCTACCATTGTGATTTCCACTCCGCGTTCTTCTTTCAGCTTGAGCGCGGTCATGCGATCCGTGGTCACGTCGCGAATATCAACGCCCAGATATGAGCGGCCTGCGGCATAGAAGTAGCCTTGAACCGGGTGAGAGAGCGATTCCGGTTGCGGTGTGGGTGAGGGCTGGGCTGCAATCAGCGGCAGCGCCAGGCCGGTGAGCAATAGCGCGATTGTCTTTTTCTGAATCATAGGGATTGCTCCAAAATGTCTTTCTGCTATGGTCTTGCTTCTCTCTTGATCTCGATATTCCCTGCTGTGGTGTGAACGTGCAGCAGCGGACCGCCACCGTTCAGGCTTCCTTCAGCATAAAATTCCCGCGGCCCCATTGTGGCCGAAGGAGGAGTAATCTTCAGTTCGCCAAACTCACTGCGGATACCATAACTCCGCGCCGACTCCACCGCCGCGCGCACATTCACTCCCAGGCCTTCCGGCACAAACACGATAATGTCACCCATCTGGGTTTCAAGCTTTGAGTCCGTAAACGGCTCGCCGCCCGACGCCAGCTTGGCCATAATCGCGCCTGCGCCTGTCTCTGCGCGTACGCCACCCCGAGCCGGCCCAATATGGATACTTCCGCCAGCCGTCTCAATTTCCGCCGCTCCGGCAATGTCATTCAGCTCAATGTTGCCGCCGCCGGTTTCGGCCTTGATTTTGCCATCGCACTTCGTCACCTGGATCGACCCGCCGGCCGTTTGCAGCGTCATCACCTTGGCCCACCCGATGTTCAGATTCCCGCCGCCCGATCTCGCGGTGACATGGCCTGCCGCCGACACAAGCCGGATGTTTCCACCGCCAGTCGAAGCTTCAACGTCATTCCCTACTTTGCCGATATCAATATTTCCGCCGCCGCTTGAAACCGCGATCACGCCGGTGATGCCGTCCAGTTGAATTGCGCCACCGCCCGTTTTTGCTTCGACGCGCCCAGACAAGTTCTTTGCCGCCACGGCCCCGCCTTCAGTCTGCAGCCGAACAAGCTGCGTCTGTGCCGGCACTTTAATATCAAAATCAATCGAGCCCTGGTTGGAGCCTTCGCAGTCCGCCTGCAGCACCACTGCGTCACCTGAGCTAAACGTCGTGAACTTCATGTGGCTCAGCTCGCGCCGCGCTCTCTCCTCATTCCCAGCGTGGACATGCTCGCGAATCGTGTATGTAACGTTGTTCTGCTGCGCGCCCTGAATATGAATTGACCCGCTGCTCGACTTCACTTTTACGATCTTGCCCGCGGAAAACGTTCCCGAAACCTCCTGTATCCATTCGTTGCCCTGCGCTCGATACAACCGCGGGCTGGGGCTTTGCGCTGCCGCGGCGGAAAGAAAGCCAGCCGCCAAAATCACGGTCGCGAATTGTAGGTTCTTCTTCATCGTCGTTCGCTTCTTCTCTTTCGATCAGCTCATTCGTAAGCGCTGCAAACCGTTTCCCTTCCGATTTCAAGCCGCTTTCATCTTCCAAACAAAGCTAATTGCCAACTGCTAATTGCTAATTGCTGCACTAATCCAAATGCGGCATGCTTGCCAGGTAGCGTTTTGATTCTTCACGGATAAACTTGTTCGGGTCGCGATCTGCCAGAACCGTCAAGGCAGAGCGCACGCTAGTATCGGCTTTCACCGCATCCAGCAGGCTGATGGCTTCCTGCCGAACGCCGGCATTGTTGTCATGCAGCAAAGCTTCTACTACTGCATCGCGCACGTGAACATCGTCGCGGACATAGCCTTTCAGCGCGTCCAGTGACTTCAATCGCACGCCGGGATTCTTGTCATACCGCAAAGCTTCAATCAATACCTCGCGCACGGCGTTATCTTCTGAGCCGCGTGTCAGTACATCAATAGAATCCAGCGCAATCGCGGGATTGCGCGTGTTGCGCGCCGCCAGCACAAGCAACTGCCGTATGCGCGGATCATCGCTTGATCCGTTCAATATCTGTGGCTGCAGTGTGTTGTATTTGATCTGGACCTGGTTGGAATTTGCCGTGGGGGTAATGGATTCAATGCTGCCGATATTGGCTTCAGTGGTTGACGACACACCGGTGATTTCATTTCCAGACGTGACCGGCGCCTTCTTGCCCTCCACCATCTTGTACGTTGTTCCCACTCCGCCTACAAAGCCAAGAATCAGCAGCACAGCAGTCATGGCCGGGGCCAGCTTAATCTGGTGGAACCATCCTGTGGCGTCAAAGATGAACGAGCTAAAGATGTTGCGTGATTGTTCCGCGTGCTCCAGCGCTTCCTGCAGCTGCATTCTGTTGGCCGCCAGAAAGCTGGGCGAAACTTCCGTCACCGGCGCCGCGGCCATGCTGTCTTTGAATTCCAGCGAGGTCTCAAGTTCGCGTCTGCATCCCAGGCAATGCCTTACGTGCTGCTCAAACGCGAACTTGGCATCATCAGCCAGCTCGCCGTAAATGTATAAAACAACGTTTTCTTTGGTCCAATCGCAATTCATGGTGTTTGTTCCTATCGCAACTTCTAACGCTTCCGATTTCCGAATATTTGCTTTCAGCCACTTAGCTTCGTACCGCCTCCTGGCTTTAGCTATTTGGCTCTTAGCTCTAGCCCCCGGCTTTTTCGCCTGTGGGTGCCTGTGTTGCAGACCCCCGATCCTTCGTCAACCGCCGGTGGAGCAGGCATTTATGCCTGCGTTTCACCTGCTAAAAATTTGCCGGCTTTAGCCCCTGCAAAAACCTGCTTGCATCTTCTAACTGCCAAGCTAATTGCCAACTGCTAATTGCTAATTGCCAACTGCTAATTGCTGCTCTCTACCTCATCGGCGTCAACGCACTTCTCAATTTCTGCGTCGCCCTAAACAGCGTGTTCTTGGCCGTCTCTTCCGTCGTGTTCAGCATCTCGCCAATCGTCCGCAGCCTCAGGCCTTGATAATGTTTCAACTCAAAAACCATGCGTTCGCGCGGAGTCAGTTTCGTTAGCGCCTGGTTGATCTTTGCTCCCAGCTCGCGACGCATCAGGTCGCGCTCTGGGTTCGCGCCCGCGCGGTCATCGGACACGCGCTCCAGCACGTCTACCGGCTGCCCGCTTGAATCCATCGCCATCTGCGGATCTTCTTTGCGCGTTTGCCGTTTGCGCAAATGGTCCAGGCAAAGATTGGTCACAATGCGATAAATCCAGGTATAAAAAGAGCATTCAAACCTGAAGTTGCCAATATGCCGGTAAGCCTTTAGAAATGCTTCTTGATAGATGTCATGGGCGTCGGCGTCCGATCCAGTCAGGTGCATAGCCAGGCGCAGAACGGCCTGATCATACTGGCGCACCAGTGTCTCGAAAGCTGCACGGTCTCCGCGCTGAGCGGCGCGTATCAGCTCACTGTCGTTAATTCGACTTAGGGCTTGACTCACCATTTCTCCGGAAGAATGGGAGCTTCTTGTACCACCGCTCGCGCCAACCGTCACCCCTATCAATACTGAGTCGGCCGGCATTTATTCTGTCCTATGTAATCCTCTCTCCTTGCAATTACTTGGACGAACCCAACCGTGATACGTAAGCTGAGAGTATCCCATTTTCGGACACTTGGGAAATCCTTGGGACGACCCGTAACCTCCGCGGGATCAGCAGCTTCCCGGCCTCAAAATCTGCCCACTCGCAGGTGCAAGCCCGTTCCGATCTGGAACTGCTGCCGATCCCAAGCTTGATCCGTAGCATGCCGTGTTTATCCGTGGCAATCGTTTTCCCGATCCGCGCTCATCGCGTTTCGCCGTTAAACGACTCCGCCCCTGGACATGCTGTCCCGAGGCCGCTGGTATTGCCGCACCAGGACTTGCATTTACTCCGGGCTTCGCGGCTGAGGGATCGGCTCCGCTGCTCTCAAGGATTGACGAAGGTCTTGCAGATTCTGGCAATTCCTGATTTCCTTTGCGTTCCTTTGCGTCCTTTGCGGTAAAGGCCTTTGCCTTTGATCAGCGCACATCTGCGGAAATCTGCGGCGAATGGGTTTGAAATAGCCCCTTCAGCTCGATCACCTCCAGCGGACAATCCGGCCAATTATTTTCCCAGCACACAATCAAATCGCACTCTTTCGGATCGTGGAAATGCTGTAGAAAATTGCGGCTTAAGAATTCAATTTCAATCCGCACCCTTTGCCACCGTCCCGGCGCTACCTCCCGAAACGCCTCAACGTCGGGATACTGCGTCCCTATCCACGTCACAATGAATCCCAGCTTCTCCGCCATCGCGCCAAACAGAAACACCACGCCCATCTCATTCACCGGGGCAAAGCCTAGCGCTGTCCGCAGAAACGGGGCTCCATATACCGGGCGGTCAGTCAGGATTCTGGGATTCGAGGACAATACTCCCGGCTTGCGTCTCCATCCCCCTGTTCTCCCTTCCCGCCTGTACTTCCTTGCTACTTCCAATACGTCGGCCCATTGCTCTTCCAGTCCGTTCTCTACCGCATATTGCACCATCCCCGCCGGCACGTCATTCCAGTAGCGGAAGCGCTTCCGCAGCGGCGTCAGGCTGTGCTGGCTGTGCAACACGTAGTCCGCAGCGCTCGGCGTCTCGCCAATTTTCCGCACAATGCCTGCCCATTCCTGGAACAGCTCTTCCATTCCCAGCGTGAACCCAGCCCCGCGCCCTTCAAATCCGCTGGCCCGCAGCGCCTTGGTGTAGTTGCCAAAATGGCGGGCAAAAATCTTCCCGTAGATCCCGGTTTCTGCTTTTCAGCTCCTCCTGGTTCGGCACATGACCCAGCTTGGTCGCGCACGCCTGGATGGCCGCGACAATTTCTTCCTTTGTAGGCTTCCTGCTCGCAATTTCAGTGTTCATTTGGCTATCTCCTGGCAAACTTTTTCCTGGCCCTGATCTCCTTTGCGTTCCTTAGCGTCCTTTGCGGTAAAGGCCTTTGCTTTTGATCCGCGCTCATCCGCGCAAATCTGCGGCAAAATGGTTTTTTGGATTCGTGCTATTCGCGTTAACTGGCGATCCGGCGATGACGCGCGATCTCGGCGATTACCTCGCGCTTACAAACGCTCGCCCGATCCCGCCAATCCCCTCCACTTCTTTAATCTCGCCCGCCTCTTTCATCCGCTTTAACGTGTTGTGAATCGGAGGCATCACATGCTTGTACTTGCTCAGGTCATACCCCATTTCGGCCATGTGGTCCCTCACCTGGGTCGGCGTCAGCGGCAGCATCAGCGGCTGCCGGAAAACCCACCGGATCGCCTCCGTCAACCCCATCTCCTGCCCGGCCCCGGCGGCTCCCGCTCCGCCAGCTTCAGCTTGCTTTAACTCATTGATTCGGCTGGCAATATCGCGGCAATCACACCGTTTCACCTGTCAGGCGGGCAAGCTGTTCTACAATCGGCCCCCAATGTGAAATCTGTTCTTTGATCTCGGTTTCCTGCCGCAGCAGCTCCCGGAGCCTATCCCGAGCCGATTCATACTCGGAATCTACCGTTTCACCTGTAAGCCGGGCCAGTTGCTCTACAATCGGTCCCCAATGTGAAATCTGATCTTTGATCTTGCTTTCCTGCCGAATCAGCTCTGTGAGTCTTTCCCGGGCCGATTCATACATTTTTTTGGCTGTTTCATCTGGCATAATGATCTTATATAAAATAATTCACATTAATGTCAAGATATATTTCATCAATATTCACAGATAATTGTCGGTTCCCGGTTTTCTAGGGAAAACTTTGCTCCAAGGGCTCCCTAGGTGGATCGAGAGCCGTGTAATGGAGCAGGTAGCTCACGGGGTGGAGCAGACATTTATGTGTTCAGTTTCATGACATCCTTTACACAATGTTCCGAGACATCCTTTACACTCCCGCCCGAACGGAGCGAGGGCGGGAGTAAATCAGCCCTCTCCGAAGAGGGCAAGGATGGCTTGGGGAATGAAAGATATTGGGGAGCAACGGGTACGATTCGTGGTGGCGGTCAGCCGGAGAGAAAAGCCCTTGGCCCAGCTATGTCGAGAATTCGAGATCTCGCGACCGACGGGGTATGTGTGGATCAAGCGTTATCGCGAACAAGGAATTGCGGGGTTGGAAGAACACAGTCGTCGACCGCGGCACAGTCCGCGACAAACGGCAGAGGCTTTAGAACAGCGGGTGATCCAGATGAGGAGCCGGTGGCCGGATTGGGGAGCGCGTAAGATCGGCAAGAAGCTGGAGGAGGTTGGGGTGAAGCTGCCAGCCAGTACCGTGCATCGTATTTTTCTGCGTCACAACCTGGTGCGGGAGCAGGACCGAATCCCGGCGGCAGTCAAGCGGTTCGAGCGGGAGGCGCCCAATCAGCTGTGGCAGATGGATTTTAAAGGCCCCAAAGGCTGGGATGAGCCGGTGGGACCGCTTTCGGTGTTGGATGATCATTCTCGCTACGTGACGGCGCTGGAGCGGACGGGTTCGACCCAGGCAAAAGGTGTGCAAGAGGCCTTGGAAAAGGCTTTCTGCGAATGTGGAGTTCCGGAAGAAATGCTGATGGATCATGGAACGCCATGGTGCAACGGGCAAGGGTATCGGGGCTGGACCAAACTGACGGTGTGGTTGATGAATCAAGATATTGAGCTGCACTTGAGTGGCTTACGCCATCCGCAGACGCAAGGCAAGGTGGAGCGTTTCCATGGCTCGATGGTAGCCGCTCTTCTCCGTCGTGGAACCCCGCGCGGGGAACATCGGCAGGCTTGGTTAGATCAGTTTCGTTATGAACACAATCATCTCCGTCCCCACGAAGCTTTAAAGATGAAAACTCCGGCCCAGCTATGGCAGAAGAGTGGCAGGGATTACCAGCTTCGTCCGGCACAATGGATCTATCCTACGGGGACGGAGGTGGCGGAAGTGGATCGCAGCGGCTCGATCCGTATCGATGGCCGTCGTTGGTACCTCACGCAGACACTGGTCGACCAGCTAGTGGGTGTGACCGCAGTGGGACCGCGATTCTTAGTTCACTATCGGCGTACACTGATCGCCGAAATCGACCCGCTCAAGTCCCGATCCACGGCCGTGGATCGGGACTGAGCGGCTTTACTGGGAAACCAAAAGTGTAAAGGATGTGTCGGAACGTTCTGTAAACGATGTCGTGGAACTTTACACATTTATGTCTGCGGTTAGAGCTCAATAACACCGGGCTTCAGCCGCCTGAGGATCTTCGCCACCTGCCCTCGCTAAAATGCATCGCTCCGTCCCAGACTCCCTCCCCCTCGAGACGCCCTCCCGAATCCCGCGCGTCCGTTGCTGTCACAAAACAGCTTCCTCGCGCTAAGCTGTTGGCCAGGCCTGCCGTCAGGCTTCGGTGTCCACTCGGAAAATGGATGTAACCAGGCGATTACACTCATTGACCTCAGTCGTGCGCCTAATGGCGATTCTTCAACAAACAAAAAGAATTGCCGGGATCTGTGCTAGCTTTGAGCAACCATGCCCACCGACGACAAAGCCGAGCGGCTTAAGAGGAAATTGGAGCAGTACCGGGGCTTCGTCTTCCGCTGGCAGGCTTACAAAGAGCTTGCGCCCGATTGGGATCATGATCGATTGCAACGGTTGCTGGGCTCGATTTGCCGAGCGGCCGGAGGAGTGGGGAGACGTTGTTCACACAGAAGGCTGGGTGACTCTTTGGTCGGCAAAGGGTACCGGGACGTGTGAAGACGAGCTTATTGCGAAATGGCGAGCGCAAGGGCACCTTGTGGTCCCCTCACCTAAACCCAACGGCTTCCAGTTGGATTGGCTGTGTCCCACGTGTTTTGAGACATGCCGCGAGGAGTTCGGTTTTGTGATTGATCCTGAGCATCCGCAGTGGCAAAAAGCGGGATTATGGATGCCGAGTTAACGCTGAGCTAAATGGAACTCGGGGACAGACGGAATGTATCCAATCCAAACCCCAGTCCGCGCTTTGCGGGACGGCCTGATAGTAGCCCGGCATGTTTCCTTGGGTGCGCAACGCTCGCTGAGGAATAAATGCCGGGTAAGCTAAGAAAAAATTCTGCTTAATCTTCACTCCTCGACACCGAACCCACGATCCAGACAAGTGTCAGGGCACGAGTTTACGTCGTGCCGTAAACGCGCCCTAAAAAACCAAATCCTTGCGCCGCAGGCTCGCGCGTAGCGTCAGCGGAGCGCCCATTAACACAAGGATGCCCCCAATCCTCGAAGCGCCAACTCTAAGAGCTATGACCACTACACTGCAGCACGCCCAGATACGCGCTCCACGGACCCACTATGTCACGATACTGGTAGGCCATCACGCGGGATAGTTGATGCACATGAGTGAGATCATGAACGGCCCAGGTCGCCAGAAGTTGTTGGAGCGTCACCACTCCCAGCGCCGGATGCCTTCCTCGCCGGCTCAAATCTTTGGGCTGTAAATTCAGCGCCTGCAGCGCGGCCAGATTCTCTCTTCGCAGGCGGGCAAAATCATCCAGAAGCTGTTCCAGCGACTTGCCTTCACTCTCTTTGGACTGCGCAAAGCGGTCAAACGGATCAAATGAACGCGCTTCACCGTTTTCCAGAATCATGCGGACCCGCGGCATCCAGTCGGTGCGCTCCCCAACAATCAGGTGACCCACAATGTCGAATGCGCTCCAGGTGTCTTTGCCTTCGTTGCTGCGCACCCACCCTTCGGGCAGTCCGCGCAACATCGCATTCAGGGTTGCGGGAGTGCGCGTAAGAACTGCGACAGTCTCGTCCAGGTTGAATTCAGTCAGGGTTGCCATGCCTAAATAGATGTCAGCCTGGCGTCGGGGACTCAAGCCATATCGTGTCCGTGTAATCTATATTTCCTTTCCATTCATGAGTTTAACCAGCAGAGGCCCAAATCCTCTTGACATGATATACTGTTATAGTTAACTATAACACTGTACAGCGGTTCAGCCGCTTTCAAGGAGCATCACCATGAAATCTCTTCGCATTATGCTTTCCATTGCTGTGTTGTCGCTTTCCGCCGTGGCCTTTGCCCAGGCCGACGCGCACAAGCATGCTGCCCAGTCTGACGCACCAAAGTCTGACGCACAAAAATCTTTCGACCAATTGAAAACCCTTGCCGGCACCTGGCACGCCACAATCACCACTGACCCGCCGGTGAAAGAGATGGGAAATGGCGCGATTGGGGATGTTTCGCTGCGCGTGACCTCCCGCGGAAACGCGCTGGTGCATGAGATGGGCGAACAGGGAAAAGACGATCCCACGAAGTATGACCATCCGGTTACCATGTTTTATCTGGATAATGACCGTTTGGTCCTGACGCATTATTGTGACGCCGGAAACCGGCCTCGCATGGCCGCCCGCGAATCGACGGACGGAAAGACTGTGGAGTTCGATTTTCTTGACGTCGCCGGCAACACGCAGTACGGCCATATGGAACACGCGGTGTTCACTTTTATCGACGCAAATCATCACACCGAAGACTGGACGTTTAAGCTAAAGGGTGACAAGTTGATGCACGCGCACCTGGATCTGCAGCGCGCAAACCAGCAAGCGGCAATCTCCCAGAAGTAACAGGAAACCTGATGGACCGTGAGTGGAATGACAGCCAGCCGATTTACCGCCAGGTTCGCGACCGAGTCGTCGCGATGATTCTCGACGGCGTCCTCAAAGAGGGCGATCCGCTGCCATCGGTGCGCACTGTCGCCGCCGAATATCGCGTCAATCCGCTCACGGTCCTCAAGGGCTATCAGCAACTGGTGGATGATGGCCTTGTCGAAACCCGGCGCGGCCTGGGCATGTTCATCAATACCGGGGCACGAGACTTGCTGCTTCAGGGCGAACGGCAAAAATTCCTGGATGAAGATTGGCCCAGAATTCACGCAACCATTCAACGCCTCGGCCTGAACGCGCAAGAACTCCTGAACGGCGCAAAACCGTCTCCGGATTCCGCGCCATCGAAACCCGCCGAGTCGAATCCTTCTGGCTCGAAAACTCCCGGGTCAAAACTTCCCGGGTCAAAACTCTCAGAAGAGGAGCGCTGAAGCTATGGCATGCATAGAAGCTCGCGATCTTCGCAAATCGTTTGGAAAAACCGTCGCGCTGGACGGCATCAATCTGCGAGTAGAAGACGGACGCATTCTCGGCATCATCGGCCCCAACGGCGCGGGCAAGACAACAGCGCTCAATGCGATTCTGGGCCTCACGCCATATCAAGGAGAACTGCGGGTGCTTGGACGCAACCCGTGGACTGAGCGCGATCAGCTCATGCGCGATGTCTGCTTCATTGCCGATGTCGCCGTGCTGCCACGCTGGCTTCGCGTCTCCCAGGCGCTCGACTACGTTGCCGGCGTGCATCCACGGTTTGATCGCGCCAAGGCTGAAGCTTTTCTTGCCAGGACCACCATCCGCCGCGACAGCAAGGTCAAGCAACTATCGAAAGGCATGGTGGCCCAGCTGCACCTCGCGCTGGTGATGGCCATTGACGCGAAATTACTGGTGCTGGACGAGCCCACGCTTGGCCTCGATCTTCTCTATCGCAAGCAGTTCTACGACTCGCTGCTGAACGACTACTTTGATCGTAACCGCACCATCGTCGTAACCACGCATCAGGTGGAAGAACTCCAGCACGTCCTCACCGATCTTATGTTTATGGATCGCGGCCGCATCGTGCTTGATTGCAGCATGGAAGAGATCGAATCGCGCTACGTGGAATTAACGGTGAATCCCGGACAAGCGGCGGCGGCCCGCGCCCTCAAGCCGATCTACGAACGCGAGGCGCTTGGGCGCAGCATCATGCTGTTTGATCGCGTCGATCGCCAGCAACTTGCCGCTCTGGGCGAAGCGCATACCCCAAGCATTGCTGACTTGTTCGTCGCCGTGGTCGGAAACCATGCCGCCGAAGCGCAAGGAGCCTCCGTATGAACACCCCAAATATCGCCATGCCAGGGCCTTCGCTCAGCTCGCAGGCAAGCGTGCCCAGGACGGTCTCTTACACCCAGTCCTTCTACTGGTCCGTGCGACGTGAGTTCTGGGAAAATCGCCTGATCTATCTGGCGCCGTTGGCCGCTGCGGCCGTCTTTCTGGTCAGCTTTGTGGTCAACATGATTCTTCTGCGGCGTCGCATGCATGGCGTATGGCCTGCTGTACTACTTTCACACGTTGATCCGGCGCGCCAGCACGATGCGCTTGTCCTGCCCTTTGAAATGTCCGCCGCTCTGATCATGGGCATTGCTATGGTCGTGGGAATCTTCTATTCGCTCGACGCGCTTTACGGCGAGCGCCGTGATCGCAGCATCCTGTTCTGGAAGTCGATGCCGGTCTCCGATCTCACAACAGTACTCTCCAAGCTGGCGATTCCGCTGGTGATTATCCCGGTGCTCTCTTTTGCCATTGTGGCGGTCACGCAGTTCGCCATGCTGCTGCTGGCCAGCACTCTATTGGTGGGGAGCGGCGCAAACATTGGCGCGCTATGGACGCAAGAGTCTTTCTTTCGTTTCTCGCTCGACCTTTTTTACCACATGCTCACCGTTCATGGGCTCTGGTATGCGCCTCTGTACGGCTGGCTGCTTCTGGTTTCCGCTGCCGCGCCGCGCGCTCCGTTCGTATGGGCCGTACTGCCGCCCTTTGTGATCTGGGGCGTGGAAAAGATGGCCTTCAATACCACGTATTTTCTCTCCTTGCTAAAGGTACGCCTGATGGGGCCACCGGATCCCGATATGGCCCGGAATGCGGATTTCATGAGCACGCTTATTCCACACCATTTCTTTGACCAGCCAGGACTCTGGGCCGGTCTGGCCGTCGCTGCAGTGTTCCTTGCCATAGCAGTCCGGCTGCGCCGATACCGAGGGCCGGTCTGATTGCCGTGCGCGTCTGATTCAGTCGCTCACGTTAAGAGAGGAAGTTTATGACCGCAGTTGCAATCACAGAACGGATTGTAGAGAACGTCGCTGCGTTCCCTGGCCAGGATGACGGGTGTCCTTTATCTCCTCACCATACTGACGGGAATATTCTCCGAGGGTTTCGTTAGCGGTAGGCTTGTTGTAAATGGCGACGCCGCGGCTACGGCGACCAACATACTCACGCACCGGAGCTTGTTTCAGTTGGGCTTCGCAGTCTACCTCATTGAAATGGCGTGCCAGATCGCAATGACAGCCCTTTTTTACGACTTGCTTAAGCCCGCGGGCAGGAGCGTCTCTTTGGTGGCTGCGTATCTGGGCCTCACCGGTTGCGTCATCAAGACTTTTAGCCGCCTCTTTTTTATCGCTCCCTTGTTCGTCCTGGGCGGCGCGCACTACTTGAATGTATTCAGCGCGGAACAGTTGCAGGCGCTGGCGCTTCTCTTTCTCAAGGTCAATGACCACGGCGCCGGGATCGCTTTGGTATTTTTCGGATTCTATGCACTCCTGACGGGCTACCTCATTGTCAGGTCTACCTTTCTGCCTCGGCTTCTGGGTATGTTGTCGATACTTGGAGGTTTGGGTTGGCTAAGCTTCCTGTATCCGCCTCTCGGATACCGTCTGTTTCCCTTACATTGCAGTCCTCGGCCTCCTCGGAGCAGCATCGCTCATCGTGTGGCTCTTGGTATTGGGCGTGAATGAACAACGATGGAAGGAGCTGGCCAGAGTGGGAGCAGCTATACCTGTGTTGAACGAATCGGTCCGCTGATCCTGGCTCAGCAACTTAGCGGCCTACAATATCCGGCGCTCTCATTCGTCTACATCTCCAGAGGAAGGACATGGCAAGCCCGCAGATGGCGCTTGAACAGGACCAGCGGATTTCCGAAGTGGTAAAGCGGGAAGGCTCACGGCTGCGCAACTTCATCCGCCGCCGCGTATCCGACCCGCTCGACGCCGAAGACGTTCTGCAGGACGTCTTTTACCGGCTGGTCGAAGCCAATCGCCTGCTGATGCCGATTGACCATGTAACCGGCTGGCTTTTTCGCGTCGCGCGCAATCGCATCACTGATCTCTTCCGCAAGAAGACGCCGGAGACCTTCAGCGACACGGCCGTGGAAGGCGAAGAAGGCGAGCTGCTGCAGATTGAAGATCTGTTGCCATCACCCGATGCAGGTCCAGAAGCGATCTACGTTCGCAACGTTCTGCTCGATGAGCTGGAGCTTGCGCTCGACGAACTTCCTGAAGACCAGCGTGAAGTGTTCATCGCGCATGAACTGGAAGGACGCAGCTTCAAAGACATGTCCGCTGAAACCGGCGTGAGCGTCAATACGCTGCTCTCGCGCAAACGCTATGCGGTGCTGCATCTGCGCGAACAGTTGCAAAGTATTTATGACGAATTTACGAAGCCATAATTTCTGAAAGCATGAGGTATTTGAATATGACCAGAGGAAAACGAAAACTATTTTGGATCGTTCCGGCGGCCATTCTTGGTATAGCGCTCTTTATCTTCGTCGGCGGCGAAATTGTGATGCACTTGTGGAACTGGCTGCTGCCGTCACTCTTCGGCTGGCGACAGCTTACCTTCTGGCAGGCCGTGGGAATTCTGGCGCTGTGCCGGATTCTCTTCGGCGGTCATGGATGGCGGCGTTCCAGTCGCTCCAACTTCCGCCGTCGCATGAAAGAGCGCATGGTAGAGCGCTACGCAAATATGACCCCGGAGGAGCGAGAACGATTCCTGCAAAGCTGGCGCGGGCGATGCGGCTTTGGTCCATCCACCGGTGAGAGCCAGGGACAATAAGGCCGCGTCGTCATCGACCGCCACGGAGCACTTTATGAAAGCGATTGTTTGCACACAATACGGACCACCCGATGTGCTGCAGTTTACTGAGGCAGCAAAACCTATCCCGAAGGACAATGAAGTACTGATAAAAATTCACGCAGCTTCCGTCAATCCAGTGGACCGCATCTTCCGAGCACCATACGTCGTACGCATACTGACTGGGCTGCGTAAACCCAGGGACGCACGAGTAGGCCGTGATATGGCCGGCCAGATCGAAGATGTTGGCAAGAACATAACCCGATTCAAATCAGGCGATGAAGTGTTCGGAGTGTGCCGTGGGGCGTTTGCTGAGTACGGATGTGCTATCGAAGATAAATTGTCGCTCAAGCCCGCCAACATATCGTTTGAGGAGGCTGCATCTGTACCAGTGGCGGCACTCACTGCCCTTCAGGGCCTTCGTGATAAGGGACAGATCCAGCCGGGCCAAAAGGTGCTGGTAGATGGCGCGTCCGGCGGCGTCGGCACATTTGCAGTCCAGATTGCTAAAGCCTTCGGGGCTGAGGTCACGGCCGTGTGCAGCATAAAGAAGATGGATACGGCGCGATCGATTGGCGCAGACCACGTCATTGACTACGCTCAACAGGATTTCACCAAAAGAGGGCAGCGTTATGACCTGATTCTTGCGGCCAACGCATATCATTCGATTTTCGCTTACAGGCGTGCGCTGGGTCCCAGGGGAATTTATGTCATGGCAGGAGGTGGCGGAGTTCAAATTCTCCAGGGCATGCTCTTGGGGCCATTACTCTCACTGCTTGGCAGCAAGAAGATGCGTTTCTTTATCGCGAACATAAACCAGAAGGATTTGGGCCTTCTGAAAGACCTTCTGGAAACCGGAAAAGTTGTGCCCGTCATAGATAGACGTTACCCGCTAAGCCGCGTGGCTGAAGCCCTCAGTTATCTTGAAGGAAAACATGCCAAAGGAAAAATAGTACTAACTGTGGAGCATGGTAACGAAACCGCTGCCTCCGGATTTTCGGGAACCTGATTGCTTGCCCTTAAAACCAAAACCGCGGATCATTCGCGAACTCACACTTGATTGGCGCAAATCCACGGTGGTCCGCGGTAGATGTTTTCCGATGTCGGCGATGAAGCACGATCTCGCGCGACGGGGCCCCCGGCAAGCCCGATGTTGGCTTGCTGGGGCAGGATTCCGGCGATTACTTACGCTTCTGCTTCCTTCTCCACCGTCACCTTGATCTTGCTGGTTACATCGCGATGCAGGCGCACCGGCACTTCAAACTCGCCCAAACTCTTAATTGGCTCATTGAGCTGGAGCTTGCGCCGGTCGATGTTGAAGCCCTTGCGCTCCAGCGCCTCGGCAATGTCAGACGTGGTGACCGACCCGAACAGGTGGTCTTTCTCGCCGACTTTACGCTGGAAGCTGAGCGCGGTGCCGTCCAGTTGTTGCGCCAGCGCGTCAGCAGCGGTTTTTTCGACAGCCGACTTGCGCACGGCAGACTGCTTCATCTGCTCAATCACAGCGCGGTTTGCCGCGGTGGCTTCAATGGCCAGCTTGTGCGGCAACAGATAATTACGGCCATATCCTTCCGCGACTTTCACCACTTCGCCGCGATGGCCCAACTTTGGAACATCTTCTTTCAGTATGACTTCCATCTCAGAATCTCCAGTTAAATCTCGCTATGCCAAGTTGTTCTGGTTATCTCGAAAATGCCCTAACCCTGAGAGTCGTCATCCCGAGAGGTCCGTATATTTGGCTGCGCTTTTTTCAGCAGCCAAATAGGACCCGAGGGACCTGCTCTGCTGGTTTATAGGACCTAGATACCACTTATAACCGCGTTGGACCGCTCTTCTTAGCGGCTCCGCGCGGGGAATGCCAGCTCTACCGCGCAGCAAACGGCAGCAGCGCAATGTTGCGCGCCCGTTTGATCGCCGACGTCAGCCGGCGCTGGTGCGGCGTGCATACGCCGGTCAGCCGCCGTGGGACGATCTTGCCCCGCTCTGCAACGAACTGTCCGAGCAGACGCACGTCTTTATAGTTAATGTCGTCGATCTTTTCCACGCAGAACTTGCAGACCTTCTTGCGACGGAAAAATTTCCGTCCGCCGCCTTCGCGTCCGCCGGGTCCACGATCTGGTCGCGGACCATCCGGCCTTCCGCCCTGGGGCCGTGGCGATGGTGTTGATACTTCCTGATTGTCGTCAGCCATGTTTCTCCTTCAAGCAGCGCGCTCCTTGAGCGCGCAAATCTTCTTTCTATGCAGAAATCGCTGATCTTCATAACTCGGTTTTAAATGCCGCCGGCCCTTTCCTCTTCCACAGCGCGGTTAGTCATCCAATCAGCGACGACCAACGAGTCAAAGCCAAAAGCTAATAGCCAAAAGCTGCCTTTAGGCTCCCACCGCCGGACTCTCCGCTTCCTGCCTGCTGTGATCCTGCCGGTGGCCTCTTTACCTTGGCTTCACGCAACTTGCGTACTTTGTCCAGACGCTGTTTTTCTTCGTCGGTGCGCACGGTAATGAACTTGATCACCGGCTCAGAGACGCGCATGCGGCGCTCCAGTTCGTGGATGGCCTTGCCGTCAGCCTGCATTACAAACAGCACATACTGGCCGTCAGAAAACTTCTTGACGTCATACGCCAGACGGCGCTTTCCCATCTTTTCCGTGTTCTGTATCGTTGCGCCCGCCGTGGTGGCATGGCCTTGCAGCGTTGTGATCAGCTTGTCCATGTCTTCTTCCAACAGGTCAGGCCGTACGATAAACATCACTTCATAAGATCTTTGCATGTTGTCTCCAAACTCCAATTCTTGGTGCTTCGGTACTTAGTATTTGGTATTTAGCTGCAAGCCGCGGCTGTTTTACCAATCTCAAAACGGCTTGCATCTTCCAAACAAAGCCAAGTACCAAGTACTAACTACTAAGTACTGCTTTCATTATTCTTCCTGTTAAATCTGTTCATGGCGATCAGAATGCTTTCATTCACAATCACATTCACCGCCTGCGCAGCCAGGTCCAGCGCTTCATCCACTGCCACCATCTGCGACTTGCGAAAAGGCGAGAGTATATATTTCGCTCCGCCTTTTTTCGGATCGTCTGGCGCTACGCCAATCCTGATCCGCCCAATCTCCTCAGTCTGCAGCGCGTTAATGATTGACTGCATTCCGTTGTGCCCGGCCGACGAACCCTCGCGCCCGGACCCTGATCATTCCCAGCGGCAGGTCAAGCTCGTCATAAATCACAATCAAGTCCCGCTGTGGTTCAACTTCATACTTCCTGGCCAGTTCCAGAACTGACATGCCGCTCAGGTTCATGTAAGTTTCCGGCTTGGCCAGCAGGACCTCTTCGTTTCCGATTCTGGTCCTGCCCGTCAGCGCCTTGCAGTGCCGGTTATCGATCGTTACTCCGCACTGCTCGGCTATCCGGTCAACCGCAAGAAAGCCAATATTGTGGGGCGTGAACTGGTATTCGATACCAGGATTTCCCAACCCAACGATCAGCTTCACCGCGGCTACTTCTTCTCTTTGGCGGCAGGAGCTTTTTCAGCTTCAGCTCCCTCTTCGGTCTCCTGCTTGCCCTTCTTAATGACTTCAGGCTCAGCTGGACCCGCAGCCGCATCCGCCGCTGCCGCATCAGGTGTGGCCACAACTTCTTCCTTCACTGCCGTTACGTGCGCCACGCCCTGGTCTTCAGGAGTGATGAACTTCAGCTTTCCGCCGTGTGGCAGGTCTTTAACGCGCAGCACCACGCCAAATTCCAGCGCGGAAACGTCCGCGTCAATGTGGCTTGGAATATCGCCCGGCAGGCACTCAATTTCAACTTCGCGCAGAATCTGGTCCATGATTCCGCCCTGCTGCTTCACGCCAACGGCCTCGCCCACCAGGTGGATTGGCACCATCACGCGCATCTTTTCGTCCATAGCGATGCGCTTCAGGTCAATGTGCAAGATGCTGCCGCGGACCGGCTCAAACTGCCAATCCACGATCATGGCTTTGGTCTTCTCGGCGGAGCCAACCTGGAGGTCAAAAATCGTGTTGTGGCCGCTGTCCGAAGCCAGGATCCGCGAAATCACTTTCGGATCAAGGCTTACCGCCACGGTATCTTTCTTGGCGCCGTAAACCACGGCCGGCACGCGTCCGCTCACGCGCAAACGACGCGCTTCATTTTTGCCGCGCGAACTGTCCGGCCTGGGCTGCGCTTCAACAACTTCTACCTGTGCACTCATTTGTCTCTTCCTTCTTCTCCGGCTTCCACCAGCTCAATGTTCTATGCAAACAGAGTGCTGACGGAAGTCTCTTCATGTATGGATTGGATTGCGCGGCCCAGCAGGCCGGCAATCGTCAGAACTTTTATTTTGGGCTCGGATTTTGCCGCGCCCGTGAGCGGAATGGTGTTGGTAACCACCACCTGCTCCAATTGCGACTTCGATATGCGTTCAATTGCCGGCCCTGAGAGCACCGGATGCGACGCGCAGGCAAACACCTTTGAAGCTCCCGCTAGCATCAGCGCATCGGCGGTCTTCACCAGCGTTCCTGCCGTGTCAATAATGTCATCGATAATCAAGCAAGTCCGGCCACGCACATCGCCGATCACGTGCATCACCTCGGCAACGTTCATGTCGGTGCGGCGCTTGTCCACGATGGCCAGCGCGGCGTCAACTTTCTTGGCGAAGAAGCGCGCGCGCTCCACGCCACCCGCGTCCGGCGAGACCACGGTCAAATTTGGCAGCTGCATCTTCTTGAAGTAGTCCACCAGCACCGGTGAAGCGAACAGGTGATCTACCGGAATATTGAAGAATCCCTGAATCTGCGGCGCATGCAGGTCGACCACCAACGCGCGGTGCGCGCCCGCTGTCGTCAGCAAATCGGCAATCAGCTTTGACGACACCGGCACGCGCGGCTTGTCTTTGCGGTCCTGGCGCGCGTAACCGTAATACGGAATCACCGTGGTAATGCGCCGCGCGGAGGCGCGCTTTAGCGCATCCACCATCAACAGCAGTTCCATGAGGTGCTCGTCCACAGGGAAGCACGTGGGCTGCACGACAAAGACATCAGCACCGCGCACGTTTTCCATCACCTGTATATAAACTTCACCGTCAGAAAAGCGCGTGACCGTGGCCTTGCCGCGTTCCAGACCAAGGAAATGGCAGATCTCGTCGGTCAAGGCCTCATTCGCGGTGCCGCAGAAGATCTTGAACTTATCGTCTGCGCGCGAACGTTGAGGTTTTTGCTCCTTCGGCTGCATTTCCTGCTTTTTCTCCGGCTTTTCCGTTGCTGTCGCTATCGTCGCCATGGTTATCACTCCGTATGAGCTGGTTTGCTACACATCGGATTGCATTTACATCTAGCTACTAGCCGCTAGCTCTTGGTTTTTGGCCTTTAGCTTTTGGCCCTTAGCTCTCTGACCGTTCACTCCGGCCTCTGGTCTAAACGTCTTGCGATCTGCTGGTATTTCTTTGGCTCTTCCGATCACCCGATGACCCGATCCCGATCACCCGATAGACTGGCTGGGCCGCTAGGATTCGAACTTGAGCCGCTTCGCAGACGTCTGAGCCTGCTGGCGAAATCCTGAGCGAAGTCGAATCACCCTGCCGATGCACCCGCATCCATACTGCTCGAAGCCTAAACTTGGCTGGGCCGCTAGGATTCGAACCTAGACAAAGTGCTCCAAAGGCACTTGACCTACCATTAGTCGACGGCCCAATAACGCTATAACGCTATTTCTTGCTACGTCCAAACTCTCTCGACCGGGTCCCCGACGAGCCCGCTTTTGGCTCGGTGGGGTGGAAAGGCACTTGACCTACCATTAGTCACGAACAGGCCCAAAAAATTAAAGAACGTCATCCCGACGGCCGTGAAGCGAGCACGCGCACTCTTCAGCGTGCGAGTAGGCCGGAGGGACCTTGTGTTTACTAGACAAAAACCCTTAAGAACAACTTGTTCGGATCACCCAATCTTGCGGCCCTCTGCCTGATCCCCTCAGCCGACGGGTACCCTCCCCTCATGGGCTCGATTAGGAAAACAAAGCACTTACGCCATTCGATCCCAGAAACCCTCGGCCAATCATGGCCCTGATCGCGTCGAATCGACCCCGAATCGGCTTCAAAACGACCCCAAAACCACCGATTCCGGCGATTACGGCGATTTCATCCGACCTATCCACCTCTGATCCGTGTCATCCGTGTTTATCAGTGGTGAGATTTTGACTTTTCCGATTACCCGATCACGGCGATCAACAGATCACCCGATCTCAACTAAGCGCCAATCACGTTCGCCGGCCTGCTCCAAACAGCTCGTTCCAGTACCGTTCTCGCGGCAAAGTCACCGTGGCCTGCGCCGGAATATCGTTCTGTTCCAGCTTTTTTACTGCCTGATTCGCTGATTCCTGGTCGGCAAAAAGACCAAACACCGCGGAACCTGACCCTGAAAGCGACACATACTTCGCCCCTGATCGTTCAAGCTGCACGTTTGACCTCACGTATTGCGGGATACTTAGGGAAAACGACACTTTCAAAATCGTTTTCAATCCCGGTACGGACAAGGTCGAGAAGCAGTGCCTCGGCCCGGTCCCGGCCTTTGCCTGGGACACCGGTTGGGGTAAAACTCCCGTTCAGCCACTCATAAATCGTGCGGCTGAACATATTTATTCTATCTGAGCTCTCTTTGTCCGTCAATTTCACATCGGTCAACTTCCGGTCAGCCAATATTGCGGCGCATTTCTTGTCCCAGTCGGCAAAGGCCGCAGGTGTCGATACGCCGATCTCGGGCGTGGCAATCACGCAATGGTAGCTGGGCAGGTCTTCCAGCGGATAAACCTGCTCCCCGCGGCCTGTCCCCAGCACCGTGCCGCCCACCAGAAACAACGGCAGGTCAGACCCGACCTCAGACGCAATGCGCAGCCGCTCTTCCGGCGCCAGCGGCTGCTTCAACTCCTTTTCCAGCGCCAGCATCGTGGCCACGGCGTTCGACGACGCCGCTCCCAGCCCGCCCTGCACCGGCAGGTTCTTCTCAATCGATGATGCGGACCTTGCCCGCGCACTTTCAGCGACCGCAATATCCTGTCCGCCACGCGCCAGCAGGTGTTGCTCTCATCGTCAGGCACCCGCGGATCTTTGCAGACAATCTCAATGCCCAGGCCCTTGCTCACGTCCACCCGCACCTGGTCGCTCAATGCGACGGTCTGATAAATGGTGCGCAGCTCGTGAAATCCATCTTCACGCAGCGGCCCGATTTTCAGACCAAGATTAATTTTGGCAAAGGAACGGACAGAGGTGGCCATACCGTGTAGCCAATGATAAATCAGAATGTTGTTTTTTCTCCCGAAACTCGGCGGCTAGCTTTTTCTAAAACCCCGAGCCTGGCGAGGGGTCCCTATAGCCATCGTTGGTTTGCTGGTTCACCGTTTTGCGGCGGCCTTGAGGACAGGGACTTACTCGCAAGACAAAACACAACGTTTACACCCTGTCGTCTTGAGCGGAGCCGGAACGACCGCAGGGAGTTCCGCACAGTCGAAAGATCCCGACGCAGCATCCTTTGCCATACAGCATCAGGGAGTTCTCACGAAAGTTCGGCGTGAACTAGCAGTTTTGCCCTTGATCTCAGATTGGATAAATTGAGAATCAAGAACGAATCAAATTGGGAGCCTTGGAGGAGAGTCATATGGCAACCGTTGTAAGAACAGTGCGAACTGAGCAAGGCAATGAGATGATCCCACCTCGATTATGAAGATGCTCTCGCCCAACTTACTGAAGACCAGCGGCTCCGTGCCACTGCGTATGCCATGAACACACTTCTTCTCGCCAGGGGAGTTTACACCGCAGAAGAATTTAGATTTCAGTTTCGCCAATCAGCGCAAAAGCAACTGAGCAAGAAAAAGCGTTAGCGCGGCCTTGATTACATGTCTTGAAACCTAACGCATGCGGTTGCAGGTCATGTGGCGATTCCGGTAGGGACTAGGCTCTGATTCTCTCCATGTCGGAGCCCCGAAGGGCGGAAGCGCGCGCCTTTAGCGCGCCTAGCCCAGTCCGAGGCGAGCGAATGCGAAGCCGTAGGGCTGGGTACGCAAAGAAAAGACTCCTTCCTCACTGCCCGTAGGCCCGCGCGTAGCGTCAGCGGAGCGCGAATAAACAAAATCAATACTTGACAACCACCAGATCAATCTGTAATAAGATATATCAGGATGAAGACAATATTCTACCCGAGAGGCCGCCAAGAAATTGGGATTGAGCCTCCTATCGATACAAAGGTATATCGCGGCTGGGAAGATACCCGCACCCGCCGTACTCAATGTCGGAGGCGGGAAGCTTCGCATCTGGACCGAAGCCGAAATCGAACACGTCCGCCAACTCCTGCCGAAGATCGCCAACGGCAGGAAAACACGATACTCAAAGAAGCACTCAGCAATCAGCGCTCAGCAGTCAGGAAAGCCAAAACCGAAACCAGCAAAGAAGAAAGGCAAATAACTTTGGCAATTGCTAACTGCTAATTGCCAATTGCTTAAACCCAACGGGCCGCGCCCGGTGCTGTAACACCGAACGCAGCCCTGACCGCAGTTCACCTGTACGGAGACAGGCCAACCATGGCTGATATTCAAGCTATACTGCCCTCATCCTGGGGGCGCAACCTCTGCCCTCACCGCCTTCACCCAACCCTCACCTCCCGGAGGGCGCTATGAATGAGAGCACGCGCCACCCTCTCACCACCAAGGTCCATCTTTACCAGGCGCTTTACCTCTTCAATCGGGGCTTTGAGATTACCCTGGCCGGCCTGAAGCGCCTGGAAGAGCTTGGCGTTTTCCGCAATGAAAACCTCAGCGACTATGAAGTCATGCTGGAATTGACCCGCTCTGAGGCCAATGACGAGCTCACCACCGTCATGCAGGGCTATGAAGAGGACGATGCTGCCTTCTGGGACGACCGCTACCGGGAAAAGCAAAAGCGCCTTGCCGATCCTGACGACGTGTTCTTTGCCGCCCGCGACCGCAAACAGGAAATCAAGGAACAGATCAAGGAGCTTCAGGCTGGCCTCGCCCGCCAGCATCCCAAACGACGCCATCCTAAAAAGCAGAAACGCTGAGCGCCACCTGACCTCTTGAAGTCTTGAACCGAATGACGCTAACGGAGAACAATGGCAAACGCAGGGAAGGAACGCAGGTCTTGATGTGTTGCCAAAAACAAAAAGGCTGGACTGCTTACCGGGTTGCGTAAAACGCAGCGGAAAGCAGTCCAGCCAAAGCCGCTAGGCAGACTTGCGGGTCGTGCAGGCATGGAAGTTGATGATCTTGCCGCGCAGCTCTTCAGGCGTCCACCGTTTCTTAGGCGTCTGAAAATTTGCCGGAACGTAAAACACAATCAATTTCGCCATCACATCCTCCTTACCGGCGACCCACGCCGCCTGGCAGCGTTCTTCAGGAGCCACCGCAAAAATCTGAATTTCCTTCAGTCATATCAGCCTGTCCCATCTCTCTATCTCTTGGTCCAGCAAGCTGAGTGCTATCTACAGAAACACGGAAACACACAGAGAGTTGTTTGCGGCCAGGCGTGAGAAGACACAAGTTTCGTTAAGGCCAAGGGCGGTTGGGCGCAAATAAATTGCATCTTTCACCAAGGCGCATATCGATGACTTGGATGCAGCGGATGAAAACGGGGATGGAACCAAGAGCCTGGCCCGCCTCGCCGATCTTGTAGCCAAACGCTGGCGCGGGCGTGTAGACTCATCCCAAAATTTCGAAAACAGGGAAGAAGGATCTCCAATGGGTCACCAATCGCAAGCGCGAGCACTACGCATGAATCCCGTCAAAATCTCTGTGCGATGTGGAAAGGAAAAGTAAATGAAAGTTGCTGCTTTGATTGCCCGAATTCTACTCGGCCTGATTTTCTTTGTGTTTGGGTTGAATGGTTTCCTGCATTTCATCCCCATGGGCCCCCTGCCCACGGGGCTTGCAGGACAGTACATCACTGTAATGATGCAATCGCATTACTTCTACTTCGTTGCTGCCTTTCAGGTTGCTGGAGGCGCGCTGCTGTTGATCGGCCGATACATTCCGCTCGCGCTTACCCTTCTTGGCCCGGTCATTGTGAATATCCTTTTGTATCACCTGCTGATGGACCTGAAGGGCATACCCATGGCGATCATTGTCACAATCCTGTGGGGAATTGTGTTTTATCGCCACCAGCAGTATTTCTCTGGCCTGTTTGCTCAAAAAACGGCATAGTTCGTTCAAGAGAAAATCGCAGGCTGGCCAGCTATGATCGATCGTATTCGATATGTTCTCGCTGTCCTGTGCGTCATAACGCTTCCGCCGGGGTTGCTCTATTGGTTTGTCATACACCCGTGGGCCCGCTGGTGGAGAAGGCTGGGGCCGGTTCGAACATACGCGATCGTGCTGCCGGTCATGACTGCCTTTGGGGTATTACTTTTTCGGGTCCGTGCGCGACTCCTGGGTGCGGATCTCGGCATGAACTGGAGCCTGATCGCAATTGGCGTGGTTCTCTACGGGTTATCCACCTGGATCGCGTTCCAACATTGGAGGCACTTGAGCATTGCCACAATGATTGGCATCCCGGAGCTGTCACCTGACGAGCAGCGCAGGGGCAAGCTGCTGAAGGACGGAATCTATCGAGTGGTGCGCCATCCTCGATACCTCAGTGCGGGCCTCGCAGTCATTGCCCTTGCTCTTTTCGTCGACTATGTAGGCGTATATGTCCTGATCTTCCTGCTATTTCCGCTGGGATACCCGATGCTCGTCTTCGAGGAGCGGGAACTCGTGGACCGTTTTGGCGAAGAATATCGGCAGTATCAGCGAGAGGTCCCGCGGATTCTTCCCCGCTTGCGCAGAACGAAGTGAGGAGCGCACCCTGCTTGTGAAGCTTGCTCTAATACCTGAACAAATACGAGAGCTTGATGAATATCTGGCGGCCGTCATTGATAAAGGTGTTGCGTGTGCGCAGCAGGCCGTCGAAACTTTCTCCGGGGAGGCACGGCAGGCCGGCGCAGACGCGCTGCAGCCGGGCATCAAGGTTCTGTAGATCGCTGTTGTAACCCGCATAAATCGCCGTGCCGGGAGTCAGCAGATAGGTGAACAGTACGTCGCCATTGAAGCCCTTGGTGTTTTGCAGCGTGGTCAAAAACGGGTTTGAGATCGTTGTGTCGTACTCGCCAATCAAGCGCAGCGAAAATTCCTTGGTGAACTGATAATTCCACTTGGAGCGCATGATGTGGTTGTTGAAGATATTCAGATTCGTGTTCTGGTCCAGCAGCCGCGTCATCAGGTAAGTGTTTTCAATGGTGAGCCCTTTTGTTGGCCTCACAGTCGCTTTGACAAATCCCGTGTTCTGGTAGGCCAGCACAGGCGGCCCGGTGCGCGGGACAAAGTTGGTCGCAGTGCCCCAATCCATCTCCATGCTCAGATTGATCCATTTGAAGTACTGCGTGTTGAGCTGCGCGCCGCCTATTACGTGTGTGTAATCGCGATTCGTGGTCAGGGTAGAAAAATCCTGGGGCCGCAACCGCTCGTGCTCCCACACGTTGAAGATCACAAAGGCGCTATTACGCTGGAAGTCCCATTCATATTGCGGATTCAGCTGGTGAGTGAGCCGCGTGCCGTTGTGGTCCCACAGGCTGATTTGAAAAATGCGAGGGCCATGCGCCGTAAGGTATTTGCCTTCTGTGTGGAAGGTGGGGCCAATAAAGTTGCTGAAGCGGCGAATGTCCGTGCGGTTGATGAACCCTGTCTCGGAATCAAAGCCGGCAGAAATATCCTGGTACATGGTGTTGAATTCCAAGGCGCGCGAACTGCGGTCCAGAAATACCTGGTAGGCCGGGCCGGATTCATGCGTGCCATCCTGAAACTTGGTCTCGCTGGTCACGGCCTGGGCATTCATCCGCCAATTCTGGTTGATCTTGAACTGGGCATCCATGCCACCCACGCGATTGAATCCGACTTCACAGCGCACACTCGAGCAGAATGTGTTTGGCGCCGTGTGCAACTCGCGGTCAGTGTAGACAAAGCCAATGCTGTTGTTCTTTCCCACTTCGCGATTGACCCGCAGGACGCCAAAATAAGCGCTTTGTCCAGAAAGTGGATCAGTATTGATGACGCTTCTGCCCGGCGAACGATCATCGGCCAGCATGGCCCCGATTGCCCACGGGCCTTCTTTGCCGGTAAGGCGTATGCCATACAGTGGATCGACAATGCGCCTTGTGAAGACCAGTTGCAGCGGCGTCTGAAAGTAGTTGGAATTTTCCTGGAAGAATGGGCGCTTTTCCGGAAAGAAAACTTCAAAGCGCTGGTTCACCGTGACCTGGGGATCGTCGGATTCAATCTGGCCGAAATCCGGGTTGAGGGTGGCGTCCAACACCAGGCTGTCCTTGATTACAGCTTTTGCATCGAGACCAGCCTTGGGCTCCACGTGCTTTCCGGTAAAACGGTCACCCGCAGGATCGCGTTCATCGAGCGCGCGAAACGCTCCCACAGAAGTATAAGGAATGAATTGAAGGTTGTGGCTGGGTGAAATTTCCCGCAACCCGTCGATTGTTCCTTCCTTGGTAAGCATGCCCTGGATGCGATTACTGTTCGGCGGAAAAAACGAATGCTCTGAGTTGCGGGGGATCACGCGTATCAGGATCACGCCCCAACTGAGTGACGGTTCACGCTTGAATCGCAGAGACTTGAATGGGATCTCAACCATCACCATGTAGCCGTTGCCGGTGAGCTTGCTGGTGGTATGCCAGACCGTGTCAAATGAGTTGTCCGGCCCGCCGTTTTCCGCAAACAGTCCGTCTTGCTGAATGCCGTAAGGGTTTGAATAAAAATAATAGGCGTGGCGCTGGTCATGGAAAGTATCGAGCCACAGTCCTACCTGGTCGTCATCGTCAATGAGCTCGCGGCGCAGCATGCGCGCGCGAATTCTCTTTGGTTCCTTATCAAAGCAAAGGAACACGGCATAAAAATTCTTACCGGTATATCCCAGGTAGGCTACGGTGGGCTGGCTCACGGGCGCGCCGTCGCGCGGCTCCTGCTGGATGAATCTATCGATCTTCAACATCTTATGGGCCAGATCGGTAACCGGCTCCATGCCTTCAAAGTCGTCAAGCTTGGGAGCGGATGGCAGGCGTGGGATGGTGAGAGAGCTGATCTCAGCCTTCAGGTTAGGCGCAGGAAGACTGGGACCTTTGCGCTGGGCAGACATTTTTGGGGTACACAAGGGCGACGCCGCCAGAAACATCACCGCCAAAGTTCTGGCGAGGTTTTTGAAGTGCCGCCGTTTTGCCACGTTAATCTGTACCTGGGATCTGCCTAGAAGGTTCCGAACTTTAGACTCGCAACGATAAGAAAGGTTAACCTGTCCGATTCATCCACATCCAGCGAATGGATGTCGATTTTCGCGACTCGTGGCACCCTCGGCCACTAATCAGTGGTGGATTTCGATCTTTGTCGATCAAAACAGGTCCGGCTGGCGGCCATATTTGATGCCAAAGTGATCGTAAGCCATGCGCGTAGCCACGCGCCCACGCGGAGTGCGATCGAGAAATCCTATTTGAATCAGGAACGGCTCGTAGATTTCTTCCAGCGCGTCCTGTTCTTCCGCCAGCGCAGCGGCCAATGTGCTTAAGCCCCACGGGGCCGCCATTGTATTTCTGGATGATGGTCAGCAGCAGGCGACGATCCACTTCGTCAAAACCGTGCTTGTCCACTTCCAGCATTTCCAGCGCGGCCTGCGCGGTAGTTTTGTCAATTCGTCCCTGCCCGCGTACCTGGGCAAAATCGCGGACGCGCCGCAGCAGCCGGTTGGCGATGCGCGGTGTTCCACGGGCGCGGCCGGCAAGCTCAGCGGCGCCTTCGGAATCGATCGACACGCCAAGAATTTCCGCGGAACGCTCCACAATGTATTTCAGTTCTTCATCGGTATAGAACTCCAGCCGCAACAAAATGCCAAAGCGCGACCGCAATGGCGATGACAGCATGCCGGCGCGCGTGGTGGCCGCGACAAAAGTAAACGGACTCACGTCAATGGTGTGTGTCCGCGCGGAGGGCCCCTGGCCAATGATGATGTCGAGCTTGTAGTCTTCCAGCGCTGAATAAAGTATCTCTTCCAGCGCAGGCTGCAAGCGGTGGACTTCATCCAGAAACAAGACTTGCCGATCACGCAGGTTGGTCAGGATAGCCGTCAGGTCGCCCTTGATCTGTATGGCCGGCCCGGCGCTCTGCTGATAAGCCACGCCCATTTCATTGGCGATGATCGTTGCCAGCGTGGTCTTGCCCAGGCCCGGCGGGCCATATAAAAGAACGTGGTCCAGCGCTTCACCGCGTGACTTGGCGGCTTCCACGGCGACCGCGAGATTCTCTTTTACTTTTTTCTGTCCAATGAATTCGCGCAGGTAGCGCGGACGCAGCTTGAGTTCGTAAGAAGCATCGTCCTCGGCCTGCACGGCGGAGACCAGACGGTCTTTATCTTTTTCAATCGGTTTGTGCTCTGAAGCGGACACTATTGGCGATGGTAAAGCGAATTGCAGGAAAAAACCAGAAGCAGATTGAAAGATACATGGAAATCTTTTCAGTCGGCGACGATTCATCAGCAAAAAGGGACCCGGGTGACGCCCGAGTCCCTTATCGACGAAGCTACGCGAACATCGAGACGCTTACTGTGTTGCGGAGCAGGAAGGCGGCGGGAAAGTAGTCAGAGCTTGTACGCCCGCGCCGGCTTGTCCGGTAGAAAACGGACGTCCCGGCACAGGCCGCAGCGTTCCATCAGTCCATGATCTGCCATCCATCCACCGCTGCCCCGCTGAATAGCGACGTGTAAACAAACTTTCCGCTTCGAGTGGTGGCAATGGATCCTACCCAGTCGTCGGCGGCAAAAGGCGATCCCGGCACTGGCTGCAGTGAGCCATCCTGCCCCACAGCCAGCGATGACACCTCGTCATTAAATACGTCGCTGGTCAGCAGGTCCTGATTGCTGGGCGTGAGAGTAAGCGCATTGATGGTGCTGGTGCCTCCGCTGGGGAATGGCGAGCCGGCTACCGGCGTCAGGCTGCCATCGGCGGCCATATCAAATGCATCAATCAGGTCAGACCCCGCGCTGGAAACGATACGCGCGATTGTTGGCGCAAGTGGCATCAACTGCGGCGGCAGCTCCATTGGTAAGAAATGGCGAGCCAAAGACCGGCGTAAGAGTTCCGCTCGAGTCAATTGCGTACACACCTACGGCATCTATCGACTTCAGGCCGACCAGAAGGAACTTTCCGTTGGCCGTCACTTTCAGGCCTTCAGGAAACGCGCCGCTATCAAAGGGCGAACCTGCGGCTTCCGCGAGCGCGCCGTTAGCTGCGATGTTAAAAGTGCGGATGAACGTTGAACTTTCGTCAACCTCAAACAGAAAATGTCCACCAGGACTCGCGGTAAGTGAAAGCGTATTGCCGGAATTTGCCGCCGCAACGGTAAAAGGAGAGCCCGGAACAGCGGTGAGATTTCCTGTCCCGGGATCGATCGCGAAAGCGCTGATAGTGCCGCTGCCTGCGTTGGCTGCGTAGAGAAAGCTTTTTGTGCCTTGGGTTGCGGTCGTAATGGTCTCAGGGCCAACGTCGTGGGCGCCGCCATTGCCACCTGTCAGAAAGGGCGATCCGGGAATCAGCGTGAGCGATCCGTTACTGGGGCTTACCTTAAATGCGGAAACGGTGTTGGGAGAAAAATTATCGTTGGTATAAACAAAGTTGTTTTGCGCAAATGCCGTGATGGCAAAAAGGAGAAGAGCACACACGAAGTAGGCTTTCTTCATAAATAGACATACCCTATGGTTTTTGGATTCCAGGGGAGAACCGCTGGATATAAGTGCATGACGAATGCCAAACCCAGCAGAGACACTCCTCGTGGAACGATGGCCGGAGAATGGGAATCCTGAGTAGCTCAATGCCACAAGTAGGAATGTCCGGGCGAGCGGTTGCTAACGGTGGGTTAAGGTGTGAGTCCATAGACGTGATGAAGCTAAGCAGTCACAAGCTGGTCGTCACATTTCTCTCAGCGTTGATGCTGGCGGGAAGCACATACAGTTACGGCATTGAGAAGACACGCTATCGCGAACAATCTCCAGCTAGTCTTTCTTCGCGGAGACGCTTAAATCCTCAAAGCGTTTGGCATCGTTCTTGAGTGATTCAGCGTCAGGCGAGTTGGGCGCAAGGACAAGGTACTCACGAATTTCGCGGGCCGCGCCGGCATAATCCAGCCGGCCGGAATAGAGATAGCTCAACAATAGGCAGACGTCAGGATGACTGTGTTGCGTGTCGAGGGCCTTGAACTTTTTGGCGCTTTCTTCCGCCGGCGCAAATTTCTGCAAATTGTAATTGGCGGCGGCATTCAGAAAATACACTACGGGATAGGCAGCGGAGTTGAGCTTGATTACCTGGTCGGTGAAGCGGACGGCGTCATCCCATTTCTTTTCCTTCGCGGAGATCATAGCCAGGCCATAGTTCGGATTTACGAACTGGGGATCGGCCGCGACGGCCTGCGCGTAGTCCGTCCGCGCGGTATTAAAGTCGTTGTGCTCGCGATGGAGATCGCCCAGCATCGTCCATGCGGCGGCGAACTGGGGATAGATTTTTACGGCTTTATTCAGTTCCTTTTCCGCTTCGGCCGGCTTTGCCGCTTTGATCTTCTGCGCCTTTTCATAGGCGCGCATCGCATCTTTGGGCGCGGCCATACTGGTCACGCTAATGGTGGTCCCTGGGGCATTTCCAATTCGCGCAAGAAGGATTGTGCCAACCTCATGCTGCCATGTGTCTCCGCCGGTGACCCTCAGAATCACCACGCTGGATTGGTAGCCTGCCAGCACTGCGCGCAACTCACAGCCGTTTAGATCCATAGCCCTGAGGCTTGTATTGCTTCCGGCGCGCGACTGCGAACTGGGGGTGATGCGGTTATCATTTTCACTGGCGTCCTGGAACGTAAGGTTCTGGCCCAGCTGAAACTCAAACTGCCCTTTTGTGTCGGCATAACCTTCACGCCGAACCGTTCCATTGCAGACGCGCTCAATGGGGACAGGCTCAGGCAGCGCTCCTCCGCCCTGTAACATGACTTTGCCAGAAACAAAGATCGGCGTGGAACTCAAGTCGGACGTGCCCGGCGTACGAGTGGAGGGGGTGCTGCGGGAAGGCGTGCCTGCTGAACTTGTGGAACCGCCCCGCTGGGCTGTGGCTGCTGATCCGAGCAAACCGATAATGAATATGGTGCAAGTAACGAAACTGCGGAAGCGAAATGCCATTCCAGCCTCCATCAAGAGCCACAACGTTCAGGCAGTACACCAGCGAAACGAAACCCAATCGGACAATTAATAATAATAATGTTACGCCTTTTAAGTTTCGATAGGGTGAAAATCCGACTAAAAAGGACTGCTGCCGTGCTTCAATCGTGTGATCGTGCAGAAAAACTTTAACGGCGGAAAGCCTATTGTTTTGCCGCGCTCAAGCCGTCCAGGCGTTGCGCTTCTTTTTTTAGCGCCTCCGCGTTAGAAGCGTCCGGTTTCACGGCCAGATAGTCGCGATAGAGTTGTGCCGCTTCAGCGTATTGATGTTTGCCGGTAAGGATATTGGCGAGAAGCAGCGCGATGTCCGGGCGGGTGTGGGCTTTATCCACCTGCTGAAACTTGCGCGCGCTCAGCTCCGCGGCGTCCAGCTTGCCCAGATTCAGGTTGGCCGCGGCGTTAAAAAAGTACGCCATGGGATATGCCAATGAATTTAACTGGATCAGTTGGTCGGTAAGTTGTGCTGCGTCACTCCATTTGTTTTCCATCACGGCGATGGCAGCCAGCCCGAAATAAGGGCTTGCAAACTTTGGGTCGGCGGCAAGCGCTTTTCCGTATTCCGCCCGGGCGGGCTCAAACTGGTTTTGCAGGCGATGTATCTCGCCCAGCAATGACCATGCAGCCGCATACTGCGGGTAGGCGGTCACAGCCTTGTTAAGTTCGGTTACGGCTTCATCAAAGTTCTTTTCGTTGCCTGCTTTGCGGCCCTTTTCAAACGCTTCACGAGCCTCTTTTGGCACGATCATGGCATTTACACTGACGGTTGAGCCTTCAGGCGCACCCGTTTTTGTAAGCACAATGGCGCCAACTTCAACCTGTGAAGAGCTGGCGTAAACCCGCATGGGCACGGTGGAGGAGACAAAGCCCGGCATAATAGCGCGCAATTCGCAATCGTCATACCTGATGTCACTTCCTCCGGAAGGAGGAACGCGCGCGGTCTTGTTGGTGACCATGCGATCAGAATCTGCCTGGCTGGCGTCGCGCTCCATGGAATTGCGTCCCAGCTCAAACTGGAAGTTGCCCTTGGAATTGGTATAGCCTTCACGGCGAACCATGCCGTTGCAAATCCGCTCAATGGCTATTCGTCCAGTGGGACCGCCGCCCTGAAGAATGACTTTGCCGGAAATAAAGACGGAGCGGGGATCAGTATTTTTTTCCATAATGGGAGAGCCGGCGCTGGGGAGATCCACTGCGCCTCCTGCACGGGGATCACCGCCGCCGCGTTGGGCAAAGGCGCAAGGCACAAGCATGGCAGCAACGAATGCTGTAGCGAGGCAGGTGCGGGCAGCAGGGAATAACATAGAGGCCCTCCGGGAAAAGGATGAAGCCGGGGAATGCAAACTGCTACCTCAATGATAGTCCAAGGACACTTTTGGCGGGCTATTCTTTGCGGGTGTTGCCCAGTTCAGCGATGATTTCCTGGCCCATCATCTTGGCGCCGTCATAAAGCACCTCAATCAGGCGCGTGCGCGACGCCCGGGCGTTGGCCACAGCCGTGGCCAGCTCTGGGCTGGGAAACAACCCAACAATCTCCCATTTGTTTTGGGCTGTCTGGACCCATAGCTCGTATTGCTTCCACTTGGCCATCAGCAATAAGTGTCTCACATTGGCGCGGCCCAAGGCCGTTACTACAGCGATGCATGCCAGGGCGCAAGAAATAGCGTGCGATCGCCAGGTTGCTGCGCATGCCGGTGGACATACCTGGCCGTTCGCGTCTGGCCTCCGATAGATGCCCCGAAAGCCGGCATATCAAGAAAAATGTCCTGGGAAAGATTTTTGGGAACTTTCGTTCTAGTTGGGACATTAAGGATGTAGAGACACGGTTATGGGGACAGATGCTTCGGTTCCGCCTGCAAGGAAAGGACAACCGCAGGTGACAACGATCTGGGTGATGAACATCAATGATCAGCGATGAAGCCCTGATGCTCGAGTTCCAGCGCGGATCGCGAGAGGCATTCGACGAGCTGTTTGCACGCTATCGCGAGCCGCTCTATGGATTCTTCAGGCGCAGGCTCTCCAGCAAAGACCGCGCTGAAGACCTGACGCAAGAAACCTTTCTGGCCGTGATCCGTGCTGGTGTCCGATACGAACCGCGAGCGATGGTCAAAACGTATCTTATACGGGATCGCTCTGAAGCTGCTTGCGGCTGAGCGGCGAAAACTTTCCGGCAATGAGCCCCAGATCGATAACGATCATGAGCTGGCGGAAGATCGGCCTATCCGACAATGCGCTGTGGGTAAGACAGGCACTGGAGAAATTGGATGCCGGTGAGCGCGAGATCCTAATGCTGCGGGAATATGAGCAGCTTAATTACGCGGAGATTGCGCGAATTGCTGCGGCTGCCTGTGAATACAGTGCGATCGCGATTATTCCGGTCGCGCATGGCACTGAAGAGTTTTCTGGAACCAAAGCGAAAGGCGCAAAGCAGAACGCGCGGGCGCGGCTGAGGGCGAGGCGAAATCATGAGCAAGAGCAATCATCCCATTGAACAAGAAGAACTCATGGCCTACCTGGACGGCGAACTGGCGACGAATCGCGCCGTCGAGGCAGCGGCGCATCTGGAGCATTGCGCGCAATGCCAGGAACTGGCAGCCAACTTGAGAAAGCTTTCGCAGGAGATGATGGCGTGGAAGGTGGAAGAGCTTGAGCCTGAGGACGAAATGCCGATCGCGATCCAGGCAGCACTGCAGGATCGTCCTGACAAACCAAGGAAAAACAGGAAGCCTCTTGGCTGGAGAATACTGCTTACGCGACGTGGGCTGGCCTGGGCCGGAGGAGGAGTAGTTGCCGTCTTATTTTTGATGATCTTCTCATTCAGCCCGCTGCGTCCCGTTCGTATGGCTCAGGAGATGGCGACACCCAAGCTGGAAGGCTACTACGGGAGTCCCAGAGGAGTCGCGCCGCCTCCACCGCCGAATGCCTCGGCCTCCATTAACGGCAACATGTCGAAGATCGCGCCCGGCATTGTCGGCCATCAAGCTGCAAGCAGAACGAACGGGGCTGAAGGCCAATCGGTAGACGATGAGATCGACAGCAGCGAGCGCACCCTAGATTTGCCCGCCGTCCCCATGATCGCACGAGTTGCGGGCATAACCCTGACGACCAAAGAGTTCGACAAGACACGCACCAGTCTGGAAGAAATCCTGAAACGCCACAACGGCTATATGGGCGAGCTGAAGGTGAGCGCACCGTCAGATGCGGGACGTTCACTGACAGCAACGCTTCGGATACCAGCCCAGCAGCTTGATGCCGCGATGGCGGAGTTGAAAAAGCTGGGCCGCGTGGAAGACGAGTCGCAGGGCGGCGAAGAAGTCACGCAAGCAGTATGTCGATTTGGAAGCTCGGCTGGCCAACGGAAAGCACACGGAGCAGCGGCTGACGGAGATCCTGCGCACGCGCACGGGCAAATTGCAGGACGTGCTGAAGGTGGAACTGGAGATTGACCGTGTGCGCGGCGAGATCGAGCAAATGCAGGCGGAAAAGAAAGAGCTGAGCAAGCGCGTGGCCTTTGCCACGCTGAATACGACCGTCAAAGAAGAATATTTCGCCAAGTTGCAGTCCACGCCGCCATCGACGGGAAGCCGCTTCCGCAATGCGGCCGTTGATGGATACAACACGGTGGTGGAAGGGCTGATTGACGTTGGATTGTTCCTGCTCTCGGCGGGGCCGAGCCTGCTGTTGTGGGCCGCGATCCTGTTCTTCCCGGCGCGCTGGGCGTGGAAAAAGTTTCGTTCGACACGGAAACGCGAAGAGGCTGAGGTGGTTGAATAACCTCTTCTTTCTGGCATCGCACCTACGGTGCTACCTTATTTCTGTACGATACCCATCCTTCCGGTGTGGTCATGACGACAAAGCAATACCCAAACAAGAGAAAATGTATTTATGGCCCCGCAACATCAGCGGAGCAGGTCCCTCGGGTCCTATTTGGCTGCTGAAGAAAGCGCAGCCAAATTTACGGACCTCTCGGGATGACAACTCTCAAAGTACATACATTGTCGCTTCCTCCAACTGCACCGCCTAGTAAAATAGCGTGCGGAGACTTCTGCGATGAAAATGCGCCAACTGGGACAATCTGCGATTGAAGTAGCGCCGCTGATGCTGGGCGGCAACGTGTTTGGCTGGACGGCCGACGAAGCAACGTCATTCAAGATACTGGATGCGTTCGTGGCTGCGGGACTGAACTTTATCGACACCGCGGACAGCTATTCCACCTGGGCGCCGGGGCATCAGGGCGGCGAGAGCGAGGCGATTATCGGCAACTGGTTCAAGCGCAGCGGCAAGCGCGACAAAGTTGTGATCGCAACCAAAGTGGGTTCGGAAATTCCCGGGCAGGGCAAAGGCCTGAGCAAGGCGTGGATCACGCGACAGGTGGAAGCTTCGCTTAAGAGA
The DNA here is from genome assembly GCA_963732195.1 of Terriglobia bacterium. Classification (GTDB taxonomy): domain Bacteria; phylum Acidobacteriota; class Terriglobia; order Terriglobales; family Acidobacteriaceae; genus Angelobacter. The sequence goes on along the minus strand of CAVSYO010000041.1, from coordinate 128,926 downwards.
TTGCAGACTGACCACATTGATCTTTACCAGTCGCACCGTGACGATCCGGCCACGCCGATAGAAGAAACGCTGGAAGCCTACGCACAGTTGATTCAGCAGGGCAAAGTGCGCGTGATTGGCTGCTCCAACTTTACGGCGGAGCGGACCAATGAGTCACTGGCGGCGAGCCGCAAGCATGGCTGGCCGCGATACGAGAGCCTGCAACCACACTACAACCTGTATGAGCGCGCAACTTATGAGACCACGCTGGAGCCGCTGGCATTGCAGGAAAAACTCGGCGTGATTCCCTATTATGGACTGGCTAGTGGGTTTCTGACCGGCAAGTACCGTTCGCAGGACGATTTGAAGAAAAGTCCTCGCGGCCAGGCGACCAAGAAATATTTGAATGATCGCGGTTTTCGCATCTTGCAGGCGCTGGACCAGGTGGCGGAGCGTTATCAGACAAAGCCGGCGCAGGTGGCGTTGGCGTGGCTGATGGCGCGCCCGAGTATTACCGCGCCGATTGCCAGCGCGACCAGCGTGGAGCAGCTGAATGAGCTGGTGCAGGCGACAAATCTCAAGCTTGATCGCGAGTCAATTGGGAAGCTGAATAAGGCGAGCGCGTATGACGCGCCGGCGGAGCGGATTGCATAGGTTTTCCGGGCCGCGAAAATTATGCAGCAGATAAGAAGTAGACAAGAGGAAGTTTGGTACTATACGCAGCAACATGTATCGGCTTAAAACGAGTTTGCTTTGTTTTGCCAGCCTTGTTCTGCTCTTTCCAAGTACTGCCGTGTTCGCTCAGCAGGCGGGTTGTCCAGCCACGGAACTAGGAATGAATGTAGTTCTGCCGAATGGAAAGACCTTAAAAGGTCTCAAGCTTGAGAACCTGACAGGGCAAACGAAGCACGACCGGGTGGCAATCGATTCACTTGCATTCGATACTTCTCCGCGACGCATTCTGATGGTTCTAGATATGGGCCGTGATCTCAATCCCGACGTTCGCAGGGCGCAGATTGAGATTGCTGCCTACCTTGTTACGGCAGGCCGGCCAACTGATTCCATGGCGTTATTAACCGCTCGCGGCGCGCTCAAGAAGATCCGGTTCGGCGAAAGCCGTGAAGCTGTTTTGAGCGCACTCGCTGAGCTGCGAGACAGAAAGGCCAGTCCCTTTACCGAGAACGGCATTCTTGACGCGGTGATGGAAGGTGTGGAGTGGTTTCAAAACCCGGCGCCGGGCGATGCCATCATTGTAATGGCATCGGAAATCGAGAAGAACAAATCAACGCGCTACTCACAAGTGGCAAAGGCACTGGAGGAGCAAAAAATCCGGCTCTTCAGTGTTGCTTTGGGACCTATCATGGCAGGAACTTTTTTGGGGCCTCTCAACGCGTTCGCTCCCCACAATGAGGGATGGGCTTTTGCCGCGAATACGGAAAATCTAAGCGCGCTTACCTGGAACAGCGGCGGTTACATGTTGTTTGAAGATACCCAGGACCCATGGAAGGACTACAAGCTTACCGACGCACATCTCCAAAAGCTGTTGGAAGAGGCAGCGGGAATGTACGTAGCGATTGCCACATTCTATCGCGTCACTGTACGTGCGCCATTGGGACTAAAACGCCGCGAAGGATGGAAGCTTGATCTGACGGAAGAGATCCGCAAGAAAGTCCCCCAGGCGCACATGGTCTACCCACGGTTGCTCGAACCCTGCTTATCCCAAACGTCAAAGAATCGAATGCATTAGTGCCCATCAATACTCCTTAGGAGAGTAAGTCGTGAAATTTGCGTGGGGCACGCTGTCAATTGTCCCTGCCCTGTACCAAAAACATGTACCCGTAGCAGGCAGAGGGTTGCAAAAGACATGTCCCGCGTTGATGAACTACTTCGCGAGTGACTGCGATTGAGAAATCGCATAACATCCAATATGCAGCAGAATGGCTGATACAAACGCAACGGCAACCCGTTGCGTTTTGTATTTTGAAAGACAAGACTCTACCACAGAGGTCCACGGAGGATGGCTAAAGCACGAAGGAGCATCAACACTACATCAGCGGGGGTCAAGGGTCGAAACCTACGCCAAACTGGGATGTGGTGGGATGAATGGGGAGGGGTACCCGGGGGTTGCCGGAACTGTCAAAATTGAATGACCGCCACCTAATCTGTTTTACAGAGAGGCAGGTAACACCGGGAGGAACTAGAATCAGCACTATGAATACGGCTGTACAGTCCGCTGGGGTGCTCGCCTTTGAAGATGCCTATGAGCTGGTGCGGGAGCACTGCCGGCAGATCTTAAAGGCCGGAGATCGCGCGAGCGAAGAAGTCTTGTTGCTGCAGTCAGCAGGGCGGGTTTTGGCTGGGCCGATCAAGGCTGATCGGGATTTTCCTCCGTTTCCAAGGGCCACGCGCGATGGTTTCGCCGTTCGGGCTGATGATTTGGCGCGTGGAATGACGCTCCTTCGCGTAGTCGGGCAGGTGAGAGCGGGCGATAGCTACGATCTGCCGGTCGCCTCGGGCGAAGCGGTAGAAATCATGACCGGCGCGGCTGTCCCTGCGGGCGCAGACGCCGTGGTGATGGTGGAATACACGGAGCGCAAGAGTGTTCCCGAAATTGACCGCAAAGGGCACGAAGGCACGCAAAGGAAGCAAGAGCCGGAGCAAACAAACCCCGATACGGGCGATGTTCTGGGTTTGCGCAAAGACGAACAAGAGCATCCTGCAGAAGCAGTTACGGAAGAATTGGTGGAGATAAATCGGGTTGTCACAAGGGGCGAAAACATTGTGCCTGCCGGCGCTGAAGCTCAAGCCGGTCAGGAGCTGTTGCCGCCGGGCGTGCGCATGGGATCGGCACAGATTGCGTTGGCGGCAGCCGCGGGCAAGGCCAGTGTAAAAGCTTATCGCAAACCGCGCGTCGCTATTCTTTCCACCGGAGACGAATTGGTGGAAGTTGCGGAGAAACCTGGACCGAGCCAGATCCGCAACAGCAATAGCTACTCGCTGGCAGCGCTGGTGGCGGAATGTGGCGGCGAGCCGGTGCAGTTGCCCATTGCTCCGGATGAAGAAGGCAAGCTGACGGAGTTGATCCACGAAGGCCTGAAAGCGGACATGCTGCTGCTCTCCGGAGGCGTATCGATGGGAAAATTTGATCTGGTGGAGCAGGCGCTCAAAAGTCTGGGAGCGAAGTTCTTTTTTACCGGAGCGTTGATTCAGCCGGGAAAGCCGGTGGTGTTTGGGGAGGTCGGGTCGGTTCCTTTCTTTGGCCTGCCGGGAAATCCGGTCTCAGTGATGGTGACGTTTGAGTTATTTGCGCGGCAGCTGGTGGAAGCGCTGAGCGGCGCACAGCCTGAGCGATTGAAATCGGCGAAGGCGAAGCTCAAAAAGGAGTTCAAGACCAAGACGGGATTGACGCGATTTTTGCCGGCGAGACTTGATGGCGGATTAGACGATCCCGAAGTGGAAGTGGTGCCATGGCAGGGATCAGGCGATATGCTGGCAGCGGCGAAGGCAAACTGCTATCTTGTGGTGCCTCCCGACCGGGAGAAGCTGGCAAAGGGCGAGATGGTGATGGTGGTGTTGCGATGAGAATCGGAAAAGAAAAAACACAAGGTCCCTCGCTCCTATTTCGGGCGCTCTGCCCATTCGCGCCAAAAGCAGGCGCGAACGGGTCCCGAGATCGCGTCCTCAATGAACGGAGCTCGGGATGACGAGTCGTAAAAATACAAATAATCCACGGGCCATGAAAAGACAACGCACAGTGGAGGGCAACGGCGGCAAGCTTTCCCACTACGATGACGCCGGTCGGGCCACGATGGTGGACGTGTCAGGAAAAGCGGCCAGCCGTCGCGAGGCGGAAGCGTCTGCGTTTATTGAGATGTCTAGCGGAAGTGCTGAAGGCGCTGCCGCAAAATCCTAAGGGAAATCCGCTGGAAGTGGCCAGATTTGCGGGAATTGCGGCGGCCAAGCGCACCAGTGACTTGATACCAATGTGCCATCCGCTGCCGCTCTCATTCATTGATGTGACCACTGAGGTATGCGAAAATGGCGTTCAGGTCAACTCCAAAGCCGCCACAACCGCCCAGACCGGAGTGGAGATGGAGGCGCTGATGGCAGCCACCGTCGCCGCGCTAACGGTATATGACATGTGCAAAGCCCTGGATAAAGGAATCGCCATCCGTGAAATTGTTTTGCAGCGTAAATCAGGCGGAAAAAGCGGAGACTACCAGCGCAAGTCGCCCAGCCATCGCCTGAAGAAATAGGTCTCATGCCCAGCAATATTAAGGTCCTGCTTGTCGATGACAATCCCATGGTTTTAGAGATGTTGCGGCAGGCCCTTGCGCATTTTTCAACCGTACAGCCGATGAATGACGCGGCCGACGCGCTGCTCAAGGCCATTGAGGACAAGCCTGATCTGATCATCGCCGACTACGCCATGAACGGCATGGATGGCCGCCAGTTGCTGCAAAAGATCAAGAGTCGCAACGCCAGCGCAGGAATTCCCGTGATCCTGATGGCCAGCAAGGTTGATATCAATGAAAAGCTCAAGACCGTCCAGGATACGGTGGAAGATTTCATTGAGAAGCCGTTTTTCCTGAAAGAAGCCGCAGCCAGAATCAAAAAGGTTGTGGACAAAATTTCACTGGAAAAAATGGCGCGCGAGGCCCCGGGAGAATCCGTGCTGCGGGGCAGCCTGGCGCAAATGAATGTGCTGGATCTCTTGCAGTCGCTGGATATGGGCCGCAAAACTTGTGCACTCACGCTCACGAACAATGGCGAGAAGTGCAAAATGTATTTCACTGAAGGGCAGATCAACCATGCTGTCTATGGCGACCTGAAAGGGCGATCCGGCGGTGTACAAGGTGCTCACGTGGACTGCTGGAACTTTTGAAATTGATTTTGCCGGCAGCAGCAGCGAGCAGACGATTACTCAATCGTCGCAAGGCATCTTGCTGGAAGGCTTGCGCCTGCTGGACGAAGCCAATCGTGACACTGAAGAAAACGTGCTGGAAGCTTGAGAAACCGGTGAACGCCGCATCCGCCAAGACCGCCGCCGTGCTGACCATCAGCGATTCGTCTTATATAGGGAAACGCGAAGATGTGTCCGGACCGGCAATCATGCGCGAACTGGAGGCTGCAAACTTCAAGGTGATTCACAGTTCCGTGCTGCCCGATGAAAAAGATGCGATTGCGGCGCGCCTGATTGAATGCAGCGAACTCACGCGCCTGGTTGTGACAACAGGTGGAACCGGAATCGCCGTCCGCGACGTTACTCCGGAAGCCACGCTGGCGTGATTGAGCGGCGGATCGTGGGCGTTGAAGAGAAGATGCGGCAGGAAGGCGCAAAGAAGACTCCTTTTGCTGCATTGAGTCGCGGAGTCTGCGGCGTGCGTGGAAAAACGCTGTTCCTGAACTTACCGGGAAGCCCCTCGGCCGCAGTGGAGTCATTGCAGGCAGTGATCGGAATCCTGCCGCATGCGTTGGAGCTGCTGGATGGCAGAACTGACCACTGAAAGTAGAATTCTATGCCAGATCAAACTGTCTTTCCCATGATGGCATATGAAAACGCAGCTGCGGCCATGGACTGGCTGGTGCAGGCCTTTGGTTTCATCGAGCGCAGACGGATGACGGACAAGCAGGGGTGCGTCGTCCATGGCGAACTTGAATTGTCAGGCAATACGGTGATGGTTGCCAGCCCCACGCCTGACTATCAGGGCCCGAAGCGCCACGCACAGAATTGTGAGCAGGCCAGGCAATGGCTAAAAGTTCCGTGGGTGATCGATGGCGTGCTGGTGTTTGTAGACGATATCAACTCTCACTTCACACGGGCCCAACTTGAGGGGGCAACGATGTTGAGTGCGATTGAAAATGGCGGGCCGGGACGATTGTATAGGGCCGCTGACCTGGAAGGGCACCGCTGGATGTTTGTGGAGCGTTCCGGCAAATAAAAGTGACGCCTCTCGACGTCACGTATTTGCTCTTTGAAAATTGAATATCGGAGCTATGCGTCAGCCGTGACTTCAGGAAACTTGAGCTTGCTCTTGGACAGCGCCTTGTTGAGCATGTCTTCAACCTCCGCTTCTTCCACATTTTTGGACATTGCCAGCTCGGTTACCAGCAGATAGCGTGCACGGTCCAGCATTTTCTTTTCGCGGAAAGAGAGCGGCTTATCTTTGGCCAGAAGCAGAAGGCTTTTCAGCACGATGGCCACTTCCAGAAGCGAGCCGGTGCGCATTTTGTCGGAATTTTCCTTGAAGCGGAATTTCCAGTCAGTATGGTTGTCGCATTTGCCGTCGACCAGGAAGGTGATGATCTTCATGACTTCACCATTCTTAACCACAGGGCGCAGGCCGACCATGCCAACATTGTTGAAAGGGACTTCCACTTTCAGGCTGCTGGCTTTGATTTTAAGAAGATAGAATTTATGGACGTTCGGGCCTATTGTGCGGCTGCTGATCTGTTCAATTACCCCGACACCATGATTCGGATAGACTACTTTGTCGCCAATTGCAAAGTTCAGTTGACCATTCATTGAACACCTAGATGGGACATTTTGCGGGGGAACTCCAGACAGAAAACATTATAAACTTTTTAACAAGATTTAGCAACGATCGGTAGCGGTGCAGTTTGAATTGTTTTAAATTCAGAGACTTGCGCCTGAGCCCCAGGTTTAATTTCAAATTGCGCCACTACCCAAAAATCATTCTGTTCAGCAGCTACTTGGCTGGAAAAAAATCAGACGCGGCCCCTTTTGGGCTGTTAACGTATTCAGGCTGAAAGGTTTATAATTGGCGTTCGCAACCCGCCGATTTTGAGCCAGAGGGGAGTAATCTTCCGCTAATATGCCGGAACATATCAAAAAGAAGCTGGAAGAAGAGATCCGCCTTCTGGAACATGAGCTCACACACGAGCTGCCCAAAGAGATCAAGAAGGCCGTAGCCATGGGCGACCTGAGCGAAAACGCCGAATATCACATGGCCAAGCAGCGCCAGGAGTTCGTAAATGCCCGGCTGGGCCAGCTGAAAAAGCGCATGTCTGAGCTGGCTTTGGTGAATATGACCAATATCCCAAAAGACCGCGTGGCTTTTGGCTCCAAAGTGAAGGTTTTTGATAACACTAAGGAAGAGGAAATCGTCTACACGCTGGTGACCAGCGAAGAGATCTGACGTGACCAAGGGGCTGATCTCCACAACTTCACCGATCGGCAAATCCCTGATGGGTAAAAAGGTAGGCGACATGGCCACCGTGGTTACCCCGAACGGCAAGCGCGAACTGGAGGTCCTGCAACTGACCACCATTCACGACGAGGCTTCATGACCTGGACCGGGGCGTTCGGAAGAGCTTGCCGCGTTTTGCTGTACGCGATTGTTCGCGGCCTTGCGCTTACCCGAATTTCTCCCAATGTATTAACGTTCCTCGGGCTGGTTATTAACACCATTGCCGCCATTCTTTTTGGCTATGCCAACACTTCCAACTATGGCCGGCTGTTTCCGTACGCCGGATTGGTAATTATCGGCGCTGGAATCTTTGACATGGTAGATGGCCGCGTAGCGCGCGCCACCGGGCAAGTTACAACCTTCGGCGCGTTCTTTGATTCGGTCATCGACCGCTACAGTGACGTGGCGCTCTTCTTCGGACTGCTGGTTTATTACGCTCGCGGCAATCATTTCTTCTATCTGGTGCTGGTGGCATTTCGTGATGGTGAGCTCGGTCATGGTGAGTTACACGCGGGCGCGCGCTGAATCGCTGATTGGATCGTGCAAGGTAGGATTTATGGAACGGCCGGAACGAGTGGTTCTGGTGATTATCGGAGCGTTGTTTGCCCGCTGGGGAGCCATGGCGCCGGTGCTGTGGGTGCTGGCCGTGCTTTCGACGATCACCATCATTCATCGCATCACGTACACCTACCAGCAGACGCGCATTCTGGATGCCCAAGCCGCTGAAGCCGCCGCACAGCAGCAGGCAGTGGCGGCATCGAAGGCAGACGGCAATAAGCCGCAACCGGCAAAGGGCAAAGGCTCGCAGCAGATTCCCTCGTTCAATTAATTCAACGTTCCTTCCTGAGGACACTTTGGCTATGAGGATTCGCTCGTTCGCAGTGCTGATGTCATTCGGTGTTCTGGCGCTCTCGTTATCCGCCATGGCTGCGATTACCGAACCGGTAAAAGTTGAGCAGGGATTGCTCGCCGGCACGGCTGGCTCGTCGGCTGATGTCCGTGTTTATCGAGGAGTTCCCTTTGCTGCGCCGCCCGTTGGCGATCTGCGCTGGAAAGCGCCTCAGCCTGCCGCAAGTTGGAAAGGCGTGCGCCAAGCGACTGAATTTTCAAATGCCTGCTGGCAGACACCATATCCTCCGGCTACGGCCATTTATCAAGCCAAGCTTCCGCGGTTGAATGAAGATTGCCTTTACCTGAATATCTGGACTCCTGCCAAATCCGCCAAAGACCGCCTGCCGGTGATGGTATGGATCCACGGCGGAGGCTTTACCCGAGGCTTTAGCAGAACAAGCTCTTACAACCTAAATAACTACCAGCCCGCCACATCAACACCAAGTTCTTTCCGCTGATTTTGGATTCGCGCACTTAAAGCTGATACCAATTCTCTTTGTCCTTTGATTGCTGGGTCATTGAGATGCCCAACTTGCAGGTAATTATCGATCTCTTTCGACCAGTAATTCCTTTCTATCTGATTGGAGATAATTTCGAGCAGGCATAATTTTTGATCGGTACTGTCTTTAAAACTGGACACAATAGTCTCCTTCAGTAAAAATTACTTCAACGTCTATCTATGGCTTAAATCCCACAGCACTCCACAACGCCGCTGGCTGATACATTTTTCCCGCCGCAAACACCGCGTTAACTTTGCGAATGTCGCTGATGTTTACCAGCGGATTGCCATCCACCAGGATCACGTCCGCACGCTTTCCAACTTCGATTGTTCCTGACTCTTTCTCCATCCCCATCGCCCTTGCTGGGACAAGGGTTGCGGCTTGTATCGCTTCCATGGGCGTGAATCCTGCCTGCACGTAAAGCTCGATTTCCCGGTCCAGGCTGAATCCCGGAACTGCCTGGTCTGTTCCGGCAACAATCGGCACACCTGCCTGATGCAGCAGTCGCACCGTGGCCTCCATCGCGCGGAACGTAGCGGCGGACTGCTCCGCCTTAGCCGGCGGCGTACCCATGGTCTCCAGTCCTTCTTTCAACTCTGGCGCAACTTTCAAGATGCCGGGCTCGAAACTGGAGATCGGATGGTCGAGCGGATGCAGAATTACTTCCATCAGGGCCAGCGTGTCATCAACCACAATATGGTGCTCCAGCAGGAGCGCGATTACTTTCCTCACGTTCGGCGCATCCGGATCAATGGTGTGCGATTTCGGATCCACCATAACAGGCGTCAGATATTCCACGTGGTTAATCTGGTCCATGCCATCTTCAATTCCCTGAATCGCGTTCATGCCGAAAGGAATGTGCCCGGTTACGGTCATGCCCAGCCGATGCGCTTCCGCCGTAACAGCTTTCAGAATGTCAGGTTTCACTGAGCTATAGATCTTGATCTGCTGGAAGCCGGCAGCTTTGTATTTCTGAACCTGTTCTCGCGCCTGCTCGGGCGTATCCACGCGAATCACGCCCAGCGAGAAACGGTCCGGTGCCATCGACCACGCCTGCCATCACCAGCCGTGGTCCAATCCCGTGGCCGGCGGCTATGGCATCGCGTGCCGCTACAATAAATTCCCGCTCATTGCCTACATCGCGTGCCGTGGTGACGCCCGTTGCCAGATAGATCGGCCCCCACTCCACCTGCTCAAAGTGTGAGTGCATCTCCCACAGTCCTGGCAGGACGCTCTTTCCGTGCGCGTCCACAATTTGCGCGCCATCCGGAACAGGAGTGCTGGCCGCTGGCCCTGCGGCGGCAATCTTTCCGTCTTTCAATATCACTACCGCATTCTCAATCGCCGGTTTACCGGTGCCGTCAATCAGCCTGCCGCCCACAATCGCCGTCACCGATGCAGGTTGTGCCGTAAACCCTGCCGCGACTTTAGCCAGGTTGGCCATTCCATCGCGTGCGGCACCGGCCACAAAAGTTGCAAGGCCGTCCTCGTAGCCATCCGCCACGGCTTCAAAGTGGTCCATTTCGGCATCCACGCTCACCAGCGCGATCAAGTGGTCCTGCGAATCCAGCCACAGCGATTCCATTCCCCAGATCAGCCCTCGTACAGATAGCTTGTGCAGTTGAACTTTGTGATTGCCAACAGTAAACGCCTCTGTGCCTTGGTCCTGGATTTGTACTTCACCGCGCGGCAAGCGTCTTCAGCGTCTTTGGGCTGCCGTGCGACTGCCAGTAACGCACCAGCATCATCTGCACTGAGACCGGCGCATAGCCCTGGATATCGAAGAAGTTCTCACCCGGCGGAATTGTTACCGCGCCCGCGCTGCGCCCATGCACCGAGTCTTCGATGGAAGAAAAGCGCGAAATCTTTCCTTTGATTTCGAAAATCTCGCGGTGTCAGGTCTTTCTCCATGGTGAGAGAAGTGGTGAGGGGCACCGGTGTGCCGCGATCGGTGAATTTGAAATCAGACTTCAGCGTCACTTCATTTGGAGTGCGGGTCAGCGTGTAGGTTTCTTTGCCGATCAGCTGCTCGAATTTATGTAAATTGAAAACGCCTTGCTCTGGTGCTTGCACGTCCGTCTGCGCCCAGCCGGACACGCACACAAGCATCACGATCAAAAGACAAACGTGCCTGACTGCTTTCACAATTCACTCCTCTTTTAAATCAATGTCATTCGGCTAATGCATGCCGTAGAGCTGCCCGGGCCAGCGTCCGCGTGGAATCAAGCGCCGGCAGCGGTGATTCATTCTCATTGACGAGCAAGGGAAGCTCCGTGCACCCCAGCACCACAGCGTCACAGCCTTGAGTTTTGAAAGACTCAATCACCTGCTCAAAGTAAAACAACGACTCTGGCGTTTGCAGGCCACGCACCAGCTCATCAAAAATAATCGTGTTGATCTGCTCCTGCTGTTCACTGGTCGGCCGCAGATAAGCAATGCCCATCTGCTCCAGCTTTTCCGGATACACCGGCCCGCTCACCAGAAATTTTGTCCCGGTAATCCCCAGCTTTCTGAATCCTTTGCGTTTTGCTTCCTTGCCAACCTCCTCCGCAATGTGCAGCCAGGGCAGCGGAGATCGCGGCAAAACAAACGGCAGCGCTTCATGGATCGTGTTGTCCGGACAGATCAGAAAGTCCGCACCCGCACGCTTCAACGCCTCCGCCGACCGCAGCATCAACTCAGCCACCGGCTTCCAGCCTGCTCCAGCAGTCGATCGGCTTCATGTATTCGGCCAGCGCGATGGTATGCATTGTCACTTCGGGATGCGCATGCCTGCCCATCAACGGCTCCGCTTCCAGACAGATCGTCCGATAGCAAAGAGCCGCACCTTCCGCGCTGCAACCGACAATGCCGATGTGCTTCGTCATCCCAGAAAATCAATCTGCTGCATGAACCGCAGCTTCTTTTCCACCGGCAGAAAGGACGCTTCAATGGAGTTGCGTGCCAGCTCACGCAAATGTTCTTCTGAAAAGTTGAATTCCTGCCGCGCGATCTCAAACTCCTTGTTGAGCGAGGTCTGGAACATCGCCGGATCGTCGGTGCTCAAGGTGATCATCAGGCCTTCATCAAAAAACTTCTTTACCGGATGTTCCTGCATCTCCTTGCAGGCGCCCGTCCGCAGATTGCTGGTGATACACATCTCCACCGGCACCTGCTTTTGCGCCATCACTTCCATTAATTCCGGATCGCTCGCCGCGGACAATCCGTGCCCAATACGCTCCGCGCCGATATTAATCGCGCCCCAAACCGATTCCGGCCCCGTGGTCTCACCAGCGTGCGCCGTTAAACGCAGCCCATTGTCGGCGGCTTTCTTATACAGATCGCGAAATCCCTCCGCCGGCCCGCGCGCCTCGTCACCGCCAATGCCGATGCCTACAACGTTGCGCTCGCGCAGCCGCGCCGCCAAATCAAAGACCTCTGCTGCCGCCTGCGGGGCCGAAGTGCCGTACTGCATCAAAAATCCACAGAAGTGAAACGCCAAAGTCGCGCTGGCCGCGTTCGCGCCCGCGCTCCATGCCTTCAAAAATCGGTTCCACCGGCTGCCCGCGCCAGCGAATCACGCCAACGCTTACATAAACCTCTGCGTGCACCACGTTCTGCTGGCGCAATTTCTGCATCAGCCGATAAGTAACAAGCTCGTAGTCTTCCGGCGAACGCAGACGCTCCGTCACGGATTTGAACGCCATCAGAAAGCCGTTGAAATCTTTGTAAGAATAAAGACGGCGAACGTCATCTTCGGTAAGCACATCGCCGCTGCCCGCAACGTCATAGCGATTGTTTTCAGTCGGCAATGGAGTGTTGTAACGGCGGCTCAGCTCCACCAGCGTTGCAGGATCGACGCTGCCTTCCAGGTGCAGATGTAGCTCCGCTTTCGGCAACGACTGAATGAACGATTTAGAAGGCATCACCCTTTGCCGGCGGAAATGTTAGCTGGCGCAAACTCGCTGTGGCGGCGGCTGTAAAGCCAGTAAATCACCATGCCAATAGCCAGCCAACCGAAGAAACGGAGCCAGGTAATCACGAGAAGACCCGCCATCAATGAGACGCACAGCACGACTGAAATAATCGGAAAGATTGGCACCCAGGGAACTTTGAATCCTCGTGGGCGGTCTGGTTGCGCTTTGCGAAGGAAAAGTACCCCCAATGAAACGAGTACAAAAGCGAAAAGCGTTCCAATATTTGAAAGATCGGCCGCTTCGCCAATGTCCACCAGCCCGGCAGGTATCCCTACCGCAGCGCCGGCAATCCAGGTTGACCAATGCGGAGTTTCAAACCGGCAAAGGTCTGAGAACAGTCTTGGGAGCAAGCCGTCGCGTGACATGGCAAACCAGATTCTGGTCTGGCCATATTGAAACACCAGCAGAGAGGAAATCATTCCTGTCAGAGCGCCAATCACAATTACGGCCTGAAAGAAGCGGCTTGTCCCCATTTGCTGCAGTGCGTATGCCACGGGCGCGGAAGCAGCATCGGCGTTGGTGGCGAAGATGCTGTATTTCTGCATTCCCAGCAGCACCAGCGCCACGCCGATATAAAGGACCGTGCAAATTACCAGCGATGCGATGATTCCGAAAGGAATATCTTTCTGCGGATTTTTTGCCTCTTCGGCTGCGGTTGATACGGAATCGAAACCGATATACGTAAAGAAAATGATCGCTCCGCCGGAAATCACTCCCGCAAATCCAGAGGGTGCAAATGGATGCCAGTTCGCGCGGTTCACCAGCATTCCGCCAACCACCAGGAACGTAATGATGGCGCCAATCTTTACCAGCACCATAATGTTGTTGGCCCCCGCCGATTCGCGAATGCCCCACACCAGAAGCACGGTCAAAATGAAAACAATGAGAAACGCCGGAACGTTAAAGTAAGCGCCTGACCAATGGCCACCCGTCCAGACCGGCGAAGACCAGTTATCTGGAATGTGGAGTCCAAAGGAAGTCAGCTGCGCTTTCAAATATCCGCCGAAACCGACTGCCACAGCCACATTGCTCACCGCATATTCCAAAATCAGGTCCCAGCCAATGATCCATGCGATCAATTCACCCAAAGTCGCGTAAGAATACGTATACGCGCTTCCAGCAATCGGGATCATCGAGGCAAGTTCGGCATAGCACAATCCAGCGAAACTGCACGCAATTGCCACAAGAAGAAATGAGATCGCGATTGCCGGGCCGGCAGGCGGCCGTCCATGCAGAAGCACACCGGAAAGGTTCCCGTGCTGAAATAAATTCTGGAAGACGTCAAGCACCTGGGCATGCAGCAGGGAGGGCGTGGAAAATTCTCCAGCCGCGGCTGTGCCGGTGAGCACAAAAATTCCCGAACCGATAATCGCGCCGATACCAAGCGCCGTCAGCGACCACGGTCCCAGCGACTTCGGCAGACGATGCCCCGGCCTTTCCGAGTCAGAAATCAGCTTGTCAATGGACTTCTTGGCGAAGAGTTGGCTGGCCAGAAAGGCCTCCTTAAGAACGAGAGACGCAAGTGATGGTCCTGGGAACAACAGCGATGCGGCGTAGAAGCGCACAAGGGCGCCTCTACGCCGGCATCCATGCTTAGCGCTTGGCTGTGCCGCGAGCCATCTTCTTCATCTTGGGCTTCTTGGAGCCGCGCGCGTATTCGCGGGGCTTCTTGGGCGCCTGCTTCTTGCGCGCCGTGCGCTTTGATTTCTTGCGTTCTTCCTTGCTCAGTGCCTTCGTATTTGCCATGTACCTGTCCTAGTTTAAAGATATACTGCAGCTTTGCAAAAGAACCCAACCCTTACCACTGATAACACTGATTTACACGGATCAAAAAAGTTCAATTAGGAGCATTTTTAAGTTTGTAAATCCGTGTCATCCGTGTTCATCCGTGGTGAGATTTGCTCTTTTGTGCAACGCCGTATACTGCGAAAAATCTTTACGCTCTTTCCAGATGAGCGTACTTCTCAACTAATTTTTTTAATCCGAATCGTGGAAATTGTACCGTAATCTTGGCGTTTTCTCCCTCACCTTCACGCCGATACACCACTCCCTCGCCATATTTCGGATGTTTCACGCGCTGTCCGGGACGAAAAGAGCTACCGCCTGCCGCCTTCTCTACTGGAACCTGCGGCCGGCTGAACTTCTTGCCCCGCGAAGCAAAGAAGTCTGCAATGTTGTCAATGGAATTGTACTTTGGACCAGTATAGCCGCCGTTCGACCCTGACCCGCGCAAAGGCGGCGCGGTCCGGGGGCCCCGGGGTTTGGATCCGTACGACGTCACGCTCTGGTCTTCGTCTTCATAGCTGTAATGGCGCTCGCCGTAATCAGAGCTCTGGTAGCTCGCGGCTGGTCGAGCTCGCGACGTACCAAGCTCTTCCAGCAGCTGTGGAGGCACTTCCTCAAGAAATCTTGACGGCACCGTGGCGTCCGGCATGTCCGTGCCGTAGCGACGGCGATAACGCGCATTGCTGAGCACCAGATGGTCCATGGCACGCGTCATGCCTACGTAGCAAAGCCTGCGCTCTTCTTCCATCTGGTCAGGATCATTGAAAGCCCGTGAATGCGGGAACAATCCTTCTTCCATGCCGACCAGAAACACCAGTCCAAACTCCAGCCCCTTGGCCGAATGCAACGTCATCAGCGTGACCGTGCCGCGCGGATCGTATGTGTCAACGTCACTCACCAACGCTGCGTGGTCCAGAAATTCCGCCAGCGTCTCGCCACGATCGCGTGAATCCATGGCGGCATTCACCAATTCGCGCAGATTGTCGATGCGCGCCAGCGAATCCGGTGTAGCCTCTTCTTCCAAGTTGCTTGATGTATCCTGTTCGATCAATCAGAAATTTTAGAATCTCAGGAATGGAAGCTGGACCGCCAGGTGTGCGAAAGCCTTCGACTGCCTCTGCGTTCTCACCGCTCTCGGCCATGCGCTCTTCAGCATCGCCTGCTGCGATCTCTTCCTCTTCCGGCTCATCATTCGCGCCAAAATCAAAGCTGATGTTCTCTCCCAGTTGTGCCGGTTCGAATGACACATCCGCATCGGAGTCTTCACTCACAGCCGAGGGCGGCTGTGCTACACGAGTCTCGTCAGAAGCAGCCGCTGTCTTCGCCACACGCTCCGCAAACGTCCCCAGCAGCATGGCACGAGCATCTTCAATCAGGTCTTTAAAGATCTTCAATGCCGCACAGGCACGCTGCGGCAGCAGTCTGCGGTCGATAGCCTCGCTGATGGCCGACCACAGCGACATTCCTGTCTCCAGAGAAAGCCGCTCCAGCGTTTCTATCGTCGATTTGCCGATCCCGCGCGTCGGCGTATTGATTACGCGAAGCAGCGCGATCGAGTCCTGCGGATTGTTGATCAGCTTCAGGTAGCTGATCATGTCCTTGATTTCCGCGCGCTCATAGAAAGAAAAGCCGCCGACAACCTGATAAGGAAGCTGGTAGCGCCGCATGGCTTCTTCAATCAGCCGCGACTGCGAATTCAGCCGGTAGAGCACGGCCACGCGCACGTCTTCCGCGCCTTCTTCTTTCATTTTCTTCAGGTAGCGGGAAATGTAGTCGGCGGCAAAGAGCGATTCGTTTTCGCCATCGGGCGCTTCGTAGTAGCCAATCCTGTTGCCGCCCTGGCGCGCCGTCCAAAGCGTCTTGCCTTTGCGCTTCAGATTGTTGGACACCACCGCCGACGCGGCTTCCAAAATGGCCTGCGTGGAGCGGTAATTCTGCTCCAGCCGGATAATGCGCGCTTCAGGAAAATCTTTTTCAAATTCCAGGATGTTGCGGATGTCCGCGCCGCGCCATGAATAAATCGACTGATCTTCATCGCCCACCACGCAGACATTGTGCCGCGGGCCGGCCAGCAGCTTGATCAACTCATACTGCGGACGGTTCGTGTCCTGGTATTCGTCGATCAGCATGTATTGGTAACGGCGCTGGTAGCGCTCACGTACCGCAGCCGACGACTTCAGCAGCCGCACCGTCTCCAGCAGCAGATCGTCAAAGTCCAGCGCGTTGGATTTGCGCAGCTCCTTGCGATACTCCTCAAAAATATGCGCGATCTTTTCAGTAATCGGGTCGGCCGATTGCAGATACAGCTCTTGCGGGTCGAGCATGTGGTTCTTGGCCCATGAGATCCGTGAGAGCACAGCGCTCGGCTTGAGCTGCTTGTCATCCAGACTCAGCCGGCGCATCACGCCCTTGACCACCGCCTGCTGGTCGGATTCGTCATAGATGGCGAAATCTTTTTTGTATCCCGCGCCGCCGGGCTTTCCTTCTGCTCCGCCAATCCTCAATTCTTCGATATCGCGCCGCAGTACCCGCACACAGAAAGAATGGAAAGTTGCGATCAGCGGCTTGCGCAGCGTCCGTCCGCCCAGCATGCTGCCAACGCGCTCCGCCATTTCCGCTGACGCTTTATTCGTGAAAGTGACCGCCAGGATCGAATCCGGCTCAACGCCTTTATTCTCAATCAGATGCACGATGCGATAGGTAATCACACGCGTCTTGCCGCTGCCCGCGCCAGCCAGAATAAGCAGTGGCCCGTCCACGGCTTCCACCGCTTCGCGCTGCTGGGGATTGAGCTTGTGAGAGGAAGTCGACCACGTTAGATCAAGTATCGCGTGTTTGAAGGAAAAAGGAAAATGAGGAAATCGCCGAGAGCGCGCGACGCGCGGTAACGCGGGCAGATGGACAACCATCGGACCCGTCGCTATCGGACTAGAATAAATGCCAAATCTGCACTCATCGGAGATCACGGAAAAGCTCATCCCGTCATCGGAACTGCTCAGAAGAAATACTCACCACGGAGGCACTGAGGCACGGAGAAAAACAAATGAGCCGCAGATTGCGCTGATTCGCAGTTCAGCGGGAACACGGAAGCTGCTATTCCCACCCCGCTCCGCGCAAAAGCAGCGCGGCGCGGGGGCCCTGCTTTGGCGAAGCTCAAGGTTCTCCAGATTTTCTGGAAGCAAGCCGAAAAAAAGAGAGTCGGTGAAACATTTCGTCTGCTGCGTCTGTATATATGAGCAACAGCAGCAAAGGAAACACCGCAGACTGGCCCACTCCTGAGTAAGGCGGGTTCTACCCCGCAAGATACTTAAGAGATACCCGGCCAGTCGCACTCAGAAGCACCCAGGTACCCACCTGTCCGCAGTTTTGTTTGTCACAGATTAGTGCGGTTCATGCGCCTCAGAAATGAGGTGCAGGCGTTGGATCGTCTATAGGCAACCCCTGCGCGCGGGGCCAAGGAGAAGTGTTGTTTGACTGTACGTTTTGAAACTTATTCCACCAGAAAAGGAGAAATCACATGCGTTCCATCCCTCAGAAACGCAGTTGTTTTTGTATCTTGGCTGTACTGGTATTGGCAGTTGCAATAAACGTTCCGAAGGTATCCGCTCAGGCGACGAAACAAGTCAATTGCGACCAGGGAGACACCATCACCGCGACGCTGCAGTCCGTGCATCGCGGCGACACGATCATCATCACGGGCACGTGCAATGAGAACGTGCTGATCAGCGACCGCACAGGACACTACGCCGGAGTAACGCTCGACGGCCAGGGAACGGCAACCATTTCCGGCCCGGACCCCACGTTGAATGTCGTTGAGCTGACGGGCGTGTCAGGGTTCACGATTCGCGGCCTGACGATCACTGGCGGGAATGACGGGCTTTCGATCAATACGGGAAGCGTCATCGCCATTGACACGGTGGTGGTCCAGAACACAGGACGCCATGGAATCCACTTCCAGCGCGGGAGCACGGATGGGTACGTGGTGAATTCGACCATTCAGAACAACCCGGGGAACGGAATCGTGATCAATGAAAACTCCTATGTCCGCGTGGGATTCACTGACGGCGTGGGCGCATCGCAAGGCGATACCGGACCGTGCGTGATTCAGAACAATGGAGGCTACGGCATTCGCATCCAGCGCGGCGCTTCCGCCAGGGTTTACACCAACACAATCAGCTACAACGGGAATAACGGCATCAACATTGAAAGCGCCTCGTATGCCGAGATTGCGACCAATGTCATTGAAGGCAATGCCAAAAATGGCATTTCCGTCAATGAAAACTCTACGCTGCATCTGGGAAATCCAAGCGGCACCAAGAACGAAGACCAGCCCAACACGACCAACGTGCCCAATGGTCAGTTCGGTCTTTCCGCATCCTGGGGATCGTACGTGTCAGGCCGCATGGGAACGTTGAATGGGAACAGCGGCGCTTCAACCATCGCGCACGATTCGAACAGTAACCTCACGCCCTAGCCTCCACCACGCCGCGCCAAAATGTGCGCGTCAGGGCCCTAGCCTGATTATTCCAAGCGTTTGACAACAGGTGCTGGTTACTCTGTTGTCAAACGCTTTCAAGTTCAGGTCAGGATGGCTTTGCCCAAAAACCCAAAACCTACAAATTCAAAATGGTTCTATTGAACTTTTGGTAGTGGGTTAGTTTGAATTTCCACACTTTAGCATTTGATTTTGACGAAACCATTTCAGGTTTGTCATGCTGAGCGCCGCGCGAGTCCCGGCGAAGCCGGAATAAGCGCAAGTCGAAGCACCGCGAGGATGCATCTTCTGCCCGTGTCGCTTCAGGGAATTCTACCCATGCATTTTGCTCTAAGCTGTTCCCTCACCGGAATAAAAAATCCAAGCAGATCATGGGTAGAACTCCTTGTTGCGGCATGGCAAAGGACACCTTCTCGGGATCCTTCGACTCCCCCTCGGTCGCAAGCTCCCTTAGGGTCACTCAGGACGACAGAGAGATAGAATTTTTGTCGAACTACAAAGCTGTGAAAATTCAAACTGACCCACTACCGAACTTTTTTGATCCGTGCAAATCAGTGTTATCCGTGGTAAGGCTTGAATTTTTGCAAAGCGATTCAGGATGACATCTTGAGATCTCCAATACGTGCCACCCCACCGGGCACAATCTCAAAGTAAACAGCTCCCACTTTTTCAAAGGCCGCGAGCGTCTGGCACCTCCACTCCAGATTGCCTGTCCATTCTTTCCGCAAAGAACGCGGAACGGATGGGGTCCGCAAAGGCGGCGCGCTCTCCTGTCCCAATCGCGCAAACCGGCGCGATCCGGGAGCCCTGGCTCTGGGAACTCCGGCGCTGGTCTTCCCGGGAAGAGCCGGTCAAATGAGCGCGCAGTCGCTTCAGGCCACGGTAATACTGATTGCGCACGTTGCCGAAGGTCTGTTGCGTTTGTTCGGCAATTTCCTTGAACGTGAGTTCCTTAAAAAAGACCAATTCCAGGACCTGGCGCTGTCGAGGGTCGAGCAGCCCGAGGCACTCATTCACCAGGCGCGCGGCCTCTTGCGTCGGCGGCATAAAGCTTGCGCTCCATAGCTCTTCCCCATTCTCGCCGATCAGATCCAAGTGCCCTTTATAGAACTGGCGGGTCATCAGATAGTTCTTGCGGTTGAGGCTTCGATGATAGGCGAGAGTGAGAATCCACTTGTTCAGAGGGCCTTTGGCGGGATCAAAATGAGACGCTTTGCGAGAGATCTCAAAGAACACAGACTGGGTCAGGTCCTCGGCTTCGCCGACATCACGCAGCACCCGCCAGGCGGTGGCAAACACGAGACGACAGTAGCGCTCGTAGATTGCTCCCAGCGCCTGCGCGCTGCCCGAACGAAATTCGCGTACCAGTTCTTCCTCATCCCCAATTCGAACCGGCCAGCCGAGGGATTGATCCTTACCTGACATCTTTCTAACCCGCGTTCAACTTTCTAAAAATGAAAAACCTGGGCGCTTTATCCATCAACGCGAGATGCAATCCGAAACAATGGACTTAGATTTCCGTAGCTTCTACGCGTTTTTCCTACTATTTGGAAAGCCTAGTGTGTAGGAATATTTACCACGGTTTCTGAATTCCAAAACGGGAATATTTATTTTTTCTTATTTGATACAGATGCGAGTTGCCAAAGGTACAAAGCTGACCCTGCGCGGGGATTATGCTTGGAGAGGAAGTCGACCACGTTAGATCAAGTTCTCGCGTGTTTGGAGGAAAAAGAAAATGAGGAAATGGCCGATCCGTAACCAGATAGCGATGTTGAAAGAGGAACATCGCCGTGAGGCGGGTGCAATTACCCGACTCGCGGTAGGATTAGTTGCTTTGCGAAGCAGAGTGAGCTATGTTTTCCGCCTTCAAATCCCGGAGAAGGCGATTAAAGGCCTGTTTGTAAGAATCGTGGGTTTTCCAATCGCGAAAGTTGCCAATATGTCGAGTCCTGCGAATTGCGCAAATGCCAGATCAACATCTTGGAGGTCAGCCAGTTTCAGATTGATTTCAATCTGAGGATTTTCCTTCCTCCAGCGATTCCAGACCTTCACTCCTGATCTAAGGATTTCAATTTGAGCTTGCGTTGCCATTGGTCGAGATGGCTAATTGTACGTCGTTCTAACAACGTTTCGCTATCAGGATGTACGAACCCTTTCGCAAGAAATGTCCAGAACATGCCCTGCAAAACGGCTGAGGAGGGCAACCCGGCTTGCTGATCGAAAGCTTTTGTGGAACTTCGTGGCTTATCGAAGCAAGCAGAAATGTGCATAGTCTGCCCCGCTATACGACTGTTGCAATGACGGATTGCAACTAATTTGCGGAGGTGATTTGTGCCGCCCCTCCAGGGCTCAATCTTTTCTTACCCTAACCCACCCTTCTCGGCTCGCATGCGCTCGCCTTCAGGGTGGGCTAAATTCTTAACGGGCCTCCGGCCCTGATCGAGGGCAGCAACAACCGCGTTCAGTCCCGAAAAGCATCTCCGTACGGTTTCCCGGGGCGGAAGATACCATTACCATCCCAGTTCTTTGCAAATGCGGCGCAATCTGATAGCCGGGGAATCGTCCACGTGATATCGATGGGATCGGGCCGGGACGCTTGCGTACGCGAAAAAGAACAATGTCCTATTTCGCTATTGATTCGCAAAAGCAGAGTGCGTTAAGATGTCCCATGGTTGTTAATAAAGTGGCAAAAATCTTCACTTATGACCGGGCCGACCGGGAGTTGAGGTTTCTGGCCCGAGCTGGGTTAAACCTACGCCAAACTGGGATACAGTGGGATACCCGGGGAGGGGGTAGGGAGGGATGAACTGTTAGCTAGAAGGTAAGTTCTGGATTACCAAGAATCGCTGAAATCGCCAAAAATGGCGACTGAAACCGCCCAGGCGGATGAAAGAAATGCTCCTTGACAATTTAACTTCTAGCTGCTGGCTTCCAGCTTCTATGCCAAAGCTTGTGGAGGTCAGTGCCTTTTAAGACCTGAAGAGCAGCGGAGCCGATCCTTCGCCCCTCGAGCAATGTGTCCGCAGCGGCTAAGGTTGCGGTGCGTTCGGGTCAGGATGGCGCATGGGGTAGTATTTGCGGCCCTCAGCCGATTCTTGGGTGACGTTGGGTGCCCTTGGGTGGAATTGGGTGAAACCGAGGGAGGGGCAGGGGATACCCGAATCGTGGCGTTATTTTGCAATGTCCGAGTTGAAAGGGAAGGACTTGGGCCAGAGCCAACATTCAAAATCGATCTCAAAAGGGGATCGAAATACGCCTCATTCACCACTTTGTCCCAGAGTTCGGCAGAGGGCCACAGACTGGCGGAGCCTCAAGCTGATAGAGGAGTCCAGGCGGCAGAGACGTAGCAATGCTACGTCTCTACGTCAGGATTTTGTTCGACGCTGCAAAGTGTCACTACCGACACCAGGTGCGCCGTCGTCAGGCGACCGCATTATGACTCGGGCGTTACGGCTTCGGAGTCGGACTCGGCTGAGCTTTAGGACGCTGGTCTGGCCTTTGCTCCGCCGGCTTTGGCTGTTGCGGACGATCCGCCACCGCAGGATTGGTTACCGGCGAGGCCGGAGCAGCATTTTCCTCGTCTTCCGCCGGAGGAGTTGGCGGCAACTCTTTCTCAATGGGCTTGCGCGGGAACATCTGGTCACGCTGCGCTGCCATGTAAACAAATGACGCAACAATCACCGCCATCTGCTTCAGATCTTCTGGTTGCAGGCGATCGTATACGTCCATGTTGGAGTGGTGCGTACGCGTGTCGTACTCCAGCGGGTCTTGTATGAACTGGAATCCCGGAATGCCGACTGCGTCGAATGAGAGGTGATCAGTGCCGCCGGTGTTGCGCATGGTCAAGGTGTCCATGCCCAGATCGTGGAACGGCTTTATCCAGGCTTCAAAGATCGGTTCCACCGCCTCGTTTTCCTGCAAAAAGACGCCGCGAATCTTGCCCGATCCGTTGTCTATATTGAAATAGACAGAAACCTTTGCCTGCTCCGGCTTGATGGACATGGGACCGTTCTCACGGCGGCGAACAGAAGGATCGCCCTTGCGATCAGGATCTTTTGACTCAGGCCGCGAACCGAAGTGATGCTCTACATACCACTCTGAGCCAAGCAGGCCTTCCTCTTCACCGCTCCACAGTCCAATGCGAATCGTGCGGCGAGGCTTGAGGTCAAGCGCTTTCAGAATGCGTACAGCCTCCATCATCACAATGCTGCCAGCGCCGTTGTCCGTGGCGCCGGTGCCGGCGTGCCAGGAATCAAGATGCGCGCCCAGCATCACGACTTCGTCTTTTTTGTCGGTACCCGGAATTTCCGCGATGGTGTCATTCTGGGTCATCGCCTCCGGTCCGTCATAGAAGTCGTTCTTCACGTTTAGCTCAAGTTCCACGTCTTTTTTAGCTGCCAGGATGCGCGCAATGCGCGTCCAGTGCTCGGTGGCCAGCGTGATTTGGGGCGTACCGACTGTCTGCCCTACTTTGTATGAGCCGCCCTGCTGGACGAACACTGTCCCGCCGCCAAGCGCACCCCGGCTGTGGTCGATCACGGCCAACGGTTTTTCTTCGTCGAAAAATTTATTGATCTGCCGTTGCAGGCGCGCGCGCTGGGCAAACTCGCGAAAACGGGCCTCATTCCGCTCACTTGGAATCTGATAGTTCTCAATATCGGCCAGCGACTTTCCATTCAAGCGCTCTGAAAGAGGCTCTACTGAAGGCTTTACCTCGGGATCATCGCCGTAAAGCACGACTTTGCCCGCCAGCTTGCCCTTGTATTTCGCTATGTCCTGCGGCCCGCGGATATTCACTCGAATTACGCTGCCGCGGACCGTGCCATCCGTGCCCGGCGTCCACGCTTTGGCATACGCGATCAACGGCGCCATATCCGGCGATACCATGCGTACATTCACAAATTCATTGGCCCAGCCGCGTCCAAAAGGTTCCCACGGCTCTAAATGTGAATTAACCAAGCCGAACTCCTTCAGCTTGTCGCGGGTCCAATCGTTCGCCTTACGCATATTGGGAGATCCAGTCAGGCGCGCGCCTATCTGGTCCATTAATCCGCTGGCTATCTCCATGATCTTGGAGTTATGAAAACCTTCGTAGCGGATTTTGCTGATCGCATCCAGATCAACTTTCTCCTGGGCGCTGCAATTCAACGCGATGGCCAGCGAGAGTACCGCGATAAACGAGTTAAGGCGCTTGATGATTGGCATTATTTCTCCTTGATATGGGCCAGAGTGGTGGGCAGAGAAGTTTAAACGCATCGCAGGACGCGGTCAAACACTTGTGAATGAAGATTTGTTGAGTGGCTAGCGAGTTGTCCGCGGCCGGCCCACGCGGATCAGAGAGATGGTAAAACCGCAAATTGCCCCAAGAATCGCCACGGGCACGGCGGCCTTATAAGCCAGCGTCATGTCCGGAGTGGTGTGGCTTGCTGCCCTGAGCGCCAGCAGGACAAAGCACAGGAATGCCACGGACAGAAAGAACGTAATCACGCCCGTGACGAGACCGATCCCGGCACTCAAAAAGAATCTCTTCATATAAGGACACACAGCTTCCGGTAAATCGACTGTACGTTAGAATAATAACGTGAGTCAGGCAGTCAATGCGCAACTCCGCACCGCGCAGGAGATTATTCGCGACGCGCGAGTCAATCAGGCGCCCAATGGTATCTGCTATACCACTTCGGGCGAGGTCATGCTACCTTCCGACGATCTGGAGCGGATTATCGGCGCCGTGCCGCGCCCAATTGCCGCGGCGCTGGAGCGCAAGGCTTTCTACTTTGTGCCCATCACCATTAGCGATGGTGACAAGACTCTTGTGGCAGAGCGCTTTGATGGCGCACCGCCAGAAGGGGCCATCTGCCATCGCAATATCGATTCCGGCAATTCGCAGTGCGTCTTTATCTCCACCCGCCTGCTGGATGAGCGCTTCGCCATTGCGTTTGAGTTTTACATCAATGTAGGTCACGCGTTCGTGGATAAGGCGGGCATGTCACCGGAGTTTGCGGAATTGGTGTGGTCACAGGCGCAGAGCAATGTCCGCGGTGAAACCAGTCTTGACGCGCATGAATTTCGTAAGATGGCCCAAACCAGCAGTTCCGGCCGCGTTGATGAAAAAGCCAAGTCAGACTATCTGGCTGCCGCCTTTTGCGATTCAATCGCCATTTACCTGCTCTCGCTCTGCCTGGACGTGGATTATTACGAGCTGCGCGAGCGTGATTATCCGCTGTTGGCGCCATCAGCACTAGCAGAACGCCTGAAAAAAGTTGCCACGTTGTTTCCGCCGAATCCGGGATTCCAGTTCAACATTTTTTATAAGCGCAGGAGTTAAATGTTGGCTTTTGGCGGCTACGGTGATGGTCAACGCAGGATTTCGCCGTTTGTTATCGCGCGAGGCCGACTCGCGTGCCGAGCGCGCTGCCACAGGCGCGGAGTAATTTACTCAACAACGAAGAAGCGGAGCGGGTTGGAGCGCAGCGACAAAAAGAAATGATTGCGCATTTAAGGGGCAAGCTTATCTCGAAGCACCCGAACCAGGTGATTGTCGAAGCCGGTGGCGTCGGCTATGACGTGACGATAAGCGTCCCGACTTTCTCCGAATTGCCGGCATTGGGTGTCGAAGTATCATTTTTTATTCATACGCATGTACGGGAAGACATGCTGGCGCTCTTCGGATTCCTGCGCGCGGGGGAAAAGCAATTATTTGAGAAGCTGCTCAGCGTGAGTGGAATCGGCCCTAAGCTGGCCATCACCATCCTGAGCGGCATGCCCGTGGACGCCATGATAGCCGCCATCAAGGGCAACAACGTGGCTTCCCTCACGCGCATTCCCGGCATCGGCAAAAAGACCGCTGAACGCATGGTGCTGGAACTGCGCGACAAGCTGGATGCCTTTGGCGTCCCGCCTGATACCGTTACTGCGGCTTCGCCGGTGGAAGAAGACGTGATCTCAGCGCTGGTCAACCTGGGCTATCAGCGTCCCATGGCGGAGCGGGCGCTCGCGCAGATGGGCGACGTTTCTGGACAGAGTTTCGATTCGCTCTTCCGTAAAGCCATGGCCGCATTGGCAAAGTAAGAACACGCGCCAAATCCTTGCGATCAAAAGCGGCCAAACCGGCTTACACTTGCAGTTACCCATGCGCGGCAGGTCACATTTCGCGGTCTTTTTCCTGCTTATCGCTGTGTCACTGCAAGCCGCCGACCAGAAACAAGGGCAGCAGTACTACCTTAAGCCGGATCAGACCGCTGATCTTGCCGCTGACACAAAGCTAAACACAGCCAAGCAAAGCTGTGAGAACTGGGCCATGGCAGCGGGCCTTGAAACTATGCTGCAGCGGCAGAACACTCCTTTGGATCAGAGCTTCTGGGTCATGCGCCTGAATGGCGGCGAGTTGTGCGTGGACGATTTGCCAACCATCGACGCGCTAAAGCTGATGGTGAACCGTGACTTTGTCTTGGATGATGGCCGTCACGTTCGTCTGGAAATCCACTTCGAGCCTGGGCCTCCCGTAAGCGTCGATCCTGTGATTGCAGCCCTGAAATTGCAGCAGGTAACTCTTCTGCTGTGGCGTGGACATCCTTACTATCTCACCGGCGTGACGTATGACGAGCGTATCGGACGCGATGGCACACGCTTTTTTGAAGTAAAGGAAATCCGCCTGGCCAATACTTACGCCAAGCTGCCGGGAGTTACATTCCAAAAAGGACGAGACGATCCGGCAGAGATTCAGGGGATTCTGAGCGTTAGTGCAACGACGTTATAGTTTCCTGCTTTGCTATCCTCGGTAATGTGATTAGCAAGCTAATTCTTGCAAACTTGAGTCAGCGCCCTGTCCGCACATTTCTGAGCGTTCTGCTGATAGCCATCCCTGTCACGCTGATGTTGACGCTCGTCGGTCTAAGCCACGGTTTCGTCGAGGACTCCTCCCAGCGTACCCGTGGCATCGGCGCCGATATCATTGTCCGGTCCCCTGATTCTCGCGTTGGAACTGTCGGTCTCTCCAACTTGCCGATCAAGCTCATCCAAAAATTGGAAGAACTGCCGCATGTAAAGTTCGGAACAGGAGTGGCCAGCCACCTGGTTTCCGGCTGGACAACAGTTTCGGGGATAGATCCGGCGGCGTTTGAGCGGATGAGCGGTAAGTTCATCTTTAGAGAAGGCCACTCTTTTGAAAAGCCCGACGATATTTTGTTTGACACGTACTATGCTCAACAGGCGCACGTGCATGCGGGGAGTAAGGTTAACCTGCTGAACCGTGAGTGGAAGGTGGCTGGTGTTGTGGAACCGGGCAAACTCGCCCACATTTTCCTGCCTTTATCCACTTTGCAAAATCTTGATGGAAGCGGCGGCAAAGTTGCCCAGATTTACCTCAAACTCGACGACCCGGCGAACACGTCCGCCGTCATTGAGTCCATTAAGAACCTGCTTCCTGACTACAACATCTATTCCGTGGCCGAGCTTGTATCGTTGACGAACGTGGATAACGTACCTTTTCTGCGTCCCCTGCTGAACGTAATTATTGGTGTTGCCGTCTTGATAGGCGCAGCCGTAGCATCACTCTCCATGTATATGGCCGTGCAGCAGCGAACCCGCGAAATAGGAATTTTGAAGTCCCTCGGTGCATCGAAGCTGTTGATCATCAGGATCATCCTGATGGAAGCATTTTGTCTTGGCCTAGGAGGAAGCGCTCTGGGAATTTTATTCAGTTTCCTGAGCCGATGGCTTTTAGCCAAGTTCGTACCAGCATCCTTGCCACAGGCAATTGTTCCAGAATGGTGGCCCATCGCAGGCGCAATCGCGATGGGTGCTGCTATGCTCGGGGCTCTTTACCCCGGAATAGTAGCAGCGCGGCAAGATCCTATTGAGGCCCTGGCGTACGAGTAAGCATCACTTCCCAATACAAAAACTACTGAAGATCAGATTCAGGATGTCATCGGTCGTGGTCTCGCCAGTGATCGCATCCAGCGGACGCAGCGCTCCGTAAAGGTCAAGCATGATCATCTCATGCGGGATATTGCGCTTCCCCGCCTGGCAGGCGGCCTCAATGCAGCCGAGCGACTCTTCTACCAGCCGCTGATGGCGGATGTTGGTGAGA
Source organism: Terriglobia bacterium (assembly GCA_963732195.1). Lineage (GTDB taxonomy): Bacteria > Acidobacteriota > Terriglobia > Terriglobales > Acidobacteriaceae > Angelobacter. The sequence continues at coordinate 101,021 of CAVSYO010000041.1, read as the reverse complement.
AAGCCCGTTTCCTGTTCACCGCGCACAGAGTGGCCGGCAACTTCTTCCAGAATCGCTGCACGCAGAGCGTCAATTCCCGCGCCGGTTATGGCCGACGTGCAGAATACCTTCATCTCAGCGACGTTCGGCTGGCCATCAGGAGCAAGATCAGATTTGTTGGCCACAGCCAGCGACCGCCGCTGCGCGCTCACCGCCAGCAGCTCGCGGTCTTCCGCAGAAAGTTCCTGTGTGCTGTCGAGTACCACCAACACCAGGTCGGCTTCGCTCAGGGCTTCATAGGATTTTCGGATGCCGATGCTCTCCGCTTCGTCCGTGGAGTGGCGAATGCCGGCGGTATCGACCAGCTTGATGGGAATACCGCCGAGCGCAACGGTTTCCGTGACTAAATCGCGTGTGGTCCCCGGCGTGGCGGTCACGATCGCGCGTTCGCGCTCCACCAGCCGATTGAACAGGCTTGACTTGCCAACGTTTGGCCGCCCGACGATGGCGAGTGTCAGGCCTTCATGCACGATTTTGCCGTAAGCAAACGATGCGCGCAGCTGTTCAAGCGGAACCTGCACTTCTTCAAGCCGGGACAAAATCTCGGCAGCTGGCAGCACCGAGACATCGTCTTCTGCAAAGTCGATGCCGGCTTCCATCACCGCGACCAGCTCAACCAGCTTGCGCTTGATCGGCTGCAACCTGCGTGAAAGCGATCCTTCCAGTTGTTGTGCCGCGACTTTGGCCTGATACAGCGTTTGCGACTCAATCAGGTCACGGACGGCTTCAGCCTGCGTGAGATCGATGCGACCATTCAGAAAGGCGCGCATGGTGAACTCGCCGGGTTCGGCCAGGCGAGCGCCGCGGCTTGTAGCCAGTTCGACAATATGCCGCAAAACTACGGGCGCTCCATGGGCAGAGATTTCTACAACATCGTCAGAGGTGTAAGAGTGTGGCTTGGCGAAGAACGTGACCACCGCTTCATCGATCCGTTCGCCGGTGGCAGGCTCAATCACTTCGCCAAACACGGCACGGCCTGCAGCAATCTCATGCTTCAGCCGCAACATGGTGCAAGCAATCGTGCGCGCTTCCGGGCCGGCCAGACGAAGCACTCCAATGCCACCGCGACCCGGCGGCGTGGCAATTGCGACGATAGTGTCGTCGAGGTTCATACAGGACCGATTAGCTCTTCTGAAATCTCGAGCGTAGCGAGAGATCGCTATCGCTAAAAGGGCTTGCTGCGAAGCCGATTTTGGCATCCACTAAAAAGCACCTGTCACGGTATCGATCCCTCACCCGCAGAGAACGCGGATTCGGGATTTCAGAAAAAGCTATTTGCCAGTTGCTAATTGCTGCCTTTCCGTTCCAGCCGGGCGAAATGATCTTCAATCCGCTCATAGATATGATCGACTTTGCGATGGAGATGCGCCACTTCCAACTCGGCCTTTAGGTTTACCGCGAAATCCAAGTCTGATTTCAAACGGTCTTTCGATGACAGTCTGTTTTGCGACATCATGATCACTGGCGCTTGCACGGACGCAATCATCGACAAGAACAAATTCAACAGAATATACGGGTAGGGATCAAAGTGGTCTCTGAGCAGGGCCGTCGAATTAAGAATGCACCCAAATGGCAAGTATGACGGCAAAGATAATGATAAAAGTCCATGAGCCGCCAAAAGAAGCTACTTTGTCCGCGATGCGCTGACCAAAAGTCAGACGTTCCTCTTCTTCCAGATTCGGGTTGCGGGAGACCTGTGTCCGCAGAAGTTCGTCGGTAGCGCGTAAACGGCGGCCCACGGCTGTGAGCAAATCCATGGCAGCATGCGGATGCTTGTCGATGAACTCCAGCAACCGGTCGCGATGCATGATCAGCATCTGCGTTTCTTCACTAGCCATTGCGGTTCCTGTCCGTGCGCCACCGTCCAGAAAAGAAAGCTCACCAATGACGTCGCCCGTCTCATTTTCTGAGAGAACGATCTTTTCCCCTTCCGTATTTTCAATGAAAAGCTCAACGCGTCCAGAGCGCAGGATAAAGATTTCGCCGCCGGCGTCGCCGTAGTGAAAAATAGTTTCACCAGCTTTGAAGTCGCGGCAGTCCATTAACTGGGCCAGCGCTTCGCGTTCTTCATCGTCAAGCAATCCAAAGATTGGAACTTCACCGATCATGGTCACGGTTGTAGACATAAGATCTTTATTTTCCTGTCACTGGGTTTTCAAGCCGCTCCAATGCCGTCAACGGCCTGTCACGGGTGAGGCGATTCTCGCACATCATAGCTGAATGCGGTTTGATCTTGTGATGTGATTTGAAAGATGAGGAGTGCTATCGGCGTGGCCGGGCAGGCTTGTAATCTTTCGGATAGAGCACCACATACCGGCGTCCGCCTTCGCCTTCACTCTGGGTTGAGAGAGCGGCATGGTCGCGAAAAGCCAGGTGAATCAGGCGACGCTCGCGCGATGACATAGGCGCAAATGAATAAGGTAATCCGCTCTGCAGTACGCGATCAGCTGCAACCTGAGCGGCTAACTTCAATTCCTGCTGGCGGGCGGCGCGGTAGCCTTTGCAGTCAAAGCTGACTTTGTCATGGTCTTCTGCATGAAGATGGAGCGTTTCATGCGTCAGAACTTCAAAGGCCCGTAGGACCTCTCCTCCGCGTTCCAGCAGCAATTGGCTGTCCGGGCCGGCGAATTCCACAAGGATGTCCGGCGTCTCGGCGTCCGTTACCGGAGGATTTACCGTGATGCGGTATTTCAATTTGAACGCGCCTGAAGAAATAACGTTCTTCAGGAATGCATCGATCTTTTTTGCGGTTGCGACTTTGTCTTGCAGCATTTGTCGTTCAAACTCCCCGGGGAATTTTACAGCTTTAGCGCTTTAACGTTTGCGTGCATTGCGTTTTTCAATAGTTTTTTTGACCTGCTGGCCCAGTTCTGAGCGATTGATAAATGTCTGCTGCGCCCAGCCAAGCAGGGTGCTGAGCGCCAGATAAATAGACAGTCCGGCAGGCATGCTCCAGCTAAAGGCTCCAAACATCAGCGGCCCCATAAACGCCATAATCTTCTGCTGCGCCGGGTCCATTCCGCCTTGCGGTGCGCTCTTTTGCTGCACGAACATGGCTACGATGATAATGATCGGCAACAAATGAAGCGGGTCCGGCATGGATAGATCGTGTATCCAGAGCCAGTTCGCTTGTCGCAACTCAATAGCGTTGTTCAGCATTGAGTAAAAGGCAAATAGGAACGGCATTTGCAACAGCAAAGGGAAACACCCGCCCACTGGGTTGACGCCTTCTTTTTTATAAAGCGCCTGCATCTCCTTCTGCATGTCTGCGCGGCGAGGATCGGTCAGGCTATAGCGCTTGTATTTTTCCTGGATGGCCTTCATCTGCGGCTGGATTCTCTGCATCCGCAACGATGACTTCATGCTGGATATGCGCAGAGGCAGGAGCGCCATGGTAATCACCAGGGTCAAAAACGCGATGGCCCAGCCCCAGTTATTAATCCAGTGCTCGTAAGTCCACTTCAGCCACATAAACAGCGGTCTGGCGATAAAGCTGAAAAAGCCGAAATCATAGATGCCGCGCAGATCCGGGCCGCCAGGATGGCTCTGAATGCTTTCCAGCAGGTCCACTGCTTTGGCGCCGGCGAACACGCGAACGCGAGTGGGACCAGCGGTATTGCCAAAAGCCAGCCCAACAACATTGGCTTTGTCGTTACCTTCGGTGAGCTTTTCAGGGTTCTTAGGGACTTCCGCCTGAGAGTTTAACGTTACCAATGTTGAATCTTTGGGGCTGTCTGGCAGAAAAGCGACGGCAAAATACTGGTCAGCTGTCGCGGCCCAATCAAAAGGACCGGGCACAGTCTCACCGCCAACAATCCACTTCTTGCTTTTCAGGATTCCGCCGGATGTCGGGTCCCGGCGTTCCAGAGTTGAGCCCTGCTGGTAGTCAATCCTGCTCTTGGTATAGGAAACCGGCGCCATCTGGTCACCCAGACCGCTGGCCCACTTTGGGAAGGCTGCAACTCGTTCGCCGTTGCGCAGAACTTCAGTTTCAACGCCGAGGATATTGTCTTTATCGGGGCGAAACGTCTTACGCACCGTAACGTCGCCATCTGAAAACTCATAGGTTAGCTGGCCTGATGTTGATCCACTTGCCGCGCCCCCAACATAAAGGGACTCATTCAGCTTCTTTTCCAGGTCTTTGTCATAGGCAAAAAATGAAAGCGGATTTCCCAACTGACTGGCCACCGTGGAATTGACCAGATCAAAGGGCTTGCCATTATCGTCGGTGTATTTGTATTTGTCCGCACCGTCTTTGCGCTTTTCTTTTTCGGTAAGCAGCCATGACTTCACACTTGCGCCGCGGTTCGTAAAGGTGATGCGATAGGTGGGAGTCTCTAAAATAGATTCCGTCTCACTGGTCGCCGTCTTCACGGGAACTTTTAAGGCAGCTGCGGGAGCCTTAGGCGGGACCGGCGTGGAAGATTTTGTGGGCACCGCCACCGGGCTGGGCGTCTGCTGCGACTGCTGCTGTTGTGGCTGGCTTTTATCCGGCGGAGTCTGGGGCTTGGGCATGAAGTACTGCATCACGCCAAGTACTACGAATACTGCTACCAGGGCCAGAAGCATGCGCTTGTCTGAGCCGGGTTCATTCTGGGGATTTCGATATTCAGTCAAATGAGTCGTCTTTTCCTGTCGCTGCGCTCCGAACCGCCGGAGCACCTCTTATTCAACAATAATCTGTTCGTGCGCCTAATGCACCCGGCTCGGCACGCTCTGGCCTAGCCGCTTTTTTAATCAATCCTAAGGCTTCACTTCAAATCGATTTCGGCTCTTGCCCCTTGCTAACTCTTCTGCCCTGCGTTACGCCGCTCGGTGGCAACAGACCTCGCAGCTTTTTTTCCTGGAACAGGATCATATCCCCCACGCGCGAACGGATTGCAACGCAAGATCCGCCAAAGGCCCAGTGCCGATCCATAGAGGAAACCGTGCTTTGCAACCGCTTCTGCCGCGTATTCCGAACAACTGGGAACGAAGCGGCAGGCTGCCGGGAGATAAGGAGAAATGGCGCCCTTATAAAACCGCAGGCATAACGCAGGCAGGTTCTTCATCTTCCACGCCCTCGCTGCACAGCGGCAAAAACTTGCACAATCTCTGCATCCAGCTGGGAAAACTCTAAAGTCAGCACGCTCTTGCGCGGGTGTAACACCAGATCGAGCGGCCGGGCCAATTCTCGCAGATGATTTCGCACCGCTGAACGCATGCGCCGGCGAATGCGATTACGATCTACTGCTCCGCCCAGGACCTTGCCCACAGTAAAGCCTACACGCGGGCCCGCGTTGCCTTGGTTCTCGCGGTAGAAAGCCGTCATGTTCCCTGAAAAATGCTTCCTGCCCTGTTTGTACACCACCTGAAAGTCAGCATGCTTCAGTAATCGCGCTTCCCGAGGGAAGCCTTGCGACACTTTGTTAGAAGTTTCTTTCACGGCTGGTCTGGCAGGCAGAATGGGCATTGCGGATGAAACTATTCCCGGAAGCCAGGCTTCACGGAAACGCGCTTGCGTCCTTTAGCGCGGCGGCGGGAGAGGACTGCCCTTCCGCTCTTTGTTTTCATTCGCGTGCGAAAACCGTGCACCTTGGAACGACGGCGGCGGTTAGGTTGAAAAGTGCGCTTGGGCATTGACTTGTGGAACTCCTACTCAGGATTGTTTGCGCTGGGCAAACGATAAGTATAAAGGAATTCTGGCCTTTCGTGCCACTTTGAGGAATGGGCGAGTTATCTCTTGGTTAGATTCCTTTCAGCCGAGTTCCGAGTGGCATTTTTTGCCAGTCCGCGGATTTGAGACTCTTCTGGCAATAAGCTGCACGATTCCAATTCTCGGCAGACAACTTCTCATGTGGCACGCGACAGGAGCAGAGCTATCGACTAGCAGACGCGACAAAAGAATCGAATGTTGCACCACGCTTGCTGCAATTGCAAAGTAGCAGCCGGACGAAAGTGTGCGCGACGTTTTAGAAAAAAATCGGGGTCGCAAAAAAAAGTGTCGCGTACGCATTTCCAGCGGGTGAACTTCGTGCTAGTATGCCCACCAGTCGAAAAAATAATTGTTGCACAACGCAGTGTTCAGCAATTCTGCGTCGCCCTTGCAGAGTTAGATCAAGTTTCTTCGAGTAAAACCACGGGCCCTGGCCGGCTCGCAAACATAGGAATCATCCCAAGAATGTCATTACCCGCTGCGACCGTTACCGCAACCGCGAATCCGTGGCTCCGAATACTCGGAGCGCTGGAAAAAAAGATTACACGTCATTCCTATGACACCTGGCTCAAGCCCACACGCTTCAGCCACATCAATGGCAACATTATTTTTGTCCGGGTACCGAACCCGGACTTTCGCCAGCTGGGAGAAAAATTCGGAGACTTGATTCAGGAAGCCATGGACACGCTGGCGCCTGAGTACCAGGACGTAAAGTTCGTTACCGCAGAAGAAGATCCCTCTGTGCCTCCGGTTCGTGCAGACGGCGGGTTCGCTCCGGTCTCAGCCAGTGGAACGTCCGCGTCGTCGTCATCGAAACAGCAGCGCTTTGACTGGGATTCCGCTGCGCAGCTTAGCCCAAAGTACACGTTTGGCGCATTTGTCATTGGTGCAGGCAATCAGTTTGCGCATGCCGCGTCACAGGCCGTAGCTGAACGGCCTTCTAAGGCTTACAATCCGCTGTTCCTGTATGGCGGCGTGGGCATGGGCAAAACGCACCTGATGCAGGCTATTGGTCATGAGGTAAAGCGCCGGCAGCCGCAGGCCTCTATCTGCTATATCTCGAGCGAAAAATTCACCAATGAGATGATTAATTCCCTGCGCTACGACAAAATGATCAGCTTCCGCGATAAGTTCCGCAACGTGGACGTGCTGCTGATTGATGACATTCAGTTCCTTGCGCAGAAAGAGCGCACGCAGGAAGAATTCTTCCACACATTCAACGCACTGCATGAGTCGATGAAGCAGATTGTGATTGCCAGCGATCGTCCACCCAAAGAACTGCCGGAAATCGAAGACCGCCTCCGCTCACGTTTTGAATGGGGTCTGATTGCTGACATTCAGCCACCCGATCTGGAAACCAAAGTCGCGATCCTGCAGAAAAAAGCGGAATCAGAGCGCGTAGTTCTCTCAACTGACCTCGCGTTGTACATAGCTTCCAACGTGCGGACAAACGTACGCGAACTGGAAGGTGCGCTGATCCGCTTGATTGCCTATTGCTCACTGACCGGCGCCGAAATCAGCCTGATCACGGCGCAACAGGTATTGAAAAATTTCATTGACTCGCAGGCGCGCAAGATAACGATTGATGCCATTCAGAAAGCGGTAGCAGAGCAGTTTGGCCTGCGCGTGATTGAGATCAAGGCCAAGAGCAATTCGCGCGCCATCGTGTTTCCGCGGCAGATTGCCATGTATCTGGCCAAGCAAATGACAGAAGCGTCATTGCCGGAAATCGGTCGGCAGTTTGGCGGCAAACACCACACCACGGTGATGCATTCAATCGATAAGATTGAAGAACAGCGGCAGGCAGACAAGGACTTGAACCGGCTGCTGAACAAATTGACCGAGACGTTGAATAGCTAGAGGCCAGCGTTCAATCTATCCTTTGTAGGTTTAGGATAAATTGTCCCTAACGATACCGCTATCCTGAGCCGAGCGCACCACACATTTCCCCCTTTCATGATCAAGATGCGAAGGCGAAGGATCGGCTCTGCTGCTCTAACGGGCATCGCGGGCCCGCGTCCACATCAGCGAGTTTCAGCCGCTTGCAGTGAGTTTGGTGCAGAAAATCCACAGGTTCTCCACATCCGGGGCCAGCAATTTTCCACCAAAGACCAAAATGAAAAGATTAGAATGGCAGCCGCAGAGCAAAAGCGCGAAGTAGCGACGGCAGAGCCGCTTTTAGCGGGATTTGCTGTATCCTGCATGAAATGACATTTTGCGTACAGCATTTAGAATTTATTCAGGGGGCCACAGATTATGCCTTCCGCCGTGGGCACTGAGGTGGGAACTACAATGGAAATTAGCGTCAGCAAGAATGACCTGTTGAAGGAACTCACAGCAACCCAGGGCGTGGTGGAACGCAAAACCACCATCCCGATTCTTTCCAACTTTTTGTTTGAAGCAACCGGGGACAAGCTGTCAATTACTGCAACAGATCTTGATCTAAGCCTGCGTACGTCGTGTCCTGCAAAAGTAAAAAAAGAAGGTTCATGCACCATACCGGCGCGCAAACTCTATGACTATGTGAAGCTGCTGGCCGATGGCGACATCAGCATTAAGCTGCTGGAAAACCACTGGGTGCAGATCCGCAGCGGACGGTCGAATACCAAGATGGTTGGCATGGCACGGGCAAATTTTCCTGCACTGCCCCTGTTTCCTGCCGAATCAGCTCTCCAGCTTCCCGCGCAGGTATTGCGCCAATTGATTGGCCGGACCATCTTCTCAATTTCCAATGAGGAATCGCGTTATACCTTGAACGGCGCTCTCCTGGTACTCAAGCCGGAATCGCTGACCATGGTCGCTACAGATGGACATAGGCTGGCGCATATCGAACACGGCGGCACTAAGCTGCCTGTGAGCGGGGAATTGAAGGTCCTGGTGCCTAAGAAGGCCATGGCTGAGCTGAGCACCCTGCTGAACAGCACTGATACCCAGACTGTGGAATTTGCCAAGGACGAATCGACCCTTTTCTTCCGCATTGGCGGCCGGCTGTTGACCTCTCGCCAGCTTACCGGGCAATTTCCTAACTATGAAGCGGTTCTTCCGCGCGAGAACAACAAGTTTGTGACTGTCCATTGTGACGAGCTTTCCGCCGCTATCCAGCGTGTGGCTCAATTCGCCGACGAGCGTTCCAATGCTATCCGCATGCGCGTGGAGAAGAACGAACTGAAAGTTTCTTCATCGAATACAGAGACAGGTGAATCCGAGGATTCGATCGAAACCGCTTATGCCGGCGATCCCATGGTGATCGGTTTCAATTCGCAGTACCTGCTGGAATTTCTGAAAGTGGTGGGCGCAGGTGATGTTCGTTTTGAGTTCAAGGACGCCCAGACAGCTGGGCAGTTGCGTCCAGACGAGGCTGCGGACAGCGAATATCGTTACAGATATATCGTGATGCCAATGCGAATCTGAGCTTGCGAAAACATGGCAAAAGCAAACAGGCCGGACTCATGTCCGGCCTGAAGTTTTTGGAGGCAATTCCTTACTGGACTATTTTGCGAGCCAGAACGCGCTCAACCGTCTGCTCTACGCCGGGAAGAAATGATTCCATTCCAACGGAGGCGAAGGCCATCTCACCGCGGACGCTATGGGTTAAAAGCGCTTCATTCCAGCGCTGGAAGATAAGCCGGCGAGGCGAATCGAGCACGTTGCCGCGTACAGGTTCGGGCTTGGCCAGGCTGTATGCCCAAAGAGAAGCAGCGCCGAGATAAACAAGATTGGCAAATATCTGGAGAGATCCGGTCAACGCAGGCACGCGGTCAATGAGATACGTGGTGCTTAGATCCACTCCGGCATAAACGCCCAGACCGAGTGCAATACCCATGCTGTGCGTGCGCCATGAGAGGCCAAGACGCTTTTCAAGCCCGAAGAAGAGCAGCAAGAGGCCGCACTGCATGAGGCGTACTGTACGCTGCAGCAATTCGGAAGCGGCAATCAGTTTGTTGTTTCCAGACCCGGTGGTAGCGAACGCGGTAAGGAGCGCTGCCAAAATCAGGAAAACAGCCGCCCAGCGAAATAACATTTTGCCCAAATCGATGAGTGCCGAATACGGCTTGAGCGCGTTTACCAGCAGCTCATACAAAACGCCAAACTCCAGCACCATGGTCACTGCGGTCAGAGCCCAGTACACGTAAAAGTACTGCGGACAGGAAACGACAAATGGAATCAGAGTGATGGCACAACCGATGACGCAAAAAAGCGAATAGCGAAAAAAAACGGGAAATTCAGAGCGCAGCTTTCGCTGGTTGAGGATGCGAAGAGTAAAAATTTGTACGCCGGCCGCAACTACCGCGATAGCGATGAGGATCCACTGAATTTGGGAGATATGCACGTTCGCCTCCAAGGGAGCGTAAGCATACTATTCCCCGAAGCCGCGGAACAAGCCTCTCCGCGACACGAAAGTACAATTTACTACTTAGTAAACATCCCCCAGAAGTTTGACGCGGGGCAAGCCATTGAATTTAAAGGCTAACCCCCTTCAGGCGCAAACCCGGAAGCCCTAATGGGTATTACTTGCCAATGGCGCAAAGCGCACGAGGCGGACACTGCGGTTGAGGGAACGCAGCATTTGAGTGCGGTTTGCTGATGTCAGTAGCGACCGCTGCGTAGCCGGCAAAAACAAAAAGTGCGAAGATAGACGAACGAAGAAGCGCTTTCATGGGGGATCTCTCCTCTGTTTTTCTTTTGAAATCTTTAATCTCTTGGTGGTGCATTCCGCTGTTCTGGAACGCGGGGTTGAGTATACATTTGATCCCTAATTTTTCAATGGTTTATTAGTACTATTTGATTACGGAAAATCAGCCCGTTTCCTCCATCCGGCGGACCAATCCTTTGACCCGCCGCAGTTACTAACGGGAGTGGCCCAAAGTACCTTGTAAGCTGTTGACTTTAAGTAACTTGGGATTTAGGCATGGATTGGGCCGGGGCAGGAGCCATCGAGGGGGCAATCGCGCCTGCCAAAAGGCAGAGCATCTAAAAAGTTAACGGAAATGAGTGGATTCTTAAAATCTTTAAAAGTTTTTGCTTGAATGCCTGGGGTCGCTTACAGGCCAAAATACGCTTAGAAGTCCTCATGGCAGCAAACATTCTAGTCCGATTTGGAACGGCGAAAATACCTGATAGATAACCCTCTCTATTACAGGAACAAGACACGTTGTACTGCGGCACACATCAACTCTGGCTGTGATACAATGAGAACAGCGTTGCACATCCACTAAAGCATTGAATTTACATAACTTGAGCGTTTTCCAAGTGGATCATTGCAGGGCTGAAAGTAGCCGCGTTGCGTGGGCTAAAACAGGAGTCTCCAAGTTGTCTACCCGTGAATCTGGATCTGCAACAGCAAAACAAATGGCAGAACAAAACAAAAGCAAAAAGACCGGTGGAAACGGCAATGGCAATTACACCGCAGACGATATAAAAGTGCTCGAGGGCATGGAAGCCGTTCGGCTGCGCCCCGCTATGTATATCGGCTCCAACGGAGAGATGGGGCTTCACCATCTTGTCTATGAAGTTGTTGACAACTCCGTAGATGAAGCGCTTGCGGGATTCGCCTCTCAAATCGATGTGACAATCCACATCGACAACTCCATTACCGTCGTCGATGACGGACGCGGCATTCCAGTTGATGACATGGTGATCGACGGCGAAAAGGTTCCAGCCGCTCAGGTTGTGCTCACGAAGCTCCATGCCGGCGGGAAATTTGACAACTCCAATTACAAAGTTTCCGGCGGACTCCACGGCGTTGGTGTTTCCTGCGTGAACGCATTGAGCCACCAGTTTGATCTGGAAATCTGGCGCGATGGACATGTGTGGGAGCAGGGATATTCGAAGGGCGATCCACAGACCAAGCTGAAGAAGACTGGCACCACCAAAAAGCGCGGCACCAAAATACATTTTCTTCCCGACAAAGAAATTTTCACCGCGACTGAATACAACTTTGACACGCTGGCTCAGCGTCTGCGCGAACTTGCTTTCCTGAACAAAGGCCTGGAGATCACGCTGACCGACGAACGCCTTACCGATCCAAAGACAGGCGAGGCGAAGAAGCTGGAGTTCAAATATTCCGGCGGCATCGCAGAATTTATCAAGCACCTGAACCGCGGCAAAAGCGTACTGCATGACAAGCCCATCTACATGGAAGCCGAGCGTGAAGGCGTGCAGATGGAAATCGCGTTGCAATACAACGACGGATATTCCGAAACCGTTTTCAGCTTCGCCAACAACATCAATACCGTGGATGGTGGAACGCATCTTTCCGGCTTCCGTACGGCGCTGACACGCACGATTAATTACGCCGGCCAGCAGCTTGGCTTGTTCAAAGACGTAAAGGAAAACCTGACTGGCGACGACGTCCGTGAAGGCCTGGTCGCCGTAGTTAGCGTAAAGCTGCCGCAGCCTCAGTTTGAAGGTCAGACCAAGGGCAAGCTGAATTCAGACATTGCCGGCATTGTGCAGGCATTTCTCAATGAACGGCTCGGCGCTTTCTTTGAGCAGAATCCGCCCGTGGCGCGCAAGATCATCAACAAAGCGATTGAAGCCGCACGGGCGCGCGAAGCCGCGCGTAAAGCCCGCGATCTTACGCGTCGCAAAGGCGCGCTGGATGGCGGCGGATTGCCGGGCAAGCTGGCAGACTGCTCTGAACGCGATCCCAATCGTTGCGAACTGTTCCTGGTCGAAGGTGAATCCGCAGGTGGCACCGCAAAGCAGGGACGCGACCGGCGCTTCCAGGCCATCCTGCCGTTGAAAGGTAAGATCCTCAACGTCGAAAAGGCTCGCTATGACAAGATGCTGGGCCACGAAGAAATCCGCGCCATGATCACAGCGCTAGGGGCTGGCATCGGCAAAGACGATTTTGACCCCGCGAAGCTGCGTTACGCCAAAGTGATCCTGATGACGGACGCCGACGTGGACGGTTCACACATCCGCACATTGTTGCTGACGTTTTTCTTCCGCCACATGAATGAGCTGATCAAACGGGGCAATGTTTACATCGCGCAGCCACCGCTCTATGGCATCAAGAAAGGCAAGACGCAGCAGTACATCAAGGACGATCGCGAGTTTGTGCGCGTGATGGTACGCCGTGCGGCGGAGGGTATGACGGTCCGTTACGGCGAAGGCGCAGCCAAGCTTGAAGGCGCGGCACTGGCCAAATTCATGACCACGCTCAATGAGTATCTGGCCTTCTTTGACAAGGTGGACAAGCGCATACGAAATGAACGCATCACCGAGTGGCTGCCGCGGCTTGGCATTTCACAACGCGCGGACTTTGAAGGCGACAAGAAGACCGCGCCGAAGAAGATCGAGCGGCTGCAAAAAGAAATCAACAAGCTGGCCAAAGATTCGCAACTCAAGCAGGTCGAGAGCTACTTTGACGAAGAGCATAACGTCTGGGGCGTAAAGTTTACCGATTCCCAGGGCGCCGAGCGCCAGATCAACTGGGCCCTGGCGTCCACGCCGGAGTATCGCCAGATGACGGCCAAGTTCAAGCAGATTGAAACCTACATGGAGCCGCCCTTCGTGGTGGAAGTGGCTGGCAAAGGCACAGAAGACGCTTCGGCCGATCTGAGCGACGCTGAGCGCGAGGATCTGGAAAAAGCGGCCAAGAAATCTTCGAAGACCACAATCCGCAGAACCAAGATTGAAGCCGAGCGCGTGGAAAAAAACTCAGCTCGTGAACTGTTTGATTACGTCCTTTCGGAAGGCAAAAAAGAATATAGCGTGCAGCGCTATAAAGGGCTGGGCGAAATGAGTTCAGAACAGCTCTGGCAGACAACCATGGATCCGGAAAGGCGTACACTGCTTTCCGTCCGTGCCGAAGACATTGAAGCCTGCGAAGTGATCTTCACCACGCTGATGGGCGAGGACGTTGAGTCGCGCAGGAAGTTCATTGAAGAGAATGCGCTGGACGTAAAGAATTTGGATATTTAGTTCTTTCTGGGCGGGAGATACTACAGACGAGATCGCCCTTCGGTAATCACCAGCGCCAACTCCCGTCGCCTGCGGTAAAGCCACAGAAAAAGCACCGTCATCAGCACCCATAAGATCAACGTGAGCACGCTGCCTTCCGGTCCAACGCTGCCGCCGGTGAGCCAGTCAGGCCCTTGCGCCAAGTGTGGATTTAATAGGTGCCCTGGAACCTGAAGGCCACTGTCATTCACGCCAAAGAAGAATGACTGTCCCCAGTCCCAGCCGGCATGAGCGCCGACGGCAAGCCAGAGATTGCCCGTACGCCAAAGCGTAACTGCCGCGAATAGAGCAAAAATGCCCGTTGCGATGATTCCAACGCGGGTCTCGCCGCCATTGCCCATATGTCCGCGGGCAAATAGCACGGCCTGAATGATAGCGGCGGGCCAGAAACCAATGCCATCGGCGAGAGTGTAAAGCAGATATCCACGCAGTGAATACTCTTCAAAAAGTCCCACCAGCAAGAAGAACAAAAACCAGAGCACACCCCAGCCGAGTATATGGGAGTGCAGGGGGCTGAGGTTGCCAAAGTAAAAGACGTGGAATCCACGCAAAATAAACAACAGGAGCGCCAGCGGCAGAAAGCCCCATAAGAAATATCCACGAATAAAGCCAGAAAAGGCTGACCTTTGCCAAGGCATGCCATAAACGCCTACACTGCGGCGTTCGATTTTGCTCATGACCCAAGCCAAAAACAAAAGCACAAGAAATAAAACCAGTTCGACGATTGCCTGCAAGCTCGCGCGGGCGAAATCAGATGATGGCGCGCCTTTTGCATGGCCGGAACTAAGACGCTTGGCAAGCAGCTGCACTCCCAGCACCAGGACAAAGATCATCCCGAAATAAATCAGCAGTCGCCAGCCCGCGCGCAAGCCGCGGTCATTATAGAAAATGTATGAAAGCTTGTGTGATGCGGCGCTGCGTGGAATCTCCGGCTCCATATTTTCAACTCTATGATGATCCGTGCATGAAAGAACAGCAAAATCTGTCAGAATTGCTGCTTTATGGGGAAGGCAGGCAATCAAGCTGCACGATGCGCTGAGCTTTTGCCGCGAGTGCATGATACAAATGTGAATTCATGCTCCAGGTGCTCAGAGAATTCAAGGTTGGCCGGCCGCAGGTATATGCCGGGCTGATGCTGCTGGTTTTCATGGCTCAGTGCTTCTGGACCGCAAACACCCGCAAGCTTTCTGATCTGGAATATCGTTACATTGCCTCCGGCTTGACCGGTGCTGGTGAAAAAACCTTGAAGCCATCTCCATTCACCAGCTTGGTAGCCGCGTTCCCTGTACGGCTCATTTCCGCGGCAAGAAAGGTTGCCACGCCGCAGCTAAACGCGGCGCTTGCGGTTCCACGACCGTGGTTCCTGCGATTGCCGTTCGTTATTTTTGGTGTATGGCTCGGGGCGGCATTATGGTGGGTGGCGCGTCGCTTGTTTGACGATGACGGCGGATACGTTGCACTAGCACTGTATTGCACGTCGCCCGCAATGATCACCATCAGCAGCAATATCGGCCCTGAAATCCTGCTGGCTTGGAGCAGCCTGGGGCTGATTTACACTGCCATCGGCGTGGCTCATACGCTTTACGCGCCACCCAAAAAATGGGCGCCACGAATCGTGATCATGGGGCTTTCCATTGGCTTTGCGCTGGCTACAGTTTGGTGGTCGTTTACGCTCGTACTGCTGGCGTTTGCTTACATGATGTATCTGGCGCCAGGATGCCGGCGCAGGGCGCTGGTAGTTTTGGCCAGTGCTTCCGTGATTGGCTGTACGGTGTGGGCAATCATTTATTGGCTCACCGGCAGCTTTGGATTAAACATTCAGGCGCTTCTGGCCCAGAAGCCCACACTGGAAGATTTAGGCAATCTGGCGTTCGCTTTGTCCGGCCGGACAGACGGTTATGTGCTGGTTTTTCTGTTCATTGCGGCACTCACTGCATATGGAAGCTGGCCCAGAGCGCGCTATTTTGGTAACACCGCTCCGTTACTCACCAGTTTGACAGCAGTGCTACTGTTTAGTCTGGTTCCCGCAATCCGCATCTGGGACGCAACTTTAGGGCTGAGCTTTGTGTTCATATTTGTTGGCGGACTGGCTGCGGACTTTCTTGAAGCCCGCTATCGGCGGCCTATAGCTTTGATTTTGGCTGCATGCTTTCTGCTCCGCGCCGTTCTAGCTGTGATGGTCCTCAGGAACTGGGCACAAAACTTAATGTAACCCCAGCGGCTCAGGGTTTATCATATCTAGCAGGCAGTCGATGGCCAGTTTCGAAGCAGGTGACCTTTATGTCGCGACTAGTTTTTGTTGTCCCGTTTTTGGCTCTCGCTCTGCAAGTATCACAAGCCCAGACTTTCAGCCGTGGAGTGCCGGCGTCTGTAGTGTCACCCACCGCAGACGGCCGTCAGCACGGAGTTCCTGCCAGCGTGGTTTCACCTACCCCGCTACCTTTCGGGGTGCATCCTCAACGCTCAATCCGTATCCGTGGTCCGCTGCGCCGGTTTGGCAATCCCCGCTCACACCGCCAGGTATTTTTGCCAATACCGGTTTTCTATCCGTTCTACAACGATGAAAGCTATCCTTCTGTTGCCGATCCATATGTTCCTGACAGCAGTTCTGCCGATCCAGCGTCGGCACAACAGCAACAGGAGGCCGGTGAAAGAAGTGACGACGAATTGCGTGCCGCCTATCTGCAAGGCGCTCGCGACGCCATGATTCGCCAGAGTGACAGCCGTTACGGTGAACACTATACGGATTCCCGTGAACGTCGGCGCCAGCCGCAGGAAGAAAGAAAATCTGATAAGCAATCACCGCCAAATGACGAGACCGATCCTCCGGCTTCTGCCCCCGTGGAAGACAAGGCACCCGCGACAGTTTTCATCTTTAAAGACGGCCACCAGCTTGAGACCAAGAACTACGCAATTATGAACGGAACGCTATTTGATTTCTCCAGCAAGACACTCAAGAAAATCCAACTGGATGAGATTGATTCTGCGGCTACGCTCAAGGCGAATGATGATCGCGGCGTGGCGATGAAGCTGAACTAGGCGAGATTTGGTAATTGTGTAATCTGGTAATTGAGTAATTGCGAATGGTTCCTGCTGCACAGGTTTCAATTACCAAATTGCGCTTTTGATCGGTTTTTTTGCTTACACCAACAGGTTCTGGCACACATGCCAAACTCGCACCCGCTGTGATATAATTTCCTGTATTCCTCTTGCACATAACTTCCTGTAAATGCAGCTATTTAGCGCACATTTCGACGTGGTCGCGGGGTGTGCTGGAATTGCCTGCAGTGTGCGCAGAATTCGTCCATCCTGAATGAGAGAAAAACATGGCAGATGAACAGAATCCGCAACTCCCCCTGACGCCTCCTCCGGGCGGCGATGGGCCCAACACTCCCGGGGGAAACATACAGCCGATCAACATTGAAGAGGAGATGCGGCGGTCGTATCTCGACTATTCAATGTCAGTCATTATTGGCCGCGCGCTGCCTGACGTGCGTGATGGACTTAAGCCGGTACACCGGCGCGTTCTTTACACCATGCAGGAGATGGGCCTGCAGTACAACAAGAAGTACACCAAGTGTGCCAAGGTGGTAGGACAAGCCATGGGTCTCTACCATCCGCACGGCGACTCAGCAATCTATGACACGCTGGTGCGCATGGCGCAGGATTTTTCGCTGCGGTATCCGCTAATCGATGGCCAGGGGAATTTTGGGTCTGTGGACAACGATCCGCCCGCGGCGATGCGTTACACCGAATGCCGTCTGCAACGGATTGCCGGCTCCCTAATGGAAGATATCGATAAAGAGACCGTCGATTTCACGCCCAACTATGATGAGTCAACAGTTGAGCCGACTGTCCTGCCGACGCGAATTCCGAATCTGCTGGTGAATGGATCGAACGGTATTGCCGTGGGCATGGCGACCAACATTCCTCCGCACAATCTTACGGAAATCGTGGAAGCCGCGATTCTATTGGTTAACGCTCCAGCCACTCCGCTCAAAGAGATCCTGAAGATCGTAAAGGGCCCGGACTTCCCCACCGGCGCTTACATTTACGGCCGCAGTGGAATTGAAGCCGCCTATACCCATGGCCGCGGCAAGTTTGTAATGCGCGCAAAAGCCGCCATTGAAGACCTGAATCAGGGACGCAAGGCGATCATTGTGCGCGAAATTCCTTACCAGGTAAACAAAGCCAAGATCGTGGAACGCATCGCGCAGCTGGTCAACGACAAAGTGATTGACGATATCTCTGACGTGCGCGATGAATCCGGCCGCGACGGCATGCGCATTGTGGTGGAGCTGAAGCGTGGCGCCGAGGCGCAGATCATCCTGAACCAGCTTTTCAAGCACACGCAGATGCAGGAAAGTTTCAGCATGATCTTCCTGGCTGTGGTGAACGGGCAGCCCAAAGAAATGGGGCTGGTGCAGGCTATCCAGCACTTTATTGATCACCGCGTGGACGTGGTCCGCCGGCGCACGGTTTACTTGTTGGAAAAAGCCCGCGAGCGCGAACACATTTTAGAAGGCTACAAGATCGCGCTCGACAATATGGATGCGGTGATCAAGATCATCCGCGGGTCGGGCTCACGCGCTGAAGCTAAAGAGAACTTGCTCGCGGCGAAATATAAGATTGTCGACAAGGCTATCCAGGCAAAGGTTGGCGGAGCGGAAGGGAAGCTATCGCCACGCCAGGCCGATGCGATCCTGGAATTGCAACTGTACCGCCTGACTCGGCTTTCGACGGAAGAAATCCTCAAAGAGCTGGAAGAGATTCGCGGAAAAATTGCCGAGTACGAATCCATTCTGGCCTCAGACAAAAAGTTGCGCGGCGTGATTGTGAAAGAGCTGGAAGAAGTGAAAGAACAGTTCGGCGACAAGCGCCGCACTGAGATCACTGATGAATCGACGGAAATTACGCTGGAAGACCTCATCGCCGATGAGCAGGTGATTGTGACCGTCTCACACAGCGGATACCTGAAGCGGACGCCGCAATCTACATATCGCCAGCAACGGCGCGGCGGCACCGGTCGCACGGGTATGAAGACGCGCGAAGAAGATTTTGTGGAATATCTCTTCAGCGCCTCAACGCATTCCTATCTTCTGGTCTTCACCAACACGGGGCGCGTGTACTGGCTGAAGGTGTATGAAGTGCCAGACGTAGGCGCGGCGGGCAAGGGCAAGCACATTGGCAACCTGGTGGCATTGCAGCCGGGAGAGACCGTGCGCACGCTGCTGGAAGTCCGGAACCTGGAAGAAGAAAACCGCTACATCTTTTTCGCCACGCGCAAAGGCACGGTGAAAAAAACGCCGGTCAAAGATTTCTCCAACGTGATGTCGCGCGGGATCATCGCGATCGGTATCGACAAGGACGATGAACTGGTGGCGGTGCGCCTGACCGACGGCAATCAGATCGTCTTCCTGGCATCGCATGAGGGCCAAGCGATCCGCTTTGGTGAAGAAGATGTGCGCTCCATGGGACGTCCGGCTTATGGCGTTCGCGGCATGGACCTGGACAAGAACGATTACATCGTGGGCATGGCGGTGACGCCGAAAGATGCCAAGAAGACCAACGGCAAAGACAAAGACGGCAAGGCAACGGAAGAGACTGTGCCAAGCCTGATCTTGAGCGTGACCGAGCAAGGCTACGGCAAACGCACTCCGGTGGAAGAATACCGGTTGCAGTCGCGCGGCGGCAAAGGCGTGATCAACGTAAAGACCACAGCGAAGAACGGAAACGTGGTGGGAATCATGCTGGTGGACGAATCGTCTGAAGCCATGCTGATCAGCCAGTTCGGCAAGATCATCCGCATTGACACCAAGACCATCCGCGAAGCCGGGCGCTCAACTCAAGGCGTGCGCCTGCTGCATCTGGAAGAGGGCGATCGCGTGGCATCAGCGGTGGTGCTGCAAGAAAAAGCTGAAGAAGACACAAACGGAACGCTGCTGCAGTAAGGGATCAACAAGTATAAGAAAAGCTCCCTTAGGTGGGAGCTTTTCTTTTATGTTAAACCATCCGCCTTGGTCGCGCTGAGCTATCGAGAAGCTACTTCTTTTTCGCGGGCGTGCTCTTCTGCCGCATAAATTCTTCAATTCCCGCACGCGAGACGAATGTCTTGCCCGCGTTGACGATCTTTTTTATGCGGCCTCTCCTGACCAGATCAACGATCGCCAGCCTGGGCAGGCCTGTTTCGCGCGCAGCTTCCACAATGTAAACCCACTTGGCAGGATCGAGCTTTTTCTTTTTGGGTCGAACGGTTTTTACCCTGACGTACCCCGACTCATGCAGCCCTCTCGGTCGAGGCGCGAAGCCTAAGACTTCAGCGCGGGAGACATAAACCCTGCCTTTGAACCGGTAGGTGGTTAATCGTCCCCGGTTCACCAGGTCCCAAATGGCCTGCCTGGAGACGCCACGGGCGCGGGCGGCATCACCCCTGGACATCCATACATCGGTGTTTAGGGATTCGGGTTGTTGAGACTCATTGGTCATTGTGAAAGGTTCCATGCGCAGAATATCTTACGCAGTCATGGAATTAGGATAAATCAAACAGAGCAGGTTTATCGATGGCTTGAAGGGGTTCGGCGGGCCTAAAGCGCATGAGCCTTCGCGCGGGGCGGTCAATCGAAAGTGAAAAATCGCCTTCGGGCCTAGCTCCGACACTTCACCGCGCAGTGAACTATGCAGGATGATGAAGCGACTAGAATTGGGAATGGGTGCCACTTATGAAGGAAAAACATGCAATTTCCAGTCTAGGCTACCTTCTGGCAGATCCGGGAAGATCAGCGATCCTTCTGGCTCTGCTTGAAGGGCGAGCGCTGCCGGCAGGAGAACTGGCGCGGGCGGCCTCTATCTCAGCGCAGAGTGCGAGTGCGCATTTGGCTAAGTTGAGCCAGGGCGGGCTGATCAGCATGCGGCGCGATGGCCGGTGCCGGTATTACAAGCTTGCGAGTCCGCAGGTGGCTAACGCGTTGGAAGCTCTGGGAGCCATTTCAACCAGCCGCCCAACAGCAGAATACATCACTTCAAGGGTCGATCAGTCGCTGCTAATGGCCCGCAGTTGCTACGACCATCTGGCCGGACGCGTTGGCGTGGCATTGACTGAAGCGATGCAAAAACAGCGCGTGATCATTGCGGAAGGTGACCGCGACTATCGAGTGACGGCCAGGGGAGAAGACTGGCTGGGGGAACTTGGTTTGGAAGTTGAAGCGCTCCGGCGTAGCAAGAGACATCTTGCGCGGCGTTGCCTGGATTGGACCGAGCGCAGACCGCACGTAGGTGGAGCACTGGGGGCCGTATTGCTCCAGCATTTTCTTGCAGAAGGATGGCTTGCACGCTGTCGGGAATCGCGCGCGCTCAGAGTAACGCCAAAAGGCCGGATAGCATTCGTCAATTTGGGGGTACCGTCGGCGCAGGCAGCTAGTTTCGCAACGGGGTAGGTATCAATTATCCATGCTTGCCCAACCGGCATACATTTTGGATATCGCTACCCTAAAGCTCGGGATCGACTTGTTCACTCCCCAACGCGAGCACCCCGAACACGTATTCGTCCACTCAGTAACGGTGGCTCTAGTCGAACGCATTGTTCAAGGCCCTCGATTCCGAGCGAATTCGCGAAGCCACCTGCAGTAGAGGCCGCAACCGATGTGTCCCGGCCTGTTATAATCCGCCCGTCTTTATGAAAACCTTGAAACTCTTTCTCCTTGCCCTGGTCCTCTCTTGCGCCACTTTTGCTCAACAACCCGTGCCGCCCCCGCAGCATGTGGTGATTCATGCCGGTCACATGCTGGACGTGAAGACCGGCAAAATGCTCGACAACGTAACCGTACTGATTGATGGTGACAAAATCACCAGCGTTTCCGGCGGCAGTGGGTCTCAGTCCGACAGTCAGGCAGGCGCCCACGTAATCAATCTGCCCAATGCCACGCTTCTCCCCGGATTGATTGATGCCCACACGCATCTCACTTTCGATCCTAACTTTGGCTACCAGGAGCTAGGCGTCTCCATTCCCAAAGAAGCGCTTATCGGCGCCAAGAATGCGCGGATCACGCTGGAAGCCGGATTCACCACCGTGCGCAACGTAGGAGCGAGCGGCTATACGGATATCGCGCTGCGCGACGCCATCAATGAAGGCATGGTACCCGGCCCACGCATCATGGCCAGCGGTCCTGCGCTGTCCATTACCGGCGGCCACTGCGACCAAAATCTGCTGCCTTATGAATGGCACGCGAAGTCTGATGGCGCGGCGGATGGCGTGGAAGGTGTGCAGCACAAAGTACGCGAGATCATTAAATATGGCGCGGATGTGATCAAAGTTTGCGCCACCGGCGGCGTGCTTTCCAAAGGCGACGATCCGCGCGCGTCGCAATACACGCTGGAAGAAATGAAAGCGATTGTGGCGGACGCGCATCGCCTGGGCCGCAAGGTGGCGGCACACGCGCATGGCGCGCAGGGCATTGCCTGGGCGTCTGAAGCCGGAGTGGATTCCATTGAGCACGGCTCTTACATTGACGATGCCGGAATCGCCATGATGAAGAAGAATGGCACATATCTGGTGCCAACGCTGTATCTGGCTGACTGGATGCGTGAAAATGCGACCAGAATCGGCTTGCCTGCAATGTATGCAACCAAGATGAAAGAAGTAACAGCAGTCAGCCGGCAGAACATCAAGAAGGCATTCAACGCCGGCGTAAAGATTGCGTTCGGCACTGATGCAGCCGTATATCCGCACGGCTTGAACGCGCATGAGTTTGCGGTATATGTACAAATTGGAATGACGCCGCTTCAGGCCATCCAGACTGCCACTGTGAACGCGGCCGATCTGCTGGGATGGTCGAAAATTGGCTCCATTGAGAATGGTAGTTTTGCCGACATCATCGCCGTAAACGGTGATCCGCTCAAAGACGTGACGCTGCTGCAAGATCCTGTAATGGTGATGAAGGGCGGCACGGTCTACAAGCAGAAGTAGTTTTGCGGAGAAAGCTGGCGGGCCATCTGATGCTTGTGCATCTAATCTTTGCGCTCACAGCCCGACTTGCGGCAAGTCTAAGTATTTTGAAACTGCAGGAGACTCTTGTGAAATTCATTCCGTTCTTTGCCATGCTGTTGGCAGGTTTAGCCGTACAAGCTCAGACCCATGCGGCTCCAAGCTCCAATAGCGCCAACAATGACAAAGTGTTTAGTTCGCTGGCCGACCAATATTTTGATAAGTACTACTTCAAATTCAATCCTTCCGCGGGTACGGCATCGGGATTTCACCAGTATGACAGCCAGTTGGAAGATTATTCCAAAGCATCGCTAGACCAGCAGATCGCAACGCTGAAGGACTTTCAAAAGGTAATCGCCAAGATCGATCCTCAGCAGCTTTCAGCGCCGACGCGGGTTGACCACACACTGGTGTTGAATGACATCAACGCCCGCCTGCTCTCGCTGGAAAATATTCGTTCGTGGGAGAAAAATCCAGATCTATATTCTTCCGGCATCACGAACTCTATCTTCGTAATCATGGCGCGGACGTTTGCACCGCCCGCCGACCGGTTGAAATCCGTGATCGCGCGAGAAAAACAAGTTCCTGCGGTGTTTCAGGCGGCACGGCAGAACCTGAAGAATCCTCCGCCTATATATGTAGATGTTGCGCTGGAGCAAATTCCCGGCCTGATCAGTTTTTTCCAGAAAGACGTTCCTGCAGCGTTCAAAGACGTGAAGGATCAGGCGCTGCTGGCGCAGTTCCAAGCGGCCAACCAGAAAGTAATGGACGAACTGAAAAATTATGGCCAGTGGGTAGAGAAAGATCTTAAGCCGCAGGCGCATGGTGATTTCCGCATTGGCGCGGACAATTACAGCAAGAAGCTGCTGTATGACGAAGATGTTGATATTCCGCTGGCGCGCTTGCTTGAAATTGGCATGGCCAATCTTCGGCTGAACCAACAGGCATTCAAAGAAACGGCAGCCAAGCTCGATCCAAACAAAACGCCGCAGGAGATTCTTGCGGATCTGGAAAAAGATCATCCTGCGCCGGATAGGTTGTTGCAGACCTTCCGCGACACTCTGGGCGGGCTAAAGGATTTCCTGTCTCACCATCACATCGTAAAACTGCCATCGGAAGTGCTGCCTATTGTTCAGGAGACGCCACCATTTGCGCGCGCTCTCACCTTCGCTTCCATGGACACGCCCGGACCATTCGAGAAAGTTGCGAAAGAAGCTTTCTTCAACGTCACCTTGCCCGAAGCGAGCTGGAAGCCGGAGCAAGTGCAAGAGCACATGGCCGGTTTCAATCGCGGGACGATCATCTCCACGGCGGTGCATGAGGTTTATCCGGGACATTACACACAATTTCTGTGGGTGCCATACGCGCCATCCAAAGTGCGCAAGCTGCTGGGGTGCAGTTCCAACGCTGAGGGCTGGGCCCATTACAGCGAGCAGATGATGTTGGATGAAGGCTATGGCCGCACTGCCGGAGTCGATCAGGACCATGACACAGCTTTTCTCAAATTGCGGCTGGGCCAGCTCCAGGATGCGCTTTTGCGCAATGCCCGCTTCATCGTGGGAATACAGATGCATACCGGCACGATGACTTTTGACCAGGGCGTGGAATTCTTTGAGAAGGAAGGCTATCAGTCGCACATGAATGGGCTGCGCGAAACCAAGCGCGGCACTTCCGATCCAACTTATCTTTATTACACCTTAGGCAAGCTGGAAATTCTGAAGCTGCGTGAAGACTACAAAAAGAAGATGGGCTCCGGCTTTTCACTGGAAAAATTCCACGATGAAGTGCTAAAGCAGGGTTTCCCGCCCATAAAACTGCTGCGGCAAGTGATGCTTGGCGACAATAGCCCGGTGCTGTGATGCCCGATTCCAGCTAGAGGCGACCCTTCAGAAAGCAGATGCTAGAATTTCTGCATCTCACCATGCAGTACTCAGGAATCAACCATGAAGATGAGAGTTCGCAAAGCCGTTTTTCCCGCTGCCGGTCTGGGCACGCGCTTTCTTCCCGCCACTAAAGCGCAGCCCAAAGAGATGCTGCCGTTGGTGGATAAGCCCATCATCCAGTATGGCGTGGAAGAAGCCCTGGCCGCCGGCTGCGACCAGATCATCATCATCACTGGCCGGGGCAAGACAGCCATTGAAGACCATTTTGACGTCAGCTATGAACTGGAAAAAATGCTGGAAGAGCGCGGCAAGACGGAGCTGCTTTCCATTGTGCGCCAGATTTCAGACATGATCCATGTGGCTTACGTCCGCCAGAAAGAAGCCATGGGGCTGGGCCACGCTGTCTTGATGGCACGTGAGCTCGTTGGGAATGAGCCGTTCGCTGTGCTGCTGGCGGATGACGTGATTGACGCAAAAAAGCCGTGCCTGAGGCAGATGATGGATGTGTTTGAGGAATCGCAGTGTTCGATCATCGCCACGCAGGAAGTGAACGGGCCAGCGATTTCCTCTTACGGCGTGCTCGACGCGCAGAAAATTGAAAGCCAGTTCGACGGGCGCGCCTTCAATGTCCGCAGCCTGGTGGAAAAGCCCAAGCAGGAAGAAGCGCCTTCAAACCTTGCCATCATTGGGCGCTATATTCTTACCCCGACAATTTTTGAAACGCTGGAACGGACACCTCTTGGAGCAGGTGGCGAACTGCAACTGACTGATGGCCTTCGCGGCCTGCTCAGCGCGGGCGAAAAGATTTACGGATACACCTTTGAAGGCAAGCGCCACGATGCGGGAGACAAGCTGGGCTTTTTGAAAGCGACGGTAGAGTTTGCGCTGAAGCGCCCTGACCTGGGGCCGGACTTCGCCGAGTACCTGCGCACCCTAAAGATCGACTCGCCGGTTGAAGTGGCGTAACTGTTCGCCAGCAGCCACTTTTTGTTTCTCCACTGAACGTTTAGTCAATCAACAGCATGGGTATCCCATCTTTGATGGGAAAGGTGCGGCCGCACGCGGTACACTGCAACGCAGATTCGTCTTCAGCCAACTTCAGCGGCTTGCGGCATGCGGGATCTGGGCAGGCCAGCGCATCCAGGATTTGCTTAAGCATCATCTTTCTATTTTAGATCACAATGCAATTCAGGTTGTGCGGGTGTACCTTTGCATTTTTTGTGGTTAAGATAATTATTCCCATGAATACTATGGCTGCCACCATCCTTGACGGTAACAAAATCGCGGCGCAGATCAAGGCCGAAGTCGCTGAAGAAGTGCAAAAGCTGAGCTCTGCCGGCATAAGGCCGGGGCTCGCGGTGATCCTGGCGGGACACAATCCGGCTTCAGAGATTTACGTGCGCAACAAGGTCAAGTCCTGCCAGCAGCTTGGAATGCTCAGCGAAAATCTGACTCCGCCGGATTCGGTTACAACGGCTGAGCTGCTGAAGATGGTCGACGAGCTGAATAATCGCGACGAAATTGATGGCATCCTGGTGCAGCTGCCATTACCCCCGCAAGTAGATTCCAAGAAGGTCTTGCTGGCTGTTTCACCGGAAAAGGATGTAGATGGATTTCATCCGGTGAACGTGGGCAATCTCTCAACGCAGCGTCCGGGGCTGGTGCCATGCACGCCGGCCGGGGTGATTGAGATCCTGCGCCGCAGCAACATTGCCATTGAAGGTCGCAATGCCGTGGTCATCGGACGAAGCGACATCGTGGGCAAGCCCGTAGCCATGCTGCTGCTGAACAATAATGCTACGGTCACAGTCTGCCACTCCAAGACGAAGAACATTGCGCAGATTGCGCGACAAGCGGACATTGTTGTTGCAGCCATCGGCAAAGCAGGCTTTGTGACGGAAGACTTCATAAAGCCTGGCGCAACAGTGATCGACGTGGGCATTAACAAGATCACTGACCGCGCTGAGTTTAAAAAATTTTTTGCCGGCGATCCCGCGCGCGAAAAATCTTTTGCGGAAAAGGGTTCAACTCTGGTTGGCGACGTTGATCCTCACATAGCAGCTGTTGTCGGCGCAATTACGCCGGTGCCGGGTGGAGTTGGTCCGCTGACGATCGCCATGCTCATGGCGAATACGGTTAAGGCGTGCAAGATGCGTCGTGGGCTAGAGCGGCAGGCGCGGAGTTAGCCAATGCTTCGTGTCGGTCTTACCGGCGGAGTAGCATGTGGCAAATCCACTGTTGCCAAAATGCTCGCCGATCTCGGCGCGAATACCGTAGATGCCGATGTCATTGCCCATGAGCTTTACCGTCCCGGACAGGAAGTTCTCCAGGAGTTGGTCAAGCACTTTGGTCCGGAGATCCTGAAAGCAGATGGTGAATTGGATCGCGCCAAGCTGGCCACTCTGGTATTTGACGGCGGCCGCGTTGAAGAGCTAAATAAAATTGTGCACCCTGCCGTGATCCGCCAGCAGAACCAATGGATGCGGGCGCTGGGAGAAAAAGATCGGTATGCCGTGGCCATTGTGGAAGCGGCGTTGATTCTGGAGGCCGGCGTCAAAGACCATTTTGACCGGATCATGGTGGTAACCTGCAAACCGGCCCAGAAGGTCGCGCGGTTTGCCCAGCGCACCGGCATGAGTGAAGACGCGGCACGCGCTGACGTTGAACGCCGCAACAAAGCGCAGATGCCCGACGAGGAAAAAGCCCGGCGCGCGGATTTTGTGATCGACAACTCCGGTTCCGTTGAGGAAACGCGGCATCAGGTGCAGCGGATTTATTCCGAACTAAAAGTCCTGGCCAAACGGCTCAGTTTCGATAGGTGACATATGAAGTCATTACGTCCAATTCTGCTCGCATTTTCGTTGGTTCTTACTTTTTACTTTGTCACTACACGAATGAGCGGGCCTGATGGTCCTTCATGGGTAACGCGCCCCGCGCACGTTGAACTTACGGAGGCCGCCGGGCCGGCTAATTACGACTCAGAAGAACAAAACAACATTGCGGTTTACAAGAAAGCGCTTCCCGCCGTGGTGAATATCACCTCAACGGCTGTTGCCTATGATTTCTTTTATGGCGCTGTGCCGCAGCAAGGCATGGGATCGGGGTTTGTGATCGATACCGAGGGCCATATTCTTACGAACTTCCATGTGGTGGACGGCGCCCGCCAGGTTGAGGTCACTACCAGCGATAAGAAGAAATACAAAGCCCAGATCGTGGGGACTGATCCGGTGCATGATCTGGCAGTGATTCAGATTCCTAACAAGGCGGTGCCTCAGGCTGAGATTGGCGACTCCAAGAGCCTGGTGGTGGGACAGAAGGTTTATGCCATCGGCAACCCGTTTGGCCTGAGCGGCACCATGACGCGCGGAATCATCAGTTCCATTCGCTCTCTGAAAGGCCAGCGCGGATTCATCGATGAGGCCATTCAGACCGACGCGGCCATCAATCCGGGAAATTCTGGCGGCCCGCTCTTGAATGCTCGAGGCCAGGTCATCGGCATTAATACCATGATTTTGACCGGGGGCGTGGAACAGAGCGCCGGAATCGGCTTTGCCATTCCCATTAATACCGCCAAAGCCGTGCTCGATGACCTTGTGCATCTGGGACGGGTGCGTCGGCCGGAAATGGGCGTCCGAACCATTCCCATTGGCCCTGAACTGGCAAATCAACTTGGACTCGCGGCTGACTCAGGGCTTTTGATCGTTGATGTGGTGCCGGGCAGCGCCGCCGATCGCGCAGGCCTGCGCGCAGGGACAGAGCGAGCTTATGTGGGCAATTATCCCATTATGCTTGGCGGCGACTTGCTGGTAGCCATTGAAGGCCAGCCCCTTGAGGACCAGCAAGACCTCTCTCACGTGATGCAGAACCACCGCTCAGGCGATACTGTGACCGTTACGATCTATCGGGGCAAGAAGCGCATGGACGTAAAGGTGGTTCTGGGCGAAGCGCGCGGAGTGGCCTAAAAAAGGGACTGTAACCCGGCCAAGGTCAAAAAATCGCCCAATTAAGCAATTAGTTTTCTTTCATTCCGGCACAAGAAGTACTAAGCTGTACCGCAACAAAACTCTCAAAAGAGTCTATTTTTCGGAAGGAGATGAGGGGTATGGCATTTTGTGCAAAGTGTGGGGCTCAACTCAATGCGGGTTCGGGCTTTTGTGCGGCATGCGGCGCTGCGGTTTCAGGCCAAAGCACAACGACAGCATCGGGGGCGGCTGCGGCTCCGGCGCAATCAGCGGCGAGCGCGCCCAGCGCAGGCATGACGAACAATGTGGCGGGGTGTTTGAGCTATCTGGTCGGCTGGGTCACAGGCCTCATTTTTCTCGTGATTGAACCCTACAAGAATGACAAGTTCGTGCGTTTCCATGCGTTTCAATCGATATTCTTGAGCATCGGTGTGTTCGCCCTCTGGATTGGCGCCCTCATTCTGTCGACGATTCTCGGCTTCATTACTCACGGACTTGGATTTTTCATCATGGGTCCGTTGATGATGCTGGTTTGGCTGGGTGTTGTGGTTGCCGTTGTAATCTGCATGATCAAAGCCTATGGCAACCAGGTATTCAAACTGCCGATCATCGGCGATATGGCTGCCAAACAGGCAGGACTGTAGAACGGTTTCGCGGCGTTAAAAGCGCGTAACGTAAAATAGGGATTTCCGGTACATTCATTGACAGAGCAACTGCCAAGAATGGTCGCCTGAAATCCCTTGCTTATTTTTGGAGCGTTTATCAGATGAAGTATTGCCGCTTTGCCTCGCCTGATGGTCCGCAGTTTGGGCTGATTGAAACTGTTGCTGGCACGGAGCAAATCACTCAAACGACAAGTGGCGGCTTGCTGCCTGATTTTTCCAAGGCAAAGAAAGTCTCTCCTTGGCCATTGTCTACGGCCAAGCTGCTTTATCCGACCGAGCCCTCCAAAATTGTTTGCGTAGGGAGAAATTACAGCGAGCATGCAAAGGAGCTGGGGAATGAAGTTCCAAAGGAGCCGCTGATTTTTTTTAAGCCACCAAGTTCACTGATTTCGCCGGGCGAAAAGATCGTCCGGCCCAAGCGATTCACGCAGAGGGTGGAGTTTGAGGCTGAGCTGACGGTGGTGATCGGGAAAAAGTGCCGCAATCTAGGGCCAAAGGACGACGTTCGCCCTTACATTTTCGGGTATACAGCCGCCAATGACGTGACTGCGCGCGACCTGCAAAAGAAAGACCCACAGTGGACCCGGGCCAAGGGCTTTGATACGTTTTGTCCGGTTGGTCCGATTGTGACCGATGAGATTGATCCCTGGAAGGGCGCCCGCGTGGAAAGCCGCGTAAATGGCGAAGTAAAGCAGTCTGAGAGCACGCTGGCATTCATCTTTCCGGTCGACGTGGTCTTGCGCTTCATTTCACAGGTAATGACTTTGCTTCCGGGCGACCTCGTGCTGACTGGCACGCCGGCGGGTGTAGGACCGCTGGTGGCTGGGGATGAGGTGAGTGTCTCCGTTGAGGGCATTGGCTCCATAAGCAATCCTGTGGTCGATGGGGATTGATCGACGATTGCTGAAGTGCACTGCGAACGCGGCAAAACTATGGTTACCTTGCGGGTTTCTGCCGCTCAGGTGATCCTGACGGGGCCAGATTCATCCCGGATTTCTTCAAGACCTGAGGTTTAGGAATAAGTGTTCCTTCGGATTTTCTATGAACCGAAGTTGAATTAAACTCATCTACAGATGTGCCGACGTCTTGTGTTTGAGGACGTTATACGTATGAATGAACTTCGTCTATATTCCCTTATTGCGATAGCCGGCGCCGGCTTGTTGTTTGGTGCAAACGCCTGGGTCCGCAGCCGGCGCAAGACCCCTGACCAGCGCGAACGCGAACGCCGTATGCGCATCAGCGAGATGGGCCGCATCACCGATGGCACCGTGATTGACGTAAATGAAATGCAGACGAACGGCTCTGGAGAGCTACAGCTCTTGATTTACCACTACGATGTCGCAGGTGTCAGCTACGAGGCGTCGCAGGATGTAAGCAGCCTTCGCCACATGGTGGACCTGCATTCCTGCCGCACAGGATTGATGACCTCAATCAAGTATGATCCGAGCAATCCTGGAAATTCGATTGTGATCTCAGAAAACTGGACCGGCCTGCGTAACTAGACTCGCGGCGCAAACTCTCACAAAAACTCACTTTCATCGCAGACAGAATCGCTGCGCAACTATATCGATATATATCAATATAGTTTTATTTTGCCGCCAGTGCTTCAACGATGCGGTCAAAGTCTTCCAGTGATCCGTACTTCAGAATGATCTTGCCTTTGCCTTTGCGGTCGTGAATTTCAACCTTGACGCCCAAAGAGCTCTCCAGGCTGCGCTGGGCTTCGCGGACGTTAGGATCCACCGGGACCGCAGGCTTTTCTTGCTTTTGCTCCGCCGCTTGCGGATTTAGCAACCTGGCAACGAGTTCTTCGGTTTGCCGGACGGAGAGTTGTTTCTCGATGATCTCGCGCGCCGCCCGATCCATATGTTCGGGAAACCCCGCCAACGCCAACAGAACCTTTCCGTGGCCGAAGCTCAGAGCCCCAGCTTCCAAAGCGTTCTGTACATCTTCGGGTAATTTCAGCAGACGAATAAAATTGGCAATGCTTGCCCGGTCTTTACCCGTCCGCGAAGCGATCTGCTCCTGAGTCAAGCCGAATTCCCGACTCAGCCGTTCGAATGCTCTGGCCTGTTCTACTGGATTCAGGTCCTCGCGCTGGAGGTTTTCAATAATCGTAATCTCCATGGCTTGCTCGTTGGAGATCTGCCGGACCACCGCCGGAATCGTGGTTTTACCGGCACGTTTTGAAGCATGCCAGCGCCGCTCGCCAGCGACCAACTGGAAGCGTCCATTGGCTATCGGCCGCAACACCACAGGCTGCACTACTCCGCTGGCCCGGATCGATTCAGCCAACTCTTCAAGAGCGGTTTCGTTGATTCGCCGACGAGTCTGATAAGGGTTGGGGTCAATGCTGTCGACAGAAATTTCCTGCGTTGACGCAGCTGCTTGTGCCGCTGGCATGGTGATCGGCTGATTCAATGGCCGAGTTGGCAGGAGAGATTCCAAACCGCGTCCCAGGGCTTTGCGCTTGTCGTTGATCTTGTCATTGATCATGATTCGTTTACTCGCTTGAGTTCATTGCTATTGGAAAAGTCTTCAGGTTGATCGGCTGTGGCGGCGCCTGGAGCTTGTTCTGCGACTGCTGTCGCTGCTTCAACTATCGCAGGGTGCATTCTGCGATGCATTATCTCTTTGGCTAGACGTATGTAGCTTTCGGCGCCACGGGAGCGGACGTCATACAGCAGGGCCGGCTTTCCATAACTTGGAGCTTCAGCCAGCCGGATATTGCGCGGAATGATCGTATCCAGCAGCTTATCGCCAAAATGCCGTTTCAGCTCCTGCGTTACCTGCTGGGCCAGATTCGTACGATCGTCATACATGGTAAGAACAACGCCTTCAATCTCCAGCCCGGGATTGAAGGTTTGGCGCAGCCGTTCAATGGTATCCAGCAGCTCGCTTACGCCTTCCAGTGCAAAATATTCAGCTTGCATGGGAACAAGGACGGAATCGGCGGCAACCAGCGCATTCAGGGTCAGCAGATCTAAGGCTGGTGGGCAATCCAGGACAATGAAATCAAACTGCTGACGGACGGATTCCAATGCGTTTCGGAGGCGAAATTCCCTGTTTTCTGCCCCAACCAGCTCAATGTTGGCCCCGATAAGGTTCTTATGGGATGGGATCAGGCTCAGGCCTTCCAAGTCCGTCGGAACTACTCCCTCCCCAGCAGTGGCCTCTGCGGTGAGCAAATGATACGTGCTAACGCGATCTGGGTCGCGGGCAAAGCCCAATCCACCAGTGGAATTGGCTTGGGGATCGCAATCAACCAGTAGAGATCGAACCTCTGCTGCGGCAAAGGATGCTGCCAGATTGATTGCCGTGGTGGTCTTGCCGACCCCGCCTTTTTGGTTCGCAACAGCGATTATTATGCCCATGTGTGTTTATGATCGACGAGAGTTGCGTTCTGTTGAATGTAGACGAGTGGGGAATGAAAGTGCAACGCCGCAAAATGGTGCATTGTTCTACGTGGAACATGAAAACCCGAGAGGTGCAAATTGTTCCACGTGGAACATTGTGTTTACAGTGCTGGCTGCTCGCTATGATATTTCCCACTGAAGCCCGCAACACATGGCATAACGTCTTGCTTTTTCCATAAAGTAACGACTTAAATCAGTCTATATATTCCACTTTTACTACTTTGGCTCTAGGTGTCGACATCTTAGACACAATTTGGCAGATACATGTCTGGCGGTATTAACCATTTTGGTTCATCGGGGACAATTTCCCACTATGCTTCTGCAATAAACACATTTAGTAACTAACAGACCTAGGGGAAGGCATCTACTTACGTCATTTGCTCCACTTTTATGATCTGGTTCCCACCAACAACTCCCGTGAATTGCTGCAGGGAATTTGCACAGGATCGTCCCAACTCACCTCGGAGCTTAATCTCCGGGTAGGTTCAACCTGTGCAGAGCCAATCATTAGCCCAATGCGCCCACCCGCATTCGCTAGACTGATCGCTATTTGCAGGGCCTTATCAAACTTCTCCACCGCGCGCAGCATTACCAGCTCAGCCGTTTCTCGATAGCTTTCCGCGCGATCGCCAAAAACTTTCACGTTCTTGAGCTCTAGAACGCGGATCAACTCCTTCAGGAACGTTGCCTTCTTTTGCTGCGACTCTATCAAGGTCACTTGAACATCGGGAGCGAGCATGGCAAAGGGAACGCCGGGAAAGCCTGCACCTGATCCCAGGTCGATTGCGGTTTGCGGCCGTTTCTGCTGAAGCAGGTATTTGGCAGCAAATAAGGACTCGCCAAAATGGCGTTGCACGATTTCATTGGGTTCGCGTATGGCCGTGAGGTTCATGCGTGCATTCCATTTCAGCAATAGATCGATATACGTCGATATGGCGCAGAGCCGCGTTTCATCGAGCTCAATGAAGGGTTGGAGCAAATGGGCAATGGCAGCGGTTTCCACGCATCCCATCGTAAATTAATTGGGCAGCGGCTTGTTCACCAAACCGGAATCGGCCGGCAGTGAATCCAACAGCTCCTGCACCGTACGCTTCAACACAGGATGCATTAACGCCGGCGCAATCTCTGCCAACGGCTCCAGAACAAAACGTCGCTGATGCATGGCGGGATGGGGAACAGTCAGTTCGGGAGTATTCAACACATCATCGCCAAAAAATACGATATCGATATCAATTGTGCGCGGCCCCTTGGGCTCAGTGCGAATCCGACCCATGGATTGCTCAACTGCCAGCATTCCTCTTAAGAATTCCAATGGCACCAGCTCGGTTTCCATGGCCAGGGCACAGTTCAAGAACCACGGTTGCTCGGTCTGCACTTCAACCGGCTGTGTTTCGTAAAAAGCAGAAATTTGCCTTATTACGCCCAAATCCCGTAGCCGCGAGATCGCTTCGCGAAGGTACTTTTCGCGATCGCCGAGGTTCGATCCCAGGGATAGGTAGACCAGCTTTTTCATAAGAAATGAAGCCTTATCGAAAGTTTGCCACCGGGCAAAGCGCAGACCCGTTACGTTGGTTACTTGGCCGTACTGTGGCGATTTAGATACCCTTTGCGGGTATGGCTCTACAAGCGCTCCTCCTCAGCAATGACCCTGAAGTTCATCGTACGATACGCCGAGTCCTGGATGCGGCAAATATCGACCTGGATCTCTCCAACAACGCTGACCAGGCACGTCAAATCCTGCTTCGCCGCAAATATGACGCCCTATTAGTTGATTGTGACGACATGCCCCATGGCCCGCTGGTTCTTCGGGAACTGAGGCTGGGAAAATCCAATAAGAGCTGTATCGCCTTCGCCGTGGTAAACGGCAAGACGAACATTCAACAGGCCTTTGAAATGGGCGCCAACTTTGTTCTGGATAAGCCGATTGCCCTGGATCGGGCCACCCGGAGCGTACGCGCTGCGCAGGGACTGATTATGCGTGAGCGCCGTCGTTACCATCGGCATCTGGTCAAAGCAACGGGAGCAATCCTGGTGGACCAGGGCGCGGAGCTTCCTTTGAACATCACCAACATCAGCCACGGAGGCATTTCCATAGAGTGTTCCCGCCGGCTGGATGAAGGCGGCGCTGCTCGCATTCGGCTGCAATTGCCCGGAACCAAGCGATCACTGGACATCAAGGGCGAAGTTGCGTGGTCCACGCCGGAAGGGCGGGCAGGAATTCGTTTTCAGGTGCTCTCAGCCGAAGCGAAAAAAGAGCTGGATATCTGGCTGGAAAAACGGGCCCTCACGCTGGGTGGCGGCGCCATGTTTATTAACGCCACAACAGTTTAGGTTTTTAGATTTCGCGCGCGGTTTGCGCCGTCAACGCAGCGCTCTCAGATAGATCGTCGGACTGGCTCACTTCAGTTGTTTCTTCCCATAAAGAGCGGTCTTTCAATAGCCGCGAAACCAGGGCTGTGTGCATGGCGTGCCCGGCGCGATCAGCGACAATGCGCCCGATAATCTGCTTGCCCAGCAATGCCAGATCGCCAATTAAATCCAGCACCTTGTGGCGGACAAATTCATCTTCATAACGCAGCGGACCGTTCTTGACACCGTTGGAAGTCAGCACAATCACGTTGGCTTCTGACGCGCCGCGGATCAGGCCCATATTCTTCATGGCCTGCTCTTCACTTAAAAAGCCAAACGTGCGGGCTGCGGCCAGCTCTTTGCGGTAGAGGTCCTGTGAAAGATCAATTTCAAATTCCTGCGCTCCGATGGGCGGAGCAAAATTAATTTTGTACGCCACTGCATAACCGGACGCTGGATAGGCGCCAATAAATTTGTTGCCGTCTCGAACTTCAATCTCACGCCTGATGCGCAGATATGTGCGCTTCTTTCTCTGTTGTCTTAGGCCCGCTTGCAAGACCATGTCGACGAATGGTTTCGCGCTGCCATCAAGAATGGGAAGCTCAAGGTTATCCAGTTCGACCACGGCATTGTCCAGACCAATCCCAATGAAGGCTGAGAGCAGGTGTTCTGTGGTGGAGATCAGGACGCCTTTTTTTTGCAGGCTGGTGGCGTAGCTCACGCGGGCCACGTTGCGACCAATCGCTTCAATCTCAAAACCATCCAGGTCACTGCGGCGGAAAACAATGCCGGTTCCGGCAGCAGCAGGCAGGATCCGGAGGGTTACCGCAGCCCCGCTGTGGAGCCCTATGCCCTTGCATTCCACCGGAGCCCGAACTGTCTGTTCAAATGGCAAGTTATTCCAAGGAAACAGATTACACCGGCAGAGATATCAGAGAAGTGTTGTTTTTTTGCCACACTGTCGACATTCGTGGCCAGGAGGAACTACTTTTCTTTCACCGGATTGATCTTGGCCACGGCTGGGTCAAACAGTGAGTCAGCAGGATGGATGTTGTAGGTGATATTCAGGATAATCTGCTGCGAAATGGTTTCGCCGTTCCTCTTGATCACCGTCATACGCGGCGTGTTGATTCCCTGGAATTCTTTCCAGTCGCCATAAATCAATGCCTCTTCATCGCGCTCACGATAGCGCGGATCGCGGGTGGAAAACCTCTTTTCCAGCGGCAAATGCGTTGAAGGATCAACCAGAATCGTTACCGACTCATTCTTGGAATTGATGATCGTGACCTTTTCCGCCATGTGGCCTTCGGAGATACTCGGGCCTTCATCCAGCAGCAGGATTCCCGGCTCTTTCATCCAGTTGCGCAGAACATTTTCCAGCGAGTAATGGCGGCGGATCATCGCCTGATTGACCCTTTCTTCTTTTTGCAGACTTAGGGGACGAATGCCTTTATAGGTAATTTCATACGCGTCATCACCTACATAAAGCTGCACGATATCGCGTTGCTTTGTAAGCTCAATGCGGTCCTTGTCCGGCCACTTCCAGAAACGGTAAAACAGAGTGCTGCCCTGAAGCGACTCATTGTGAAAACTGCCGGACCGGCCTTCAGCGTAATAATCCTGGGCGTTTAGATATGCCTGCCCACCCAATGCCTGAATCATCTGGTCAACCAGAGTTCTGGCCTTTTGCTGGTTGGTTGGGGCGTCGGCAGGCTTGGCGGAAGGAGCTTGCTGGCCATAGAGGCTGGCCACGCACAGGCAGATAAGAGCAACAATTCTCATGGGGATCAATGCTTTCTTAGATGCAGGAAAAATCCGAGCTGCTGCTTTTGCACTCACCCTACCAATACCGCGCCACCATTAACGTTGAGGATTTCACCGGTGATAAAGCCAGCGTGCGATGTACACAGAAACAGGACTGAAGCCGCAATCTCCTCCGGCTTGCCCGCGCGACCCAGAGGGATGGTGGCGTAAACGCGCTTGCTGATCGTAGCGTCATGCAGGGCCGGCGCGGCCATATCAGTTTCCACCCAGCCCGGTGCGACACAATTCACATAAATGCCATCGCGCGCCAGCTCGGTTGAAAGCCCTTTCACCATGCTGATGATTGCTCCCTTGCTCGCTGCATAGTCACAATGGAACGCTTCTCCGCGCTGACCTGCCGTGGAACTGATCAACACTATATGACCGCCGGAGCGCTGGCGCTTCATCTGCGCCACGCCATATTTCACCAGGCCAAAAAGACTGTCAACGTTAATGGCGAGAGTGGAGCGCCATTGATCATCAGACATTTGGTCGATGGGAGCATCCTGTGGCGGCCAGACGCCATGGTTTCCGACGATTATATCGACCTTGCCAAAGTTCTGAACCGCTGCTTCAATCAATGGCTTTGCCGCTTCAGCTGAAGAAAGATCAGCCTGGACCGCTACGCATTGTTTTACGCCACCGCACTCCCAGCAAAGGTCGTCAGCCTCTTTGCTTGCTTTTTGGTAATTGAAAACGACGCGGGCCCCAGCCTGCGTAAACATTCTTACAATCGCCGCGCCAATTCCGCGTGAACCGCCGGTAACTACGGCAACGCGGCCTTCCAGCGACAGGACAATTCCTTTTCCCGACATGGCAAGTACGATACGGAACAACCCGCTATGGGCGCAAGCTCAGCGAGTGTTAAGGATTGTGCTCATTCCATTCGCGCGCTGAATCCACAAACGCACGAAAAAGTTTGCTGGAAACCTGATCGTTCTCAAATGTCCGCTCGGGATGCCATTGCACTGCCAGCACGTAGTGTCCCGGCATAGTCCCTTCGATTGCCTCGATCACGCCATCTTCAGCGCAGTGCGCGACGGCACACAGGCCATCGCCCACAACATCGGCCGATTGATGATGGCTGGAGTTTACCGGCACGGCTGCAGCATCTTTTCCGTCCAGGATTTCTTTGGCCAGCAGCGAATTTTCAGCCACAGTCACCTTGTGTGCGACTTCTACTTTGGCGCCGGCGCTGTGGTTCACTTTCGATTCAATGTGCTGCACCAGCGAACCGCTCCGCCAGACATTGAGCGATTGCAGTCCGTAACAAATGCCGAAGACAGGTTTGCGCAGGTTGTAGGCATCTTGAAGCAGTAACTCGTCAGCGGCGTCGCGGGGCGGGTCAGCGGGGGCGGTCTTGGCATGCGCCGCGGCGTTGAATTTCTGCGGATCAACGTCTGCCTTGCTTCCAGGCAAAAGAATTGCAGCACAAGATGTGATAAGCCGTGCAATCTCTTCCGGCGAACTTTGTAACGGGATCACCACAGGCTCGCCGCCAGCGGCTTCTATCGCACGCAAGTAAGGCGGCAGTGCTCGACCGCTATATTCAGGGTCATATGAACAAGGCTGGGGTATGGCAATACGGGGCTTCTTTCCCACCGTGCCGTCATTTTTGGAAGGCTTTGCTACCATTTTCGAGCCTATCGATGTTCTTTCATCCCACTATAACTTTATTGGTTCGTTCGATGTCGGCTGCTCTCCACGCAAATCAGGAACCAAACAACGAGAGTAATAAAGATCGCCCATAATGACCCGCGCCCGCTCGGTAATCTTGGCGATATCGCGCGTTGACATGCCCACAGTCGAGATTGGCGAACCAACCACCATATGAACCGGGCCTGGCTTGATGTGATACGAATTCATCTTCAGCATCTCATACGTGCCAACCAGGACAATGGGAACCACATCCACCTGCGCCTTCACGGCCGCATAAAATGCGCCACCCATAAAAGATTGCAGCTGGCCATTGGGTGAGCGGCCGCCTTCAGGAAAAATGACCAGCGAATTGCCTTTGCGGATCGCCGCTACCGCCAGGTTCAAGCTCCGCACGGAAGCCTTGGGATTTTCCAAGACGACCGGGATCTGCCCGGAACGGCGCAGGTGCCAGCCCATAAATGGATAGCGGAACAGCTCTTTCTTGGCCAGAATCCTGAACTGAAATGGCAGGTAGGAATACAACACTGGAATATCGAACGCCGAAAGGTGATTCACCACATAAACCTGCGGCTTCGATATATCAATTTTTTCCAGCCCCTCCATCTCCACCCTGGCGCCCACGGTCCAAAGAATCATCCGCGACCACAGGTGAGCGACTCTCTGCTGCCGTTCCCCGGTAGGATCAAACAGCGAGACAACAAGAGAAACACAGCCCAGGACAACTGTGTACAGCCAGACTAGCGGGGTCCACACGAAATAAGAACGCAAGCGGGAGCCCAGATGGCGAATACCGCTGGTCACTTCCTGCGGCTTGACGTCTGCTTGCGTGGTCTCTGGCACAGATCAAGCACCCTGCCGAACTGGTTTACGGGCAAGAATGCCCAGAGCCTCACCCACAATGTAGATGGAACCGGTAATCACGATTACGCCCCTGGGGCCGGCCAGAGTGCAGGCGCGATCCAGCGCTTCCTGCACATTCTTCGCCTGCAAGATCTCGGTTTGCGCATGCGCTCCCATCTCAGCAATTTGCTGCGAAGAAGCTGCGCGTGGATTTTCAGCATGAGTGGCGATCACACGATCAGCCAGAGGGAAAATAATATCGGCAATCTCAGTGATTGCTTTATCCCGCATTGCGCCAAAAATAAACGTGAGCGAACGCCCTTCATAAAAAGTGGAGAGAGCCGAGCGCAGCGCCCATGCACCAGCAGGATTGTGCGCCACATCGAGAACAACTTCAGGAAATCCATCTGCCGGCGGAATTACTTGAAATCTGGCAGGCCAGCTGGTTGAATGAATGCCCTGCTCAATGTCTTCCGCCGAAATATGAAAACCAAACTTATTGAGTTCTTCTGCTGTGGTTACGGCCAGAGCCAAATTGCGCAGCTGATGCCGACCGGGAAGAGGAAAATCAACTTTGATCTCTTTGCCCATCACCGACAGCGTGAATTGGTTATGGCAGATCGCATAGTGGCTCGGCGGATCATGTAGCGACTGGAGTCATGGAAGGCATGTGTTTCACTGCGCTCACGGCACGCGCGTCACGATCCATGATCTCCTTCCCCAGCGTCTCATTCACAATTGGATGCTGCGGCAGCAGGACAACAGTTCCCTTCGGGCGCAGGATCCCGGCTTTTTCTCGCGCGATTTCCGGCAAGGTATTGCCGAGAAAATTCTGGTGATCAAAATCAATATCCGTGATCACGGAAATCAGAGGATCAACGATGTTGGTAGCGTCCAACCTGCCGCCGAGGCCCACTTCCAGCACCGCCAATTCGATTCCGGCGCTGGCAAAGTATTCAAAAGCCATAGCTGTCAACATTTCAAAAAAGCTGGGATGCCATGGCAGCTCGCCACTTTCCACCAGCTCACGCGCGCAACGCTCAACGCGGTCATAGATCACGGCAAATTCTGCATCGCTGATGGGCTCCTGGTTGATTTGAATCCGCTCATTCACGCGCAGCAAGTGCGGCGAGGTGTAAAGGCCCGTGCGATAGCCGGCAGCTTGCACGATGCTGGCGAGCGTGGCCGCAGTCGAACCTTTGCCGTTGGTTCCGGCGATCAAAACGCTTTGCAGCTTGCGTTGCGGATTGCCCAGCGCCTCCGCCAGCCGCCGCATGTGAGCGAGATCAAACTTGCGGTTCGACGCAAGCTCATGGCCTAGAGCCAGGAGATTGTTTACGGCAGATTCGTAGGTAGCGGGCACAGCTCAGGCTGCCTTTGGAGCCATGAAATCGAGAGCGCGGGTTATGTATGACTTCATGTCCTTGCGATGAACAACAGCGTCAAGCATTCCATGTTGCAACAGAAACTCGCTGGTCTGAAAACCTTCAGGCAGTTTCTGCCGGATGGTCTGCTCAATCACGCGCGGTCCGGCAAAACCAATTAACGCTCCGGGCTCGGCGATATTGAGGTCGCCCAGCATGGCGTAAGAAGCAGTTACTCCTCCAGTGGTCGGATCCGTGAGAACAGAGATATATGGGACGCGGGCTGTATCCAGCCGTGCCAGCGCGGCAGAAATCTTGGCCATTTGCATCAGACTGACCACGCCTTCCATCATGCGTGCGCCGCCCGAAGCCGAGACCACGATGATCGGCTTGCGCTCTTTACATGCGCGCTCAATGGCCCGCGTAATAGCTTCACCCACAACCGCACCCATGCTGCCGCCGATAAATGAATATTCCATGGAGCTCACGATCACGGCGACGTCCATTCATTGTGCCGGTGGCATTCCTAATTGCATCTTTCAAACCGGTGGACGACTTGCTCTTTTCCAGGCGGGCTTTGTAAGGCCGGGTATCAGTGAAGTTGAGCGGATCGGTGGACGCCAGATTTTCATCCTGTATCTCAATACTGTCTTCGTCCAGCAGCAGCAAGAGCCGCTCCGCCTGAATTGATGCGGAAATGATAGTCGCACTTGGTGCAGACGTTCAGGTTATCTTCCAGTTCCTTTTTCCAGATGATCTGGCGGCAGCCTTCGCACTTTACCCATAGGCCTTCTGTGCGGACGCGCTTCTCGTCGGTCGCCTGGATTTCACTGGATTCGCGCTTAAACCACGCCAAGATTACTCACCTTTCATTCGACGTTACTAATACTCAATGCCGCGTTGGGCCATCACGCCTTTTTCATAGGCATGCTTTACCTGCTTCATTTCCGTTACGGTATCGGCCAACTCAATGATTGTCGGATGCGCGTTCCTTCCCGTCAAGATTACGTGTACCTGAGAAGGTTTCTGCTTTAGAGTCTCCGCCACCTTAGCCGGATCGAGCATGCCGTAGGTAATGGCGTAATTGATCTCGTCGAGCACCACCAGGTCCCACTTGCCGGACATGATCGCTTCCCGCGCTTCCTGCCATGCGGCTTCCACCATACGGACATCTTCAGGATCGGTTTCAGCACCGCCGACTTTCACAAATCCGCGGCCCATCTGCTTCATCACAAAGTTATCGCCAAAGGCCTTCACGGCATCAAGCTCACCGTAATGCCATGAGCCTTTCAGGAATTGCAGCATCAGCACTTTCATGCCATTGCCTACCGCGCGCAGAGCGGTACCCATGGCCGCAGTGGTTTTACCCTTGCCCGGCCCTGTATTTACGATGATGAGACCCTGGTGAACGTCGCCCATGTTAATGGCCGGTATGGTACGGATGGCCTTTTAAGATTGTAAATGCCCGGTAGATTTGCTCCAGCAAAACCACCCGCGCCAGCTCATGGGCCAGCGTCATCTTGCCGAAAGAGAGGACCAGGTCGGCGGCGCCCCGGGCCTTGTCGCTAAAACCATCGGCTGGGCCCACGGCAAAGAACAGGTTCTGCGTGCCACGGTCCTGCTGGTCGCGTAGCAGGTTGGCGAACTCTTCTGAAGTGAACTGACGGCCGCGGGCATCCAGCAGGATAAGGACTGGGGCTGTGCGACCGGTAGTATCAGCCGCTAATTCCAGCAAAGCTGGCTCGCTATTCATCTCGTGCGATTCCGCGCCGACGTAGCGTGAGATACGTTTCAGGTATTCGTCAGTCAGCGCACGAATGGCGACTTCTTTGGTCTTGCCTATCCAGGCGATCTGCAGTTTCACGCCGATTTCCGTGATTTCTTTTTGGTCTTTGAACCTTGAGCACGTGTTCTGCTCTGCGCGGCTTTACGGGGGGCAGCAGCTTTCTTGCTGGAAGCTTTCCGGGATGCAATCTGCTTCTTTGTCGCCGGTTTCTTTGCAAGATCGGCTGCCGTGAGTTTTCGCGCTGACTTCCACAGCCGTTCCAGATCGTAAAACTTGCGCGCGCGCTCAGAGAAGATGTGCAGAACAAAGTCCACATAGTCCAGAAGCACCCACTCGGCCTGCGTGTAACCTTCAACGCTGTTTGGGCGCTGGCCAACTTCAGCCAGGATTTTTCTGCACATCGTCGGCAATGGCCTGTATCTGGCGCGGGTTGGTACCGGAGCAGACGACAAAATAGTCAGTAAACGCTCCACTGCTCTTATCCATTTCAAGGATAACTACGTCTTCACCCTTCTTGCCTTCAATGGCCTTGACCGCCTGTGCAACCTGCTGCCTGGTCTGTAAACTCATCCGTTCTTATGGCTCCTGCTTGTCTGCCCGTGTTGAGGGGCTCCTTGAAAAGATAGCACTTTGTCCTCGCTTGCGCCGGTACTTTCCTTGCTTGCAGCGCCCACGTAAAGATTCTCTTTCTTGATGTATTCAGCCACCAGCGGCGGCACATATCGGCTGAGCTGCTTCACTGACTTGCCGGCCGCTGCGCGAATCTGTGTGGAAGAAACCTTCTCCCGCACCTCGCCCAGCAGGTGGATGGTGGCGCCCATTAAAGCGATGGTTCCATCAACGCGCTGCTGACGCATGGCGCGCATCATCAAATCTGTTGGACGCAAAGATTCAGGCAGCGCGCGGCCTACATCGGCCAGTGAATACCCAGGCCGGCTGACGACGATGAATTCAACTTCTGCCAGCAACTCTTCCGGCTGCCGCCAGGTGGCAACGTCTTTAAATGCGTCAATGCCGATCAGAAAATACAGCCTGTCACTTTTCTTCAGCGCACTCTTCAGCCGCCGGACGGTATCAATGGAATAGTTCGGCTGGCCGGTGTGGGCATCGAGCAAAGAAGGAATAAAGCGGGGATCGTCCGCCGTGGCCAGCGCCAACATGGCAAAGCGGTGCTGGAAATTCGTGAGCGGGCGCTTCTGCTTGTGCGGCGGCAGATCAGCGGGAACAAAATATACGCGGCCCAGACCAAACTTTTCCGCAGCAGCGCGGGCCACCGCAATGTGGCCGTGATGCACTGG
Source organism: Terriglobia bacterium (assembly GCA_963732195.1). GTDB lineage: Bacteria > Acidobacteriota > Terriglobia > Terriglobales > Acidobacteriaceae > Angelobacter. The sequence goes on along the minus strand of CAVSYO010000041.1, from coordinate 57,314 downwards.
ATCAAAGGTGCCGCCAAAAAGAGCAATCTTCATGCGGTTATCGAGTCTGCCTTTGCTTGAAAGCCCGCTGCTTGGAGACGCGCTTCATGCGTTCTGACTTCTTCTTATCCTTCCGCGTGGAGACGGCTCTCTTCTTGGCCGGCGGATGTTCTTCGGCGTAAGCACCGGCACGGATTTCGGCCACCATCCTGCCCAGCGCATACTTCAGTTCAGGAATGCCTTTACCTGTAACAGCCGAAATTTCGTACATCTTGAGCTTCAGTTTCCTGCAATGTTTGGCCAGTTGGGCCAGCTTTTCCGGATTAGCTACGTCAATCTTGGACGCCACCACGATCATCGGTTTCTTTTCCAGATCAGCCCCAAAGCTTTTCAGCTCGCCCATGATGACCTTGAAATCCGCAACGGGATCAGGCCGCCCGCTGGCGTCAGAGACGTCAATCATGTGGAGCAACACGCGGGTGCGCTCAATATGCCGGAGAAATTGGATTCCAAGCCCGGTGCCAGTATGAGCGCCTTCAATCAGGCCGGGAATATCAGCCACAACATAGCTGTCTTCATCGGGGATTTCGCCGATGGTGACTACACCAAGGCTTGGCTGCAGAGTGGTAAAGGGATAATCGGCAATCTTGGGCTTGGCCGCCGAAATGCGCGAAACCAGAGTGGACTTGCCCACGTTGGGATAGCCGACAAGGCCAACGTCAGCCAACAGCTTCAACTCCAGCCGCAGGACTTTTTCTTGGCCAGGAAAACCCTGCTCATGCTCCTGCGGGGCCTGGTGAGTGCTGGTGGCGAAGTGCTGATTGCCACGGCCACCGCGCCCGCCATTCGCCACAACCAGCCGCTCGTCAGGATGCGAGAAATCGTGGAGGCGCTCGCCGGTTTCATTGTCGTAAACAATGGTCCCGACGGGGACTTTCAAGATGATGTTTTCGCCGTCGCGTCCGGTACAGTTGGAACCTTCGCCGTGGCGTCCACGCTCGCCTTTGTATTCCGGGTTAAAGCGGAAATGGACCAGGGTGTTGTGGCGCTCGCTCGATTCCATAATGATGTCGCCGCCGCGGCCACCGTCGCCACCGGAGGGGCCGCCGCGCGGAACAAACTTCTCCCGGCGAAAGGCCATGCATCCGTTGCCACCGTCGCCGGCCTTAATCCGAATGATCGCTTCATCAATAAACATGCTGTCTATATTGATTGTACAGGCCACGGAGGGGATTCGCCCGCAGAGGGGAAACCTCGCGCAGGCCGGGACACAACGTGAGAAAAGAGTCGCTTACTTCTTCGCTTGGTTCATAGCGGCAAGCAGATTCTACCGCGTCCTCTGGTAACGCACTTCGTAGTCTGCGCCGTCGACCTTGCTAACCCGCAATAAGTAGACGACGGGCGCCGTTGCGGTCGCCATAAAACTGGTCGGCCACAGGCTTTTTGACAGTGCGCATGACTTCCACGGCGCCAAAGTCATCCGCAGCAACGCCCAGCGTGAAGGCACAGGCGTTTCCGGTGCATAGGGAGTGAACAGTAGAGCAACAGCCCGTCTTTCGGGGGACGGGGCGTAATTTGACGAATGAAAGACTGGGCTTAAGAGCTACTTACTTCGCGGCTTCGGCGGGTTCTACGAGCACGAAACGTCCAGAGCCGCCCTTGTCGACAAACTTAATGGTGCCGGTGACCTTGGCGAAAAGAGTGTCATCTTTGCCGCGCCCGACGTTTGCGCCGGGCTTAATGCGAGTACCGCGCTGGCGGACGATGATGGTGCCGCCGGGGACGAGCTGGCCGCCGAATGCCTTTACGCCGAGGCGCTGCGCGTTGGAGTCGCGCCCGTTTCTGGAACTGCCTAAACCTTTTTTGTGTGCCATAACAAATCCTTGTTTTCAGGGGCTAAAGCCCCGGTCTTAATATTCGTTGTCGGCACGATTAAATCATGCCCTGCTACGTGATCTTGATTCAAAGAACAACATTCAAAGATCAAGGGCGCGCCGACAGATCGCGCGACGCTCTTATTTCTTTTTGCCTTTGCCGGCGGCTTTCTTTGCCGTGCTCTTCTTGGCTCTTTGGCTTGCTCTTCGATTTGGACTTGCCCTTTGCCGACTTTGCCGGAGTGGCTTCGCCTTCAGACTCGGGCTTTGCCTTTTTGGCCTTGCGGGCCGGCAGATCGGGAGCGGTGAAGCGCTCGCCATCGAAAGCGATTTCTGTGATCCTTACGGCGGTAAAGGGCTGGCGATGTCCGTAAATCTTCTTGTATTGCTTTTTGCGCTTGAAGTGGAAGACCAGAATCTTGTCGGCCTTGCCGCCTTCCATTACCTGTCCGCTCACGACTGCACCGGCGCCGGGGCCGATGGTGCCTTCCTGGCCGGACACGGCCAGAACGTCATTGAATTCAACAACGTCGCCATTTGCGGCGGGCAGTTTTTCAATTTTCACTACGTCGCCGGGTGCGACGCGGTATTGCTTTCCACCGGCGCGAATTACCGCGTACATAACTCTCTCCATCGCCCCTTCAAAGCGCTTGGCCGGAAAGGACTTATATTGACTTGTAAGATTGCTCAGCAGCCATGCTCAACAGGCAGGAATTTCCACCAGTGGCAAACCTTGTAATTTTAACGTGATAGAGGGGATATGGTCAAACTGGATTGATCGGAGGAACCTTCTTTGCCCGTGTCGATCGTTTGCAGGACCAGCTGGTAAAAACTGGGCGCAAGTTCAGCGACGACCTTTATTCGATTATTGCAAAGGATTTCCTCGTGGTCGATCTTCACGATCCTGCAATCCCCTCCCTGTTTCCGGGTTTTTATGTCAAAACAAACCGGATCGTAGTCGAGATCGGGGCCTTTGCCAAACTGTATAAAGCCGGCGGGGACGAGAGCCTCCCAAAGGCCGGGGTCTTTTGAAATTTGGCGAAAGAATTCATTCAGGTCAGGGGCCGGTGGATTGGCCAAGAGCGTGTAGGTTCCAAGATCGACCTCCGCCCAACGGTAGGAAAGTACCATCTGCTCAAAAAGTTTTGGGAACCGCGCCGGCAGTTCTGCGTAGACCTCATCCAATTGCGATAAAGGAGTCTCGACTTTAACGGGCTTCCATAGCTTACGGTCATACAGATCAGTATCTTCCACGGCGAGTTGCATCGCTGCCGGAGGCGAAAACTTCGTCAGCCACCATTTCGTCAAACTTGGGAAATGTGGCAACATAACTTTCAAGCAACTCTTCGTCGTTCATAAATCTGTCCGGTAACCGACGAGCCTACGCTCCGTGTCCGCGCAGGTACACCCGCCAGAAGAAATACGCCGTCATACTACAGCCGAGGACGATGACCACATAACGGACGCTTCGCGGTTCCATCTTTTGGGCGTACCACGCGCCAACATATCCGCCCAAGGCTCCGCCTACGAGCATGAGTAGCGCCTGCGGCCAGAATACCGCCCGGGCCACGATAAAAATAATCACCGCAACGGCGTTTCCGCAGGTGGCCAGCAGGGTCTTGAGGCCGTTCATGCTGTGGATGTTTTCAATGCCCATCATCGCCAGCAAGGCCAGCATTACGATGCCTGCGCCAGCGCCAAAATATCCGATATAGACAGCAGCGCAGGCCTGCAACAGCGTGATGCCGACGACTCGCTTGATCGAAGGTCCGCCGCCCGAATGATGGCGATTGACCCACGCCGTTACGCGATTGCTGAAGCTGAAAATCAGCGTGGCCATCAAAAGAAGCCAGGGAATCAGCTTGTCAAAGGTGGCTTGCCCGGTCTTGAGCAGAAGAATAGAACCGAAGATGCTGCCCAGAAAAGTAATGACAATCAGCGGCAGAATGCGCTTGAGCAGCTCTGCACTCAAAGCCCGGCGATATGCGCCGGTGGAAGCCAGAGTTCCCGGCCAAAGAGCGACAGTACCGGTAGCGTTGGCATTGATGGAGGGAACTCCGGTAAACAGCAGTGCGGGAAAAGCAAAGAACCCACCACCTCCAGCAACGGAGTTCACAATTCCACCTGCCATGGCGGCCAGGAAAAGCAGGATGAAGTGGTGTGAACTCACAAAATAGTCTAACGGATTTTTTCACCGGGCGCGGCAGCGGGGCGACGAAATGCACCCGATTTCTGGACAGTGGAGCAGTTTGCATTTAATAGCACTTCTTCGGTTATCTGCTCGAACAAAAGGTCCTTCGGTCCTAACTCGCAAGCTCTGCCCATTCACCCCAAAACCGGGCGCGAACGGGACCCGAACCGCTTGCTCGTTGACGGACCTCAGGATGACGAATTTTAGTATTGGAAATTGATTTTCAAAGAAACCAAATGTCAGATTTTTAGCGCGAAGCGTAGCGCGTCTTCAACGCCATGATGATGAGCAGCAGTGCCAGCGTTACAGCATTGGCCACGATCACGGGCATGGCCCAAAGTCGAATGCCATAAAGCAGCCAGAGCACCACGCCGGCGGAGAAGGTAAGCAGCATGGCCCAGGAAAGATCGTCACAGCGCTTGCTGCGAAACGCGTGCAGCACCTGCGGGACGAATGAAATGGTGGTCAACGTTCCCGCGATAAAGCCAAGAAGGGTGGTCAGGCGCATGAAGGACTCATTCTCATAGACAAGTTCTGCCATATTAATCTGTAACCAGCGTTGGAATCCCGATCCCCGGCGAAGAATGAAAAATATTTTTCGTCGAACGCCCAGCCTCTAGCATCTCCTGATACAAACTTGGCTGAGGTCAATTCCATGCCTGAGAAAGCCGCTTTTCTTACTTTTCTGGTGGCAGCGTTTGCGCTCAACTTGCGCCGGGGCCAGACATGCTTTATGTGATTGGCCGCAGCGTAGGTCAAGGCCGCAAGGCGGGCATTGTCTCATCGCTTGGCGTCTTCGTTGGCTGCTGGGTACATATTCTGGCAGCGGCTTTTGGGATTGCAGCCCTGCTGCGGTCCTCACCAATCGCTTTCAATGTGGTGCGATACGCGGGCGCAGCTTACCTGATCTACCTGGGAATAAAAATGCTGGCCCAGAAAACCGATCTGACTTCACAGCAGCTCAAGGCTGAAAGCCTTGCCAACATTTTCCGCCAGGGCGCAATCACCAACGTGCTGAATCCCAAGGTCGCCATATTTTTTCTGGCGTTTCTTCCGCAATTCATCAATGCGCAACGCGGCAGCGTGGTGATGCAAATCTTAGTTTTGGGATTGATCTTCAACGTCGGTGGGACGCTGGTGAATCTGGCCGTGGCTTATGCCGGCGGGACACTGGGTGAATTGTTGCGACGCAACCAGGCCATTGCGCGATTGCAGCGGCGATTTACCGGATTGATTTTTGTGGGGCTGGGACTGCGGCTGGCGTGGCAGAGACGATAGCCAAAAATGAAAAAGAGCACGCCAAACTTGCTGCGTGCCCTGTTTTCTTAACGTCGATTTTGAACTACATCAAAAATTCATTTGTCTGCCGAGTGATGGGGTGCTGCATCTCTTCCAGTTCGTTTTTGACCTGGTTCAGGCCGTACACGAGCTGCTCAAACTCCTGCGACATGCGGCGGAACAGCGGCGCCACCTTGGCATACTCAAAGTGCTCAAATTTCGAGACGATGTAATAGCTCTCCTTACCGGCTTTCACAAAGTCAATGAGGCTTTCCATGCGCGTGCGGCGCAGGCGATATTTATTCAAGCCCTGCGGAAACATGCCGGTGAAGAACAGCGAGTAGTCGCCAATGTGTTTGCGCACCTGGCGCTCACGATCAAAGGACGGAGCCGGCCCGTAAACCGGATCGGATTCCAGCAGCATCTCGCCCACATCGCACAGCGGGCGGCCGTCAGCGTTTTTGATCTTGTAGAGAGTTTCTGCTTCGCAGAACTCTGTGAGCAGGTTGGCTACGTAGTCATGCACTTCAGAGCTGCGCACGCCAATGTCACCATAATTTCGTTCAACTACTTCCTTGAAAAACCGCTGCAACGGATTCGATTCAGGTATCACCTTGTCACCCCTTTTCCCTGCACTACGCCGTCAATGCCGTTACGTCGTCACCGCCCCGGCATAAAACGTGAAAGCAAATTGGGGAACGCTGATTAATATGAGTCCAGTATGAGTACTCCGGGTTATCTGAAGCAAGTAATTTGTGAGATTACTCTGCACTTTGGCAGCAGCACGAATAGAGTGCTAAAAGCGGAGGGACAATGAACAAGCGTGTGGAGTCAAGCAACAGAAAGAGATTCTTCGCTCCGCTCAGGGTCACGCCCGCGAAGCGGCTCAACTCTCATCCGCCAAGACCTTTCTTCACCAGTTCGCTCACGGTCTTTCCTTCCACGCGCGCGCCAGTAGCCTGCAGCTTGGCCATCACGTTTTTCATCACCGTGCCCATATCTTTCATGGTGGGTGATCCCATTTCAGCGATTGTGGCTTTCACGACTTCAGCAATTTGCTCTTCACCCATGGCTTTGGGCAGATAGTGCTCGATCATCTTGATCTCAGCCGCTTCTTTATCCGCCAGTTCCTGGCGTCCGCCTTTAGTGAACTGCTCAATGGAATCACGGCGCTGCTTGATCAGCGTGCTCAGGATCTGCTGCGTCTCTTTGTCGTCGAGCGGTGCGCGCTTTTCGACTTCCTTGTAACTGAGCGCCGATTTGACCATGCGCAAGGTGGAAAGACGCAACTCGTCGCGGCTGCGCATGGCATCAACCATATCTTTTTTGATCTGCTCGCTGATCGTCATCGGTGGAAACCTCGCTGAGGTGGAGAAAGAGAATTATAAGCTGAGCTGTTTGATTCCAGCCTGCGGGCGCATTATGATCGAAACTCCTCCGGAGAAATCATGCAGCCGCTCGCCCTTATCCTGAACATTGCCATTGTTGTGGGCATTGTGGGGATCGTAGTTTACTGGGTGCGGCGATTCGCTGTGTTCCTGGGCTATAAAGCCATTGAACCGGACGTGCTCAAGATTGCGGAGTTGCTGAAGGCGCAGCCATTGCGTGATCGCAGCGACGTGGTGCTGGAAGGGCACTATGGCGGCAATCCCACGATCATTCGGTTCTCTCACCGCGTGGATACGCCGGGGCTCGATATACAGATGCGCGTGCCTGCAGCCATTAGCTTTTTCCTAATGCCCAAAAACTTTGCCACCACAGAATGAAGGACGCGTGCTGATGCGCACCGGCAGCGCGCCTCTGGACAGAAGATTCAATGCCCGGACCGATCATCCCATGGAATTCAAGATGCTCACCGCGGGAGCAGCGATGAAGAGCAGCCTGGAGCAGCTTTGCTGTTCCACGCAGACCGGGCTTACAGTAAGAGATCGAGTGATTGAACTGAGTGAACTCACCATACCTCCGTTCACGGCTAACCATGTTTTTGATCATCTGCAATCCATGCTGACGCTGGCAAAGGCGATCCATGAAATGCCGGGAGCAGATTTGGTCAAAGTTGATCCGCTGCCGCGACGCGGCAGCAGTTGGCCGGCGCGTATAGCGTTGGCCGGAGGGCTGGCTTGTCTGGTGGCGTTGCTTTTCACGCAGCCTTATAACCGCGTGCCGGGCGCGAGTGCGAATGCTAATACCGTGCCGCCACCTTCCGGCGTGACGCCCGGTGATGCGATAAGAATGCAACAATTGCAGGGATGGCACGCAGCCGTAAGAGATGATTTCCCCGGCGCAGTGCAGCGTTACCTACGAGAACGCCGGTTGGAGCCTTCAGGGCACATCGTGGCCGATTTTAGCGGACGCGGCATCGCCATTGACTCAGCTTATCTCCTGATCGACGGGAGCGGACGCAAAAGAGTGAGCATGCTGGCAAAGGGAGCAGTGGCTTACGACGCGATTTTTCCCAAAGTGGAATTCCTGGCGCGGATATCCAAAAGCGCGATGGCAAAGATACAATGGATGTCGTCAGATCCTCCGTTACCTTCCGATGGTGATGGTTTACTGGTTGTGCAAAACGCGAACGATCCAACCGCAAGCGTGGTGTTGTTGAGACACGGCTCACAAACCCTCTCAGCCCGTCCCGCAGACTTCAACAAAATCGATCTGGCTACGCAATAAAAGAATTCAGGGAAACAGGAATAATCAATATGATTCGCAAAGGCCGCCTTTTTACTCCGGGTCCAACTCAGCTTTTACCTTCAGCACAGCTTGCCATGGCCGCCGCCACCATGCACCATCGCACAGCGGAGTTCCGCGCGCTGTACACGCGCGTGCTGGCGGATTTGAAAACCTTTGTCGGCACAAAGAATGACGTGGTGATGTTTACCGCCTCCGGCACAGGCGCCATGGAAGCCGCAATGGCCAACCTGACTTCGCCCGGCGACAAAGTGCTGATAGTTTCAGCGGGAAAGTTTGGCGAGCGATGGGAAGGACTGGCCAAAGCGTATGGCTGCCAGTATGAAACCGTGCGCGCGCCCTACGGGCAGACAGTAACAACTCAGCAGGTGCGCGAAGCGCTGAAGCCCGAGCATAAAGTTCTTTACATGCAGGCCACGGAAAGCTCCACCGGTGTGCGGCACGATGTTGAAGGAATCGCGCGGTTAGTGAAGGGCACGGACACGCTGCTGGTGGCAGACGCTATCACCGGTCTGGGCACCACGCATTTTGACGCCGACGGCTGGGGCATTGATGTGCTGATTGGCGGCTCGCAAAAAGCAGTGATGGTCCCGCCGGGACTGGCTTACTGCTCTGTGAGCGATCGCGCATGGCAGCGCATGGAGACCACAAAAAACCCGCGCTACTACTTTGATCTGCGCAAGGAGAGAAAGAACGGCGCGAAGGGCGAATCTTCTTATACGCCTTCCACCGCATTGGTGGCGGCGCTGGCGGCGGCGCTTGATTACATCCGCGAACAAGGCGGCGGTGATCTGGCTGCAGGGCGCAAACTTCTGATCGACAACGCCGAAACCGCAGCGGCCATGACGCGCGCTGCGGCCAAAGCGCTGGGACTAAAACTTTTTTCCGCCAGCTCTCCGGGCGCGGCGCTCACGGCAATCGCTTCACCCGATGGCGTGGATTCCAGCGATATCGTAAAAGCATTCCGCAACCGCTTTGGCGCGATTGTGGCCAACGGACAAGGCGAGATGAAAGGACAGCTTTTCCGCATTGCGCATCTTGGTTATTACGATTATCTGGATACCATCGCCGCGATTGGCGCGCTGGAGCAGGTGCTGGCAGAGATGGGAAGACCGATTGAATTGGGCGCAGGATTGAAAGCGGCGCAGCAGGTATATGCGGAAACGACACAGCCGGCGATGGCGGAACGAGGTAAGAATACGAAATGAAGATTGTAATCGCAGAAAAAGTTGCGGCCAATGCGGTTCAACTGCTGAAAGACGAAGCGGATTGGACCGTGATTACGCCTGATCAGCTCGCAGGTGGTCTGGACGCAGCGCTGAAAGATGCGGACGCACTGATTGTGCGGTCGGCAGTGGACGTGAATGCGCAAGTGCTGCGTGGTGCGCAGAAATTGCGCGTGATCGGACGCGCCGGTGTAGGCGTGGACAATATCGACCTGGAAGCGGCGACTAAGGCCGGCATCGCCGTGATGAATACGCCGGGCGCAAACGCAGTGGCCGTGGCTGAACATACCATCGCGCTGATGCTGGCGCTGGCGCGGCATCTGTGCCGTGCGGATTCCACTACGCGCGCAGGCAAGTGGGAAAAGAAATCACTGCAAGGCACAGAGCTGCGCGGCAAGACGCTGGGCATTGTGGGACTGGGGCGCATTGGGATGGCAGTTGCAGGGCGCGCGCGAGCTTTCGAGATGAAAGTTGTCGCGCATGATCCGTTTGTTTCCGCGTCAGTGGCGCGTGAACAGAGGATTCAACTGGCGGAACTGGACCAAGTCTATGCGGAAGCTGACTACCTGACGTTGCACGTGGGGCTTACGCCGCAAACCGTCGGGATGATTAATGAAAAGTCGCTGGCGAGAATGAAGAAGGGCGTGCGCATCATCAACTGTGCCCGCGGCGAGCTGCTGGATGAAGCCGCAGTGGCCGCGGCGCTGGCGAACAAGCAAATTGGCGGGATTGCGCTGGACGTTTTTACGGAAGAGCCGCCGAAGAATTCACCGCTGCTGGCGATGGAAAATGTGATTGCCACGCCGCATATTGCGGGATCGACGAATGAAGCGCAGGACGCAGTAGGCGTGCAGATTGCCAGCCAGGTGCGCGAATACCTGAAGCGCGGCGTGATCCAGAACGCCGTAAATATGCCGTCGATCGATCATCAGCAGTACACGCAGATGCAGCCGTATATCACGCTGGCAGAAAAGCTGGGCGCGTTTCTAGCCAACATCGTACCGGCGGCGGGATCGATACAGGAAATTTCCATCCGCTATACCGGACGGATTGCCGAGTGGAATACAGAACTGATCCGCAACGCAGCGATTCAGGGAGTGCTGAACCAGCGTGTTGCCGAACGAGCCAACGTTGTGAACGCAGCGGCCATTGCCCAGGAGCGGGGAATACAGATACATGAAGGCAAGAAGCCTGAAGGCGCCAGCGGCAGCGCGGCAGATGTAATCACTGTGATGCTCAAGACGACGCAGGACGAACGGCAGGTGCGCGGCGGAGTGCTGCGCGGAAATTCATTGCGGCTGCTGGGCGTGGATGAAATCGATATTGAAGTTCCGCTGGGCGGCAACCTGATTTACATGCGCAATCGCGATGTGCCGGGCGTGGTGGGAAAAATCGGCACACTGCTGGGCCGGCACAATGTGAACATCGGCAATTTTGCGCTGGGACGCAAAGAGCTGAAAGATGGCGCAGAAGCGATTGCCGTAGTACAGGTTGATTCTTCTGCGCCGGAAGCCGTGTTGCAGGAGATTGCGCAGCTGCCGGAAATGCATGAAGTGCAGGGACTGAAGCTGTGAGAAGCAACTGGCAAATAGCAATTGGCAATTAGCCAAACAAAAAGCACCCACAAACCTAACCGCGGATCAACGCGGATGAGCACGGATTGGCGAAAAGTGCTTTAGCCTTGAAAACCTGCTTTTGCATGCACCATGCTTTAGGCGTTGGTGATGACGCTCCCTAGAGGGCGAAAGCAACATCCATCGCATTTGCCAATGGACGCGCCAACAGCTTGGCACTGCGACGCTCAAGCTAATTGCCAACTGCCAATTGCTAGCTGCTAGTTATGAATATGCGGACTGGTCTTGGTTGCCCGCGCTTTGGGAACGCCTTTGCCGGCGCTGCCGACTTTCACATTAAAAGTAAACGGCAGCTTCTTTGGCGGATAGCAAGCATTGTTGTCGCACGCCTGATATTTCAACTCGCCATGAATGGTATAAGTCCCAGATGACGCCTGTCCGGGCGCTAAGACAACGCCTTTAATCACAAAGTCGCCGGAGTAAACGCTGAGCTTGGTGCTGGGATCAAAGGGAAAGCTCATCGTCTGGCCTGCGGGATACTGCAATTTGCCGAACGCCACTTCAGGGGGAAGAGAAAAATGCAGTTGCGTGGGAATCAACTCTTCCGTAAGCGGCTGGCTGGAGTTGATGTGGTACGGGTCCTGGACATGAAAGGTGAACTGTACCGGCGCGGAGTGTCCGGGTGTGACAACGATGTTGTTGGCGGCAACAAAGTCAACAAAGACGCGCGGTTTCTGGAGCGCCTGGTTCCTGCGCTGGAGCTTCCTGTACAGAAACCAGCGCACTGCTCAACAGGCTCACACACACAACAAACAAAATTAGTCGATGAAGTTTCATTCCGCTCCTCAATTGCCGCCCTGCGCCAAAGCGCGTTTGATGGCATCTTCCAGCGTCGCCTCGCCCGCCATGCCCAAGGTTTCGTCCACCACTTTGCCGGAACGATCAAGATAATAGGTGATTGGCAGGCGATCGACTCCGCCATAAAGATCGCCAACTTTTTCAGTCCCGCGCAGGACCATATAGTTCACGCCCATTTTGTGCGCGAAGGTGCTGATCTCTTTGTCATCGGCGTCATCCATGGCCACGCCAACAATCTGCAATCCCTGTGGGCCGTATTTCTTTTGCAGATCGACCAGCGACGGCATTTCAATCTTGCAGGGCTCGCACCACGTTGCCCAGAAATTCACGAGGACTGCTTTGCCGCGCAGCGAAGAGAGCCGGATACTCTTTGCCATCGGGCAGGCTCTTCAGCGAAAAGTCCGGGGCCACGGAGCCTTTCTGCGGCTCTGGGAAGTCGGGCGGTGGCGCGTCAGCGTCTTTTTTCGCGCCATCTGGTTTCGCGGCTTGCTGCACGCCTGAAGGCTGCGCGACGCTGAGATCAATGACATTGTTTGGGCGTGAGCGGCCCTTCACCACCATCAGCACGCCGGTGAAAGCGACGACCAGAGAAAGGATTAGGACAACTCTTCTATCCACGTAGAAAGTCCTCTAATAACTTTTTGCTGCTCAAATCAACCCGCTAGAGCAGCGCCTTCTTGATGGCGTCTTCAAATTTCGATTCGCTATCCAGGCCAATAATCTCATGCACAACTTTGCCGGAGCGATTCACAAAGAAAGATGTCGGCAGGCCGCCGACGCCGCCGTACGAATCCTGGACCTCCTGATTGCCCACCAGAATCGTATAGTTCACGCCCATTTTCTTCGTAAACTTGGCGATGGTGGCTTCGTTGGAATCGTCTTTGGTGATGCCCACAATCTGCAGGCCCTGATCGCCATATTTCTTCTGCAAGTCAACCAGCCACGGCATTTCAATCTTGCACGGGCCGCACCAGGTGGCCCAGAAATTTACCACCACGGCTTTGCCGCGCAGGGAAGAAAGCGTAACGGTCTTGCCGTCTGGAACGCTCTTTAAAGAAAATTCCGGCGCAACGGAACCGATAGCAGGATCGGCGCCGGAAGCCGCCGGAGAGCCACTCACGTTCTGCTTCGCTGGATCTCCAGAATCCTTTGGCTTGGACCCGTGCTTGCCCACCAGAAGCAATCCGGTAATCACCACAACCACGCAAAGAACGACGACGACGTTACGGTTCAAAACAATTTCCTCACAAAGTAAAGCGGTTTAAAAATCCCAGATAGCTGGAAAGCACGGCGAAGTGGCGCGTAAGGATCAGCACACCAAACACCATCAAGAACACGCCGCTCACAACTTCCAGCGTATGCAGATGCCGGCGAAAGCGGCCATAAAAGCCGAGGAACCGATCAATCAAAAGCGACGTCAACAGAAACGGCACAGCCAGCCCCAGCGAATAAACCCACAGCAGCATCACGCCCTTGGTCACGGTTTCAGCCGAGCTGGCCATGATCAGAATGGCGGAAATGATCGGGCCCAGGCAGGGTGTCCAGCCAAAGGCAAACGCAAAACCCACCACAAACGCTCCCAGCGGAGACTTGCCGCCTTTCACCGAATGCAGCCGCTTGTCCGCGTACAGGGCCTTGATCTTTATGATGCCCGGTCAGATGCAGGCCAAAAATAATGATCACCGCGCCGGCCACCCATTCAAGGTACTTCTTATATTCCCGGATCATCTGGCCAATGCTGGTGGCGGCCGCGCCCAGCATCACAAACACCAGCGTAAAGCCCAGGATAAACATGAGCGAGTGCAACAGCACTGTATTCAACAGCTTGCGGTCTTTAGTCTGAAGCTCTTCCACGCTGGCGCCGGAGATCAGCGAGACGTATCCGGGAACCAGCGGCAGCACGCACGGCGACAAGAATGAGACGATTCCGGCCAGGAACGCGGTAATCGGAAAAGGTAATGAGGACATAGGCCTTTCTAAACAGCAAGTAGAAGGATGTCCTTTATTGTAATCTGGTTACACTTTTTCTTACAGGCGGAAAATCGCAAATCTTACCGCTGATAACGCAGATAAGACTGATTTACACGGATCAAAAATAACCCATTTCAACTTCAAAATCCGTTTGGATTGTTGAGTTTCCTCCGCGTCTCCGCGCCTCCGTGGTAGGTGTTTCTTTTGGTTGCGGCTCCGCCGTGTTCATCCGTGGTGAGATTTGTTTTTTGTGCGAAGCGCGCGCCGATTACAAGATTGCTGAACGTTTCCGGCTTCTTCTTGGCTGCGGGCGGAGTCTTCTTTTCCGGAATCGTGTCATCGATGATGATCTTCTTTACGCCCTGATCGGTGATGACCTGAGTTGTTGGAGCGCGGCTGAGAAGCGGCCTGCTGTTGCGGCTGCTGCTGCTGAAAGCTCTGCTGAACTCGAGGCTGCTGGACCGTCTGCTGCGCGCGCGCAGGCTGCTGCTGATATTGCTGCCGTTGTACGGGCGGCGCGGAAAGCGCAACGGAAGGCGCTTTGCCGTGATTTTCCCACTGGGCTGAGGCCTGCTGGATATAGGCTGAAAGCGAGCGGCGGACCTTCGTCAGCGCCGAGTAATCATCCGCCAGTGAAGCGGCTTCATTCTTCTTGCCGGCGGCCTCGCTGGCGTTGATGAGTGAATCCACGGCCTCGCAAACCAGGCTAACGTCGTCATAGAGCTTGAACGTGGTGGAAAGGCTCCCGTGCGCGCTCTGCACGTTGTGGATCAGCTCCGGCAGCGCGTAACGCAGGTTGCGCTGCAATGACGTTGCTGCCTGCTGCGCTTCCGCCTGGTGTGAATTGCCCTTCAAAAAGCCCGGCTTCCAGGATTTCCAGCTCTCCACGTGCATGTTGGCAATGTCACTCTGGGTGGCCTGTGAGACGCGGTCCAGGTTGAAGAGCGCGGTGTTCAGGTCCATGCGGCCGGTGTCTGCCATTTGGGCCTGGGTGCGGTGCGCGCCGCGCGCCTGCGCAGAAAGGTTTGCGCCGTAGGCAAAGCTCAAAGAAATCAGGACAATCGCGGCCAGGCTGTTCTTCATGGACAAAACTCCCTTGCTCAATAGCACGTTACTCGTAAGATGAAGAATATCGCCATTCGGCCAGGGGTAGGGCATTACCGAGGGACAGGGGAACCACCGGCGTGAGTATTGGGACGTTCGGGGACGGCGTTGCTCGTGTGGCACAGTCGCCCTCGGCTGTGGCTTTTCCGATCAGTGTCATCAGTGTCGATCAGTGGTAAGTTTTTGCTTTTTCCTGATCCGCGTTGATCCGTGTTAATCCGCGGTAAGATTTTTGCCCCTTTTCCGATCTTCCAACCTTGGCTGTTCTCCGCGTCTCCGTGCCTCCGTGGTAGGTTTTGCCGACCCCACCCGGCCTATTTTTCACCTTTTTGTTGCAAACAAAGGCACTTCCGCAAATCCACCCTTGCGCCACGCTTGGGTGGCCCTTGCGTGGCCCTTGGGTGGCCCTTGGGCCACCCAAGGGCCACCCAAACCCAATCCCAGACCCAATCGCAAGCAGGCAGAGGGTCGCAATCAGAAGCCGTGCGGCGCAAAATCGCCGCACCTCAAATTGTCATCGTGAGCGAGCGGCGAAGCCGGGAGCCGAACGATCCAGAATGGCGAAGCCTTCCCATCCCAATTGCTAGCTGCTAGGTTTTCAAAGAACTTCACTTCCACACCCTTGGGTGCTGCCGGAGTATAGCTATTTTATTCGCCCATATCAATAGCGAATTGGTACATGCCTTTGACGCTGGCCTGCCCATGAAGTATTGGATTTTCGGTCAGGTGTTTGGTGGAAGAGCGGCCCTTCAGGGCCGCGTAAACTGAACCCTAAACCTCTGTCATCTTGAGCGCGCCCGAGAAACCCTGAGCAAAGGCGAAGGGGGCCCGAGGGCAAGTCGAAAGACCCCGAGAATCTGTCCCTCCCCGTACCGCTTCAAGGCGTTCTCCCAATCTCTGTCCCCTATGCTCTCGGTTTAAAATTAAGGTTGTGCCGAACGGAAAGCATGGCAACCACCCGCTGAGTGACATGACGAGTCATCCGGTATTGAAACGATGCTCCGCGAGATCCATTCTTTGGGGGCGCGCCAATGCGCTGGAATCTGGCACGCCCAGATTTTGGATCGATCGCTCTAAGCCACTCGCTTCTTCTTCGCGTTGAGTGCCGGTAGAAGAAGATTCAGAAGCGCTTGATCAGAGAACGGGTTCTGGCCTGAGATCACCTCACGATCTTGAAGGACATAGCTCGTCCATGGAGCGCGAACACTTACGTCAGCGCCCGCCGTACTCAAGGCGAAGTCCGGGTAGAAGAGAACCTTACCACCAATCTCAAGCGGCTCCCGCTGCTGCTCCTCCGCTGTCGAAAAGATAGTCATCTTATAACCAGCATAGATCCAACCTTGAGCCTTTGCCCGCGCTCCAGCGGTATCGCCCGCCGCCAGCGCGGCCACCACTTCCTTCGAATTCGGAGAAGCCGAGAGAAGTGAAATCGGGCCGTGGCAGAGCACTGCCGTAGGCTTGGATGTTTTATGAAAGTGTCTCATCACGGTGCCAGCGTCGGGGTCGTCGAGAAGGTCCATCATCGGGCCATGGCCGCCGGGGACGAAAACAGCGTCATATTGATCCAGACCTGATGCGATGACATCCGAGATACGATTTGGATTTTTAAGCCCAGTCAGGCTGTCGCGGAATTTTAGATAGTCCTGAAGCTTAGCCTCGTCGTCGCCGAAGAACTGGGGTATGGCTGAATTGACATCCATTTGCGGCGTGTTGCCTTTGGGATTGGCGAAGGTGATTTCGTAGCCCTCCTTCATCAGGGCGCGAACCGGAACCGTCAGCTCGTTGAGGTAGTAGCCGGCGCCGTTATAAACCTTGCCGTCTTTCAAGGGCAAGCCGTGACCGCTCGAGACTAGTATCAGGACTTTTCCTTGTGTTGCCACTTTGTTCTCCTTTTTTAAAAGCGATTCTGTTTTCCTGGTTTACGATTTGAGGATGATGAGCATCAATTGAGGCTTGGGGATCGCGTAATTCAATGCTTCTCATCAGAGCATTGCGTTCACCCCTACTTCGTCATGAAGTCGCGTACGAGAGCCGCGATGTCGTCGGCAGCCGTATCCAATGCAAAATGGCCGCCATCCACAATGTGGATCTGAGCGCTTGGTACATCCTTCTCATAGGCTTCTGGTTCTGAAGGGTCGAACGACGATTCATACTTACCCCAGATCACCAGCAGGCGCGGCTGCTTTTCACGCATCCACGCTTGCCATTTCGGGTACGCTTCCACGTTGTTTCGATAGTCGTAGAAGAGGTCGCTCTGAATCTCCACCTGGCCGGGTTGGTTGAGAAAATAGAATTCGTCCGTCCAAAGGTCCGGGTCGTGGCGTTCAGGATTGGGATCGTTCCCCGCGTGACGCGCTTTGGCAGTCCCGAACGACATCAAATTCACGCGTAACGCGCTTTCGTTGGCAGCGCGATCAGCCCAGAAGGCCCGCCGTGTCTTCCAGTTCGCTCCCAAGCCTGTGTTGTGGGCTACTGCGTCTTGGACGATGATTGCCTCGACCCGGTCTGGATGGGCGAGCGCCATGCGAAAACCAACGGGGCCGCCGTAATCCTGCAGGTACAGCGTGTAGCGTGACAAACCCATCGTCTGCGTGAAATCCTCCATCACTGAGGCGATGTGATCGAAGGTGTAATTGAACTGCTTCGGATCTGGCCAGTCGCTATGTCCGAAGCCAGGGTAATCCGGCGCAACCAGGTGATAGCGTTCGGAAAGCCGGGCGAAAAGGGGTTCAAACATTTTCGATGAAGAGGGAAATCCGTGCAGTAAAAGAAGCGTCGGCGCATTTTTCGAGCCCACCTCTCTGTAAAAGATCGACAGCCCATCGATCTGTACCGCGCGATAATGCGTCGGGTGTTCCAACAGGCAGTCCTTTCCCTGGGTCAACAGTGGAGATGATGCGAGCAATCCCCCGGTTGCCACCAAATCCAGGCACTGACGATGTGATCTGTTTCATAAGTCTGGAATTCTGGTAGTGGGTTGAATCAAATTCAGCCCTCTGCCGGAATTCTTAGTCAGTTGGCAATTGGCTCCGATCTGAGTTGGGCTCCGTGAGTTGCAATAAATTTTCAAACAGAAGAAGAAGAGTTCCGGAATACAAATTCTGGTGAAGAGCTAGCTCTAGTCAGTTGTTGTAAGCAGGCGATTACACTCATTAACGGGTCGTCAGTGTAATGGCGATATTACGGCAACAATGAGGATGCCGCTTCCCATTGCAATCTGACTTCACTTCTGGCAGTGACATCCTGTTTTTTTTCAAGAGCATCCAACACTTCCGGGAAGGAAGCTTTATGAAGGCGAGTACACTCGCGTGACCGCGTCTGTCGCCTCGAACGCGCTTAATGTGAACGTTTTTACCGCCCCGGGAAAGACTATGGTCGGCGAGCGGCCAAGGCCCTTCGACGAAGCGCTCGGCTTCCAATCAGTCGTGGTTGATGTTCGGATTCGCGAGCGGCTGATGTGAACGCTCGCGTATGATCGGAATTGGAGTCGTCAATGAACAGCGTACAAATCGAGCAGAAGAGCTATGAGATGCCCCCGCTAGACGGGATGAGCATTGCGCATTTTCTCACCGTCGCTGACATCGAGCGATCGGCTCACTACTACGAAAAGGTCTTCGGCGCTCGCATCCTGACCCTGGGTGACGGCAACGCGCCTGCGTACCTTCAGCTCGCGAATATCTGGATGATTCTGAACGTTGGGGGCGGGCCGACCCCGGATAAGCCGACGGTAACGCTCAGTGTCCCTGACCCGAATCACATCAACAGCTTTATGAATTTCCGCGTTGCGGATATTCAAGCGTGCTATGAATTATGGAAAAGTCGAGGAGCGGAGTTCATCACGAAGCCGATCCCCAAGTACGGCGAGACGCGCTGCTACATCCGCGATCCTGACGGTTATATTATCGAGGTCGGACAGAGCACTGCCCTCAAGTACGGGTAACGCACGGCCCGGAATAGGTAACGAGAACGCTCTTGCTTCGCCGGAAACCGATTTCGCCAAGCTGTGTGACGGGCAATTGAGCTGGTGCTTCATTTCCCCTCACACCACCTCTATCAACGGCTTCCCTGGCGGAAGCACTTCGCCGATCTCGACAGCGGGCACGCCGGCATCGGTAAGGGCGGTGAGCAGAGCGGCGGCATTGGAGCGGGCAACGGAGAGCAGCAATCCGCCGGCGGTCTGGGGATCGAAAAGAATGGTCCGGATATCTGCCGGGACGCTCTCACCATAGCTGACCAGGCATTCCGCAAAGTCGCGGTTATTGTTGAGGCCTCCGGGGATGAAGCCGGCGCGCACGCAGTCCATGGCCCCGGCAAGCAGAGGCACGTTGGCGGAATTGATGCGCACGGAAACGCCGCTGCCTGCGGCCATCTCCCGCACATGGCCGATGAGGCCGAAGCCGGTAATGTCCGTGGCGGCGTGGACCGTGAACTTGCCCGACGCAGCAACTTCAGCGGCGCGCGCATTCAGCGTGGTCATGGATTGCGTGGCGGCGTCAATCCACTCTTGTTTGGCCTCACCGCGCTTGATGGCCGTGGAGATCACGCCGGTCCCCAGGCCCTTGGTGAGGATGAGCGCGTCCAGGATCTGGGCGTTGGAGTTGGCCCAGACTTTCTGCGGATCAATCATGCCGGTGACGGAGTAGCCAAACTTGATTTCAGGATCGCGCACGCTGTGGCCGCCGATCACCACGCATCCGGCTTCCATCATCTTGGAAAGGCCGCCGGCAAGAATCTGCTGCAGCACGTCGAGATCGCCTTTATCGGGAAAGCAGACGATGGCCAGCGCGGACAAGGGGCGTCCGCCCATGGCGTAAACGTCGCTCAGGGAATTGGTGGCCGCGATCTGGCCGAAGGTGTATGGGTCGTCAACGATGGGAGTGAAGAAATCCACGGTCTGGACGAGCGCCTGTGTGGCGGAAATTTTGTACACTCCGGCGTCGTCGGCTGTGTCAAAGCCAACCAGTACGTTGGGGTCATTTTGCCGGGCTAATTTCCCAAGCACCGCGTCCAGCGCCGCCGGACTCAGCTTGCTTGCTCAACCCGCAGCTTTTACCTGCTCCGTGAGCCGGATTGTCTTGAGTTCTGCCATGAGTTGGTATTTTACAGGGAATGGCAGTTTGCTTCTGAAATCCCGAACCCTGAGCTTGCCGAAGGGGAGGGATCGCTATCGCTGCGACTATGTTAGGGCAAGAGATTAGCGTTAAGGCAAAAGATTAGCCGCGAATGCACGCGAAAAAACGCGAATAGTTTTGATTCGTGTTCATTCGGGCAATTCGCGGCCCAATAGCTTTTCGTTGGGGTAGGAACCCCTCGCTGCGCTTCGGGGTTTTAGAAAAAAGCTAGTACCCGATGCTGACCACTTTCACCGTCGGAATCTGGCCGTCCCAGTCGGTGGTGACGTGCTCCAGCGTGAGCCGGAAATCGCGTGTCTGGCCTGGAGCAAGCGGGGCACGATCGATCAATCCGTAATCGACGTAAGGAACATTTGGCAGCAGAACAGTTACAGGGAGCGTATCTTTTTGCGCGATTTCACCCAGAGAATTCTTGAAGATCACCTGCACGCTCGCAGCGGTCACTTTGCGGTCGGTGCCGTTGGCGAGCTTGCCTTCAATGTACGTTACAGATCCGCCGGCAAAATTTTCCGCCGTGGCCATATGCAGACCGGAAACCTGCAGCTTGGCCAGATTAGGATCGCCGGCCGAAGTGTTTGCAGGCTTTCCCGCGCGCGTAAGCAGGACCACGCTTACGATCAGCACCAGCACAAACACTCCACCGATTGCCATCGGCACCCAGTTGCGGCTTTCGCTCTGGTCCGTAGGAGGAGAAAAGACCGGCTCGTTTTCGGAATCGCCCATGGCGGGAATTCTAACCTCTTGGCCGTTGCGATCCAAATGGTTTGGAAGAGTTGGCGCCTATTCCCCGGCTATCGTCAGGCCATCAATGCGCAGCGTGGGTGCGGCCGTCGACCCGCGAAATTCCAGGTCATTGCCAATCTCAGAGATATTGTTGAGCATGTCCTTAAGATTTCCCGCGACCGTCACTTCTTCCACCGGATAAGTGAGCTCGCCATTCTCAATCCACAGGCCGCTCACGCCGCGGGAGAAATCGCCGGTAACCATGTTCACGCCAAAGCCGAGAAACTGGAACACATAAAGCCCCTGCTTTATGTCCCCGATAATCTGCTGCGGCGTGCGATCACCTTTTTGCAGATAGAAATTTCCCGAACCGATCCCCGGCGTTCCCGCCAGCCCGCGCGAAGCGTTGCCGGTGGTCTTCATACCCAGCTTTTTCGCCGTGTACGTATTCAGCAAGTAAGACTTGAGCACGCCATTCTCGATGACCACGGTCCGGCGCGTAGGCACGCCTTCGCCGTCAAAAGGCTCTGTGCCAAAGCCACCCGGCATGGTGCCGTCGTCCACAACAGTGATGTTGCTGGCAGCCACCTGCTCTCCAAGTTTGTTCACCAGAAACGACGATTGCCGGTAAATGGCATCGCCGTTCACAGCCTCAAAAATGTTATCCAGAATCGATTCGGCAACCATGGGATCAAGCACGATTGGAACCTGCGTGGACTTGATCTTGCGCGAGCCCAAACGGCGCAGCGTGCGCCGCGCCGCTTCGCGTCCCACAGCTTCAGGAGACTCCAGCTTTGCCAGCGTTCGCGCCAGCGCATACCAGTAATCGCGCTGCATGTTGCCGTTTTCATCCTGCGCAATGGGCGCGGCGGAAACCGAGCAATACGAGCGGCGGAACTCGCCTATAAATCCATGCGAATTGGCCAGCACTTTGTGGCCAACTGCCGCATCAAACGATCCGCCATCAGAATTCTTCATCCGCGGATCAGCTTCCAGCGCTGCGCGTTCGGCACGGCGCGCATACTCAATGCGCTGGTCCGGCGGAAGCGAGTACACATCGTCGTAATAAAGTTTCAGGTCGCCCGGCAAAGAGCCCAACTGGTCAGGCTCAGGGATGCCCGAGTAAACGTCTTCAGAAGTCACGCGCGCCAGTTCAATCGCACCGCTGATCAGCCGCTGGATTCCATCTTCAGAGAAGTCGCTGGAATACGTGCTCGCCGCGCGCTGTCCAAGAAATGTTCGCAGTCCAATGGCTCGCGATCCTGACTCTTTCAGCGTCTCCACTTCGCCCATGCGTACCACGGTTGAAAACTCTGAGCCTTCACGCACCGCTGCTTCTGCTGCGGTTGCGCCGGCTTTCATCGCGCGCGAAACCACGCTGGCCGCTAGTTCACGCAGCTCGGTATCAACTTCAGTGATTGATTGCGTATTTGTTGCCATTATCTTGCCAGGACTTTCATCGTGCGGTACCGCCCACGGTCATGCTGTCCAGCTTCAGCGTAGGAATGCCAACGCCCACCGGAACTGATTGTCCATCTTTGCCGCAAGTGCCAACGCCTTCATCGAGCTGTAGATCGCTGCCGACCATTGAGACTTTCGTCAGCGCATCCGGACCGTTGCCAATCAGCGTGCAGTTCTTCAGCGGCGCAGTCACCTGGCCATTTTCAATCATGTAAGCCTCAGACGCGGAGAACACAAACTTGCCGTTCGTGATGTCCACCTGTCCGCCACCAAAGTTCACCGCGTAAACGCCACGCTTTACTGAGCGAATAATATCTTCCGGCGAATCGTCGCCCGCCAGCATGTAAGTGTTGGTCATGCGCGGCATGGGGATGTGTGCGTAACTTTCACGGCGTCCATTGCCTGTGTCCGGCATACCCATCAGTCGCGCAGAAAGCTTGTCACTCAGGTAGCCCTTGAGAATTCCTTTTTCAATCAGCACAGTGTTCTGCGTTGGAGATCCTTCATCGTCCACGTTGATCGATCCGCGGCGCGAAGGCAGCGTGCCGTTGTCGACTACGGTGCATTTATCTGACGCCACTCGCTTGCCCACCATGCCTGAAAAAGCTGATGTTCCTTTGCGATTGAAGTCCGCTTCCAGTCCGTGGCCAATCGCTTCGTGCAGCAGAATGCCAGGCCAGCCTGGTCCAAGCACCACTTCCATCTCGCCCGCCGGAGCTTCAACCGCGTCCAGCTGGATAATGGCCTGCCGCGCGGCGTCCTGGGCAAAATGTTCCGGGGTTTTGTCGGTCAAGAAGAAATCGATGCCCACGCGTCCGCCACCGCCTGCCGCGCCCTTGGCGGAATTCTCGCCGGACTTGGCAATCGTGCTCACGCCGAATCGCGCCATTGGTTGGAGATCGGTAGCAAACGTTCCGTCTGATCCAATCACCAGGATCTGGCGCATCTCGTCAAAGTAACCGCCTCGCACCTGCACAATCCGTGGATCATAAGCCCGCGCAGCTCGGTCCGCGCGCATCACCAATTCAAGCTTGGCTGCAATATCGGCATCTGCTGAAGGCGACGCAATTGGATACAGCTGGTGGTTCAAATTTTCCTTGAATCCTTCAATTGGGCTCTTGGCCGGTCCGCGTGCAATCAGGGCAGCAGTGCGCGCGGCTCGCAGAATTTTTTCGGGAGCCAGATCGTCCGTATAGGCGTAACCCGTGCGTTCGCCAGCCAAAACGCGCACTCCGCATCCGGCGGAAATCCCCTGGGACGCAGATTTCACAATCGACTCATCCACGCTGATTGAGGTGGAAGTCAGATATTCAAAGTACAAATCGGCATAGTCGCCACCGGCGGAAAGTGCCTCGCCCAGGTAGCGCTGAAGATCATTGGGAGTAATGCCAAACTTCTGGAAGAAAAGATTTTGATTTTGTGTCATCGGCCCTTTTATTAGATGTCCCGGAGTCCGGAAAAGCACCAGTCATCGCTTCTTATTGTCGCACTTTTCCCGTCCGACAGTAGTTAAGGGTAAAGACTCCCAGCAAAAAATGGGGCAGATAGTTCACAAAATGACCGATTTCTTCGCCCAATCGGCTCGTAATTCGATACTTAGTTCCCGCCCCCGCCTATCATGGTACGATTTTCCGGACAGGAGCGATGTATGCCGCAGTATGAACGTTCCCGGCTTCGCGAACTCTTTCGTCGTCTCACAGGCTGGCTCCGCCGACAATCTCGTAAGGAACCTGAGCCTCCCGTCGACCCCTATGCCTACGTCACGGCGCCAAAAAAGCCCAGGCCATCAAATCGCAGCGGCGCCGCCGTCGCTGAGCTACCGGAAGACTGATCTGGTACGTCCAATTACTGCCGGCAGATCTGCGCAAAGTTAACTCAAGGCTAACCAGGATCCTTTTTTATGAAAAAGCTGTGCCTTCTTCTCTTTCCGATGTTGATTGCTCTCGCCTATGGCCAGGTCGCTGCTGCGCCCGCACTTGGGAGCGGCCCGCGTGGTAAAACGTGATGCCGAACTCGGCTCTATCGCGCCCGGTAAACTCGCTGACGTCATCCTCGTTGACGGTAATCCGTCAGCACACATCAGTGACATTCGCCGCGTAAAGACCGTGGTGAGGGATGGCGTAGTATTTCAAGTGGCCGATATGGATCGCGCTCTGGGCGTGATACCGGCGAAGTGAACTTAAAAAAGAATTGCCCCGATTGGAAAAATTCTATCTTGTCCATTGGCGAAGCTGAGTGCTGGCGGCTACTCTGATATTCTTCTGCGTTAAAGATTCGCGGAGGATTCAATGAGCAGCTTCACCCGAGACGTGGTTTCAACTCCTAACGCACCCAAAGCAATTGGGCCGTATTCACAGGCGATCAAGGCCAATGGTTTTATTTTTATTTCCGGGCAGATTCCCATTGATCCCGCCACGGGAAACCTGATTGAAGGCGGAATCGAGGCGCAGACAGAGCAGGTGCTCAAGAACCTCAGCGCAATCCTGCAGGCCGCCGGCAGCAGCTGGGAAAAAGTGGTGAAAACCACGGTGTTTTTGAAAAGCATGGCAGAGTTCGGACAGATGAATGAGGTGTATGGAACAACCTGCAAAAATGCTCCACCTGCGCGCTCCACGGTGGAAGTAGCCCGACTGCCCAAGGACGTATCGGTCGAAATCGACGTAATCGCGCTGGCATAACAAAACTGCAAGGAGCAACGATACAAGTACAGTCGCAAGCCGCATAGGCTTGTCCTTTCGTCACCTGTTGCCGAAAGCTCGGACGGTATTTTTCTGTTCCGCCAGCCGGCAAATCTGCATCTCACGTTGCAGAGCCAACTAAAATTTTTTGCCAGCTAAAGGAGCTTCAATGAAGCGCTTTTTTATTTTTATCGCACTATTATGTGCCTCAACATTTGCCGCGGCACAAAAGGCGGACGCAGCATTCGTGGTGGGAGGGTCATTTGTTTCCGATACGAAACAGACTTTTCTCACTCCTTCAACCACGCTGTTCGACACGGTAAAAACCGATAATCACTTATTTCTGGAAGGTGAACTCGGAGTGCGGGTGCTGAACGCCCATTTGGCCTCTCTCAGCCTGGAAGTGCCGGTAGCCGGCATGACTTCACAGAAAATCACGCTGGCCAGCACGCCGGGAACCGTGGTGGATCATCTTTCTACTTTGTTTATCACCCCAGGATTCCGGCTCAAGCTGCTGCCCGTCTCTCCAATTTCGCCGTGGGTGAGCGTTGGCGGCGGATGGGCGCGCTACTCGCTTGATTCCGGAAACAAGACGAACAAAGGAGCCATCCAGTACGGCGGCGGCCTGGACTTCAAGACAGGATTGCCACTGCTGGGCTTTCGCGCAGAGGTGCGTGACTTTGTAACCGGCGATCCGAATTTTGGCGTAGGCAGCGTGATTGCCGGGAATGATAGCGGGCTGCACCATCACAACATTCTGGTCGGCGGCGGAATTGTGTTGAGGTTCTAGAACCGTCTGTTCAGGCGTTGGAACATAGAAAAAGCCTCCGCGATGGAGGCTTTTTTTCTGAGTTTAAAGCGCTGCTGAAAAGAGCGCGCGCTTAGGAGGCCTTACTAACGGATGCTTTGACGACCTTGCCGGATTTAAGGCAGGTGGTGCAGACGCGGACGCGCTTGTTGGCGCCGTTCACGCGGGCACGCACGGGACGCAGGTTCACGTTCCAGCGGCGGCGGCTCACGTTGTGAGCGTGGCTGATCTTATTTCCAAATTGCGGGCCTTTGCCGCAGATGTCGCAAACTTGTGCCATTTCGATTGACTCCAGATATCTGACGCAGAAGGGCCGTAGGGCTTCAGGTCGTGTGGTTAAAGGTAAATTTTACAGGAAGATAGGAGCCTTGGCAAATGAGCCATCAGCCGATGTCGGCCATTTGGGCTGCTTTGGCCAACCTGAACCACAAAGGGCACGAAGGAACACAAAGGAAGCGCAAAAGCGGTGACAAGACGAGATTCCTACTCCATCACCACCACGACCTTCCCAAACGTCTCATTGGATTCCAGGCGCTCGTGGGCTTTGCCGATTTTCGATATCGAGAAAACGCTATCGACGATTGGGCTTGAGCACACCCCGGGCGAGCAACGGCACGACCTCAGCGGCGAAGAGGCGGGTGGCGGCCATTTTTTCTTCCAGCGAACGAGCGCGCAGGACAGTTCCGCGAATCTGGAGGCGCTTGCTCATGACGTATTTAGCGTCAAGTTCGTATGACTCCGCCGGCGACGGTGCCGACCAGAATCATGCGGCCTTGGAGCGCCATGGCTTTCTGGCTGGCTTTGACGTAGGGGCCGCCGACGAGATCGAGCAGGACATTGATTCCCTTACCGGCTGTCCATTTTTCTGTAGCGGCTGGAAGGTCGTCAAAGTTTTGGCGCAGGACAAGTCCATCTTCCAAACCCAGCGGTTTTGCCTTTTCGATTTTGTCGGCGGTGCGCGAGGTTCCATAGGGGACTGCCTGGATCGCGCGGGCAAGTTGCACGGCAGCCAGACCTACGCCGCTGCCAACGGCATGGATCAGCACGGTTTCACCGGGGCGCAAATCGGCCTGGGTCCAGAGAGCGTCCTGGGCGGTGATAAAGACTTCAGGCACAGCGGCGGCCTCTGCCCAGTCAAGGTTCGCAGGAATTTCCGCCAGCAAATGCTCATAAGTAACAACGTATTCAGCATGGGCGCCTCCGCCGATCAGGCCAAAAACGCGCTGGCCGGGTTTCCAGCGGCGAACAGATGAGCCCACTTCCGCGACCTCGCCAGCAAACTCCATGCCGGGAATCTCCGCGGGAAATCCCGGCGGTGGCGGATATTTGCCCTGGCGCTGGAGCAGATCAGCGCGGTTGAGAGACGATGCGCGGACGCGGACAAGAACCTGCTCATCGTTGATGAGAGGTTTGCCAACGGTGCGTATTTCCAGCACCTCCGGTCCGCCATAAGTTGAGATCCAGACTGCCTGCATGGTGTTGTTCATGGGCATAGGAGCGCAAAATGATTATAAGTGGCGGCGCGACAGCCACAGCGCAATAGGGTGATGGGAATCACATCGCCGGGGAGGGTACCTGCTTTATATCTACTGATCTTTATTTGCTGATATTGGGGCTGCTCCGATATATTTTTAGACAGCATGTACGAGGACTTTCACGCCACCGACCGCTGGACTGGACAGAGACTCCATTGTATTTACCAGGCCCTGATCGTCGCCATTGCGACGCGGCACGCCGACGCTGTTGACATAAAGTTTCTTGCCAGCGGGCGTCCCGTATGGATTGCGTTGCCGCATCCAACATGGGTGGAATACAAGGAGCGTACCGGGCGGGTCATTACCGATCCGCTGGCCATCCAGATTGCCGGGCATTTTTTGAAGACTGCGATTGAATCCGGCACCTATGAGCACGGACGGGAAATGTACACGCTGACGGTGGATGAATCGCTCGGACATTTGAATGCAGTCCTGAAGGAAGTTGGCGCGCCCCAGGACGCGCTGATCAAAACGGCGTAGCCGTTAGTAGGCCCGCCCAAAAACCCGCTGCTTGCGACCAGCCCTCTGGCCCAACAGAAACAGGAGACTTTTCCGCCATGTCAACTTTGCCAGCCATTGATACAGCCTCGGCCCTGGAAACACTTCTCAACAGCAATAAGGTGCATCGCAACCTTCATTCCGGCGTGCTTGTGGAGCAGGCAGTACGCCGCGGCGAAGGCCTGCTGGCAGACAATGGAGCGATGGTTGGATACACCGGCAAATACACCGGCCGCACCCCCAAAGACAAGTTCACCGTAAAGGACCCAGTCACCACCGAGCTGGTCAACTGGGGCTCCGTAAACCAGCCTTTTGATCCGGAAAAGTTTGACGCGCTGTTTGACCGGGTTGTGACGTCACTGCGCGGCAAAGAGCTGTTTGTGCAGGACCTGTATGCAGGCGCCGATTCCCAGTACCGGCTGCCCATCCGCGTGATCAATGAATATGCGTGGCACAACCTTTTTGCCCGCGCGCTTGTTTGTGCGCCCAAGTGATGAAGAGCTGAAAACACATCGCGCGGAATTTACCATTGTCTCCGCGCCGGATTTTCAAGGCGATCCGCAACGCGACGGCACCCGCTCAGAAGCCTTCATTATTGTGAGTTTCACCCGCAAGATCATTCTCATCGGCGGGACAAAGTATGCCGGCGAGATGAAGAAATCGATTTTCGGCATCATGAATTTCCTGCTGCCCCAGAAAAACGTCTTTCCCATGCATTGCTCGGCTAATGTCGGCAAGAACGGCCAGACGGCCCTGTTCTTTGGACTTTCCGGCACTGGCAAGACCACGCTCTCGGCCGACCCGGAACGCTTGCTGATTGGCGATGATGAGCACGGCTGGAGCGCAACGGGCATCTTCAATTTTGAAGGCGGCTGCTATGCCAAGTGCATCAAGCTTTCCAAGGAAAGCGAGCCGCAGATCTGGAATGCCATACGCTTTGGCTCGGTGCTGGAAAACGTGCCGCTTGATCCAGAAACACATGTTCCAAATTACAACGATGACAGTCTCACGGAGAACACGCGTTGCGCCTATCCTGTGGACTTTATTGAAGGCGCCGTGATTCCGGGAATCGGCAGGCATCCAAAGAACGTGATGTTCCTGACTGCTGACGCTTTTGGCGTGCTGCCCCCAATCTCCAAACTAACCACGGACCAGGCCATGTATCACTTTCTCTCCGGCTACACGGCCAAGGTGGCAGGGACTGAAGCCGGCGTGGAAGAGCCGCAGCCAGATTTTTCCACCTTGTTTGGAGCGCCGTTCTTTCCGCTGCGGCCCAAGGTGTACGCGGAAATGCTGGGCCGGCGAATGACTGAGCACGGCTCACAGTGCTGGCTGGTGAATACTGGCTGGTTTGGCGGACCGTACGGCGTGGGATCGCGCATGAAGCTGGCTTACACGCGCGCGATGGTCAATGCCGCGATTGAAGGCGCGCTGGATAAAGTTGAGTTTGAACAAGACCCGGCTTTCGGGCTTACCATACCCAAGTCCGTACCGGGCGTGCCGGCTGAGCTCCTGCGGCCGCGCGATTCATGGAAGGACAAAGCCGCTTACGACAAGGCAGCGGCCGATCTGGCTGCTCGCTTTGCCAAGAACTTTGAGAAGTTTGACGTGCCGGCGAATATTCGCGCGGCTGGCCCGGGACTGAAGAAGTAAGCAATCCGCAGTTTGCGCGCAGGGCTAAAACAGAATCGAGCTAACAAAAGAGACGTGCCGCAAAGCACGTCTCTTTTAGTTTATCCGAGATTTACAAACACTCTGAGGATGTCAGCCCGGACATCGGTTCAGGCCGTCATCAGTCAGGCTGCTTTGTCGCGGCCCAGGCTTTGAGTTACTGCGGCATTGATGCGTTCGATGAAGGAAACAGGCTGCTCGTCGGCCGAGACAGGCGCCAGGCGTTTACGCAACAACTGCAGAAATTTGGTGACGCGATGCAGGCGCTGCGAATCCATTCGTTCCTGCACGCGCTGGGGATTAACTTCAGAAGCGGTTTCAATATACTGCCAGAGCAAAAGCCGCATGTCATCGACTGCGCTCTTGAGTTCGCTGAGCATATCTACGTTGAGTTCAGCGGCGGGAACGGCCGGCTTGTCATTGGCGTTTGGGGCCTGCATCGCGAGCCAGTACAAATCTTCATGGACGGCGGTCAGTGCAGTCGTAAGTTCCTTAAGATGGGATACGAGTTCGGTAGTATCGGTATGTAAGCGGCGTTCTGGCATTTTGGGGGACCCCTTTACTTCTGTACTTCTCTAGTACGAGTATTAGTGTCTAGGATGCGCCGAACGTTGCAGAAATGCTGGTTACTCAAGGACATGCCCCCAGAGCTAAAGCCTGTATTTTCAGCAACTCTGGATTCTTGGCGTGGTGGCTCATGATGCGAGTCATGCCACTTATATGCAATTGTTTTCAACAATATAGATGGCTTTGCACCTGAAATGATGCGGCTTTAACGGCCAGATTCGTATAAAAGAATAGTCCCAAACGGAAAAACAGGGTTGAACCATTGATATAAACCTTTCGCCGTAGTCGGTGGGCAAGTCCCAAAACGGGAGAGAAGCGCAGCATGTATTCGCGGCACATTTCGGTGCAGTACCAGTTGAATGGGAAGCTGGCCAAGTGTCCCATGAAGTGGCTCGACAATTTTTCCATGCGCAGCTTTACCAACGATTCCATTTTTGACGACACGCTTCCAGTCGCCGACGGAGAGATGAGGATCGGGACGCGCGTGCCGCTGGAAAAATTGAAAGCGGCGATGGAAGATTGGTTTCGCAGGAAGAGTTATCTGGCGAAAGAGCAGGAACTGGTGATTGAAGAAACCAAAACCTAACCAAAACCTTACCGCTGATTACACTGATTGCACGGATTTTCACTGATAGAACGGTGGGGTTTGTTTCTCAATGATTCAAGATGAGCTTTCATCGGTCTTTCATACTAACGAAGAAAAAACTAAAACCTTACCATTGATAACAGGGATCACACAGATTTGATAGATAGCCGGCATAGATGACGATGACAGGATCGGGCAATCGTTGAAGAAACAAAATTGACCGTCCTTATCAGTGAAAATCCGTGCAATCAGTGTAATCAGCGGTAAGGTTTGGTCTTCTGTCTTCTTCGGCGCAAAGATCGCTGGGATCAAGATCAATGAGTGCTTTTTACTTCTTCGACCGCGGGCTCTTTATCGGCCGTGACCTTGAACACGATGAGCACCTTGTCATCGTCATTCATGCTGGCCGTTGAATAGGCTGAGACCTCGGCCAATACTGAATCCACGATTCCCTGTGAGGTGCGTTCACGATTGCGGCGCACGCAGTCAGCCAGGCGTTTGGGACCGTATTGATGCTTCTGCTCGTCGGAGATGTGCAGAATTCCGTCGGTGGAGCAGACGAGCACATCGCCTTTTTCCAGCTTGACTGATCCGCGGGTGTAATCCACCTGCGGGAACAGTCCGATCACGGTGCCGCCCTCTTCCAGCAATTTAATTTCGCCGGTCTTGCCTCGCACCAGGATGGGAGGAATGTGTCCGGCATTGACGTATTGCAATACGTTTTTTCTGGTATCCACCAGGCCCAGAAAAACGCTGAGATGCTTGCCTGCCTTGGTATAGGTATAAAGCATTTCATTCAGCGAGAAGGCCAGCACCTCAAGCGAGTGCAGATGCATGACCAGCGCGCGCAACGTGGCCTGCAGATTGGCCATGATCAGCGCTGAAGAAACGCCGTGGCCTTCGACTTCGGCGCTTACGAGAAGCAAGGACTGCGGACCCAGGTTGATGAAGTCGTAATAATCGGCGGCAACGTCAAAGCAGAAATCGCTCAGCACGGCAATGTCATAGCCTGGGACAACGGGCGGAGCTTCCGGCAAGAGACGATGCTGGATGCTGCGCGCCAGCGAGAGTTCGCGCTCCATGCGCTGCTTCTCCATGGTGTCACGATGCATCTGCGCATTTTCCAGCGCCATGGCCATGTGTCCGGAGAGCTTGTTGAGGAAGCCGACGTCATCGGGGGAAAACGCGCCGCTTTGCGCGTTGAGCAGTTGCAGCACGCCAACAATTTCACCGGAATGGTGCTTGATGGGAATGCTGAGCAGAGACTTGGTGCGGTAATTCAGCCGCTGGTCAAGGCTGGGATCAAAAGCCTCAAGGCTGTAAGCATCGTCAGTGTTGATGAGTTCCCCGGTGACAGCCACCTGTCCGGCAATGCCTTTGCCAAAGGGAATACGGATTTCCTGATGGTCGAGTCCGGAGGCGGCGATCGACCATAGTTCCTTGCGCTTGTTGTCAGCCAGAAAGACGGTGCCGCGCTCAGCTTTTACTTCAGTCCGCGCGATTTTCAGGATCAACTCCAGCAGCTCCGGAAGATCGAGCGTGGAGTTGAGCATGCGCGTGGCTTCAAAGAGCAAAGAGAGCTGGTTGATGCGCTTGTCTTTTTCCTGCGTGGCCAGAACGTTATTGAGCTTGGCCGCGCTCATCTCCGAATAGAGCCGCCACCACAGCAGCAGGTCTTCAGGGGCTTCAGAGGTGGTGTAAATGGCCAGCACGCCGGCGAGCTGGCCAGCGGCAAGCAGCGGATATCCGGAAATGTGCGTTAATCCGGTCTGGCGGGAAAATTCCAGATCGTCACCGCCGAAGGTGGAGAGCACAATATTTTCAATTGTTGTTTTGTTATGGGCGATTTTGCCTATGGCCCCGGCGCCGGCAGCAGCATAGTCAAGCCGATGCTTGGCGGCCGTGCCCTGAGCGTGTGTGAGATAGCAGGAGCCGGAAGATGCGTCCCACAGCCAGAGCTCGGCGCGGGCGGCGTCAAAATCACTGACCAGCATTTCCAGCACGCGGGCCGTAAGGTCTTCTCCGGCGCGGCTGAGCGCTGCCACGGCGCTGGCAAACGCGTTCACATAGTTCTTGCCCTGGATCTTTGTCTTTATCACGCTGTCTTTACCACGCTACTGGCGCTCATCAAAACCGTTTCTCCGGATAGAAGCCGGAAAAAGGGCGAATACCTGTCCCAAGTTTACCGGGATTCCTGGAGACTCCAGTGGAAAGAGTGACTTTAGTTTATGAAGGAGGTACCCGGAATGTAAAGAAAAAGCAATGGCTTGAGGAAACTAGAGTACCTGTGACTCGGGAATGGTCCCAAATGGGTGGCAGCTCAGACGCGTTCTCCCCAGAAAGAGCACCACTGAGGTAGTTGAGGTCGTGGTGTCGCGCCGGATTATGCCCTCGGCGGAAGCTGGTCTTTTCGTCGCCCTGCTAGCAGTGCGTTCAGAAAACTCCCCAGACCCCAGGCACTCAGAATGAAACCCACGATTACCAGAACCCGTGACTGATAGAGCATGCGGCGATAAACATACCCCAACGAGGCGTCGCCGTTCCAACTCCATCCGTTGGCGTGAAAAGCGTAGTAAATCAGAGCGAACCCGATAACAACCAGCATCAAGGAAACCGGAGCACTCAATTGTTTGCGCATTTGTCCATTCCCCCGGGAAAACAGTTCTGAAATCCTATGTTCATCAAGGATGTTGTTCGCTTTGCGGCAAAACGGGCGCTTCCTTCTCTCCGCGATAGACCCGCGTGGCTCCGCGCACAATCCTGCGCAGCGGCAACTCACCTTTATCGTTGGCAAAAAATATCTCTCCAACTTTGTGCGTACGATAGTACCAGCGTTTAAGAATGGCCAACTCCTGGCTGAAACGCTGTGCCGACAAGCTTCCACTGGTCACCAGCGATTCCAGCGCAGCCCGGATGCGGCCATCGAGGGTTTGGGCAGACAGGGGCTCTGGTTGTGCTGCCTGCTGTGGCTGGTCGGGAAGTTGGATAGGTGTCGCCTGCTGTTCTGATGCGCGGTTTTCTGATTCCTTCTTTTCTGGTTCGATGCCTTCTGA
This sequence comes from Terriglobia bacterium, assembly GCA_963732195.1. Classification (GTDB taxonomy): domain Bacteria; phylum Acidobacteriota; class Terriglobia; order Terriglobales; family Acidobacteriaceae; genus Angelobacter. Next base: position 23,859 of record CAVSYO010000041.1, on the reverse strand, counting down.
TCCGGTAGCATCTGGTTCCATTGCGACCGGTTTCGGACCGACGAGTTCGCCTCCATGGAAGCGAAACAGCGAAACGGATTTCGCCTCTGCCGAAGGCTGAATGATAACCGCGTCTAATCGGTCCAGACGTCCGCAGATATCGTCGCACGCGGAAAGAATGGCTTTGATTTTGGCAATCTTGGCGTGCTGCGCCGCGGCGGCCTCAAAATCCAGCTCAGCTGAGAGACGTTCACGCTCCTCTTCCAACTCGCGCAACAGAGAGTGGCCGCCGGAATCAAAATACTCGCGCACGCGGGCGACTTCCGCGGCATAAGCTTCGTCAGTACAGCCCCTGAAACATGGCGCAAGGCACATCTTCATCTCTGAGTAAACGCAGCCGGGAAAACTGGGATCGGGATTCAGGTCAAAGGTGCAGCGCCGCATCTTGAACAGGTCAAGCGAATCGTTGAGAAACTTGTCTGCGACGGCGCGCGAACGAAACGGGCCATAGTAGAGTGAACGGCCGCTCATTTTGCCGATGCGCGTGGTGACGTAAGCGCGCGGATATTCGTTTTCCAGGTTGAACCGGACCACCGGCGCTGGTCGCAGACGCAGGCGCTTCTGGTATGTGTCCGGAAACTCCTGCCGCAAGGTTTGATAGAGCAGCAGCACGGACTCAAAGTCTGAACCGGTCAGCGAATACTTGATCGTGGCGGTGCGCTCGCGCAGGTTAAGCCGCTTGGACTGTGACTCCGGCGGAGCGAGCAGCCGCTGTAGGCGCTTCCTGAGATTGGTGGTCTTGCTGACGTACGGCTCGGCTGACTTCATCCACGCCCCGCAGAGCAAACACAGCCGGCGTCGCGGGGAATTGAGCAAAGAAATCCGCAGCGTGATCAGTCGAGAACGGGATGGAGTGCGCCAGCAAGGTTTTGGTAGCCTGATCACAGGCTACATCGACTCAACCAGTCTGGCACAGCCGCGAGTTGCCGCGCATCAGGAATGTAAATCACAGAGGGAATTGAGTGTTCGCGATTTCCAGAAAAGGATTTCAGTAACTGCGGAAAACGAGGGATCGCTTATCGGGCCATGTTTGCAGGCTGAGATGATATGTCGGTCGTGATTTCCACGGCTTCCTCTGATCAGTCTCTTCGGCGTTGTGGATTTGGTTGGAAAGCAAAGTCTGCTCTCGCCGTCGCGTCATTTTTCTCACACCGTCATCAGATCCACGGACCTGCTTCTTCACAGCCTGTGCACGCTGAATCGCCGCTATCCATCACTGTTTGCACGATATCCGAAGCTTCCACAGGCATCGGCTACTACTACTGTATTTATATAAATATAAGTATCTATATTCTTAGAAGAAGTAAGCGACAGGCGCTTCACCAAGGAAGGACACAGGTCTTCACATCGCAGCTTCATTTCCAAATGCTAATCCTTGTCTCTGTGTAAATGAGAGTGGAACCTGATTAGGCTCTGTTTTTGTGGAGCGTTCTGAAGTCAGGGCCCTTCATGGTGCGGACGCGGCACATGTCATGCAGGCGGGAGCGCATGCGGTCCGTGATGCGATCTCCTAGGGTCTCCTCGCGCGAGGCAGAGCGCGCATCTTCTTCGTCGCGGGACTTCTTGAGCCGAGAAACTGTCCTTCTCCGCCTTGCCGGATGGGCCATCAGGAAAATTGGTGGTGATGATGGTGGTCTTCTGCTCGTTATAACGACTGTTCAGGATGTAGCTGACCGTGTCCCAGACCCATTCTGATGATTTCACCGCGCCCAATTCATCCAGCACCAGCACTTCAGCTTCAAGGATCGGCCTAAGAATTTCCAACTCAGTGGCTTGGACCGCGGGATTGTAGGAATTTTGGATTTCCTTGAGCAGTTCGCGATAGTCGCAGAAGCGGCAGGGCACGCCTTTATCCTGCATTAAGGCCTGGATCATACCCACTGCCAAGTGCGTTTTGCCGACGCCGATGGATCCGATCAGCAGCATTCCCTGTTTTTCCAGCGGATACTCCTGCACAAAGCGCAGCGCATCACGATGCGCGTTTCTCACTGAAAGTGAAATCTCATGCATCTCCAGATTGAAATTGGCAAGAGTGCAGTTCTTGTAGCGAGCAGGGATGCCGGCTTTTTCCAGCAGTTGCTGATTGCGTGCAGAGATGCGGCAATCACAGCGCGTCATGCGGCTGGCTTTGCCGGGAACCACAACTTGCTTCCAGCCGGTACCGTCACATACAGGACAGGCCGCTACCGGGTGCGATTGATGCTGCGTTGCCATGATCAGGGAAGAATCTTCTCTGTTAAGAAAATACCATTATTCGCGCAGCCAGGGTTAGCTTCTATAGAAAGGGAATTCTATTTGTGCACAGGATTTACACAGGCGATGCACTGTTGGTGAACAAAAACGGCGGCTGCAAGAGAGTTCAATGCAAGCCGCCATGATTTGACTCGAGTCCCAGCGCTAATCTGCCGCAGTTCCCTTGGAAGGCGCTATCTGCTTTCCGCCTTCTGGGAAGATATCGAACACATAATCATGTGCCGCCAGGGCTGCCGGGCTCAAGGTGCCAGCCTGGACGCGTTTGGCGGCCTCTTCACGCGTCAAGTCGAAGATGGCTTCCAGCATCTGCTTGCCCTCCTGCTTATTGGCCTGTCCCACCACAAAGAGCACACGCGCGCTGTGCTGGATATAACGCGGAGAAGGCAGCTGCTTCATCAGCATTTCCATGATCAGCGTGGCTTTGTCACGATCAAAGCGGCCACGCTCGCCGCGGCGGTCCTGCTCGGCAAAGAATGCCTGCGTCCACTCATTGTGATACTTCCACAATTTGTCGAACAGGTCTTTGGTGAAGCGAGTGCCGGCCTTTACATGATCTGCATTCTCTGCCGGCTCAACTCCATCTTCCGTCATCGCCGGACGCTTGAGGTAGCCGTCTTTGGTGATGACGGCCTGGTGGCGCAGCAGCGTCCAGAGCCATGAGACGTCAATGCGGTAGGTGGCCAGGTCATTCATGAAGCGGAGCTTGAGTTCGTAATCGTCAATGGCTGCGGCAAAGTTACCGTTGAGGATCTGGAAGCCGTAATTTGCAGCCATGTAAAACGCATGCTGGATGCGCTCAATGGTGATCTCGCCCTTGGGAACGCCGTAGATCGCGTCCCAGCGTTCGGGCGAGAGGAGTTTTTCTGGCGCGTCGAGGGATTCTGTGGTGATGACCTGCGGCGTGATCTTGCCTTGCAGGTTCAGCAGGCCGCGCGATTCCAGCACGCTGCGCTCGGCGTCGCTTAGGCCGCTGGTGGCAGTAGGGACAGCCTGCTCTTTTACTTTGACGGTGTCTTTGGGCGCGTCGAGAATTGCCTGGAGCTGCTCAACCTTGGCCTGCAGCGGCGCATTACCGGCAGCGACGTAATCTTTTTCCGGGCTGGCGACCCAGCTCTGCCGGTAAACGTCATAGAGACGGCCCTTGACGCGTTTCGGCCAGAATGTCTTGCAGCGTCGGTTGCTGGTTGGCTGCGAGAGGCTCGTCAGGTACAAAGATCAGTCCGAGTAGCCGCTCGCGCAACTTGTCGACGACCATCGCCCGCAGCGCCAGCGGGTTGTAACGCGAGCGGCCATAAGGATCGCCAGCCTGGTAGATCATTACCGCGGCCATGCCGCCGATAGGCGCGGCATTTTCCAGTTCGCCATTCTTCATTCCGGCCATCAGCATCATGAGCGCGTTGAAGCGCTGGTAGGCAATCATGTTGGGTGAAGCCATGCCAATGGATTGCGGATCAGGGTAAACGCCCTTCGGATCGTCCTTCCACATTTCGATCAGGCTGCCAAGGTAGTCCCAACGGCCCACGTTGGTGCCCAGCAAGCGCCGGCGCAGAGTCCACGCGATCGCCGGAAGCGTGCGGCCGGCGTTGCCTTCTTCATACAGCATCTTGATCTTGATGGAGCCTGCGGGAATGCCGATCATCTCTTCCAGCCGCGAGAGAATCTTTTCCACGATCAGCGCTTCTTTCGGCGTCTGCAGCTTGGGAATGTAGAAATAGACGCCGCTGCCCGCATTCTTGAGCGAGTCGAAATTGTTGTATGCCCAAAGAGTAGCGACCACAATAGTGGCAGGCGCTGGACGGCCATCGACCGTCACGTGGTCGTAATTGATGTGAAGTCCCGGCGGACGGCCAAAGCGCGTGGGCCACTGCGCCGGAGGCTTGGTGATGTTGTAAGCGCGCGTCTTGCCTTTCTTCACCACTTCATAAGGCTTGCCGGTCCAGTTGCCGGCAAAAATCTCTTTGGCATTCTGCAAGGCGGCAAACACGCCCACGGGCACGTTGCTGGGAGTACCGTCGGGGAGGAAGTGCGTTGGCGATGCGTCTTCAAAGTCCGGCATGTTCATGGGCGCGGGGCTGTTGAGCGCGTTGAAAGCCATATCCAAAGGATGCCAGGGCCCAGTGAGCTCCAGGCCGGGATTCTTGAGCGGGTGCGCGTCTTTGGGCACCGGCACTTCGTCGTTGAGCCGCCAGCGCCATTCGGTTTCACGTCCCAGGAAGTTATCGATCAGTCCCTGCACGATCTGGCGATACGTCCATGTTCCGCCCTTAATTGGATCTTCAAATTTCTCTTCCCACCTGGGCCAGCTATATTTCTCGCGCACCGGCGCGGGCGACTCAAGAATCTGGCGGCGCGCGGTCAACGCGGCGGCGATTTCCGGGCGCAGCTCGCGGGTGAGCGTGGTGATGGTTTCCTGGACGTTGACGTCGTGGCCGTTTACCTTCTTGGCGCCAAAGAGGTCAGGGAACTTCTGAAGGATGTCATTGCGAATCATGGGGCAAGGGCTCCTGAGCTGGGCTGAGTGACTAAGCTAAATAATCGATTTTACGCTACTGGAGCGCGGTTTAGAATGTTAAGACTCCTGAAGCCATGGAAGCTGCCGTGCGCCAATATGAGATTTTGCCGCGCATAATCCCAATGTCGCGGTGGAAGAGGACGGGTCTGTTTTTTGCCGTTTCCTTTTTCGTGTTTGGTTTTCGCTGGATCATCGATAGCTTGATGCATTGGGAACGTGAATCCTTCGTTGTAACTCTGATGATGCCTGTGGTGTTTGGGGTCGTATTTGGCTGGCGACTTCCCGAAAGGCGCGCAAGGGGCGGCAGTTTGATCATCGGCCCTGATTTCATCGAAGGCCGCACTCGGGCCAGTTGGTTCACGTTCAAAAAGCGCATCAGCCGGGACCAGATCAAGTCCATTTCAGAAAATAGGCAAGGGCTGCGTATCATGGATCGGGGTGAGTTTGCCGCCAGGATGCTGGGTTTTGTCTTTGTTCCTGCCACGATGCCCGAGTACCAGGAGATCAAATCGATTCTGAGCGGATGGGCGCCGGTACAAGCGCAGCGCTGAATCTTTTGCCGCATCAGTTTCATCAAAGCAGGACGTCATATCTAGCCAAAATCAGCTAATTTCAGGTAAAATAAGGCTTTACCGCGAAAGGTATTCAGAGGCAATGAAGGCAGCGATCCATCCTAAGTATGAAGAAGTGCGCGTGCACTGCGCATGCGGAAACACATTTACCACCCGGTCAACGCATAAGGGCGCCATCAACCTGGAAATCTGCTCGAATTGCCATCCGTTCTTTACCGGCAAGCAGAAGCTGGTGGACACCGCCGGACGCGTGGAGCGCTTCCGCCGGAAATATGCGAAATCCGATGCCGGCAAGGCCCAGGCAGCAAAGACCGCAGAGGCCAAGCAATAAGGCCGCAAGTTTGATTGAGGCCTCCGCCGCGGCGGAGGCTTTGTTTTTTCCGAAGTCTCGAGCACAGCGAGAGATCCCTATGGGTCTTGCATGCGCTTAAGGCCAACATTCATCGATACGTTGATTACTTGGCGACACTAAGGCAATATCGAATCGGGTAGGGTTCCCTCGCTCCGCTCGGGATTACAGAAAAATGCGTAAATTCTGGGAAAATCCGGCTAACGCTACCATCGCGCCGCAAGGGGCACAGGTGCCGGACTCTCTCCAGATCGGCAATGTTCGCATTGCTCCGGCAACAATTCTGGCCCCGATGGCCGGCGTCACGGACACGGTCTTCCGCCGGTTTATCCGCAATGCCAGCTTTGTGCGCAGCGCGCAGGACGTGATGGCGGTTCCTGATGATGCCTCTGAGCTGCCGCAGGCGCGAATCGCTGACGGGATGCAGCAAGCCCCTCAAGCAGTTTTCAAGAATAACGAGATTTCCGGCTGCGGGCTGCTGATGACCGAGTTCACCTCGGCTGACGGACTCTTTCGTACGCGTGAATCCAAGCGCAAACGCTATCTGACTTTTTACGAAGACGAGCATCCCATCTCCGCGCAGCTTTTTGGCAGCGATCCTTACACGCTGGCCGAGTCAGCCAAGATTGTGGAAGACGCGGGCTTTGACTTGGTCGATCTCAATTTGGGCTGTCCGGCCAAGCGAGTAGTCAAGTGCAATGGAGGCTCAGGGCTGCTGAAAGACCTGCCGGTGATAGGCACGATCTTTGAAGCCGTGCGCGCCTCGGTGAAGATTCCGTTCACCGTGAAGTTCCGCCTGGGCTGGGATGACGAAAACATCGTCTGCGTTCCGCTGGCCAAAATGGCTGAAGACTGCGGCCTGAACGGCGTGGCCCTGCATGCCCGTACGCGCGAACAAGGCTATAGCGGCAATGCGCGATGGGAATGGATTGCCGCCGTAAAAGACGCGGTAAAGATTCCCGTGGTGGGCAATGGCGATATCCGCACTCCGGAAGATGCCATCGCCATGGTGGCGCAGACCGGCTGTGATGGAGTGATGATCGGCCGCACGGCTGCTTCGAATCCGTGGATTTTCCGCCAGATTCGCCAGCATGCGGAAACCGGCCGCTACGACCAGCCGACTGAAGCTGATCGCTACCAGATGATCCGCACCTATTTCAAAATGCTGGTGGATGAAACCATGCACGGCTCACCGGGCAAGATGAAACAGTTTGTGGCCTGGTTCACGCATGGAATCCCAGGCGGGAGCGCGCTGCGGCGCGCTTGTTATGACGCACATACTGGGCCGGCGATTCTGGCCAGCGTGGAACGCTTCTTTGAAGAGCTGCTGAGCGGAAATGCTCCTGAGCCTGCACGCGTTGCGGAAGCAGAGATGGATTTATTACCCGCGTGCGACTAACACATTGCGAAAAAGTTATTTATCAGCGCTGATTGGGTTTTTCGGGCTCGCGCTCTTTCGTCCTTTTGCGGTCAATTGCTTTTGGCGGAATGCTGAAGGCTGAGTGCTATACCTTATTCAATCTCTGCACATCGTGGATCCCCGGTATCTTTCTTAATCCGCCGATCACTCGCTCCAAATGCTTCACGTCTTCAATATCAATCACAATGTCGATCGTGGCCTGGCTGTCGGCGGTGCGGGCCTCAATATTGCGGATGTTTGTGTTGTCGTCAGAGATCACGGCGGTAAGCTGCTTCAGCATCGCTGGACGGTCGTCGCAAAAAACTGTCAGCTTCACCGGATACGTTCCACGCCCATCTGCCTTGTCCACCTTGAGCGGCTTGGCCCATTCCACTGCAATCCGTCTGTCCGCCTCATACATCAGGTTGTTCACGTTCGGGCAGCTTACCGCGTGTACGGCCACGCCTTTTCCGCGTGTTACATAGCCAACAATCGCTTCTCCGCGAATCGGATTGCAACATCGTGCGCGATATACCAGCAGATCGTTGTAGCCTTTTACCTTGATTGCGCCCGTGTCCGCGCTCTGGCCAAACACGCGCCGGATCACCGTTCCCAGCGTGCTGCCGGCTTTCGGCGCTTCTTCCGCAGCGGGAGTCTGCTCGGAAATTTCCGGTGAAAGTTTTGCCAGTACCTGCCGTGCCGAATACTTGCCATAGCCGATGCCCGCCAGCAAGTCCTGCCCGCCGCCCAGGCCGTATTCCTTGGCGATCGTTTCCATGGTCTTGTCGTTGAAATCTTTCAGCGCCAGGCGATATTTGCGCGCTTGCTTTTCCAGCAGCTTCTTGCCAATCTCAATGGCCCGCTCGCGCTGATGGATGTTCAACCAGTGGCGTATCTTGTTGCGCGCGCGTGTGGACTTGGCAAAACCCAGCCAATCGCGGCTGGGATTGTGGCCCGGCTGCGTCATGATCTCCACCACATCGCCGTTGCGGAGCTTGTTTCGCAGCGGAACGATGCGCCCGTTCACTTTGGCGCCCACGCATGAGTGCCCCACCTCGGTGTGAATGGCATAGGCAAAGTCGATTGCGCTGGCATCGCGCGGCAGGATCACTACTTTGCCCATGGGCGTGAAGCAATAAACCTCTTCAGGGTAGAGATCGACCTTGAGCGTGGAAAGAAATTCGTTGGGATCTTTTACGTCCTGCTGCCACTCCACCACCTGGCGCAGCCATGCCAGCCGCTGTTCGTCTTTGGCGCTCACCGGGCTGCCGTCTTTGTATTTCCAATGCGCCGCAATACCTTCCTCCGCCATCTTGTGCATTTCTTCCGTGCGGATCTGCACTTCAAACTGGTGCCCGTCTTCGGTAATCACTGTTGTGTGCAATGACTGGTAAAGATTCGGCCGCGGCATGGCGATGAAATCCTTGATTCGTCCCGGCACAGGCCGCCACATCTGATGGATCGCGCCCAGCACGGTGTAACAATCCTTCACTGACTTGGTAATGATCCGCACGGCCAGCAGGTCGTAAACCTGGTCCACGGTGATACGCTGGCGCAATAATTTCTGATGAATGCTGTACAGCCGCTTGATCCTGCTTTCGACTTTGGCATCTACGCCGTTTTCCGTGAGCTTCTGTTGCAGTATCTTTACCAGCTTTGCCAGAAAAGCTTCACCGGCCTTGCGGCGCTGTTCCACTGCGGTCCGCACCTGGTCATAGCCGATAGGATCGACGTAGCGGAATGAAAGATCTTCCAGCTCGCCACGCACTTTGCCCATACCCAGCCGATGCGCCAGCGGCGCGTAAATTTCCAGCGTTTCTTTTGCCACCTGCTGCCGCCGCTCTTCCGGCAGATGCTTCAACGTGCGCATATTGTGCAGGCGGTCCGCCAGCTTGATCAGCACCACGCGGATATCATCCACCATGGCCAGCACCATCTTACGTACGTTTTCCGCCTGGCGTTCTTCCCGGCTGGCCAAATTGATCTTGTCGATCTTGGTGACGCCTTCAACTATGTGCACCACCTGATCGCCAAATTCGCGGCGGATGTCTTCATGCGTTACGGGCGTGTCTTCAATGGCATCGTGCAGCAGCCCGGCGGAGATGGCCGTGGAATCCAGCTTCATGTCCGCCAGCACTAGTGAAACTTCCAGCGGATGAATCAGATACGGTTCGCCGGAAGCGCGGGTCTGTCCCTGATGATGTTTGAGAGAGAAATCGTAGGCCTTGCGGATAATTTCCAGATCGTCTGTAGGGCGGTTTTCGGCGACCTTGGCCTGTAATTGCTGAAACTTGGCCGTAAGCAGCTTCAGCTCTTTTTGCGAAGCGGGCTGCGGGTTTGTCGCCATGTTCAATTATAACTTGAGGCGTTCAGGAGGCGTGAGCGAGGCAAAGCCGAGCGGGAGTGCCGAAATCCTCACCCTGAGCTAGTCGAAGGGGAAGGATCTCTTTTGAGACGTCGGAAGGCGTGAGCAAACCCGGGTTCCATGGCAAACCAGCTTTAGCTTCCCTTGCTACCCAAACCAATCAATGCCAGATGCACGCAAGAAGGATCCTCTTGCTCGTTCTGGTTTTATGGTCAAATGTAGAGCTTTGATAGGAGGACATGGATGTCACTTCGCTTGCTGGTAGGTTCGCTGATACTCAGTTCGTTCGCCCTGATACGAGGTTTCATGCCCGCTCCAGCCGCACAGGCAGCTGAGAAGCCACCGGTCCCCAAGTGGGAATACAAGGCACTCAGGCTGGAAGCAAGGCAATGTATGTACGAGAACCAGATCGCAACTGCGCTGAACACTGCCGGCCAGGATGGATGGGAGTTGGTCGGTTATGAGCGATTGGCTGGATTTCCTAATGAGGCGAGCGGCACGCTTCTCATTCGGCCTGCGGCGACTGGCCAAGGGCGCGACCACACCCCGCAGACAGCCGACTCTTTTCAAGGAACAATGACGATGAAGATGCTGCCGGCCCAGCCGGGAGCGTGCAGGCTCCTGCTTAAGCGCGAGGCCCTTGCGGCAGCCGATAAGTAAGCAGAAAATTATTGCCGCAATCCCGTAGCGTAACAGCAACGTCTGTTGATGAAGAAAACGAGCGCCATCGAGCCCCAGAAGCAATTTACGGCAAGACGCAGCCGTTTCGTGAGGGCCCCGGCTGGATCGGAATATTTTCAGGGCTCCAAACCAGCAAAAGAAGAATCCCCAGACCGCATAGACTATACCCTAGCCATGACGGACCGCCGCTGATAACGAGCACATCTCCCCATACCGCGACAGAGACTGGAAAAAAAAGCCTGACTAAATGCCCTGCTCTCCAGCGGCTAAGCGGTGTAGAGGCTATCTTTGTTGGCGGCCGTTTGGGTCCTTTGGTGATTGTGCGCTGCAGGATGAAAGCCGAGAAAGCACAGTAGATTGCAGCCAAAACAATCCCCTACTGAATCAGACCGATCTCGCCATCGCTCTTGGCTTTGGCAAGGCGAGCTACCAGCAGACACGCCGAAACGGCGACCACGAGACAAACGATCTGCACGATGCGAAGCTGACGTGCAATCATTTTATGGCTTCGCTCCGCCCGTATGCTTCCCGGTCTTCAGATCGACTGCAAACGGGACTTCTTTATCTGCTAATGCATCCCAGCCACGCCCCAGCAGCTTGTCTCCGTTGATCTCAGAGATCGTCAGCCCTTCCCAGGTAAGCCGATCCGTGGTCCACGCAATCCCTGAATTGCCGACGGCTGCAATCGACGTAAATCCGGCAAAGAGCAGCAAGCCCTGCTGCGAGACCACGCGCAAATCTACCACCGGCCTCTGTTCCACGCGCATCCACTGCGCCGGATCAGACGCCTTTACCACGTACGCGTAGCCGCCCACCACCACACAGAAAGAACCGGGATCAGGCGTTGAACAGACCTGATTGACTACTTGATCAGAATCAAATCCCAGAGCAAAGAATCCCACCCACGCTGGCCCGCTCTGCGGTGTTACACGGACGTAAGCGCCGCTGCGATCGCCTTCCTCAAGCTCCACAGGATAGTGATACAGCTTCTCAACAGGATGGACTGGCGGAGCAGCTTCCAGGATTCTGACTTCATAGTTGCGCGGGAATGTGAAGTCGAAGCGGAAATGCTGTTTCATGGAGTTGCTCTCTTACAGATACCCTGATGGCTCAACCGCGTCAGCCGTGCAATAGATTACGCATTGCTCGTTAAACGACTACGATCAATGCACCTTCTAAATTATCGCACCACAGCTTTGCTAACCAACAAGGCACGCATCAGGCACGATTCGAGCCCATAGCCCGAGGGAGCGGAGCGAGCTAAGGGCTGCGAAGTCGGTCCACAGCTCTCGATAGAATTAGGGCTTCAACCTTGCGCGTCAATAAACTCTGTCACCCGCTCGCGCACGCTCTTCACATGGACCGGCAGTTCCAGCTTGCTTCCGTCTTCAATCAGCGGAATCAGTTTGTTGAAGTCCGGCCCTGAATGCGAGCCAATCAACATGATCCGCACGGGATGAAACAGGTCTTTGCCCTTCGCGCCAGTCTCTGCTTTGATCTCATCCATGATTGCCTTAAAGCGCTCCGGCGTCAGAGGCGACTCATTCACCGCGCGCTTCGCGAATGCCTGCATCACTGCCTTAGCCTTGTCACTGGCAAACACTTCAGCATTCTCTGGCAAAGCCAGCGCTGCCCCCGCGTCATGCCTAAAAATGATCTTCGCCTTCTCCGGCAGTTGGTCAAGCTGATCGACGTATGGTGCCAGCAAATCGATCAGAGTATTCGTCCAGCTGCTGACATTGCCATTCACGCTGGCCGGCAGCAATCCAGCGCGCTGTAACGCTTCGGTGCCCATTTGATGAATGCGCTCCGGCGGGCTCTGCTTGATGTAATGCCGATTGATCCAGTAGAGCTTCGTGAAATCAAAAACCGCAGGCGCGGCATTCACGCGGTCCAACGAGAATTCTTTGATCAATTCATCCTTGGAAAAGATCTCGCGATCGCCGCCGCTCGGCGCCCAGCCCAGCAGCGCCAGGTAATTCATCAGCGCCTCCGGCAGAACACCCATTTCGCGAAAACTTGCCACCGATGTTGCTCCATGCCGCTTGGACAATCTCTCGCGGTCCGGCCCCAGGATGGTGGAAAGATGCGCGAACTCCGGCACCGGCAGCCCCAGCGCTTCATAGACGGCAACCTGTTTCGGCGTGTTGGAAATGTGGTCATCGCCACGGACTACATGCGTAATCTTCATGTCCGCATCGTCAATCACAACCACGTAGTTGTAAGTCGGCATGCCGCTGGAGCGGACAATGATGGGATCACTCACTACTTCGTTCGAAAATTCCAGGTCGCCGCGGACAATGTCATGGAAACGGATAGGGCGCTCAGGAATCCGCAAGCGTATCGCAGCAGGCTCACCCGCAGCGAGACGCCGCTCCGCCTCAGCGGGATCAATGTTCCTGCACTTGCCGGAATAGTTCGGCTGGCGTTGCTCCGCCATCGCCTGTTGCCGATCGCGCTCCAGCTCTTCGGCGGTGCAAAAACAGTAATAAGCCTTTTGCTCCTTGATGAGCCGCTCAGCATAGCTGCGGTAGACATCCATCTTGTCTGACTGGCGGTATGGCGGATAAGGCCCTCCCACATCCGGCCCTTCGTCCCAGTCAATGCCCAGCCACTTCAGGTCTTCCATGAGCTGGGTTTCGTAACGCGCTTCGCTGCGTTCCAGGTCAGTGTCTTCGATCCGCAGAATGAACGTGCCGCCCTTCTGGCGGGCAAACAGCCAGTTAAACAGCGCCGTGCGGACGTTCCCGATATGCAGCTGTCCCGTGGGCGATGGAGCAAAACGGACGCGAACTTTATCGGTCTGTGGCCATGTATATCTATGGTAACAAAAGCCAATCACGTGCTTTGGGCCAGCCAACGTCCCGCGGCCGGAATTTCATCTGATCCAATGACAGCAGCTCGGGATTCCCATTCATGCCTTCCAGCGCCATCGGCCCACTCATTCTCTTTATCGCACTCTTGCTGACAGTCGCCCATTTGCTGGGCTATCTGTTTGCCCGCCTGCGCCAGCCGCGCGTGATCGGGGAAATTCTGGCCGGCTGCATCCTTGGGCCGTTTGTGCTGGGCCAATGGGCCGCATACACGCACTTTCTTCAGCTTGACGTTGCCGCACCAGAGAAAAAAGCCGCGCTCGACCTTCTCTACTATCTGGGCCTGCTGATGCTGATGTTCCTTTCCGGCGCGGAGACCAAAGCGCTCTTCCAGAAGCATGAACGCAAGCAGATTGGCTGGCTGGCCGCCGTGGGGACGGCCTTGCCCTTCTTCATCATGCTGGCGCTGGGATCAGTGCTGCCGCTGGGCTGGTTCATGGGAGTCAAATCCAGCCGCGCTTCCCTGTTGCTGGTGATGAGCATTGCGGTCGCGGTGACATCCATTCCGGTCATCTCGCGCATCTTTTTCGATCTTAAAATCCTGCACACACGTTTTGCCCGGCTGGTGCTGGGCGTCGCGGTGCTGGAAGACATAGTTCTCTGGGCCGTGCTGGCCATTGCTACCGCCATCGCCGATTCGACCGGGCTCCCGACGCGGAAGATTGCACTGCATATAGGCATCACGCTGGCTTACTTCGTTCTTGGTCTGGTCCTTTTTCCTCGCGCCACCAAACGCATTTCAAAATCGAGGTTCAACCTGCTGGCCATCAATTCCCCGGTGACGTTCACGCTGCTGATCGCATTCGCTTACGTCGCCGTCGCTGGCTTGCTCGACGTGAATCTGGTCTTCGCGGCATTCCTGGCCGGCTTTGCGGTCTCGCGCAAGCGCCTGGGCGATGCGCTGGCCACCATCTCCGGTTTCTCTTTTGCGCTGTTCATTCCTGTCTATTTCGCGCTGGTGGGCTACAGCCTGATCTTCGGGAAAGCCTTCTCCATCTCTATGCTGCTGGCGTTTCTGGCGGGCGCCTGCGTATTAAAGCTGCTGGCAGTCGCGCTGGGTGCGCGGCTGGCTGGCTTCCGCGGACTCGATATCACCAACCTTGCCGTTGCGACCAATGCTCGTGGTGGTCCTGGTATTGTGCTGGCCAGCGTGGCCTTTGAAGCAGGCATCATCAGCGCTGCGTTTTATACCACGCTGGTTCTTGTCGCGGTACTCACATCACAGGCCGCCGGAGCGTGGCTGGAGTTTGTCTTGCGCAAAGGCTGGCCGCTGCTTTCTGGCGACGCGCCCGCTTCGGCTACAATCCCGGCTGGTAGAAAAAGAGCCGGGACAGTTAGTGGCGTAGATTTTTCCGTAGTCTCGAGCGTAGCGAGAGATCCCTATCGACTAGCAAATTACTTAGGCCGCGAATCATCGCGAATAAACACGAATCAGAATCAATTCGCGTGTTTCGCGTTCATTCGCGGCTAGATGTTTTGCCTACAGATCATCGTAGTGTATAGCGTTCCCTCCCCTTCGGCAAGCTCAGGGTCGGGATTACAGAAAGAGCTCTCACATGCGTCCGGCTGATCCGGTCGTGCCAGCCTACGCGATCTTCATCCACCAGAGCCCAAAAGTAGCCCAATCCCATGGAAAATCCTGAGAGTGCGCTGGCAGCAGCGCGGCATTGGCGCTCAAACATGGTGGTAGCTTTCCCTTCAAAGGTACAAAGCTCAAGCCCTGCGAAGTGCATTCCAGGAGTGGCGCGCCGGTAAACAAGAAAGATGTATTGAAATACCAGCCAGAAAATGCCTCCTGCAGCAAGCATGCACACCATCGTCATGTTTGAGTGCGGAATTCCCTCCGCAGCTTCCATAAATGTGACAGCGAACGCCCCGGTGGCCAGAAAAACTAGTACGGCATCCACCACACCGGCAACCAGCCGCTGTTGCATAGGCGCAGGCCGCGGAATCACTTCAGAGTCGTAATCGACGCGCGCTTCTTCGGGTTCCAGTTGGATGTCGTCAAAGCTGGGCAGCAGCTCCATCTGCTGACCACGCAGGGATGGTCTGGCCGCCGGCTCCATCTCAATGGGATCGGTCGGCTCTAACTCGATCTCCATCGGCTCAGCGTCATAGGCCTCCATAATTCTGGGCGATTCAGGCGCTGGCGCAGCTTGCTCAAGCTCATCGAGCATGACTTCTTCAACTGTAGGAACGTAAGCAGGCTGGGTGCGCGGAAAGCGGATGACTTTTGGCGGTTCCGGCCTGCCCATCACCGGCTTGACCATGTTCTGCGGGATCACGATCTCATGAAAGCGTTCCGGCGGTGGCGGCATCAGGGCATCGTCGGCGTAAGTACCAAAAGAGTGCGAAGCATCAGCAGGAAAATCCAGTTCCATGGCATTGGGATCAACGTGGCGACGCCGGCGCGCACGATGCTGCTGCACCCGCGAGACGATCTCTCTTCTCCATGCAGGATCGACTGCTGGCCGAGCGTCACCCGAGACGGCACGAATAGCAGGCGTTGGCGGCGCAAGAGGCTGCTCATCGGATGAAAAATCAGGTGCCAAGATGTCATGGTCCGCCTGGTGGTCCACAAGGGCAGAGGTGTTCCTGCGACTGTGAACGCAAGGAGACGCCTTACCGCAGAGAGGGCAAGTCATGGGCCGGTTCGGAGATTTTCGCCAGGAGTGGGAGGCATGCTGACTGGGCCAACTTTTGCTTTTACAAAACTTGCCGTGGTAACTTGCCCAGACTGGCTTTTCTACGGCATGCGTTCCCAACATAAATTTGTTATCACAGCAGGACTGCTTTGTCACTTGTTTGTCACCGCACCACTAGTGACAAGCCAGGCGCTCACGGGCCAGAGCGTGCAGAATCCTGCAATGCCGGTGGAACAAAGCACGCCAATCGCCATACCCACGCCAGCCGAGCCCGAACAAAACGCTGCGGCCACAAAAGCCCCTATTGGAAATTGCCATTCCGTGATCACCTCTCCGCCAGCGGTGCCGCAGTCTGCACCGTCAGCTACAACTACCGCACCGCAAAGCAAGGGAGCCGCTTCTGCTGCGACTCAAAACAACAAGAAAGTGCGTGTGCCGATCAGCGAAGAGCATCCTGTGATCATTGACGCGCGTGAGTGTGAGGAGGCAGGCAAGATTTACACTTTGCGGGGCGACGTGCAGATTCAGTTCGCGGACTACATCTTCCACGGCGACCTAGTGACGTATGATTCCGCCTCCGGCGATGTTACAGCCAAGGGCCATGTTGCTTTAGATGGCGGCCGGCGCGACATACACATCAGCGGCAGTGAAGGCAGCTACAACCTCCATTCGCAGACGGGCAAGTTTTACGATGTGCGTGGCTCTACAGGTGCGCGATTCAAAGGGCGAAGCGTCACACTCACGTCATCAAGCCCGCTTTCGTTTTCAGGCAAGGTGGTGGAACAGACTGGGCCGGATGAGTACGTCCTCTATCACGGGTCGGTGACCTCGTGCGAACTGCCTCGCCCCAAGTGGACATTTACTGCAGCAAAAATCATCATGCGAGTGGGCAGTTCCGCGCATGTTTACAACGCCACTTTCCGCCTTAAAGGTGTTCCAGTTTTTTATTTGCCGTATGCGTCCCCGCCAGTGGAACGTCTGGGACGGGAAAGCGGCTTCCTGATCCCGAACTTCGGGACGTCGAATACCAAAGGCACAGTGGTTGGCGACTCTTTTTATTGGGCCATGAATCGCAGCATGGACGCCACGCTGGGCGGCGAATATCTCTCCAAAAGAGGATGGGCACTGCAGGAAAGTTATCGCTATCGCCCCAATGAAGCGTCGTTTCTTAACCTGAGTTACTTCGGCGTTCTGGATTCTTCGAAAAGCGCCAATCAGGGCGGAGAAGACGTAAAGCTCAATGCCGAAACCACGTTCGCCCACGATGTCCGCGGGGTCGCTTCTATTGATTACCTGAGTTCTTTCATCTTCCGGCTCGCATTTACTGAAAATTTTTCTCAAGCTGTGGATTCGGAGGTTAAGTCCGCAGCCTTCCTGACCAAGAATCTTCAGGGTTTTTCGTTTAACGGTTTTTTGGCGCGCTACCAGAACTTCCAGAGCACGATTAATGACGATGTGATCACGATCCTGCACGCGCCGGGCGTCGAATTTTCCAGCGTGGATCGAAGGATTTTCGACACACCCATTTACTGGTCTTATGACGTGGATGCCGGCGGCTTGCGACGCAGCCAGCCCGGCCAACCCGACCATCCCGGCTTTGTCACTCCGGGTTTGGTTGGCCGCGCTGATGTGGATCCTGACGTGAGTCTTCCGATTTTTTACAAAGGCTGGACTTTCCGCCCAGACGTTCAACTCCGAAACACCGTCTATTCCCAACAGCAGTCCACGGCCCAGGGAATCACCGTAGCGCGCCACAACGTGTTCAATCGGCGCACTATCGCCACCAGCGTTGAACTGCGCCCGCCTGTTCTGAGTAAGGTCTTTGATGGAACAATCGCCGGACGGAAGATCAAGCACACCATTGAGCCGCGAGTAATCTATCGCTACACCAACGGCGTGGAGAACTTCGGCTCCATCATTCGCTTTGACTTTAGAGATATTCTCAGCAACACGAATGAAGTTGAGGTCGGCTTGTTGCAAAGGCTATTTACCAAACGGGAGCGTCCAAAATGCAATCAGGAAACAACAGGCACTGCTTCCGCCGCCAGCGCGCAGGCTATTGCTGCGGCTGCTTCCTGTGCGCCCGCAGGCGCGGATGAATTTGTGAGTTGGGAAGTCAAAATGAAGTACTTTGCCGATCCGACTTTTGGCGGCGCAGTTGTGAACGGCACGCGCAACGTCTTGACGACCACAACAAGCTTCACCGGCATCGCATTCCTCACCGATCCCCGGCGGTTTTCTCCCGTGGTATCGCGGCTGCGGGTGCGCACCAGCGCTAACAGCGATCTGGATTGGCAGCTAGACTATGACAGCAAGAAGGGCCGCATCAATTCCAGCACCTTCTATACCGGATTTCATTTTGGAGATTTCTTCGTCGGCGCCAGCCATGCTTACCTGCAGGTTCCCGGCGAGGTGGTAACCGATCCCAATACAGGGCTGGTGTTGCCCACTTGCATCCCTCACGTCTTTATCCAGCCGCCGTGCGTGCCGCCGCTCTTTGATCAGATTCGCGCGCAACTCGGGTATGGCAGTCCCACAAAGAGAGGCTGGAGCGCCGCTGCAAACATCGGTTTTGATCGCGAGTTCAACCTGTTGCAATATGGGGCTGCGCAAACTGCCTATAACTGGGATTGCTGTGGCTTGAGCTTTGAGTACCGTCGCTTTTCTCTCGGTTCCGTCCGGAATGAAAACCAGTACCGGTTTGCCTTTACCCTGGCGAACATTGGATCGTTCGGCAATTTGAAACGCCAGGAGAGGCTGTTCTAAGAACTTAACCACAGAAGGACACGAAAGAACACGAAGGTTTTCAGCGTTGACTTGATTGGCAACTTCGAGGCGATTGGATATTTGCTTTCCAATTCCCTTGCGCCGCTTTTATGTTCCTTATGTGTCCTTTGTGGTTAAATCTTAGATATATGGATTTGTCCGCCAAGCAGCTTCTCCTGGAAGACTCGCTCCGGTCGCTGGGCCGCACGCTGGTCGCCTACTCCGGTGGCGTCGATTCGGCCTATCTGGCATGGGTCGCAAGCAAGGTCCTGGGCAAGGATATGCTGGCCCTGATCGCAGATTCGCCCAGTCTGGCGCGTACCCAGCTTCAGGACGCTCTCGCCTTCGCGCAGGAACATGGGATTGCCGTTGAGGTGATCCAGACCAGCGAAATGGATCGGCCGGAATACGTCCGTAATGACCGCCAGCGGTGCTTCCACTGCAAAGACGAACTTTTCCACGTGATGGAAGCATTTGCCGCAAAAAGCAGCTTCCAGTCGATTGCCTACGGTGTAAATGTCGATGATCAAAGCGATTTTCGTCCGGGGCAGGCTGCTGCACGCCAGCATCAGGTATCTGCCCCACTGCTTCAGGCAGGATTGACCAAGGCTGACATTCGGGAGCTGGCCCGCGCGGCAGGCCTTCGCGTTTGGGAAAAGCCCGCTTCTGCGTGCCTGTCGTCCCGCATTGAGTATGGCCGTCCAGTGACCTTGGAAGCCCTCTCAGCGGTCGAACAGGGAGAAGAAGCGCTGCGCCGCCTCGGCTTCCGCCAGTGCCGCGTGCGGCATCATGGCGAAATCGCGCGGATTGAGATCGCCCAGGACGAGTTAGCCCGCGCCCTTACCCCTGAGATGTTTCGCGAATTCACCCAGGTCTTTAAAGCGCTGGGATTCGCGTTTGTAACCCTCGATACCGAAGGATTCCGTTCAGGATCGATGAATGCCGCCAAAACTGCTCCGTCTCTGATTAAGCTCATCTCACGAGCATAGGGCTGCGGCTTCATGAGATAATTTGGGGAGTTGTCAGTAAGACGAGGTGATCTTTTTTGGCTAGATTTAGTGGCATTTTACTAACTACTTTCCTTTTTGTGCTTCTGGCTGTTCAGCCCGGAGCGGCCCAAAGTGCCCAAGGTTCTGGGACAAATCCTCCTAAGCCAGCAGGCTCCGCTGCAGCTCCTGCCAACGAAAAAGGCAAGACTGCTGCCGCTGGAGATAGTGGGACTAAGACGGCAAAAAAGAAAGCAGATACACAGAAGCCAGCAACCCAGGCAGATGCCAAGCCAGCGCCCCTGACTCCTGAGATCACACACCGGATAACATCAGAGATCCGCTCCCGCTACAATGTTCCGCCTCAAGTCACCATTTCCTTATCCGAACCCAAGACCGGCACTACGGATGGCTACGATGATCTGGTGGTTAGCTTCACCGGGGGAACGAACACGACTCACCATGATTTTTTGATATCTACGGACCGTAAAACCCTGGCGCACGTAGAAAAATTCGATATTTCACAGGACCTGATGTCCAAGATCGATGTGAAGGGACGGCCGGTAAAGGGTAATCCCAACGCCAAGGTGACGGTCATCAACTTTGACGATTTTCAGTGCCCCTTCTGTTCCCGCATGCACTCAACCCTTTTTGATAATGTATTCAAGGACTACGCCGACAAAATCCGGGTAATTTACAAGGATTATCCTCTGATCGAAATACACCCCTGGGCCATGCATGCAGCCATCGACGGAAATTGCCTGGGTGAGCAAAACGGTCCGGCATATTGGGATTTTGCGGATTACATCCATGCCAACCAGAAGCAGATGGCCGGCAAATCACGGACGGACGCATTCCAGAACATTGATAACCTTGCCAAGGAACAAGCGCAAAAACATCAGCTTGATGCGGACAAACTGCAGGCCTGCATGCAGAAGCAGGATGAAACCGCTGTGCGAGCTTCAATGGCTGAAGGCGATAAGCTGGGCGTGGATTCTACGCCAACATTGTTTATAAATGGCGAGAGGGTTACCGGCGTGATGCCGGAAGCGGAATTGCGCTCTGTTCTGGATCGCGCCCTGGCTGATAGCGGACAGCAGGCCCCGGCGAACGCAAAAAACTAGTCAAGCGCTGTGAAGTCGGTTATCGTACCGTATCTGAAATTGCCAATGGAGGCGACTATTGATCCAGGCGCG
The DNA here is from genome assembly GCA_963732195.1 of Terriglobia bacterium. Lineage (GTDB taxonomy): Bacteria > Acidobacteriota > Terriglobia > Terriglobales > Acidobacteriaceae > Angelobacter. Next base: position 3,223 of record CAVSYO010000041.1, on the reverse strand, counting down.
TAAATATCGGCGCAGTCTGTTTTCTCTCTTGTTGGTATTCATTATGGCGCTGATACTGGCCGGCTGTCCAGGCCGCGGCACGGACAAAGAAGTAGTGGCCAAGGTGAACAGCTACAAAATCTTTCGCTCCGAGCTGGACAAAAACTACAACGGCCGCATTGCAGGATCGCCGCAAAAGCCGACAGCTGCGGAAGAGGAAGCCCTGCGGCTGAATATTCTCAGCCAACTCGTTGATATCCAGCTGCACCTGCAGAAAGCGGAAAAGCTCGGCATCCTCGCCAGCGATGACGAAGTTGAAAGCAAATTCGCCCAGGCCAAAGCACCCTACACGCAAGAGGAGTTTCAAAAGCGCCTGAAAGACCTGGGTATGACGGAGGAAGATTCCAAGCAGGAAATACGCCGTAACCTGACGATCGATAAGCTTCTGAACAAAGAGATCGGTTCAAAAGTAACCATCTCCGATGCCGACCTGCAAAATTATTACAACCAGCACAAAGCAGATTTCAACCTGATTGAGCCGCGCTATTTTGTTGCCCACATCCTGGTTACCAGCCAGCCCATGGGCCAGCCGAGTGAAAGTCCAGGCAAAGCGCAGAATGACGCGGAAGCGCGAAAAAAGATCAATGAAGCCGAGCATCGGTTGGAAAGCGGCGAGGATTTTGCCAGTGTTGCGGCAAAGTTTTCAGAGGACCCGGATACCGCGCGCAATGGCGGTGAACTGGGACCGATGCCGGAATCACAACTGAAAAACACTGATCCAGCAACCCGTGACGCAATCCTCAAACTGAAACCCGGCCAGTTCAGCGAAGTAATTCCAGTGATTAACCCAACCACCCGGCAGCCATTCGGTTATCGCATCATCAAATTAATCGGAAAAGAGACCGCGGGGCAGCGTGACCTGAACGATCCGCAGGTGCAACAGTTCATCCGCAATCAACTGCGCAGCCAGCGTGAACAGATTCTGCGCGCCGCGTATGATGAAGTTTTGCGTGACAATGCAGAAATCCACAATTACTACGCTGAGCAGATTTTGAAGAACACGGGAACCAAATAACTCTGGCTGCGCTCCAACCCGCCAGGGGCTAAGGCAGCGGGCTCGGCGCGCAAGTTGGCCTTGGCTATCACGAAGTCGCCCAGATCATTCCACTTCAGCCAGGGCCTGGCCGGCATCTACGGCTGCGCCTTCCGCGACGTTGATCTTTTTCACCACTCCGCTCTTGGGCGCCTTTAGCTCATTCTGCATCTTCATGGCTTCAATCACCAGGACGCTTTGACCAGCTTCCACAGGAGTCCCCACTCCGGCGAGCACACGCACCACCTTGCCCGGCATGGGCGCCTTGATCTTCATTACTCCCTGTTCATTGCCGCCGGCCCGGCTGCGGGACCGAAATGAACGCGGATCACGCACGGAAGCAATGAACCGCTCATGGCCCACAATGACGTTTGTCTCAGTTCCCACGATCTCCTGCTTCACTTCATAAGACTTGCCGCCGAGCAACAGGGAAAGGACGCCATTCTGGCCATAAACCACGTCCACAGGCAGTTCGCGTCCATCCAGAATGCACTTCCATCGTTCGCCGATCTGCGTAAGTTCAATGCGATACGTCTTCTCCGCAAGCGTGACCTCGTAAATCATTCGCCGCCGACCCCTTCGTTGCGCGCTGTACGCTTCCATAACGACGCGTCAACTCGTCTTTCACCGGCGGGCTTGGATATGCCATTCTGGCCATTCCTTGATGGTGCGGTAGCGGCAAACAGGGCGGCGGAAACGGCTGCAATTTCAGCCACGCCGTTATCGTCGAATGGAAGGGAGTGAAGTCGCCAGCAGACGGTCAAGGAAGCCAGTGTCAATGCGCGCGTCGATGAAGTCTGGATGCTCCAGAATGCGCCGGAATAGCGGCAGGTTGGTTTTGATCCCGCCAACAAAATATTCATCCAGCGCGCGCCGCATGCGCGCGATCGCGGTAAGCCGGTCGGGAGCATAGGCGATCAGCTTGGACAACATGGGATCGTAATCCAGCGGCACCGTCCACCCTTCATAAACGCCGCTGTCCTCACGCACGCCAGGGCCGGAGGGCCGCAGAAGTTTGGTGATTTTGCCGGGTGACGGGAAGAAATTATTGTCGGGGTCTTCGGCGTAAATTCTGCATTCAATGGCGTGTCCCCGAAGTTGAACATCTTCCTGCGTGAAGGGCAGCTTTTCTCCGCTTGCGATCCGCAGCTGCAGATGTACAAGATCCAGCCCCGTGACAAGTTCCGTAACTGGATGCTCCACCTGAAGCCGGGTGTTCATTTCCAGGAAATAAAAGTCGCGTTTACCATCGACCAGGAACTCCACGGTCCCGGCATTGGTATACCCCGCTGACTTTGCAGCCTGTACGGCGACCGCGCCCATACGCCGGCGCATTTCTTCATCGACAATGGCCGAGGGTGCTTCTTCAATTACCTTTTGATGACGGCGCTGCACGGAGCACTCGCGCTCGCCAAGATAAACCATGTTGCCATGTTCGTCACCAAGCACCTGGATCTCAATGTGGCGCGGGTTCTCAATGAATTTTTCAATATAGATTTCGCCATCATTGAAGGCGCGCAGCGCTTCGCTTTGAGCGGTTTCAAAGCTGGATTTGAGTTCGGAGGGCTTGCCTACCAGGCGCATTCCCTTGCCGCCGCCGCCGGCTGCCGCCTTGATCATCACAGGGAAGCCGATCTGGACCGCCATTGTTTCCGCTTCAGGAATGCTCAGGCCGCGGGCCGATCCGGGAACCATAGGAACACCTGCCGCCTGCATGGCGGCGCGTGCACGCGTCTTGGAGCCCATCAGCTCCATCGCGGACGGAGGCGGTCCAATAAACTTGATTCCCGCCTCAGCGCATGCCCGCGCAAACTGCGCGTTTTCAGATAAGAATCCGTAGCCGGGATGAATGGCCTCAGCTCCGCTTTTGCGGGCGACGTCCAGAATCTTAGCGATATTCAGATACGATTCGCGTGCCGAAGCAGGCCCAAGCAGATAAGCTTCATCGGCCTTGGACACATGCAGCCCGCCGCGATCAACGTCAGAAAAGACAGCCACGGTCGTGATGCCCATTTCACGGCAGGCGCGCATCACGCGAACGGCGATTTCACCACGATTGGCAATGAGGACCTTGGAGAACATAGCGGAAATCCTGATTGTAACAATAAGCTTCAGATGCATGCGTTGTGCGCGGTTACGCCCGGTTCAGCA
>CAVSYO010000040.1:0-32459 GCA_963732195.1 Terriglobia bacterium | reverse complement strand
CAACTTCCACGCAGACACAGAGCAGGCTACCAGAAAGTCCACGAGCCCGACGCAACTCACCGACAGCACGCTTGATCCAAGATTGGGGTGGCTCGACAAGCTGGCTGCCAGCCAGAATGTAAAGTACGAATCCGGAGGAAGAAATATATTTCAGGATGGAAGAAGTGAAGCAGGTCGAAAAGACGATTGCGAGCGTCCGACAGCCATATGGGGCCTGAACCGCCTCCTACACCGACTCCAACGCCGCCTCCGCCGCCGATCCCGCTCAAGTTTTACGGTTTTGCCAGCAAGCCTACAGAGCCAAAGAGAATCTTTCTTGACGATGAAGGTGAAGTATTCGTCGCCCGGCAGGGTGACATCGTGGAAAGAAAATACAAGGTGATCCAGATCAATAACACCAGCGTGATTATTGAAGACGTGCTTTATAACAATCGGCAAACGATCCAGTTAACTGCCAAGTAGTTGCGTGAAGTTTACAGATGCGTTGTATGAAATCACTTCGGTCCCGTCCCAGAGAATCCGGTTATGTGCTGCTGGCGTTGATGCTTACGATGACGCTGATCCTTGTAGCACTCGCCGTGGAAGCGCCGCGCATTGCCCAGCAGATCCAGCGCGAAAGGAAGAAGAAAAACTGGTGCATCGCGGAAAAGACTACGCTACCGCGGTAAAGCGATTTGTTCACAAGAACGGCGGCCGTTATCCCGTTTCCGTTGAACAACTGGAGAACACCAACCACATCCGTTTCCTGCGTAAAAAATATGTAGACCCCATGACCGGTGAGTCAGACTGGAAAATGGTCCATGTGGGTGAAGCTGAGATCAAGATTCCCGCACCCAATCCGGGACTTTCCGGCGGCGGGGGCACAAATCCCGGGTTGGGCGGTGCAACCGGATCGCCAAACACAAATCAGCCGGGTGTCGTCACACCACCTCCAGGCATTGCCCAGACTCTAACCGGCCCTACAGGCCAGCCGCAGGCTCAGCAGGGTACCGGACATCTCGGCTCACTGACCACTACAGGAATCGGAAATGGTCAGACCGTCGGTGGCGGCCAGATCATGGGCGTTGCCAGCGTCAACAAGGGCCAATCGATCAAGGAATTTAACGACAAAGACCACTACGACGAATGGTTCTTCGTTTATGACCTGCGCCTGGAACAGAGCGGTGGGACTGGCGTAACGGTCGCTGCACCACGTGGAGCGGGCAGTGCCACAGGATCGTCTGGAACGCCGGGAGCCGCAGGGGCCTCCGGGACTCCCAGTGCCACAGGAGCACCAGACGCTCAGAATCCTCCCGGCTCTCAGAACCCTTCCGGCTCTCAGAACCCTCCGGACGCATCTGGGCAGCCCACGCCTACGGGGACTCCAGCCCCGCCCCCGCAGGTACCTAAGTAAAAGCAAAAGCCTCGTCTTTCCGACGAGGCTTTAAATTTTCAAGAAAAATTTTCGTTACACGTTGAAGGAAGAGCCACATCCACAAGTGCTCTTCACATTCGGATTCTCAAACTTGAAGCCCGAGGCTTCCAGGGTTTCAACGAAATCCACGACGCAGCCATTCAGATACATAGCCGAGGTCGCATCCACGTAAACTTTCAAATCGTCAAAGGTATAAACCTTATCCATGACGCCCGGGGCGTTCTCAAATGACATGGAGTAGGAGAAGCCGGAACAGCCGCCGCCGACCACGCCGATACGCAAACCTGCCGGCACCGGGTTCTGCTGGCCCATGATCTCCTTGACCTTAGTCACTGCCGTGGGAGTCAAATTAACCGGCAATTTGGGAGTGGTTTCTACGTTTGGGGTCATCGTGGTGGCCATTGTTTGTATCTCCTTGAAGCTGACTAGCTTGATTTCAGGACTATTATACACCGTTTGCTGCTGATTCTATTAGGCTTCCTGTGGTTGGATGAACCAGGCGATCTATCGGTCGCACAATTTTCTGCCCAGCCGGCTTCGTTCGCCATTCAACCACCGCCTTTTGCCATTCACTCGGCGGTTCGCCCAATCAGCAACTCACGAAAATACTGGATTCTGCCCCCTCGCGCAGGCTTATAATTCCCATAAGGTTCCACCTACACCCTTGCCGCGACCTGCGGGTGCGGTCTCTCTGTGGCGGAATCGGCCAAAATCCAAGGTGGTGTTCCATGATGACGCCTCTTCTCATTCTTTGGGCCGGTTTGACAGTAGTGCTGGTTGTTCTCCTGATCTATCGCAGCACCCTTTCCATGCACGAAGATGACCAGCTGTTCCTGGGAAACTCTGAAGCCCACATGGCTAAAGAGCAGCAGGAATTGCTCGTGAAAATGAACCGGCTCGAGCCGTGGGTCAAGGTGTGTGGCGCGGGCTCTGCATTGTTGTTTGTCCTCATTGCGGGAATGATGCTTTACTCGCGATTCAACATTTAGCCCGCTGCTGGGCTGTAATTGCGCTCTGCGCAATCAGCTTGTCCATTATCAGAATGGATCACAGCCGAAGGAAGTTGTGTTTTCTTAGGCTTACAGGATTATTTCAGACACTCCGGCCCGCAAATGTGACCACTTCTACCGGCAGTTCCAGCGCGATGCGTGCGCCATGCGGCTCAAGGTTTGCCGCGTGGATCTCTCCACCGTGTTCTTTTACGATTCCATAACAAATGCTCAGGCCCAGGCCGGTTCCTTTACCAACAGGCTTTGTCGTATAGAAGGGATCAAAAACACGATTCAGGTCGGTAAAGCCGTTGCCATTGTCGTCAAAGCAAATCATCACGCGGCCATTGTTGCTGCTCGCCTCAATCCTGATTCGTTTCGTGGAAAACCCTTCCAGCGCGTCAATGGAATTATTCAGCAGGTTCAATAGGATCTGCTTGAATTGATCTTCATCCAGCGCCACGGGAGGCAGGCTGGGCTCAATCTGCACCTGGACTTCGATGTCGTGATTGTGCAGATGGTACTCGCGCAGCGCCAGAACTTCCTGCAATAACATCTCAAGGTTTGCCGATTTCTTGGCCAGACTGTTCTGGCGGGCAAACCGCAAAAGGTTCTCAATAATGCGCTTCATGCGCTGGGCTTCACGCAGCATTTTATCCAGCTTCTGCCGGGCCGGACCTTCCGGAATATCGTCACTAATGAGCTCTGTATAACCCACAATGGATGTCAGGGGATTATTCAATTCATGGGCCACACCGGCCACAAGCTGCCCAATGGCTGCCAGCTTTTCTGCGCGTGCCAGTTGCCGATGTAAAGCGGCATTGTCCACCGTCACCGCCAGGTCACCCGCCAGCAGCTCGATCCTGGTTAGCTCCTCTGCGTTCACCCGCGTCACGTCCCGTGGATCGCTCAAGCCAATGCACCCCACGTGCTCACCGCGCATGGAGCGCAATGGTACGAGTACCTGGTTCCCTTTCACCCAATAAGCTGACGTTTCAAAGCTTGCGTCGCTCGGTATCTGGCCGTATTTTTCCATTTGTTCCGGCCGCAGGATTACCGATCTCTCACCCAATCCCTGGCCTATGGTGCACGCTTCCACCAGGTCTTCGAACTTCCAGACCTCATTGCATTTGTGTTCGATTAGATTTTTTGCGTCGCCTTCATAACCAGCGCTTCCTGCGCAAAACAAATTTTTGCGATCATTGCTGAGAATAATCGCAACTCGATTAAAGGTGCTGGTTTCCCTGATGGCGGTGGCGATTTCACTACAAACTGAATTTACATCCACTCCGCTAAGAAGTCTGGAAGTGATGCCGGAAAACTTCTGCAACTGGTGGTTCAGTTTCTGTTCACGGCGCCGGGCGGACCGCAGGAACTCTGATTTGTCCTCCAACAACGTGAGGATCATTCCAAAAGCGACAAAAAATTTGGGAGTGTTCCAGAGCTCGGGATTTACTTTGAGATTGGGCGCCCACACATCCAGCATTTGCCCAACGGGAAAAACCGCGCCCCACAGAAGAAAGCCTCCGGCGCTGGTAACAACGCCGGGCGACCAACGCGGATAGCGTCTGTAGTACAAAAATCCAGGGAAAGCGAAGCCCAGGGTTAGAATGGCCAGAAAACCAAAATTGTAGTGCCCATGCCATGCTCGCACCATGGCCACAGCCCCGGTGGCGGCAACGATTGGCGCCCAGATAACAAACGTGGTGAAAACCTTACGGCGCAGCACCACGAATACAATCGTCCCGTAAAAAATAATGGCAGCGCAGGAAATGTAAAGCCATCGCCAATTCAGTTCGTATGCCAGCCCGGCGGTATACGCCAGCGCAGGCACGCCGGTCAATATCAGGAGGCTGAAGGTGAGGCGCTTATCCTCAAAAAATGATGTCAAAGAAGCAACAAAATATAGAGCGGAAAGCTGAAGGGAGCCCAGATCGATCATGAATGTCAAGGGCGTCAAATTGCCGTCAGCTGGCTCAAACACCTGGACAAAGAAATGGACAAAAATGAGTCCCCAGGCCATGATCCACAAGTGAAGCCGCGGCGATTTAACATGCCGGCGCAGCGCCACGAAGATGCCCACCATGACGGCCAATACGAGAATTGTGGGAAGCTTGTCGAAGAAGTTGGCCATTTCCGCAACTTTCCAGGTTCTGGGGAGCCTAAATTTAACATGGCCAATCTAAGAAAGTGCTTACTAAAGGAAAGTGGAAGTGACCTAGGTAACCCTTTTTGCAAATGGGCGGTTGGTACCATTTTGGGAAAACCGACCTTTTTGACCCCGTTCCACCGCAGCCGCTATACTGCAAACACCGCTTACAATCGCGCCAAATCATACGATCAGCGGCGCAAGAGGGCGATTAGCTCAGCTGGTTAGAGCGCCTGCCTTACAAGCAGGAGGTCCACGGTTCGAGTCCGTGATCGCCCACCATTCAAATCAAGAAGTTACCCACAAAATACGCTCGCACAGAAGGTATTGCCGACGTTGCGGAAGTGGCTGCTGGAAGTTAACCGCCAGTTGTGTCCGTATGGCACATATACCTGTTCGCTCTCGGTGACGAATCACGATTGTTGGGGCGAATGAATCAACCATATGAATTAGAAAGCAGCGATATCAAAAAGCTTTCTGACTCGGTTGCGTGTAGGCTGATAACCCGTCGCTTGGACGAACTCCATCCACATCTAAGCTACACCCGGCATTGTGTCAGCGTGCCGATTTCAAAATTGTCCGCCCTGGCCCAGCGGGGCGACCTGGTATTTCGCGAGCCCATCGCGAGCCCATAAGGATCACACGTGACGGCCTCGTCATAGACGGGTATGTCCGTCTTGAGTTAGCTCGAGAACTGGGCCGGACAGAAACTCCTATGTCTCGAATACGATCTTGCAGAGGCTGAGTCCCTGAAAGAGATGCTTAAGGCGCATCAAGCCTTGAAGGGCTTCAATGCATTCCAAAGGACAGTCTTGGCGCTCGATTTGGAATCTTGAATTCCAAGAGCAAGCACGGTCGCACCAGCAAGAGGGTGGTCGGCACAAGGGTTCGTCAAAATTGACGGAAGCTGGGCGACTGGATGTCCGATCCAGAATTGCAGCAGTCGCAAGCGTGTCGGCCGGCAATGTCAGGAAAGTGAAATGGCTCACGATGGCTGCGCACCAGGACCTAATCGCAGCCTTGAAGGGTGGAGAGATCAGCATTCACCGGGCTTGGCTTTGGACTCAATCATCCCCAGAGAAACAGCGTGTCTCCCATGAATAATGTCTACTCAAAAGTTGTTTTGGCCGGGTTTAGGCAGCCAGGGTAAAGCTGGGAAAGTCTTCGAAGACCCACTGGTTTTTCAGAGTGTCATACACGATCTTGACCAGTTTCCTGGCTAGAGCGATTTTGGCCTTTCCTCCTCCTCGGCGGTGTTTGATTCGTTCATAGAACCGTTGCAGATAGGGGCTATACCGCTTCGCCACCAACCCACACTGCACCAGCGCCGTGCGGGCCAGCTTATTACCTTGTTTGGTGATGCGGCCGCTGCGTTCACTTTCATTGGAGTTGGCTATTCGTGGTACCAAGCCCAGATACGCCGCCAGCTTGTTTTCATCCGCGAAGTCGCTGATCTTGCCAATCACCGTCAGCAGAACAGTCGCGCTGAGCGAACCGATGCCCTTGATGCTGGTCAGGTTCTCGTATCCGGGCAGCTGTTGGCCTTCTTCTTCCAACCGCTCGTCCAACTCCGCGATGCTCTCCGACAACGAACGGATCTGCTCCACCAGAATCCGCAACTCCAACTGCACCATCCCGCTGACCGGCAGCGCCAGCACCCGCTCCAACGCAATCTTGCTCGACAAGGCTTCCCGTTTCAACTCGATCCCCTGCATCGCCAGCAGGTTGTTGATCTTGCCCTTCAATGCCGAGCGTTGTTTCACCAGCAGATCGCGTGTCTCCGCCAGATGCATCAACTCCCGATTCTGTTTCGGCTTCATCCTTACCTCCGGCAACAAATCCTTTTCCAGATACAGCGCCAGAGCGGCGGCATCCTTGCGGTCCGTCTTCTTCACCGACTCGCTGATCACCTTGAACTGATGCGGATTCACCACCACCACTCGCTCCACTCGTCCCGCTACTGCATCGTAGAAGCGCGCCGTCGTCCCCATGGCTTCCACCGCGATCTGATCCTCCGGCTGCAACTGTTCCACGAACCTGGCCAACTCCCCGATCCGCCATTGCCGTATCTCTTGCTCCCCGTTCTCCCACCGTGTGCATACTACAAACTGCGTGCGATGCAGATCCACTCCTAGATATCGTTTCATTCTCGTCTCTCCTCGTATGGTTCTGGAGTAGACGCAGCTCTTAGGCGATCACCACACTCCCATTCAAGCTCATACTGGCCTTACGGTGACGCTTCGATCCGCAGGTCTGACTAATCTCTGTGTCGAGGTCGTACTGCCTCACTGCACGAGCACAGCCTGCAACCTGTCTGCCCCAGATTCCTTCTCCTGGAGCATACCGCCTCAGAACTTGCACTCTTATTCATGCCATCTCTGTGGTGGCATCGGACCAAGAATGGGCTCGCTCTCATGGGCATGCTGAAGCAAATAGGCGTGATGCCGGGCCAAGCGCGAAAGGCGGCGTAAGAGCGGGAGCCTTCGTGATGACCTACTCACGCTGGTGGGCCGTCAGCGTCATGTGAAACACATCACGCAATTCATAGCGGACAACTATTTCTTAAACACCGCGCCGCCCTTCATGACAAAGGTGATTTTCTGCATTACCGAAATGTCGGACAGCGGATTACCCTGGACCGCGATGATGTCGGCGTACTTGCCTGCCTCGACGGTGCCGATGTCGTTCTGCATCTGCATCAGCTCCGCTCCGCGGATAGTCGCCGCACGAACAGCCTGCGCCGGCGTCATGCCCCACTTGACCATGGTGACAAGTTGCCGGGCGGGGCTCATGTCCCACTCGAACGCGCCCACGTCAGTGCCAAACGCGATCTTCACGCCTGCCTGCAGGGCGCGGCGGAAGGTGTCCTCTTCGATTTTTAGGCCGGGCGATTCCTGCGGCTGAGTGCCCGCGCGTTCGGCCCGCCACTGCGCGTCGTACTCGGCGACGTACGGCGTAGGTACGAACCAGATGCCCTTCGCGACCATGGTCTTCATGTCTTCCGGCGCGATGTAGTTGCCGTGCTCAACAGTGTCGACGCCGGCTTCGACGGCGTTGTGCACGCCCAGCACCCCGGTGGCATGCGCCGCCACGCGGTGCCGCTCACGGTGGGTTTCATCGACGATAGCGCGGAGTTCGTCGAGGGTGAAGGTTGGAATCGTGTCGAGGATGTCGTCATGAATCCTGCCACCACGGTCGGCATAGACCTTGACCCAATCGGTACCATGCGAAAGCTGTTCGCGCACTGCCTTGCGCGCGCCCTCGACCCCATCCACCGTCTCAACACCAATCGGTACCGGGACATCCCAGGCATACGCCGGTTGCAGCGGATAAGAGCCGGTTACGTCCATGGCACGTCCCACCACCTGCATGCGCGGGCCCCAGACTAACCTGTTGTTGATGGCATTGCGCACGTCAACATCGGCGTAGCCCGCGCCCTCGGTTTCGAGATCGCGGATAGTAGTGAAGCCCCAATCCAGGGCCGCATGCGCAGCGGTGGTCGCCTCGATCGTGCGATAGGCCACCGATTGCTTGAGCAGTTGCGCATCGTACTGGCCGGGCTTGCGATCACCCTGAAGAAAAACGTGCGTGTGCGACTCCACCATACCGGGCAGGCATGTCAGGTTTGGGAGATCGATGACTTGTGCGCCTGCCGGAGGCGAGAGCTTGCCCACATGCTTGATCCGGTCGCGCTCGACGACGATGACTACATTTTGTTCCAGCTGGTCGGACTTACCGCCAAACAAAGCCCCGCAATGGATGTACACCGGGCCAGGCGTTGGCACAGGCACGAGTTTTATCGGCCGCGGAGCATTGTTTGTGTCTTCGCTGATGTTTTGGGCGAGCGCAAATCCAGACAGCAGCGCGAACAAACAAAGCGGGATGGAAAGCCTTTTCAGCATGGCGGCAACTCCTCAAAGGAACTGTGGTTGGAAGCCTGAATATGATAAACCGCCGCCCGGCTCACGAAGTTCCTGCAAGTTACATGCAAGCGCACATTTAAGGCTTCCCCGGTTGCAATCCCCTCCTCGTGCAGCCCCGTTGACGCGCCGGAGTGACAGGCGTTCACGATTCAGGGCTGCAGAACATAGCTGTCGAAAACACGTTTACAGCCAGAGCGAGTGTCGCGCGTAAAGGAAGTAATTTACATAGCAATTCAAGAACTTAGCAGCATAGCAGGCGCACGGGCGGGACCGTAAAGACTGCCAAAGGCTAGCTCCTGTTGTGAGATTGTTCCTCGTGTCAGCTTGTCAATACGGCTCTTGCCCATTATTCGCTAAGCTATTGAGAAGGCGGGAAATATGTTTCAGGACCATTGAACAGCAAAATTTATAGAGCCGGGCCGATATGACTCTTATCCTGTTCGCTGCCCAAGTACCGATACACTGGCTGACGAACGCTCTGTTCAAGGCCGTAGGGTCTACGAAGCCTTGGCGATTCTCTGAAGTCATGGCTCTGGCCGAACAGCATCCTGCCTCGCACATTGTCATCACCTTCGGACGTTGACCAGAACCGAGCCAGCGTAATCCGGTCGAATGCGATACGTTCAGGGCTCACAAGTCACATTTATCTCCGTTACCGACGAGGCCTGGATCTGCCCAAACTGGTTGCCCTCTTGCTAAGTGGTTAATTTGACCGCAAAAAGACCGGAATCTTCTGGTTTCCGGAAATTCGGAAATACTTATAAAAAGCTTATTTTTGTACTTTCCTATGGGATAATTCGCTGCGAACTCCTGATTCGGGGCGTATAGGGCGCTCGTTCAGCTTAACCTTAAGGGTAGAAAGTACGGCTGGCGGCTGCAGTTCCGAGCTAGCGGATTGGGTCGTTCTTGCTGCAAAACCTGGATGAGTTTCCAGAAAACGAAGGCGTTCCAAACAGCACGGAGGCACAAGTGCCTACAGTAGTTTCGTTCCAGCACAGTCCGCAACAATATCTGGTCATCGCACCGGACGGCAATCAGATTGAGATACCAAAAGAATTGTTCGGCGTTTTGTGGGATTTTACAGCCGGCAACAAACCAACAGGTTCGGTAGTGATTCAGTTCAGAAATGGGGGAATCGCAGGACTTGAAGCGGTGATCAAAAAGACCTATAGGTAAGTTGGGACAAGTTTTTCATGCAGGTGCTTTTGATGTTGGCGGGTAAGAATTGCATAAGCTAAAAGCAACGAGCCCTGATTTCGGTTCCCGGAACTCCCGGAGCAGACAGGAAATTTGGCTCAGAGAGAAGATACTCTCTGAGCCATTGTTTTTTAGCATGCTTTTTCCGGGCTGAAAGTAGGACCTTTGCACCTCGAAACCAAGGAGCCAGAAAATGAGACGGATCCCCTGCTCGGGCTACAGAGCCTTGACGCCAGATTTACCTGATAGTCGTCTGCCGTTCGCAGCCACGCGAGCGCTATCATCGACGCCTATAACAAAGATTGTGCTGCGGCGTCGCTGCCCGGATCGTGACGCACTTCGATGTTGCCCCTCCAATTTCTAACCGGTACAGACAATTCTGATTAGATGTTTTCGGTCGGCGCGGGACCGAAAGCAAACAGCGAAGGAGCGCCCGTATGTCCGATTCCAGAGTTTTTCTTGGCAGAGCTGTCCAGCTCTCCACCCCCAGTGGTTCCGCCCGCGACCACATTGCAATCCAGGCCAAAGATTCCGGAGACGGAGACCGATCGTGGACTGCCCCGGAAGGCCCTTATGTTGCTACGTCACCGAGCGGGAAACAATTACCCATTCCCAAAGAATTGTTCGTGGCCCTGGCCGATTTTATGAAGACGCGCAAGTGTCCAGGCTCAATCACCATCCAGTTCCGTGCTGGCGAAATTATTTGCGTTGAGGCCGTGGCCAAGAAGACCTATCGCGCTCCCTGAGCGATCACGCGCGGCCGGGGACGCCGGTCGGTTGCAAGGCCCTGATTTTCGTTGCTAAAGCAGTTCTTTAGCACTGACGAAAGATTTGGCCCAGAGATGAAGGCACTCTCTGGGCCATTTTTATTTGCATGCAGAGCGAGTCTTAACTCGCTTGGCGGCTTTTGAGTTTACCTACAGCGAGGGAAAAGCAATGGCAATGTCAAAACCCCAACCGATCAGCGTATACGTTGTAGCTCTGACGTGCGCAGCCCTCCACGGAGCGGTTGCGATTGTGGTGGTCCCGATTCTGGCCATCATCCTGTGTTCATCCGCTCCTGCCAACTTGTATATCGATAGGATCATGCTTTTTGCGGTAGTGGCTCCCGCGATCACTGCGGCGTTCGGCTTTATCGCCGGGGGCTTGATGGCAGCTGGGTACAACCTATTCGCAAAAGAGCAGCGCCGAGTGTCCGTCATGGTCAGCGAACCGCCCCAAGTTCAGGTTGCTTCATTCGGCCGCGTGGCATAAAGACGCCCGAGAAGTTTCCGCGTGCGAAGAGTGGTCCAGTTCCTATTTGCGCGTGGTGGATGGCTTCCGCGCTGTAGAGCGCGGACTGTCTCCGTTAACCTTTGCGGCATCGGCTGGTACTCCAGAACGGGATTCAGGCAGTTTGAATCCTGCAGGAATACTCGTATCGCCAAACGCCTGGCTTGGCTCTTTGCTTACCGTGAACTTCCAGACGGTGTCTTGCTGAATACAGTTGCCGGAGAGATCGCAGGTCCCGGCCTTCAATCGTGCTGTATAGGTTTCGCCTGGTTTCAGCACCACGGAGTCAGGAAACAGCCCCCATGTTCCATCTCCGATTTGATCTATCCGTGCCGGCACCTGCGCGCCACGCGAATCGATCAGAACAAAGCTGCGATTGTCTATGCCGCGAACAGGAGCTGAGAAAGAAGCTTTGACCACTGTGTCCTGGTATGCCGCGCTTGCGCCAGGCAGCGGATAAGTGGCTACTCGCAACGCATTCCGGTTTTGCGGTGCGCCGTCAATCGAGATCACCCAATTGCTCACTGCCATCGGAACAGGTGGTGCTCCCTCAACCACGGGGGGTTCAGTGGAGGGCTTGCGACCATCGCACAAACCGCCGAGCACGCAAGGCTCAAGAATGAAGTTCTGGTTTGTGTCCGCCATATTTCCCAGAAAGTGTAGAGCCACCACGGCTTCCACGGATTGGTAGTAGACCGTCGCGCTTACTGCTACCGGTCCTATGGTACCGGACGGCACCAACACCTCATAGCGATTGATGTGCTTTTCGTATTCAGGCCGTCCGCGTGGCTTGAAGCGTGTATCGCTCAGGAAGGAATCGTCAAACAGATCGCCGTTTCCGTCATTATCTATGAAGTGCGGCAGAGCCGTGGAATTGTTTCGATCGATCACCTTGCCATCTTCGTCGATGGGCATACCTTCTTTGTTGGTTACAAGGTTCAGCGGCGTGGCGTAAGGCAGATCCAAAGTCGGACAGCCGTCACCCAGGGACGCCACAGCCTTGAACTGCATGGAATAAGGATCGGCGGAGCCCGCAGGGATATTCCAATTGCATCCGGGAAAGTTGGGATCGACCACTTCTTTCGTTGTAAGGTTTCCCACCCCAATCGACACGCGATTCCAGACATTGTCCTTGATTGGCAATTCCTTGCCGGTGGCCAAGTCGTAGGCATGAATTGCCAGCCATGCGGTGCGACCTTCAGGAAATCCCGTGGGAAAATCATGGCCGCTGCCGGTGTTCGCAATGGTGATGGAAAGCGGTACCGAACTATTTTCTGCCGCGGCCTCCGGCCCATGAAGATCCATTCTGAGCACGTGCCGCAACCGGTCCCAGGCCAATCGCGCCTGCTGCGAAAACGCGCCTCTGCGTTCAACATGGGTCCAGAAGCCACGCGAATAGGGGCTCTTCTCATTGGCTGAGGAAAAACTGAACGAAGAAAGCTCAGGATACGCAGCGACATTGCCGCTGCTGTCAACATCCTTGCCGATCAGTCCGGTCACATAGGCGTTGCCGCCGACAAAATGATGCGTGAAGAAAGGATGCGGCGATCCACCTTCGTTGGCGACGCGATCGATCTGCGGAGGAAGAGGCTTTCCATCTTTATATAAAGTTTGTGCCGTGCCTGGCTGTCCGTAATCCTGTTGCATATGGCAGCTCTGGCAATCGCGCTTAACCTTGGGATCAAAATTCTTGTTGCCCGGCCGATCGGCATAGGCACTGTTGGCCCATTCAGTATAGGTACGTTCTATGGGGAAGCCGCCTACCCATTTTCCAAGTGGATTCTTGATGGGCAGCGCGTTGGTTACGTCGTGGCAGGCGGCACACATCTCCGCTCGTACGAACATCGCCTGGTGGTAGCCCTTGTGCTTCGCGGAATCGATCTTCTGATAGGGAATGTCCTGCCCGAAAATTTGGCTGGTGTAAAGATCTTTCTCGGTTGGGGGCGCGTTAGCCGCCAGGGGGCCAAAGCGTTCCGGGGAACCAATGGCGTGCGGCGACAGCCGGTAAGCACCGGCGCCAATGCTGTATCCAAGGTTTTGTTTGGTCGTATCCGGCACATTGAAGATGTCTTGCTGGGCCGACGCCAACAACTCCGAGCGGGGCTCCACTCCGGGTGCGGGAGTGTAGGCGCTGTTACTGTGAACATAGTTATGGAACGGAGTGTCACGTGTCTCGGCGTATGTATGACAGACGGCGCAGATGATCCCGCTCTTGCCGGAGTCGGTATTGCGATACTGCGCGGGCAGCGTGGCAAAGGCAATGCCGGTGCCATTGTCTGAAGTGGGATTAAAATTGGGATCGACGGGAGCATTCTCCAGGTGCGTGCGCGGGTCCAGGGACACGGTCCTGAGCGGGACGTTATCGACGTAGTCGGTGGGCATGTGGCAGCGGGAGCAGAAAGCGTCCAGCAGCGAGCCGGGCCGCGAGATGGTGTACTTGCCGGTGCCGATATCAAAGGTCGAAGAGCATTCGCCCTTGTTGGCAAAAGGATTGTGCGCGGCCTTGGGAGTGCCATCAGGCGGCTCCGGCGTATCGCATTCGCCATGCGCGGAAGTGGCTTTGGCAAGCGCGAAAAATGCGGCACGCCAGACCGGGTCGCGCCAGGAGTTCGACATCATCGAACCATTCCATTCGTCGAAAATCTTCTGATGGCAGGTCTGGCACTGGCCTGGGCTGTCCTCCTGCTCCCAATGATCATGGTATGGCGGCGGATATGCCTGAGCTTCGGCTACCACGTAGGGCGCGGCCTCGGGAAGCCGATTTGGGATGTCGTTCAGCGCGCTCTGATCGGGTTGGTAGTAAACCAGGGCGCTGGTAGCCAGCGTGGTGGCGAAAAAAGCCACCAGTTTGAGGGCTCGTCCGTTGCCGTTGATCATTGCTTGACCTCGCGAAGTTCGACCGGTGCAACCCGCTCTTCGTATGGATGGCCATGCCAGCGTTCATAAGCCAGAATCGGGTCATTGCGCGGCACCAGCGGCGCCTTGCCGAGACTGCGCGTGAATATCAGGAAGAGCAACGCCGCATATCCGGCGGCAATCGCAATTTCAGGAACGCCGATTCTCGGCGCCGACCACACGGCCGGCATCACGAGCAGATACAAATCCAGCCAATGTCCAAAGAGCAAAAGAATGGCAATCGTCTTGAGGACTCTGGGCGTGCACTTTGCCCGGACAGACAGCAACACCAGGAAAGGAATTACCCAGTTCACCAGCAGGTTGAGCGCAAAAAGATAGATCCAGGGACCGTTGGTGCGAGAAACGTAATGGGTGACCTCTTCCGGGATATTCCCATACCAGATCAGCAGATACTGGCAAACCCATATGTAAGCCCAGAAGGTGCTGAAGGCAAAAAGCATCTTGCCCAGGTCATGAAGCTGGTGATCGCTTACGGAATTTTCGAGCGGCCCGCGCTGCTTCAGAACCACTACGGCCAGCGTAACCGCGGCGATACCCTGGACCCAGGTCCCGGCAAAGACGTAAACCGCATACATCGTGCTGAACCAGCGCGGATCGGTCGACAGCAGCCAGTCAAAGGCAGCGATGGTGAGGGTCAGAGCGAAAATTGGGACGAATACCACGGAATAGACAGTCAGCTTCTGATGCAGAACCAGGCTGCGTTCGGGGAGCGCATCTTGCTCACGCGAGGTGCGGCGAAACATCCAGGCGAATATTAACCACACAGCAAATACGATCACTGCGCGCGTATACACCCATTGCGGCTGCAGGTAACGCAGCTTGCCGGCAAAAGCCGGTTCTCCGGCCATGCCTCCCGCGTGAGTCCATGGATACAGAAGCTGCCGGCCGAAGAAAACCACGACGACCAACACCGCTGACGCCGGCAACACGGAAATATATGCCTCCGGAACTCTTCGCAGGCTGGCAGACCATCGAGCTCCTGTGACGCGTTGCGTAGCCAGAAAGAACATCGCTGAGACACCCACAGACACCATGTAGAAGCCATCGAGCAGAAGATTGGGCCAGGTCCGTTCCGGCGCAACCATGATGCCATAAACTGCCGTGATCACTCCCAGACCAACCAGGAATCCCGCTGCAAAGCGAGCCCGCGAGGAAAGCTGGATCGAGACATCCTGCATCATGGGACCTCCTTGCGTGCGCTCTGCTGCGCGTCATTGAATCCCTGAAGCACGCCGTGAACATAGGTGACGACCTTCCAGCGCTCATCGAAGCTGAGCTGGCTCGCATAGGAAGGCATCTTGCCGGTTCCAAGGGTAATCACGTGGAAGACGCGCCCGGGAGGAAACTGCATCAGCCGATCCGACAGATAGGAAGGCGGAGGAGGAATCTTGCCCGAGATCGGGCCGTCGCCTTTGCCTTGCACTCCGTGACATACCGCGCAATAGGTTTGGAACAGCGCTTTGCCTTCCTCTATCGTCTGCGGCGACGCACGATACGGATTTTGCAACTCGCGTCCTGCGCGGGCAGCTTCGTTTTCGCCCGGCCCATAGTGAAATGGATGGGAGCCGCGCGGGATGGTTCCAGCAACCGTCTGCTGGAGCGTGAGTCCATCCCGCGTTATAAAATTTGGAGCGTAAGCTTTGTACGCGGGGCCGCGCGCCATATCCGGCATATACTCGAAGGCGCGCCGCTCCGGTGTGGCGCCGCAACCAATGAGGCACGCGATAACACTCAACGTCGTAAGAATGTTGGCTGAGCGGCTCATGGCTACGCCTCCCTCTCCCAGATCCGATCGGCGCCACTCTTCTCCAGAACGCGACGGGCAAGATGAGCGTCAAAATCGTTCTCTCTCGCGCGCAAGACCAGGGCAAAAGTGTCGTTCGTGACGTCATCGGCAAATCGCGACGCTTCCTTGCCGGGGTACAGACGCGCCCGCAGGAAAAGGGCAGCCACCGTGGCCAGTCCAGAAAGAAGCACCGTCAGTTCAAAACAGATAGGCACAAAAGCCAGAGTGGAATTGTCCGGCTTGCCACCGACGTTGAGCGGCCAATCAAGAGCCGATGTGTAGAACTGGAAGGTAAGCGCAAAGCTCAGAGCCAGAACGCCAACGACAAAAGTGATCCATGGCAGCCGGCTGCGCTTTATCCCCATGGCATGATCGAGATCGTGCACGGGATAGGGGGCGTAGACGTCGTAGATCCGAAATCTGTCTTCGCGGACGGCGCGCACCGCAGCAAGAAGCGTCCCGGGATCCGTGAATGTTGCTACCAGAAACTTGTCAGGCATTGACGGGTTCCTCCTGCTCCTGGCTGCTGAGGGCCATTTTGTGCGCGCCGTGGCCGACTACGCCTTTGATTTCCCACATCGCGATCATGGGCAGAAATCGAATGAACAGAAGAAAACAGGTGAAGAACAAACCAAAACTCCCGATAAGAATGCCAACATCAAAGATCGTGGGATAGAACATGCCCCATCCGGAAGGTAAAAAGGCGCGATGCAACGAGACCACGATAATCACGAAGCGCTCAAACCACATGCCGATGTTGACCAAAATGGAGACAACAAAAAGAAAAGCCACGCTGGTCCGCGCTTTTTTGGACCATAAGAGTTGCGGTGTAATCACGTTACAAAACACCATCAGATAGAAGCACCAGGCATAAGGTCCAGTCGCGCGATTGATGAAATGGTAGCGCTCATACAGGTTGGCGCCGTACCACGCGCTGAAAAACTCCGTGAGATAGGCATAGCTCACGATCATGCCGGTCAGCATGGTCACCTTGGCCATCTTGTCCAGGTGGCGAATCGTGATGTAGCGCTGCAGATTCATGGTGTAGCGCGTGATAATCAGCAGCGTGAGCACCATGCCAAAGCCGGAATAAATTGCGCCTGCGACGAAATATGGCGGAAAAATCGTTGTATGCCAGCCCGGCAACAGGGACGTAGCAAAGTCCATGCTGACGATGGAGTGCACGGAGAGTACCAGCGGTGTGGCCAGCCCGGCCAACACCAGGCTCACAATTTCGTAGCGCGACCAGGTACGGTGTGATCCGCTCCAACCCAGGCTCAAAACATCGAAGACAAACTTCTTGATTCCCCCGGTAGCTCGATCGCGCAGCGTGGCCAGGTCGGGAATCATTCCCAGATACCAGAAGACGAGCGATATAGTGAGGTAAGTACTGATCGCAAAGACATCCCATACTAATGGAGAACGGAAGTTTACCCATAGCGGTCCACGCTGGTTCGGAAAATACGGAAAAATGAAGAACGCGTCCCAGGGGCGGCCCATGTGAATGGCCGGGAACATCCCAGCGCACATGACGGCGAAGATAGTCATTGCCTCCGCGGAACGGTTGATTGACGTGCGCCATTGCTGACGAAAGAGCAGCAGGATGGCCGATATGAGCGTGCCCGCGTGTCCGATTCCGACCCAGAAAACAAAGTTAGTGATGTCGAAGGCCCAGCCGACACTGTTGTTCAATCCCCAAATGCCGATCCCTTTGGCAAAGAGATAGCTAACCATTCCACCCAGGTTGAGCAACGCGGCAAATGCAATCGCAAAACAAATCCACCAGCCCTTCCCCGGACGCATCTCCAGAGGCCGCGCGATATCGTCAGTGATCTGGCGCAGAGAGGGGCTGCCATCTACCCAGACCGGCGGCGGCAGCATTGGGACCTGCTCCTGGGGAACCTCTGTGGGCGCTTTACCATTGACTCGGATAATCGTACTGCTCATGCGTGCTCCTTACGTGGTTCTGACCGGATTGCGGACTTTTTTCAAATAGCTGACATTGGGCCGCGTTCCCAGTTCGTCGAGCACCTGGTAACGCCGTTGGCTGCGTTGCAAGTGCGCGACGCGGCTGTTGGGGTCCTTGAGATCGCCAAAGACGATCGCCTGTGTGGGACAAGCCTGCTGACAGGCGGTCTGGATATCCCCGTCAACCAGTTCGCGCTTTCCTTGAAGCGCAGCGTTCTTGGCGAGTTGAATGCGCTGCACGCACATGCTGCACTTTTCCATCACGCCGCGCGAGCGCACGGCCACATCGGGATTCAGCACCATGCGTCCCAGAGGGCTTTCCATGTTGAAGTCAAATTGCGGGTTGTCCGTGTAGTTGTACCAGTTGAATCGACGGACCTTGTATGGGCAGTTGTTGGCGCAGTAACGCGTGCCAATGCAGCGGTTGTAGACCTGCTGATTGAGACCTTCAGAGCTGGTAGTGGTGGCGAGCACGGGGCACACGGTTTCGCACGGCGCATTCTGGCAGTGCTGGCACATCATGGGCTGGTGAACAGCGACCGGATCGTCTTCGGACCCGCTGTAATAGCGGTCAAGCCGGATCCAGTGCATGATGCGAATGCGTTCGATCTGGTCCTTGCCCACAACCGGGACGTTGTTTTCCGCCTGGCACGCGACCACGCATGCAGAGCATCCGGTGCATGCATTCATGTCAATGGCCATGCCCCAAGCGTGCTCTCCCTCGGGACGCGCCGCCCAGAGCGTAGGAAGCACGGTTTCCACATCGGGCCCACCGCCCTGGTGGAGCTCTTCCAGTGAGGTTTCCAGCACGATTGGCCGGCCTTCCATGGAAAAGTGAGTTTGCGTTGTGGCCAATTTTTCGCTCCGTCCGGCCTTCTCCAGCGTGACTGTATGAGCGTTCAGTAGTCGATGGCCGTCTTTGACGCGCACAAGCGGGTACGCGTTAACGCCAACATTCTGGCCAGCCCGGCCGACCTTGCTTCTTCCATAACCTAGAGCGATTGAGATCGTCTGTGAGTGCTGTCCTGGTTGGATGAACACGGGGACTTCGATTTGCCCGGCTTCCGTCTTGAGGCGCACCACGTCTCCATCCACGAGCTTGAGCTTAGCGGCTGTGGCGGGCGCCATGGCAGCGTAATTGCCCCAGGTCACTTTGCTGATGGGATCCGGGAGTTCCTGTAACCACGGATTGTTGGCCTGACGTCCATCGCGCAGTGCGACACTCTCATAAAACTGGAGTTCGAACTGGTCTGCAGAGCTTGCCGGCCGACGTTTTGCCTGCTCGCCACGGATCGAAGCGACCGCCGCGATCCAATTGTCGTGAAATTTAGGTTCGACTTCCGCATGCAGAGGCGGCAGAGTAATCACACCATCCTGAAGAGACCGGTCCCAGAAACTCTGGAATTCATGCACTTCTCGCTGCCGTGGAAAGATATTCTTCTGCCAGAAGTCGCGCAGATACGTATAGTAGTCAGCCGGTTCGCGTCCCAGCCATTTCAGCAGGCTTTCCTGAGCTGAGCGTGTGCCGAAAAGCGGCGCAATCAATGGCTGGGCAAGACTGAAATGTGTTTCCACCGGTTCAGCATCGCCCCAGGCTTCCAGGAAGTGATGGTCAGGACACACAGCATGAACGTACGAGCTGGTCTCATCGCGGCGATCAGAGAAGGAGACAGAGAGTGACACCTTTTCCAAGCCGCTCAAGAAACGCGCCGGATCGTGATAGTCGTACGCCGGATTCACATCCAGCATGAACAGCGAATGCACTTCTCCGCGGTTCATCTTCTCGACCAGATCAGACATCGCCTGATCGTCGCTATTGCGTTGAAGCGAGGGACGCGTCAAGTCGATGGTCTTGCCCACGTTGCCCAGCGTCACGTTCAACGCATTGACCACGATTTGCACGGCGACATCATTGCAGCCGCTGATCACCAAAGACTCCTCGCGATGTTTCCATAGCTCTTCGGCAACGGCATCGAGTTTGCGCGAATCAATCGGATCTTGTACCGAGCCGACCTCAGTATGGCCGGCCCTGCGGCCAATGCGCGCCAGCAGCGCCACCGCGACCGGGCCCAGCTCAGATGGAGCTACAGCAATGCGAAGGTCCGCATTGCTGCCGGTGACCGACATGCCCGACTCAAACTGAATGTGGAGTGAAGGCGCGCCTTCCGGCTTGCGTCCGGCCGCATACTGGCGGGCAAACTCCACGGGAGAAAGCCACGTGCCCAGAAAATCCGCATCGAGAGCAACTATGACCCGCGCCCGATCCAACGCATAGTGAGGAACCACGGCCAATCCGAATGATTCTTTATTGGCGGCACGCATAGCACTCAATGAAGTTGCGTCGTACTCAATGTGGAAAAAATTTGAATGCCTTGCTCTCCACTCAGAGATGATGGCCCGGGTGGAGGGACTGTTGATGGTGCCTGACAGCAGCGCGATGGAATGTTTACCTGCTTGTGCTACACGGAGCGATTCGACCACGCGGCGGTCTACCTCGTCCCAACCCACTGGTTGTCCTTGCCAGAGGGGCCCACGCAGGCGCTCGTCATCATAGAGCGAGAGCACGGTGGCCTGACCGGTGGCGCATGTGCCGCCACCGAATATCGGCGATTCCGCGTTGCCTTCGATCTTGATTGGCCTTCCGTCTCTCTGCTTGGCCAGGAGGCTACACGATGCGGCGCAGCCGCGGCACGTAGTTGCATACCAGTTGGCGACGCCGGGAACTAACTGGTCGCTTCCGACAAGCAGAGGAATAGCGTTTTGCACCGGAGCGCGGCACCCTGAGAGTCCCGCTGCGGCCAGCGTGAAGCCCATCAGACTGAGGAAGTCCCGGCGCGTGCTTCCGGACTGACCCGCTGGCGGCAGCCCGCCGTGGAATTCTCCTGAAGAATGCGGACGGCTTTGAAGTTCGGCCACGCTCTTCCAGTAAACGGGCGACTCCTGTGGCTGGATCTGGATAAGCCGCTCCTTCGCACTCTTACAGGAAGCATTGTTGCCGCGACTTGCTGAATCACTCATTGGTTTCTCCAACTCCCCTTGCGGTCCATCTCTTGAATCGCCAGTTCAGTAATGGCAGCTGGCGCAATCCAAGCCGGCTGTGGGTTTCTGCTTCTGTTTCAGACTCAGCGCTGCGCGCTCAAAATCGTCGGTCGGCACCTTTGCGTGCTCACGATGGCAGCGCAAGCACCAGCCCATCGTCAGCGGAGAGACCTGCTCAATGCGGTCCATTCTTTCCACCGCTCCGTGACAGCTCTGGCATGCCACGCCGGATTGCACGTGTTGGCTGTGATTGAAATAAACAAAATCGGGTAGATTGTGGACCTTCACCCAACGAATAGGACGCTGCAGGTCCACCGCCTCTTTGAGCTTTTCAATCTCGACGGTCTGTTTTTCCAAGATGCTGTGGCAGTTCATGCACACGCTGGCGGGAGGAATTCCGGCGTGGCGACTGGTACGGGCAGCAGAGTGACAGTAGAGGCACGGAATCTGGTTATCGCCGGCGTGCACCTTGTGAGGAAAGGCAATCGGTTGCGCAGGCGAGTATCCCTGATGTATGCCGATGCGGGAAAGCTGCCAGGCCCCCGCTCCACCGGCAAGAACCGCGCCCAGCAATGCCAACAGCGCCACTTGCACTCGCATGGATCGTTAATCCTCCTCCGGCCAGAGCCACGACGCCGGATTGTGCCGGCGCAACCACTCCTCGGCTGGATGTCCCGCAGCAGAAATCAGCCGAGCGAGCAGTCCCACGCCGGCGTTTATCGCGAATACGAAGAATGCAGCCAGGCGCGTGAGCGGCAGGACAGCGATCGCTGCAAATGTTGAGAAGACATGCAGGCGCACTACAAATGGCATTTGCGCTGCCAGCCCGTTGGCCGGCCTCGCTCGCACCAACGAGACGATGTACGGCGCAAGGATCAGAGCGCCCCACGATGATGCCCATCGATAAAGAACTGCCATCAGCAGTCCGGAGAAGATCCCCACCAGCAATAGGGCAATAAAAATTGTGTCTGACAATTCGGTGATCGCCGACCTGCTGGAGCGGCCAAGGTGCCGCCACAAGAGTTTGGTTCCGCCTGCCGCGGCGACAAGAGCGGCGGTCAACGCCAACGCCTCGAGCAGGTAGAGCCGCTCCGGAATACGGTTCCAGGCAAGAATCGTTTGCGGAAACATCAGAGCGCCGGCGTGTCCAAGGAGCAAAGCAATCACGCTTACGCGCCACACCCGGGAGCCGCGGAACACGGCCCAAGCTTCAGACATTTCTTCTTTCACCGCCGTTGCGTTCTTACGCTCCAGCAGGTAGCGCACCACAATTCCGGTCAGGAACAATGAGGTCGCAACGTAAGGCCAGGCGGAGAACAGCAGGTCTCGATTCATCATCTTCTTATCTCTTCTCGTTGCCGTGGTCGCGACGCAACCGATAGGCTTTTGTCCCTCGGACTTTTGTTTGCTGGTGCGCTTTCAGGTTGAGAACCTGCGCTTTGACCGGATGCGCGGGCTGGCGATCGCGCGAGCGCCACTTGCCGCAGGAACGCCTTCAACGCAAACGATTCCTTAGCAGTAAGGTAGTGCGTTCCGGAATTGGCCGTGCGCCATTGAAAGCAAGGCCGGCGCAGGAATTCAGTGAGCGCGCGGTCCTGATAGCGAACATAGGTTTGCGTTAGCTCCGGCCCAAGAGAGCCGCCCCAACCAATCCCCTGGACTGAGTGGCAGGTGATGCATGCCCCGTCTCCGTATTTCAGCGGCTCCTGTCCAGCGAACAGCCGCCGGCCATGTTCAATCTCAGTTGGCGATGCCATTTCCCCGTTGCGTTCGTCCTCCGGTTTGATATCCGGGCCGCCGATGGCAAGGTACGCGAGAATGTCATTGATCTGCCTTTCGGAAAGGTCCGTCCAGTCCGGCATGCGCTGCTGTTTGAATTGTGCAAACAAGCTTGTAGCGATTGGGTCACCGGACTTGATGACAGTTGACGAGGAATGGATGAATTTGAGGAGCCAGTCGTGCTTGCGCCGCTCGGTGACTCCTTTCAAGTCCGGACCGACCTTGATGCCTTTGCCGTAGGTGTGGCACGCAGTACACCGTCTGCTGAAAGTCGCTGCCGCTTCGGGAGAAAATTTTGCTCCGCTACTGTCATTGTCGTCCGCCCACGCACACTGCATCACACCAGCGGTGGCGATCATCAGCACGATCGCCGGCAGACTACGTAATTTGGTGGGACAGCCGAAAAGCATTTCGGGCCTCTCTCCTCGCTTAGTTTTTTGTCTCGCGTAGCAGCTCTCGCACCGCGAACGCGCTTCAGCGTCTCACTTTCAGAAAAACAAAAATGGCCTGGAGACATGCTCTCCAGGCCAAATTTTTTGCCTGATCCGAGTGTTCCCGGGGGCACAAATCAGGGCCTACCTAAACTCATAAAACCTTTTGCCCTAGCTACAAAGTGTGGCGCCTCTCCCAAAAAAGACCAGTGGCTTCCGAACCCTCTGCCAGCAAATCCCCCACGCAGGCCCCGGCCAAATGCGAATGCCGTTCCGCTCCAGACTCAAAGGCCGAAAAACAAAATGGCCCAGAGACGGATTGTCTCTGAGCCAAATTTCTCTCGGGCCGATGATTACCGGAACGAAAAATCAGGGCTCACTAGCTATAGCCAGCAAACTTATATACAAAACCCGCATGAATGTCAATTGTGGAATGTTGTGGCAGTTGTGCTCGCGCGTTGCGGTTTCCGACACGGTTAACAATGATGCCACAACGCAGCAATACAAGTCTCGCGGCCAGATGCGCACGCATCTCTTTGGCAAGTACAAAGATATTGGATTATCTCGAAAACTCAGTCATGTGTAGGTATGCCTAGTGTGCCCAGCTCAGTCGCGAAGCTACGGAAATGAGTATCGAAGGTGCTCCGACGAACAATTCCGGCCTGGCCCTGCTGCTGAAGAGCACCGGTAACCGGAAAAGTCAATCAGTTTACAGAGCTATCTTTCCAGCATATTTCGAAGCACGGGTAGAGGGGCGGTGTGATACAGACCCAGACGAACTTCTCTCATGTACGCCGGGTGAAGTCCTCTCTGGTGTTCTTATTTCTTGAATTCGTTGAAGGTCACACCCGCGCCGAAATATGGGACCTGATCACTGGTGGAATCAAACGTTTTCAGCAGCGGCCAGCCGAGTTGAGAGGAGAACGATTAAGCGAGAAGGAACAGGCGATTCACCAGCAATTTGTTGATTTTTTCTCGGATGAGATTACTATCCAGGGAAAACCAATGACCAGTTTTCGTGTTCCCAAGCGGGAACGGCAACTGCGCGACCAGCAACTCGCCGGAACACCGAAATTCAATCAAACAAGAAACAACTCCGTGAAGAGCTAAGCGACAATTCCAATCCGCTGGTTTCACACCTGAAAGCGAGTTTGGTGCCGGCCTCAATTATTGTGAACAAAACGCAAGCGTTGCGACAGCAGATTTTCCGTGGCATTCTGAGCCATCCATACCGTGAGTGAAGAATTCCCAAACCATCTGCTTTTGGAACATACGAAAGACTCTTTACAATGTGTTTTGAATGAATAGTTCCCAAGAGAATAGTTGGCAACGTTTTTGGAACACGGGTTTTGAACAAGCGATGATGAGATTTTCGCGGGAACTTGATCTTTTGACTCAGCGATTTCAGTCCCGGAAGCGGGTTCGTGATCGCACAGTGGCACCAGCTCGGAGCAGCTAGAGGCTTAGGATATTATCTCGCGGTATTAGGAAGAAATGGATCGAGGTGCTGCCCGTCTTGCTGCTCGGCTCCCAGTCCTCATATTGCCGGGGAGCCCCTACAACATCAACTGTGCCCTGAAGACATTACGCCGCGTGATGAACCTGGCTCAAGAGTGGGGACTGATCGCAAAGGTTCCGAAGATTAAACATGAAAGAAATTGGACGCAGTCTGCTGCTCAATGGAGAAGCCGAGCGTAAGCTGCTTCCCTTCGAGTCCGTGATCGCCCACCATATAAATCAATAACTTGCTCACAAAATTAACTTGCTCACAAAATTCGCTTCTCACGGAAGTGCCCGACTGCAAAGGCGCGCAACCATCAAATGCCCCGGCATTAGCCTTTTAATCACTGCGCCTATTTGCCGTTTACGACACTCACGGTCTTCGTGTTGTCGTCGGGGACACGATCGATCAGCAATGCAAACGGGTCTATGCCGGCTTTCTCCGGCAGTGAGGCTGTTACAAATGTAAAGGTGGAGCTGGTCTGCGTGATGTGCTCCCGTTCGCGATAGAGCGTGTCACCGTACTTCTTGCCCTTGGCGGGTTTGGCGAATGCGCCAATTTCGATATAGTCATTGATCGGTACCTCGGTTTCATTTCCCTTGGCGTCAGCTTTGAATTTGCGTGCCTCCACTTTGATGGTTACATCGTATTTGCCGTCTGCGCGTGGATGCGTTGTAGCGTCCAGGGTGCGGTTGGAAAAGATAGTGATGTCCTCAAACAGGTCCTTGATCAAATACTGCAGTTGGGGTGGTGTTTGCTCTTGTAAGGCATCCACCAGTGCATGCGAAGTGGGATAAGGCGGTTGTGCGTACGCATACTGCTGGATCACTTTGCGCAGCGCCCGGTTCACCGCTTCCTCTCCTATCATCTCCTTCAGGTAATACAAAACCACGCTTCCTTTGCGATAGTGAATGTAGCCTTGGTTCGCCTCCACCGTGAGCAGCGGGCGCTCCTTCAACCGTTCAGCGCCGCGAGATCGCAGATAATTGTCCATCTCGTACTTGAGGAATTTCCGCATCGTGTCGCGGCCATATTCTTTTTCCATCACCATCAGCGCTGAATATTGCGCCATGGTTTCAGAAAGCAGCGTGGCGCCTTCCATATTTGCTCCGATCACCTGGTGCGCCCACCATTGATGGCCCATTTCGTGCGCGACTACATAAAAGACAAAGTCGATGTCGTCGGGCTTATTGATGTTGGCGATGAAACCGATGGACTCCGAATACGGCATGGTGCCGGGGAAAGCCTGGGCAAAGCGGGCGACGCGCGGAAACTCAATGATGCGAGCTTCCTTGTGATAATACGGGCCGAAATTCTTCGTGTAATAATCCAGTGATTTCTTCAGCGAATTCATCATTCGCGGAACGTTCCAGGGATGCTGACGGTCGTAATAGACCTCAAGCTTGATGCCGTTCCACTCCTCCCGCGCCACTTCGTAGCGGGCAGACATAAAGGAATAAAAATTCATCGACTGATGATCGAGCTTGTATTCAAAATAGCGGCGACCATTCTCCTGCCACTCCCGCAGAAGCGAACCCGGAGCAATCGCAAGTTGGTCAGCGGAAGTGCTAATGACCGTCTGCACGTCCACCCAATCAGAATGGCCGCCCAGGTAAGTCTCGCGGCAATCATCTGTGCAGTTGCGTTCAAGCGGCGGCATCAAATCAATTTCTTTCAGCCCGAACTTTTTCCTGTCATTAGGATCGGTAAGCTGCCGCTGCGAGTTATAACCGATGACCGGACCAACGGTGTTATTGAAGAAGCTCCCGTTCTGGACAAGTTCCACCGTGCTCAACTCATTTTCAAAGCCCCGATTTTTGCTCTTTACCGTGAAGTGCATGGTGCGGCTCTCGCCGCGCTGCAGCGGCGAATCGAATTTGTAAATCCGGTAGTAGAGCTTTTGATCGTCTTTGCTCAGGGACGCTCCCGGTATGTCAATGTCTGTCAGATAATTTGGATCGATGGTGAAGTGAATTTCAGTGAGCGGCTGCGGATATGGATTTTGGATTACTTGCTCCGCCCGCATCGTTATGTTGCGCGATTCTGGATATACGTCGATCGCGTACTTCACGCTGCGCACACGAGGTTGCGGCTGTTTCTCAAACTGCTTATAAGTCTTTTCGTAATCAGCCTGACGACGCTGCAGGGTCTTGGGGCCGACCACCCGGTTAACAACCTCGGTGTTGTACCAAATCCAGACTCCGGTGGAGATGAATGCGAGCAGGCACAACATCGCACCTGATATCCACCCGCCGTGAAAGCGTTGCGCAGCGTTTCGCCGCCTTCCGGCCCAGCGGTCTTGTTTGCCACGAGGCCAGAACATTACCGTCAGAATGGCAAGTAAACCGCAGAACAGCATCCAGTAGAGCGCATACCAGCTCCAGGACATGCGATAAGGCGCATCGCCAAACATATCTGAGTGGACGACGTTAGGAGCGCCGGCAAACTGGACAAGATTTGTGGCTACGTTTAGCGGTCCCCACATAAAGGCGTTTGCGGTTAAGAAAGCGATGTATATCGCATAGCCCAAATATTTGTTAGGCGAGACAGCGTGGATAAAAAATGCGAGTACGGCAAGGGCCACAAAGAGCGAAAAATCGCGCACCAGCAGCTCATAGCAATATAAGCCGATCTGAAAACGGTGGTAGCCGTGCCAAGCCTGCACCGCAACACCGCTCAGCAGCGCAAAGACCTGGATCAGCATCACCATGAAAACCAGTGTCACAAGGCGCGTGGCATATGAGATCCACTCCGGGACGGGCGCAGCATCCACGATCTCATCCATCCGCTCATCTTTATCTTTCCAGACGAGCGCTCCAGCGTAGAAAGTCACCACCACGATTAGGAACAGGTAGAGAGTTCCTCGTATCAGGTCCAACACCCAGAACGTTACAGGTAGAGTATGGTTGCCGTAGCCTTCAGTGGCGTTGAACATCAGCGCGAGAAGGCAGTTCAGGCCTCCGGCCAGCATGATGATAATGAATGGAAT
Organism: Terriglobia bacterium; assembly: GCA_963732195.1. Lineage (GTDB taxonomy): Bacteria > Acidobacteriota > Terriglobia > Terriglobales > Acidobacteriaceae > Angelobacter. The sequence goes on along the minus strand of CAVSYO010000040.1, from coordinate 5,106 downwards.
ACTTACCAGCATTCCCCGTAAATGGATTCCCAGCGACTGGACCAGTTGTTGCCATGCGGCTGGACGCAAATTGGGGCTGGGAATTGGGCGGCCCACGGCGACCGGCTGAGCTTGCGAGTCTGCTTCCACGGGCTTGGCCCTGCTCGCCTTTTCAGAAAAGCTGAAGCGGAAATAGGCAAATGTAAAGATCGCGGCTGCAACCGCCGCCCATAGAAGACGGTTCCAGAGCATCCATCCGCTCAGAGAGACGGGGATGCTGTTCTTGTCCGCCACAGTCCAGTATTTAGCTATAAGCGCAAAGGTGCGAATGCCGAATGGATCTGCAAACACGACATATTCTTCATGCCGCAGGTCCTGGAGCAAGGTTCCTGCCGCAATGTATCCGATCAGCAATACCAGCGCCCCGATAAAAGGGACAACCTCATTGCGGGCCATCACCGCAATCGCAAAAAGTATGGCCGCAATGATCAACGCATTTGGCAATGCAAAAACATAAATTGCATGAAGATGTGCCGCCCAGTTCACGCGTCCCCATTGGTCCGGGTCAGCCCATGGCATGTATTTGGCTGCAAGGATACCCGCCGAAACACCCAACATCGGTATGGTGGATACCAGCGTGGCGCCGATGAACCGTCCAAAAAGGTAATCGCGGCGGCGCATTGGCGTGGAAAAGACAATCTGATTGGTATTGAATCTGAAATCGCGCAGTGCTGCGGAATTCACAAAGGCCGCTGCCATCAGCAGCATCACGAGGCTGATAAAGCCGTAATATCCGCTGATGACAAAAGGAGCGTTGTGGTAGGTATTTGTCAGGACGATGAACAATTGGACGTTGGGCGTGCTGACAGCCGCAAACACCATCAATGCAATCACGCCAAAGAACACCCACAGCATTTTTGATCGCAGCCAGTACGAGATTTCAAACCATGTGATTCGCCAGAACATAAGCGCTCCTAGTCCCAGTTCCGGATTTTGGTAAAGAACACGTCTTCCAAATCGGCCTGGCTGGGAAGAAATCCGTCGCCCGGCGGTTGCTCACCAAAGACGTGCAGGAAGGGTCTGCCGCCAACCAGTTTGTTTGACACGACGCGGAAGGTCTGCTCGTAATGGGCCAGTTCCGTCTTCTCAATGGAGCGCTGCCAGATCCGGCCGTTCAGCTTGGAAATCGCAGCTTGCGGCTCGCCTTGATATAGCACTTTGCCTTCGTGAATGATGGCCATGTTGGTGCAAAGATCCATCACATCTTCCACAATGTGCGTTGAGAGGATCACGATCACTTGTTCTCCGACTTCAGCAAGCAGATTGTAGAACCGGTTGCGTTCGCCCGGATCAAGACCCGCCGTGGGTTCATCCACGATCAGAAGTTGCGGATTGCCGAGCAGTGCCTGGGCAATGCCAAAGCGCTGCCGCATGCCTCCGGAAAACCCGGTCAGCGCCTTCTTGCGGTCATGGTAAAGATTGCAGCGCTGAAGCATGGCGGACACAACTTCTTTACGCTCACGTGAGTTCGTGATTCCCTTTAGCAATGCCAGATGGCTCAACATATCCTGGGCAGAGATTCGGGGATACACGCCAAACTCTTGCGGAAGGTAGCCAAGACGTCGACGGACTTCGTCTTTTTGCTTGAGAACATCAATCTCCCCCATCGTGACGCTGCCGCTGTCTGGTTCCTGCAGGGTAGCCAGCGTCCGCATCAGAGTGGATTTCCCCGCGCCATTCGGCCCCAACAGGCCATACATCCCTCGCGGGATCGTAAGCGACACGTTATCAAGGGCTTTAACGCCGTTCTTGTAAGTCTTGGAAAGGTTCTTAATAGTCAGTTCCATGCTCATGCCTCATTGGTACGCAAATATCCGGGAGAAGTTTCAGAGAACTTTTACCAAGCGGAGTTTCCTAATGCGGAAATAGTACTCTTGGAGAGACGCTCCAGGAAACGTTTCGTCACCCGCTCGAAGCACATTGAAAGAGCAAGTGTGCGTACCGCAACCTGTTTTCTGCCGAAAATGAAACTTTACATTACGCTGGGCGCACCGATTCCCATCAATTCAAGGCTCTGGATCAGCGCTCGCCGCACCACAGCAGCCGTCGCCAGCAGAAAGCCTTTTCTTGCCTCGTCTGTCTCCGTGAGGATGTGGTGCTTATGGTAGAAGTTGTTGAACTGCTGTGCCAGTTGGAACGCATACTTGGCCGCGTAAGCCGGTTCAGTCGTGGAGATGCACTGTTCAATCATGCTGGAAAACTGGCCAGCGCGAAGCCAGAGTTCCCACAATTCGTCGTCCTCTTTCAGAAACCGTAAATCAATTTTGCCAGCCAGAATTTCTTCCGCGTTCAGGCCGGCTTTGCGAAAGATATTTGTCGCCCGGACAATCGCGTATTGCGCGTACGGGCCGGTCTCCCCTTCAAAGCTCAAGGCCTCCTTGAAGTCGAACGCAATCACCGAAGTCTTAGTGAACTTCAACATGAAGTAACGCAGCGCGCCAATGGCGATCTGCGAAGCAATCTCATGCCGCGTTTGCTCCTTCATCTCTGGGTTGCGGGAGTCCACTTCCTTCTGCGCCGCCGCGATTAACGAATCCAGCAGATCATCCGCTTTTACGCCAAAACCCTTGCGTCCGGATACCTCTATATAAGAGCGCTTCTGGTCTTCTTCAGACACTTCGTAGCCCAGCTCCATGGCGCAGCGGGGCGTGAGCGCCACCATTTCATAAGAAAAATGATGGTAGTCCTCCGCCTGCTCGGTGTAACCCAGCCCGCGAATCGCTTCAATCACATTGTTCTGCGGATCGGCCTGGCGCGAATCGATCACGTTATAAATCGCGTTCACGCCGCCAAAATGCGGATGGTCAGCTTCGCCGGACTCCGCCGAGATCCAGACCTGCCGGCCGTTGGGATAGCGATAGAAACGCTGATAGCCAAAATCGCGCCCGAGCAAACCGAACTTCCAAAGATGATAAGCAATGTCTTTTCCGACGTAGGTCACTGTGCCATTGGAGCGCACGATCACTTTGGCGTCTTCGTCCGGGCCGTCTTTGGCTTCAGGAGCATCATTGCCTTCGGCTGCGGCTTGCTTCTTAGTCGGGTTGCGACCCAGAAGCCCGCTTCATCACCCAGCAGCCCTTGTTTTTGCCTTCCGTTTCAAAGTAAAGCACGCCCTTCTGCTTTAGTTGCTCAAACGCCGATTCCCAAAAATGCAGATGGAGAATTTCGCTTTCCTGCGGCAGAAAGTCATATTCAATGCCCAGCCGCTCCATGGTTTCCAGATGGCGTTGAATGATGGCGTTTGAAATCAGCCGCGCGATTTCAGCCGGCTCATTGCCGCCATGTTCAATGTCATGCAGCGTTTGCAGCCGAAGCTTCAGGTTCTCCTTGCTCTCTTCATACCATTGGGAAACGCGCGCGTAGAGGTCCCAGCAGTAATAATCGAACGGCTTGCCGTTGGGAGATGCGGCGATGAGCGCTTCAATCTCGCTCTTCCCTTTTTTCTCCAGATACAAAAATCCCACCACCACGTCCGCCACCTGGACTCCGGTGTTGTCGATATAGTTCTGCACATCCACATGCGCGCCCGCGGACTGAAGCAGGCGGACAAACGTATCGCCCAGAATGGCATTGCGCAGGTGACCGATATGAGCAGCTTTGTTGGGATTGATGCTGGTGTGCTCGACGAGAATCTTTTTGCCGCTGGCGGATCCGGGTTGAGTCGCTTGTGGATCAAGCAGCAGTCGCGCCGCTTCTTCGCGGTTGATCCGGGCATTAATGTAACCGGCTCCTGCAACCTCAAACTTCTCAAATCCGGGGACCGGGCCCAGCCCGGCAACCACCTCTTCTGCGATCTTGCGTGGAGGTTTCCGCAGCTTCTTGGCCAGCTCAAAGCTCAAGGGCAGAGCGTATTCGCCCAAGCCAACATTCGGCGGCTGGTCAACCACCATGCGGGGCAATTCGACATCATATTGCCGCTTCAAAAGGTCGCTGACGCGCTGGATAAGCTGCTGCTGTAGTTGCAGGTACAAGTGTTTGCCTTTGCCTGGATGAGATTTAGCGGCCGGGGCTCATTTCAAGCCGTAAGTTGCTGACGGAAAAGGTGATTATAGCAAAGTTGAAGAGAACGTCCCGCCGCGCGCGGCCACCAGCGCAGCACCCTGTCGCCGAAAATTGGCAGAATTACTTCCGGTTTGCCGACCGTACAGGAGCAAACTACCCAGAAGACCGTTTCTGGACCGAGAGACATAAGCGCCGAAGGCGCCCAGATTACTTCCGCATTGCCGACTGACCCGATCTCGGCCCCGGCCAATGACTTCTGAGTGGTCGATAATATACCCGGAATATTCTTGATTTGAGTGAAACGTATCGACTCCGAATCTACACTAACCTACGATAGACTTCGCATCCGGTCGCCGGATCAACCGCGTAGGGTGCAAGCTGTCCGGCGACGAGGAAGGAAGATTCCGATGGGACGTCAAGTAGTGACTCAAAAAGACTTGGACCAGGTTCCGAAGGAGCCAGCCGGAACGGCACAGAGCGCTCTGGGAGGAGGTGTCGCCGGCGTTGAAGAAGATAGAGCTAGTGATGCAACCAATCCGCCAACACATAGCGACAAACAGGATCAGTTCACTGACCGCTTGTTGAAGTACATTCCCGCTGAAGTCGTCGTAGTCTACGTATTTGTTGAGGGATTGATTCGCAATGCCCCAGCGGACGTGCCACGTGAAAAGGTCTTGTGGTGCGTGTTTTTCTTTCTTGCTGGCTGGTACCTGGGTTTATCTAACCCGCGTCCAGAAGGTAAGCAAGAAAACGCAGCTACTGATCTCCACGTTCGCCTTCGCGGTGTGGGTCTTCTCACTGGGCGGGTGCCCTTTGTGTCATTTTCATGGTACAAGCCGTTCTATGGCACACTGCTTCTCCCCTTGTATACGTTCGGAATTTCTGCGATTAAGGCGGAGTCTCCGGCTCTCGCTGGCCCTTAGAAACCACGCACAGGAGCTTGACCAAACGAGAGTTTGAGCAATAAGTATGAGCGAGGTGCTGCAATGTGCGACACAATTGGTGGTGACCTGATTCTCTGCTTCCCGCGTGCCGACTTAGCCGCCAGGGAGCTCGTTGGTCAGA
>CAVSYO010000039.1:0-18158 GCA_963732195.1 Terriglobia bacterium | reverse complement strand
CGGCAGTCAGGCGAAGGATGACATACCTACCCCCTCCCCCTGCCAACTAGGATTCCAAAAGAGTTAGCTGCAGTCATCCCCAAGGTCAACCCAAGACCGGCTTCTTGGACTCGATAGCGCCAATTACGATTCCAAAGGAGTTAGGCTCGGTTATCCCAAAAGGCATCCGATACCTGCCCTCCCCTCCCAGGGGTATCCCATATCAACCCAGGCCATCCCAGATTGGCGTAGACTTGAACCACTTTGGCCTGGCTAGCAGCCAGTAGCTAGAAGCTAGTAACTAAGTTGTCAAAGATCGTCCAACTACAGCCTTTCCTCACTGGGAGGGAATAACTTACTTTACCATTTGTTCGCCTCGTTGTCAAGTTGAAAATTGGCCGCCGAGGCAAGCAATTCCAGTCGCACACGAACATAACCCCACCTGGCTGGCGTATGGCAGGGCTTCAGCTGCCTTTCACCAAAGGCGAACGGGCGGGAGAGCGGCGGGCGCTATGAAGTTTGCCGGCGTCTCCAGCAAAGACGCGCTCCACGCTACGCAGGGAACTGGCGATATCGCCCGATTACAACACCAGGACAAGACCTCACTCAGCTTCAATCTTGAGCCGTGTTTCCAAGTCGTTCCTGAACTTGTCAACTGGAAATCCGGCAGCTACAAACCGCTCAAACGTTGGCGAGCTGTTCACACCGTTTAGCAATTTCTCCAACATCAAACCGGAACCTGCTGAAAGGCGGGTTTTGTTTTTTGACTCACACGCGGACGGGGAGGACAATGGAGGCTACCCGACACTACTATGCCTGAATTCCGACGCTACTCTTTCTTGCGCAATATGCGGAAGCACTGGATCACCAAGGTAGCGTTTGGGGTGTGGACGGCGCTTTGCGCGCTTTCTCTGCTTCCGATCCTTCTGCCGCCTGATAAAGCAAAGAGTTTTTCTTTGTACCCATTATTTTCTGGATGGGACTGGCATGTCTGGTTGGTTGGTTTCTTGGCCATATTCTTATTAATGGCGCTTGAGAGCTACTTCGATTTCTATAAACGAACAAAGACAGAGGGCGACAAGCTGAAAATAGACCTCCAGGAGCAGATCCAGATTGCGAGAAAAGCGGATGCTGGGTACACACGCAGATCAACTGAGATTATCAAACTTCAACAAGAAGCGATTCATAAGAATACAGAAATTGGCGAGCTAAAGAAGAGCCTGAGTGAGTATTCCGCGCTCTACGGGGATTCCGAAAGTTTGCAACATCGAGTTTCTGTCTTGAGTCGCGACATTCTTGTATACCTGAAAGAGAAAGGCCCTCAGCCCACATTACCGCCTTTATCAGAAGGACAGCACAAACGTGTCCATTTCTTCTTCGATTCTATTCGGCCATTTCAAGTGCAAGTGTTCAATGGCTATCATCTGCGCTTTAAACATAGGGTTATTAAGATGCGCGACGAGTTGGCAGAACTGGGCTACATAGATCAAGATCTGAATAAAGACATAGATTCTGAGCATTCCGACTCTTCCAAGATCGCTGCAATAGCAGACGGTCTTTTGGCACTCGCAGAAAAGATGAGAACGGCCAAAAGAACAGTGGAGCCGATACCTGTCACCGACCACGATCCAAAGATTGTTCCTGAATGTCACTGGGCCGATGTGAAATATGACCAACAAATATTTCAGGAACGGCCAATAACCCTAGTTAACAGGGGCGGTTCGGATGCAAAAGACATAGGCGTGTCCAACATAACCACACGCAATGGGCAAGCGGAGTTCGATGTCATCGGCTTCATAGCAAAAAACAAAACAGCGAATGCCCTGCCGAGGATATACGGGCCTGATCGCACAGAAGCTCCCTTCGGCGTGAGTGATCTACTCCATTTAATAGATTCGGAGTGGGATTTCATAACAGGAGAGCCAATAGTCTCCGTTGATTTTGTCGTTCATTATCGTGATTCGGCGGAAAACCATTTTGTTACGACGGCCAAACTTGAGCGCAATCCATTGCGGGGCACGATAAAGTTTAAGGAGTACAAATTCATGCGGACCGTTGAGGAATTATGAAGGTTCTTGAAAAATACGAGCCGAAAAACACGGATGAATTCGGCACGTTTGACCGCGCAATGACAAAGCTGCTGGCTGTCCTGCTGCTGAAATGCAGCGCAAAAACTCACAAGCACAAAAACCGAAAGAAGAAATCTAAAACCAGCGAATCGACCCTTCCCTCGATTCTGGCGGCGAGGCTTAAAGCCTCGGAAACGGCCAGCGTCAGGATTTCTCGAGAAGCTCACGGCCAATGAGACTCTCATACGTAAGCCGCTTACCAACTATTTGAGGGAAAGCCAATTGAAAGCGACTGAGTCACTCAGCTTATTCCCGGCAATTGTTGTAGCGGAACCTTTGCTCGCCAAGGTATCTGACCCGCCAATCTAGCGAAGTATGTCGCTGGCTAAACCATTTTCCCCACTTTGCTGTGTCCCACGGCGGGGTGGAGCAGGCCTTCAGTGGCCCCCGGGCAAGCCCGATTTTGGCTTGCTGGGGCGGAGGCCTGCGGTATACCCTACAAAGATGTCGGCTTTAGCCGCTGAGGTATTTCTTTGCAGGATAGAGCATCATAAAAATGGCCTGCCGCCCTCAAATAACTTCTCTGCGTCGCCGTAACTGCAACTTGATGCCGACCCAATCAGACGAAGGATGAGAATATTGCCCCGAATTTCGCGAATGAGCACGAACCAAATCAGATTCGCGTTTTTTCGCGTGGATTCGCGGCTAATTATCTCTGATCTGCGTTTATCTGCGGAAATCTGCGGCAAAGAGCTTTAACCCGCAAAAAACTTCTCAATCCTCTTCCAATATTTCTGCACGATCATCCGTGCTGAGATGGCCGCCACGCGCAAATGAATTCAGTTTCACGCCGGTTTGATCAGCGAATTTTTTAACTGACTTGTAAGGAACGTAGGGATCGTCCTTGGCATGGAACATCATGATCTTCGCCGCATTGATTTCCCCGGCATGATACGCGGGATTGAAGAATTTCCCGCCGCGCAGCTTGTGCCAGTTGCGATCAGAGAGCCGGTACCCGTGGCCAAACGCCTCGCGTATGTAAGCCGCATAGCTCGGGTTTGAAGTTTCTGCTTTTTCCGCCTTGGGAAGAATCGCCCAGTCGACCACTGGACAGTTCGCGATCGCCTTTGTCACGCGCCGGTCCAATGACGAGAGAATGGCGGCTGCGCCGCCAAAGCTTCCGCCAATTACGAAAATCTCATCGGCAACCACCCGGAAACGCCGGCCGAAGGCCAGGTCGCGGAACCCGCGTGGGATCGCGTCAATAACATCCAGAATATCCAGATGCGGCGAGCGCTCCAGAAATTCGCCGCCGCTCTCCCATGCGCCCCAATATCGCGGATAGAAGACCCAATATCCCTTGCCGGCCAGGAACTCCATCAGCGGCTGCTTGCGTGGAATGGAAGGCATCCCGTCACACAGAATGAGCGCTCGCTGCTTTTGTCGCGCGCGCACCGGAGGCAGAAACTCTGCAACAATTCGCCGCTTGAACCGCGCTCTATAGATCACTGATGTCTCCCGGATCCACGCTTATCTGCGGCGAATGCTGCTCGTCGTGGGTTTTCCTCCGTGTTCCTTCGTGTCCTTTGTGGTTCACGGTTTTGTCTTCCCCGGCGATTACCTGCCTTCAATCGCGTCCCACACCTTTTTGGTGTCTACGTTCTGGGTATACTTTACGATTTTGCCGTCCTTGAAATTCCAAACGTGAGCAAAAACCGCGTCCATCACGCCCCCGGACTTCTTGTAAGTCCCTAGATATTTGCCAGTTACAATGACCGTGTCCCCGGCGTCATAAAACTGGTCCACTTCTGCGCGGTAGCCGTCCCACTCCGTCGCCAGGCGGGCAAATACGTTTTTACCAACCTCTTCCATGCTGTGATACGTCCCGGCATAGGGAAAGCCTGCGGCCTCAGTCCACTCAAAGCGGGGGGCCAGCGCGGATTGAAGATTCTTCGCAATCTGTTCGGCGTCGCCCACATAAATTCCCTTGATTGTTTCCAGGTTTGTCTTCATCAAGACACCTCTTTTTGCACCGCCGCACAAAGAAAACAGGCGGGTTGCGGTTTCCAGGGTAAAAATCTCATGAATTCTAATCTCTTTTCTAAGAATTTTGTAACGCTGGACCCATTTTGGGAACGATAATACAGCACAAGGCTGAACTTGATTGCCGGGTTTCGGATCGCAACGGGCCCCGGCAGGGGAAAAACTGCTATGTATGACGCGATTATTGTAGGCGCGCGCTGCGCCGGTGCGCCCACTGCCCTTTTGTTGGCGCGCAAGGGCTACAAAGTTCTTCTGCTGGATCGCGGTACGTTTCCCAGCGACATGCCTTTCTCGAACCATTACGTTCACCAGACCGGCTCCGCGCGCCTGAAACGCTGGGGACTGCTGGACACCCTGAAAGCCTCAAACTGCCCGCCCATTTTAACCAATCATTTTGATTACGGCGCATTCTCGCTTACAGGTTCGCCCGTTCCCGCCGAAGGCGGAGTTGCTGAGGCATTTGCGCCGCGTCGTCTCAAGCTTGATCCCATTCTTGTGGATGCCGCTGTGAAATCAGGCGCAGAACTGCGGGAAGGTTTTTCTGTCCAGGAAGTGATTTTTGAAAATGGTCGTGTAGCGGGCATTCGCGGCCATGAAAAAAATGGCCCCATGGTTACCGAAAAAGCCCGCATCACAGTGGGCGCTGATGGCATGTTCAGCGTAGTAGCTAAAGCTGTGCAGGCGCCTGAGTATAAAACCGGTCCCGCGCTGGAAGGCTCATGGTATGCCTACTTCAGCGGCGTGCCCATGATCGGCTGGCATTTGTGGCTGCGGCCCGGCAACGTGATTTTTGCTTACAATACGAATGACAATCTTTCGCTGATCGGAGTGGCGTTTGCCGCCCGCGATTTGCCTGCGGTCCGCGCCAACGTGGAAAAGCACCATAGCAGCGTGATTGCCCAGCACGCTCCGGAGTTGTGGGAACGCATGCAGGCGGGCAAACGCGAATCGCGTTACGTGGGCGGCGCTATTCCCAGCCACGTCCGCAAACCTTATGGGCCGGGATGGGCGCTGGTTGGCGATGCAGGCTATCAGAAAGATCCCTGCACGGCCTCCGGAATTACAGACGCGTTTGGCAGCGCTGAATGGCTGGCTGACGCCATTGACGCAGGCCTGAGCGGCCGCCGGCCTATGGAAGAAGCGCTGGCTGCCTATGAACAAACACGTAACAACGCTGAACTGCCATACTTTGACTTGACCACGCAGTTGGCGGCGTTGGAACCGCCTCCGCCGGAGGTGCAGCAGCTTCTGGAAGCTCTGCGGGAAAATCCTGAGCAGCGCAGCCGTTTCTTTGGAATGCTTGCTCACACTGTTCCGGTGACGGAGTTCTTTTCGCCGGAAAACATCCAGGACATTTTCAGTAACCAGAAGCACGCGGCAATTCCCTGACAACAACTCTGAAAGATCTCATGTTGTCCGGAAATTCTGCAACGTTCCCAGGCTTTATTTCACAAGCAGGAAAACCCCGCGATCGAGCGGTGATTGCGGTTGAACTATTCGTGGCATGAGCAATCTTTCAAGCATGAAGAGTATTTGTTGGGTAGCGCGCCAAACCGAAAAATTCAAGCCCCATTTACAAGGAGCACCATGGAGATCGCAATTTTTGGCGCTGGAATAGCCGGTTTAATGAGTGCAATTACTTTGCGCGCTCAAGGCCACAGCTGCCGCCTCTATGAGCGCATGCGCCAGGGCCATGAGACCGGCATGGGCTTCATCCTGATACCGGATGGGATTGAGTGCCTCCAAAGTTTCGGCGTGAACTTGACCGGCAAAAACAGCGGCGCTCCCCTGCAACGTTATTTTTGCCGCAGTTCAAGCGGGCAGATACTTTATGAGCAGCCCTTGCCCGCAGGGACCCGCAGCATCCGTCGCCGCCAATTGATTGACGCGCTGATGAGCGCTTTGCCGGCGGATAGCGCTCCCGTATTTGACGCGGAACTCGCAAGTCTCGATTTCGACGATGCGGGAAACGTGACGCAGGCGCGTCTGAACACCGGTGCCGGCGTCAAAGCTGATCTCTATGCCGGCGCGGAAGGTATTCGCTCACGAGCAAGGCACGCTCTATTTCCAGGCTGGCCTGCTACCCAGGCGCGGGTACTTGAAATCGTCGGGATGGTGGAGTGCAAGAGTACCGTGCGCTGGGCCAACAACAATTTCAATAAATTTCATGCTGTCAGCGGTGGCATTGCGCTGGGCACGCTGGCGGTGGACGCCGAGCACGTGCTCTGGTACCTGCAATTCGATTCCCAGCGCTTTCCCCAGCCGGCAGAAGATGCCGCCAATTTCGCTGAGACTCGGAAGAAATTCGTTACCTCGCTCGTCGGAGAGTGGGCGGACCCCATTCCACATCTGCTCAGCATCGCAGATTTTTCCCGCACGCATCTTTGGCGTCCGCTGGATACAGATTTGGTTCCGGCATTCTATCGCGGAAACTTGGTTCTGGTGGGTGACGCTGCTCATCCACTCTCGCCCTTTACTAGCCAGGGCGTTTCTTCAGCGGTGGCAGACGCCGTGGCTCTGGGAGAAAATCTGCGTCCAGAAAATGTGGAAACGCAATCTGATCTTGAGAAGGCTCTCGCAAACTACTCAGCGGAGCGGCGCGAGCAATGCGCGCCCTATGTGGCCAAGGGTCGCGAGTTGACTCGCCATTTTCTTACCCCGGAAATCGGCAGCAGCATCCTCTTGCCGATAGCGGAATCGGATGAGACGCAGCCCGCATCGTTTTCAGACAACATCGTCCGGCTTGATCTTCTGCGTGAACGCGCTTTCAATATGCGGTGGGCACAGCAGCCTGCCGATGTCATCCCGCTCACCGCAGCCGATCCTGATTTTCCTGTCTGTCCAGCGATTCAGGAGCAGCTTGTGCGCCACGTGCGTGATGGAGTGCTCAGTTATGGCCCGTCGGAAGGACTGCCTCAGTTTCGTGAATCGGTTGCGGGCTGGATGCATGAAACCCGGCGCATGGCTTGCACTGCCGAAGAAGTATTCGCCACGGACAGCGCTGCCTCCGGCATGGCCGTTTTGGCGCGCGCCAGCCTGGCGCCCGGAGATGAAGTTCTTATTCCTGATCCCGTAGACTTTTTGCTGCACCACACCGTGCAGCGCGCAGGAGCCATCCCTGTTCGCGTAAGGGTTGAGCCTGGTACCAGCGCGGAAGAATTCATTCGCGGCATGGAATCGCGCCTGACCAGCCGCACACGTATGCTCTGGCTTTGCAATCCTCACAATCCCCTTGGCGTCGTGTATTCACGCGAGTGGCAGCAGCGCGTTGCAGAGTGGGCCATCTCTCGCGGTTTGCGGATTGTTTCCGACGAGATCTGGTCTGACATCGTTTACACGCCATACCAGCACGTCAGCCTGGCATCAATCTCGCCGGAGATTGCCCGCAACACGGTGACGGTTTATGGGTTCTCCAAAAATTTTGCTTTGGCGGGGCTGCGCGTTGGTTGTTTGATCTGTCCTGACCCCGAATGGAGAAAAGAAATTATCGCCGCCTCAGATGCGGAAAGCACCGTATACGGTGTGTCGGTGCTATCTCAGGTCGCTGTTGTGGCTGCGCTCAATGAAGGCCGCGAGTGGCTGGCACAATTTGTTCAGCATCTGCAGGCGCAGCGGGATTACGTTGTGAGTCGTCTGGCGAAGTGGCCGGGGGTGACGTGCAGAGCCGCCGCAAGGAACGTATGTGATATTTCCCGACGTGCGGAGCCTGAGTGACGATTCAGAAACACTGTGCCAACAACTTCGCGAACAAGCCCGCGTAGCGTTGGTGCCCGGCGCTCCGCGATGGTTTGGCCCCGGAGCCAGCGGACATCTGCGCATATGCTTTGCTACTTCGCACCGAATCCTGCAGGAAGCGTTCGACAGGCTGGAACCGGTCGTCACGCAAATCGCAAACGAACGCCACTTGCTAAAAGTGATTCACTAAGCGCAAAGCTGGTCGTCTCTATTCCGTGCGGCTCTTCCCTGGGTCCGCTTCCTGAATGGAAACCGACTTCACGTTTACAAACTCACGGATGCCGTGATGGCTCAACTCGCGTCCGAACCCGGAATGCTTCACGCCGCCGAAAGGAATGCGCGGATCAGAGGCCACCATTCCATTGATAAATGCCAGGCCTGACTCAATCTCATTGATGAATAGGTCGCGCTCCGCGGCATCATTGGTCCACGCGCAAGCCCCCAAGCCAAAGATAGAGTTGTTCGCGATCTCAATCGCGTGGGTCATATCCTTTGCGCGATAGAGAGACGCCACCGGACCGAATAGTTCATCTTCATAAGCTGGCGAACCTTTGGGAATATCGGTGAGGACAGTGGGCGCAAAGAAATTGCCTTTGCGGTCCAGACGCTTTCCTCCCAGCAGGACGCGCGCTCCCATCTCTACTGTCTTTTGCACCTGCGCCTCCAGTCCCCTCAGGACATCTGCCGTGGCCAGTGGGCCAACGTCGGTATTGGCATCCATGGGATCGCCGACTTTGAGTGACGCCATGCGCGCCACAAATTTCTTTTCAAATTGCTCTGCAATCTCCCGATGGACGATGAATCGCTTGGCCGCAATACAAGATTGGCCGTTGTTGATCACCCTGGCTTGCACAGCTGTTTCCACTGCCTTATCAAAATCGGCGCTCGGCATCACAATAAACGGATCGCTGCCGCCAAGTTCCAACACACATTTCTTTATCTCTTTACCCGCAGCCGTGGCCACACTGCTGCCCGCGCCGACGCTGCCGGTGAGCGTGACAGCGACAATGCGGCGATCAGCAATAATCTTGTTCACGCGGTCTGACCCGATCAGTAATGTCTGAAAAGCGCCTTCAGGAAAGCCCGCGCGGCGAAAAATGTCTTCAATGGCAAGCGCGCACTGCGGCACGTTGGAAGCATGCTTCAGCAACCCGACGTTGCCCGCCATGAGCGCCGGCGCCGCAAAGCGAAATACCTGCCAGAACGGAAAGTTCCACGGCATCACGGCCAACACCGGGCCGAGCGGCTGGTAACGCACAAAGCTGCGGGTGGCATTCGTCTTGGCCTCTTCATCGGCCAGGAACCGCTCTGCATTTTCGGCATAGTAGCGGCAGCCAACTGCGCATTTTTCCGCTTCCTGCACGGCCGATTTCAATGTCTTTCCCATTTCCTGGGTCATCATTCGCCCAAAACTGTCTTTTTCTTTTTCCAGGATCTCTGCGGCACGCAGCATCATGGCAGCGCGCCGGGCAAATGATACCTTGCGATAGTCGCGGAAAGTCGCGGCGGCCAGAGCAATCTTCTGTTCCACCGCATCGTCAGAGTGCTGCTCAAATTCGCGCAGCAATTCACCGGTCAGCGGGCTTACGCTGGAGATAGTCCCGCGCGGTAGCTCAATTACTTTTTGGGTGCTCATGCTATCTCCTCCCCATTGTCGCTTTATTTCTTTTTTGGATGCTGCCTGACGATTAAACGCTTCCACTAATAGTGGTAGGGGCAGCGAGGACTTAAATCGAATGAATCCGGAAGATTATGGCGGGGGACGCAATCTCCTGCAACCCTCTCTGGACAAGAATTCTCAATAAAGAGTGAGATTGCAAAAGAGCAGCGCATAAGCGCTGCTCTCATTGCCCCGGAATAGCAGACTCAATGGTTCCTGCACGATATCAGTGCTGCAGATGCCGGCGATGGCTGGTGGTCATCAGCACTACTGTATGTGAGATGACCTCAAAAAGTCCGGTTGAGGGGCAAACATACGGACTATCCAGTGCGTTTCCCGTCGCGGAACTACTGGGAATCGCACAATCTCACCGAACTCAGTGATGGTGCGATGAACACGATGATCGAATACCCAGGTAAGCTTCCTTCGCCGCATTGCGAGATTTTCTAGCCCTGGTAACAGGAGCAGCGAATGAAGTTTCCACGGGTGCGACTGCCTACAGCGCAAGCGCCCCGAGCAGAGCCTCTTCATCCGGCATACGCCGCTGCATCGGATCGTCGATCGGGGCTTCAGCGGCCCTAACGCGGGACGGAAGTATCCCAGAACTTATCACGTTCACATCGCGCGACGCAGAAAGTTGCGATTAAGGAGATATCGCTCAATCTCATTTTTCGCAACTGCACGTTCTCTAAGAAGGTGCTGGACACATTCGGAAATGATGGTTTCCGCGGCAAACAGGACGTTGCAATGGTGAGATGTCCACCCAATCGGACCGGGCTCTTGATACGGTTCACCGCAATAATCGCAACCGTGCTGGTTCAGGGTCCGGGCTGTAACCTGATAGGTTAGCGCCGAAACGAGAACAGAAATAGCATCATTGGCCGTTCTCAATCTGGAAACAGCCTCCCGCAAATCATGAAAAGCTGCATCGTTTGTATGCTTAAGCGGATTGTTCGTATATTTCATCATGTCCCTTGATCTGCAAATGCTGGGGCCGATGCGTGGCTGAAGCGGTCTCCCACCGCAGAATGATGCTGAATACTTCCAAGTTTCCGGCGAGGCGAGTTGAGGTGCGCGAGTCCTGCATTCCGCTGATCGCCTTTATCCCCTCCAGCGAATTAGCGGGACAACGCAGAGCCGTGATGGACCTTAGTTCGAGCATTTGAAGTGGGGCCGCAGGGCCCAACCCCAACATCCACGCCCTTTTGCTGTGTGCCCGACCGGGATCAACTCTGGCTTACTTAAGTGAAAAAACCAAGCGGGACTGGGTTGTCCCCCCCATTCGATTCCTCCGTCCGGGCAAATACCTTAAATCCAGAACGCAGAACGCAAATACCCGCCTGATGCGCAGTTGACCTCGGAAAGTCCCCGCCCGCTGCGCACAGCACTTTTTAGGAGAAAAGAAATAATGCGATGGACACTTTCCATTGTTCTGTGTGTGATTTCGTTGCCAGTGTTGGCGTCCGCGTGGGTCAACGTAACGGTCTCAACACCTGCAAATAATTCCACAGTAACCTCACCCGTTTTGATCGCCGCCTCCGCGACTTCCGACAGGAACATCACAGGATGGCGCATTTATGTTGATGGCACTTCGGTGTACCACACAGGTTCGACGAAGACTATCAGAACCAGCGTCACTATGGCGCCAGGCACACATCAGGTGCTCATTCGCGCATGGGCCAGCAACGGCACGAATGGATCGGTCACCTTGACGGAAACCGTTGGAAGTTCCACACCGGGAACGCCACAGGGCGCCCTCACGCCAACCTCGCTGGCGTTCGGTTCAGTCGCTACCAATACGAGCAGTTCACCGCAGGCCGTAAAAATCACGAATACGGGTAGCGCTACCCTGAACATAAGCGGCGTCTCTATTTCGCCGTCGCAATTCGCCGTATCGGGGCCCAGCCCAACCAGCATCGCTCCAGGCAGCTCTGCCTCCTACAACGTCACGTTTTCACCAACGGCGGTGAGTGCATACTCAGGAACGATGTCCTTCAGCACGAACTCAGCGACCGCAATTTCTGCAGTTACTCTGAGCGGCACGGGTGTGAACCCGACTCCGACTCCGACCCCATCTCCGACCCCGCCAGGAACGAATTGCTCAGGAACGGAATATTACGTGTCGAATTCTGGAAGCGATAGCAACAACGGCATCTCGACGAGTTCACCTTGGAAGACCGTTGCACACGTCGTGGCGTTCGAACCAAGTCTCAGGGCAGGCGACTGCGTCCTGTTCCAACGGGGAGGCGTCTGGGCGGAACAATTGAACATATCGAACGTCCACGGCACCCAAACCAACCCAATTACCTTCGGCAATTACGGGACGGGCAATCGCCCGGTCCTCGACGGTGGTTCCACCCGGTCTTATGGGATTGTGGACGGGAAGACTTCTGGTCAGATTGCGAGTTCCTATGTCACGATAGACGGCTTTGAAGTTCGGAACGCGACAAGCGGCGGCATCATATTCTCGTATCTTGCGCAGCCAGGTATTACCATCCAAAACAATTATGTTCACAACAACGGATACGGTGCTTATGCTGGCGCCTGCTCCGGATGTTTTGGGGTTGACAGTGGCAGTTACGGATACAACGAAGGCATCGCTTTCGTAGGGTATCCCGTCGGCTCATATGGTGTGAAGGTCCTCAACAATGTCGTGAAAGTTGAAGGCGGCCATAACGCACTTATGGTTGATCAGGATCTCGCCAATCCATTAATCAAGGGGAATCAGGTTGGTCCTGGTTGCTCGCACAATTGCATCGATTTCAAACGCTCCACCGGCATGCTGGTATCGAATAATATTACCAATTGCTCAACCTCAGTTACTGTGAACGGCTCAACTTATCCAGGTTGCAATGGCAATTCTTTCTATACCGAGAATGTTGAAAGTTTCACCGAAACCGGTACCTATGAAGAGAATGTTGCGTATGGCGCCAAGTCGGGTTACGCGTGCTTCGGGGCGAACGGGTCGACTACCGGTCTCAGTCCAATCGCGCTAAAGTACTACAACAATACTTGTTATACAGGGAGTACGGGCGCGAATGCCGTTACTATCAATAGCTGCTTTGGTGGAAATCTTACGTTCGAAAATGACATCTTCGCCGGAGGTGGCATATATCTTGGTGCTGCCGGTACCTGTTCCATCAGCAGCTGGGACTACAATGACAAATATGGGGCTTCCGGTGGATCTTCCGGCGCCCACGACATGAATGTCAATCCGCTTTTCGTAAGTCCTGGGACAATGGACTTCCATTTGCAGTCCACGAGTCCCGTTCTCAATAGTGGATTTTCGACCATCTTGAATGTTCCGTATATGGGAGCTTGCGGGACTTCGGGAACTTGTCCGTAATTAGCAGGCTCACAGGCTTGTCCTGCTGAGATCGCCTGAGCCAGAGTTGCGGGATATCGAGAGCTGGCTCAGTAACAATCAATGCTTCACCTGCCATGGCGGCGGGTGCCCTCAGTGGGGCTCGCCGCCATGCCATTTAAAACCCATTGGGCGCAGCGCTGCCAGATTCGTAGACTAACCCCCGACTAACCCCATGCTCCAGCGACGCAGCCTTGGTAAGTGATGGCTGCGTTCGGCATCAACGAGTAACTGACAGGACAGCGGACCTAGTAACACCAGCGGTAGTCCCGGAAATGGTGACCTTGCTTGTAGTACGGACGGCGCTGGTGGTCACCGTAAATGTGGCCGTGGTCGCACCGGGTGCAACGGTGATGTTGGGTGGCACAGCTGCCACTTTCGACTTGTTATTGGAAAGTTGAACTATTGTACCTGTGCTCGGCGCAGGGGCGTTCAGAGTGACAGTACCGGTGGATGGATTGCCTCCCACAACCGTAGTGGGATTTAGCGTCAATGAGGTCAGGGTAGGTGGCGTTACAGTCAGCGTTGCAATTTTGGTTACGCCGCTGTAGGTGGCCGATATGGTGGCGGCGGTTGAGGACCCGACCGGTGTCGTGCCAATGCTAAAGCTGGCAGTCGTCGCGCCTTGCGGCACGGTCACCGATGGCAGCACTGTGGCTGATGCATTGTTGCTCGATAGGGTCATTACGACATTGCTTCCAGCTGCCCCGGTCAGCGTCACCGTACCCGTGGATGAATTTCCCCCGATTACACTCGCCGGGCTCACAGTTATCGAGGAGAGCGCTGCAGGGGGAGTGGAATTAAAGTTTGCGCTGACCGACTTCGCCGCATCCATGGTCACGCTGCAGGCTCCAGTACCGCTGCAGGCGCCGCTCCAACCGGCAAACGTGGAACCGGAGTCAGGGGTAGCCGTCAAGCTCACGACTGTGCCGCTCGCGAAGCTCGCCGAACATGTCGTCCCGCAGGAAATTCCGGAGGGCGTACTTGTGACTGTACCCGTACCAGCACCGCTCTTAGCCACGGTAAGAGTGAAAGGCCCGGGATTTGCGGTGAAGTTTGCGCTGACCGACTTCGCCGCATCCATGGTCACGCTGCAGGCTCCAGTACCGCTGCAGGCGCCGCCCCAACCGGCAAACGTGGAACCGGAGTCAGGTGCAGCCGTCAAGCTCACGACTGCGCCACTATCGAAGTTTGCCGAGCACGTCTGCCCGCAGGAGATCCCCGGCGGCGAACTTGCAATCGTACCAGTACCTGTGCCGCTCTTTGCGACCGTAAGGGTGAAAGACGTGGGAGACGCTCCCGTAATAAATCTGTTGAGAACATTTGTGGTCGCCTGCTGAATCCGCGAGTCTGCAAGCCCTGAAGCACTCAATCCTGAAGACCAGGACATCGTTCCGGTAGCAAATACCCAGGCTCCACTCTGCGCCTGGTAAATTGACGTGTTACTGGAGTCAGCGCTGCCCACGTCTGTGACAGTTGCCGAATTCCCCAGCAGGGTCCAGCTGCCGGCAACAGCTGGTGGAGAAGGGTAGTTTGAATCGAAGCGGTCCCATTCATATCCAACTATGCCCGGCACGCTGGAACCGTCAGTAAAGTCTGTGTTCCCGTACACCCAACTCGAGCTGTTGGTCACGACATAGGGGAAGTTTTGTGAACCATTTTCGTCGCTGAACTGCACACCCATGAGCGCTTGTTCCGGACGGTTCAAAAGAGGATCGCGCCATTGTACGGTTGTAGTGGAGCCTTGCACAGGGTCAATGCTCGGGTCCTTGTAACAGACCAGGATTCGGTTCGGCACTCCGGCCGCGGACGGCTCGTAACGGACCTGCCAGTAAATCGCATTTGCGCCAAAGAACGCGAGATTCACGCCATTGTCCCGCGCTGCCTGCACATTGTCATACATCGGATTCGACCAGTATTCGTTGTGGCCGGAGGATAAGAACCCCTTGAAATTGAGGAGCCTCGCACCATTCGTGTGAGTGTCCAGATCGCTCGAATAAACCACGTCATATCCGTTCTTCTCCAGCCATTGGATCAGGTACAAGTCCCATCGTTGCCACTCAAAAAGTCCGCCGGCACCATCGTCTCTGTAGGGACGATCGAATGAGACCTTCGCAGCCCGGGGAGTCCCGGTAATCGTGGTCGCGCCAAAGCTGTTGAAATTGTAAAGGCTCTTGCCTGTGCGATTGTCGTCTGGCCAGTTATTGTACGCCTGCATGGTGTTGACACCGAGTTGATAGCGCAGATCGGCCGTGCGGGAATCATCTCTAACCACGAACTGGATATAGTTTTGAAAGCCCGCAGCGTTGGTCAAAACGGCAACAAATACTCCGCTAGTCCATGTGCCGGGTACCGCGAGCGTGTAACTTGGATTCCACGCGCAGACAATCGTTCCCAAAGTCGGATCCGTTGGGCATGTTGCTTGCTGTACTCCCTGAAGATTGGCGACGTGCTGCATCAGCCTTCCGCCGGCGCCACCATACCATCCAAGACGATAGACATCAATCGTGAATGCCTGGTCGGGATTCACAGAGACATAAAATGTAATGCTCTCTCCCTTGTTAATACTCGTTGCCGATGCGTATCCCTTAATCTGCCCAGTTGCATCGATCCCGCTGTTAGTTATCTCCCAATTTGTGGAGCCCGGGTTCTGGTTCTCGATCACGATCGGATTTTGAGCCCACGCCGGAGTGAATGTGATGACTACCACGCAGACAAATAGAAGTCGCCAGGAATTGTGCCTGCTGCGCTTCATGATTGATCCTCCTGAGGAGAGGAAACTCGTTGTTTGCAGTTCCCGATGTGCTGCACTTGCTGGCTCTCGACAGGATGCGTGGGGCGGCAACGCTTGTTCAGAGACCGGGGCCGGGGAATGAGACTTAAGCGATAGCAGCCCCGAGTTGTTGATGCTACTTTGGCAACCAGTCTTTGCGCTTCCAGTGGTTTAGCAGCTTCGGCAAATAAGACCGCGCGTCGGAATCCATCCAGTTGCCGCTGTAATGGGCGCCCAAGCATGCGAACTCCAGATATTCGAGATTACTCGCATACCTGCCTGTTACAGGGTTCCAGAACTTACGCGGCGATTCACTGTAAGGATTGATTCTCGCGTTCGCGACATCGGTGAGGTAGGCATGCCCTGCTCCTTTGTCTGTAAAGAATCCAGACTCATTACCGTTCATACAGGAGCGCTGAGAAGCGTAGCGATAATCGACAGCAAACGCTGTGCTCTCGTTGATAGCGGGCCAGGTTGTCCACGCGCCGATATTCGGGCTCGAATAGACCACTTTGGTCTGCCAAATGGACCACGATTGATAACATGCGTTTGAAATCAGATATCCCCAGAGATTTGTTGAATTATGATCGGGGTTGTTGCCGGCCTGACATTGATTCATTGCCTTGCGCTCGTCGCCGCCTGCATTCCACTGGATCCAGCTTCCGTGTTCAGCTGTTGCCTGAGCGCGAATCATGTCTTCGTCCATGCCCCACTTGCACGCGGCCCAGCGAATAATCATCTCGGTAGTTCCGGTATACTGCCCATCCACCAGCTTCATCCATGTATACGGGGGATCCATTTCCGAGGAGCGATAGCCATCGCTTGCGTAATACGCGAGCTGACTTGCATTCGCTTTCGTCTGGTTGACAGGCGAAGTGATGCCCGTTCCGGGAGAACCTGGGGAATGTGGCTGCTGGTTCTGCGGAACGGTTTCCTGGTTAATCGGGTGGCCGTTGTATATGTACGACGACGCGTTGGCGTCGAGAGCAGCCGCGCACTGAGCGCTCGTGTGCCCACCGCCGCCCTCGGCAAACACGCCGATCGCGGGCTGCGTCGAAAAGTGGGACACGTCGACAGGGTCCGCAGCAACCGATTGGGCTACTGTGATGTCCACGGACGTTCTCACCAATTGCGATGAAAGGGCCACGGATTTCATATGCGGAGCCGAAGAGTATTTGTGTCGGAGATTCACAACCGCGCTGATGATGACCGCAGCAGAAATGATTGTCGCAACAAGGGCTTTCATTATTACCCCGCGAATTTCCCGGATCTCCCGGCGTTGGTGCGATACTGCGGAGCGGCTCCGATTACGGCGTGGTACGCACGGAGGGTGATCTGGGCCAGATCCTTCCAATCGAGTCCTGCCCAACCGGATTCCAGAGCGCGGCAGCGCCCGCGCGTCTCAGTCGTATCCAGCGCGGCATCCAGGTGCCGCTGCAATGTTTCCGCAGTCAGCTCGCCAGAGTACAGGCGGACCCACTCAGTGCCGGCAAACTGTTGAAGCTCCGGCATTGCTCCCCGGGCCGGCAGTAGTACAGGCCGGTCAAGTGAGAGCGCGAGCACTGCGGAGCCGGAGTTTAGAATCTCTCGAAAGGGCAGTACGACCAGGTCAGAGGCACGGATGTAAGACGCAGCATCGGCATCCGGAATGTATTCAAGCCGCAGACGTACACGGTTGTCGCGTGCCGCGATGTGCTCGATGTGCGCCCGTTCCTGAGGCGTCAGATAGCATTTTCCTGCCGCGTAAAGAACTGCGCGATGGTCATTCAAAGCCGAGAATGCCTCCACCAGCTCCGTTATTCCTTTGTATCGCTCGATAGAGCCAAAAAAGCCTACTACCCTTGCTGATGGAGGAATGCCTAGCCGCAGCCGGGCATCTTCGCGCGAAATCTCAACTGCCGGATATGCGTCCCGAATATTACCGTGCGGAATGATAAAACCGGGTTTCGAGCGAAGCGCAGGATAGCGATGACGAGCCCGCTTGGCGCCCGTCACCGTGAGAGCAATATACCCGTTGAGGAGCGCGGTAAATATTTTCCAAAAATATCGCTCGATCGCGGGGTGTTGCTGGAGGTGGCTCTGCAGATTATGGACGGTCCAGATAACTTTCCCGCCACGCAGGCGGAGCCAGCACATTGCTCCAAATAACGCACAGCTCCAAAACACTGAGGCTAACGCACCACGTCCATTGACGCAGTATTCCGGCCAGTGCAAATGCACAATGTCATAGCGCTTAGACAGTATTCGCCAGGCACTAAACTCTTCCACAGTTGCGCCCAGCGTTTGCATATTCCCATATAGCAGCACGTTGTAAGGGCCGCGATTTTTGAACGCCGGCCAGGCAAGGATCCGAAGGACATTATTCATTGTCATTTTCTCTATCATCGCCGGAGGAGGAATTCGCCAGGGACGGTAAACCGGCTGGCATGGTGCACTGCTGGGCAGTGCGGCTTATTGAGTATCCAGGTATCCGCCACAATCTGGTGCGATCACGGAAACGGGAACGGATGACTTCAGCAGTCATTACCCTCGTTG
>CAVSYO010000038.1:0-216900 GCA_963732195.1 Terriglobia bacterium | reverse complement strand
ATGAATCGGTAACAACACAAATGAAGAAGCAAAATATAGAGTCCCCTAGAGAAACAATCAGATAACTACGAACAGTTGAAGAGCTATTTCCGGAATACAAGATGGGCCGTGCTCTTTCAGAGCTACAGAAACCCCGACATGAAGATATTGTTTTTTCATCTCCCGAACCTTGGCATGTACCACGCGATTGAGCCAATCCTGTTGGAACTGCAGGAGCGGGTCACCAAGTGATTCATTACAACGAGCCGGGATTTCGACAATATGTTTACCAGAATGCGCCTTTCAGCTTCATCGCTTACAACAATTATGAAGGTTACTTTCCAAAACAATTTCACGCCTCGATCAGTTGTCATGAGCTTCGCTTACTGTTGCTGGAAACGGCTGGAGCATCACGGTGGACTTTGTGGAGGCTGAGGTTCTGCGCGAATCGCCGGACCTTCTTACACTCGAAATTCACGGCTGCCCCAAGATCGTTGCCAGGAAGCATGGGATTCCGGCTGCATGTCTGACCAATGGACTTGTCCTCGATCCGCGCACGATCCTGGATGCGAAAAGAAAAAAGCGGTCTCCGACTTGACATGTCCAACGTGTCTGCATTCCTACGCTCCCAAAAGAGAGCAAAAGGATTCTACAACCAGCATCTGAACGGCAGCTCAGACGCAGGCACATATATTTGTAAACGACGAAGCCCTGCATCTGGTGCTGGGTCTGGAAATGCTTCAGCCGGCCCGGTCAAGTCTGTCTTCGCACTGCCAGCTTTGTCGGTCCCACGGTGCGGATGGAGAGCTATTCAAACCCATACGAGTTGATCTATGTATCACTTGGATCGGTTTTCGTGGATAACAAGGCATTCTTTCAAACGTGCATCGAGGCATCGGAATGCCTTGGCAGGCGGGCAATCATTTCGCTGAGCGGGCACTTCTCACCGGAAGACTTTGGCCAGGTGCCTGACAATGTTGAACTATGTCATTTTGTGCATCAGACAGACGTTTTGCAAAAGGCATCGGTGTTTGTGACGCATGGAGGCGATAGCAGTGTTTCCGAAGCAATTTACTGCGAGACTCCTATGGTGGTTGTTCCCAAATTCCGGAACAGTTGCTTCGTGCGCAGCAGATCCAGGGGCTGATGCTGGGAAAGTATATTGATCCAGCCGATCTGACAGTCGACCTGCTGCGCTGCACCTTGGCTGAGGTCCTGGAAAATCCGCTGTTCAGAAATAACGTGCAGGCACTTAAGGAGAGCTTGCCAAAGATTCCAGCCGCCATTACGGCCTGCAATCAAATTGAGGAGTTCGCATTGAAAAATGGGAAACGATTGGTGAACCAGTGACCGGCGGATCTCTACAGGCGGAGATTCTGGCGCGGCTCAGTGAATCGCCCGATGGGCGATGCATCTGCTTTTACGGGGCGCGGGAGACTGTTCATTGGCAATCGCGTTCACAACTCTATAGCAAGTCGGTCGCTGTCGCGCAACAACTGAGACAAGAGGGCGTTCGGCCGGGCGATATTTGCATCATCGTTCTACCTAGCGGCGAGACCTCTGCCAACGCGCTCCTTGCGACTCTATTGCTTGGCGCGGTCCCTCTCCTTATTGCGCCACCAACACTGGTCGGAGGCAATCTGGAACTGCACCGGACCCTGCACGGCGTGATTCATTCCACCAAACCGCGCGTGGTAGTCTGTTCGCCTTCGATTAAGCCCGACGTTGCTGGTTTTGAGGGTAGCTTTCCAGCGACCAGGTTTTTGTTTCCTCCGGATTTGGAAGGCATGGAACTCAACAGTGAGCCGTTTGCGCCAGCGCTTCCAGCGCCCACCGATATCGCTGCCATGCAACTCACCTCCGGCACAACCAGCAGCGCCGCGAGTCTGCGTGTGGGACCACAAGGCGGTTTTGGCGGCGTTGGACGGAATGGCAGCAGCAATGGAGCTTTCACCCGCTGATCTGTGTGTAAATTGGACGCCGCTTTACCACGATATGGGGCTGGTCAACAATTTCTTCTTGTGCCTGGCTCGCGGTATTCCGTTGGTCTTACTCTCGCCCCAGGATTTCGTCCGTCGGCCTGCACTGTGGCTGCGCTGCCTGTCCCAAACTGGCGCTACGACCACCTGGTCGCCCAACTTCGGGTTTGCGCTTGCTGCACGCAAAGCCCAGGAGAGCGAGCTTGAGGGCGTGCGGCTCGACCATGTTCGAGCGATTCTGGAACGCTGCAGAGCGTATTCATGCGGAAACCTTTGACGCGTTTCATGCTCGATTCGCGCACCTGGGTGTAAGACGAGAAGCTCTTAAGACAAACTTTGGATGCGCTGAAAACATTGGCGGAGCGACTTTTAGCGGCGTCAATGAATTGCCGCCTCGCGAGCATATTGATCGCCGCCTCTTGGATGAGCGTGGTATTGCCCGCGTGTCACCAGCGGCAGAAGATGAGGAAAAGGTCGTCGTGATGAGCGCAGGGACTGCCCATCCTGCTCTTAACATCCAAATTCTCTCGCCTCGTGGTCGCGTGCTTCCTGATGGCCGCGTGGGCGAAATCTGTCTCGATACGCCATCGCGCATGCTCCGCTATCACCAGAACGCGCACGAAACCCGGCGCGCACTCCGTGGCGGATTGCTGCACACGGGAGACCTCGGCTACCTCCGGAACGGCCACCTCTTCTGGGTGGGGCGATTGCGGGAGCGAATAACGATTCACGGCAAGAAAATTGATCCCAGCGCACTCGAAAACATTTTTGCCTCAACGCCTGGCCTTCGAGAAGGCTGCTTCGCCGCTTTTGGTGTACCGGACGAGCAGTTGGGAACAGAGCGTCTGATTATAGTCGGAGAAGTGCGCTCTCCTGTCACGGAGAGTCTCAAGAATCTCGCGGCGACGATTTCCCGCAAATGTTTTCTGCAGTTAGCAATCACCCCCGGCGACATCGTCCTCGTCCCATCGGGTACGCTTGCAAAAACGTCGAGTGGAAAGCGGCGTCACCGCTACTTCCGGAAGCTTTACCTGGATGGAGGCTTAGAGCAGGCCCGGATGTCGCTCTCAGATTCAATGCCAGCTGCCGCCGCGGCGGCACAAAATATCCCGGAGAGCCATCTTGAGCAGGGTTCGAAGCTACCGCTCAATGATCATCAATCCCACCTCACGTGTGTTTTTTGCGCTCAGAACCACCGTACTGGTTCTGCTTCTGGCGACTCTGGCGCCCGCACAGACAACACCTGCTGACATTGAATCGCGGGTCGAGGCAATCGTCAGCAAGATGACCCTTGAGGAGAAGATTGACCTTCTGGGCGGAGTGGATGGATCTTTCACCCGTGGCGTGCCCCGACTGAATGTGCCACGCTTCAAAATGGCGGATGGACCGTTTGGAGTGCGTAACTTCGGTCCCGACACCACCGTAGCGGGTGGAATTGCGCTGGCGGCCACCTGGAACCCAGCACTCGCCCAGGAGGTGGGGACAGAACTCGGTCGGGATGCAAGGGCTAAAGGCGTCCATTTTCTTCTGGCGCCTGGTGTCAATATTTATCGCGCACCTTGGAATGGCCGAAACTTTGAGTATTTTGGCGAAGACCCGTATCTTGCCTCGCGTATCACTGTTGGATTCATCAACGGTGTCCAAACCCAGGGGGTGAGTGCAACTGTTAAACATTATCTAGGAAACAATTCCGAGTTTGCCCGGCACAGTACGGATTCCGTCATTGACGAACGGACGATGCGGGAAATTTATATGCCCGTGTTTGAGGCGGCGGTGAAGGAGGCACACGTCGGCGCCATCATGGACTCCTACAATCGGACGGATGGACAATACATGGCGCAGAATGACCATCTGGACAACGAGGTGCTGAAGAAAGAGTGGGGGTTCGATGGCATACTCGTATCCGATTGGTTTGCCACTTTCAACACTTTGGATGCAGTCAATGCCGGGCTGGATTTGGAAATGCCGGTCGCGCTCCACATGAATCGAGAGAGTCTGCTGCCTGCGATCCAGCAGGGGAAAATCTCAATGGCGACCATTGATGATAAAGTGCGCCGCATCCTGCGCATCGGCGCGCGTTTCGGCTGGCTGGACCACGATCAGCTTGATCTCTCTATCCCTCGTTACAACCAGCAGGGCCGTCATGTTGCACTCCAGACTGCGCGAGAAAGCATGGTGCTATTGAAAAATGAGAGAAGCTTGCTTCCGTTGAATAAGAAAACCATCAAGTCTATCGCCGTCATTGGCCCGGATGCGTATCCTGCGGTGCCGGTTGGAGGAGGCAGCGCGCGTGCGCAATCCTTCCAGCCGGTGAGCTTCCTTGAGGGACTCAGCAACTATCTTGGCGAATCAGGAAAGGTTGTCTATGCTTCCGGCTTGGCCACCCTGCACGAATGGGCAGAGGCAACTCAATTTATGACCGCTGAGGCCGGTGGTCAGCGCGGATTGCAAGCCGAATACTTTCAAGGAATCGAGTTAAAAGGGCCTCCCACGGTTACACGAACCGAGCAGCATATTGATTTTGATCCCGACTCCAAAATCGTCCTGCCCGAAGGCACGGCGTCCGATCGCTGGACAGGATATTACCTTCCAACGAGCGCCGGATCTTATGATATTTTTGTCGCCTCTACCGGTGAAGATGGCGGCTACTTTCGTCTGTATGTGGATGGCAAGCTGGTTTTCGATCATTGGAGCTCTGCAATGACCATGGTGCCGTGGACGACTCTTTCCTTCGAGACTTCGCCCCATAAGATAGTCTTAGAGCACCGTGGCCGCTCACGCCAGCCGAGAGACAGATTGCAGCTCGGAATCATGCAGCATGACGCTGTGGTAAGCGCCGAAGCGAAAAAATTGGCGGCAATCGCGGAAGTTGTCGTGTTGGCCGTGGGCTTTGATCCGGAGACCGAAGGCGAAGGCGCCGACCGGACTTTCCGTTTGCCTCCGGGGCAGGACGAGTTGGTCCGGCAGATTGCCGCGATCAACAAAAATGTGATCATTTTGGTCACAGCAGGCGGGGCCGTGGACATGACTCCATGGCTGGACTCAGTCCCTGTGGTTTTGCAGACCTGGTATCCCGGCCAGGAAGGTGGAACGGCCTTGGCGGAAGTTCTTTTCGGCAATGTAAATCCTTCAGGACGCCTGCCAGTGACATTTGAACGCCAATGGGAAGATAATCCCGTACACGACAGCTATTATCCCAGCGACAGTACCAAGCAGGTGGTGTATAGAGAAGGGGTGTTCGTGGGTTATCGAGGCTACGAACATAATGGAACTAAGCCGCTATTCCCTTTCGGTTATGGACTTTCCTACACCACGTTTGCTTACCGTAATCTCTCTGTGGCGCGCGCGGGAAGTAACGTTGCTGTATCCTTCGATATTACCAACACGGGGAAGCGTGAGGGGGATGAGGTTGCACAAGTCTACGTCGGCGACAAGCATGCAAATGTTCCTCGTCCCGCCAAGGAGCTGAAAGGCTTTGCGAAAATCCACCTGCGCCCTGGCGAAACTCGGCATGTTACGGTAAAGCTTGACCGTCGCTCGTTCTCTTACTACGACATTAATCTCAAGCAGTGGCATATTGATCCGGGAGAATTTGACATTCTCGTGGGTCAGTCTGCGGAACAGATCGAATTGCAAGGAAAACTCGTCCTCAAGGAGGCTGACCTCTAGGACTCTTTATGTCGGCTTCCGGTCATCAGAAGAGATCGTTAAACTTCCCGGGAGAATTTATGGCATTAAATAAATAGTTTTTCATTATGGGAATACTTTTCGATTGTGGAACACGTTTGTAGTGTCTGCCGGCTAAAACATAAGGAGACACACCATCATAATTATAGTTTTAAACTAACTGCTTGCTAGTCTTCAGATTTGAATCCGCAGTAATATGTCTACCGGTTCATTAGAGTACCTTTATGGAAGTCATTATTGGTCTGGTGATAGGGTTTGCCATTGGAGCCAGCGGTGTCGGAGGAGGCACGCTGTGCTTCGCAAAGCGCTGCTTTACTGCACCATATTATTGGGCGCTCTTTTGCTTGGGAAAGGGATTGCGGCAATTTGAGTCAGGCTTGCTGCGCTACGCGTGACTTCATTTATTTCAATGGAACAATGGGATTGGAGGCGTGATTCGTCCAATGCAAGGCAATGAATCGGGAGCAACGGCAGGCATCCAACGATAGCGGTTGATTTTGACGGCGTTATTGCCGATTACGACGGCTGGAAGGGCGCGGGAATTTTGGGTTCGCCGCGGCAGGATGTAATCGCGGCCTTGCGCCAACTGCGCAGCCAGGAATGGAAAATTATTGTCTATACCACCCGCGGCATCGATGAACTCCGCCCCTACCTGATTGAGCATGATATTCCTTTTGATGAGATCAATTGCAACTCCGCTTATCAAACACGCGGCTCAAAACCCGTGGCGACGGTTTACTGGGATGATCGTGCATTCTGCTATTCGGGAAACGCTCTTGACGACTTGCCAAGAATTCTCAACTTTCGGACGTGGTCAGGGCGGAAATAGGTAAAAATGCACGGGAGAAAGGGAGAATTCACAGGTAAATGAGAGTTTCCGGATTTCATTCAGAAAGATCGGAATTTCATAAGCGCTATTTCTTCCTGCTTGAATTGAGAGTTATTGGAATCATGGGCAACCATAATCTATCCCACCTTGATGCTCTTGAAGCCGAGAGCATCTACATTCTTCGCGAAGCGGCGGCAGAGTTTTCCCGCCCTGCTCTCTTGTATTCCATCGGCAAAGATTCTTCTGTAATGCTTCGCCTGGCCCAAAAAGCATTTTATCCAGCTCCGATTCCCTTTCCTTTCCTGCATATCGATACTACTTATAAATTCCGCGAAATGATCGAGTTTCGTGATCGTACCTGCAGCGAACTGGGCGTGAAGCTGATAGTCCATACCAATCATGAGGCTATCGCCATGGGCGCTAATCCTTTCCGGCTGGGTCCAAGTAAATGCTGCGCCCTGCTCAAGACCAAGGCCCTGCTCGATTCGTTGTCTCAAAATGGAATTGACGCCGCAATCGGCGGAGCGCGCAGGGACGAGGAAAAATCTCGCGCCAAGGAGCGCATTTTTTCCTTTCGCGATGCCTTCGGCCAATGGGACCCTAAAAATCAGAGGCCTGAATTGTGGAACCTTTATAACAGCAGAATCGACAAAGGCCAGAGCGTCCGCGTCTTTCCGCTTTCCAACTGGACGGAGCTGGACGTCTGGGAATATATCCGCCGTGAAGAGATTCCCGTTGTACCGTTGTATTTTGCCAAAGAACGCGAAGTCGTGGTCCGCGGAGATAAGTTGATCATTCCCGAGCACGGAGGCGAGCGGCTCTCTTCTGACCGGATCGAAGTTATACGATGCCGCATGCGCTCTCTCGGCTGTAGTCATTGCTCCGGCGCCATCCGTTCGGAAGCTGACTCGATCAGCCGAATCATCGACGAGTTGAAAGCGATCCGGCGCTCGGAACGCGAGAACCGGCTTATTGATCACGACCAGGAAGGCTCGATGGAGCTGAAAAAAAGAGAGGGGTACTTCTGAATTCTGTTTCTCCAGCGCCGGTCCGCAGTCTCTTGCGCTTCCTCACCGCAGGCAGCGTGGATGATGGTAAATCTACTTTGATAGGCCGTCTTCTCCACGATTCAGGCGGAGTATACGAAGATGAATTGGCTTCGTTGCGGGTGCTTCCGTCTGTGAATGGATTTCAATTCGATCCTTCTCATATCACTGATGGCCTGAAGGCTGAACGTGAGCAAGGCATCACGATAGACGTCGCTTACCGCTATTTCTCCACTCCCCGCCGTAAATTCATCATTGCCGATACACCAGGGCACGAGCAATATACGCGTAATATGGTCACGGGAGCATCGACCGCCCACGTTGCCGTGTTGCTTGTAGATGCGCGCAAAGGCATTCTGATCCAGACGCGCCGCCATGCTTATATAGCATGGCTGCTTGGGATCAGGAACATCATTGTTGCGGTCAATAAAATGGACCTCGTCGGTTTCGATCCGGAAGTATTCGCGCGCATCCGGCAGAGCTTCATGGAATTCGCTTCTCCCATGCGATTACAGGAAATCGAGTTCATTCCCATGAGCGCTCTGGAAGGTGATAACGTGATAGCGCGAAGCGGGAAGATGCCGTGGTATGAAGGCCGGCCGCTTCTGGAGACACTGGAATCCATCCAGATTCACGAGAACGACAGCTCTGCAACTTTCCGTTTTCCTGTGCAAATGGTAATCCGTTCCGGACAGGACTTCAGAGGATACGCTGGAACTATTGCTTCCGGGGACCTCCGGCCCAACGCAGAAGTGCTTGCTTTGCCCTCTGGACGGCAGGCCACCATTGACCGCATCCTTAACTATAAAGACGACCTTGATCACGCGTTCGCGCCCATGTCCGTGATAGTTTCACTGCGACAACACATCGACCTGGGACGCGGCGACATGCTCTGCGATCCACGGCGAGCCCCAGCGCTGTCAAAACGTTTCCGGGCAAAGCTCATCTGGATGTCGACCTTGCCTATGAAAGTCAACGAGCCCTATTTGCTCAGGCACACGACGCAAATGGCGTGCATGAGCGTGGTCAAACTGCTGTACAAGATAGATCTGGATACATTGAGTCAGATACAGGCGGACTCGTTGCAATGCAATGAAATCGGCGAGGCGGAAATTGAAACCCATAAACCCATTTTGTGCGATCCATACACGGTCAATAAGACCTGCGGAAGCTTCATTGTTGTCCATCCCATTTCCAACGCTACATTGGCCGCAGGCATCATTTCCGATCCGCTCGCGGAAGACACGGCCTCGCTGAGCGCATTCCCCGCAACCGCTGCACGCAGCGGTGAGAGCCAGGGAATCATTGTCTGGATCACAGGGCTGAGCGGTTCCGGCAAGACAACGATTTGCAAGGCGGTGCATACTGAACTGTTGGCGCGTGGCATCCGCGTGGAAATGCTGGATGGCGACGTCATACGCAAGCACCTGAGCCGAGATCTGGGATTCAGCAAGGCCGAGCGCGATGAAAATATCCGCCGGATCGGGTTTGTGGCCCATTTGCTCACCCGCAACAGGGTGGTCGCTCTGGTTTCAGCCATCTCGCCCTACCGCGCGGTCCGCGATGAGATTCGCGCAACCATGGGAAGATTTCTGGAAGTGTTCGTGAAT
Source organism: Terriglobia bacterium (assembly GCA_963732195.1). Classification (GTDB taxonomy): domain Bacteria; phylum Acidobacteriota; class Terriglobia; order Terriglobales; family Acidobacteriaceae; genus Angelobacter. The sequence continues at coordinate 207,770 of CAVSYO010000038.1, read as the reverse complement.
GCGCCACTGGAAGTTTGTGAACGGCGCGATCCGAAAGGTTTGTACAAAAGAGCGCGCGCCGGCGAGTTTCGCGGCTTCACTGGAATCGATGATCCATATGAAGCCCCGCTTTCACCGGAGGTCGAGTGCAGGACCGATCTTGAAAGTGAAAAAGAGAGTGTGGACAAGGTCCTGATGGCGATCCTGAAAGCTATTCGCGTTTGATCGCGTTTGCCGAGTGTAAGTCCTTATCTTCTTTGCTTTCAGAAGGGCTGATCTGACTCTGGATCAGCATATCGGGGTTCGAATCCCTGGGGGCAGCCAAGTAATCTCTTCAGCTTCTGATCTTGGACGTCATCTGAAAAACCTTCCTCCAATTCCCCTTTGTGCGGTGGTGTGCGTCCGCGGCCGTGACTTTTTGAGGAATTTTGTCGAGAGTATCAATCCAAGCGATTCGCCTGGGATCAGATGACCGTAGCATCGATCATGTCCTGGATACTTCGGTGGCTCATCTGCTTTAAACATATGCAGGCGAGATGTCAGCTTGGATCAGTAGTGAGCCGAACGTGTGACGCGGGTCGTGAAACAGGAACTTTCGGTGAACAGTCGGCTCCGACGCCGCTCTTGAACGCTGATGTGGCTGTTGGCTATACTTGGCCGGTCAATGTCCGTGACCGACGCCATCGCCTGAAAGATTTCCTTTGCCAGCATGGCTTTAATTGCCAGATTCACTCGCAAGGGACGTGCTTATTTCTGCGGCCGAACGCACATTTCTGGCCAATAAACTCTTATGGTCACTTTTAGAAACCATAAGTAACAAAAAGGCAGAAAAATGACTGGCAACAAGTTAAAGAGGCTTCTTGCTCGCATGCGCTTTGGAGCCACAAGCGTCTCGGCGCGATTCATTCTGAGCTCCGTATTGCTCTGGCTGATGGTTTCGGTTTTGGCTGCGGGACAGACAAGTCAGCCCTCCGCTAACTTTGGCAGTATTCCCAGCGGAACGGCAAGCAATGAAGTTCTGCACCTCACTCTTCGCGATGCTATCACCAGGGCGATTCACTACAATCTTGGCCAGATCGAAAGCGGAGAGAATGCACGTATAGCACGCGGGCAGCGGCTTCGCGCAATCAGTACGCTCCTGCCGCAAGTAAGCGCAGGGGCTGCGGAAAACGTAGAGCAATTCAGTGCAGCCACGCTGGGCATCAAGATCCCCCAAGTTCCTACTGTAATAGGGCCGTTCAGTTACTCGACGGCCCAGGTGAACGCCAGTCAGAGCCTCTTCAACTTCGAATCAATACAGCGTTTCCGTGCTGCGCGCAACACCGAGCAGGCTGCTCAGCTCAATTACAATGACACGCTCGACGTGATCACGCTGATCGTGGGAAATGCCTACCTGGAGGTGATTCAGGCGAATTCACGCATTCAGGCGGAAGAAGCGCAGGTAAAAAATGCGCAGGCGCTCTATGACCAAGCCGTGGACCAGCTTCAGTCCGGCACGAGCACTAAAATTGATGTAACCCGTAGCGGCGTGCAACTACACACAGAGCAGTACAACATGAGTATTGTGCAGAACAATTTTGCTATCGCAAAGCTGAATCTCTCGCGCGCTATTGGTCTGCCGCTCGGTCAGGCTTTTGATCTTGCCGATCAACTGCCGTACACGGACATTCATCCACAGACCGTCGAGGATGCACTGAATACCGCTTACAAGACCCGCAGTGATTTCCGGGCTGCTCTCAGTTCTGTAAAATCAGCTCAGCACCAGCTCGCAGCAGCTCGCGGAGAGCGCTACCCGGTGTTGGCCACCAACGGCGACTACGGCGTGCAGGGGCCCAATCCTGGCACCCTCCATGGCGCCTTTGTTTTTCAAGCGGGTGTGAACGTTCCGATTTTCACTGGTGGACGCATCAAGGGCGACATAACCGAAGCTGAAGCAGCGCTTCACCAGCGCAAGGCGGAAGCCGAGAACCTGCGAGGGCAGATCGACTATGACGTTCGCACCGCATTTCTTAATCTGCAGGCGGCCCGGCAGCAGGTAACCGTCGCCAGAGAGAACGTGGATCTTGCGAATGAAAATCTCTCCCGCTCGCAGGAACGGTTTGCCGCCGGCGTAACCGACAGTGTGGAAGTCGTGCAGGCCCAGCAGGCATTGGCCAGCGCGAATGATCAATACATTTCCAGCCTGTACAGCCACAATTTGTCGAAACTACAGCTTGCCCGTGCGTTGGGCGTGGCGCGAACCAATTACAACCAGTATCTGGCGGTGCAGTAAGCAATAAAGGGGGTTATTGCGATGGCTACTCAACCTCATCCCGACGTAGAAAAGCCCGAAGCTGAGCCTTCTTTTGCGGACGAAAAAAGTGGCATATCAAGGCGTGACACTGTTAAGCGGTCACGTTTCAAGTTCCGCCGGATTTATCTCATTCCGCTCGCATTGCTGCTGATCCTGGGAGCCGTTTTCTTATGGCTTTATCTTTGCAAGCTACGAATCTACAGACGATGGGCAAGTGGATGTGCACCTTTATCCTGTAAGCCCACGCATCTCCGGCTACGTCATTAAAGTCAATGTTGATGACAATCAGTACGTGCAACAAGGGACTGTGCTGGTCGAGATCGATCCAAAGGATTATGAGATTGCCATTGCTAAAGCACGTGCCGACCTGGCGAATGCGGAAGCAACCGCCAAGTCTCTTAATATTAGCGTTCCCATCACATCAATAAACACCTCGAGCCAATTGAAATCGGCAGCATCCGATGTGAGCAATGCCACCGCGGGCATCATTACTGCTGAAAAGCAGCTCGCCGCTGCGCATGCCCAGGTGGAACAAGCTGAGGCCAATGACGTCAAAGCACAGGATGACTTGAAACGGTACAAAAGGCTGGTAGACAAGCAAAACGTTTCTGAGCAGACCTATGACCAGGCATTGGCAGCGGCGAAGGCCAGCACCGCCAGTGTTGCTGCAGCCAGGGCCAATGAATCGGCAGCGGAGCAGGCGGTCCAACAGTCGAAAGACCGGCTCGCACAGGCCGAGGCAAGCCATCGCGCCGCAGAAACCGGTCCGCAACAAGTGGCTTCAACCAACGCCCGCGCTCTGGCTGCCGTCGCCGATGTCCAGCAGAAGCGCGCCGCTCTGGAACAGGCAGAGCTGAATCTGCAGTACACAAAAATTATCGCGCCAGTCAGCGGTCAGGTGAACAAGTCCGTCGTGGTCGGGTTGAACGTGCAGCCGGGACAGCAGTTATTAACCGTTGTTCCGTTGGACGAGGTCTGGATCACTGCGAATTTCAAAGAAACACAGCTTCGGCATATGAAAGTTGGACAAAAGGCAACAATCGACGTGGACTCAACAGGCACAACCCTGCGCGGACATGTGGACAGCATTGCAGGCGCAACCGGTCCGACATTCAGTTTGCTTCCACCCGAGAATGCCACCGGAAACTACGTGAAAATTGTCCAGCGTGTTCCGGTAAAGATTGTTCTTGAGCCTGGAGAGAACAGTGACCATCGTCTGCGGCCCGGAATGAATGTTGTGCCCAGAGTAGAACTGCGATGAGCACGGCCACCCTCACGCTAGACCAGGACGTCTGGAAGCCAAAGTTCAACCCCTGGCTCATTGCGGTTGTTGTCGCGCTGGGGGCGTTCATGGAGGTGCTTGATACCAGCATCGCCAACGTTGCGTTGCCGTATATGGCAGGAAGCCTGGCGGCCAGCAATGATCAAAGCACCTGGGTCCTGACTTCTTACCTCGTCTCTAACGCCATTGTTCTTCCCATTAGCGGCTGGATCGCGGTGAGATTTGGCCGTAAGCGGTTTTTCATGAGCTGCCTTGCCGTGTTTACGGTGAGCTCATTTCTCTGCGGTGTGGCTCCCAACCTTGGTTTTCTTCTTCTCTTCCGGGTTTTGCAAGGAGCAGGGGGAGGAGGTCTGCAGCCCATGGCGCAAGCCATTTTGGCGGATACCTTCCCCCCACATCAACGAGGCTTGGCATTTGCCCTCTACGGAATAACTGCGGTCATGGCCCCGACGATCGGACCTACTCTGGGCGGATGGATCACATTCAACTACTCGTGGCGCTGGATCTTCTATATCAATATTCCCGTCGGAATCATTACCTGGCTTCTCGTTCGGCGTTTCGTTGAAGATCCGCCATATTTAAAGCGGCTCAAAGGAGCCGGCGTCAAATTGGACTATATCGGGATTGCTCTCCTGGCGATCGGTGTGGGTGCATTGCAGATTCTGTTGGATAAGGGTCAGGAAGATGATTGGTTCGGCTCCAAGTTCATCACCACGTTGGTCATTGTCTCAAGCGTGTGCCTGATCGCGCTGGTGATCTGGGAATGGTTCCAAAAGGCGCCCATCATTGACGTCCGTTTGTTCAAGGCTTTCAATTTTGCAAGCGCGAACGTGATGATGTTCATGCTGGGAATTTTGCTGTTCAGCAGCCTGGTGCTGATGCCGCAATTCCTGCAAACGCTCCTTGGGTACACTTCAGAACTCGCTGGTCTGGCTCTTTCGGCAGGAGGGCTCATCTTGCTCTTCGAAATGCCGCTCATCGGACAGCTGTCACGGAAAATTCATGCGCGCCGGCTGATCGCCTTTGGCTGGTTGGCCTTGTCTGTCGCCATGTTTTATTCCACTCGGCGAATCGATCTGCAAATGAGTTTCACTGCGGCCACGTGGTTGCGTATAGCTCAGGTAATCGGATTGGGGTTCCTGTTTGTACCCATCAATCTCTCCGCCTATGTGGGAATTGCGCCAGAGAAGAATAATGCAGTCGCCGGCATCGTAAACTTCATGCGGAACATGGGCAGCAGTGTCGGAACTTCACTGGTGACCACAGTGATTGCGCGCCGGTCTCAGTTCCATCAGCTAAGGCTCATAGAGCAAACCAGGATTGACAATCCGAATTTCCTCAATACAGCACAAGGTCTGACGGAGCACTTCGCGCGTGCCGGCCTGAGCAGACACGAGGCATCTGCCACTGCCTACGCCAGTATTTATCGATCGCTGCAGGCGCAGGCGGCAAGTCTGGCCTACGTTGATACATTTATGGTTCTTTCTGTGTGCGCAGCAGTCATGTTCTTTGTGTCGTTCTTTCTTAAGAAAAATGATCTCAGTGGCGGTGTTACGATTGCGGAGTAATGAGCCCTTTGCTCAGAGTTCTCAGAAAAGGCAGCATAAGTATGATCAAAATCATCACCATTGAACGAGAATACGGGTGTGGAGGAGGCGAAATCGCCCAACTGGTGGCGAAACGCCTGGGCTGGAAGCTCTGGGACCAGGCGCTGACCGAGGAAATCGCGAGGCTCGCCAAGTGTCCCACCGACATCGTTGAAGATCGAGAGGAACGGGCCGATCCGCTCTACTACAGGCTTTTCAAATCTTTTCTCCGCGGAAGCTATGAGGGCAGCCTCAACGCGCCGAAATTGAATCTTGTAGACAGCGAGACGATCCTCACAATTACCCGCCGGGTGGTGGAGAATGCCGCCACGCATGGAAACGGCGTCATCGTGGGCAGAGGTTCGCAACAGTTTCTCAAGGACCGGTCGGAGACATTGCGCATCTTTCTGTATGCGCCAAGAGAAAACAAAATCCGCCGATTAGTGGCCCGCGGCAAAACTGAGAACGAAGCGGAGGAGCTGATCGATACGGTCGACGGAGAGCGCGCCGATTTCATTAAAAAATACTTCAATGTGGAATGGCCCGATCGCGCGATCTACCATGCCATGATCAACACCAGTTGCGGAGATGAGGCTACGATGCGCATGATCCTGAACTTTATGGACGCCTACGCCCCTTGCGCGGTTACATAGTCGCCTGTTAGTGCCCTCATTGTCCAAGGCGGCGTTCCCGTCCATTCACTTAAGGCGAGCCATTTGTGGCCCTCGCGCGGGAGCATTGTTGCTTGCCATCTACTGGCGCCAGCGAGTTCCGGCAATCGCGGCGCAATTCACAGGGTCCTCAACCTGGTTCGAAAGTGGCTGTAGAAAAATCCAGTAAGACCGCTGCAGCTTCTCTCACTTCCCTACTCTGCATGTGTGTCGACGTAGCCGTAGTGAGCATGAAAATCTGCCGCTGGTAAGAACGGCAATAACACCTTAAAATGTCCACTCTGTACCTTCCTGCCACCAATTGATCGGCATCCAGATCTCAGGAGGCTCACGATGACGGCGAACGCATCCGTAATGCAAAACGCAGCCGGCCATCCGCCTGCGGCAAATGGGTTGGCAATAGTTCGCGTGACGATCGGCGCAATGTTTGTGTGGGTCTTCTTCGAAAATCTCGGAAAGGGTCTCTACACTCCTGCGGGTTATGCGAACCTGATCAACTACTACCTCAAGGCGAGCCACGCTCCCGCCGCGTGGAAGGCAATCATGGCTCTCGCGGCGAGTCACGCCGCAATGGCCGCTCCCATGCAGGGCTTGACCGAGATCACTCTCGGCATCCTGCTCGTGCTCGGTCTGCTGACGCGCCCTGCCGCCTTTGTAGCGTTTCTGTTCCTGGGCAGTCTTTGGATTTCTGAATGGGGCACCGCATGGATCTGGGAGCTGCTGGTTCCGGTGCTTGCATCGCTTGGACTCGCGGTCGGACGGGCGGGCCGGGCGTGGGGCATGGATGCCTTGCTGGTTCGGCGCAGGCCGGACTCCCCATGGTGGTGATTTGAGCCAGAATCAACTGCGAGTGTCAGTGGTGATTCCTACGCACAATGAAGCGCAGTCCATCGGCCACGTCTTAGCTGATCTTCCGACCGCTCTTGTCACTGAGGTCCTGGTTGTAGATAGCAATTCAACGGACGGGACGCCCGAGATCGCATCAAAGCTGGGGGCCCGCGTGATCCACGAGCCCCGTCGCGGGTATGGTCGCGCTTGTTTGACCGGACTCGCTGCTGCAGATAGCCCCGATATCGTAGTGTTCCTCGACGGCGATTACAGCGATCGTCCTAGTGAGCTGTCACTCCTGTTGACGCCAATCATGGAAGGCCGCGCCGATATCACATTGGGTTCGCGACTGGGCAAGCAAAACGTTCGTGGAGCGTTGCCCTGGCACGCCGCTTTTGGTAACCGTCTGGCGGCTGTCCTGATCCGGGTTCTCTATGACGTGAGGCTCAGTGACCTTGGCCCGTTCCGCGCTGCACGGACAGAGGTGCTCCGCGCGCTCGCGCTCGAACAGACGACCTATGGCTGGGCAGTTGAAATGATACTCAAAGGCGCTCTGGGTGGATTTCGGATCGTTGAAGTTCCGGTCAGCTATTATCCGCGAATCGGAAAATCCAAGATCAGCGGCACGCTAAAAGGAACTATCGGCGCGGCGTGGTTCATTCTCAGCCTCATAGTGCGCTACTATCTTCGGCAACAAAGGACTGAATCTCCAGGTCCAGCATGATGCCTGCGAGAACGATTGCGTGATGGAATCCATCTACCCAGACCACTGTTGATTCGCGCGACGGCGATCGCACGCTGGTGATTATGGCGAAAGCACCGAAGCCCGGCAGGGTGAAAACCCGGCTGGCTCAGCACCTGCCTCTGCCCGCCATCACGGCGTTTTACCGCTGTCTTCTGGACGATACGATCGCGCTGGCACGATCGCTGGGCACTGTTCACGTTGCCATGATGTGTCCTGGCGGTGACGTCAACGAACTGGTATCCGTGGTTGATGACCAGGTGCAGGTGGTGGCCCAGAAAGGTGATGGTCTGGCGGCCGGCCTCACATCAGTGTTTGCACATTTCGCGAACGGCAGCCGGCAGCGCATCATCGCGTTCAACAGTGACAGCCCCCACCTGCCGCCGTCCATTTTGGAAGCGGCATTTGAGGTCCTCACCTCGCACGACGTAGTTGTGGGACCGACTCACGACGGAGGCTACTATCTGGTCGGGGCCAAGGCGATCCATCCTGCACTTTTCGAAGGCGATGGAATGGGTACCGTGAATGCGCTTGAGAGACTGTTGTCGCAAGCCCGGGCCCTTGAGCTTTCAGTAGGCTTCACGCCTCAGTTTTATGACATTGACGTAGCCAATGACCTCATTCAGTTGGCCGCCGAACTCCGGCATGCTCCCGCAAGAGCGCCACGCACCGCGGCCTGGTTCGAGGAGTGGGACCTGGCGGTCGCTCCGCTGCGGATTCGATCAGGAAGTCTGTGAAGAAGCCTGTGAAGATTACGCCGTCCCACAGAGTGTATGGGTTTGGCGCGATCCTGCTGGTGGCACTGACGATCTGCTCACGCAAGCTCAGCAGCATGGGCGAACCGTCTTTCATTATTCCTCTCCTGGTTGCCGGCGTCGCGTACCTCCTCTCGGTTCGTGAGCTCTTCTCCACGCCGAAGTTTCCGCGTCGCGTCATTGTCATCGGGCTCGCGTTGGCTGCTCTGTGGCATCTCCCATTTCTACTGACGCCGCCGGGCCCAGATGATGACATTCACCGGTATCTGTGGGACGGCCGGATGCAGAGGCTCGGCTACAACCCTTATATTGCGGTTCCCAGTGACCCGGTGCTCGCTCCGCTACACACCCCTGAGACCCGCACGCTGAACAACCCGGATGTGCCGAGCCCATATCCAGCGGGCGCTCAGCTCTTCTTCCGTGCTGTAACGGCGGTTCATGAATCTATCTTTGCGTTGAAAGTAGCCTTCGTACTTTGCGATTTCGCGATTGTCCTGATTTTGCTGGACATCTTGCGACGCAGTGGGCAAGGAGCACATTGGGTTCTGGCTTATGCCTGGAACCCATTACTGGCAACGGAAGTGGCATACAGCGGTCACATCGATATTGTTGGCGTGCTGCTGTTATTGGTGTCCATTGCCGCATTAGGACGTCGCTGGCGTGCGCTCGCCGCCCTGGCGTTTGGGCTTGCTGTTGCAGTGAAGTTGCTGCCGATTGTACTGCTGCCACTCTATTGGAAGCGTGTTCGCATGATTCGACGGCGCGCTGGCGGCACTCGTGATTGCTTTCCTCTACATACCATTTTTGGAGAATGGAAGGGTCCCAATCGGCTCGCTCGGCACTTACATTCACAGTTTCCGCTTCAATGATCCGGTGTTTGCAGCGCTCGAGCGAGTGGCGTCCCCACAGGTGATTGTCGGGATTGCCGCGCTCATCGGCTTTCTTTTCGCGATATGGCTGAGAAGAAAATCGACGGCGTGGTCTTACCCTGGATTTGCCGATCATGGATTTGCCGACCATGGATTTGCCGACGCATTTGCGTGGCCCATGGCAGCATCGCTGTTATGTGCACCCGTCGTCTATCCATGGTACCTGCTCTGGCTGCTGCCGTTCCTGCGATCAACCACGACTCTGCCCATCATGATCTGGACGGTCAGCATTGTCCCTACTTATTACGTCTGGCATTTGCGCAGAGTTGGACGCCCGTGGCTGGTTCCGGGCTGGATTATGCTGCTGGAATACGGAGCCCTGGCAGTGTTCGTTGCAGCTATAGGGTTGCGCAGGTTCCTGCGACCGGCAATGCCCCAGGACTCCACGGAAGAAACCCAGTTGTGAAATGCGATTCTCGCTACGCGCACTGGCGATATGTAATTTTATGCATCCTAGAGCTCTGGCCCGGCCTCCTATACAACGTCCATTCAATTAAGTGAGGAGCGACCCATGAGAAATGCGAGCCTTGTAAGGACGATCCGTATGCTGGCTTTCGGGATGCTGGTTTTTACTGCAATGTCCTGGGCGCAGACGCGTCCGCCAATCGCCGAGAAAATCGCCAAGACCTACGGTATAGATTCGTGGGGACAAATCGAGGCGATCCGCTACACCTTCAACATAGACATTCCCGGGCTCAAAGCCACAAGGGCGTGGATATGGGAGCCCAAAGCCGACCGAGTCACCTTCGAAGGCAAAGATAAGGAGGGCAAGCCGGTGAAGGTTACATACGTGCGCTCTCAGCTCAACAGCCAGCCTGACAACGTGAAGAACGAAATCGATCATGGCTTCGTCAACGATCAGTATTGGCTGATCTTCCCCTTTCATGTCATGTGGGACACTGGGGCCAACGTGGAAGATAAAGGCAAGCACAAGCTGCCGATAGGCAAGGGTTCTGCCGACCAGGTCATCGTGAAATATCCTTCGGATATTGGCTACACGCCCGGCGATACCTGGGAACTCTTTGCCGGCCCTGACAACCAAGTGAAAGAATTTATCTACCGCCGCGGCGGAAAGGTGAAGCCGAGCGTTGTCATCGCGACGTGGGAGGGTTACAAGAAGGCCGGCCCTCTCCTTCTCTCGACGGACCACCACGGCACGGCGGACGGCAAGCCACTGCACCTTTTCTTTTCAGATGTGGCCGTTAAGGTGACGGGCTCTGATGCCTGGGTCAACGCACAATAAAGGTCAACGCGCGATAAAGGTCAACGCACAATAAACAAGCGAAGGACTCCCTCGCGGAATTAAGTTTCGAATTGCAGAAGCTGCTCGGTTTGGGCGGATCGTGGCAGGAATCCGCCTTATCGGGTTAATAATCTGTGACCTGAATCTCTCCGGCCAGATTTCTCGGGCTACTTAGGTGCGGAGTTCGCGCGGAAAACGAGAAAATAGTCTTGTCCGTCTCCCTTCACAAAGTCGTACTGTTCTTGTAAGTGATAGCCGGCCTGTGCGGCTTCCTGTATGACCACTTCACGGGAGACGCCGTGATCATCGCCCTTGCCATTGCGATCAATGATGCCGATCTTTGCTCCGCCGCGCAAAGACCTGCGCAGGTTCTCCAGCAGGAGCACGGGGTGCGCGACCTCATGATAGGTCTTCAGCAACAGTACGGAATCAACGCTGCTTTGCGGCAGCCTGGGATCATCTGCTTCGCTCAGGATGGTGTGAACGTTGCCAATGCCGTCCCGCTGAGTACGCCGATCGATATAAGCAATGGACTCTGGATTGATGTCCACGGCATAGACTATTCCAGTGTTTCCCGCGCGCTTCGCCGCACGAACTGCAAACCAGCCTGAGCCCGCCCCGATATCGGCTACATGGGTGCCTTCTTTAATGCCCAGAATGTCCATCACGCGTTCGACCTGTAGTTTCTTGTCCCGTTCTTTATCTTCAAAAATAGACAGATCCCCGGTGTAGGGTGGACTCGTCTTGCGCGGCGCAGGCTGAGCATTCGTTGTGGTGCCTGTTTGAGCCCAACCCGGCGAGAGCACGCGATGGGAAAAAGTAAGAGCCAACGGCGCCAGTACGAAAATAATCGCGGCGAATGACAGGTTGGCCATTTTGCGTGCGGGGACAAGACGTCTCATGTTCAACTCCGCGCCATCACGATGGTGGTGCAGGAACTCTCTCCTTTAGGAAGGTCCCGAGCGGCGGCCATCGTGATGTCCAGTTTTTGCGTCTGCCCACGAGTCACAGGACAGTAAAAGTCAGGTTCCAGAAGCGCACCTTGCAGGCGACGTCGTCCCGCGCAACCACCATGACACGCGTCACGGAACTCGCAAGGCTGGCAGGCAGGAGGCAAGGACCGCGCCTCAAGGAATGGACTAGTTTCGATCACTCTTGAGCCTAATCGTGCCAACTCGGGTAAAGGTTCTCCCTTCCCCGGCCAATAAACACACGGCTGAGTGGTGCCGCGTGGAGTCACACGCACTGTGCTGATGCCGCATCCGCCGGTCCGCGGCGGCAATCCCGCCATCGCGCGCACCAGCGGCTCGCCGATGGCAATCACGTCCGTTTCCGCAAACAGCGCACGAAAGCCTTCCCAGTACTGCTCGTACGTGAGCGCGTAGATATCAGAGCGTACTGATTGATAAACGTTGACTCGCAAGGGAGCATGGAATCTTTTCGCGACGCGCGCCACCTCAGCCAGTTTAAGGTAATTGGATTTCATCATGACGGCGATGATGGTGACCGGTACTCCCAGCCGCAAGCAGCGAGTTGCTTGTTCATGAACAAGAGCCCAGTTGCCCGGTCCGCGTTGCGCGTCCTGCTCTGCTTCGCTCGGATAGTCGAGGGAAAACTCGACATCGTGAAATGTGCGCAACTCGTCGTCTTCCAGAACGGCGACGCTGTGGCCGTTTGAAGTGATAGTGATCTTGGCCGGCTGCGATTGCAGATATTCCAGAATGGATTTGAATTCAGGATGCATCCCATTCTCGCCCGTGCCCAGATTCACTGAGCGGATGGGCAGGCATTCCATCACAGATTTCACCTGGTCCAGGGAGAGACGATCTGTCCGACTCGGATCACGGTAGCAGAAGGCGCAGCTCAGGTTACACTCGTTGGTAAGGCCAAGCCCCAGTGAGATGCCGCTACCTGGGGCTGCTGAGCTGGATCCCATGGATGAAGCCCTCATGGATGAAGGTTGGTCTGCGGCGTTGTTCATACATCGTTCTTCGCTACGGGACCTGCGCGCCGGGCCAGATGCTGCATGTAGCGCGCGACTCCAACAAACTCGCGTCGACTGCCCAGTTTACACTCCAAATCAAAAATCCGCTGGTAGTCATCGCTGCGCGAAATCTTCGAAGGCAAATAGTCTGCCAGAACTCGCACGCCCCTCTCGGCCGTGATTGCGAGCGAGGCTGCACTCAGCATGTCTTCCACGCAACGCCCCGTAAAAAGCCTCACCTTACCGCCGTAAAGAGACTCCTGTCCCCACTCGGCGGTGAGGTTCCTTTCTGCGGCAGCCAGATCGCCCGATTGAATGGCCGCCTTTAATACTTCTCCTGCCTGGTTGCGCACCACCACGGAGAGTAACGCCGACGAATCTCGCAACAGGCGAGCCGCGTCGCGCAACACGGCGCCCGGGTCGTCAACGTATTCCAGAATGTTATGGCAGAGAATTACATCGAATGATCCGGCGTTGAACAGGTTCGCAAGCTGGGCAACGTCGCCATGTTTCAATGCGAGCATTGCGGTGACCCCGGCTTCGCGCGCCGCGCGCTGCGCCATATCCAGCATCTCCGTGGACGAATCCAGTAGCGTGACTTGAATGCCAAGTCGCGCCAGACGAACCGCCGCAGCGCCTGTGCCACCCCCGAGATCAAGTGCAGACAATGAGCCCTTCACCGGCTGAGGCGGAAGAAACTCCTCCAGGTTGGCAAAGGACAAGTCGGAGCGTAATCGTCCTTCGGGCGATTCGAGATAGGCCGCATACTTATGCGCACCCGTTTGAAAGCGTTCTGCGTCGTCCTTAGCAGTCGTCTTCATGTTCAATGAGATCCACTCTAAGGTTTATGGAAGCCACGGCACATCAGCAAGGCCCCCTCGGAATACATCAGCGTTCATAGTACTCGCAGCGCAGAGGCAAGTGGGGTGTAATAAATTGTTGGGGATTCCTTATCCGTAAAAAGCTGAAGTCAGTAACTGCTATTCCGGATATGAATTTGAGGTAGTGGTAAGAATTTATGGTTCGGAGCAGGCAGTTCACGCCAACCTTATTGCATCGGCTGCCCTGCTGCCAGCACGCCTTTGGCAGTGGCCCACGGATGGCCTTCAATTTTGAAGAATCCAGTCTTCACCATGGGATCTTCCGCTTCCAGCTTCATCGCTTCTTCCATCGGAACGGAATAAATGAAGATTCCTTTGAGTTCGCCATCGTCGTGGAAAGGGCCGGCCAAGGCAAGCTTCCCTTGCTGCATTAGGCCCATGAGGTAAGGCAGGTGCTGCTTCACGACATCCTGAAGAACGGGAGATTTAGGATCCCACTTGTCACCTTGATGGACCAGCAGCAGCGAATATTTTTCCAGCGTATTGGGCGTATCGGTTTCATGAATGCCCTGCGGCCTGATCATCCAGGGTCCATGGATCTCAGCCTCAAGACGGCCGGCTTTGATGGCTGGATCAGAGTTCGCCCATTCTTTTGCCTGATCGAGCGAAGCAGCTTTCATGACAAAGATGCCGCGGAGCACGCCATCATCCATGAATGGCCCAGCAATGACCAGTTTGTGCTCTTCATGCAGTTTGCGGATATTCGCCATATGCGCTTCTTGAAGCTTGTCGCCATCTTCTTTGCTCATTTGTGGCGCATTGGCCGGACGCTTCAACAGGACAAAAAAGAACTGTGGCGGAGCTTCCCTCTCACGGTCGGCGGTTGCCTTTTGGCTAGATGGCACATCGGCCTGGGCAAAAGAGACTGCAGTTGAGGCCAAAATGAACGTAAAAATGAGGGCAAGAGAAGGCTTTTTCATGGGCAATTCAGCATACATCATCCGCTTGGAGTATTGCTGGTCATCGACATACTCTGGTTCAGAAAAACTAAGTTTGTTATAATTGTTATTCCCTTTTTCTCCCATCCGGCGTTCGCGCTCATGGGTGCAAACAGGCCCAGAGCGGAAGTGGTGGAACTGGCAGACACACCATCTTGAGGGGGTGGCGCCGAAAGGCGTGGGGGTTCAAATCCCCCCTTCCGCACCAAGTTTTGAAAGGACTTTCAATCAACAGATGCTTAGCGTTTTAATAACTATTGTTCATGTGATTGTTTGCGCGGTACTGATTGTGGTGGTGCTGTTACAACACGGCAAGAGCGCCGATATCGCGGCCACCTTTGGCGGCATGGGCAGCCAGACCGCATTCGGCCCGCGCGGCACGGCCACTGTCTTTTCCCGCCTGACCACCTGGTGCGCCATTATCTTCATGATTACGTCGATGGCGCTGACTTATATCACCAGTCTGCACGGTTCATCTTCAGTGATGGACAGAATTCCGACACCGGTCGAAACTCCGAAGAAGTAGCCGAGGTCTAATTTTCAGCAAAGCCGCCTGTGGGCGGCTTTTGCTTTCCTATCCCGCTTCCCTCCTGACTACTTTTTTCATCGCAGCCTCGTTGAAAGTGGCCGCTGAACAGCCCATCGATTAGCATATTGTTATGATCCATAAAATCTTTCCCGTGGGCCCGCTCCAGTGCAATTGTTCTGTTATTGGCGACGAGAAGACCCATGAGGCCATGGTTATTGATCCCGGCGACCAGATTGAAGGAATTCTGAAAATATTGCGCCAGGAAAATCTCACGCTCAAGCAGATTGTGATCACCCATGCGCATATTGATCACGTGGGCGGGGCAATGAAGCTGAAGGCGGCGACAGGCGCTCCCATTCTGATGAACCAGAATGACTATGCCCTGCTGAAGATGCTGGATATGCAGGCAGCATGGATCGGCATGCGGCCGCCCGGCGACGTTCAGGTGGATGAGACGATTGGCCAGGGGCGCGTGCTGAAGATTGGCGACATATCTTCGAGCGTAATCCACACGCCGGGACACACCGAAGGCAGCATCTGCGTTTATTTCCCGGAAGAAAAAAAGCTGATCGCCGGCGACACGCTTTTTGCCGGCAGCATTGGACGCACAGACCTTCCTGGTGGATCAATGGACAAAATCATGCGCTCACTGCATACGCAGGTCCTTGCCCTGCCTGATGAGATAGAAGTCGTACCCGGACACGGGCCGCTCACGACCATCGGGGAAGAGCGACAGACCAATCCGTTTTTGCAGAAGTGAGCCTACTTGGATGTCGGCTTACTTGTTAGATGAATTGGATCCCAACCAACGCTTCCCTCTTCTGCACCGAATGTTGCTGGTTTACCTGAGGCCAGACAGCTCGATCCTAACCCGTCGTCGCTGCTGCGGACATTGTTTGTTGCATCTGTGCAGTAGGCTTTGGCCTTCGTTGTCGGCGAAACAGCTTCCGCGATCAGGCGAAAACTTCCAGACGGTTTGTCCTGGCATCCGCTCAAAGTGAATTTGTAACCGTTGTACGGTTCACCGCTGAAAATATGTGGGTCCAGATTCATCAGATTGGGCTTAGCTAGGTCAGCTAGTGTGCAGGTAAATCCGATTTCAGGATGACTGCGGGCAAAGGTCGCTTCCGCAAAGCCCAGCATCATAACTGCTTCTCTAGGCGGCATCTCTCTGGGTTTTTCGGGCTTGCTGGCTGAACCCAGAGCGACTTTGCCGCCCCACATCCCTGTCCCCATGCCGTTGCCAAACTTCTCCAACAGCTTGGGATCGCCGAGTGGAACCTTGATGTTGATGGATATCTCATTCAGACGCCAGATATTGGCTTGGCGCTTCATCCCGACGGTAAAACGCGAGAGCATTGCCGCATAAGGAATGTCCTGTTCCACGCCGTCGCGGAACTGGTGAAATGAAATATCCATATTGTCGGTATCGCCGCTTAGATCGTCGCTATCGACATGTACCTCAAATTTCTCATTGCTCTTGGGATCATTGGCGCTAAGCAATACCTGCCCGGTCTCAAAGACCTGAAAGTCTGAGGACGCAGCTCTTATCTGATCAAAAGCAGCGAGTTGCGGCGCAGAATTGTTCTTGCCGTCTGCCTGCAGACTCTTCTGCATCTCGACAGTGAGATGTTTCATTGCGCCTTCCTGTCCACCACTAATCATTTCAATCAGGGCCTGGCGAGGCGTCTGCGGTGGAGGCCCCTGGGCTTGCTGTTGGGCGCAGAGAGCTGCGCTGGCGAAAAGGGCGAGGACAACGACGACAGTAGTGCGAAGTGACATAGCGAACCTCACTCTGGAACCACGTGGATAGATTACTCCAGCGAACAACTACTCTCAAATCCGATGGCAATACGCCTTACATGAGTTGGCTTTGCAACCCTAGTCCGCCAGATAGCTGATTTCCGTCTGCCGGATGCGATAGGCGGCGAAGACCAGAATTGCGGCGCTCAGCACCAGTAAGCCCGGAATCGCCAGCCAGGGTGAAACCGGCTCAGCCATGACCGTGAATAAGGCCATCAGGCCGTCAGGCGGAATCGTGACCGGCGAAAGCTGCTTCAGGTAAAACGTAACGCTGAACTTCTGCAGCAGCGAGGGCGCAACGGCATGAAACGATTCCCACAGCAACACCACGACTCCCGGGATGATCGGGTTCTTAAAGATCAAGCTTAGCGCCAGAAAAATCGAACCGAATCCCAGGCACGCAAACACCGTCACAAGCAAATAAGAGCCTAGCTGTCCAAGGCCAGGACCATTGAATACAAACGCCCGGCCCGGCGCGCCAAAATGTCCATAGACGAAGGTGAAACAGAGCAGCACCGAAGCGCCAAAGATCAGTGACGTTGTGATCAAACCGGCCAGAAACTTCCCTGCTACCAGCAACTCACGCCGCAGGGGAGACAAAAAGTAATAGTGCAGACTCTTCTCCACCACCTCACCGCGGAACAACCATGTGAACAGTCCCATGCAGCCAAAGAAAATTCCGACGCGCAAATAAAATATCTGGAATGTATAGGCCAGGACGCGCGTGTCTTCTTCAATGCTGCAATTGCGTCCCATGGGGCTGGTAAGCGCGTGGATACCAAACATCAGTGTTGGAGCAAACGCGAGCAGGTAAATCCATATGCTGCGGCGCATCCAGAGCGTCTTTTTGATCTCAATTCGCAGAAGGGCCGCGAGTTGTGAGGCCCACAACTGCCACGGAAGTTCGCGGAATGATCTGCGCGGACGCGCGATGGCTGCTGAGCTCATACGGTGCCTCCTCCGCTGCCAATCAGATATTGATAGACAGAGTTAACGTCGTCATCATTGGGCGCGACTGTATCCACGGCAAAATTGTCTTCCACCACTATCTTGTTGAGAAGCTGGTAAAACTGGTCGGCATCCTTGGTGCGCACCAGCACGCCTTTGCCATCTTTGTTCAACTTTGCTTCCACTACGTGGTCCTGCGCAAACAACCGTGAAGCGAGCAGACCCGGCTGAGCACAGCGCACAAGAATCTGCATGGGGTGTTCTTTTACTTCGGTACGGACGCCATGAATCTGGCCTTCCGCCACCACATAGCCATAGCTCATCAGTACAACCTGGTCAGAAATCTTGTCGACTTCATGCAGCACGTGGCTGGAGATAATCACGTGCAAGCCTTGCTTTCCCAGCGCTTCAAACAGCGCGATGGATTCCGAGCGGGCCATGGGATCAAGTCCGTTGAGCGGCTCATCGAGCACAAGCACCGTGGGATGATGAGCAATAGCTTGGGCCAACCGAATGCGCTGACGCATGCCTTTACTGTATCCAGCAACGCGACGATGGGCAGCGTCGCCCATGGTGACACGATCAATTGCTTCCGTCGTCAGTCGTGCAGCGTCAGCACCGTTGACTCCGCGCAGCCGCAATGACTGCTGGATGAATTCGAATCCGGTCACGCCCTTGGGGAAGGAATCGAACTGCGTGCAATATCCTACGTGGCGGAAGAATTCTTCCGGTTCGTCTGGAGTCAGTCCAAGCACGCTGACACGGCCTTGCGTTGGGCGGACGAGCCCAGTAACAAGGTTCATGAGCGTGGTCTTGCCGGAGCCGTTCGGGCCGACCAGGCTTGTAACGCCTGGAGGCAGCGAGAGATTCACTCGGTTTACACCCAGAACCTCGCCGTAAAACTTCGAGACATTCTCAAAAACGATGCTGCTGTTGGTGGTGGTCATGAGCGCTCTACCTCCCGCGCACGCAGCTTGCGATCCAGCAGCCAGAAACAAGCGACACAGGTTGTAAGCAGAGACGCCCAGGCAGCCCACAGCGGCACCACGTCAAAGCCAGAAGAGTGACGCTCAATCGCTTTCAGCCGGAACAGGTGCGCCCAGACAATGGACATCATGTGGGTAATGTTGATCAGGCTGCCCCACTGGGTGCGCAAGATAGCATCAAGGACCGCTCCAAGCGCCGGCAGCAGGAAGAAAATTCCCAGCATGAGCGCGGTAGCGGCAATCCGCCACTTCACCCAGACAGCAACTGCCATCGATACCAGTGAGATCACCGCGATCCAGATCAGACAGGCAACCAGAATGGCTCCGGCCATCCAGAGGTTCTCCCATAGCCAGCCATGTCCTTGAAGTTCAGCCTTCACAAAGAACAGCAGGAGGGCGGGAATCCATGTAGTGCAGGAGAGTAGCGCAGCCAGAACAGAAATCTTGCCGAATAGATATTCAGTTCGTGAGATAGGCCGGCTGAGATACAGTTGCACCGAGTGGTTGGCAAAATCCTTGGTAATCATTCCGGGGCCGCCCCAGGCGGCAAGAATGAATCCCATAGCCACTTCAACGCCAAGAAATGTAAGAAACCAGACATTGTTAACAGTCCCAGGTATTGTCTTGCCTACGCCCAGCACGGCCTGAGCAGCGGCGCTGTGGATGATATAGATATAAGCCAGTCCGACCAAAAATGGCAGAAAGCACAAAACCGTGTATGCAGTGAATGGCCGGGAATTGAACAGCGTCGAGAGGCCGTACCGCGACAGCACGGTAAAGCGCGACCACGCAGGCGTTAGCTGTCCATGGTAAGCCTTGTATGTGCGTTTATAGACGGCCATTGGCGCTCCCTTGTTGAACTGAAGCTGCCTGCGGAGTTCCGGCCATGGCTTTCAGGAAGATGTCTTCCAACGTGTCTCTCCGATAGTTCATGCGGCGGATCTGTACGTCATGCTCTGCGGCGGTGCGGTAAATCTGGCGTAGATCGATGTTGTCCGGCAGAACAATGCGTACGCGTCCCGCGCCAAAGCTGGCGCACTCACAACCGAGGCCGCGTACCGATTCCAGAAATCCATTGCCCTGCGTGACTTCAAGCTCCAAAAATTTCAGGTTGGCCTTGCGCTCTTCTTCCAGATTGCACAGCGCCGCGATCCGCCCCTCTTTCAGGATCAATACCTGGTCGCAGCATTCTTCAATGTCGCGCAGCAGGTGCGAAGAAATCAGCACGCTGACCTCGCCTGTGTCGCGAATTTCGCGCACCAGTTGCAGCATGCGAATGCGCGCTTCAGGATCGAGGCCGTTGGTTGGTTCGTCCAGCAGTACCAGCTTTGGCCCATGCGCGATGGCCTGCGCCAGCTTGGCCAATTGCTTCATACCCAATGAGTAAGTCCCCAGCTTGCGATAACGCGCCTCACCCAGACCAACATAGAAAAACGCTTCGTGCGCGCGTTCCATGGCTTCACCGCTCGGCAGCCCAGACAGTTCGGCCATGTAGCGCACAAAACGGACGCCGGTCATATCGGCGATAAAAGCGTCGCTTTCCGGCATGTAGCCGATCATGGCGCGCAGTTCGCGCAGATTGCTTTTAACTTCCTTGCCAAAGATGCGGGCCGCGCCGGCAATAGGCTCGTAAAATCCCAGCAGCGTGTTGATCAAGTGTTGATTTGCCTGAGCCGTTCGGGCCCAGCAGTCCAATACAACGACCTGACAGCGCGCCGTTCAACTGGTTCAGGATGATCCTGCTGCCCAGCTGCACCGTCAGGTTTTGCATTTCAATAGTTGCAGGCATCCGGCCTCTTACCTAGTGGGAAAACGCTCCATGCGCTCGTGAAGGCTGCACCACATTCATCAACGTGGTAAGAGCCAGTGTATTCAAGTCAAAGCCGAAGAGCCGGCTGCTGCTGGCCACGCGGATGGCATTGCTTTCACCATAAGCGCAGACTACGCTCGGTTTGGTCTCCGCTGCAATCTGCTTTAGTGACTGCAATTGCGAAGCGCTAAGCTGTTGGGCAATCGGCTGGATCACTGGCGCCAAATTCTGGTAGAGCACCGCGGAAACGTTTGCCTGTTCGTCCTGGGGCAACAAGCGCGCGGAAATCCGCCGAGTGTGCCAACGAGTTTCCGTTTTGGTGAATGGCAATTGCGTTCATAACCAGCGCCCTGCTTGGACCAAGAATCATGTATCCGTCAGTAAATGTATACGTAAGCTCGAATGGTTTTGTTGCATCCAGGTGGCGGATTGTGTAGAAGGTCAGCCCGTTCGTTGTTTCCTGATCCAGCGCCAAGCCAGGATGCTCGCCTTTAACATGGTCGTTTACATCGGTAACCAATTGCTGGATGGTGGATTGCAAGCGGCCAGGGTCTTTTACCTCAGCCACAATCTTCCATGAGGGCGTAGGAAGGATTGGGCCATCCAGCGCGATCGTAACTTCGCCGCCTAATGTGTCGGCCAGGTCTCGATGAAACTGAATCTTCAACTCAGACTCGCCCTCCGCAAGCTTTGCTGAAGCGTCCTTGCCGGAAGCATTGGCTATATTCAAAACATCGTCCAGCATGTCTGCGGGGTTCTTTGAGATGAAAGCCGCCACTGCGCCCGCATCCGTGGAGACAAAGTCCAGGCCGCCGATTGGAGCCGGAGCCGCCAGCCATGAGGCCAGTCCGCGACGCTGGTTTACAAACGTAAGTTGCGCGTGGTTCTGGACCTGCGCCCCGCTCCCCTTGCGTTCAGCGATCAGGTATTCAACGTCTGTGAGGCCGGTTAGAGCAAAGTGCGAGTTTTGTTCTGGATTGTGTGGACGGTGCAAAGAAGTCATCTCCGCCAGGTTCGCGCCGAACAGAATTTCTGCGCCGTTCTTATACTGCGCAGCCAGCCGCTGTCCAAACGATGTTCCTGCAAAACCGCCGCCACCGGAGTTCAATCCGGCAACAAATTGTTTGAGCGTGGCAGCATCGCCGGCCGCCGCAACAAAATCAGAGCGGACCAGGATCAGAAGCTGCTTACCCTGCTGACGCTGAAAGTTGATTCAGCTCTTGTTCATCGACGACCGTATGTGTCCCTTCGTGTCGGCATACTTCGCCGCTTCCTGCTCGATGAATTGCTTCAGGCCGGCATGCTGCACCTGGGCAACCACCAGAGGTTGGCCATCGTGCCCGTTGAGCGCGACGGAGAAAACGATTTCGTCACCCAGATATTGGCCGAGATCGTGAACGTAATTAATTATCTCGTCAAATTCCGGCCCATTCTTCTTACCTGCCTGCACCTGCTGCCACCATTCGCGCAGCACAGCAGACTCCTGCAATTCCTGCTGGAACAGTTTATTGGCTTGCTGGACTGCGTCGCCGAGGTTGGGAATGCCGGCAAAGACAACGGTATTTGCAGGTAGCGTGGCCAGCACATTGCTCTTATAGCGCAAGCCCGGCATCTGTACCGATTCCAGCTTGTTGCTCAAGTGAGCAAACTCCGCCAGCAATGCCAGATGTTTATCCAGGTTCTGGCTCCAGGCAATTTCCTGCTTTACCGGAACCGTTCCCAGACTTGCATTCGTAGTGAGCTGATCGCCGGAATGCAGCACCTTCTCTGCTCCAGCTTCAGCCACGCGCACTTCGCCCTCGATGACGGAGACACGCGAACCTTTCATTCCGGCATTGACCGAGAAAACAGTGCCTGTAACCGAGACGCGGCAATCACGTGCAGCCACATAAAGATGTCCGCTGGCGCGCTTGGCCGCTTGAATGATGACATTTCCCCGCACGAGCTGGATGGTAGTGTCTTTGCGGCCCATGGAAACGCCGAACTCGGCGCGCTCATTCATCTCTACAACCGAGCCATCGCGCAGGCGAAGCATGGCGTGTGACCCGCCGCCGGTGCGCACCATCTGGCCTTCAGTGACTTCATCGCCTACTTTAAGCGACTGGTCGCCGCTATAGCCGACGCGAGTCAGCACACCGTTCAGCGATTCCACGCGGGCGCGCATACCTTGAGGGCCGGAGAAGAATTTGTCCTGCACGAAGTAAGTTGCAACGGCAAGAATAACGATTGCAGCAGCCACACCTACCCAGCGGAAGCCGGTATTTGCTACCTGTGGAAGCTCCTGCTTCCACGTCGCTAAGGCGCTGCGCTGGCGTTTGCCGGTCTCAGCCTCACGACGGCAAGAGACACATTCATGCAGATGGGATTCAACCAGCAATGCGCGTGCCGGCGCGAGCTTTCCAGTGCGATACTGCGGCAGCAATGCGCGAACGTCTTCACATCCGCGGATGGAAACTACCTGCGCGGCGGAAGGAAAAGCAGCCTCCTGGCTAACGCGCTGCCACACGCGCTCCCCGGCGGCGTTCATGGACTCTTGATCAGGTTGCTCGGCGCGCAGGGCGTTAAGCGCATGGTCGAGCTGTTCGCCTGGGTTGATGGCGCGATTCTTTTTGTCGGGCTTCATCGTGTACCTCTCGTCAGTCCTTTAAAATCCTTTTTGAGTTGAGCACGCGTACGATGCAGCACCACAGCAACTACCGCAGCCGATGTATTCATAAGTCCGGCTATTTCACGATTGCTGTAATCCTCTATAAATCGAAGCACAAACATTTCCGCCCAGCGTGGATTCAGTTTCGCCAGAGCATGGCGCAACCAGTCCCGGAGTTCAGCCGAATAGGGGCCATGATCTGTTGACACCACTTCAGTCTGGTTCGGGTCTTCATCCAGAGAAAAAGTTTCTTTTTTCCCGCGCAACAAGTCCAGAGACGCATTCACCGCGGATCGGTGCAGATAGCCCGGCAGGTTGGAAATTTCCGGAAATTGCTCCAGTCGCACCAGCCGCAGAAAGACGGTTTGCAACACATCTTCTGCGTCGCTCGCATTGCCGGTAACGCGGTAGGCCGCCCGGTAAACGAGGTCTTTGTGCTCCAGAAATATATGTTCCAGCCCCGGACTGAAACTGTCTCCGGCCATGACTGCCATATTCGCCTGCGCTATTTGCATTGTGGCCTGCAATTTAGTACGGTGCTCCTCTCAAGATGTCAGACGAGAGAAGAACCCTGTTATTAACCGGAATCGCAAAATTATCACGCTTTGCACTTCCCGGCTGGCAATAGTTACGGCTAGGAAGAGCTATAAGTTCCGGATATTATTAAGGGCATCTGGACCGGCCGTATAAATCCAAGCCGCTGATACTGCAAAGTTTAACTCTCGGAGATTTCTCAATTCCGCCCATGGATCCGATGAAATCCGTCCAACTGCCGACGATTTTTAACGTAGCCGCCCATTTTGTTGATCGCCACATTTCTGAAGGCCGGGGTGAAAGAATTGCCTATGAATGCGGCGACGAACGTGTGAGCTACCGGCAGCTCTTCGAACGGGTGAACCGAGCCGGCAATGCGCTCAAAAAGCTAGGTATTCGCCCAGAGGAGCGCGTGGGTCTGCTGCTGCTGGACACACCGGAATTTCCTTACTGCTTCTTTGGCGCTATCAAGATCGGCGCCGTTCCCATCCCAATCAACACGCTTTTGAAGCCGGGCGAATATGAATACATACTGAATGATTCGCGCGTGCGTGTGCTGATTGTGAGTGAAGCGCTAGTGCCGCAGATAGAGGCCATTGATCGCAAAAAACTCCGCTACCTGAAGACGATTGTTGTCTTTGGCAACGCGCCGGAGGGTATGGAATCACTACAGCAGCTTCTCGATGGCAAGCTTCGCCTGAGCTTGAGGCCGAGCCGACGACCAAGGATGATGCCGCGTTCTGGCTGTACTCTTCAGGCAGCACCGGCTTCCCCAAAGGCTGCGTGCATCTGCATCATGACATGGTGGTATGCGCCGAGCTGTACGCCAAAAACATTCTGAAGATCACAGAAAACGACCGCTTTTTCAGCGTGGCCAAACTGTTCTTTGCCTACGGCCTGGGCAATGGACTTTATTTTTCCCTCTCGGTGGGCGCTACGAGCATTCTCTGGCCGGGATCGCCTTCACCGCCGAACATCTTTTCCGTGATTGAAAAGCACAAGCCCACGCTATTTTTTTCCGTGCCTTCAAACTATTCAACGTTGCTCTCTTATCAGCGTGAAGGCGGTCCGGACTTTGATCTTTCCAGCGTGCGTTACGGGGTTTCCGCCGGTGAGGCGCTGGCTGCAACGCTATTCCATCGCTTCAAGGAACGCTTTAACGTTGAGATTCTGGATGCCATTGGATCAACCGAGGCGTTGCACATGTTCATCGCCAACCGTCCGGGAGCGGTGCGACCAGGATCAAGCGGGCAAATCATGCCAGGATACGAAGCACGCATCGTGGACGAAAACGGCAACGACCTCCCTGACGGCGAGGTCGGCAGCCTTTTGATTAAGGGGGATTCAGTCTGCGCGTATTACTGGAACCAGCACGAGAAGACAAAAGAGACCATTCAGGGGCACTGGATCCGCACCGGCGACAAATACTATCGCGATCCGGATGGCTATTACTGGTACGTAGGCCGCAATGACGACATGATGAAGGTCAAGGGCATGTGGGTAAGCCCAATAGAAATTGAGAATGTTCTTATGGAGCATCCGATGGTGCAGGAGGCAGCAGCCATTGGCAACGCGGACGGCAACAATCTGGTAAAACCTGCAGCCTACGTAGTGCTAAAGCAGGGCGCGAACAATACCCCGCAAACGATTGAAGAGATTCGCCAGCATGTGCTGAACAGGCTTGCCTCGTATAAATGTCCGCAGGTATTCCAGGTGGTGCCGGAGCTTCCTAAGACGGCGACGGGAAAGATCCAGCGGTACAAGCTGCGGCAATCGGCATCGACTGCAACAAGCCAACCGACAAAATAAGTCTGCAACTTCCAGGAACCTTTTTCGTTCTTCCGGCGTATATACAACGCAAGGAGGCGTGTATGAAAAGACTCCTGCCTTTCTTACTCGCGCTATCCGCGTCCCTAACCTGGGGACAGACCAGCCATGAAAAACGCTATGAGCTCCGCCCAGACCCAAACTGGCCACTCGAGATAGAACTTGGTTCCGGCGATTACCAGATTGTGGCCAGCGCCTCTGACAGCATTGCCGTTGTGTACGATGAAGGCAATAGCGGCGCGCCGCGCCAGATCAGCGTTCAGATCGACTCCGGACATGGGCAGAACCACATCAAGATTGCCGGACCAAAATCAAATTTTCACGCCGTGATAGAAGTCCCGCGCAAGACCGATCTACGCGTGCGCATGAGCGCCGGCGGACTCAGCATCGGCGATGTTGAGGGCAACAAAGATATAGAGATTGTTGCCGGCAATCTGGAGTTGAATTCTCTCCGTCCTCAGGACTATGCTCAGGCAGATTTTTCTGTTCGCATTGGCGATGTGTATGCTCCTTTGTTTAAAACCACCAAGACCAGACTGCGGCAATCGTTCAGGACAGCGGGGCCGGGGAAATACCGGTTGCATGCCCATGTGGGTGTAGGCGACATGACGTTGCGCACGAGCGTGATTTGATTAACATTCCCCTACTGCGAAGAATCAGCCGCGAATGCACGCGAATGAACACGAATTGAATCAAAGCCGATAAGTGGATCTTCGCGTTAATTCGCGGCAAACCCATCCTTGTGGCAATAGGGTTCCCTCACTGCGCTCGGGATGATAGAAAAAGGACCTACACGGCCGACAATATCCGTCCCATCCCTTCGTGGAAATCCTGCTCCGGCGTAATCAGGCTCACCACCAGATAGCCATCCTCGGGAAAATCGTAGAAGTGCCCTGGATGCAGATAGACGCCGTGCTTCTGTAGCAGCTCAATTGCCAACTCTTCATCCGGCCGCATAGCGGGAATGCGAAGAACCGCGTACCAACCGCCTTCAACCAATCAGTCGGTTCACTTGCTGGTTTCCTGCGAGTTGCGCATCAAACTCCGCGAGATTGGCCCGCACGCGGGACATCAGCTGCTGCTGAAACTGTTTGCGCTGCTGCAATAAAACCGGCGCGGCCAGCTGAATAGGCGCATTCAAAGAGAGATAAGTGTCGGCGATCATCTCCAACCTTGCCATCGCTTCCCTTTTCAAGTCCTCAGGCCCGCTGACTGCGAGCCATGCAAGCTTCATCTGTGGCAAGCCGGAAATTTTGGAGATGCCGCTCATGGTGAACGTCAACGCACCGGTATTCGCGACAAAGCTCTTTTGCGCCAGCGCCGACGGAGAAATCAAGAAAGACTTCATCGGCGATGATAGCCATCTTGTTGGCGGAGCAAATCTGGTTGAGCTGCGCAGCTTCCTCCGCTTTGGTGAAATGCCCTGTCGGGTTATTGGGATGAACGACAATGATCCCCCGTGTGCGCGGCGTGATTGCCTGCTTGAGGGCATGCATGTCGATGTGCCAGCCATGGTCGTAGAAAAGCGGATAACGCGTCAGCTTTACGTCATTCACATCGGCCAGGAAATCAAAGAGCGGATAGCCGGGGGTGGGAATCAGGAGCTCGTCATCGGGATTGCACAGCAGCCGAAAGATAAAAGAGTAAGCTTCGCTAGTGCTGGCAGTCAGGACCAGATCGTCGATGGCAACGCGCTCGCCGTGCTCCACATAGTAATCGCACACAGCCTGCCGGGCCGATTTCAGGCCCTTTGGGTCAGGATGATATTGCAGCGATGCGGGAGCGCAGAGTGCGCGCATAATAGCCGGCGCGTCATACTTGAATCCACATTCCGTGGGATTCGACGCGCTCAGATCAAGCAGGCGTCGACCACTGGCTTTCTGCTGCTCCAGCGCTTCCGCCAGCCGATTGGGTTTCAAATTCCAGTTCGTGCGTGAGGCGAACATCAGATGAGTTATATCAGGTTCGCGGGCTTACGCATGATCCGGCTCTGCAACGATCTCTTAGCCCCAGTTCTTTTCACCACGGATGCTCCTGACCATCCTGGCTAGTGAACCGTAGGCTCGGCCGGTACAAGTTTCATTCCCACAGGTTTATCCAGGCCATACTGCCCAGCGGCTTTCTCCTGCGCCTGCCGCACGCCATCGGCGAACTGCTCTGCCGTAAGTGTGCCCAGTTCCCCATGTTTCCGGCATCTGAATCGGACCGTCCGCCCGTCGGCGGCCATCTCCAGCTCTCCCCGGCACTCCGTGCACAACATCTCCATCCGGACTGTCTTTCCATCTTCTTTCAACTTCATCGCAAACATGATTTCCATATCTCTCACCTCACATTCCGTTTTCCAAATTTAAATTTATCTTATCTTCGCCCACAAAACAATAGCGAATATAGCCATGCCGCGTTGCTCTTTCACGCCTATCCCATCGCCTTCCCCAATCTCTCCAGCGCCGGCCCCAACTCCTGCGGCTTGCTGAGAACGCCCGCAAACAAGTCTCCCACTCGCTCAAACCGTCGCAGCACATTGGCAATATGAAACTGCGCCGGCTTCAGTCCGGGAACAACTTCATTCCATTTGAGCGGCGTCGCTACGGGCGCTCCGGGATACGCGCGCAGAACGTACGGTGCAGAGATGGTCTTGCCGCTGGCGTTTTGCAGGTAGTCGAAATAAACCTTACCCTTCTCGCGGGCTGAAACCGTGCGCGGCGTAGTGAAAAGATCAGGCCGTTCGGCTGCTACCCATCGTGCCAGTATCTCCGCGAACTGACGCGTCTGTGCTGAACTGTAAATCGGTTCCACTGGCACGTAGACATGCATGCCGTTTCCGCCGGTGGTTTTGGGATATCCCGTCAAGCCAATCAGTCGCAGCTTTTCCCGCACAAGCTGCGCCGCCTCAACAATCCGGTCATAGCCGCAGTGATACGGATCAAGATCGATCAGAATAAAGTCAGGATGTTCCAGCGATCCCATACGGCTCATGTATGGATTCTGGTCAATGCAGCCGAGGTTCGCCAGGTATAGCAACGACGCTTTGTCATCGCAGATCACTCGCGTTTTGGATTCCTCGTCATCCGCCAGTTCTTCCCGATGCAGCCAGTCTGGAAACCCCGAAGCGTCTTTCTGGAAAAAATAATCCTGGTCAATGCCGTTGGGATATCGCTTGAGCGAAAGCGGACGCCCCTGCAAGTGCGGCACCAGCAGGTCTGCCACCGCCGCATAAAAGTTAATTACGTCGCGCTTGGTGTAACCGTCTGCCGGATAAAAGACTTTGTTGAGGTTGGTAAATTTCAAACGACGCCCGTCGATATCGAGCGTGATCTCGGCTTTATCGGCAGGCAGCAATGTTTCGCGCTTCGATTCCTGCTGCGTTTCCTCCGCCAACAATCCTGTTTCCCGCACCACCTCTTCGGGTGCGACCTCGGCCCGCATCCCCAGAAACACCGGTGCGCGCAGGCGGTCGTCTTTTGTCCATGACGTAAACTTCACAGCGCAAACCAGCTCGGGCTTGATCCATGTCACTTCGCCGATTTCGCTCGGCACATCGCTGAGCACCGCTTCTTCGTGATCAGCGGCTCGATCTTCTCACCCACCGCCTTGAGCGATTGCTGCGTGAATCCCGAGCCCACATTGCCCGCATATATCAGCTTCTTATCTTTGTAATAGCCGAGCACCAATGCGCCGAACGGTTCGCGTTCACCGAGAATGAACCCGCAAACCACAAAATCCTGCTGGCACGTGACTTTGATCTTGATCCAGCTTGCGCTCCGCTTTGATTCATATCGGCTCTGCGCCTGCTTGGCAACGATCCCTTCCAATCCTTTCTCTCGAACCGCTTTCAACAGCTCGTCACCCTTGCCGACAAAATGTTCAGAGTAGCGCACCACGTCGCTGGGCAGCAGGATGGAGATCAGCAGTTGTCGCCGGTCAATCAAAGCGGCTTTGCGCAAGTCATAGCCATTGAGGTAAAGCAGATCGAAGGCAAAGAAATTTAGGACAGGCAAAGCGCCCTTGACGGCCGGTTTAGTGCCGAAACCGGTCAGATTTTGCAGCCGTTGGAAACTCGGATTGCCGTTGTCATCGAGCGCTACCACTTCGCCGTCAATGACCGCCGTATCGGCTTTTACGCTCTGACCCAGCGACTGCGCTACCGCAGCAAACTGTTTGTCCAGCTTGGTGCCTCGGCGTGACACCATGCGCACCTTGCCGCCTTCAATGAAGCAAAGCGCGCGATATCCGTCCCACTTCACTTCGTAGAGCCAGTCGCTGCCGGAAGGCACCGTACTGCCCAGAGTTGCCAGCATCGGCTCCAGCGACATCGGCATCTCGGCCTTGACCGCACCTTCCGTTGAGGAAATATCTCCCGTCCCTTGCAGCACGCTGCGTGTATCGGCTTCAGGGTCCCAGCCTTCACGGACGGCGAAATCCTTCTTCTTGATCAGCAGCCAGTCTTTTCCTTTGGCGCGATTGGTGCGGACCAGCGCAAACTCGCCGACAATCTTATGTCCATGAAAGCGCAGCTTCAGATCGCCTGACTCCCACATCTGCGCCGGCGTCTTTGGCCCCAGCCACTCATACGTTCCGCGATCCCATAGAGTAACGCTGCCGGCGCCGTAATTTCCGCTGGGAATGGTTCCTTCAAAACTGCCGTAATCGAGCGGGTGATCTTCCACATGCACCGCCAGCCGCTTGATCGCCGGATCAAGAGTTGGGCCGTGAGGCAGCGCCCACGACTTGAGTACGCCATCCATTTCCAGCCTCAAGTCATAGTGGAGACGTCGTGCGCTATGTCGTTGGATAAAAAAGCGGTTGCCTTCCTCATCGACTTGGCTTATCAGGAGGCTCAGGGGTCTTGGAGAAGACTCTTTTTCGCCGGTATTCTTCTAGTGACATAGCCTGTTCGGAAGATTGTATTGCACCGCTTTTTGTGCTCTCATTACTCCTACGCCCTTATATCTGGAGAACATGAAATGGCCAGCACAGTTTGGAAGGGACATCTCACTTTTGGTCTGCTGTCGCTTCCCGTCAAATTGTACAGCGCAGCCCGTAGCGAATCCGTAGGCTTCAACCAGCTCCACAAAGCGGACAACTCCCGCGTCAAGCAGGTGCTTTACTGCCAGCTTGAAGATAAGCCGATTCCGCGCAGCGAGATCGTAAAGGGCTATGAGTACGAGAAGGACAAATACGTCGTCATCGACGATGAGGACATCAAGAAGGTTGCGCCCAAAACGGCGAAGACCATGGAAGTCCTGGAATTCGTGAAGGCCGAAGAGGTTGATGCCATCTTTTTTGAAAGCTCCTATTACATGGCTCCCGATGAAGCCGGCGAAAAGCCCTATGCGCTTCTGTTTGAGGCGCTGCGCCAGAGCGGCTGCGTGGGTGTGGCCAAGATCGCTATGCACAACCGCGAGCATATCGTCGTGCTGCGCCCAGGCCCCAAAGGTATTCTGCTGCACACCATGTATTACCCGGACGAGATTCGCCAGGTGGAAGAGTTCCGTACTGATACCAGCATCGTAAAAGACAAAGAACTCGCCATGGCCAAGATGCTCATCGATTCCCTGCTGGCCGAATTCGAGCCACAGAAGTATCACGATGCGTATCGTGAAAATCTGATGGCCATGATCCAGGCAAAGGTGGAAGGAAAGCAGGTCGTAGAAACTGTAGAGACCAAGCACAAAGCGCCTGTGGTGGATATTCTTGAAGCGCTTAAGATGAGCCTGGCAGAAGTAAAGAAACCGATTCGCTCCTCAACTGGCACGGCCGCTGTTCCGGTAGAAGAAGACCGTCCGGCCAAAAAGAGCCGGAAAACCGGCGGCTAAGGAACTCTTTTCGTCGCCAATCGCGTTCGCGCCGTTTTTACTTATCGGGAAATTACTGCGCTTTTCCCGGCGTGACGCTGGTTGCCTTGTTCTTTTCGAAAACCACGGTCACCGGCTTACCGGCATTGGCAAATTCGATGGTGCGATTGCCATAATCCCCTTCACTTGCACTCATGTTGGTTCCCAGCGCAAAGCTGGCCTGCAACTCGCTCATGCCCTGCTTGGCCTGATGCTGATCAATCGCGCTCCAGGTTTCGGCTGGCCAGTGCTTATAGAGTTGATGGGGATCCTCGAAGAAGAAATTCTCGTTTGCTGTGAAGGTGTAGTCGTCGCTGGTATTTGAGCCAATCGCAGCGGCAAAAGTCCCTGACTCTCCTGCCATCTCAAACACCGCCATGATCTTTTTCTGTACAACCGTGACCTCTCCGATTTTAGGCGGCGCCGCGTCGCGGGCCAGTACCACATCTTTAACCTGCAACCTGGCGACGGGAGGCAGCAGTCCAGCTTGCCGCTTAAAGTTCACGGCATGCGTCGCTGCATCAAAGGGGTAGTACGGCAGAATGTTTCCGGTCTTCACCCACATCGGCTTGCCGGCAAGCTCTTTCCTGGCGGACTCCACGTTGTAAGGGAAAATCTTGTGCGGGGTCACATAATCATCCATGTTCGATGAGTATGTTGTCTCCACCTTTTTGGGGCCTCCACCGGTATCTCGGCGACCGTAAAAGATGAATCCCACACGAATACCAGCAATCACAACAAATACCAGCAGACTTATCTGAAGCTTCTTTTTAAGATCAGCGTCCATCGTGGAATAAATGTAACACGCGCAAGGCGGGCCTAACCCGCAACGAGGCCGCCTTTCACATCTTACAGCTTCACAAGTTTGCTCGCGCCCAACACCAGTCCCAGCGTAATCGCCGCAATCACAACCTCGCCCAGCGCTCCCACAATGAACGGACGAATTCCCTGCTTCTTCATCTCCTTGAAATTGATGCGGAGGCCGACACCGGCAAACGTCAGCAGAAACGCCCATCGGGACAGATTCGCCAGACTGTTCACCTGATCTTTATTGAAAAGGCTCAGGCTTGCCAGCAGCGAGATCAGCAGAAATCCCAGCACAAACTTGGGAAACTTCTGCCACAGAAACACTGCCTTGTTGCCAACAGCCTGCCGGCCATCGCGCGCCGCCCAGTAAAGTGCATATCCCAGCACCACAAAGCCGATCATAGCGTTGCGCGTGGTCTTAGCCAGCACAGCAATTTTGGCGGCGGCGTCAGAGTAAAGCGCGCCCGCTGCTACTGCTTCGGCCGTATTGTCCACGCCAGTCCCTGCCCAGAGGCCGTAAACGCGGTCACTCATTCCCAGCCAGTGTCCGATGGGCGGAAACGTAAACAGCGCCAGCGCACCCAGAGCCAGAATCGCCGCAATCGCAAAGGACGCGTCTTCGTCATCCGCTTCAATGGCTCCTTTCGTAGCGATAATTGCCGAAACGCCGCAAATCGAGCTGCCGACAGCGAGCAGAGACGTCAGCTTGGGACTGAGCCCGAAGATCCGCCCCAGAAGCGTCATGAAGCCGATCGATAGGATCAAGCTCGATCAAGACCAGAGTAAGGCTGACCGCGCCCAACCTTAGAACGTCCGCCAAAAGGAAGCGCGCCCCCAGCAGCACAATGCCGGTCTTGAGCCAGAATTCATAGGTCGCGATTCCCGGCTTGAAAACCTGGGCCACGCCGACGGTGTTTGAGATCAAGAGGCCAATCAGGATCGCCCACAAAACGTATTCAATGTTGGGAACCACCAGATGATGAGCTTTGGTATAGGTTGCGATCGACTTCTCCAGGACCTTTCCCGCTAATCCCACAATGGTCAGCAGACCAATGCCAGGCAGCGTCGCCAGAAACCTGCGCGGGAGTCGAAATGGTTCTGCTCTCAGTATGGCTGTAGTACTTGCCATTGAAAATCCTCCAATTTATCGAATGCGTTACCATCCCACATGTTTCAAGGCGCCCAACTTCACGAGCGCCGCTAACAGCAAGGCAATTCCCACGGCCCAGCCGTCCAGCGAAAGGCCTCTTTTTACTTCCCGATGTATCGCTTGATCTGCCATTGATTTGATCCTCCTAAACTGCATTCAGCGTGGATTTGTTGCAAAACAAAAAGCCCACTCATGTCTGGTGAGTGGGCTCCAACAACTGCTTAAACTATTGCCGCTCTAAAATCACCCGCCAGATGTGCCGAACAAGACGCACGAACAACATGAGTTGTTCATACACATCGGCATCTGGCGGAGAGTGGTCATGCGAAAACGTATCTTATCGAGCGTGTTGGATGTTTGTCAAAACATAATCGATTCTGATTTTTTTGGTGATGGCCGGTTCCCGATTTGGGACATTGTCTTTTCAGTAACGCTTTTTAAGAATGCATGAAAGGTTTACCGGCGCGCGTAAAAGTAGTAGTCCGCCTGGTAGCTGCTCTTGAACTCCACTTCCCCGCTCTGCGGCGAGCATTCCGACTCAGCCGGCGCAAGGCTTTCTGGTGCTAGACCAGCCACCGTGTTCACCCGCTGGATAGATGTCACGGCACTCAGCTTGCCCCTTCCAGAATGTCCGGTCACCGTCACCAGCAGCCAAGGGATAGCCTTGGGATCAGGCGCATCGGCTTTGGCCGCCATCTTGCCGGTGATCTGGCTGCCGTCATTGAGCTGCCATGTGGGCCCGCCAAAATGCTTGCCGATCGACTTGCCCTGCTCGTCGAATAACTCGGCTTCCGGCGCTTTCAGCGTCCATGCGGGCTTGCCGTCAGCGTCAGGCCGGCAGACATAAATCTGGAAGCCAGTTGCTCGCGCCATCAGAATACGAGTTCTTCGCCCGCAGGAGCCTGGATAGAATCGGGGACCGTTGGTTTTTGCACGCAGGGATTCTAGCAGGGGCTCCTGGCAGGTCTCCAGGCGAATCATGAAATCGAAGCGGCAATTAAGCTCCAGCTTTGTTTCTTTGCGCGGCCATGATTTGACGAGCGACATCCCCTTGACCATTGATGATCCTGTCGGATAATCGGATTTTTAGGTCTTTCATTGTTGCCGAAAGTTTCTTTTGCCCCTGATTGGCAAGAAGCATCATCGAGAGATGGTAGACACAGACGCCGCTATATAGCTTCGCAGTTGCCCGCGTACGCCAGTGTTCACGACTGCCTTTTACATAATCGATCACCACCGACTCGTGCTGAATTAAAGACTGGCGTAAACGCTGTAAAGTAACTAATCCCGCCGCCTTTGCTGCGTTTGACCAGAGCTCGACTTTGGCATTATTAATTTTTTCAGCAGGCTGGAGTCCCAGAACAGAGGTAATTTCCTTATCGATTTGCGTCACAATTGGCTCTCTCAATACAAACGTTTTCAAAGAAACTGCACATATGATGAGGTCTTGAACATTCGCCTCAACCCGCACTTCGATAGATCTGCTGAAATTTCTTTTCAGATTTCTCAGGCTTAAGAATTCTGATTCTGCGATTTCCAGAAGCGCTGCCTGGCGAGAAAACCGCCTCCTAATATCAATTGGATAGGAGTTATCCTTCAGATCGTACCACTCATGCTCGATCTCGGACCATGCATGACTTAAAATAGATGTAACTTGTACTTCAAAGCGAAGGCCGGCAAATTTATTGAATTGAACGTCAGCCGTTCGCTTGTCAGCATGGGTACAAACGAAGTTGAATGCGTGGTATCCAAATCGGTCTGGCTCTTTCTCTCTCTTATCAATACAGTTATCGGCATCGAGCTTGAATTCCTTCTTGATCAGCGCTGCAACTTGGTCGACCTCATCCTCATAGTATGTAATTACTCGGAGAGCTGCCTGATCCGTAATGTCGTCCAATGTGGTGTAATTCTTTGCTGGGTCGAGGTACTTCTCGCGTAACTTGTCCTGCCGCTTGATGCGAGATTGTACGGATTGGTAGCGCAGCTGTGCGGCTTCCAAACAATCCTCAATCAAACTCTTTGTCTTAGTGCAAAGATCCTCCAGCACATCCCTTTTTTTTGTGAATTCAGCAAGAACGTCGTCCACCAATTCACGCTTCCTTGTTTTCTCTGAATTGGTCATTAGGAGTTTTTTACAGCCAACTCAGCCTTCTTAATGAATTTCACGCCAAATGTAAGATTATTCATTTCCTCAGGATGACCCTTAGCTATTACTTGACCGTCGGGTTGAAGCGATCCAGCTAAGCTCAACGTTAGCTTTTGATTCGCAGTCTTGAATATGCTTTGGAAATCGTCTATGAAGGGAGAAAGTAATATCGTAGCTTTAAAATCACTTTCGGTAAGGCTGTATTCGCCAGTATAGAAGTATCCTCCATCCCCACCCAGAATCGTGCCATTCTGAAAAACGAGCACACCTCCGCTGAAAACACCAGCACAACTTCCGAACTCTGCCGTCCACAGACCGTTCATATTTCTTGCTCCATTATGCGTTCTAAGAGCCCAAAGCACCGAAGTTACCGCAATGGACGGCAGTTTACAAGCATCATTGGCATGTCGGCTTTGAAATTCTAAAAAAAGGCGACTTTCCCGATCAAGAATCCGTAAATTCGTTCTTGGTTCAGCTAAGTTGCACGTATCACAATGGCTTACACCGAGAAATACTGAAACAGGGCCCTGCGAAGCGGACGTAGGCCAGCACAAAGAAATCTTGGCCGTGCATTATCAGAAACGGCTTAAGATGGTTACATGAAAGTCGAATCAATCGAGCTATTTCCCTCGCCTATCTTCCGCTACGTCTGGGAAGGAAGCGACGCGCTAAACGAGCAATTACGTGCTGTCATCCTGGAGGAAGAAAAAAAATCACCTGGACTTCTCACGTCCAATGCCGGTGGATGGCATTCGGAAAAGCACCTAGAGAAATGGGAGCATCCATGCATCAGGGAACTGTTATCCCGGGTTATCACACTCACTCTTGAAGCGGTCCCGCCAACGCTTGGATTGTCTCCGTGTCCTGTAGAAATCCTGAGCGGGTGGATAATCCAAGCTTGGGCAAATGTTAATCGGGCCGGACATTTCAACAAATACCACCACCATATTCGAAATATGAATTTGTGGAGTGGAGTGTACTATGTGGACGCGGGAGATAGAGATGGGAGGCGATCAGAGTTGCTCGGTGGACAAATCATTTTTGCCGATCAACACAAACCTGGATTCAAAGAGCACCCTGCTTTACGGGCTCGATACGCGATTACACCGCGGTCGGGATTAATGCTTCTTTTTCCTAGTTCGCTCGGGCATCGTGTGGAAGCATACGAAGGAACAGGGGAAAGAATTACCATTGCCTTCAATCTCCGCCACGAAAGACTCACAACACTAAATTATGAGATCGAAAAAAAGCAGGCCGCCAAAAAAGCAAAGGAGGAGGCAATTTCGATATCCTAATTATATTATCCAAATTATATTATCCAATTCCCCACAAAGTGGTAATCCTTGACCGCCTTTTAAGTTTATTCGCCGCACCCGCTACTACAATCGCTCTTAGCCTCAGTAGGCCAAAGTTTATCGTCAATTTCTCCGAAAAACTCTTTCGTGAATGCCCGCGTCTCCAAATATGTAGCAGGCGCAGCACGCTCAAAGGGTTCATGGTTAATGAAGCGGCCCAAGTAGTTGTCGCAAAACTCTTTGTAATCCTTCGTAAACAGCAGAAAAGAATGCCACATACGGTCAATCGGTTCTGAAGTTATCTTTGGGCCAGGTTTGACTGCACAGACGACCATGAACTGTTTGAATCCTACGAAGGTCTGCTCAGCAGCCTCCATGGTGGTGCTGTTATCGGCCGCATAGCGCTGAAGCAGTCGCTCATGGCGATAACTAAGAATTTGTTCCACCGGTTGTGGTGTCGCTCTCAACATTGCATTTTGCATCTTTTAACTCCCTGCTCGAACATAGTTTGCGCTGGAAATCGAGAATATTCAAGTTACGCTGCGCGCTGGCCTGCGGCGCAAGGAAGGATCTTTTGCTTGCCTAACCCAGCACTTTCCCCCTCAGTGCGCAAGCGCACCACGGGCGCGTGCTGGGCTATCCTCGTGACGCGCCTAACGGCGCTGGTTTAGGGCAGCTATTGCGATATCGCTCGGCAAGCAGTAAGACACGCCAGCGCTAAAGCGTGATACGAAAAGAATTTCTCACGGCCATAAATGGCTGCTCTTCCACCCGTAACACTTGGCGCGGTTCACGTACCCCTTTAAAGCAGCGGAGCAGATCCCTCGCCTGCCTGTCCCAACACGCGAAAAACCGCGCGTGCCGGGGGCCCTGCGCGCCACGACTTTGGAAGACCACGATTGTCTTGTGCGCTACGGCTCGGGATGGCATGTCGTTGGGGTGGGCGATGTCGCGGAGGCCTTCGATTAGCAACCGGTATCTGCTAGGCGTCCCCGGCGAAAATGCGTACTGGTGAGATAACTCTAAAATAAGAATGTGCCATTCCGAGCGCGAGCTGGACGGCGAGGCCCGAGGAATCGGCTCCGCGGGTCTTGCGGTTCACGTGTTCATTTGGAGCAGCGGCACATGGCTCTTAACTTGTGGGTTGGGAGAAAGATCCGGGTAGAACTCCCTGCATCGGCATGGCAAGGGATACTCTGTCGGGGCCCTTCGACTTCGCGCCAATCACCAACTATGGAAATACATTTTGGCAGCGCTCCGCTCAGGGTGACAGGCTAGAAAATATCGACGAAACAGGACACAGCCGAGGGCGGCTGTGCTACACGATCCTTCCGGTCAAAACACCGCCGAGGGCGGCTATTCCTACACGATGCTTGCGAACCGCATAATTATTTGATTTCGGAAAACCTGGGACGAAAATGTGAATGGTTTCTGGGTCAGGGTTTGTCAAGATGTACTAATTTCCGAGCAAATACTGGCCGAAAATCCTATTGACTGCCGTATTTTTTTCGCCGATAATCTGCGCTGAAAGACCGAGAGCGGCGTCGGCGGGAAAAA
Source organism: Terriglobia bacterium (assembly GCA_963732195.1). Lineage (GTDB taxonomy): Bacteria > Acidobacteriota > Terriglobia > Terriglobales > Acidobacteriaceae > Angelobacter. The sequence continues at coordinate 169,786 of CAVSYO010000038.1, read as the reverse complement.
CCCTTGAAATACCCGAAAAGGCCAGCAACCCTGCAGTCTGCGGGCCATCGTTGGGTCCACAGTTACCGCGGCCTCATTTGGTTTGAATCAGCCCCTTTAAGCTTGCGGGCCGAAGTGTGTTCAAACCGTCCCCAGATCTCAGAAAAGACAAAATCATTCACCGCAAAGGGCGCGAAGGAACGCAAAGGGACACCTTTGAACCCCACGCCAATTGAGGCTAAATTGCTGAAGTCTACGCCAATCTCTGCCCATCCGCGCGAAAACCGCGCGCGGACGGGGCCCGTTGGGATGACTTCTGCCCATTCACGCTTTCATCACCGGCAAGAGTGCCGGTGCCACAAAAATCAGATCTTTTTTCGGAGAAAAACATGAGTAAAGAAGAGGTAATTGCAGCCGTCTTAAGATGCGCGACGAATCTGGGGCGCGTACCGACACGTGAGGAATTGATGACCCAAGGTGGAGTAAGCCGCCGCGATTTGACGCGGAACTTTGGGACGCTTAAACAAGCTTTGCGCGAATGCAAACTTGAAAGAACGTCTGGCGCGCGGAAAGTGGACATGGAAAATTTGTTCCATGACTGGGCTCGGGTAGCCAGGTCACTGAAGAAACTGCCGACGATGAAGGAATACGCAGCGCTAAGCCAATACAGCGTGAGACCGCTCAAAACCAGGTTTGTGAGCTGGAACTTTGTGCCGGGCGGACTGAAAAGATTTGCCGAGGGGAGTGGACTGGAGGAGGAATGGAAAGATGTGCTGGCACTCGTGAATGATGCGCGCGAACCACAGCCGGCCAGCCCGCTAACGTTCGCAGGACCGTTTGCACAAACCATGCCGGGCCAGCCCACGTACGGTACGCCAATACAGTGCGGGGCACTGGTATTTGCGCCGACGAATGAGTTTGGAGTGCTCTTTCTGTTTGGAGCAGTTGCGGACCGGCTCGGCTTTCTTGTATTGCGCGTGCAAGCGGCGTTTCCGGATATTGAGGCCCTGCGGATGGTGGGAAGAGACAAGCTGCAACGCGTAAGAATTGAACTGGAACAGGAGAGCAGGAATTTCCTGAAGCATGGACACGATCCGAACGGCTGCGACTTGATTGTGTGCTGGGAACATAACTGGGAGGAGTGTCCGCTGGAAGTGATTGAGCTGAAGACGGTGATTGCTGAAATTGGAAAAGCAAAACCTTTACCACAGAGGGCACAGAGAAGCACAGAGGAGGAAAAAGCAAAACTTACCGCTGATTGACACTGATGACACTGATCGGAAAAACCAAAATCTCACCACGGAGGCGCGGAGACACGGAGAACAGCCAAGGCGAGAGGTCGAGAAAGCGAGGGTAGATCGGAAAGGAGAAAACCACCGGCGAGGGCGCCGGTGCCACACGAGCATGGTCGGTCGGGAGACTAGCCGAGGGCAGCTGTGCGAAACGAGGATCGGTACATCGAAAGCAAAAAGCCACCGGCGAGGGCGGCTGTGCCACACGAGCATGGCGGTCGAAAGACGCCTACCCCGTCCCGTCATACGTGATCGGCAACGCAAGCACCGCTTCACAGCCCTGTCGATCAGTGCGGTTGGCGAGTTGCAGCACGCCGCCGTGGGCTTCTGCGATCTGGCGGCTCAGGATCAGACCAATGCCGCTGCCGCCGTGCTTGGTGGTGAAGAATGGGACAAAAAGATTGTCGCTGTTGAGCAGGCCGGGGCCCTGGTCGCGGATGAAGACTTCAACGCTGCGCGCGTTGGTGCGCCAGCCCACTTCCACGGTGCCGGGATGTTTGAGCGTGGGATCAAGCGAAGCGTCGACGGCGTTGCGGATCAGGTTGATCAGTACCTGCTCAATCTGGTCAGGGTCGGCATCAATGGTGATGGGCGGGCCGTCGAGCGTGGTGACTGAAAGGCGGCGCTCCAGCGATGCCGCGCGCAGCACCATGGGGCCGATATCGATGCGGGAGCGCGTAGGCGCAGGCATGCGCGCAAGACGCGTGTAAGCCTGCATGAATCGATTGAGCGATTCAACGCGGTTCTCAATCACGCGCAGGCCCTGGTTCATGTCCTGGGCAACGTCTTCTGGCAGGGCGGCGCGCGCGGTGAGCGAGCCCAGCGTGCCGGCAATGGACTTGATAGGCGCCAGCGAATTGTTGAGCTCATGGCCCAGCACTCGGATGAGGCGCTGCCAGGCCTGGCGCTCTTCTTCACGCAGGGCGCGGCTGAGATCGGAGATGATGAGCAGTTGGTGCGGCACGCCGTTTTCGCGGAATTCAGTGTGGCTGATGGCCCATCGGCCATACTTGCCGGGGAACGTCATCTGCACCGTCTGCGGGCCGGGCGATTGCAGAAATTCTTTTAGCCCAAGTTCTTCCGCGGTGAGCCCGAGCATGCGTGGAGCGATGCGTCCCATAAGCTGCTCGCCGGCGCGGTTGACGATGCGCAGACGCTGTTGCTGGTCGAAGGTGAAGACCGCGACGTCGATCTCCATCATTACTTTTTTGAGCAGCGCTGTGGCCTCAAGCGCGCTTACTTTTTGTTGTTGCAGGCGGATAGCCAGCGAGTTGATTTCGTAGATCAGGTCGGCGAGAGAATCTTCGCGTCCGCCGCCGCGCAGCCGGAAAGAAAAATCTTCTTCGCGGATCGCGGCCACCATGTTCGAAAGCGTTTGCATCGGGCGGATGACCTGGCCGTGCAGCATCGAGCTGCCGATCATCCAGGCCAGCACGATGAACAGCGTGACGGTCCATTTGAGTTCGATGGAATGATTTCCGAGCCAGAGAAAAAGTTCGGCCACGATGGCGCCAGGCAGGCTGATGAGCAATGTCATCAGGAGGATGCGAGTATCGAAATTCAGCTTGATCCGAGTGTTGGGCTTCACGGCGAAGCGAGCGGGAGTTGATGCGGATCAGACGCCATACTTTTGCATGCGACGATAGAGCGCGCTTCGGCTCAATCCGAGCGCGTCCGCCGCATGGCTGATATTACCTGAATGGCGCGCCAGGGCTTTCTTTATTAGCAGGTTCTCAACTTCTTCCAGGCTCAGCTCTTCAATGCGTCCGGTAACGGCCTTGTCGGTTTCCAGGCCCAGATCGACGGCCTGAATGTGGTCGCTGGTGCTCATTAAAACAGCACGCTCCGTGGCATGATCGAGCTCCCGGACGTTTCCTGGCCATGCATGGTCCAGCATCTTCTGCAATGCTGAAGGATCAAAACCCTTCACCGGCTTCCGATATCGCTGCGCATACAGCTTAAGGAAATGCGCCGCCAGCAGCGGAATATCTTCTTTGCGTTCGCGCAGCGGCGGAATAGGAAGCTCAACAGTGTTGAGCCGGAAAAGCAAATCCGGACGGAAGCGGCCTTCAGCGCTTTCCAGTTTCAGGTCAGCATTGGTAGCGGAAATCACGCGTACATCGACTTTGTGCGTCTTCGATGATCCCACGCGCTCCATCTCGCCGGTTTCCAGCACGCGCAAAAGCTTGGCTTGCTGCTTCATCGGGACGTTGGCAATCTCGTCAAGAAACAGCGTGCCGCGGTCCGCCAACTCAAAGCGGCCGACTCGATCTGCCCGAGCGTCAGTAAATGCGCCCTTTACGTGGCCAAACAGCTCGCTTTCGAATGTACCTTCCGGCAGGCCGCCGGTGTTGACGGTGATCATCGGGCGTCCGCTGCGCGAGGAAAGCGCATGCAGCGTCTGCGCCACAACTTCTTTGCCGGTGCCATGCTCGCCGGTAATCAGGACGTTGGCATCGCTCGGCCCAATACGGCTCAGCAAAGTAAGCAGCGGCTCCATGGCTTTCGATTCCGCAATAAATACCGGACGGTTCTGCGCGCGCAGCAAACTGTTTTCCGCTTCCAGCCGTTCCGCGCGCCGCATAATGCGGTACAAATCCACCTGCGTGCGAATAATGCTCAGCAGCCGATGATTGTCCCAGGGCTTCTGGATAAAGTCGCGCGCGCCGCGGCGCATGGCTTCCACGGCCAGTTCCACGCTGCCCCACGCCGTCATCACCACGATGGGAAGTTTGCTGTCCGCCTGCTGCACCTTGGAAAGCAGGTCAATTCCTTCCTGTCCCGATGTGGTGTCCCGTTGGTAGTTCAGGTCCATCAGCATGATGTCGAATTCGTTGCTCTGCACCGCTTCCAGCGCCGAAGCAGGGCTGCTGACCGTTTCCGTCGAGAAGCCTTCAGCTTTCAGCAGCAGGCGCAGCGCTTCGCGTACGTCCGCCTGATCGTCGGCAATCAAAATGCGCACCGGCTCAGACCGCGTTGCTGTGGTGCTCACGAATTCCTGCGCTTTAGTCGACACCAAACTTCTCCTGCTTCAAAACTCCGTTGCTGAAACGCCGATACTTCTCAAGCCGTCGCGCTACCCGGATGCACCGCCGAATCTTCCACAATCCAACCATCTTTAAGCTGGATAATGCGGTTGCCAAACGCCGCGTTCGTTTCCGAATGCGTTACCTGAATAATGGTAGTTCCCTGCTGGTTCAACTTTCTGAACAGCTCCATAATTTCTTTGGCCTGTCCGGAATGCAGATTCCCGGTCGGCTCGTCGGCCAGAATCAATTTAGGATTTCCCGCCACGGCGCGCGCCACACCAACCAACTGCTGCTGTCCGCCGGAAAGCTGGTTCGGATACAGGTCCTTCTTGCCGACAATCTGAAAGCGATCAAGAATATCCGCCACCATGGACGCGCGCTGCGCCCGCGGAATGTCCCGGTATGAAAGCGGCACATCGATATTTTCCTGCACCGTCAGATTATCCAGCAGGTGATAGCTCTGGAACACAAAACCAACATATCTGCGGTTCAGTTCAGCCCGCTTTTTGCGATCGAGTTTATGCACCAGCTGATCGGTAAAAACATATTCACCGGCCCAGCCGTCATCCAGCATGCCGACAATGCTCAGCAGCGTGGTCTTTCCTGCGCCGGATGGCCCCATAATGGTGACAAACTCGCCCTCTTTTATGTCGATGTTGATGCGCCGCAGCAGCCACACCGTTCCCGCCGGGCTCTTAATGGTTTTTTCAACGTTCCGAAGTTGAATCATGTGTCCTTTATTGAACCAGGGAAAGCTACTCTTTTATTTTCTCATGACCGCACGGCTGTCACCCTACCAGGAAAACAGGACCTATTCATAGCGCAGCGCTATCATCGGGTCCACTTTCGTGGCGCGACGTGCGGGTATATAGCTGGCAAGCAGCGTGATCGCCAGGAGCACGGCCACAACCAACACCATGGAGAGCGGATCTGTCGCTCTTAGCCCAAACAGCATCGATGAAAATAAGCGGCCAGCCAGCATCGCTGCCGGTACTCCGATCACAATGCCCAGAAGCACCAGCTTTCCTGCCTCTCGCAAAACCATCGAGAGCACGCTTCCTCGCTGGGCTCCAAGTGCCATGCGAAGGCCAATTTCCCTTGTCCGGCCAGAAACCGAATAAGAGAGGATTCCGTACAGCCCAATTGCCGCCAAAAGCAGCGCAAGACTGGCAAAAAAGCTGGAGAGGCGCGCGATGAGAATCTGATCACCAATGGTGCGTTCCGTCAGTTCGTTGAGCGCGCGGACGCTATTCACTGGAACGTTCGCATCAAGGGCTTTGATCTCTTTGCGAACCGAATCAGCCACCGCGACGGGATTGCCCACTGTCCTGATCACAAAGTTGATGCCGGCCATTGTGCCCAGCCCCTGCGCCAGTGGGATATAGAACCGGCGTCCTACTTCACCTTTAAGTTTGTGGTCTCTGGCGTCGCGCGCCACGCCCACGATCTCTACAGACCCGCCCTTGGATTCGGGATCCTCGATTTCGAATTTCTTTCCTATGGGATTCGTCTGGCCAAAATAAAACCGAGCCATGGTTTCATTGATGATCGCTACTCGGGGCGAAGTCTCTGTGTCTTGCAGACCGATATCACGGCCAAGTAGCAGTGGTATCCCCACCGTGCTGAAATAATTTGGAGCCACATGGTCAAAGGCCGCCTGCAAGTCCTGGTCATTCTTTGAGGTGTAGCCTTCCACCTTAATGCTGTTTCCAGATTCGCTTCCACTGAACAGCCCATTCTTGGAACTGGTCACAGCGCGGACTCCGGGCAGACTGGAGATTTGCGTGGCCAGTTCATTGGCGAAACTGGTGATCCTGGCTTTGTTATATCCCGCCGCTTGCGGGTCCGTGGAAACCAGCAGCAGATGTTCGCGGTTGTAGCCCAGGTCAACATTGCGGATATTTTGCAGGCTGTGCACCAGCAGCCCGGCAACAAAAAGCACCAGCAGTGAGAGCGCCACCTGGCCGGTCACCAGCAGTTTTCCCCAGTTCCAACCGCCTTCGGCGCTGTTTCCATTTTGTGATCCGGACTTAAGCGTGAGCGCTACTGACACCTTGCGCGATCGCAACGCCGGAATCAGCCCAAAGAGAATTCCGGTCAACAGGCACATACCAGCGGTGAATAGAAAGACCCGCAGATCGGGCGATGCTTCCAGGTCTTGGTTCTTGCTCAGCTTCAAGAGAGCGCTGGTGCCCCATTGCGCCAGAAGCAAACCCAATGCTCCGCCGGCAAAGGCCAGGAAAATGCTTTCCGTCAGAAGCTGTCGAACGACTCGGCCGGGCGCTGCTCCAATCGCTACTCTTACCGCAAACTCTTTCTGGCGTGATGCTGCGCGTGCCAGCAGCAGATTCGCAACATTCACGCAGGCAATCAATAACACCAACGCCACAATCACCATGAGCAACAAAAGCGGTTGTTTAAAATCGCCGCGCAGGTCAGAGAAACCGCCTCCCCCTGCGCTCACCTCAACTTTCGAGGTTTTCAGATTGTCGATATCATCTTTGGAGAGTTTTGCCTTTAGCGGCCCGCTCACCAACTGCTGCACCACAAGGTTTACGTTTGCCGCGGCCGCTTCTACGCTCACTCCCGGCTTCAGGCGCGCAATCACGTGCAGCCACGTAACGTTATATGTATCAAGCCACTTCCGCCCAGTGATGATCTGTTCTTGCATCGTGACTGGCATCCAGAAATCCTGGGCATCGCCAACGGTGTCACCATAAAATCCCGGTGGCGTCACTCCGATCACAGTGAAGGGATAATTATTGATCCGCAGAGTCTGGCCGAGCGTGTTCGGATTCGCGCCCAGCTTGTTTTTCCAAAAGCCATAGCTCACCACGGTCACAGGATGGGCGCCGGGACCAGAATCATCTTCAGGCGTGATCACCCGTCCGTAGAGTGCATTCACTCCGAGCACGGAAAAGTAATTGCCGCTCACCAGTACGCCCGTGCTGTTGCCGGAAATCTCGCCGTTGGAGTCGCCGGTCACGCGCACCCTATGGGCCTCGCTTGAGGCCAGCATTCCGCTAAAGACGCTGTTCCCCTGGCTTATATCTCGATACAAAGGATATGAAAATGAATCAACCTCTGGACTGCCCAAATGGCGGCTGTGCACATCCGTTGGATCGCCCACTATCACAAGCTGCCCCGGGTCCTTCACAGGCAGCATCTTGAGCATAACGGCGTTTACCAGGCTAAAGATGGCGGTGTTAGCGCCGATGCCAAGCGCCAGCGTGAGCACGGCAACCGCGGTGAAGGCGGGGTTCTTGCGCAGCATGCGCAGGGCGTATCGGAGGTCTTGAAGGAAGGTTCCCATGGAATCACCAGCTCACTTGATCAAGTTTGAAAGTTGAATGGCTGAAGGTCAAAGTGCCGCGTCGTACGTTTCTCACAGCTTGCCACCCGATTGGCACACTTGTCGCTTGTTGCTCCTTATATCATTGAAAATCAGTGACTTGCTTAGATCTCGCTGCTGGTGGCTCCGGTATCGTGCAGCGCGCCCAGGGCCCAGGCGGCATTCTTGCGTGCCTCTGCCTGTGGAGAATTCTTCAAAACCCGAATGAGCGGTTCAACGGAAGGATGTCCAATGTTGACCAGGGCAGCGGCCACTTCTTCGCCTAGAGTCATTTTCTCCAGCGGACGTTGGCGGTATTGCTTGGCGTCAACTTCAGTAGCATCACCCAGAAATTCCAGGAGTGGCTCAACGGCGCCAGCAGCAGCAGACCTCTGTTGCCCCAGCCAGTACGCAGCGGCTGCTTTCTGCTGCGGCTTTCCCGACCGAAGTAAGGCAACATGGCGCGCAAAGGCCTCGGTATCACCCCCGCCGGAAACAGTTGTGCCCCGCTTGGGACCAAATCCGGTAAGAATGAACAGAAGCACACCTATGCAGAGGGCAAAGCCTGCTTTCTTCACTTCACGCATACCCAACTCCTTGTCTTAGGGCAGCAGCGCCGAATCGCCGAAAGTTTACTTGCTTTTCCCGTGCCCTGAAAGCGTGGCACCTGGGACAGCTGGCACGTTATGTACCGAAATGACACCTGCTCCTAACTTACTGAAAACAAGAAGCAGAATAGAAGATGCATACCTCTGTATAAGCCCTTTGGGTGTTCGCTAACGCAATGGGCTGTTCGGAATCGAACACCCATTAGGACGCTCAAAGATGCAATAAAGTTCCTTAAATAATTCCTTAATCGGAATTAAACCGAAGAAAGAGGGCCACTGTAATACAGACTTCAAGACAGCTCGGAAAAATACGCGGCAGTTGCGCTTAGATCGCACTAACCTCCGAGTTTCTTCCCAAGTAGGCCGTGGTTTTTGAAGCCTAGCGTAGGATATCGATGTAACGTCCTATATTTAGTTCAGCGTATTTTGCCCGTGCGAATATGGTGATTCTGAAGCGACTCATTGGGACGCATTCAAAGCCTCTACTGCCATCGAATCTTGACGCTACGCATCATACGTGCTACACGTAATATACGTGAGAAATTGGAATGGAGGTCTTGTGGCAGCTTCGCGAGACGGCGGGAAACAAAATGTAACCATCAGTTTGAGCCGCAAAGTGCTCAAAAAAGCGAAGATTCTCGCCGCCAGGCGTGAGACTTCGATCAGCGGGCTCCTGGCCCAGGAAATTGAATTCCTTGTTAGTAACGATGAAGCATACGAACGTGCCGAACGGCAGGCGTTGGCGTTTCTCGATCACGGCTTTCATCTGGGTGGGGTAATTCGAGCGGACCGGGACGAACTGCATGAACGATAGGACATTTGTCGACACAAATGTGTTGATTTACGCGCACGATGTTGATGCCAAAGCTAGGCACGAGGCTGCAAAGAGTGTTCTACGTGAGCTCTGGAGTGAACGGACTGGTGTTTTGAGCACGCAGGTGCTCCAGGAATTCTACGTAAATGTCACGCGAAAAATTCCCAATCCAATCTCCAAAGACTCGGCCCGCACGGTCGTGAACAACTACGCAGTTTGGTGTGTGGATACCACACCTGCTGAAATTTCTATGGCATTCCAAATCGAGGATGCGTCCAAGATCGGATTCTGGGACGCTCTGATTGTTGCTTCCGCTCTCAAGAGTGGCGCCGTCCGGATCCTGTCCGAAGATCTGAACGCAGGACAAATGATCGCCGGTATTCTTATTGAGAACCCTTTCGCCAGCCCACGCTGACCGGCGCTTTTCCTATGAAATAGTTCGCTTCACTCAAGCTGCTCAAAAAGGACGGACTGTGGCCTATCTTCAATTTCTCGGCGCTGCCGGGACCGTTACAGGATCGAAGCACCTCATCAACACGCGCGATGATTCGTCCTACCAGCCGGGCATGCAGGTGCTGGTGGATTGCGGTCTTTTTCAAGGCCCCAAGGAATGGCGATCACGCAACTGGGAGGATATCCCCGTTCCCGCGCGCGATATTGATGCTGTAATTCTGACCCACGCTCATCTTGACCACTGTGGCTGGATTCCCCGGCTGGCCAAAGAAGGTTTCAACGGGCCAATTTATGCAACGCCCCCGACCATCGACCTATGCTCCGTCATATTGAGTGACTCCGGCCATCTGCAGGAGGAAGAAGCGCGCTTCCACAATCAGAGGAAGTCTTCCAAGCACCATCCGGCGTTGCCTCTGTACACATTGCAAGATGCGGAAGATTGCATGCGATTGTTTCGCCCGATTTCATTTCATGAGACCACGCAAATCAGTCCCGGGCTGGGATTCCGGTTTGTCCACGCGGGACACATTCTTGGGTCGAGTATGGTTGAGCTTTTCCTGGGCGATACAGCAAAGGCGCGCCAGCTGCTCTTCACCGGAGATATTGGACGCGTGCCGATGCGGCCTTCCGCTCCCGGCAGGCTGGTACATGCCGGACCGGAGAGAAATGAATCTCCGGAAATTCTGGTCATGGAATCCACTTATGGCAATCGCGCACATCCCCATGACGATGTGCGCCCGCATCTCGCGGAAATCATTACGCAGACCGTGCAGCGCGGCGGCTCCGTCGTAGTTCCGGCTTTTGCCGTGGAGCGCACGCAGAAATTCTTGTTCCTGCTGAAGGAACTCATGGAAGCCGGCCAGATTCCCCGCGTTCCCGTCTTCATTGACAGTCCCATGGCAATCAAAGCGGTGGAAATCTTTATGAAGTATGATGAGATGAATTCAACGAAGAAACGAGACAGCTCGTCCAGAGATATGGCTCGCCGCTGAACTGGGAAGGATTCCACTTTGCTCCCAAACAGGAAGATTCGCGGAAGATCAATGAAATGCGCTATCCATGCATCATCGTTTCCTCCAGCGGCATGGTGACAGGCGGACGCATCCTTCACCATCTGCTGTTGCGATTGCCTGATCCCCGCAACCAGGTTCTGTTCATTGGATTTCAAGCGCCGGGTACGCGCGGTGAGATCATCAAGAGCGGAGCAAAGTCCGTCCGCATTTTCTCTGAAGTTGTTCCCATCCGCGCCCAGGTGGCCGCGCTGGAACAATTCAGCGACCATGCCGATACTGAAGAACTGCTTGGCTGGCTCCGCACGTTCAAAGCGCCTCCAAAGAAAACATTCCTGGTCCATGGTGAACCGCAGGCAGCTATCCGGCTTCAGCAGACCATCGTCCCTGCGTTAGGCTGGAACGTGAATATCGCTCATTGGCTGGAAAAAGTGCCAATCGGGTGACCGCGAGCGCCTGATTTTGACTATCATTAAGCGCCTTGTGTTCTTGCACGAAGAGGCAAATCTCACCACGGAACAACACGGATCACGTGTATATAAATTCAAGATCAATTGAGCTCTTTGATCCGTGTAAATCAGTGCTATCAGCGTTATCAGCGGTAAGGTTTTGGTTTTTTGTGCAAAGCTCGTGTCTTTTCAAGGGTTATTCGACCATTCACTCTATTTGGGCCATGTATTTCGTCTCCGAACCCCAGAGTTTTTTAGCTCAACACACAACGCCGTTCCGTCCGCAGCAATCAGAGTGGAAGGAAGCTTATGCGCATGATTTGCACTTTCCCCCGCATGCAAGCACTCAGGATCGCCAGCGTGTTATTTGCCGCAACCTTATGTGTGCCCATATCCGCGCAAACCGCGCGAATCCACAGCAGCGGCGCGCAGGCCAACCTGCGTATTGACGTTAAAGTTGTCCCCGCCGTTCACCACCGCGACCATGACAAAGATGAAGGTAAAGACAAGGACAAGGATAAGAATAAAGATGGCCGGCGGGAAGACGACGCGGTCTCTTACAACCTGAATCCACGTCATGAAGAACTCTCTGTGATCCAGGAAATGCGCCCCATGCTCGTGGACTCAGGCAACGCACGTCCAGCAGGAGCAGGTACGCACCATCACGGTTGTGCCGAAGTAGGCCCTCAGACTCATTGGGTAATCCATCTGGCGTAAACTAGCAGCTTGAGCAGTCCTACAAGGGAAGGACGGAAGCATGGCCGACCTTCAGGGCTCAATCGTCGTTTTGAATCTGTACGACATCGCTGAAGAGATCAGGCTTGCTGATCTTCCGCCTCTCACTGGCGGCACGCCGCTCTCCACAACTTTCAAGTCGTCAACGCCGGCCGTACGGTTTGAGCGGCCTCCGGTGATTGAACCTTTGCCGCCTCTGGCTCTTTCCACCGGCGAGCGGTTTGAGGTTACGCTCCAGTATTACGATTACGGGGTTGTGAGCGTGCTGCTACGCTTCGCATTTTCCGGCTCATGGAACGAACTTCAGCAACTCGCCGGCATCTGGTTTTCTGGCGCGGTTTTTGACGAGTTGTGCCGCAACACTATTCGGGAACGCTTAAAGACGATTCACGCGGCGCTGGTAAAGCCCTATGCGAACTGGCTCAGTGAAGACTATGCCGTAATTCATCTGCATTCTGTCGCGGGCACAACAAATGGCACATCTCTTCTACAGGAACGTGGAAAAGAAATCAGCCAGATTGTCCGCGGAGAACAGTCGCCGCTGGCGGATCAGGAGCGCACTGAGGTGCTGCAGGGATATATGTCGTACTATCCGAATGACCTCATCGTTGCCGGATGGAATGCAGCTTTTGTTTTCGATACGCCCGCAGGCGGCGAGCCCACCATCAGGCTGCTGGAATACGCCAACTCACAGCTCTTGCAGTTCCGGCATTATGACGAGATCCTGACCCGCGAACTTGAGCGCGTTTACGATCTCGCGGAAAACCGTAAAGGCCTTCTGTTTCGATGGCGCATGGGGTCGGCCGCCGCGCGGCTCCGCACCATGCTCCTGGACGTAACCGAACTCACTGAGCGCACCAATAACGCGCTTAAGTTTGTCGGCGACATGTTCTTCGCCCGGGTCTATAAGCTTTGCGCCGTCAAGATTGGCGTTACCGACTATCAGGCCCTGGTGCAGGAAAAGCTGCGCACCGCCGACGAACTCTACGATTTCATGATTGAAGAATTTCATCAGGCACGTGCATTCCTGCTGGAATTTACTGTGGTGCTGATCCTGATGATTGAACTCTTCTTTTTATTTCACGGAAAAAGATGAGCCAACTGAATTTACTGCTTCGGCGCGTCCACCAGATAGGGCGCCAGTTCCGGATTGCTGATCACGATGGTTGCTCCCTCCACGTGGATTGGCTCCGCCGGCAATTTAACCTGACCAACGGGGACTTTCATTCCCGGTGGTAAGTCTTTTATGGGGACCAACGTCACGGTCAGATCACCTGCCGGCAGATCACGCAGCAGGAAGTTTCCCAGCGCATCCGTTTTGACCACGGTATGTCCAGCCGTTATCTGCACTCCGGCTAACGCCACCAGGTTGTACTCGCCTGCGATAGCAGACCCGCTGGTGCCTTGTTGGAAACGCCCTGATTGCTGGCCCGCCCTTCCTCCTGCCTGGCCGCCGCGCTGGCTGCGCACCGATCCGGGAGGCATTCCGCCAATCTTCAGCTTGCCTGAATCAGCCGGCTGCGCAGTGGATTCCGCCAGAACTTTTACGAACACTCTTCCCGCAATCGATCGCATGGCCCGCGCGGGAATATTTTCCAACACGGTAGAAACCGGCGTCACATGCAGAGTGAATGTGTCTTCCGGGAGTGAGTAATTTGCAGGCAGCGTGCTTGCATCCACAGTGATCCGATAATCGCCAGGAGGCACGTCATCAACCTCAAAGTCGCCCGTGTCCTGCGCAACGATGTTGCGATGCGTCTTTCCGTCATCCAGAGTCAGGTGAACACCGGACAGGCCTTTCGCGTCAGGCGTTCGTGTCCCATCAAGATTCAGGTCGTTGAATACGCTTCCAGTGACTCGGGCAAAATCGACAATGCCAAAATTCACCATTCCGATTTTTTGCCGGATCAGATCGACAGACGCCTGGTTCTTGGTGGTCATACGGACGGGCCCGGCAAATTGCGTGAGCGACAGTGACACTGCATGCTCGCCCTGACTGACGTCACTGAATCTATACCGGCCCTGCTCGTCGGTTTCTGTAACCTCGCCGTCATCCAGCCTTACGCGCAAGCCAACCAGACCCTTGCTCGCCAAAGTTAAACGTGCCGTTCACGTTGTTGTCACGGAACACGCGGCCTTCAATCAGCCGTCCGGCGTGGCGCGTGGGAATTAGCGCTCCGGGCATGGCGCTGAAACGCTTGGTAAAACCAAAATACATGAGCGTGGTCCGCTGGACTGTATCGGCCGTATTGCCCAATACCCAGATGTTGGTAAGCCCGGAATTGAAATCAAGCGATGGACGCACCTGATAAGCCAGCGAGTATCCAACATAGGGCGTCCATGAATCGGTCTTGCCGTTCGAGGCCCGTGCAAAAGCAAAATTAGGATTCAAGCTGAGCTTCTTGCCCAGGCGCAACTGCGCCGATGCGGAAATCGAAGTATTGATCGGCACCTGCGAGTCCAGCAACGCCTTGACCTCTGGCGGGACATCGTTTGACTGCACAAACGAAATCGGGTCCTGCAAGAACAGTTGCTGCAATGCCGGTGACAGCAGCTCCAGCTCAGATCCCAGCTTCTTTACCAACGACGGATTGCGGCGGTCATGCTCAACGCCCACCGTCATGCTTCCGCCTTTGATCAGGAAAGTGACGTTATCGCGCAGGGCAAACTCATCTTCTGAGCTAAGCTGCAACGGGTCCTGCACTGAGCCGACAGTGAACTGGGCGGCGTTGGAAATGCGCGGCGTAAATTGATGCCGCCAGTTGGTATCAAAACGGTTTCCATTCGTGGACTGATTCGCAAACCCGCCGTCATTGTGGCTGAACGTATAGCTGAAGCTGACGTCGTCTTTTGGATTGATGCGCCATGAGATTGCCGGAGCCAGATAATCCGAGCTGCCCGCGTGCAGAATGTTGCCGAAAGGCTGCGTAATGGTGTGCTGATAATAGACGGACTCGGTAAAGCGATCGCTGGTGCTCAGCGTCAGTCCGGCCTTGGCTGAAGTTGTGCCGGAAAACAATGACTGCACCCGGTTCAGCGGGAACAGCAGCGACGACGCGCCTCCGGCGGCAAAGAACGTAAAGCGATGGCTGATGTAATCGACTTCTCCGCGTCCCATTCCGCCATGCGTGCTTACGCCGCCCGTGGTCTGAAAATTCCATTTGTCGCTGGCCTGATAGTTAAAGCCGCCGGTCTGCATCCAGTCATCCTGTCGGCCGCCGGTCGGGTTCAGGAAATCGACGGGAGAATTGATGTAGCTGGTCGTGGCAAACAGATTGAGTTTTTTGGTCTGCTTGCGCTGGAAAGAAAAACCGCCAATATCGCGTGTGGAACCCAGCGTAAGAAAGTAAAACGGAATCGTGGAGCCGCCAAAAAACATGTACTGATTGTCGCCATGGCGGACCGTCACGCCCGCGCCGCGCAGCTCCACTGAATCTGAATAAGCAAAGGGACTCAGGTGGCGCTCATAGCCGTTGTCGGTAAGGCTCACCAGATTGTCGAGCAGGCTAACGTCAATGCCCGGGCTGCGGTAGGCAATGCTTCCATGCCGGATGTTGAAGGCATGGCCGCCCTGAATGTCGTTGTCCTCGACCTGGGTTGAGACGGTCAGTCGTCCCTGGCTGCCGGCTAGTTGCGTCCAGTTAAAGTCGTTAACGACCGAAGTGGTCGTCTGTCCGCCGGCATTCGCGATCTGCACGCCGGAGCCAAAGCTTCCCTGCGCCATCTCACCCTGGCGGCGAAGCTGTGCCGGTGAAATCGTAACCTGCGGCCGCGGCACAACCCGCACGCGGATACTGACCGGCTTGTCATGCAGATAGCCGAGCAGCGACAGTTTCACCGCGAGCCAGACCGAAAATCTGAATGCCATCACCAGTGCTTTCGACGCGCGCAATTTCCTGATCGAGCACAATGATATTGGTCAGCGGCGGAATCGTTATCGTCCGCGACCATTGCCAGTAAACTTCAACCAGAGAAGGCACACCGTTGCCATCGACGGATTGTGCAGATGCCGCGGGAGCGAGCGCACACAACAAGAGCAGGCTGCTCAGTAGCCCGCGATCGCCGTTATGTGCCGCTGCAACTTCAAAATCTCAATACCTACTCTGTTACGCTGAATGGAATCTGCTGCGTTTCAATTCGGTCTTCACCGTACGCCACCGTCAGCACGGCGGTGTAATTTCCTGCCGGCAACTTCCCTGCCCACTCCACATGCATGGAATTTTTCTGTCCGGGAAGAAAGCGTTTTTCTTTGCTTTCAGCTTTTGCCACAAACTTGCGGCCGGCATCCAGCACCGCGACGCGCGCTACGGGAAATACATGCGTGTTGCTGGCGTTTAAAAGATCAAAATCCACGCTCAGCCCTTGTGTATCCGCCGGCGGAGTCACTTTTACGTTGCTCAGCTCGATCTTGTAATCGTCAGTGCCTTCTGCTTGCAGCAGCACCAGGCAGCCAATGCGCATGCTGGTGAAAACGCCTTTGCCGTCACTTTTCGGAAACGAAAGCTGCGGCTTGGATGTCACAAAGAGCACCGCGTAGTAGCCGCCCTTTGCGTCCGACGGCGGCGTGACAATGGCTTTCATCTTCTGCGTGCCGTTCGGACCGACCTCGAAGTGATCAGGCACAAACTGTATCCAGTTGGCAGCGGAGCGCGGCGAGGTTCCAGGCGAGGAAAAAACTTTCTCGTTCTTCTCGTCGTACCACAAATCCGTGATCTCAACGTGCATGTCCACGGCGGTGTCACCGGAATTTACCGTGGAAAGATCAAACTGGAACGGAACGCCCGGCTTGAAAGTTTCCCGCACCTCGCCCGGCGCCAATCCCAGCGACTGCGCATGGGCATGTCCCGCCAGAGCAGCCAGGCAGACCAGCCCGAAGAGCAGGCGGCACATCATTTCGCGGCTTCGATTCATCGTCATCATTGCTTATGGCACCGTCATCGTAAAAGTCAGTGTGGCGGAATCGCTTCCTTGAAAAGCCGTTGCGCCGTTGGTGTTGGAAACAAATAGGCCCAGAAATCGCGTGATGGAGCTGCGATCCGCGGCGGCGTTGGTGATTTGCGTTGCCGTGCCGGCCGTTGTCCCAATGTTGTTGTAAGGACCGGCGCTGGCGGCAGCATCACGCAATATCAAAATGGTTGGGTGGGCAAAGGTTGTGCTGACAAAAGTCTTGATCGTCGCGGTGGTTGACCTGAATGCGCTGAACGCCGGCTGCAAGAGATAAGGTGTGGAATAAACCACTCCGCCTGCGGCAGCGACGGTCGTCAATCCAGCGCCATGGAGAAAAACCAAGGCCGTTGACACTGCCAAAGTCCATGGAGAAATCAGCGCTGGGCGAGATGGTCAGCCCGCCAGTCGCGGTGGCCAGAGTAAGCCGGACGGCACTTTGGACGGTCTCACCGACGGGCGTGTCAAGCCGAATCTCCGCGGTGGCGAAGTTCTTGTTGTTTGTCGTGTCTGTTGCGGTCAAGGTGATGCGCGCCGTATCGACGCCGGTAAATGACGCAGCGCCATTGTTGTCTGGAACAAAAATCGCCAGACCTACGGTCACAGTCTGATTGCTGATGCCCGGCGCTGCAACCACCGTGGTCGGGGCCCCGGCAAGCAGTGAGATGGCAGAAAAATTTCCCGACGCATTGCAGGTTGAACTGCTGGGACAACTCTGCATGATGAGCGCGGCAGGATGCGTGAAATTCGAATTTACAAACGCCGTTACCGCGCCATGATGAGGATTGGGCAGTCCTGAAATAGTTATTTGATAGTGTGTGAGATAAAGAGCGCCGTTGGTGAGAGGGATAACGGTAACGCCAGCACCGGGAGTTCCGATGCCCAGCGCATTCATCGTCCCGAACTGGCCAGAGTGAGTGTGTCCGCCGCCACCGGCGAAGGTGATGCCGCCAGGAGCCGCTGAAACAGTAAATGTCCCGTTCTGGGCTGCGGCCGGTTTGCTAAGTGCAATTGCAGCAACTGCCAGGATGATGATGGATGAGAGCGGCCTTGCAAACGACGCACCACACACCTTCCCGCCGGACTTGACGACGGGGAGGTGTGTGCGTCGAAGGTCTTCATGCTCTAAAACTCTCATCATCCCTAATTACAGACAGGGCAACCGCGGCAACTGAAGAGAAGCTCGCAGACTACTGAACTGTCAGAGTAAAAGTAACCGTGGCCGACTTTGCGCCCGTCACGCCGGCGCCATTGGCTGGAGTTACGGCCACGCCGATGAAGCGCGTCTGCGTTGAACCGCTGGCCGCGTTGGTCACGATTGTGTCAGGCGTTGCCGTGCTCACAGCCGTAAAGTCTGTAGCGGCGGCGGGAACGGTGCTGGAGTTCGCTGAGTCACGCACGATGAAAATATTGTTCGGCGCGGCGAAATCCGTGGTCACCTGAGCAGTGATCGTGTTGTTGGCAGTTGTTTGGCTGGTGAATACCGGGTTCAGGTTGTAATCTGACCAGTAAATTGCGTTCGTGGTTCCCGGAGTTGTCGGGGCAAACTTGTTGCAGTTTCCGGCGTTGATGCCGAGTGCGTCCACGGTGCCGAAATTCATGGTGTAATCCGGCGTGCCGCCTGTTGGCGTGACCGCGCAATGCGTCACTGCAGCAGTGCCTGTGCTGAGCGTCAACTGAACAGCGCTCTGAACGGTGGCCGAAATCTGCAAAGTCGGCGATACCGTGTTGGAATTGACCGCCGTTGTACCGGCGAATGCCGCTGTGGAAAGTGCCATCATCCCCAGCGCAAAGATCGTAAAGTATTTTTTCATTTTTGAGCTTCTCCTCGTGCTCGAATCACCAGACGGGCAATCCAAATCAATAGCCTTCTGCCCTGCCTTACCTGTTCATTCTTAAGGGGTTCATCATTTGTGACAACGGTACTTCAGTAATCCGCACGGTACTGTGCGCCGTTCAACGCTTGTTTTAGAGAATCTGGGCCGGGGGAGTTGATGACGATTCTACTGAGCATGAAAGCCGCGACAACTGGGCATTTACCCTAGGTACCACGCTAGACATTGCCTTACCTGTCTGCGCCTTCGATGGCCAAACAACAGGTCTGGCGCAGACAAACACTGCGTAAACACCAGCGTTTTTAGCTGCATCTAAGTAGATAAGCAGATCATGTATCAGACCGCGGGAGAGAACACGATGAAAAGATTTCTAGGGTTTTTGCTAGCTGGCGCGGTTTCTGTTGGGATATCCGGAATCGGAGCAGCCCAGGAACCTGCTGGCAATTCGAGCGGTGCGGCGCAAAACGCCACTGGGCCGCAACGCATGCAGGACAGAATTTCGCGCGAGGTATTATCACGAACTGGTGATGCTGCCCCAACTCACCATTTTTGACAACCTTCAATACAAAGTGGATGGCAACAAAGTCACGTTAACGGGACAAGTGCGTGACGCAATCCTGAAAGACTCGGCGGAAAAAACCGTTAAGCACATTGAAGGCGTGGACAGCGTGAACAATCAGATCGAGATTTTGCCGGCTTCAGGGAACGATGACCGAATCCGCAGAGAAGTGGCACGCGCGCTTTTCAATGACGAGCGACTATTCCGCTATTCCATGGGATCAGTTCCACCCATCCACATTATTGTGAAAAATGGCCACGTTACGCTGGAAGGCGTTGTGAATTCTCAAGCCGACAAAGACGCGGCCAATATTCGCGCGAATGGCGTTCCAGGAGTGTTCTCAGTGGATAACCATCTGCAAGTGCAGAAGTCCTGATGTAACAATTGGTTTGGAGAGCGTGAAAAGAATAAACGGAGGATTCTTCCTCCGTTTATTTTCGCGCGATCTTTCCAGCTACAAGGCAGGTAGAGCCGCGGCCATCGTCGGCGGCACGCAGGTTGTTCGTATTATCGGAACAATAGGCCTTGCCTCGGCCTGCCACGGGTTCAGCGACCACACGAAACATTTTTGCCGGCGCTCGCTCGCATCCTGTAAGGGTAAATCTGTAGCCGTTATAAAGCCCACCGGCAAATTCGGCATCCATGAATTTGTACATGCCTTCTTCGTCCATCCCTTTGCCGATATTGACCAGGTTGGAAAGATTGCAGGTATAGCCGGCGCCTGGGTGCATTTGGGCATACAGATTTTCCGCCATGCCGATCATCCGCACCGCTCGCAAGGGATTCATTTTTGGGCGCTCGTCAATCACCACGGCAGAAGCGGCGGCTGTCTCTTCGCTCGTGCCCGCAGCAGCAGCAAGCGTCGGCCCCCACCAGGATTTTTCCAGAATTCGCGGATCGCCAACCGGCAGCGACGCATTCAGGTTGAGCGTGGTCAGCCGCCAAATGCCGGCCTGCCGCTTGAGTCTGGCAAGAATTTTTAGTCCTACCGGGATCTCACGTTCCACGCCGTTGCGCACCAGATGCAGTGAGAGCCCCATGGTGTCTTCTTCGCCGCGCTGTTCGTCGCTATCAATCTCAACTTCATAGCGCTCATGTTCGTCAGGATTGCTGAAGGCAAAGAGGATAGGACCAATATCGAAGGACTGGAATCCGTTGGCTCAGGAGTTTTGCTCCGTCAAGGCCAGAAGGGGCTGGGTGCGTTATCGGGCGAACTCTTCATCAGATTCTGGAGCTTGCTCTGCATTTCCAGGGTCAAGTGCTTCTTGAACGGCGCTTCACCTCCGGAAAGCATCTCAATCAGGGCCTGGCGCGGCGATTGATCACGCGTAGCGCGCTGACCCAGAGGCGATTCCTGCAAAAACAAACAGACAGCAGATCGCCAGCCGGAATCTGGGGTGGAACATTTATTTCTCCAGGGACCTTGTTGACGCAAGCTTAGTGCATGATCCCTGCGCCAGACAACGCCAAAACAGCCTTAAGCAGGTAACTTTGGGACAAGGCTTGTGTGTGCTTCCGGCTGGTAAGCAGTTTGGTAACCACCAAAACTTACGGCTGGGGCACTTTGCCTCGCCTGAGTTGTGCTGAAATTGGAGCGTGGGCGTTACTTGGCGACGACACGGTCCTTGGATAAGGCGCTGACCGGCTTAGGTTCAGAGATAGTCATGCGTGTTCCACAAACCGAGCAGTAAACCCAGCCGGCATGTTCCACTACTGAAGGAACAGTCCTGAACTTACGCATGCATTTGGGGCATTGGACGTCAACAATATGAACCAACTGGAGACCCTGAGTTATAAATTTGAGATGTTGATAGCCTACCAATGTAATGACCTGCCTGACAATATTACCTGCGGTTTAATTTTCAAAACTTTACTGATTGCTTAAGCCAGATAATGCACTTTATCGCGTGACGCCATTGCTGGCAACCACTCGTGCGACAGCCAGCATGGCAATGGCCTGGGCAGAACTGTCACGCAGCTTTTGCGCGCGAGATAACGCGTTCAATGAGTCCACCTGCGCCGCCGCCTCACTGATTTCCTGCACCACGGCTGCAGCATTCTGCTCCGGGGTGCGCGCATCCCATACTTCGTCAGCGGCGCTGAATGCCATATCAAAGTACTTGCTGGCCTGCTGTTTGTTGCCGCCGGTGCCGGTCGCAAAGCCACTGGCTGCGGCCTCACGCGCTCTTTGCGTTGGCGGGAAGGCTGCGAAGGCGCTCGGTTTGGTCAGTGCCCCGGCTGTCCATGGCAGAAAGAATTGAAACGCTCTCCGGCTCCGGCCGCTCGATTTCACGCGGCTCGCCGGCATTTTGCACCGTGGTATTGGCTACAACGTCAGACTCCAGCGCTTTCTTGTAACCTTCCGCGCCCAGAGCCTTGCTGCATGGCTTCAGTGGTGATGGTGATTGAAAGCGTACGCAAAGGCGAGTCGTCAATCTTTCCCAGCCAGGTTAGAAGCTGCAAGCCTGCTCTTGGAGGCAATGTCCTTGCTCACAGAGCCGGACATCTGCATGTACATGGCGGCAATATTTTCCGCTTCTGCGGCGTTTTCTTTGGGATCGGGCAGAGCATCAAACATTTTTGCAAAATGCTGCTGTGACCATGCCGAACTCTCACCCTGCGCTGACATCGTCGCCATTAGAGCGCGCGACGCCACAATGCGCTTTTCCAGTCCGGCATCCAGCTTGCGCGAAACGGGGTCTAACGTCTGCTTTGGGACAACTGGTAATCGCGCCAATCAAAGACTGTTCCGCTCGCAGCACGGCGGCTTCCGGCAGGTTCTCCACAAAGTTCAGGGCGGCGGTGCAATCCACCAGACCGCTGGACATCATGGAAACGGCGGGCGTCTGTCCAATTCGCACCAAGTCACTTTCAATCCGAGCGCCTTCATTCCAAAATCCGCGCGCCATCTTCTTGTCGATGGGCAGAAACCACGTCTGCAGCGGTCGAGAGAACGCGTAACCTGTCCTGCGGATCAGATTCAGGCAACGCAACCGCCATCTGTACCGTATCGATCACAAACTTCTGCTCACGCGTAAGCTTGGCCGGACTGGCTGGCGCGCTGGCCTGGGGTTTCGCTGATCTCTTAAGGCTTGGATTGCTCTGCTGCTGGGCCGTCCCAGTCAGAGAAAGACCAAGAACGACAACAGCAGCCAGACACTTTTGTATGTTCTGCACTGCTCTGTAAACTCCAGATTGGTTTGATGCTCACCCGCCGGTGAGGACTGCTCTGAGGGTAACCAAGCATCTACTCTGCATCAATCCCTTGGCCAGAATCTTGGCATAACATTCCCAGATCAGGGAATTAGATGAGGATTAAGTGGTTTTCTTAGTCCTAAAGGCCCTGGCTCACAGAGAGAAAGGATTGGAAAGCTGCCTTCGCGCAACTCAGTTTATTTGATCGCAGCTGTTTCAGCCGCCCGGAGTTCAGCCACAATTTCCGCGGCCGCCGTGCGCGCCAGATCGCCCTTATCGGGCGGGAAAGAGATAGCGCCTACGCGAGCATGGCCGCCACCCCCATAGCGTTCGCAGATTTTGGCAAGGTTCACCATATTCTGTCGGTCAGTCCACGGATTTGAGCCTACAGAAACTTTCACGCGGAAGCTGCTGCTGCTCAAGCCCCACGCTGTACACCGAATCCCGGTGCAGATAATAAGGAATGAATTTGTTGTAGCCTTCCAGGTCCTGATCGCTGATGTCAAAGTAAATGGTTCCCTGCTTGCACTCTGAGCGCTGGCGCAATATGTCAATCGATCGGCGATGACGCGCCATCAGCGGAGGCACAACGGAGGCAACGAACGGCTCTTTCAGTACATCCGCCAGAGGCTCGCTTACCAGATAAGGAATCAAGCGAGGAAGAAACTCAGGATCGTTGGTGGACTCAATCGCCATGGTCAGCTTCATGGCAGGCTCGGCCATCTCCACGGCTTCTTCCGGACTCTGGAACTGCGCGCCATCGATAATATCGGCCCAGCGAATCAGCTCTTCTACGGGGCGCGGATCAAAGCCAAACTTCTGCTCCGCCACATGCGCCAGGAACTTGGTGCAGGATTTGTATTCAGGATCGAAGAACTTCTGGCTCTTATCGCTTAGCCGATAGTGCTCCGCGTCTTCCGGCGAGAGAAAAGCGCTCTGATGATGGTCAAACCACCAGGTAATCTTTGGAGAAGCGGAATACTTGAAGTCGACAATGGCATTCTCGTCGCCATCAAAATCGGCTTCATTGAAGAGCGCGCCTGCACGATGCACCAGCCCGGTGAACTGGAAGTCCACGTTGGACCGGATGCGTTCGCGATAGAAGCGGGAAAACAGCGCGGCCGAGGCCGTCCCGTCAAAACATTTGCCGTGAAAAAAGACCCTGACTTTCAAAAGACCTTTCTCTGCTCTTCAAATTTGGGCGTTAGATAAAGCTACTAGAAATGACATTCCCGCGCGGTGAATGTCAAGCAGGTACACGCCTTGGTGGTGCTGAAAATTCTGTGCTGTTACTGCGGACGGCGGCTTGCGTAGCCGTCACTTGTAAATGGAAAGCTGCTCGGCCGGTTTTTGCAGTTTGATGGTGATTTCATGATTAGGCTGATCGATGCTGAAGTCTTCTCCGTACGTCCTGAATCCCGGAGCAATCACCTGAATCCGAACTTTGCCGTAAGGAATGCCCGTCGCTTCGGCCTTGCCGTCATCATGGGTCTTCAGTTCCATACCTTCCTGCTTCGCCTTGCCGTGGTTATCGATGAGGTGAATCACGACTTCCGCATTTTTAACCGGCTTGCCGCTGGAATTCCTGATGACGGTCATGTTCACAGAAGCAGTCTTCTGCTCCGGTTCAGGGGGTTTCTTTTTGGCAAGCGCAGCCGCCGGCAAAAGCACAGAAAGCAGGCAAATAAGGATAAGACGCTGGATATTCATGGCTAACGTTATTTTACAGCCTGAGCGGCTTATACCCTAGCCCGCGAGCGTAGGATGAATGGCCGTTCGCGGCTTCAACTGCACCATGACGGTGGCAACCAGCACGGCCACGATCCCCACCATCTGCATGGTCCGCAGCGATTCACCAACAAAAAGCACCGCAAACAGGATGGCAAACACCGGCTCCAGGCAGCTGGTAATGACGGCGCGCGTGGGATCAAGGTATTTCAATCCGCTCAGATAAAGCATGTAAGGCAGCACCATGGAGAGACAGGCAAACACAAACAGGAAAGCCCCATTGCTGGCCACTGAAATTCTGGGCTATGAGCTTCCAGGGAGGGTTGACTACCGTCCACATGATCGCCGCTCCCAGCAGCAGATAAAACATGACCGTGAACTGATGATTTCGCGTCACCAAGCGCTTGCCCGGCGACGTTATAAAAAGCGTATCCGAAGGAAGCCAGCAGGGCGGCCGATACAGCAATCAAGCTGAATTTCACGCCGGTCTGGAAGACGCCGATTGCAAGGGCCGTTCCTACCATCGCCACCAGCGCTGCCGCAGTGCGCTGGATTGTTGCCCGTTCCCTGCCGCGCGCAACCATATAAATCAATACCCAGAGCGGCGCGGTGTATTGCACCGTGATCGCCAGTGAAACGGTCGATTTCTGCACCGCATAGTAATAGAAGAAATTGGAGCAGGCCACGCCCAGCGTGCCGGCAAGCGCGCACAATATCAGATCACGCCTGGAGATGGAAAAGATGCGGCGGCCAAACCGCAGCAAAAGAATGGGACCAAACATCAGAACCGTAAAGGTGGTCCGCGTTTGGGTAAGCACCACGGGCGAGATCAGAGCATGGCCGGCAAAGAGGCTGCCGTTAAAAATTTCCTTGCCGACGGCAGCGGCAGCACCCCAGCAGAATGTCGCTGTGGCCACAAAGAAATAGCCCCGCCATGGATGTTGCTGCTCCGGCGCGGGGCTTATCGATTGTTTGGCCGCGAACTCACTCTGCAAGCATTGCGTCCAGGCGCTCAGGATCGAAGCCGACCATGACTTGTTCTCCTACGACAATGGTTGGTGTGGAACGGCTGTTGTAGGTACGCACCAGCTCAAAAACCGCCTGCTGGTCAGAACTAACATCTTTCACTTGAAACTCAATACCTTTCTCCGAAAGGTAGGACTCAGCCCATGAGCACGGCGGTCAACCCGGCTGGCTGTACACCACAACTTTCTTTTGCGACATGAAAAGAATTTCCCCCTGTTTGCTGATTAGATTCTTTCTACATCGTCAATGTTTCATTTATTTCTTTGGCGGAGCAACGGTTTCCGCGCCGGAAAGATGCACTTCAGTAACGATCTTTGCCGTACATTTCAGCATCGCAGAAACCCCGCAATACTTTTCTTCAGACAGCCTGACCGCGTCTTCCACCGCCTTGCGTGACACCTGCCCGGAAACTGTATAGATGAGCTTGATCGAAGTATAAACCGTGGGCGGTTCTGTGGCGCGTACTGCTTCGGCCTTCACGTGCACGCCGACAAACGGTTCGCGTTTCTTGCGCAGTATGCTCACTACGTCTGTGGCCGTGCAGGCGCACAGTCCCATCAAGACCATTTCCATGGGACCGGCAGCGGTGTTGCGCTGGCGGTCTGAGTCAATCACGATGGCATGGCCGCTGCTGGCATTGGCAACAAACCGCTCGCCGTCTGTCCACGTTACCTGCGCTTCAACGTTCATGGCCCTGATCCTCCCTGCTCGCCGCGAAAACTCTATCATACGGCAGCGCCTGGCTATGAAAAGGCATCCTTAAGCTATTTTGCGCGCCACCGCTATCAGGCGCTGCGCATCGAGACCGTAGGGCAAGCGTTGTAGATCGCCGAACAACTGAACATGTTTGAAACCACAACTCAGCAACCGGTCTTTGAGTTCGCGGCCGGAATAGACCGTGTGCTCGAAAGTAAAGCTGCGCGCGCGGCCGTCTTTTAACAGGGTCCATTCCGAGCGTATGCGTGTCCAGTCGTCGCGAATCTGAGGACGCTGAAAAATCAAGGAGCCATCCGCCAGCTCATTGCACATCGTATCTTTCCAGACGCGCGCCAGGCGCTCCTTGCCCAGCACTTCAATGATCAGCACGCCGTCTTCTTTCAGGCTCTGATGGATGTTGCGCAACACGCGCAGATCGTCCTGCTCATCTTCAAAGTATCCGAATGATGTAAAGAGACTGCAAGCCAGATCAAAGCTCGCGGGCCGACCGAAATTCCTCATGTCTTGCTCCACCCATTCGACCGACGCGCCTGCTTTAGCGGCGTGTTCGCGCGCCCGCTCCAGCAGGAACGGCGACCGGTCAACTCCGGTCACCTTGAAGCCGCGTTGAGCGAGTTCTACAGAGTGGCGGCCAGGGCCGCAGCAAAGATCGAGCACGCTGCCTCCGCTGCATTGAGTCAGTGCAAGGATGCGGCTGACCTCATCCGGCGTGGCGGCGAATCGCTCGTCGGAAAACATAAACGGATAAAAATCCCGCCAGAAATCGTCATTTTCAAACCATTCCATGGATACAGAGTTTAGCGCACAGGCATAAGCAGCGCGTTTTCTCGCGATGGTGCAAGGGAGGCGGGCCTGCTCTCTGTGGTTTTGCGCTTCTTTGGATAACTGAAAGAAGATCTGTCCGTCTGATCACTGAAGGCAGCGACGGACCTGCTTCCTATCATCGCAAAAAATAATGGAACGATTTGCCCAATTCGAGCAATGGATAACAGGAGCAAGGGCAGCGCCCAGCAGAGCCATGGCAGAATCGCCGCTCGAAGATCAGGAGCTGCTCAGGCAGCTCCGCAAAGGAAATGAGACGGCGTTCACCGCTCTCTATGAGCGCTACCAGGGGCCGATTTATCGGTTTGCGCTGCACATGAGCGGAAATACAGCCACCGCGGAAGAAGTAACGCAGGAAGTTTTCATGCTGCTGATCGGAAATGTGAAGGGATATCAGGCCGATAAAGGGCCTTTGAGCAACTATCTGTTTGGTGTTGCACGAAACTTGACCCGGCGCGTGATGCAGCAATCACGGCTGGACCTTCCCATTGAAGAGGAATGGCTGGATACCGGAGATGCGGGGTTGACCAGCGACCTTGATGTTCTCTCCGAACTCAGCAACTCTGAGCTGCTGGAGTTTCTGCGCAAAGCCGTGCTGGCATTGCCGGAGCAATACCGTGAAGTGGTTGCGCTGTGTGACCTGGAAGAGATGAGCTATGCCGATGCGGGGGCCGTGTTGGAATGTTCGCCGGGAACGGTGGCGTCGCGGCTGCATCGGGCGAGAGCCATGCTGAAGACGAAATTGAGCTTTCAAAGATGCATGAAATAGATCCACAATCCGGAGATCCGCTGAAAGATGGCGTAGCGGATGCGCGTTTGAGCAGCGCTCTGCGCGGATTAGCTGCCTCATCCCGTCGAGGCGCACCGGTAGAAATTGGTGCAGGCCTCGCCACGGCTTTTCGTCGTCATCATGCGCGGCGCAGGCTGGTTCGCCGGGCGAGCGTGGCTGCATTGGCGGCGTGCCTGGCGCTGGCAGCCGGGCTGACATCGATGCGCTCACGGCATGAAGCGCCGTCAAGAGAAATCGTGAAAGAGCAACCGAGCGTTGTTCCCGTAAAAACTCCTGAGACTATCACCATCGCCAAGGCCGAAGGAAGTCCACCGCGACCTGTGAGGAAGCAAGTAAAGCCGAAGGTCACGAATAGCAACCTCGCCGCTTCCCGTCGCCAGTTTCTTGCTCTGCCGGGATACGATCCAGCAGTTCCGGCTGATGAACTCCATGTAGTTCGAGTGCAGGTGCCG
Source organism: Terriglobia bacterium (assembly GCA_963732195.1). Classification (GTDB taxonomy): domain Bacteria; phylum Acidobacteriota; class Terriglobia; order Terriglobales; family Acidobacteriaceae; genus Angelobacter. Next base: position 142,018 of record CAVSYO010000038.1, on the reverse strand, counting down.
GCAAGCGCCTTGTGGCAGATGGGAGCGCCGGTAAGCCCTGATTTAGGAGCGCGAAAGTTTATGGCCGATTTTGTGGTGAGCCAGGATGGAACGCCTTACGCCGTGAGATTAGTGCAATAACAAATATTTTAAGGAGAGCTATCTATGAATCGAATTGCTGTTTTGCTGCTGGGCGCATTGGTGATGGCCGGAAGCGTGGCCGCACAGGTGTCCGCACCGAAAGAAAAAGTTCGTACCTTCACTTTTACGCACGACGATCCAATTACCATGGTGGCCCCCTTAACCATGATGATGCAGCACGAAAGTTTGCCTGAAGGCAAGATTGAATTCTTCTCTGCTGAAATGGCCGGCGCCGGCGAGGTTGTGACCGCCGCGCCCTACACAGCCACGGCAACCACAGAAAGCACCCAGGTTTTGGCCGACGGCAACAGGATCGTGAATAAGACCTCGTCTTTTGTTGCGCGCGATAGCCGAGGCCGCACGCGTCGCGAGACCGATCTGCATCGCATCGGCCTCATGCCGGTGGATAGCCCCAAGACGGTGTTTATCAACGATCCCACCACACATACGCAGTACATCTTCACTCCGGGCGGCAGCGAAGCTACAAAGGTAGTACGCAATGAAGGCAGCTGGAAAGAAGGCCCGCAGATCATTGAGCTCGGCAGCCAGCGCGAACGTCGCTCACAACAGAAAGTCATCGTTAACCTGCAGGGTGTCCGTGAGGCCCAGCAAAGCAAAGAAAGCAGTGAACAGGTAAAACATGAAGACCTGGGAACGCAGACGATTGAAGGCGTGTCCGCTCAGGGCAAGCGCGAAACAGTAACGATTCCTGCGGGAGAAATTGGCAATGAGCGGCCTATCGAGATCGTGACCGAAACATGGTTTTCACCCGAACTGCACACCATGGTCCTGAGAAAGCATTCCGACCCGCGCCTGGGCGAAAGCACCTATCGGCTCACCGACATCAAGCGCAACGAGCCGGATGCAGCGTTATTCCAGCCGCCGCCGGGAACCAAGGTTTCAATTGAACGTTCGCTGGAATTGCACCGTGAAGTAGCTCCTTCCAAAGAGTAGCCTCTTCTCTCCTCTTTCGGTTGGTGAAGGCCGGGCGGCAACGCCCGGTTTTTTTGCGCTTCTCAACTGAATCTCTGATCCTGCCAATCCTTCGGCCCGATCTTGTCACCTACCTTGCGGTACTCGCTCTTCTTCTTCAGCAACTGCGCTTCAATCGAACGTTTGGCGTTCGCGTGCTTCGTCTTTATCGTCTCGTTCGCCGCTTTAGTCCGGATATTCCCGGTCACCAACTCCTCGACCAATTCCTCTTTGGTCATGGCGCGAGCTCGCTTGGAGTTAAAAAACACCTTCATCGCCGCTTCCGGATTAAGACCTTTGTACCGGTTTGGGTCTAGTGCTTTGGTCTGCTCACCGCGCAGGATTTGCAAAAGTTCCTCGGCCTTGCGCACAAAATCTTTCGCGGCATCCAGCTTTTCGACCAGCAGTCGCTCCAGGTCGTTCGTAGATCCGATTGCTTCTTGCAAGGCGGTTTTGGGCTCTATCATCAAACAATTCCAGCCGATCTGTCCGCTACTCGTAACTAGTGGAAACTTTAGCACGTCGGCATAACAGATCAATCGCGTCACGCCTCACTATGCGTGAAAAAGGGTCTAAGCAGCATTTATCTGATATTTCATGGGACAACAGATTCTTCCTCTTAGGCTCCGCTCAGGGTTGGAATGACAAGTCGTGCAACATCGCCGCTGTCTACCTTAGCGCCGGTTGTCCGTCTGTGGCTCAGGGTGTATGAGCACTTTGAACAACTCAGGCGCGGCCTGTTTGAAACGAATTTCCAGCTCTGTGGAAACGTCATGCACGCGTGAGAGCGGCAGATCGTCGGACATGGTGCAGTGGCATGACATGTAAATTTTCCCTCTCACGCGCTTGATTTCCACGTCGTGCATATCCACCACTTCAGAAAATTCGCGCACCACAGGCTTAAGCTTCTGTTCCAGCACAGCGTCACGCACCACAGTATTGCCGGACTCAATGGTGGAAGGCTCACTCTCAATATGCGTGAGAATGGTGGAAATTTCCGGAACGTCGCTGCGAATTTCAGCTTCCAGAACGGTCACCACGTCGTGCGCTTCTTTCAAACTAAGATTTTCGTCGAGCTCCAAATGCAGTTCCACGTGGAGCCGCCCTTCGAGGTCCTGGACGCTGACATCATGCACGCTGAAGTTATTGCGTGAGGCAACGGCACGGATGCGGTCAAAAATATTTTCATGACCGGTTTCGCACGGAATGGAGTGAATGACCACATCGGCGTCAGGAAGGATCTTGTGAACGGCGCGGGTGATTTCGCCAACCACCTGACCGGAGCGCTGGAAGGTAACGTTGCGCGCCAAGCCGACACTAAGATCGGCAAAGTAGCGGTTGCCGGCGCGGCGAATGCGAGCGCGCTCCACTTCAATCACGCCGTTCACTTTTAGCGCCGCCTCCATGATGCGTCCGCGATAGCCTGCGGGAGCGGCATCCAGCAGAGCGTCAATGGTGCGGCGGGCCAGCCGTGAACTAACGTAAACGATTACGGCGGAAACCATCAGGGCGGCAACGGCATCGGCCTTGGCAAGCCAAGCGATATGCCAATGCGCGCCCGCCCAGACCAATGCAAGACCAAGCGCAACGACGCCGCTGGAAAAAATATCGGTACTGAAGTGGAGAGCGTCTGCCTCGAGCGCCTGACTGTCATATTTGTCGGCGATGACCTGAAGCTTGCGTGAGCGCCACCAGTCCACCGCCATAGAAAGAAACATCACGCCGAAAGCAGCGAGCGACGGCTCAATGTGAACGCTGTGATGTCCGCTGAGACGGCGCACTGCCTCCCACACGATCCACACGCATGTGAGAAGAAGCAGGCCAGTTTCAATAAAGGCAGAAAAGTTTTCCACCTTGCCGTGGCCGTATTGGTGTTCGGCATCGGCTGGCTTATCTGAAACGCGAACCGAGAGCAGCGTGATCAGCGCGGCCACAAGATCGAGACCGGAATGGGCCGCCTCAGACAGGATTCCCAGGCTCAGCGTGGAGATACCGACAATCAGCTTGAGAAAGGTGATCCCCACCGCCGCAAGCAGCGAGTTGAGCGCAACGTTGCGCTTTTCTTTCTGCATGCTATCCAGCACCGGGTTGAGTTCAGCCGAGGACACACTGCCATTGTCTCAAGTTTTTGGTTCCGAGCACATAACCATTCTTGCTGGCTGCATTTAGCCGAAAACCATTATGCTAGGATATTGCCGCCTGACTTCCCTTATACGACGAAAGGAACCCAACGATGATTCGCAGGCTGTTTATTTGTGTTTTTATAGTATCCACGGCGCTGGCGCAGACGCCAGGCGCGACCAAAAAGCCGGGGTCGGCAGCAACAAAGGCCCCGTCCGCAAGCCCGACACCGACGCCGCAAGCAACGCCTCCATCCTTATTGAAGCGCGACGAGACGGCGCCTGATTTGCCGCCAGAAACTCCGGTGATCAGCATCAAAGGCCTTTGCCCTGCAGAACAGGGCGCAGCCGTAACCAACAAGGTGCCCTCCACCAGTGACTGCGGAATGACAGTAACCAAGCAGCAGTTTGACAATCTGGTAAAGGCCTTCAACACGAACAACCAGAATGTGCCCCCGGCGCAACGGCGCAACCTGGGGCAATCCTATGTGGAGCTTCTGATCTTTTCAGAAGCCGCAAAGGCTGCAGGCGTGGAAAATACCCCTGCTTTTATTGAAGTAATGCGTGTTCTGCGGATGAAAACGCTGGGCGACCTTTACCGCAACCAACTGGCAGAACAGTACCGCAATCCGTCGCAACAGGAAATTGAGGATTACTACAAAGCCAACCAGGAGAAATTTGAAGGCGCCAAGCTGAGCCGGATTTTTATCCCAACGAACAATCCTGATCCACAAGCTACTGCAGAACAAAAGCAGAACTACCAGAAGAAAGTTGGACAAGTGACGGATGACATTCAGGCGCGCGCTGCCAAAGGCGAGGACATGACGAAATTGCAGAAAGATGCTTACACCACGCTGGCGATCGCGGCCACGCCTCCGACCACAGACTTGAGCGTGGCACGCCACGGCACTTTCCCGCCGAAGATCGATCAGGAGATTTTTTCTCACAAAGCGGGCGAGGTCTTTCGCTCTGATGAAGGTACAGGCCACATGATTTACAAAGTTGAGAGCAAGCAAACCAGTCCGCTGGAGAGCGTAAAAGCCGAAATAATACAGCAACTATTCCGCCAGAAGATGGAGGCCAAAACGAAGGAGTTGAATTCTGCTGTGCACACCGAATATGACGAAAGATATTTCGGTCCGCCGGTTACGCCAATGCAGCTCAAGCCACCTAAGCCGAATCCGCAGGATAGATAACAAATAGAAGATAAAATTGAGATGAGTTCAATGACCACCCGGGCATTGCACGCCACGGATTGAAAAAGCGCACTCGTGGCGTGCTTGCGACATCCATTGAACAGCAGAACGCATGGCAGTAAGCACCCAAAAGCCGACAGTGCTGATTACCGGAGTTTCTGGCAATCTGGGCGTTCGTCTGCTCAAGCAACTGACAGATTACAACGTGATTGGCACGGACGTTCGGGAGCCGGAAGATGCGTCTGCTCTGGCGCGCTTTGAAAAAGTCGACATGGCGGAGGAACGTTCCTGCGACCAATTGCTGGACCTGATGCGAGCGCACCGTCCGGAATCAGTAGTGCATCTGGCGTTCATTCTGGATCCGCTGCGTTCCGGCGTGGTGGAAAAGAAACGCATGTGGCGGGTGAATGTGGCAGGCACCAGCCGCGTGACGGAAGCTATTGCAGAGCACAATCGCATGGTGGGCGTGATAGACAAATTTATTTTTCCCAGCAGCGCGTTGGTCTATGGTCCAGACCTGCCCAAGCCCGTCACGGAAGATGCTCATCTGAACGCGCAGAGCCTGCCGTATGCGCTGCATCAGCAGGAAGCCGACCGCACGGTGCAATCGCGAGTGAAGAGCATGAACACCAAGGTGTACATTCTGCGGCCACACGTTTTTGCCGGGCCGACTGTGCAGAATTATCAGATGGGCGTGTTGCGCGGCATTCCCGGCGGTAAAGGCCGGCTGGCAGAGCGTCTGCGCCGGCAGGGCAAGCGCCTGCCGTTGTGGCTGCCTTCACGCGGCGATTATCTGGAGCACAAGTTTCAGTTTGTACACATCGATGATGTGGCGCGGCTGATCGCGCACATACTGCAGCGCAAACTGGCTGACCCAAAGCTGACGGTCCTGAACGTGGCCGGACGTGGAGATCCGCTGGAACTGCGCCGGTGCATTGACATCGCAAAGATTGAAGTCCAGCGCGTTCCCGGCAGATCGATTTGCCGGCAAGCGCTCCGCGTGCTCTGGGACCTTGGCGTTTCCGATATTCCGCCGGAAGCGCTTCCCTATCTGCTGGGCTCCAGCACCATGGACACCGCTCGGTTGCGCGTTTTTCTGGGCGAACATTACCGCAGCGTGATTGAACACACCTGCGAAGAAGCGCTGGCGGAAAGTTTTACCAGCATGCCGGTGGCGAATTCAGCGGCGAAGAGCTGAAAACTACCACTGATCAACACTGATGACACTGATCTGCGTTGGAGACGTAACACTCTACGTCTCTACGAAAACATTTTCTCTCGACTATCCGTGCCGGTGTTCCAGCTTGATTTGTGGCCGTTGCGGCGTGGGACAACATCCCGGCTCGCAGTGCGCCAGAATTTCTGTCGTCGGCGAATGCAAAACCATGTCGCAAATCATGCTGATCAGCTTTGGATGCGCGCCTGCCGTTCCGGCACGGACCATCTCTATTCCAAGCTTGTCACACAGTGCTCTCGCTTCCGTATCCAGGTCATAAAGCACTTCCATGTGATCGGAAATAAATCCAATGGGACAGATAATCACCCTGCGAATGCCAGCTGCATGCTGCTCGCGCAGATAATCGCAGATATCAGGCGCAAGCCACGGCTGCGTTGGAGGACCGCTGCGGCTTTGGTAGACGAGCGTCCAGTTGCTCATGCCGCAGGCGGCAGCAACCCGGGCGCTCGCTTCTTTTAGTTGCCGCACATACGGAGACACATCAGCCATGTTCACAGGGATGCTGTGCGCGGTGAAGATGAGTTGCTCGGGATTGCCAGCGCCGCTCTGCTCTGCTAATTCCGCCATCGCCGCGCGGACGCGGTCCGTCATAGCCTCAATGAATTCCGGACGATCGCAAAAGTTCGGCAGCTTTTCGATCACGATATCCTGCACTCCGGCTGTCTGCTGCGCGCGCGCGATGTCTTCGCGATACTGGCGGCAACCTGAGTGCGAACCAAAAGCCGATGTAGCAAGCGCGGCCGCGCGGCGAACGCCCTCTGCCTGCATCTGCTTCAGCGTGTCCGCCAGCAACGGATGCCAGTTGCGATTTCCCCAATAGACGGGCATGGCAATGCCCTGGCTTCTGCACTCACTTTCCAGCGCGGCTATCAACTGCTTGTTTTGATCATTGATGGGGCTGCGACCATCAAAGTGATAATAGTGTTCGGCCACTTCCAGCATGCGTTCACGCGGGACGTTCTTGCCACGCAACACGTTTTCCAGAAACGGCAACACGTCTTCATGCTTTTCCGGTCCGCCAAAAGAGACAACCAGCAACGCGTCAAATGAGTTCATGGGAAGCGCCAATTCTAAATCATCAGTCTTTCAGGGCCTTTTAAAGCGTTGCCTTGCAGCTATAATCACCAGCCATGCGCATGCCAATCCTTTTCAGTCTTGCCGTACTTCTATCTTCCGCAGCCAACGCCGTACAAGCCACTAATTCAGCTGCCGATCTCAAAGCCGCCGATCTTGACTCGATAGTCCAGCGCGTCATCGCGCAGGAGCGTGTCGTCGGAGCATCAGTGCTGGTGGCGCGAGGCGACCGAATCCTGCTGCACAAGGGCTATGGCTTCGCCGATCTTGCACTTGAAGCGCCGGCGAAAGATGAAACTGTCTATCACATTGTCGGGCCCATGCTGCCATTCACCGGGATTGCGGTGATGCAGCAGGTAGAGCGCGGCAAGCTGCAACTGGACGACGACATCTCCAAATTCATTCCTGAATTTCCGTTGCAAAGCCATCACGTCACCGTGCGGCAACTGCTTAACCATACTTCCGGAATCGTGGACTACCATTACCTTGGCGATCCCATTGAAGCCACCAGCCGCCAGCCTAAAGCTCTGGATGAAGTAATGGCCCTATATGCAGGCAAAAACTGGGTCAATGATCCCGGCAAAAAGTGGGATTGGTCCATCTCCGGCTTCAACCTTCTGGTCACAATCGTGGAGCGCGTCACCGGCCAGAGCTTCCCGGATTATGTGCAGCAAAACATCTTCAAGCCCGCAGGAGTGAAGTCAACTTCTTACTGTGACGATTTCACGCTCACGCGCGGCCTTGCACATGCGTATCGCAAGATCGGCGCCGGCTATATTGAGGCCCATGAAAACGGCATGGCCTATAACTCTGACCTGCGCTTCTGCTCCACCGTGGGCGATCTTCTGCAACTATGGCGCGCCATTCAGCAGAAATCGCTGGTGCGGCCGGAAACGTTCCGGCAGATGACCAACGCTGAGGGCGCGGCCCAGCATATGTCCGCGCAGGACCCCAAAGCGCAATACGGGTTCGCCATGATCCTGAACCATGAAGAAGGGCTTAACCAAGAAGGTCTTCAAAAAGAAGATCATCGCCGCATTGGCCAGCACGGATCGCTCATGGGCTACAGCGGCAGCCTGTATGATTTCCCTGAAGACAATCTCACGATCATTGTCCTAACGAATACTGAAGACCAGAACGCTTATGCCATCACGCGCGCTCTGGGCCGCGCGATCCTTGGCCTGCCTGCGCTGCCCGCGCCCAAGCATGAAGCCGATCCCACGCTGGCGGATAAACCAATCTCCGCCGACGAGCGCAAGCAACTTGCCGGAACATTTGTGCTCAAGCTTGACCAGGTGGGCGCAAACCTGCATGACTCTTTCGCGCAGTATCGGCGCACGTACCGCGTCTTTGACGAAAACGGCCGCCTCATGATCCAGCCACTGGGAGAAGCCCCGGAACGTCTGCTCAAGCAGGATGACGGCAGCTTTGCCATGCGGTCATCACCGGCGGCGCATATTTCATTTGCGATGCAGAACGGCCACGCCGCGACGATGAAGCTGGATTCACCGGGATTTCCGCTGGCCGGGGCGCGCGTGGGAGATGGCGATCCGGCGACATTTCATGGGCAGTTGAAATAGCCGAAGCGCAGGCACGGGGCCCCATGCAAGTCCGATTTTTGGCTGGCATGGGTAGATAAGCCCTCGCCTGCGGGTCTTGCCCTTCACATCCCGGCGATCACGCGCGATGTCGGCGGTCCCTTTAAGATCATAAGTTAGTGTGTTTGACCGGGAGAGGGAGGGCAAAGCGGTGGACAGGGCGGAACGCAACACTCGCTTGCCTTGATGATTGGCGAACTCATCGGCCTTTCGTCAGTGTTGTTAACTGTTATCGCTGCGGTCAGCAGCACGTAGGAAATTATCACGATGCGCGCCATTTTCATCTGAGACCTCCATGACGCCCGAACGGCTATCGCGTGAAATCTAGCATCTTGCCGACATCCTATTCGCTTACGATTTGCGAAGTTATGATTTTGGAAACCACGAGTGTCAACTAGAATAATGAGCTTTCCCAACTTGAAACTGTCTCTCACCAATTAGAAGTCTTGCGGAAAGCCGGAAAATATACAAACGAAAACAATCCGATTTCACAAGCTCAAATTTATTCTGACAGAGAAGTATGAAGTCAGGCCTTGTGGATGGCAGTGGAGGGAGGAATGCCTTTGTTTCAAAACGGGAATCCCTTGCTGCCAAGATCGGTTTTTCGCTGCTGCCTTCATCGTGCCTGAACTACAATCTTGGTATTCGACGAAAGGACACTGTATATGTCGAAAAAATTGTTTCTGGTGTTTGTTCTTCTGCTGGCAGCCACGGCTGCTGTTGCTGCAACGTCTGATTCCAACTCTTTAAACGCAACAGTCACTCCGGCCATCCGGACTTACCTGATGCCGGACCTTTCGCTCAAGAGCGTGATCTCACTGGACATGCTGCCCCAGACGGCGGGCCAGCCTTCACAGCGTGACGGGTTAACCGCCGCTCCCGCGAAGTTGGGTTTCTGCCAATGTGGTTGTGGTATTCGATGCTCCACATCTGCCGACTGTGGAGGCGCAGCCTGCCGTCCATTCATCACCTGCTGCGACCGCAAGGCGCAGAGCTCTGATGCCGAATGGTTCCGCAACAGCCAGGCTTCACACAAGACGGCAGTGCCGGAAGCGGTCCTTAAAGCTGACTGCAAGTAGAGAAAGATCGCCGGGACCGCCCAAGGTACAACAATAGCGGCCTGCATCAATTTTTCAGTAAGAAGGTCCAGCCCTATGTTTTTTCACGCCATTCCTCTTTATTCACGCATCATGTTTATCGGCATCACGGCCCTTGAGTGTTTTCTCGCCATCATGCTCCTTCGCTGGGACGCATGGAAGCGTTATCCGGTGATGAGCGCCTATTTGACAGTGCAGGGCGTGGGGGGATTGGCCGCACTGCTCACTGCCTGCTTTGGAGCAGCGATGCCTTTCTTCTACACCAACTTTGGGGTAATCATCCTCTTGAACCTGATCGCGTTTGGGGTTGCACTTGAGCTGTATTACAAGATTTTTGACCCGAGAATTGGTCTCTCCGCCTGGAGGCCGCGGCACGTGGTGATCATGATTTCGGTATCGTTGGGCGTGGCAATTGCGTTCGGGCTTCTATTGGCGGCGAGAAACGGTGGCTCCCTGACCAGAACGACGGTGACCCTGGAGGAGGTTATGCACGTGGCACTTTGGGCCACCTTCTGCACTCTATGGATCTATTCGCGATCTCTGGGATTCACCTGGAGCCCGCGGGTCACAGGAATTGCCATGGGGTTTATGCTTTATCTTACCGTTACAGTTATCTGTATTTTCATCGCGGCACGGTTCTCTCTTAGTGTTGCGCTCTTTGCCAACCAAGTTGCTATGGCCGCTGAGTTCCTTGCAATGGCATGGTGGTTGGGGGTTTTTTGGGGTAAGGAAAAACTCTCTGAAGCGTCCATATCCGAGCAAGTTGAGGAAATGCTATCCGAGCAAGTTGAGGAAATGCTGGCGCAGTATACAAATACCGTGGAAGAAGCCGCCCGGCTGTTGTAGTACGCGCCGGAGATGGCAATGCAGCGACGTTCTGAACCATACTCCGCAGAGACCTTGTTTCCAAGACTTTTCTATTTCCCGGTTCAGCTTCACCGATCGAATCGGCTTGACCGGAGAACGAAACAAGTAGTGCTCGGTACCGGTACTTCAAGAATTCGAGATTACCAATGACGATGAAGCTGGATTCACTGGAATTTCCGCTGGCCGGGGCGCGCGTCGGGGATGGTGATCCGGCGACTTTTTACCGGCAATTGAAGTAGCGGAGCGCAGGCACCTTCGCCTGCGGCTTTCCGGCTTCGCTATCTTTAGATACGATCCAAGCTTTAGATACGATCCAAGCTCCTTGGTAGAGACGTAGCATGCCTACGTCTCTACGTCAGAGACTCCTGATCGAGTCCGGCGATCTTCTCTATTTGCAGTCGGCTTTGAGAATCGTTTCCGGTACAGCGGTCTTGTGTGAAGCCATGCTGCTGCGGAACCACTCAGCATCAGATCTCTGTCCTTTGCGTTCGCAGCAGGTTATGAACGGATCGCAGCTTGAACCGCCGCAGTCCGCGGACGACGTACATTGAAAACCGCAACTGCACCGGCAAAAGCCTGTCCTCTTTGGACCGCCGGCCAGGGTGTCAGGCTGTGGCGCTGCGGTCGCGGCTTGGGGAAGAAGGTCCAGCGAGATCACGCTCTTCAGCGAGAGGTCCGGCATCAAGTAAGTCCGGATGGCCGGAGTGGTTGTCACAGGCTGAAGAGTTGGAATTAGAGTTGCAGCAACAGCAGCGACTGCTGCCAGCAGAAGAACATACAAGAACAATTTTTTCGCATACGCAGTGTCCTTCCTTTGACCAGGAACAGTCTTACCAGAAATTCTAGCTCCGGGAACGACAGAGGCGGTGGCGAAAAGGTCCCTTGGGCAGAGCTAGATTCCCGTTTTGAAACTGCGTACCCAGTTGTTCCTGCACAGGAGTTTCCATTGCGACGATCGCTCCCGGTTTGGCTAAGCAATACGACCCGTCAAGTGTCAGAACGTGGGATTGACGACCTGTCTCTTGCGATTCGTCGGTCTCTTCGCGCCACCCTGGCTTAAAGACACGCGACAAATGGGGATCGCTGAGTTGGGAATTGCTTTACGGGATCCGGATGTTGCGCAAATCCCCCGGTTTCACTGCCATAGCCGTCCTCACTCTCGCTCTCGGCATTGGGGCGACCACGGCGGTTTTCACGCTGATACAGCAGGTGATGCTGCGGTCTCTGCCGGTGGCGCGGCCCAAGCAGCTCTGGCTATCGGCGGTTCTGACCACTGCTGCTTCTCGAACGGGTATACGCAGGGAGACGCCGACGTCCAGAGCAACTGGACTTTCTTCGTCGTGGGAGGCATACAAGCACTTACGCGCCAACACTCCCGCATTTGAGAAACTGGCGGCATTCCAGGTTGGTGAAGCTAACGGCCTTCCTGGCGTTGCGGCTCCGGTGCCTCGACGCCTGCTGAGACGCGCAATGGCGAGTATGTCTCCGGAAATTTCTTCGAGACGTTCGGCATTTCGGCCTGGGGTGGACGGTTCTTCACCGATGCCGATGGAGCCAGGAGGGCGCACCTCCGGTCGCGGTAATAGTTTCCGAATCTGGCGGGGGAAGTACGGATCCGATCCGTCGGTGGCGGAGGTACCTACGAGATCAATGGCCACCCATTCACGGTTGTGGGAGTCGCCCCACCGGGCTTTTCGGAGCCAAGATGGACAAGAGGGTTTGCCCGACTTCTGGCTGCCGCTGACGACCGAGCCGCTGATTGCCGGCGCGACTTCGCGCCTCAAGAATCCTCGCTCGCCTGGCTCGATTTCGTGGCCGTGTTCGCCGCGGACACGAATCCGACAATTCTGGAGACACAGCTCCAGATCGAGCTACCAGGGCTCGCAAGACCATCTGCCGGATATGACCGCACATGAAGCGCTTCAGCAAAGGCAGACTTTGCGGCTGACACCGAGGGGCGCCGGCGTTTCCCGGATGCGCGAGAAATTCAAGGATGGTTTGCTTCTGCTACTGCTGGCCGCTGCTTGTGTGCTGCTGGTGGCTTGCGCCAACGTCGCCAATCTGTTGCTGGCGCGCGGCCTCAAGCACAGACAACAGACGGCGATACGTGTAACGCTGGGCGCATCCGCAGTCGTCTGGTTCGGAAAGCGCTCATCGAAGCCTTGGGCTGGCTGTGGTCGGCGGCGCTGCTGGGATTGCCGTCGCTTACGCGGACAGGCCTGATCTGCGCCTTGCTTTCAGCCAGCCGGACGACATGGGTCCCCGTGGATGCCATTCCTTCCAGCCCCGTCCTACTCGTTGCGCTGGCAGTTTCGGTGATCGCTGGACTGATCTTCGGTGTTGCGCCGGCATGGATGACCTGCGCAACGCGAACCCGATGGAAGCGATGCGCGGAGCCAGCCGCACTGGGGATTCAATCGCGGCGTTCTTGGAAGCGCCGGGGCGCAGAAGATCCTGGTGATCGTGCAGGCGGCGGTATCGCTGGTGCTTCTGAGTGCGGCGGCGATGCTCGGCCAAGCCTGCGCAATCTGGAGCACCAGAACTGTCGGATTCGATACCAGTTGGGATCCGGTTCAATAATTTGGTCGCGGATAGGGGCTCCAACATGAGCATTCGTTAGAATGATTCGCGTAAACAGCGATACCCACTTATCCTTAATCCCGTGTAGCTGCGCAATTGATTCGCACAGAATCTAACACATCTTTGAATGGCTCGATCCGCTTGAGGAAATCTTGAACATAGAAGTAATCGGTCATACGCTATCTTCACGTTAACACTAGAGCTCTGATTGTCAAATGGATGAACACCAGAATAACAACATGCTCGATGGCATATTGCCCAGGCTTGACGGTCTTATATCTTTTCACCCAAAAGTAGGTATCCAAATTTTTTTGATAAATTCGCGCTCCGTTATAGCTGCGCGCGGGCCTTCAGCAGAGCGGAAGGAATTGTTTCTCGTTGTCCCCGGCACTTATTCCTCAGCGCGAGCACGCCTCGAAATCGTACCGGGCTACTACCAATCGTCCCTGGCGGGACTGGGTTAATGGCGTCTTTTATTTGATTCGATCCGAAATAAAGGCAGGACATGGCCAGATCGAAGGTTGAACGCTTCCAGGTGTGTTGGTTGCCAAGTGTCCATTTTCGTACTTGATTCGCTTAACAGATGCCGCTATACTCTGGCAGCGCCTCAGGGTGTGAACGGCCCAAGGTCTTTGAAAAGAAGCAGTTAGCAGAGAAAGGCGAATACTGGGTTCTTGGTACTTGGTAGTTAGCCAAGCGTTGCAACCCTCTGCCTGTTTGGGACTGGGTTTGGGATTGGGATTGGGTGACCCTTGGGCCACCCTTGGGCCACCCAAGGGCCACGCAAGGGCCACCCAAGCGTGGCGCAAGGGTGGATTTGCGGAAGCGCCTTTGTTTGCAACAAAAAGGCGAAAAAGGTCGGGTGGGGGCAAAGAGATCGCCGAAATCGCCGTCATCGCGCGTGATCGGAAAAGCAAAAGCCATACCACTGATCAACACGGATGACACTGATCTGCGGAAAAACTGCCTGCCGGGCGGTGCCGTCTACGCAGGCATCCCCCGGGGTTGATTTGTGTATGACCTTTGGAATCCTAGTTGGGGTAGAGGGGGGAGGGATGGTGCGAAGCGCACCTATCGCCGTGGTCGCGCGTGATCGCCGACATCGCACGTGATCGGAAAACCCCGAACTGGCAGCGACTTTGGCCAGAGATAGCTACAAGGGATTTAATCCCGCCAAATGTTATCTTTAAGCCAGCGATTATTTGCCCCCGGGACCCGCTGAAACCATGTCGATTGACATTCTTAGACGCCTCTTTGAGCAGCATTTCCATGCGCCGCCGGAGCGCGTGCAGCCGTTGCAGGGCCAGCTGGGAGGCTCAGGACGCGTCATTGTTCGGCTGGAAAGCGGCGGACAAAGCGATTTCCAAAGCAGCCAGAGCGCCATCGGCATTTTGTATGACGTGCGTGAAGAAAATGTCGCGTTTATTGAGTTCTCGCGCCATTTCCGCCGCCATGGCCTGCCTGTTCCGGAAATTTACGCCGACGACCTTCGCCAAGGCGCTTATCTTGAGCAGGACCTGGGCGACACCACGCTGTTTGAGTTTTTGGTGGCTAATCGCGCGGGAGAAAACGTTGTCCCAGCCGTGGTGGACGCCTATATAAAGGTGGTGCAGATGCTCCCGCGTTTCCAGATTGAAGCCGGACGCGACCTGAATTACAAAGTCTGCTACCCGCGGGGCAGCTTTGATCGGCAGTCGATTGCCTGGGACCTGAATTATTTCAAATATTACTTTCTCCGGCTGGCCGGCATCACGTTCAATGAGCAGGCGCTGGAAAACGATTTCAGCCGTCTGACCAAGTTTCTGCTGACCGCGCCGCGCGATTATTTTCTCTATCGCGATTACCAGTCCCGCAACGTGATGCTGCTCAACGACGGCAAGCCATTCTTCCTTGACTATCAGGGCGGACGCAAAGGCGCTTTGCACTATGACATTGCTTCCCTGTTGTATGACGCCAAGGCAGACCTGCCTCCAGCGCTGCGGCAGAAACTGCTTTCGCATTACATGGAAGCGCTGCGCGGCATGATCGGCATGGAGCACGACGCTTTCATGCATCATTATTATGCGTTCGTTTACGTACGCATCATGCAAGCGCTGGGCGCGTACGGCTTTCGCGGATTCTATGAACGAAAGCCACATTTTCTGCAAAGCGTTCCCTATGCTGTCAAAAATCTGCGCTGGCTGTTGGCGAATGCCACTCTTCCCATTGCATTGCCGGCGCTTACCAGCGCGTTCCAGGGAATTGTGGACTCAAAAAAGTTGCTGGCCCTGGTGGCGGAAGGCGATCACCGCGGACGGCCTGTTGCCGATAAGCCGCCGCAGCCTCCGCCTGCGACAGACAAGCTTGTCGCTCGGATTTTTAGCTTTTCATTCCATCGCGGCGGGCCGCCGAAAGATGAAACCGGACACGGCGGCGGTTTTGTTTTCGATGCGCGCAGCCTGCCCAATCCCGGACGAGAAGAGCGCTTCAAGATGCTTACCGGCAAAGACGCTCCGGTGATCGATTACCTGCGGCAGCACAAAAGTGTGGATGAGTACCTGAAAAACGCAGAAGCGCTGGTGGATGCCAGCATCAGCAATTACCAGAGCCGCGGCTTTAAAAGTCTGACGGCTTCTTTCGGCTGTACCGGCGGACAGCATCGCTCAGTCTATCTGGCGGAGCAGCTGGCCAAACATCTGCGTGAAAATGACGGCGTTGAAGTAGTGCTGCGCCACATTGAATTGGAAAAAATGGAACTGGAGAAAATGGGCCGATGAAAGCCATGGTGCTGGCCGCCGGCCTGGGCACGCGTTTGCGTCCGCTGACCAATGATCGCCCTAAAGCTTTGGTTGAAGTCAACGGCCGCTCGCTGCTGGAAATCACGCTCACGCGCCTGCGCGACTTCGGCATTCGCGACGTCATCATCAATGTCCATCACTACGCTGACATGGTGATGGACCATGTAAAAGCCGCCGGCAATTTTGGCATGCAAATTGAATTTTCCCGCGAAGATATTTTGCTCGATACCGGCGGCGGCCTGAAAAAAGCCGCATGGTTTCTGGAAGACGACTCCAGCGCACACAAAGACGAACCTTTCATCCTTCACAACGTCGATATCATCAGCACCATCGACCTCCAGCGCATGCTGCGGCAACACAAAGAAAGCGCAGCCCTGGTTACATTGGCAGTCCAGGAACGCAAAACGTCGCGCTACCTGCTGTTCAATGATCAACTTCAACTTTGCGGTCGCCGATTTGTGAAAGAAGAAAAGACAGAGATCGCTCGGCCTGCGCAGCAGATGACGGAACTTGCGTTCTCTGGTATTCACTTGATCTCGCCGCGGATATTTCCTCTGCTCACGGAAGACGGTATTTTCTCGATCATTCCAGCGTATCTGCGCCTTGCAGCTGAAGGTGAAAAGATTCAGGCCTTCCGCGCCGACGAATACTACTGGCGCGATCTGGGCAAGCCGAAAAATATCCGCCAGGCAGAGGAGGACATGAAAGCAAATATGGTTTGATGAATCAGTTCGCTGAATTCAGCGTAACGCAGTTACCCACGCAATATCAGTTGGATCGGCCAGCGGATAGCCAAGGTCTTTCCATCCGCCAAAGCCGCCCTGCAAAGGTCGCACGCGGGTAATGCCGAGCTTTTGAAGTTGTTGTGCCACACGGGCACTGGTGGCTTCGTTGGGTCAAGTACAATAGAGAATAATCTCTTCGTCCTTGGGCAGTGTGTTCGCGCGGCTGGTAACTTGAGCGGGCAGCACGCGGATTGCTCCCGGCAGAGTTCGCTCGTCAGCCAGCGAATCAAGCGGATGGCGCAGATCAAGGATCACGATCTTCTCCCCGGACTCCAGCATCTGGCGCACTTCTTCCGGCGTGATGCGTGACTTATATAGCTCTTTGAGGAACTGCCGCCGCTGCATATATTTAATGCCGACGTTCAATGCCAGCACAGCAAGACTGGCTTCAAACAGGATCGGCCCAACCGCTGAAGCGACATGCAAGCGCTCCACCGGAAGGTATCCGGCAAGCATGAGCACGATGATCCAAAGCGCTGAGCCGGCTGTATTGGTAACAAAAAAATGTTGGCGCTCGATTCCAGATAGTCCGGCCACGGCAGGCACCACGTGGGAAACGCCCGGCAGCCACTTGGAAAAGATAAGCGTGCGGTTGGCGCCTTTTTCAAAAAACACTTTTGAGCGACGCACACAGCTATCCGGCTCCAGGGAGATGCGGCAAAGCATGGAAAGAACGCGATCACCTTTTTTGCGGCCAATCTCGTACCATAAAGTATCGCCAAGCATGCAGGTGGCAAGCGCGATCCAGACAGCAACATCAAAGCGTAGATGGCCGCCGGCCGCCAGCGCTCCTGCTGCTACCAGCACGGGAGAGAACAGCAGCGGAGCGCCGATGCGCTCCAGCAGCCCGGACGCCAGAAGCACCATATAAGGATGGCCAACCACCAGTTGCATCAACGATTTCACTTGTAAAGGAGTCCTTTGAGTTTGCCTTGGTTACAAAAAGCTGAGTTACTTCTGCATTTTAGATACTCTAATCCCTGCGGAGATTCCGGTTGCTAAAAATTTTTGCCGTCATTCTGGGTCTGTTGCTCATCTTCATGGTCTTATGGGAGACCTTTGAGACCATCGTGCTCCCTCGCCGGGTCACGCGCCAGTTCCGGCTGACCCGGTTTTTTTATCGATCAACGTGGCGTCCCTGGACGTGGCTGGCTGCCCTGCGCAGCAACAAAAAGAAGCATGATTCCCTGCTTAGCTATTACGGACCATTGTCCCTCTTGCTGCTGCTCGCTCTATGGGCCCTCACTCTGGTCGTGGGATTTGGGCTGCTGCATTACGGCCTTCACGATAAGCTTTCCGGCGCGCTCTTTGCCAGCGATCTTGGCAATGCCATGTACCTGAGCGGCACCACCTTGTTCACCCTCGGCCTGGGCGACGTACTGCCCGCATCCGGTTTAGGGCGTTTTATTACCGTGCTTGAGTCGGGCATCGGCTTTGGATACCTCGCTCTTGTCATCGGCTATCTCCCAGTGCTGTATCAGGCCTTTTCCCGGCGTGAAGTCACCATCTCCTTACTCGATGCACGTGCAGGCTCGCCGCCCACAGCCTATGAGTTGCTGCGCCGGCAAAGCGGCATTCACGGAATGGAAGCCCTCACCGAATTGCTGCAGGACTGGGAAATGTGGTCGGCAGATCTGATGGAAAGCCATCTTTCTTATCCCGTGCTGGCGTACTTCCGCTCCCAGCATGACAACCAGTCATGGATCGCTTCTCTCACCGCCATACTCGATGTTTGCTCCCTCGCCATGGTCGGCCTTGAAGGCATGTGCCAGTATCAAGCGCGGATGACGTTCGCCATCGCGCGGCATGCGCTGGTCGATCTGAGCCAGGTCTTTAGCGCTCCGCCGGCGAAGGAAGAAAAGATCAACCGCCTTCCCGCGGAAGCCCTGGAGGAACTCCGCAAACGCCTTCACGCTGAAGGCTTTGTCTTGGCCGATGGCGATAAAGCTATAGAAGAGCTGCGCCGCCTCCGCAGCCTGTATGAGCCTTATGCGCTTTCACTGGCAGGATATTTGAAGCTCGATCTGCCTCCTTGGATGAAAGGAGCAATCGCGAAAGACAACTGGCAAACCACCGCATGGCAGCTTAGTCAGGCAAAACAGCAGGCCATCCCTGCGCATGATGAGCACACATAAGCGGTAGGGTGCTGCCTCAGGTGATGGGTTCTTCCGGACGGGCCAGTAATTGCGGACTCCGTGCAGTTCCGGCGGATAATAAACATTTGCAGGAATATACCGATAAGAATAACCAGAACGGCTGGCGTGACAAATATCTTATGGGACCACAGATTGGCCGTCCGGTAAGACAAGCACTCGATTCCTTGAAGTGAGTAACACTGCAACCAACTCGACACTAAAGCGTCTCCAAGAAGCGCTTGGGATTCAGCGCGCGTATCTCGCACAGTACGAACGGCCGTCTGAGCCTCTGGCATATGAGACCCTGCGAACTCTGGATGATCTTTTCCTTCGGGATCTGATGGAACCCGCACGATCTGTTAGTAAGAATGAGCCTCAATTCCGGCGCCTGTCTTCGTGGGGAGTTAATCACGCTCTCCGGCGGATCATCCCGAAAGTCCCGGCATCTTGCCTATTTCGGGATTTCCCCTCAGTTGACCAGATTCAAGCCCAAGCTGACGATTTTGTCTTTAACTGTGCGGCGCTCGAACTGGCCGAACGATTCGAGGGCTGGCTTCGCGACGGCATTGTATCCGGAGAACTCCGACCTTACCCCAAGCCGGACCGGCAAGGGATGAATGCGATTCTCGTGTTACGGAGCAACGTCCCGTCTTGCTATGACGAAGAGATCGCGATGACGGGTCTCCGGTGGGCAAATGACGTAATAGCGGCGAGTGACACAGCGTTAGAACGCACACTTGAGGACAGGCACCGACAGCTTGAGCCGGAGCTAGAGGGTCGCGTCGAACTGGTGGATGGTTGGCGGGTAGCATATACCTCGACCAAGGAGATCGACGACTATTTCTTGGAATGGGCTCGCCTCTATTTGAGACGGATTTTCTCTCAGGGCATGATTGGCCCTAATGATGTGATAGGAGGTCGCCCTTTCTCTCGATATATCGAGGTCCTCTCTGTGTTGTCCGGACGATCTCAGAAGCACATAGCATTTGCGGCGATCTTGAAAGCCCGTTATCCTTCCGTCCATATTCGAAATTTGTTGACTACATACTGCCAGCGCGACTCACTTTTTGAGTCTGTCGCGCGCCGCCTGGACGCAGATCGCAGCGAGATAGAAACAATCCTGGGCTCTTTTATTCTTACCGGTAACAATCTCGAGATCCATACAGGCGGCGCTTCTACCGCTTGGGCACCTGTTGTGCAGGCGTCCACAGACACGCTGATACTCCCGGTCTACGGACTGGATATTAACCCCTTCCTTTTCCTGCTCAACGACCTCCGATATCGGTATAAACAAGACTGGTTTAAGGTTGCGAATAACCGCGAGCGCCGCTGGATCGAAGAAATCACAGGGATATTCGACGAGCCGCGATGGCAGACTCACGGGCGGAACCTGCGGCTCCGCGAAGGAGGAAACGTCGTGACTGACATTGATTTCGCCGTCTTGGAGCGACAGGCGAATGAACTCGCATTGTTCCAATTAAAATGGCAACACCCTGTAGGCTTGGACAATCGGGGCCGGCGAAGTGCTGGAAGCAATCTCATTGTGGAAAGCAACCGCTGGATTAACGCAGTAGTCTCTTGGCTTGAGCGGCACGGCGTCGACGAGCTGATGCGACGCCTGGCATGCGAGAGTTCGGTTACGCCTACAGTACACCTGTTCGTGCTTGGCAGGTATCACGTCCATTTGACGGGCTTTGATCAACGGGATTCCAGAGCAGTGTGGTCGGACTGGGCGCACTTTCAGCGAGCGTGCGCGGAGGGGCCAAGAACAGCAACGGTTTCGCAGATTGCATCGATACTTCAAATGAAAGTTGATCAATCCAGCGCAATGAAAACTGGCGAGAGTATTATGTTTCCGGTCGGCGACCTCGCGCTTGTTGTCAATCCCACGACGGTGCCCCATAACCCATTAGAAGTGGCAGAAGCGTAGGTTGCTGTTACATCAATACGTCAGCCGATCACGCAGTAAAAGTTCTATCGCCGGAGGTCGAAAGTGGAAAATATCCAAATTTTGTTTAAAGAATACGATACGCTGCGGACAGAGCTTATCGCCAGAGGAGCACAAGTGTTTCAATGGTTTGCACTCGTTGCAGTGTTAGCCGCCGCTCTAGTGACATGGGTGGGTTCGCATGGTTGGAACAATCCACGATTTTGGTTCATCTTAGGTGCGTTCAGTGCCAGCTTAATATACATCAGAATCCAAATTCACCGGGATGTGTGGCAGGCTGCCGCAAGAGTTCGCGAGTTAGAAAAGCAAATCAATGATCTCGCTGGAGCTCAGCTTCTAACCTACGAAACGTCTCATGGTCGAGCAAGGAATTTCCGACTCCCTCTTTTCTTGAATCGAATCTTCAAGAAGAAATGAGCCTCAGCCTATCCATTCGGCATAGAGCGTTTTCTCCCTCTTTGGAATAATCCAGTCCGTAGACCTTTCCCTGAGTAGCGATAGCAGCTAACTTGCTCACCGTTCTCCCGCCAACACAACCTACGTCCAAGATGGTGTTGTGCTCGTCTATTGAAATGTGAGATAAGCCCCAGTCCGTTACCTTGGAATGTCGCGAATTCATGTTCCACAAAATGAATCGGCCCAGCAATCCTGTCGGCTTTTGGCACTGATTCACCCGTGTTCTTTTGCTGGTCACACTCGGTTCTCCTCTAGACTATCTACGTTGAATCAGCCAATTAGTTACCAGGAACGTGAATCCCGGCGCCGGAAAAGGTCCCGCCAAATCCGCAAGTAATCGATATACAATTTCCTTATGGTCACCATTCCAATCGATACCGCTCCATACACTGAAGCTGCGCGACGCATGCTGCGTTCGGAAGACTGCGCGCTCGCCGTCATCGACATTCAGGAAAAGCTGCTGCCGCCGATCTTTGAGAAAGAACGGTTGGTACGCAACGCGCAGTTGCTGGTCCGCCTAGCGGATATTCTGTCTCTACCGATAGTAGTGAGCACGCAATATGAAAAAGGACTGGGCAAGACGGTGGACGAGATCGCTTCTCTTCTTCCTGAAACCCAAACCGTGGACAAGCTTGAGTTCGGCTGCTTCGGCAATGGTGAATATTGTTCGGCTGTTGGAAAGCTGGCAAACCGCACCACGTTGCTTCTGTGCGGAATGGAATCGCACATCTGCGTGACGCAGACCGCGCTTGGAGCCTTAAACCAGGGGTTGAACGTTCACGTCGCTGCGGACGCCGTAAGCTCCCGCACCGAACTCAATTGGAAGCTGGGCCTGAACCGCATGCAGGCCGCCGGCGCGGTGCTGTCATCGACCGAGATGATGATCTACGAACTGCTGGGCAAGTCGGGAACGCCGGCGTTTAAGGAGATGTTGAAGCATTTGAAGTAGAAGATCGGCTATTGGCTCTTAGCTCTTGGCTTTGCCTCTTGGCCCCTCGGCAGTTGGCTTCGACCGATCACAATTCTCCCAGGCTGAAGTGCCAGCCGACGATTGAAGTAAAGCTTCAAGCGCCTGGATTGGCGCAGCAGTTTAGTACGTCATTCACACAAAGGATTTTTTAGCAACAGAGGGAAAGAATCTTTTAGAAGATTTAGGGAAAAGAGTTTTTTAAAAGAGAAACGGTAAAGCCGCGAGCTTAAGCACGCAGCCAATTACCAAAAGCCAATAGCCGAAGGCCGCCTTACCCCGCTTCTTCCTCGCCGTCATCCACCATCCGCTGGCCCATCACTCGCGTTTCTCCGCCGATAATCTCCAGACCGATCGGGGCTTCCCCGGAAAACTTCTCTACCAGCTCTGCCAAACGCTGGGAATGCGTGACCACCCAAAGCTGTGAATGTCGCCCGGCATTCACTAGCTGCTTGGCCAGCGGCTCCAGCAAATCAGGATGCAGGCTGGTCTCCGGCTCATTTAATGCAAGCAATGATGGAGGATGCGGACTCAACAGAGCCGCCAGCAGACACAGATAACGCAGCGTGCCATCTGACAATTCGCGTGCGCGCAATGGACGACGCAATCCCGGCATGCGCAGCAGCACGGCAAACATTCCATTGTCTTCATCATGCTCAATCTCTAGGGACGCCCCGGGAAACGCCTGCCGAATGGCCTCATGCAAATCCTGTGACTGCCCGACTTCGTTGATGGTCTGAAGCGCCGCCGCCAGATCGCGTCCATCGTGCGCCAGCACCGGTGTGCGTACGCCCACCTGCGGATGCCGCAATGGAGACTCAGCGTCGGTGCGGAAATGATGATAGAAGCGCCATCGGCTCATCTCCGTGCGCAGTGAAGAAAGCTCAGGATAAAGATGCGGTTCGCGCAGCTGTGAAAGGACGGACTCGGTAGGCAGCAGTTCGCCGGAGTAGTCGGACAGGCGCTCGTCGTTGTCCAGTATCCATGCGCCTTTGGGTGAACGCTCAAAGAACGTGACTTTGAGCCCGTGTGGCGCGTCCATCCAAACGCGCTCTTCTTTGACCTCCGGATCGAGCGAGAACGCCGACTTCTCTCCCGAACTGTGCTTCGGCAAGCCGCAAACCAGTTCATAAGAAAACGTGTCTGTTTTGATGCCCAGTGACATGCGCACGCCTTCCATTCGGATCGTCCCCATGGATCGGCTTTTGCGCGCGCCGGCCCACAGTACTGACGGCATGCCGCCTTCTTCCGCAATCACCTGGGCAAAGCCTCCTGCGGCCGCCTTGGCCAGCAGAAAAACTGAGTTATAAAGGTTGGTCTTGCCGGTTGCGTTGGCGCCGGTCAGCACATTGATCTGGCTCAGGTGCAGCCGCAGACTGCGTACAGAGCGGTATCCAGTTACATGAATCTCACGTATGGCCACGGATGCATATTAAATGAAAAGTCGGCGCATCGTGGCGACCACGGTGAGGAAAATGACAAAGTTTTTTCGCGGTAGATTGTTTATACCGTAGCCGATACCTGCTGTGCAAAGGTCATCCTGGATTTCCATGCATCTAATTTAGGAAACGTTTCCACTAAACTGCATGGCAACATTCTTTAGTGATGGCAAGCCAATCCGCCTCGACCATTATCCGCCGAATCATGCGGGAAGCAGTCCGGCAGTGGTCTTGATTCATGGCTCGGGCGGCCCTCTGCATGGCCTTGACCCTTTTGCTAGCCAGGCGGCTCATTTTGGTGTGCATGTATTTGTGCTGCACTATTTTGACCGCACGGGCCACAACTGGGTTGCGCCAAGCCAGATTGAGCCAAATTTTCTCATCTGGCTTGAGACGCTGAAAGATGCCGTCAGCTTTGTCGCGAGCCAGCCGGGAGTGGATGCGGAAAGGATCGGACTGCTGGGCTTTTCCCTTGGTGCGTATCTCGCGCTGGCGCTGGCCACCAGGGATTCCAGGATCGCCGCCGTGGCGGAGCTGTTCGGGGGTTTGCCGGAACTATTCACAAATTCCGCCGGCATTCTTCCGCCGATTCTAATTCTTCACGGAGCTCAGGACACAACCGTGCCAGTGGAGCGAGCACGTGAGTTGGAACGCATTTTGCAACGGCACAAAATTCCTTATCTGATTAAGATATACCCTGATCAGGGACATGTTTTCAGGGGATTGGCACAGCTGGATGCCATGAGCCGTGTTGCCCAATTTTTCAGGACCTACCTGCTTAAGGCTGCGTAACGGCCTTAACACTTATAAGTTACTAGCCAGAACAGCCCAATTCTGTCGCCTTGCATCTAATGAGATGTGCTTTAGAGTGGAGCGCCTATCCTGAATCGTCCATCGTCTCTTATTCGTATGCAAAAACCACAGCCGGCGGACGTGTCGAGTGAGGCTGAAAAAGCACAGCGCCGTCTGGCAGCGATTATCGAGTCTTCAGAGGACGCAATCGCCAGCAAGGACCTAAACGGAATCATCACCAGTTGGAACAAAAGCGCGGAGCGTCTGTTTGGCTACACGGCGGAAGAAATCATCGGCCAGCCGGTAACACTGATTATCCCCCCAGAATTGCATGATGACGAGCCGATGATCCTGGGAAAGATCAGGGCGGGCGAGCGGATCGAGCACTTTCAAACCGTGCGTGTCCATAAGAACGGGCGGCTTGTCGATGTCTCTCTGACAGTTTCGCCCATAAAGGATGATAAGGGGAACGTTGTTGGCGCGGCCAAGATCGTCCGCGACATCACACGACAAAAGAAGCATGAGGAAGCCGCGCTCCGTCTGGCTGCGATCGTCGAATCTTCTGACGATGCCATCGCCAGCAAAGACCTGAACGGAATCATTACCAGCTGGAACCGCAGCGCGGAAAGATTGTTCGGCTACAAGGCTGAAGAAATCATTGGAAAGCCTGTGACATTGATCATTCCGCCGGAGTTGCACCACGACGAGCACATGATCCTGAGCAAAATACGGCGTGGTGAAAAGATCGAACACTTTGAAACCATACGTCTACACAAGAATGGAGAAAGAATCGAAGTGTCGCTCACCATCTCGCCGGTGAAGGACGATAACGGGAACGTGGTTGGCGCGGCAAAGATCATCCGCAACATGACGGAAACCAATAAGATTGAGCGCGCCCTGCAAACCACAGAAAAACTTGCCGCCGCCGGACGCATGGCCGCTACCGTTGCCCATGAAATCAATAATCCGCTGGAAGCCGTAACCAATCTGGTTTACCTGGCCAAGAGGGACCTGAGCAATAATGACCGAGTGGCGGGTTACCTTGATCTGGCCAGCCGCGAGCTTGACCGTGTGGCCCATATCACGCGCCAAACGCTGGGATTTTATCGCGATACCTCTTCGCCCGTGCGCTTCAATGTTGCTGAAAGAATCGACGATCTGCTGTTGCTCTATGAAAAGCGGTTCGAATCAAGACGCATCACGGTCGTGAAGCAATACGGCAAAGACATTGAAATTACCGCCCTTGCCGGGGAAGTCCGGCAGGCATTGTCAAATCTGGTCACCAATGCCATTGACGCCATGCCCAACGGCGGTACGCTGGTGGTGAAAGTTGCGAAGTCATGTGACTGGAGCGGCTCTCATCTCAACGGCGTCCGCGTTACCATATTGGACACAGGCGGCGGAATCGAAGCGAAGCACAAACAAAGCATCTTCCAGCCATTTTTCACAACCAAGACCGACGTTGGTACCGGCCTGGGATTGTGGATCACTCGCGGCATTGTGGAGAAGCACCACGGCACTATCCGGATGAAGAGCAGAACAGGACAAGACCGGCACGGAACGGCTTTTTCTATTTTTCTGCCGGCAGAGTTCGCGGCCGGCAATCCAAGATCACGCTCCATGGCGGAAGAGGCAGGCGCATTTTCCGCCAGAGGCGCGATTTAGTGAAGATCATCGTGGTGGATGATGAGCCAATCATCGCCGATACGCTGGTCAACATCTTAGAAGGCGAAGGGCACGACGCGCTGGCCGTATCGCATGGAGAATCGGCGGTCAAATGGGCAAAGCTGGTACTCGCGGACGCCGTGATCAGTGACGTGATCATGCCGGGCATGAACGGAATTGAGACCGCCAAAGCAATCATACAATCGCTTCCCAACTGCCGAATCATTCTTTTCTCCGGGCAGGCTGCCAGCGTTGATCTGCTGGCCCAATCACGCGCTGAAGGCTACTCCTTTGAGATGCTGCCCAAGCCCATCAATCCTGAAAAGCTGCTGGAGAAGCTGAAGAAGTAGCACAGCTCTTGCAGCTTAAAACCGTTCTCACTCATTCGTATCGCAGCGCCACGTTGGGATCTACCTTGGTGGCGCGCCGCGCCGGAAGATAAGCAGCCAATATCGCCACACCAACCAACAGCAATGCTACGGCGGCAAATGTCAAAGGATCGGCGGTGCTGACCTCATAGAGCATCGATTGCAAGAAGCGCATGAGGATGAACGAGCCCATCACTCCCAGCAAAACTCCAATCCCTGTGGTCACCGCTGCTTGTCCCAGCACCAGACGCATCACATTGCCGGCGCTCGCGCCCAGGGCCATGCGCACGCCCATCTCGCGAGTTCGGCGCGCGACTGAATAGGCCAGAACACCATAAATTCCCGCAACTGCCAGCAGCAAGGCGGTTGCGGCAAAAATAGCCAAAGAGCACAAGGTTGAAGCGACGTCCGCTGGTGGAAGCGGCAAAGATCGTAGTGAAGCTGCTGGTGCTGGGCGGAACATCGGGATCGAGGTCACGCACGATTTTGCGCGCGGAGGCAATCACCGACGCCGGATCACCCGCTGTACGAACCACGGCGCTGAAGTGATACGTGGCCTGCGGGCGCTGACGATAGTTTACGTAAATGGTGGGTCGAGGCGGTTTTTCCAGACTGCGCTCGCGCACGTCGCCGACGACTCCGATTACCGTGAGCAGCCGCAAGTCGCCATCCATGTTGCCGAATTCAATGGTGTACCCGGTGGGATCTTCATTTGGCCATTTTTCGCGCGCCAGTGACTCGCTGATCAGCGCAACATGAGGAGCATCCATTGTGTCGCGGTCATCAAACAGGCGCCCGCGCACCAGAGGTATACCCAGGCTGCGGAAATATCCTTCACTCACCGACGCATAATCGGCATAGCCGGCGTGTTTAGGATCGCGTAAAAGCGGAGCGAAGAGGTCATTCAGATCCTTGGCCAAGGCATTGTCTTCCCACACGTCACCCCGAGCCATGCGATTAATTAAGTCTTGCATTTTTGGCGAAATCTGCTGCGGATTGACTACGGCAAAGCCGCCATCAGATGTTGTGCCGGTAAGCAGCGGCAATGCATTGGTGCCGCCCACGTCCTGCACCCCGGGCAGGGCCCGCAAACGGCTGAACAAATCATTCAGGAATTGCGCACGCCGAATTTTCTGGTCAGGCTTAAACGCAGGCGACAAAGCCAGATCAATGGTGACTACATGTTCCGTTCGAAATCCGGGATCAATCGAAAGCACTCGCATCAAGCTCCGACCGAGCAGTCCGGCTCCAATAAGCAAGGTCATGGTGATCGCCAATTGCATCACGACTACGCTGCGACCAATGAGCTGTCTTCTGAAGCTGCCAATGCCACCGCGCCCGCCTTCCGCCAGAGTAGCGCGAATGTCATGTGAGTCCGCACGCAAAGCGGTAAATGTTCCAAGCCCAACGGCAACAGCCAGACATAGTCCAAGAGCAAAGAAAAGGACAGGCATGTTCATGGATACGCTGGCCAGACCGGGGGTATCCTGCGGGGCCAACTTCAACAACCAATGAACGCCCCATATGGCCGCCAGTATGCCGATCGCGCCCCCAGCGAGCGAAAGCAAAAGAGTTTCAGCCATGAATTGGCGTACCATCCGGCTGCGTGAAGCACCCAGGGCGGCGCGGATCGCAAGCTCCGTTTCACGGGCAGAAGCTTGGGCCAGCAGCAGATTCATGACATTCGCGCAAGCCACAAGTAGAAGAAAGCCCACCGCTCCCAACAGGATAATCAATGACGGGCGAACCGTGCTGGTCAGTGCATCCTGTAGCGGCAGGACGGAGGCGCTAACAAGATCAACCTCACCTCCATATTGTTTCTTAATTGCTTCGGCGATAGAGCCCAGATCGTCACGGGCCTGCCTGATGGTGACGCCATCGCGCAGACGGGCGATCGCTTCCCAGTTGTGCGCAGTCCGCCCCGGCAACGGTGGATAGAGTTCTCGCGGGACCCAAATATCAGCAGCTTCAGGAAAATGGAAGCCAGGAGGAAGCACGCCAATCACCGACGCTGACTCGTTCTCAACACGCAATTTCAGCGGGGAAAGATTGGCGTCGGAATTCAGGTATTGTTGCCAATAGCTGTAGCTCACCAGCACGACGGGGGCCGCGCCGACCCGCTGATCTTCCGGAGCAAAGGCTCGTCCACGAACGGGGGAAACGCGCATGAGCGGAAAGAAATCGCTGGATACGGACGCCACAATCAATCGCCTCGGCTCTGAGCCTCCTGAGACCGATGTGAGGCCAGAATGAAACTCCGCCAGCCCCTGTAACGAGTGGTTCTGGGCGCGCAAATCCTGGAAGTTGGGATCGGCTAGCTTCGAATCGACGCCAGTCTTCTCTTTCTCCCAAATTTGTACCAGTTGTTCCGGATGGTTGAATGGCAGCGGACGCAATAACACGCCATAGACAACGCTGAAGATTGCTGTAGTGGCGCTGATACCCAATGCCAGAGTAAACACCGCAATCAAGGTAAAGCCGGGACTCCTGCGCAAAACGCGCAGGCCATAACGCAAGTCCTGAAAAAGAGAACTCATCCAGTTGCCTCCCCATATGCCGCGAGTCACTTCTTTAATTAAGGTCACGTTTCCCATTTCGCGCCGCGCGGCGTAATAGGCCTCGTCAGGATTGACGCCGCGATCGATGCGGTCCTGTTCAGCCATGCGCAAATGGCTGCCGATTTCTTCGTCCAGTTCCTGGTCGCGCCTTTGCCTGTCATCACGGAAGGTCATGCTTTGCCCTCACCTGCCGACGGATTCAGGATCCCGGCCATTGCTTCCATCACCTGCTTCCAGCGTGACCGTTCTGAAGCCAATTGCTTCTTGCCCTGCGCAGTCAAACGATACTCTTTCACCCGTTGACGGTTTTCTGACAGCTTCCACTCAGAGTCGATCCATCCCTGTTTTTGCAGACGGTGTAATGCCGGATAAAGAGAACCAGTATCCACCTGAAAGACCTCGCCTGACTGGTTCCGGATAGCCTGGCTTATGCCGTACCCGTGCTGCGGTCCCCAGCGCAAGGTTTGCAGGATAAGGAGGTCTAGCGTGCCTTGCAGAAGCTCAATACGGTTCTGGTAGCGCGGTCTTTGGGGCATGTAGATAGACTACTCCCATGGCAGTAGATTGTCTACAGCCTGGGCGCTGAGTGTGGAGCGTGAAACCGGTTAACGGGTATCAGCCGTGCAATTTGTCCCACGCTCCCAATCCTAGTAGACTTTTCCGCATGAAACGAACTCTGGTTCTCTCAATCGTGTTGTTGCTCTGCCTATCCACGGGCTTTGCCCAGGATTGGGCCAAACAAAAACTGGATAAGTCGTCCAGGCATCAGGAATGGGTACAGATCAAGCACGATAACCGCACGGTGCAGGCCTTTATGGTTTACCCGGAGACCAAGGCAAAAGCTCCGGTGGTGATTGTGATCCATGAGATTTTTGGCCTTACCGATTGGGCGCGCAGCGTGGCGGACCAGCTAGCCGCCAACGGCTACATTGCCATTGCGCCCGACCTTCTTTCGGGCATGGGACCAAAAGGCGGCGGCAGCAGCGAATTTTCCGGCCCTCAGGACGCGGGTAAAGCCATTTCCGGGCTCAATCCTGACCAGATAACGGCTGACCTGAACGCCACTGCCGATTACGCGAAGAAAATTCCCGCAGGCAATGGCAAAATTGCCGTGAGCGGTTTCTGCTGGGGCGGCACGCAGTCATTCCGCTTCGCGACGAACCGCAAGGACCTGAGCGCAGCGTTTGTGTTCTACGGTCAGGGGCCGACGGATGTGTCCGCAATCACCGCGCCGGTTTATGGTTTTTATGCCGGTGAAGATGCGCGTATCGGCGCGACGATCCCTGACACGCAGGCGGCGATGAAAGCCGCAGGCAAGAAATATGATGCGGTCACGTACGCAGGCGCGGGCCACGGATTTATGCGCGCCGGTGAAGATCCCGCCGCCGATGCGGCCAGCAAGGCCACCGGCGATAATGAAAAGACAAAGAAGGCGCGGGACATGGCTATCGCCAATAAAAAGGCCCACGATGAAGGCTGGGAGCGCTGGCTGCAATTGCTGAAATCGATGTAAAAGTTCACGGCGGACGCCGGATTCCCTTCTGGCGTCTTGCTTTCTCTGCAACCACCTCACTCGATTACCTTTGACCTGTTTTCTCGTCCAATGGAACCAGGAACCCTTCTTGGACGTATTCAAGAGCAGGCAGAGTCTTGCTCATCCGCAAAACCAGGAGGCGAATATGACCCCTCAAAATCTACGCACTATCGGGTGGCTCATCGTTATTGTGGGAATTGTTGCTTTGGCCACGCCCAGGCTGCGCAGCCAGGGCACCAGCACCAGCGCTGATCCGTCCGCGCATTTTCAGCGCACTTTCAACATAGCGTCAGGCGGCACGCTTGATGTCGATAACTATAAAGGAACCATTCACGTTACCGGCTCTGACACAAATCAGGTAGCTATCGACGTAAACAAGCATTTTGAAGGCAATGACGCTGACCGCAAATGGTGGATGGAAAACGTTCAGGTCAATTTCAGGAATGAAAGTAACCGGGTTAGCAGTGGAAGTGAAATATCCGCAGTGGAACTGCACTTTCTGCTGGCAGGGCCACGACTACACTGCTGATGTCGAGCTGGAGATTCGCGTTCCCCGGCAAACCAACGTGCAGCTGGAAAGCTACAAGCCCGATATCAAGGTGGCTGGAATTCAGGGCGATATTCGGATCAAGAAGCTACAAGAGCCCGATCGAGATCGCAGATACCACCGGCGCAGTGCGCGTTGATACCTACAAGGAAACCGTGAAGCTGCGCAACGTGAACCTGCGCGGGCCGCTCGAAATTAAATCCTACAAAGCCGATGCCGACATTGACGCGCGCAACCTGGGCGAGTCAGTTACGCTGGAAAATGAGAAAGGCAGCATCGTGCTGCGCGTCCCTGCAAATGCCGGGATGGACGTGGATTATGAAGGTGGACGCCGCTCCAGCTTCAGTTCGGATTTTCCCATGACGTCACAGACCGGCAGCTTTAATTCCAGCTTCCACGGAAAAGTAAATCAGGGCGGCACGCGGGTTCGTCTACGCACAGGAAAAGGGTCTGTTTCATTGCAAAAGCTTTCTGGAGGGATGTGAGATCGGCTGTTCCTTTCGCCGCTCGTGTTGACCATGGGCGGCGGAAGGTTCGTTGAAACATGTAAGCTTTGATCGTTGCATCGCTGAAGACCGCGTTCAACCCCTCGTTGGAAATATTCCCATTTTTTGAAAAGGTGAAAATGCGTTTCTTGAAACCCTCGCTTCTACTTCTGGTCATTTGCGCCATTCTGTTCTCCACCGCAGCCTTTGCTCAGGGCGCGCCGCAAAAAGGCGTTCAGGTGGGCGACATCGATACCAAAGCTGATCCCTGCACCGATTTCTTTCAGTTCGCCAATGGCAAATGGCGCGCTGACAATCCAATTCCGCCGTCAATGGTCCGATGGAGCCGGCGCTGGAAAGCCGGTGAGGACGCCAAGGAGCAGCTTAAGGGCATATTGGATGATGTGTCGCGCAAGACGGATTGGCCTGGCGGCAGCGTGGAAGAACTCATCAGTGATTACTACGGCTCCTGCATGAATGAAGCTGCCGTGAATAAGCTTGGAATCGCGCCAGCCAAGCCCATGCTGGCGAAGATTGACGCCATGAAGACCCCGGCTGATCTGCAAAGTATGATCCGCCAGCTGAATGACATTTCTGTGCTTGTTCCCTTCGTTCTCACGTCCAGCCCGGACAATCACAATCCCACGCAGGTCATCGCAAACATTTTTGCCGGCGGCCTCGGCCTCCCCGACCGCGATTATTACCTCAAAACCGAGCCCCGCTTCCAGGACGCCCGTGAAAAATACCTGGTACATGTTGCCGCCATGTTCAAACTTGCTGGCTACGATGACGTAAAAGCCAAAGCTGCCGCGGAAACCGTTTTTCAGATGGAAAAACAAGCTTGCGGAAGCTTCGCTGGATAACGTAGCTTTGCGCGATCCTCAAGCCACCGATCACAAAACCACGTTTGTTGATCTCAAGAAGCTCGCGCCTGCAGTTGACTGGGATGGATATTTCACCGCCGCAAAACTTTCCCACGCCGATCTCAACGTAGCCGAGCCAAAGTTTCTCCAGGAAGTTGACCGCCAGATTCGCCAAACCCCGATGGCTGACTGGAAAACTTATCTCAAATGGCAGTTCATTCATTCCGCTGCTGACCATCTTTCTGATCCCTTTGTGAATGAAAACTTTGCCTTTTACGGAAAGTATCTGAATGGCGCCACCGAGTTGAAGCCGCGTTGGAAACGCTGCGCGGAAACCACTGACCAGCTTTTGGGCGAGGCGCTGGGCAAGAAATACGTCGAAAAATACTTTCCGCCAGAAGCCAAAGCCCGTGCGCAGGAGATGGTGAAAAATATTCTCGCCGCCATGCATGACACCATCGAGGGTCTGGAATGGATGAGCCCTGAAACCAGGAAGAAGGCGCTGGAAAAACTTTCCACCTTCAACCCCAAGATCGGCTATCCCGACAAATGGAAAGACTACAGCAGCATCAAGATGGTACGCGATTCATACTGGAACAACACCCTCGCTGCCGTAAAGTGGAATGTTGGCGATGATCGTGGGCAGATCGGCAAGCCTACAGACCGCGGGCGCTGGGGCATGACGCCGCCTACCTCCAATGCTTATTACAATCCTTTGCTGAATGAAATTGTCTTCCCTGCTGGAATTCTGCAGCAGCCGTCCTTCAGCTTGGAAAATGTAGACGCCATTAACTATGGGGGCATTGGCGTGGTGATTGGCCATGAAATCAGCCATGGTTTTGACGATCAGGGCGCGCAGTTTGATGCGCAGGGCCGCCTCAACAACTGGTGGACACCAGAGGACATGAAGCGTTTTCAAGATCGCACTTCCTGCGTGGTGCGCCAATTCGATGGTTATTTCATCGAGCCTGGAATTCATCACAATGGTAAGCTTGTTCTGGGTGAAAGCATTGGCGATCTCGCCGGAGCCAAGATCGCTTTTCTGGCTTTCAAGAAAGCTGAACAGGCCCATCCGCAACCAACCATTGATGGTTATACGCCGGAGCAGCAATTCTTTATTGCCTGGGGACAGTGGCGCGGCGATGAGATTCGTCCGGAAACGCAGCGCACCATGGTGCAGGGCGATCCTCATCCCATCGGTAAATATCGCGTGATTGGGCCGCTCTCCAACCTCCCGGAATTCAAGCAGGCATTCAGCTGCAAAGATGGTTCGCCGATGGTCCGTCCGGAAGCTGACCGGTGCACTGTCTGGTAGAAATAGGCAGGCGTGGTTCGCCGCGCTTCCTGCCACAAAAAATAAAAGCCATGCGGTCCGCCGCATGGCTTTTTCATTTATCTGTTGAGTTAGTACCGGCGCCAGCCGCCGCCACTGATGTAACCCTCCTGGTATCCGCGTTCATACGCCTGGCGGTAGGCTTGTTTGTAATAATTCCGGTCGCCGTAGCTTGAGCTGTAGCCATGGTCGGCATGTTTATAGTTGCCGTCCTGCGTCGGTCGATTGCTGTGGCCGGTGCGACGGTCACGTGCGCCATCATTGATTCCATCCTGATAGCCATATTGCTGCGCCGCATTCGCGCCATATCCTCCGTAGCCTCCGTTGCCGCGGCCGCCGTAGATTCCGCGATCACGGTCGCCATCCCGATCTCCATCGCGGTCGCGGCCCCAGCCGCCATTGTTGTAGCTGCTGTTTTCCCGGAAGCCGCGCTCGTATCCTGAGCGGTATGCCTGGCGGTCGTCGCGCTCACGCCAGCGGCTGTCGTCTGGATCAAAGCGTCGATTGTGTCGCGCATCTTCCTGCCCCCGGTGGAATCCTTCCTTGTACGCCTGCCGGTCGTCGTTATCGCGCTGTCCCCATCCCCATTGCACTGGGACCACGCTTTGTGCCACCGCCAAAGTAGTGGTTCCCGCCATTAACGCTGCGCCCAGCAGCATCGCCTTCATGTGTTTCATAGACCCTCCCGTTAAAACCGGCTCGAAAATTTTCCGGCATTAACGTCAATAGACTTCTCTTATGGAATGCAAACACTCGTGGCGATGTAATCTCTCTGTCAAGTCAGTTAAGTTGTGTTAGCGATGCGTAAGGAATGGTTGGGAATACGACTTTCAACTTGCCCACGACAGAAAAGAGGGTACAACCTTGCCCTGATACAACTCGCGTGTCGCCGAACGCGAGACATTTGCGAGAAGAGCTATCTCGATTTCGCGAATTCCACTTCGCGCGCTCGTTGCTGATAACCCTCGATCGTGCGCGGTCGCACAGCCTGAAAATAACTGACCAGCTTCTTTAAGTATGTGGCGACAGGCGTGTATTGCATGCCCAGTTCGGCTTTGCTGCGGGCATTTTCCAGTGACGACATCCATTTACCGCTGAATGGCGAGCAATGTGGCAACAAGCCTTCGCGATCAAGTTCTTCCCGCGGCACGCGAATGATCTTCAAGGGACAATGCATCGTCGCCGCCAGCAATTCCAGAAACTCGACCAACGACAAAGTTTCATCCTGCCCAATGTTGTAAGCGGAGCCTTTGCCCTTTTCACTCTTCGTCATTCGCGTAATGGCTTGCACCACGTCTTCACCATACACATGCCGTACCGGCGCTCCATCTTCGCCGGGTATCAGTATCGGCCCTTCGTCTTGAATGCGAAGAAAATATCCGTAGATCCTGTCGTAATGATCGCGTTCGCTGTTCACCATCGGCAGGCGCAGGCTGGTAAAAGGAAATTTGTCTTTCGTCCACGCGCTCGCGAACACATCTTCCGCTGCGCGTTTGTCGAAACCGTAACGCCAGTTCTCGTATTCTGAAACATTCGACTTCGGCGGCTCGGCCATCACTGGCCCCGCGTAATCATCTTCCTTATATGGCCGTTCAGCCCCGACTCTCACCAAGTAAACCTGTCCGGTACTCAGAAAGATATATCGCCCTACGTGGCCCCTGAATAGCTCCACCGCAGCCTCGGCTTCCGTGCCAGTGTAAAGCGTGGTATCGATCACTAAATCGAATTCCTTGCCGCCAAGCACTTGCTTCAATTGCTCCGGATCACTGCGGTCGCCGCGCAGGCGTTCGACTTCTTCCGGCAGGTCATCGCGCGTCTGCCCACGATTGAATACTGTGACTTCATTCCTGCTTTGCAGCAAAGCGTGGACAATGGAAGGGCCCAGGTTTCGCGTGCCGCCGATGATAAGTGAACGCATGTCGGGTATTGTAACCGGCTCGCTTCACCAAATTACGTCTGTATAAAACGCATTGTTTCCCGTTCGCAGGTCTTTTCCGTAAAGCAGCACCACGCCCACTCCCAGCACCTTCAGTTTTGCTTGCGGGCCAATATCAAACAGCCACCTGTGCGGGCCAAGCGTTGACGATGAATCCAGAATCTTGCCCGTATCCAGAAATGGCCCCAGTTTCACGGTGAGAATTCCGTTCGAATACACGTGCTTATCACTTTCCCAATTGGAAAGAAAATAATTCCTCCCCAGCGGCGCGCTTCCCTTCTCCCCATGGCGCGTGCCAATGTGCGCCCGCAACGGCAGATCATTGTCGCGGTCGACTCCCAGCATGAACAGCTCATCAAAAGGTGTCTGCCCAAACGTTTTGCCGGCATGCGCGCGCCACTGCGTTTCGTAGTCGTCACCCTGCTCGCGCGGAAACCAATGCATGCCGACTGTCCCCTGAATTTTTTCAAATGACTGTCCCGGTTGCGACCATAAGCGTCCCGCCTGGGAACTTCCGCTGCTGGAAATTGTCAGGCGCTTTTCCGGCGACCGCCACAGCTCGTAAGTGAACTGCGCTTTCTGCTTGATCTGATAGCCCTTTGCCAGCAATTCTGGAGTTAACGCAATACCGGGAACAACGTTGCGAAAATCCCTGTGTGAAAGCTCCACGCCCATTGTCCATGTCAAGCGCGCGCCAACAAAGCGTGAAATCTCAGCCCCCACGCTTTCGCGGCGAAGATTCGTCGCGCCCAGGAAAGTGCTTGGGCCGGTGAATGACGTTTGCACCGTCCAGTTTTCATTGCGAAAATCGGCGCCCGCACGGTAGCGCCATTGTGGGTTTCCGGCCAAGGGGCCATTGATCGCGGCCACCACCCGGCGCTTGTCGGTATCAAAGCGGGCCAGCGAAATAATATTCGTGCCTGAACCATGGAGGTTGTAATACTCCGGCGTAATCTCTTCAAAGAGCGCTCCGCTGAAGATGCGAACCAACGTTTGAAGTTTGCTGTTGCCGAAGCCATTCAGTTCCTGCGCGCGAAAGGTGGCGTCGAATTTCCCGTCGGGCCGCGCCTCCAGATTCAGCTTGTATGCGGGAAAAATTTCCAGGCCGCGCAGCCGAACGTTGCTGGCCAGTAACTCATCCAGCGTTAACGTGCTGGCAGGCGCAAAGTCAAATGCATGGTCCAGCAGCGCCGGATGCACTTTTAATCCCGGCTCGCTCGGCACTTCAGCCACCTGCGGCTTCCCTATCCGGTTCCAGTACTTGAGCGCCGCTTCCAGATTGCCTTGAAGGAAATAAATCGTCGCCAGAAACTCATTCGCGTATTCGTCTTTTGGATCAAGCCGCAGCGCGCGATGGAGATCATGCCTGGCCTCTCCGTATCTCTTCTGCTTGAACGCCACGCCAGCCAACTCTATGGGAAAACGCTTATCGTTCGGAGCCAATCTCTGTCCCGTCGGAAAGCGAGCTGCGTGCTTCTGCCAACGCTCCAGATGCGCCAGCGCAACGCCATAGTAATAATCCAGACCAGCAGAGTTGCGCGGCGCTTGCTGCAATAGCTGCGTTAACTCGCTCCAGCGCTCTTGCTCAAAAAGCTGTTTGGCTGCGGGGGTAGGATCGGTTTGCGCCTGCGTGGGTAAGCAGCATACCGCTGCCAGCAGAAGCGTCAGGACGGGCAAAACTTTCATGAAACTTATCACTTGGGCAGCGCCAGCAACGTCCAATGGCCCACGGCGCTCCACTGTTTTTCAAAACTGGCGCGCTCCTGTTTTAGCAACTTACGCTGCGCCGCATCATTTAAATAAACTACGTTCTGGGCCGGATCAATTCCTACCACCACTACAAAGTGCAGCGAGTTTTCCAACATAGAAGGCTTTAGCGCGGCGATGAGTGGGCGGCCTTTTTCCAGATGCTGTTTCAGGTCGTCCCACTGTCCGGCAAAAGCAAAAGTCTTGAAACCATTTTGCTGGAAGTAATGTTCCAGGTCAGAAGCGCGAATGCCACGATCTTTGGGAGAATAAAGAGCACGCTGGATGTTCACTGCATCGGCCGTGGCGTCAACATCTTTGGCTTGCTGCTTGCGCCAGTACTGCATCACCATGGCGATGCTGGCTGCGCCACAACCGTCTTTTTCCTGCTTGATGAAAGGAACGTCAAGCCAGACGCCGGGAGTTGCAGCAAAGACAAAGCCGCAGAGACACAGGATACAAATGAGTCTCTGCGGCATATTTCGTGCCATCAAAATATTTCTAGCGGACAGCCACGATAATCAGCACCAGCACCGCGATGCCGAGAATAATCAGGATCAAATCGCGTTCACTGAGGTCGCCGGCGTAAAAGTCAGCCTGCGCTTTATCAGCCCGTGCCGCCAGTTGGGCCAGTTCCTGATCGTTGAGCGTTGAAACCGCGGTTTTGACCTGCTGCGTGTCCATCTTCGCCGACTTCAGGGCTTTTTCAGCCGTCGGCGTTGACAACAGGCGTTGTATTGAATCCAGGTTGTGCTGTCTTACCTGCGACGCTGCCGTTGCTGCTTTTTGCAGGTCCGCGGGGCTGACCACGTGGCTTTGTGCGAGCGCTTCCGTGGGAAGAATGAAGAGTGCAACCAATAGGGTAGCAACCGCCATACGTAGCGTTTGCCGCAGATCAAATTGCATAAGTCAAGCTCCTCCGCTAATGTTCCGGCCAGATAGAAAGTATACATGACCTTGCTGCGAGCACTTTTTACCAAGGCACAAGTGCTCCTGGTCTTGCCGCAGGAAAGCTAGCGACAATGCGCGCTATTCCTGCTCAACCTCTATATACCGGTGAATGATCCAGTCACTAGCTTGGAACTGGAAAAGCGAGGGAGCAGTTGCCTGCTCCCTCAAAACGCATGTTGATTCCGGCGATTCTCAGTTTCTTGGAGGACTCTTGCTCTCTGCTGATTGTGTTTCCAATTGGAGAGAAACTTTCTTCCCCGCAAATTGCAGCACCTTGAGTTCGCGCTCGCCCTTGCTTCCGTTCAATACTTCCGTATGCGTGTCGCTGGCTTTGCTGTCAAGAGTAACCACCTGCGCCGGCGCAGTGGCCACCACTTTCCTGCCTTGCATGATGTTGATCTGAACCGTGGGGCCGGAGCCTTCCCACTGGGCGGTGTATTCACCCGCGGGTAGAGTTGTGCCGTTTACTTGTGTTGGGGCGTTAATTTCAAAGCTGCCTTTATGGGAATCGCTGGCCGCGAAAGCGCTGGTGGTCAACGCCAATGCCAGAGTTGCGAATATGATCCGGGAAAATAACGGGGACTTCATTTACCGCTCCTTAATTCTTTCCCGCAATGCGGCGGGAACCGGTTGAGGGCGGCCTTTCTTTTAGCAGCAATCAGCTTTTCAATTCTTTGCTGATCGCCTACAATTCTTCGCGTGGGTTGAGAAGCAGGCGCGCGTAAACGTGCCGATTTCCGGGGACTGTTCTCGCCTGGGGCCGCCAAAACCATGGGCGCGAACATTCCCTGAACCCCGTGAATTCAACTGCTACGTTTCAACTCTTGTCGTGCGCAATCTTCGCTTTCCTAGTTGCAAAGACGATGCCAAACAATCAAAAGTTTCAACCAATTTTCCTTAGCATGATTTTTTAGACGGGAAGTGCATTGGCGCGTTAGCATTCACTCGTCCCGCTTACTCACTGTTTACATTTTCTGAACAACTCGTCCCACGCAAAATGTGCGGAAATGAATTGTCGTCGTTCGAAAACGAACAGTGGCAAACGCTTGAGTGTGAACTTTCGTAATGGAGAGTGACTGAAT
This sequence comes from Terriglobia bacterium, assembly GCA_963732195.1. Classification (GTDB taxonomy): domain Bacteria; phylum Acidobacteriota; class Terriglobia; order Terriglobales; family Acidobacteriaceae; genus Angelobacter. Next base: position 102,790 of record CAVSYO010000038.1, on the reverse strand, counting down.
GCACGAATATTTTTTGGAAGAAAATTATTCGTGTGAGGGAACGTGAGATTAAACACGATTGCAATGGGTCGAACGTCCGTCAGAGAGTGCGCAACTGCAAAATTTCGTCTACGCAGGTTTCGCGTGGCTGGAGAAACGTTCCCCGGTCGCAGCGAACGAGTGCAGGACGTGAAGAAATAATTTTCGGATGTCCTCTGCTGTGTAGGATGACGAATATGGGATTCGGCCGGCAAGCATTCTGTCCCGCAGCAGCCCTTCCAACATTCCGATGAGCGCGGAGCGTATGCCTTCAAGATGCAGATCAGAGCGAAGCTGCCCAATCTCGCGCATTTCCCTGAGCAATCTGTCCGCAGTGTTCACAAGCCCAAGAAAGCCCTTGGTCATTAAAACCATGTGGCCCTCTTTGCGGATTCGGCGGCCCTCAAGCAGGAATAATTGTTTGAGCTGTTCGTCCTCTTCCAGCTTGGAAAGAATCAATCCCACCAGCGCCTGCAATTTTGAACTGGGCGCAGGTATGTATTCCAGCGTTCCAAAAGCCTGTGCGATATGGTTCCATCCGTCTTCAAATATCGCTTCCAGCAGCCCCTCTTTGCTACCAAAATGCTTGATGATCTGAGACTCGCTGGTCTGCGCCATTCGTGCGATTGAGATAGTGCTTGTGTTTTCAAAACCAGATTCCGCAAAAAGCATCTTGGCCGCCTTCAATATGCGCTCTGCGGCGGGGCTTTTGTGTGCCAGCGGGTTAGCTACGGATCCCATTTGCTCTCTCCTGACGAAGCAGAGTCGCACATCCAAGTAGTACCACCACCAGAGTGCCGATTCAAGATGGTACAGCTCTAACCAATTGATAATACGATGAAAATTCTATGGCAACTCGCCCCAGGAATATACCTTCTTACGTTCAGCGGTAGTGCTACTACTGCGCGTCCACTTTTGTTGGTTCGGCCAGCTCCAGAAAATTCAGGCTTCAGGAGAAACCATGTCAACGCTTCCCTCTGACCCCGCACCCACCTCTGATTCCAAATCAAAAGATACAGATAGATTGACCAGAATAGCCTCCAATCCATGGCTCAGCCTACTGGCAATTGTCTTAGTTTTGAGCCTGACGCAAATGTGCTCCGCTCAGACCGGCAGCTCCATCAGCAGCACATCAGGACCGGTCTCCTGGGACTTCGGTCCGGTGGTGGCAGGCACCGTTACCAACGTTGGCATTCAAGACCAGTGTCCTCCCGGCCTGTGTGACAATCACGATCTGACAATTACGCTGCCCGCGTCCGCCGCCACTTTTTACCAGACCAACACAGTTCAAGTAACAATCAAGTACACGTGGAACAGCACCGCGCCCAGCGATCTCGATGTATTTGCCATCAGCCCAAACGCCGCGGATCACGGCCCCGGATCACCTGACACCACCAGCACTGGCCCCGGTGAAGAAGACCTTACGCTCACTGATCCAATCGATGGCCTTTGGCATATTCGTTCCGTCGCTGCTACCGTGCCGCTTCCTGTGTCCGCGCACGCTGTGGTCAGCATGACGGTTGCGCCCCGTCCCACCACTGCGCCGCCTCCGCCACCTGCTCCCGGTGCGCCCGCTTTCGTCAATTACGCTGCACCAGATAACATTCCGCCATCCGTGGGTTCCACCGACGCCAGCCAGCATGCCGCCGGCGAACCTTCCATCGGTGTTGATTGGAATACCGGCAAAGCCTTCATTGAAGCCGGAAATCACACTCTTCGCGTGACGTTCAATGATGCGGTCAAGCCCGCAACTTCCACCTGGGAAGATAAACGCTCGCCTTTCGCGCGAGTCAGCCTAGATCCAATTCTCTTTACCGATGACGGCCGCATGGGCGGCACAAACCGTACGTTCTCTTCACAGCTCAATGGCGTAACCAGCGAACTTTCATTCACTGACGATGATGCCGACAACTGGCTTCCTACACAAGGATCGGGACAGCCCGCCGGCGTCGATCACCAAACCGTCGGCGGAGGCCCATATGCTTCTCCGGCGCCTGCCGTGCATACTTATCCCCACGCGATTTACTACTGCTCGCAGGATATTGTCACGGCGTTCTGCTCGCGCAGCGATGATGGCGGCGTCACATTTGGACCGGGCGTTCCCATTTACACATTCACCACCGTCAACGGAGTGGACAAGCCCGTTGCCCCGGGCACTTGCGGCGGATTGCATGGGCACGTTCGTGTTTCACCTGACGGCACAGCCTACGTGCCCAATGAAAATTGCCAGGATGCAGCCGGTACCAGACGTCCCGGCGTTGCTGTTTCCACTGACAATGGTTTGACCTGGGTTGTTCGCACCGTTCCCGATGGCGCCAGCATCAGCCCCGGCAGCGATCCATCTGTTTCCGCGGGCAAGAACAACACCATTTATTTCGGCTACGTAAATTCTGACGGCCATGCCAAGATCGCGGTCTCGCATGATCGTGGGCAGCACTGGTCGAAATCCAAGGATGCCGGAACTCCTTTCGGCATTCAAAACGCCGAATTTGCTGAAGTGGCGGCCGGAGACGACAATCGCGCAGCCTTTGCTTTCCTCGGCACACCCAGCCTGGGCGACACGCAATCCGGCGACTTCCTTGGCGTCTGGCATTTGTACGTGGCATTCACCTATAACGGCGGACTAACTTGGACGACGTCTGACGCCACACCTTCAGATCCAGTGCAGCGCGGCTGTATCTGGAACGGCGGCGGAAGCAATCCGTGCCGCAATCTGCTCGACTTTAATGACATCACTGTGGACAAGTTCGGCCGCGTGCTGGTTGGCTATGCCGATGGCTGCACAGGAACCTGCGTGACCGATCCTTCACAAAATGCCACGACTGGACCTGTAACAGCCCAGGACGCGCTGGCTACCATCGCGCGCCAGACGGGTGGTCGCGGATTGTTTGCTGCTTTCGACGGCACGCAGTTCGGCACCCGCAACGGTGATAACGAAGGCGGCGGCAAACTCTGCTTCGGCGATCCCGCAAGCGGCGTTCATGGTGGGCCCGACTGCGACGATAATCGCAGGCACTAAAACGCTGTAACAAACCGCCCGCGTGAAGAAAATTCTCTTTCGCGCGGGCTTTCTTTTTAGCGCCACATCTAAAATGGCTTGTCTGGATATGCGATGAAGAATTTACTTCGACTCATGTTGTGCTTCCTGCTGCTCGCCGGCGTGTCATGGGCCGCGCAAAAAACCGCTCATAATTCAGCCAAGCAAACCAAAGCGGCAGATCCCTGCAAACTGCTTACCAGCGCCGATATTCAAGCCGTGCAGGGAGATGCAGTGCAGGAAACCAAGCCAGGCACAGCGCCTGCCGGTGGCTTAGTTATGTCGCAGTGCCTGTTTCGCACAGCCAATCCCAGCAAATCGGTGAGTGTTGCAATCGCTTCAGGGGGCTCCACTTCTCCACGCGCATTCTGGCAGAAACAGTTCCGCACTGGCCATCCCGAGTCTGAAGAAAAGGAAAAAGAGAAGGCGGCAGCTGGACGCAAAGACGCAAAGGAAGAAGAAGATGAGGGCACGCGGCCGCGCACCATTCAAGGCGTAGGAGAACAAGCCTATTGGGTAGGCAGCCCCATGGTGGGAGCGCTCTACGTTCTAAAAGGCGATACTTTTTTGCGTATCAGCGTGGGTGGAGTGCGTGAAGAACCCGCTCGCATTCAAAAATCGGTCGCGCTGGCGCGTCTTGCTCTGAAGCGCTTGTAACGCTGCAAGTCTTTTCACTGGCGCCAGCCATTGCATCTTCATTCATCGTTTGTTAGCTCCAGCCCACTTTCTTTCACCAATGTTCCTTTCCCACTTACGAATATTCACTGCACGCCATGTGCACTCCTATTTGCAACCTTCGTGGAAAATTAAACCTTTTAATTTCAGTCCAATGAAACCGTAATCTCGCGCTTTTAAAACCATGGGTAACGGATGAGTTGCTCTGAAACGGATGATGTACACAGAGCACTAAAGCAACAGAAGGTTTACAAATGGGCTTTCGGGGGCGGGCGCTTCAAGCCAGCCAGGAAGGAATTCCGCCATATGGAACTCTGTTACATGGTAAGCATGAGCACGCTGCATGAAATTTTGCAGTCAGAAGCAAAACCAAACACCGCCTATCGACTCCTGGCCAGCGGAGACACCGTAACGGTGATTCATTACGGGCCAGAAGGCTTAATCAATCAATTCGCTTTTCCCATTATTTATCGCGTGGAAGATGTTCCTGAAGACGAAGGAACGCTCATGCTGATGGTGGCCACCGAACGCAGCCGTGAATGGCAGAGCTTCTGGGTGCCACTGGAAACAAAACTGTCACATTGCTGCTCGCTAAATACGGTGGCGTAAGGCAGCTTCAGCGACTGCAGCGCTGAAGCGGCTTTTGCGCTGGCCGCCGGAGCTTCTGCTGCGTTCGAAGGCTCGCGCTTTCCTGGAATCGTCTGTCGGATGCAAGCTGGGCGAGACTGCAGATATGCTGCGAAGTCAGCGCGGCTCAAGCCCCAAAGATGTTTGGCGGCTAGTTCCCAGTGTTCAGGTCGAGTAATGACTGCCAGCCCTTGCTGCCATTTCATCAAAGACCTAAGATGCCGCTATTGAGCCACGATGTTGCTTTTCTGCAAGACGGCAAAGACCCGGTCAACCGACACGCTCGCTAGAGTGACTTAAGGTACTCAATAATCGCCCAGCGATCTTCTGGAGATAACACCGGCCCAATGATTCCGTTACCTCTGGGGCCGTCTTTGAATTCATGACCTTTATTGCTGTTTCCAGGATTCGCGACATCGAAAAGATAACCGCCATTTAGCTCAGACGTATCGTAGCCGACCTTGACGGGGTCAAACTGCTTGCTGCCCGTCCAGAATTTATTGGGCCGCTCACTCTGCGGTGACAGTAAAGCGTACAAATTCGGAACCGAGCCATTATGCAGATACGGAGCCACAGCCCAGATCCCATTCAGTGGCCGGGCCTTATAGATAGCCTGGGCACGAATGACCGGATCAGCAGGATCACGGAATCCACTCCATTCAATCCGTTGCTCAGGCGTGAGTCCCTTAGTGTCGAAAAACTTCCCAGCCATTCCAGTCGTCACCAGCTTTAGCCCTTCTTCAGCGGAGACGCGTCCTTTACCCAAATCACCTGTATCGGCCGTGCGATTCATGAAATCAACAGCTTCATGCGGGTCTGTGCCCACGTAATCCTGAAGTGAATCCTCCGTGTTCCTCTGTGCCCGCTGTGGTGAAAAGGTGGGCTTCCATCGACAAGCAATGAAAGGAAGTCAGAATCACGTCAATTCCTGTATCATTCCTTCTTTACATTGGGAGAAACCATGCCGCAGAAAACCACCTTGATTCTTTTGCTCATCCTGTCGATCGCCCTGCTCGCCCAAACCAAGAAGCCCGTATCGTCTGACAAGAAAGCCGACGGTCCTACTGCGGTTTCCGGCAAGCCCACCACCACATCGAGCGGGCTGGAATACTGGGACATCAAGAAAGGCAGCGGCAAACTGGCTGAAAAAGGCAAGAAAGTGAGCGTGCATTACACCGGCTGGCTCACCGACGGCAAAGGAATTTGACAGCTCACGCGACGCAGGCGAGCCAATTCAATTCGACCTGGGCACCGGCCAGGTCATCAAAGGCTGGGACGAAGGCATTGCCGGAATGAAAGTCGGCGGCAAACGGCAGCTGCGAATTCCTCCGGCGCTCGGCTATGGACCGCGCGGGTTTGGCTCCTCTATCCCGCCAAACTCCACCCTGGTTTTCGACGTTGAACTGATGGATGTGAAATAGAAACGGCTTTTGGCTTTTTGCTCTTAGGTGCTTCGAGTTCAGCCGTTCATCCCTTGCTAATCGCCAGTTGCTAGTTGCTTTACTTCAATAAAAACCAGAAAAACAGCAGGTTGGAAATCAGCATGCCGGTCACAGCGCAGCCCAGCCAGAAGTTTTCAAAGCGGCTGTTGGTGGTGCGCATGATCGTGGAATTATTGGAGAGCAGCAGAATATAGGCAAAGATCGGCACCAGCACCACACCGGCCAGGGCCTGTGACCAATACAGCACGGGCACGGTGTGGACCCCAAAAAAGTCGATCACAACAGCCAGAAAAACCGTTGCTGAGATCATCACAAAGAAAAGGCGCGCATTCCATGGCTCCATGGACAAGCCGGACCGCCAGCCCGCGGCTTCCGCCACGCTGAAGCAGAGTGACGCCACCAGGATTGGCAGCGCAATCATGCCGGAAGCGATAATCCCGAGCGCGAACAACACCGTTCCCAGAAATCCGAACGATCCCAGAGCTTCTGAGGCCGTCCGCGTGGTCATGTTTGAGGGATCGGCCACATACATGTGCGATGCCGCAACCATGGCCGAAAGCGAGATCAGGCAAGCGACAAACGTTCCGGCGTGCGACTCCGTGACGTGCGCCTTGGCCAATCCTTCAGGCAGTCCGCGCTTGGAACTGGTCTGCCATACGATCACGTCCGGCGTGAGCAGCGACCCAAATACGGCCACCACGCCCATCATGTATCCCGAATTCACCTGCATGCGCGGCAGCAGCACGTCTTTCGCCAGCGCGGTGAAGGAATCGGTGATGCGATACGCCGCCAGCACATAGGCGACCAGAATCAACGTGAGACCGCCCAGGACTTTGGTGGTCTTCTGGTAATCGCCGATGATGAGCACATACCACACCGTAAATCCAACAATAGCCAGGAAAAACAGCCGGGGAGACATAGTCAGAAGAGAGCAGCTGTCGCTCACAGCCACAATGTCTCCTACGATCATGGCCATGTTCACACCCACGATCATCAAAGCGATCACCAGTGCCATCTTGCGCCCATAGTGCTCGCGGATCAGTTCAATCAGGCCCTTTTTGGTCTCTTGTCCGATCCGCGATGATACGGCGAATACGCTGAACAGAACGGGAACGCACAGCACCACGACCCAACCCAGTGACACGCCAAAGCTGGCGCCGGCCACAGTGGCCGTCAGGACTGCCGCCGGATCAAGGTCGGCAGCCCCGGCGATAATCCCGGGCATGGTGCGCGCGGCCTTATGAAAGAGCGTAGATTTCGGATTTTCAGGAGCAGTTTTCTGCGCCAGGTGAAGTGCTTCCATTTTAGATCCATTCACTTAGAAGCAGATGCAGCTCTGCTAGTTGGAAGCCTTAGTAAAGGAAGACTAGGGGAAAACTCACCCCTGCGGGGCGATTTTTCCCAAAATGGAACACCCAGGCGCTCAATTCCCGCGGGATTGTCGCAGCCGCGCTCCGGAGAAAATCAGCGCGGCTCCCATGTCTGGCATTCTTCAGCTGTCGGTGGCGTAGCCAGGGGGAATCCCGAACGCGATCGTACGACCGCATCAGATACAGAACAGTAGCTGCGGCGGCCAGCGTTCGAATTTACCGGCGTGGCGGCAATCACATATTCCGTGCAGGCATTTTCAGTTCCCTGCTGCTGTTCCCCAAAACGGGCTGGGGCGCAATTGGAGCTGATGGTGAATTTGTACTGGCCTTTCTGGCACCATACGCCAGAAGTACAGTTGGGCTGAGCCCAGCTGGGTGTCCAACAAACAGGCGTGTTCAGCAGTGCCTCCGCTTCCGCTGGCGCAATTGCCACCCAGCGTAGCCAGATCGCGCGCATATCCCTGGTCTGGATACGTTGTTGAATAGGTGATCTGCGAAGTATTGAGCGTGCGCACGGTGCTTGCGGCGGCAGCTTCATTGGCTGTTGTTCTAGCGCGCAACAGATTGGGGATGGCAATGGCAGCGATGATCAGAATAAAAGGCAGACTGATATAACCCAGAATCAGTCCTGTCAGGGCCATTCCCTCGCCTTTCAGTCGTCCCATGCTTTTCTTAATTCTTGAGAGGGAAATGTGCCCCAGAATGATGGCTGGAATTCCTGCAAGGAAAGAAAGGCATAAGACAATCGATGCGATTCCCAGGACCATACTTGCGATTGCGCCACCGTCTGTCTGTGCCGGCTGATATGCCCGATAAGGTTGCGCTTGAGGAGGATATTGCGGCGACTGTTGACTTGGAGCAGGAGGCACATTCAGCCAGGCCGATGTTGATGCCGGATTAGGCGTGCTGGGCTGTTGCGGCGGAGGTGGAGGGGTAGGCACTGCTTGCACTGGCGTCGCGCATTGCGGACAAACCGTAGCATCTTCGGGCATGGAAGCCCCGCACTTAAAACAAAACATTCATACCTCACTCGGCTTCCGCCCGTGGTTTGACTGGAATTTGGGGTTCCGCAGTCGGAAAAGTACTTCATTCAAATTGAAAAGGCAATCATTTCGCGAAGCAGGGGAATCTGCTTTGTAAGGATCAATCTGCTGAGGCAGGCTTTTTAAGTAAAGCGTTTGAGCGCTGCTTCGGCAGCAAAGTATCCGCACATGCCATGCACGCCCGGGGCGGGTGGAGTCGAAGAAGAACACAGAAAGACGCCATCCAGCGGCGTGCGATAAAGGCTGGCCGTCGGGCGTAAAAACATCTGGCTCAGGTAAGCTGCGCCGCCACCGATGTCGCCACCAATCAGGTTTGGATTGTGTCTCTCCATCTCCGCCGGTCCCATTACAGAGCGCGCTGCAATGCAATCCTTGAAGCCGGGAGCAAATCGTTCCACTTGGTTTTCAATTGTCTCCGTCACGTTGCCGGTGAATCCATTTGGGACATGGCAGTAACCCCATGCCGTGTGCTTCCCTGCCGGTGCACGGGATGGATCGAACAAGCTGGCTTGCGTGAACAACACATAAGGACGGTCAGAAACTCTTCCTTGCCAGGGCTGCCGTTCCGACTTGCGAATTTCTTCCATTGTTCCGCCAAGATGCACCGTTCCGGCTTGCGCGCACTCTTTCGCACGCCACGGCACCGGCTGGTGCAAAGCCCAGTCCAGCTTGTAAACGCCCGGACCATACTTGAAGTTCTGAAGGCTGCGACGGTATGAACCCGGCAGCTTTGCTCCCGCCATGCAGATCAGTTGCCGGGGCGTCACGTCCAGCAGGATTGCGCGTGCCGGCGGAAGTTGCTCCAGCGACTCCACGTAACAATTCGTCATCACGCGGCCACCGAGAGATTCCAGATATCTGACCAGCGCGGCCGTAAGCTGCTGTGAGCCCCCGCGCACAAACGGCCATCCCGAGGCGTGGCCGATTACGGCCAGCACCAGCGCCACTGCCGAAGTAGTAAGTTTTTCCAGCGGCAGGATCGAATGCGCCGCCAGTCCGGCAAACAGCGCGCGTCCACGCTCTGTCTTGAAATAGGCACGTGCCAGTGATGTTGCGGGACGAATCGCATGCAAACCAAATCGCCCAAAGAAGAATGGATGCCGAGGAAATCGCGGAGGGGCAAACACATCCTGCAGGAGATCCTGCCAGCGCGATACCAGATCCGCCATCAGCCGCCGGTATCCATCGCCATCTGCGCCGAGAGACCGCGCCGTTTCATCCAACGAGTGGTGCAGCATTACCGCCGAGCCATCATCAAGAGGATGGGCCAGCGGCGCGGGTGGAAAAGCCCAGTTCAGACCGTGCTTTTCAAGCGGCAGCTTGCCCAAGAAAGGCGAGCATGCAACCATGGCGTAAACCGTTGAACAAATATCGTGGACAAAACCGGGCCGAGTCAGTTCCGCCGAACGTACGCCTCCGCCCGGAGTGTCGGCCCCTTCCAGCACCACCACTCGTTTCCCTGCCTGCGCCAGACGAATCGCCGCCGCAAGGCCGTTCGGTCCCGAGCCAACAACGATGGCATCGCAATCCGGTATTTCCAGCTTGGCAAATGACTTAGGCACGGAAGCTCACGATAAATAATCGCTGTGTATCTAAATGAGATGAGATAGAGCCATTACTGAAGAAACATTGTTCTTGAGGCAACATGTGTCGGGGGCATCTTTCCTTGAATGAGATTTCCCTCCCCCGACTCACAAATTACTCAATTACCAAATTACCCAATTACTAAATCCGCTACCTCTTCACCCTGAGCTTCCGCGTCACGGATTTTCCATTGAGCGTGGCCTGGACCATTACTGCGCCGCGATTCAGTACATCTTCGGTCAGGGCGATCGAAAGTGCCGCAGTACCGGAAGCGTCAGCCACTCCGCGCGCCAACTCTACTCCATCGGACGCAATCACACCGCGCACCACGATCTCTGCTCCGCTGGCGGGCTTACCTGAATCGAGTACCTGGAAACTTATGGGAAGGTCTGGAGCGTCATCCGCCGGGACGGCCAGTTTCCACTGTAAAGAAAGACCAGAGCCGCCAACATCCTGTACATCAGCTCCGCTGCCCAGCACAGAACTCATCTGCCCTTGCTGGAGGGCGTCGATCACCGCCTTGTGCTGCGTCTTTAGCAACTCATGCATGGCCTCAGTGGAGAAGCCCGGATGCGATATCTCATGCGCGTAAGAAAACGCCTGCTTACCTACGCATCGCCCTTTCACAAATACCAGCGTCTGCAACAGCAGATCGTTTTGCCGAGCTTCACTCTGGACGTGGTACACCACGTCAGCGAGCTTTACATCCGTGTTAAATCCGAAAATCGTCATAAGAAATCGAAGAAAGCCGTGCAAAATATCGCTACAACTCGGGCAATTTCCAACACCCGCCAGCAGCCATTTAAAAATCACTAACTCCGTTCAAAGTCAAGGCCTTGACACTGTTGCGAATGGAAATTACATTCGAATGTTTGGCAGATTGCGTTGCTCTTTCTGTACAGGCCCTTCATGCCGGAGAATAGTTACTTCGCTCATTATATTCCGTTGCTCTTTCAGGTGATCGTTGCCATAGCCCTGGCCACGGTCATGGTTACGCTTTCTCACCTGCTGGGCAAGCACAAGTGGTCGCGCGCCAAGAACACCGCTTATGAATGTGGTATTGAGCCTACTGGCGATGCGCAGCAGCGCTTCAGCGTCAAGTTCTACCTGGTAGGCATGCTTTTTATTCTGTTTGACGTGGAAGCCGTGTTTCTCTATCCCTGGGCCATCATTGCCCGCGAGCTCAAGATGTTCGGCTTCTGGGAGATGATGATTTACATCGGCCTGGTGCTCGTCGGCTTCTTCTATATATGGAAGAAGGGCATTCTGGATTGGAACTCCTCCGAGCGGGGTAGTAACTGATGCCACTCGCACCCGCCGTTACCGAGATCGAACAACTGAAAGACCGCCCAATGGTCGCCGATCTGCTGGCGTGGCGCGCAGACGCTGTCACAGGCGCCCGCTTTGATCGCAATGAGCTGACTATTTACATTGCGCGCGAAGCCATCCGCGAAGCGTGTGCCCGCCTAAAAGCCCAGGGCCTGACCGATTTTCTCTCTGACCTCACTTGCGCGGACTTTTATCCGCGCGAGCCGCGCTTTGAACTGGCTTACCACCTGCTTTCAATGAAACGTAAAGAGCGTGTACGGCTGAAAGTTCGCCTGTCGGGCGACGAGCCATCGCTTGAATCGATCGTTCCAGTCTGGCCTTCGGTAAATTTCTTTGAGCGCGAGCTCTTCGACCTTTTTGGCATCCGCTTCCTTGGCCATCCTTACCTGCGCCGCATCATGATGCCGGAAGACTGGGAAGGTCATCCTCTACGCAAGGACTATCCGGTGGAGGGCTATCGTTAATGGGCCACTTGAACGCCAATCCAGTGATGGATGCGACCGAAGACAAGACAATGATCCTGAATATGGGTCCGCAGCACCCATCCACACACGGCGTGTTGCGTCTTCTGCTGGAGATTGACGGCGAAACCATTGTCCGGATGATGCCGGACATTGGCTTCCTCCACACCGGAATTGAAAAGACCTGCGAAGCCAAGTTTTACCAGCAGATTGTCCCGTTGACCGACCGCATTGACTATCTCTGCCCCATGGTCAACAACCTGTGCTACGTGATGGCCGTGGAGAAACTGCTGGGGTTGGAAATCCCCCCGCGCGCGCAATGGATGCGCGTGATGCTGGCCGAGCTTCAACGCATCAGTTCGCACTTGGTCTGGCTGGGCACACACGCCTTGGATCTCGGCGCCATGTCGGTCTTTCTCTACTGTTTCCGCGAACGCGAAGACCTGCTGCGCATTTATGAGATGGTCAGCGGCCAGCGCATGATGACCTCTTACTTCCGCATTGGCGGACTGGCGCTTGATCCTCCGCTGGGTTTTTTCGATAAGGTAAAGAAGTTCCTCGACCGCTTCCCCGAAAAGGTCGATGAGTACGAGAACCTGCTCACAGGCAACCGAATCTTCATCAATCGCTTGAAGGATGTGGCAAAAATCTCTGGTGAAGACGCAATTGCATTTGGCCTTACCGGCCCGTCTCTTCGCGCCAGTGGCATTGATTTCGACATCCGCCGCGATATGCCCTACTGCGGCTACGAGAACTTCAAATTCAAGGTGCCAGTAGCGAAAGACGGTGATGTATGGGCTCGCTACGTGTGCCGCATAGAAGAGTTGCGCCAGTCGCGTGAGATCGCCAAACAGGCGCTTGAAGGCATGCCTTCCGGCCCAACCAAAGCCGAGGCTCCAAAGATCGTCCTGCCTGACCGCGAGAAGATGAAGACGCAGATGGAGGCCCTCATCTATCACTTCAAGATTGTTACGGAAGGCTTTGCTGTACCTGCCGGTGAGGTCTACCACGCCATTGAGTCTCCGCGCGGTGAAATGGGCTATTACATCGTGAGCGACGGCACCGCCAAACCCCTTCGCGTGCACATGCGCTCGCCTTCATACGCCAACCTTCAAGCCCTGCCTCAGATGTGCGAAGGCCGGCTGATCGCGGACGTGGTGGCGGCCATCGGAAGCATTGATATTGTGCTCGGAGAAATCGATAGGTAATGACTCCCGTTTCCGACAAGTTGGACCAATTTTTCACGGAGAAGATGAAAGAGTATCCGACGAGGAGATCCTTTCTCGTGCCGATGCTGTTGTATAGCCAGGATGAAGTCGGCTACTTATCGGGTGAAGTGATCGCTTATCTCGCAAAGAAGACCGAGTTGACAGAACTCGAAGTCCGCAACGTGATCAGCTACTACTCCCTGCTGCATACCAAACCGATGGGCAAATACCATGTGCAGGTATGCACCAACATCAGCTGCATGCTGCGCGGCGGAGAAGAGATTCTGGACCATTGCAAAAGCAAGCTGGGCATCGGCCACAAACAAACCACCGCCGACGGAACATTTTCTTTGGAAGAAGTCGAATGCATCGGAGCGTGTAGTTGGGCGCCAGCCGTCCAGATCAACTATGACTTTCACGAAAATCTAACCAACGACAAGATGGATCAGGTGCTCGAGGGGTATAGAAAAAGCGCGAGGAAATAAAAACCGCGCCCAGCACACGCGGGCAATATGACATGGCATAGTTTCGAACTTAATTAATCCAGCCCCGAAGGGGCGAACGAGCCTAGCCCAGCGCGGAAGCGCTGGGTAAGCAAATAGAGAATTGAAGAGCCCCGTAGGGGCGACACAAATAATGGCTGATTTAGTATCACATCCCGACGAGATCAAGATCGTTTCGAAACGGTTTGGTAAAAACGCGGCTGACATTAACCGTTACTTGGAACTCGATGGCTACAAGGCCGTGCAAAAAGCCCTGACCATGTCGCCCGACGACATAATCAATGAGGTCAAGGCTTCTAACCTTCGTGGACGCGGTGGCGCCGGGTTCCCTACAGGCATGAAATGGAGCTTTGTTCCAAAGGACACCACCAAAGCCAAATACATCCTCGTCAACGGCGACGAAAGCGAGCCCGGCACCTGCAAAGACCGCCCTATCCTGGAACACGATCCCCACGCGGTAATTGAAGGCGTAATCATTGCCGGTCTTGCCGTCGGTGCCAAGATCGGCTTTGTTTACATCCGCGGCGAATACAGGTATCTGGTTGACATCATGCGCAAGGCCATTGCCGACGCCTACGCCAAGGGCTATCTGGGCAAGAACATTTTCGGCAGCGGCAAAGACTTTGACGTTCGCTGGCACACCGGCGCAGGCGCTTATGAAGTAGGAGAAGAGTCCGCGCTGATGGAATCGCTGGAAGGTAAGCGAGGTATCCCCCGAATCCGGCCACCCTTCCCTGCCGTGGTCGGATTGTGGGGCGGCCCCACGGTCATCAACAACGTGGAAACGCTTGCGTCTGTTCCGCACATCATTCTTATGGGCGGCCAGAAGTTTGCCGACTTCGGCCCGCCCAAGAACGGCGGCACACGCCTCTTCTGCCTGAGCGGACATATCAACAAACCCGGAGTCTACGAGCTGCCGCTCGGCTATCCGCTGAAGAAGATGATCTATGACGTTGGTGGCGGCATTCCTAACGGACGCAAGCTCAAAGCCGTGGTCCCTGGCGGATCTTCTACATTTGTTCTGACTGCCGAGGAAGCCGAGCAGATGAACATGGATTTCGACTCCTTTGGCAAGCGCGGTGAATTTCTCGGCTCTGGCGGCGTTGTGATCCTCGACGACCAGACTTGCATGGTTAAGTTCGCGTTGCGCGTCATGAAGTTTTACCAGCATGAAAGCTGCGGCTGGTGCATTCCCTGCCGCGAAGGCACAGACTGGCTCAAGAAGACGCTTACGCGCTTCCATAACGGGGGCGGATTGCGCAAAGACATCGACAACATTAAGTACCTGGCACAAGGCATATTGGGTAGGAGCTTCTGCCCGTTGGGTGACGCCGCCGCGATCCCTACGATTTCTATCGTAGACAAGTGGCGCAGCGAATTTGAAGCGCATCTGGAAGGCCGTCCATGCCCGTTCGATCCGGCGGCCAAGATTACCGAACTTCCAGTCGTGGGGGCACACTAAGTATGAGCGCACAGCCCAATCCGGCTACGGCAGTGGTGATTGACAAGCAGTTTCTGCTGGATCGTCTTCAGGAGACCCGCGAAATCTTCCTGCACAGCTTTGCCGGTGTCACTGAAGAACAAAGCCGGTTGAAGCCCGCTCCTGACCGCTGGTGCGTGCTTGATACGGTTGAGCACCTGACCACCGCTGAGACCATCCAGCTCAAGTTGATCAGCACACAGCGCACTCCGCGCCCTGCTGACGCGCCGAATCGCGAGCAGGCATTTCTGCATATGATTCCCAACCGCACTCACAAGATGGAATCGCCGGAAGGGGCAAGACCGATCGGCCGCTTTGCCACTCTGGCCGAAGCTGCGGAGCAATTTAAGACCACGCGTGCCGGTGTGATCCATTTCCTTGAACAGTACAAGGAAGATCTGCGCGCCAGTGAAGTAAAGCACCCTCATCCGGCTGCTGGGATGGTCAGCATTTGTGAAATGCTGGTTGCAATGGCCATGCACGCCAGGCGTCATGCGCAACAGATCGAGGAGATCAGGAAGACGTTGAAGTTAGCTTAGACATTACTTCTGAATTTGGTGATTGGGTAATTTGGTAAATGGATAAATTAAAAGCAAGCTGCATCGCGCTTTGGATTTTCAATTACTAAATTACCAATTTACTCAATTACTAAATTTTGAAACGCAGTTAAGATCAGGAACAAAGTCGGACCTTAAACAACCATGGCCGAAGTAAAAGAAGTCAAAAACGTAACCATCACCGTCGACGGCAAACAGGTCATCGCACCTGCGGGCACTCTGCTGATTGAAGCCTGCAAGGCCGTGGGTATTGAAGTCCCTTCATTCTGCTACTACCCGGGACTTTCCCTTCAGGCCGCCTGCCGCATGTGCCTGGTGCGCATTGAGAAAATGCCCAAGCTCCAGACCGCCTGCACGGTGCCGATTACCGACGGCATGGTCGTGGCCACGGACACCGACGAAGTTCGCCAGGCGCGCAAGTCGATGATCGAACTCCTGCTGGGCAACCATCCCCTGGATTGTCCCGTATGCGATGCCGGCGGCGAATGCGAACTGCAAGACATGACTTTCAAGTATGGCGCGGCTGAGTCGCGCTATATGGAAGGCAAGCTGCATAAAGAAGAACAGCAGTGGTCGCCTGTGGTGTTCTTTGATCGCCCGCGCTGCATTCTCTGCTACCGCTGCGTGCGCGTCTGCGGTGAAGGCATGGACGTTTCTGCCCTCGGCGTTCAGCTTCGCGGTTCCAACTCTGTGATCGCCCCGAATGAAGGCGACCATCTTGACTGCGAAGAGTGCGGCATGTGCATTGACATATGCCCAGTCGGCGCACTGACCTCCGGCGCGTACCGCTACAAGACGCGGCCGTGGGAGATGAAGCACGTAGGCACCATCTGCACGCATTGCGGCGATGGGTGCAAGACCACGCTGGGCGTGCGCCGCTCAGATACCGGCATGGACATTGTCCGCGGCGACAATCGCGACAAGAGCGGCATTAACGGCGATTTCCTGTGTATCAAGGGCCGCTACGCTTTCGATTATTTCGATCACAAAGACCGCCTGCGCCAGCCGCTGGTGCGCAAAGATGGCAAGCTCACCCCGACTACATGGGAAGAAGCGATTGAGCACGTCGGCAAACGCTTGCGCGAAATTCGCGACAGCAAGGGCGGACAGTCCATCGGGGTGATTGGCTCCAACCGCACCACGAACGAAGAAAATTATCTCTTGCAGAAATTCGCACGCACCGTGCTGGGCACCAATAACATTGATCACCACCGCACGGCCGATTTCGCCGGGTTCGCCCGCGCCATTGCCGGAAAAGAAAACGCAACAGCAACCATGCGCGATGTTGCCAGCGCTTCAGCTATCCTGCTGATCGGCAATGATCCCACGGAGCGCCATCCGCTGCTGGCCTGGAACATCCGTACCAATGTCCGCCTGCAACAGGCGAAACTTTTTGTGGTGAACTCGCAGCCGATCAAGCTGCGCCGGCAGGCCACGCGCTTTGTGCAGGTTCCAGCAGGCCGCGAAGGCAAGCTGATCGCCTTTCTCAATGGCGACGATGCTGCTGCCGGGACGCTTACAGGTGCAAGCGTTTCCAATGACACGCTGAAGCAGCTGCGCGAGGAACTGAGAGCCCAAAAGGATCTCGTTATCATCTTTGGCTCTGAGCTGCAGGGCGCTGACATTGCCGCCCTGGTCAAGTTCGGTAGCGCGGCAAACGCCAAATTCATCTGCCTGGGTGACTATGCCAACTCACGCGGCGCAGCAGATATGGGACTCTACCCTGATCTCTTGCCTGGATACGTGGCAATCGATGGGCCGCACAAGTACAACGAAGAGTGGGGACCGCTGTCAAAGACCAAAGGCATGGGACTGCAGGAGATGATGCAGGCGGCCAAGAGCGGCAAACTGTCAGCGCTTTATGTCGTCGGGTCCAACCCAGTAGTTGACTACAACTTTGATCCCGCAGCGCTGCAAAACACTTTTGTCGTGGTGCAGGAGTTGTTCCTGACGGAAACCGCCATGCTCGCGGAAGTCGTTCTACCGGCGGCTTCAGCGTATGAAAAAGGCGGGACGTTCACCAACACCTGCGGCGACCTGCAACTGCTGAAGAAAGCCGGGGACATCACCGGAATCAAGAGCGACTTTGAAATTATTGTTCGCGTGGCGGAGCGGATTGGCACGGAAGTCCGCAAGCTGGTGCCTTTTGGCAGCGGCGTTCGGGCAGATATGGGACAGACCCGCGGAGCGCAGTCCGGTGAAGCCGACCGCCACTCCGTGTGGCTGGCGGCCAACAATCTTGAGTCGCGCCTCAGCCCCTTCGATCCTTACGCCATGCTGGACGAGATTCAGCGGCTGGTGCCTGGCTATGAGTTTTCGCGACTGGGCTTGTTGGCTGGCAATGACCAGCACGTAAATGCCGCTGAGCACAGCAACGCCGGGTCGGGCGGCGGACTGGTGCAGATTGTCCCCGCGAATGACACGCTGTTTACCTCGGGAACGCTGGGACGCTATTCGAAGACGCTCAACAGTGTGATCGAAAATAAGCGAGCGCCAGCAGACAAAGAAGTGATGGCGGATTAGGGTGGCTCTTGGCTATTGGTCCTTGGCTCTTAGCTTTAGTTGCGAACAGAACAAGTTACTTTGGCGTACTCAGCAAATTGTCTGCTGCAGATCGGCTCTGTCACACGAATGGATCGACCGGGTCTTGGCCCTGAATAACGTATAGGACGTGGATACAAAAACTTTTATTATCGCCGCAGTAATCAAGATCGCGCTGGTGGTCTTCATCATGCTCACGGGCGTGGCCTACACCACATGGCTGGAGCGCAAGGTGATTGGCCGCATCCAGAACCGTTGGGGACCGACGCGTGTGGGCCCGTTCGGTCTGCTGCAACCGCTGGCCGACGGCGTGAAATTCATCCTTAAAGAAGACCTGCTGCCGGACTATGTCCACAAGGGGCTGTTCATTCTTGCGCCCATGCTGGCGCTGGTGATGTCGCTGATTTCCATTGCCGTGATCCCCTTTGGTGAGACCATCACCATTGCCGGGCATACAACAGCGCTCCAGATCAGCGGGATCACGCACGCAGGCGGCGGCATCAGTGACATCAATATCGGCCTGCTCATTATTCTTGGCGTAACCTCGATCGGCGTGTACGGAGTCGCGCTGGCAGGATGGTCGTCGAACAGCAAGTATTCGCTGCTCGGATCGCTGCGCGCCAGCGCCCAGATGATCAGCTATGAGCTTGCGCTCTAGGCCTGTCGCTGGTCGGCATTCTGCTGCTCTCCGGAAGCCTGAGCCTGCGTGAGATCGTATTCAGCCAGAGCGGCAACTGGGTCCTGGGCGGACATGACACGCACGTCCCGCACTGGTTCATCTTTCCGCAGATCGTCGGCTTCTTTATTTATCTGCTGGCAGCATACGCGGAGACCAACCGCATCCCGTTTGACATGCCCGAAGCTGAAACCGAACTGGTCGCCGGTTATCACACCGAATACAGCTCCATGAAGTTCGCCATGTTCTTTATGGCCGAATACGTGAACATGTTCACCGTCGCGTGCCTGGCAACGCTGCTATTTTTTGGTGGATGGCACGGTCCGCATCTTTCATTCCTACCGCCGCTCGCGCAGTCGCTGCTGCCGGTGGTTTATTTCGCGGCCAAAGTTTTCTTTTTCATCTTTCTCTATATATGGATTCGCGGTACGCTGCCGCGCTTCCGCTATGACCAGCTCATGGCCTTTGGCTGGAAGTTTCTTCTGCCGCTGGCCATTGCCAACATTATCGTCACCAGCCTGATCGTGGCGTGGGGGGCATAACCGGATGGTCCATCAGGTCCTGTTTATCGTTTTTGGTCTGATCTGCGTGGCGGGCGCCATTAACCTGCTGGTGCAGAGACATCCCATTAACAGCGCGCTCTCGCTCGTGGTGGTAATGGCTTCGCTGGCGCTGATCTACCTGCTTTTGGGCGCAGAATTTGTCGCGGCCATTCAGGTGATTGTTTATGCCGGCGCCATCATGGTGTTGTTTGTCTTTGTGATCATGCTGCTCAATGCCGGAGCAGAAGAACGAACGCGCGGCAGCCGCATGGCGCTTTTTGTCGGCGTACCGGGCGTCATTGTTCTGGCGGGAACCGTGGGATGGATGCTGGTGAGCGGCAGCGTAAGGCTAGGCACCGTCAGCATCAGCTCCAGCAATTTTGGTGAAACACACAACATTGCCCACCTGCTGTTTCGCGACTTTTTGTTGCCGTTTGAAATCACCTCAGTGCTGATCCTCATCGCCATTATGGGCGCGGTGGTGCTGGGAAAGAGGGAGAACTAGATGGTCCCACTTTCCTGGTATCTCATCCTGAGCGGCATTCTGTTTTCGCTGGGCGTGCTTGGCTTTCTGCTCAAGCGCAACATCATCACCATTTTTATGTCGATTGAGCTGATGCTCAACGCTGTGAACCTGAGCTTTGTCGCCTTTGCCAATTACTGGAACACGCATCCCGTAGCCGATAAATCGATCATCGCGCTGAGCGGACAGGTATTTGTATTTTTTGTGATGGTGGTTGCCGCTGCGGAAGCCGCTGTGGGACTGGCAATTATCATTTCTGTTTTCCGTACCCGTGAGACTCTGAACGTTGATCGCGTGAACCTGCTGAAATTATGACCAAGAACCTACATCTCTGGGCGATTCCGCTGCTGCCGCTGGTTGGCGCGGCCATCAATGGCCTGCTCGGCCGTCGCTTCAAAAATGCGATGGTGAGCGCCGTTGCCCTGCTCTTTACCGCCGCTTCGTTTGGCTGGGCGGCGTGGGCCGTGTGGAGCGTGTGGCCCGGCAGCGGCATTACACTTCCCCACATTGAGACGCTGGCCACGTGGATCACCGCCGGCAGCTTCTCCGCGCCTTTTGGTTTTTATCTTGACCAGCTCTCCATGATCATGGTTCTCGTAGTCACTGGTGTCGGGTTCCTGATTCATATTTATTCCGTCGGGTACATGTCGCATGAAGGCGGTTACTATCGCTTCTTCTCTTATCTGAACCTCTTCATGTTCTTCATGCTCACGCTGGTGCTGGCGAACAACTATCTTTTGATGTTCGTGGGCTGGGAGGGCGTGGGCCTTGCGTCGTACCTGCTGATCGGCTTCTTCTTTCTCAAGGACTCAGCCGCCGACGCAGGCAAGAAAGCTTTCATCGTTAACCGCATAGGCGACTTCGCTTTCCTGATCGGGATGTTCCTGATCATCCAACATTTTGGCTCGCTGAACTATGACGCGGTGTTCGGCAAAATCGCGAGTGGCCATTTCTCTCCTGAAGCTGGCTGGGGCGTCTTTACCGCCATCGCGCTCTGCCTGATGTTTGGCGCCACCGGCAAGTCGGCACAAGTACCGCTTTATGTCTGGCTGCCCGACGCCATGGAAGGCCCCACACCGGTTTCCGCGCTGATTCACGCCGCCACCATGGTCACAGCGGGCATTTACATGATCGCCCGCTCGCATGCGATCTTTAATCTCGCGCCGCATGCGCTTCAGATTGTTGCGATCATCGGCTGTATTACCGCAATCTTTGCCGCCACCATGGGCATTGCCCAGACCGACATCAAACGCGTCCTGGCGTACTCCACCGTCTCGCAGCTGGGATATATGTTCCTGGCATGCGGCGTTGCGGCGTACTCCGCCGGAATTTTCCACCTGATGACGCACGCGTTCTTCAAGGCGCTGCTCTTCCTGGGAGCAGGCTCGGTGATTCACGCCGTTGGCGGTGAACAGGACATGCGCCGTATGGGCGGCCTGCGCAAGCTGATTCCGGTGACGTTCTGGGTGGTCACTATCGCCACGATTGCCATTGCCGGCATTCCGCCCTTCGCCGGCTTCTTCAGCAAAGACGAAATTCTGGGCGCAGTCTTTCATAGTCCTTACGGCGGGCCTGTGATCTGGGGCATTGGCGTTTTAACAGCGGGACTTACTTCCTTCTATATGTTCCGCCTGTGGTTCATGACGTTCTTTGGTGAGCTTAAGCTGGGCTCAGTCGATATTGGCGAAGAGGCGCATTCCGCACACGCTCCAGCACAGGCTGCGCACGGCGCAGCTTCGCATTCGCATGGCCACGCTGACGATGCTCATGGACATGGCGGCGTGCATGAATCACCGTGGGTCATGCTGGCTCCGCTGTGCCTTTTGGCCGTGCTTTCATTTGTCGGCGGATGGGTGGGCGTGCCGCAATTCATGGGCGGCCACAATGAGGTTGAGCATTTCCTTGCCCCGGTGATGCAGTCAGCGCCGGCCGTCGCAGGGGAGGCAGTTTCTGATCACGATGCCACCACCTCTCACGCGGGTGAGGCCACACTGGAAAACACCG
Organism: Terriglobia bacterium; assembly: GCA_963732195.1. GTDB lineage: Bacteria > Acidobacteriota > Terriglobia > Terriglobales > Acidobacteriaceae > Angelobacter. The sequence continues at coordinate 81,170 of CAVSYO010000038.1, read as the reverse complement.
GTGAAGAATGGCTTCTCGCCGGTACCTCCGTCGCCGCTGCATTGATCGGCCTGTTCTTCGCGTACCTGCTTTACTACAAGAACCCTGGGCTTCCCGATCGCATTACGTCAAAGATGCATGGCATTTATTTGATGGTCCTGCATAAGTACTACGTTGACGAAGGCTATGGCGCGATCTTCGTCAAGCCACTGCTAGCTTTCTCCACCGTCGTGCTGTGGCGCGGAGTTGATCAGGGTGTGATTGACGGTCTGGTGAATGGCGCAGGCGCGGCATCGCAGGGCGTGGGCAATGAGTTGCGTCAGATGCAGTCCGGCAACATACGCTCTTATGCTGCATGGGTCGCCGTTGGCGGAGCGGCCATAGTCGCCTTTATGATCTGGCTGGGGGTAACCCGATGAACAGTTCGATCCTCACGCTGGTCACGTTCCTTCCCGCTATTGGCGCACTGGCGCTGATGCTGATGCCGCGTAACGACCGCGCACTGCGCTGGACTGCGCTCATCATCTCTATTGCCACATTCGGGCTGTCTCTTTTCCTGCCGATGTATTACGACTACGGCGCTTCGGGCTTCCAGTTTGAGACAAACCGCAACTGGATTGGCCAGGCGATTCACTACCACATGGGCGCCGACGGCATTTCCATGTGGCTGGTGCTGCTCACCACATTGCTGGTTCCGGTGAGTGTGCTGGTGTCATGGAAGTCGATTCACGACCGCGTGAAGGAATTTTTTGTCCTGCTTCTGCTGCTGGAGATGGCGATGATCGGAGTCTTTCTCTCGCTGGACATGTTCCTCTTCTACGTTTTCTGGGAAGCAACGCTGATTCCCATGGCCCTGCTGATCGGCATGTATGGCCATGAACGCCGGGTCTATGCCGCAGTAAAGTTCTTCCTCTATACGATGGTCGCTTCGGTCTTTATGCTGGCCGCGATCATCTGGCTGTACGTGCACAATCCGCAACATAATTTTGAATACACGGCATTCCGCGACGTGATTGCGCACGGCGGCTTCTCTTCGACCGCGTTGCAGTGGCTCTTCCTTGGCTTCTTTATCGCTTTTGCCGTCAAGGTTCCTCTGTTCCCGCTGCACACATGGCTGCCGGACGCACACGTGGAAGCGCCAACTGCCGGCTCCGTCCTGCTGGCCGGCGTGCTGCTCAAGATGGGAACCTATGGCCTGCTGCGCTTCTACGTTGGCATGTTCCCTGACCAGGCTGCCTACAACTCAAGCTGGATCAATACGCTGGCGGTGATCGGAATCATCTATGGCGCGCTGGTAGCGCTGGTGCAGCCGAACCTGAAAAAGCTGATTGCCTATTCCTCAGTTAGCCATCTCGGCTTTGTAGTGCTGGGCATTTTTAGCCTCACGACGATTGGCACTGACGGCGCGGTTTACCAGATGCTGAACCACGGCATCTCTACCGGCGCGCTGTTTATGCTGGCCGGCATGCTCTATGAACGCAAGCACACATATCAGTTCAAGGAATTTGGCGGGTTGGCCACCCCGATGCCCGTTTACGCAACTTTCTTCCTGCTTGCGGTGCTGTCTTCTGTCGGGTTGCCATTGCTGAACGGTTTCGTCGGTGAATTTCTGGTGCTGAGCGGCACATTCCAGAGCGCGGTCCCGCATGGCATGCTCTTCGCGATACTCGGCTCCAGCGGCGTGATCTGGGGCGCTTGCTACCTGCTTTGGATGTACCAGAAAGTTTTCTACGGCCAAATCCATCATGACGAAAATAAGACATTGCCCGATATCGATGGCCGCGAACGAATCTCGCTGGTTCCCCTTGTTGTAATGGCGGTGATCATGGGCGTGGCGTCACCATACTGGATGAAGTCGATTGAGCCCGCTGTCGTGAGCACAATGCCGCAGGCTGCTGGAACAAAAGCGCAGGCGCTAAAACATTCCGATCAAACCAAACCTGACCAAAAGATAGCGGCTCCAGTTCCGTCGGCGGCTATCGCGGTCCAAGACGCTTCCGCCACGGGTGGGCAGAAATAAATAAATGAACCCGATCCAAACAGTCGACTACATTCGCATCCTGCCTGAGCTGGTGCTCACTGCCTTTGGCATCATCGTCATGATGGCTGATCCGCTGCTCAAAGCCGGGCAGCCAGCCGCAAAGGCCTGGGACTGGTTGCTCTGGGCGGCACTATCGCCGCCATTGCAGCCACCTTCTGCCAGATTGCCTGGAACGCCCGCGACGCCAGCTTTGCCACGCCGGGATGGTTCGGCATGGTGCGCGTGGATAGCTTCGCTATCTTCTTTCACCTATTGATTCCTGCGATCTCAGCGGTTTGCATCCTGGCGTCACTCGAATACCTTGACGCGCAAAACATCCGCAGCGGCGAGTATTATGCGCTAATCCTCTTCGGCACGGTGGGCATGGTCTTGATGTCTTCTGCGGTCGAGCTGGTGCTCATCTTTATCGCGCTGGAAATTTCCTCAATCTCCACTTACATTCTTGCCGGATACCGCCGCCGCAATGCCGGCAGCGCTGAATCGGCCATCAAGTACTTCCTGCTGGGATCATTTGCCACCGCCTTTTTCCTGTATGGCGTGGCGCTGATGTTTGGCGCGACAGGTTCAACCAGCATCTTGAAGATCGGTCCCGCGCTCGGCAGCAATCCCGGGCTTCTGGCGATTGCCGCTACGGCGCTAATGATCGTCGGCCTGGGTTTTAAAGTTGCCGCTGCACCGTTCCACATCTGGACACCCGACGTCTATGAAGGCGCACCAGCACCGATCGTCGCGTTGATGTCCACCGGTCCCAAGGCCGCAGCGTTTGCAGTGTTGCTGCGCGTGCTGTTTGCCACTACCACCTCAGACTGGCTGCCGCTGATATGGATCTGCGCAGCGCTCTCCATGACACTAGGCAATTTTGGCGCGCTGATGCAGAACAATGTGAAGCGCATGCTGGCTTATTCGTCCATTGCGCATGCCGGCTACCTGCTGGTGGCTTTTGCGGCCAGCAATGAAATCGGAAGATCTGCAGCAATTTTTTACACCGCTTCGTACGCGGCAATGAACGTCGGTGCGTTTGCCGTGGTTAGCCACTTTGGCGCCGGAGGCGAGCGTTATGTCTCTGTTGACGACTACTCCGGGCTGGGCCGACGCTCTCCGCTGCTCGCGTTTACCCTCACGATCTTCATGCTTTCGCTGATTGGCATACCCGCGACTGCCGGATTCCTGGCCAAGTATTACGTCTTCAACGCCGCGCTTTCAGCCAATGCGCATCCCACTGCGCTGATTTGGCTCACGATCATCGGCTTGGTCAACAGCGCAGTTGCTTCCTACTATTACCTGCGGCTGATTGTGGTGATGTATATGCGCGAACCCGTCATCGCTGAGGCCCCCGCGCCTGCTTCTGGCGCGATGAAGCTGGCGCTGGTGCTGGCCGCGATCGCCACCATTTATCTGGGCGTGATGCCTGGACGCGTTCTTACCTATTCAGACGCCGGAGCGCGCGACCTAAACCCCGCGGCAGCGGCTGCCGGCAGCGCAACACCTGGAAGTTCCACTTTCCCGGGACCAGTGGCGACTACTCCGGAGAAATAGTTACATCGCGCCGGGCAAAGATCAGCGCGGCGGCAATCCAGAAAAGCAGCGCCTGAGCGATTGCGCTCACGATGAGCGCGTCCAGCGAATTTCCCAAAGAGCGAAACTGAAAGCTCGTCCACAGCGTGCGAAACATGGCGCCGGCAGGAAAAAGTATCCAGGCCACCGGCAATCTAAATTGAAGAAGAATTAAAGGTAATGCCATGACGGTTGACGTGGCTGCCGTGGCCAGCAGCGGATGAAAGAACGTCGCAAAGAACAGGCCGACAGAAACGGCAAAAACGCAGCAACAAAATAGCAGCGTCATAATTGCAGCCAATCCTTCGATGGGAATTCTGCCCTGCTGCCCCAGCCATGCCGCTGTCCCGCCAATCAACAAACAGAACAAAGCAGAAATCATGGTGCAGCCGCAAAGAAGCCCGCCCAGATATTGCCAGCGATGAATGCCTTTGGAGAGCACAGCGAGAATGCGGCGCGTTTTGCGCTCCGTCTGCAGGGCAGGAATGGCGATCATTGTGGCAAAAAAGATGGCGTAGCCGGCATGCCAGCGCAGGAAGAAAAGTATTTCGTCGCGCTGCGTGTGCACGCGATAGATGCCGCCGATCCCAAGCACATAAGCGCACATCACGGCCAGCGCAATCCACTGTGTGCGTAGAAAGTTGATGCCGATGAGAACAATGGCTCGCATGGGCTAGTGGGTTGGCGAATACAGATCGAGCGATGTGCCGTCCACCACTGCCAGAACGCCGTTTTGCGAAACTGCGTAATAAATATTGCTATGGTGCAGAGCAACAGATAGCAGAGCCTGGCTGCTGTGTATGTGGTAGAGATCAAGGCGCAGCGGCCGGGCCATGGCGATAGGAATATTTGCAGCGGTGTCACGCTGGACAACGTGGCGTTCCCACTGGATTGCCAGATAATCGCCTCCACCTCGCACGGAATTCACAAACTCCTTTGTTCCGGTCTTCAGTGAAAACAGCTTTTCACCTGTCCGCGGAAACACGGAAAGATTCCAGCATCCAAAGGCGGCAAACAGTTGGTGTTCGAGCGCGACAGCCTGGTAAAGGCATGGATGCTCGGCAGAAGTCCAGTCCGGCATCAGCGGAGTCCATTGGCCGTCAAAAGTCAGCAATCCGAAGTTGGCCGCCGGGGCCCAGCTTGTGGGACTGGAGCTGAGCAAGGCGTGATCAGCCGCTGACCAGGAGGCCAGAAACCACGGCAACCTGAAGCTCTTGATGGTCTCAAGATTGTCCGCGCTCAGAATTTCAATATCTGCCTGGGCTTTCTCAACTTTTGACGTGGGAGAAATGGCACTACGCTTCAGTATCTGCTCATGCACTAAGTTGGACTTCGTCACCCGAGGGTGATACGCCAATCTCCCAGCCCTCTTCCTGGACCTGACGCTTCAGAGGCAGCGCATGCGAAGCAAGCCGTGTGAAGTCCGCCGAATAGAGATAAAGGATATCGCCACTGCGGACGATAAATTTGCCATCGCGCGTGGCAAGTACTTTGGAGAATTCCGCGTTGGTGGGAAGTTGAAGAGACTTGATTTCGCTGCCGTCAGTGGCATTGAGGATCTTGATTTCCAGGATGAAGTTGCCCGATCCGCCGCTGGCATCGCGCGGAGCCAGTTTGGTCGCTGCGCGCAACCGGTTCACCTGATACACCAAAAGTCTTTCCGGCGAGATGAAAATCATACCCTGGTGCAGCGTCCAGTAGAAGTTGATGGTGCGATCAAAGGCCTGAAAGCCGTAGCGCTCCGTTAGATCGATCTTCCACTTGGGCTGGGCGCTTTGAGCACTGGCACAAACACAACATATGCAAAGCAGAGCCATTGTTTTGATCCATGTCTTCATTTGTGGCTCCCGGTTGCCGCCAGGCTCAGCATGGCCACCGCCATTCTGGTTTGCCAGTTCCACGAACAAGTCTTCCAGAGTCCGGCGGATTGGATTCACGGCAATCACTTCGCCGCCGGCCAGCCATATTTTCTCAATGGTTCTGCGTTGCGCCAATGCCGGGACAGTAATTCTGACGAAACCGTTCTGGGTGGTGCCTTCAAACATGAGGGCCTCAATTCCCTTCGCGGTGATCACAAACCTATCTTGCGACTCCAGCAGTTCATTCAGCGTGCCCACACGCGCGACTTGGCCCTTAATCACGATGGCCAGGCGATCGCAGATTTGCTCGACCTCTGATAGCAGATGCGAACTAAGGAATACGGTCTTGCCGGCCTCGCGTGCCCGCAACAGGATTTCGCGGACTCGCATGCGCCCCAGCGGATCGAGCGCGGAAGCAGGTTCGTCGAGGATAAGCAGTTCGGGATCGTTGACGAGAGCCTGCGCCAGTCCTACGCGCTGGAGCATGCCGCGGGAAAACTTGCCGGCATTGCGATCTGCGACGTCAGTGAGTTCGAGTTCCTTGAGCATCTCTGCCGTGCGCTGGCGTAGCTGGGGATCGCGCATGCCATTTAGAGCGCCATAGAAGTGAATTAGCTTAGCAGCCGAGCGGTGATAGAGTGCGACATTTTCCGCCAGAAAACCGATGCGACGGCGCGTGGGAGCGTGTCCGAATTCGTGTCCCAGCATTTCACCCCGACCGCTGCTGGGAAACATGAGTCCGATCGCCAGATGCATGGCCGTGGTCTTACCGGCGCCATTCGGACCGAGAAAGCCAAAGATCTCGCCGCGTTCCACCCGCAGAGAGAAATCGCGCAACGCCGTAACCCACTGGCTGCGAAAGAAGCCGCGGTAATGCTTGCTGACATCGTTAAAGGCAAGGGCCGGAAGGCTTGACATGAGTAGATCAAGGATATCACTGCTCGAACAGCAGTCATCAATCAGTGGTCAGCAGTCAGCCAAGGAACATCACCGCAGATTCCGCTGATGAACGCGGATCAAGACGGATAGCCGCGAATTTCGCGAATAAACACGAATCGAAACCAAGAATGATTCGCGTGGTTTTGCGTTGATTCGCGGCCGGTTTTCTTTTTGTTGTCTGCCAGCTGCTAATTGCGTTGGCTGACTGCTGATTGCTGACGGCTAAAAACAAAAGGCCTCCGCCGGAGCGAAGGCCTGTTCGTTTCCGTAAACTTATTGCGTGCGCAAAAAGAGCAGCACGAAGGTGAACAGAACCAGCGACTCAATGAAAGCCAGTCCGATGAAGAGTGCGAGTTGTATACCGGCACGTGCTCCGGGGTTGCGGGCCAGCGCTTCAGCCACTGAACCGGCGACTCTGCCCTGGCCAAGTCCAGCCAAACCAGCAGCAAGACCCATGCCCAGACCAACGCCGATTGGAATTGCCCAGTTACCGGCAGGCGCGCCACCAGGTGTTTGTGCGTAAACCGGGGATGCGACCAAAAGGACCGCAGCAGCGATCAACAAAAGAAACATTAGTTTTTTCATTTTCTCTCCTTATCAAGTTGCCGCCAGTGGGTGGTTGACGCAAGTCCTGGGGGACAAACGCCCTCACGCTGGCTGCTTGTTACAAAACTCTAGTGCTCTTCACTTACTGCCATGCCCAGATAGACGAGAGTCAGCATGACAAAAATGAAGGTCTGTACGAGCGATACGAACAAGTGCAGGCCCAGAAAGACCACAGGAACCAGCACAGGAACCAACGAGAAGAATGCGAGCGTGACCATGTCACCGGCAAACATGTTGGCGTAAAGACGTACCGTAAGTGACAGGATTCGGGCAAAGTGGCTCACCACTTCAATCAAAAGAATGAGGGGTGCTAGCGCCCATACCGGGCCGATGAACTGCTTGATGTAGTTGTGGCGATGAACGCGCAGTCCGTGATAGTGATAATAGACGAAAGTCAGAAGCGCGCATCCCAGCGGCACAGTGGGGTTGGCCGTGGGTGATTCAAATCCCGGGATCAGTCCAAGCAGATTGCCCAATAGGATGAAGAATCCGATGGTCACGGCGTACGGAATGTAGCGCTCATAACCGTGTCCCATGACGCCATGCGCCTGATCGGCAATGAATTCCTCTGTGGCTTCCACCAAGTGCTGCAAGCCGCCCGGTTTTTCAACGGAAAGGCTCGCCCTTACAGTCACGAAGAAGACGAGCAAAATCAGAACGATCAATATTTCCATGGCCACAGGGTTGCTGATAGGAGCATTGGCGTGCGCGGGCTGCAAGCCCACCATGTGCAGCAAAGCAGTGGCAATCCCACCGAAATAGCGATTTAAGAACGCGGTAAAGACAAGTTGATGAGGCATTTTCCCGACACTTCACCAATTCAAAAAATTAAATAAGCTCTGATGGAAATCTAACGACCGGCTTGGTCAATCTTGCTGATCACCGCAGCTTCATAGATGCCCTCGCCCATTGCCGCCAGAATCGGCAGAATGAGGCCCACTATGAAGCCAATGAGCAGCCTTGGATAACTTTTTAATATAACATAGGCCACCCCGATCAGGAGAGCGTAACGCAAAGGAAAGGGGAACGCGAAACGAACCTTCCGGGCCTTCGATTGGCCGCCTGCGGTCGTCTGATTCGACGCAAGAATCCGTTCCACAAGCCGTTCAGTTCCGCGATGCAGCCAGACAAAATTGATGTAGGCGAGCAACGATCCAATGGCTAACCCCAGGCCGCTTTGCCAAGTAAAGAAAAGCGCCGCAGCCAGCGTTCCGGCCACGCTCAGCGCTATGGCAACGCGTAGAATTCTGCCGTAAGCGCCAGAAAGGCGCTGTTCCATCTCCGGATCGACCGGCGCTGGATCGACTTCCTCTTCAGGAATCGCGTCTTCTGGAAGTCTAGTCATGAATCCTTGGTGGACCGGACAATTCCGCGAATCAGCTCCGCAAAGCCCAGCGATACAGCCCACAAAGAGCCCTGCCAGAGTGATCCAGGAGGTCCCGAGCCAGCGGTCAAGCAGGTGGCCGATGATCAGACCAGCGACAATGGCGGCGGGCAGTACAAACGCCAGATTACTGTAGCGGCCAATCTGTCGCCAGAGTTCTCCTCTTTTGGATTGTTATTTTCCGGCGGTGAATCGGGCATGAGGCCAGTCTAGCAGCCGGGCAACGGGCATGCATCCTGCCACGTTGGCTATAATCAAATATTGGGCATTGAACCATGGCGCAGATCGCTATCCATCCCTGGCTGCAAACACCTGAGGCGCGCACGGGCACGTATAACGGCGCGGAGATGGCGCTGAGCTTTGGCGACTCCGCCGCTGAGCTGGCGGCGTTGCGCACGGGCTGCGGCGTGTTTGCGCTGGCATGGCGCGGCCGGATCAACGTAAGCGGCAAAGACCACGTCCGCTGGCTGCACAACATGGTCACCAACAATGTGCGCGACCTGCCGTTAAATCGCGGTAATTACAATTTTGTGCTCAACGCTCAGGGCCGCATCCTGGGCGATATGTATATCTACAATCGCGGCGAGTCTTTTGCCCTTGAGACCGATGCCAGCCAGGTACAAGCTCTCGTGCATGCCATGAAGCGCTTCATCATCATGGATAAGGTCGAACTGGTGGAGGTAGGCGCAGATTCCGTTTCGGTTGCCGTGTGCGGGCCAAAAGCAGAATCGGTTCTCTCAAATGCCGGGATCAATGTCGGCGGCATGCAGCCGCTGGAAGTTCGCGACGTAGGGTTTGACGATATAGCGGCGGCTCTGGTGCGCGGTCCGGAACAGAAACCGGGTTGGTTTGAGCTTTGGCTTGATCCCAACAACGCGCAGGACCTATGGAACCTGCTGGTTAAGGCCGGAGCGAAACCCGTCGGCACCGAGGCGCTGGAGATGTGGCGAGTTTTGCACGGCATTCCGAACTACGGCCAGGACATTCGCGATCGCGACTTGCCGCAGGAGACAGAACAGCAGCAGGCGCTGAACTTTACCAAAGGATGCTACATTGGCCAGGAGATCGTAGAGCGCATACGGTCGCGCGGCCAGGTCCATCGTAAATTTACAGGGTTTGTCTTCGGCGATAGCGTACCCGCACTTGGGAAATATGAGTCTGAAGGACGCGCATTGGCGGAGATCACGAGCATTGCGCGAATTCCCACATCGCAAGGTCCGAGGAATATTGGGCTGGGTTACGTGCGCCGCGACGCAATTGCGGCAGGACCAAAGATTGCATTGGACGGCATTGAAGCCACAACAGTGGACCTGCCGTTTGAAATTGAATCACTGAAATCTAATTAGGATGAGGACTGAATGGCTGAGAAAAAATCAGAGTTTGTAGTAACCGATCGGCGGAGATTTGGGACAGAAGGCGAACCGCGTCCCGATGCACAGGTAGCGGAAGAAGAAAAACCGGCAACGCCGCCGCCAGCAGCGCAGGCCACGCCTCCAGCAAAACCTGCGCCGCCGATACCGGCACAACCGAGCCAAAGCGTGCAAACGCAGGTACAGCCCGGATCGCCAGCGACAGAGCAGGAAGAAGAGATGTCGCCTCCCCCGACAGCGGAAGAGCAGCACGCGCAGAGCGAGGCGTACAAGGCGTCCGGCAAGAAAATTGACGACATGATCTCTGCCGCGGGCAAAACTCCCCAGGGCGGGCCGCTGGAAATGAATTTTGAGCGCGTGATTGAATCGTTTTACATGAGCGCGCTGATCCAGATGGGAGCCATCCGGCAGGATAATGAGCCGCCTCGCGTGGACATTATTGGCGCGCGGCAGACCATTGACTCCATGGCGGTCCTGCAAGAAAAGACCAAGAACAATCTCACCGATCGCGAAAAAACGCTGCTGCAAAACGTGCTGTTTGAACTGCGCATGGCCTTTATTGAAATCACGAATGCAGTCGCAACTTCAGCCACCAAGCCCGGAGCCGTGCCTCCGGGAGCCATGCCGCCCGGCATTAAGAAGTAGAAGCTAAAAAATGAAGGCGACTCTAACCGTGCTGGGCAGTGGAACGTCAATGGGCGTTCCCACCATTGGGTGCGACTGCCGGGTATGCACGTCGGACGATCCGCATGACCGGCGATTGCGCCCGTCCGTTCTGGTACAGTACGACGGCTACACGGTCCTGATCGATACCACGCCGGATTTCCGCGAGCAGGCGATTCGCGAAAAGATCAAGCGGCTGGACGCCATCCTTTACACGCACGCGCACGCGGACCACATCCTGGGCCTTGACGACATACGCCCGCTCAGCTTCAGGCGGGAAAGCAAGATTCCGCTGTACGCGCATGCCTCTGCGGCGGACAGCCTGGAAGACATCTTCCGTTATATTTTTAAGTCGGATTACAAATTTGGCGGGCTCGCGCGGGTGGAGATGAACCGCTTCAACGGCGTGATGGAACTTTTTGGCGCGAGCTTTGAGCCGGTGGAAATTATCCATGGAGAAGCAGTGATTCATGGTTTCCGCTTTGGGTCGGCGGCGTACCTTACAGACTTCAGCGAGATTCCTGCGGCTTCAAAAGAACGGCTGCGCGGGCTGGACATACTTTTTCTGGACGCGCTGCGTCATCGTCCGCATCCCACGCATTCTACAGTGGAGAACTCATTGAAGCTGGTGGAGGAGCTCAAGCCGCAGCGAGCTTTCTTTACTCATATTTCCCACGATCTGCCGCACCGCGAAACGAACAAAAAACTGCCGGAACACGTGCGCCTTGCGCATGACGGGCTGAAGCTGGAGTTCGATATCGCATGAGAATTTTCCGCTCGCTGGAGGAAGTGCCTACAGATTTTGGACCAACGATCGTCAGCGTAGGAAATTTTGATGGGATCCATTGCGGGCATCTGAGCGTGCTGAAGGAAGTGACGGAGCGCGCCCGCCAGAACCACAGCAAAGCAATGGCGGTTACGTTCGAGCCCCATCCGTTCCGCATATTGCGCCCGGACGTGACTCCGCGCCTGATTACGCCGCTGGCAAAGAAAGAAGCCCTGCTGGGCCAGACCGGGCTGGACGCGCTGCTGGAAATTCCCTTTACGCGCGATTTTTCCATGACAACGCCGGAAGAGTTTGCTCGCGATATTCTTGCCGGCAAACTGCATGCAAAAGAAGTGCATGAAGGCGATAATTTTCATTTCGGCCATAACGCCGAGGGCAACTACCGCAAGCCTGAAAGAACTGGGAAAACAGTTTGGCTTTGACGTGCGCGTCTATCCGGTAATGATGGTGCGCGGAATTCCGGTTTCCAGCAGCCAGATACGCGCGCTTCTGCTTGCCGGCAAAGTCAGCATGGCACGACGGCTGCTGGGACGCGTATTCAGCATTACCGGCGCTCCCGGACGAGGGCGCGGTTATGGCCACAAATACACCGTGCCTACCATTAACCTGAGCCGCTACGACGATCTGGTTCCGGGCGACGGCGTGTATTTCACGCGCACTCGCGTGGACAACGAGACTTTTAATTCCGTTACCAACGTTGGCCTGCGGCCCACATTTGGCGACGAGTCATTTGCCATTGAAACCCATCTGCTTGATTTTCATCCGCTGGACGTGACGGCGCAGACGGAAGTAGAGATTTCATTTTTGAAATGGCGGCGGCCAGAGATCAAGTTTCCGTCGATCGAGGCATTGAAAGAGCAGATCGGTGAAGACGTAAGAAGGGCGCAGAGATATTTTGGGCTGGTCGAGAAAGAGCAGTTCACCGCGGAGGCGCGGAGACGCGGAGAAAAGCCTGTTTTCTAAGACCCCGAAGCGAAGCGAGGGGCCCCTACCGTCGCCAAGACTTTGATCATCAGATCCATCATTGAAGATGCGATCATGATGGCCTGTACGACATATCTCCTTCACTATAGGGTTCTATCGCTCCGCTCAAGATAAAGACAAAAGCTGTTAGAATCCCCTCGTCCAATGGCTTCCACCACACTCCCAACGATCTCTCAGGTCACATCGGCACAGAAGCGCACGCTAATTGCGGCGGCGCTGGGCTGGGGGCTGGATGGATTCGATGTCCTGCTGTACAGCAACGTTCAGATTCACGTGATGAACGCGCTGGGCATTCATTCCAAGGCCATTGCCGGATTGCCGAACGCATTCATGCTGCTGGCTTCGGGAATCGGCGGCATACTGTTTGGATTTATTGCTGACCGCATCGGACGAACCAAGGCTCTGATGCTGAGTATCCTGACGTATTCGCTATGCTCGCTAGGCTCGGGATTTTCGACATCGATTTTCATGCTTATCGCTTTCCGCTTTGTTCTTGGTCTGGGCATGGGCGGTGAGTGGAATACCGGCGCGACGCTGGTGGCGGAGACATGGCCAACGCATCTGCGCGCACGAGCGATCGCGATTGTGCAAAGCGCATGGGCGTGGGGACTGGCTGCGGCGGCGCTGACTGCCTGGATCGTGCTGGACCAGCTCCATCAGAACTGGCGCTTTGTATTTTTTGTGGGCGTTCTGCCCGCGCTGGTAACGCTTTGGATCAGGAAGAGCGTACCGGAATCGGAGATGTGGAAACAGCAGCGCGATCAGGCGAAAACGAACGCGCCGTTTTCTGAAATCTTTTCCGTGGCGCTACGCAAGAACACAATTTTTCTGTTGCTGCTGAATATCTTTGGGCTGTTCGCATGGTGGGGACTGTTTAGTTGGATGCCACCCTATCTAACCCTGCCAATTGAAAAAGGCGGGCGCGGCTTTGGCCTGATGAGCACCACCACTTTGCTGGTCACGCTGAACCTTGCCGGCATGTTTCCCGGCTATTTGTGTTACGGCTGGGTGGCGGACAAGCTGGGACGCAAGCGATCTTTGATTCTGTATACATTGTGCGCCGCGGGATTGATCCCACTCTACGCGGCTGCCCGCTCGCAATGGATTATTCTGGTGCTGGGTGCGCTGGTTGGGTTCTTTGGCACCGGATTTTTTGCCGGCTCGGGAATTATTGGCAGCGAGATCTTCCCTACCCGCGTCCGCGCCCGCGCCCTAGGCTTCACCTATAACGGCGCTCGAGCGCTGAGCTGCGTTGCGCCTTATACGATTGGCTGGGTGGGCGATAAAAAAGGGTTAAGCGCGGCGTTTCTGCTGTGCGCGATAGCATTTTTGCTTACGGCACTGATGGCGACGCAGCTGCCCGAGACGAAGGGAAAACAACTTGGAGTGATTTTTTGGCATGAAGCGCAAGAAGAAATTTCGCCGATCTGAAGATTTCATAGCAGGCCGCGATGGCGTATACCGCGGCACTAAGGACCCAAATCCCTATTTTCTGAACAAGGTCATTAAAATCCTCAAAGCCGTCGGTTTTGCCGTTGTAATCTATGCGGCTGGCAATTTGTCTTACAGCCACTAACCTCGCTTTTGGATAGATCAACATATATTGTCCCAGATCGCCATTGGCGTTGTACGCCTTAACCTCTCGAACCTTAAAGTTCCGAAGCCTCAAGCCTTTGCTCCGAATCTCCTGATCGATTGCTGAATCCGGCAGAAGCCATGTTCAACGCCTGAAGGATAGCCGCGTCTGATTCTGGCCCACTGTGCATCACCTTATTCCTGAGAGGTTGTAGCTTTCTGGATCAATGCCGGATCGACCTTTGCATCTTCGAACTCCTTAAACTTTTCATCATCCATCACGATGTCCATGTCGCCCGGCGTAAGCCACCATAAAAGCCCGTACGCATAGTAGGCGGCTTGCGGAGTCATGGATTCTTCGATCCAATGCTCGCTCACGATCCGGGTACTCCCCCAGAGGCCCTTGTTCAGAATGAGTTCTCCGAATTTGGCAAAATCTTCGGCCGTAAGCTTCCAACCCAGCCATCACCGGTGGATTTCCCGCGCTATCAGTAGCCCAATTGAAGTCTACGATCCCCGTTGGCTTGAAGATTTCGTCGCGGAAATAAATGTCCATTCGTTTCCCAGAGGCTCGTTCAATGATTCCAGCCAGCAGGTTCACAGCTTTGTTGTTATAAAAGAAAACTTTTCCCGGGTCCGTTTTCAGTTCGGCTGCCAATGCCAGCTGAATGAAATCCGGGGCGAGATTAACCTCTACAGTGGTTGGAAGGTCCTGCAGTCCTGACGTGTGGTCCAGAAGATGGCGAATGGTAATCAGCTTTTTCCGACCCTGCTGCCATTCCGGATAGAACTCATACACTGGCTGATCCAGCGACTTGATTTTTCCCTGGTCGATCAATCGTCCTATGCCAAAGTTCACGATTGATTTCGTGCAGGACATCAATGCAATCTTGCGTTTACCTGCTTTTGAGTAATATTCAGCAACAGGTTTGCCGTCTTTGAGCACCAGCACCGCATCGCTGTGAGTTGCAGCCGCCCGTTGCAGCAGTTCGCTTAATTGCGGGCTATTGTTGGCTGCCTGGTTTTGACCGTGGCTAATACTCAGAAAAATAAGAAGGATGGATAGCAGTCCGCTGCCGCGCTTCATCAAGGACTCCTTACGTTGTTGTGTCACACCGGCTCGAAGTTGCTACGAAGTCAAATTCAACAGATTCAATCTGGTCAAGAGTGCTTGGGGTGATGGCGGAGCAGCTGCCAGAGACGACGAGGGAAATCCTTTACGTAGCTGTTTTCTAAATGATCTCCGAAGCGAAGGCCGAGTCCGAAGCGATATCGTCCAGAAAAACCTTCAGAGTGAACTTTGAACAACGCGTCTACGTGCGTTTCATTCGCACAAGACGTCTCAGGCTTTGGTCGTTTCGTCCATAACCCTTAACTTCGTCGAGACGGATAGTGATCCCTCGCTGCGCTCGGGATATTCAGAAAAACTACGAGCCTCCGTCCGGCATTGCCGCATTCTTCTTCGGCCGTCGATTCGCCTGCAGAATTTTCTTCCGCAGCCGCAAGGATTTTGGCGTGACTTCAACCAGCTCGTCATCGGCTACGAATTCAATCGCCTGCTCGAGCGTGAGGTTCTTGAAGGGGACGAGGCGAATGGCTTCGTCGGCGGTTGAGGCGCGCATGTTGGTCAGCTTTTTCTCGCGAACGGCGTTTACATCAAGATCGACTTCGCGGGCATTCTCGCCCACGATCATTCCTTCATACAGCTCCACGCCAGCGCCGACAAACAAAACACCGCGTTCCTGCAAGCTCCACAAGGCGTAGGCCGTTGACGGGCCATTACGGTCGGAGACTAGAGCGCCGGTCATGCGATGAGGAATTTCTCCCAGCCATTCGGTATAGCCATCGAATAAGGAATTCAGGATCACGGTGCCGCGCGTGTCAGTGAGCAGCTCTGAGCGCAGGCCGATCATGCCACGGCTGGGGATGGTGAATTCCAAACGCACGCGGCCTGAGCCGTGATTGTGCATCTTGAGCATCTGGCCTTTGCGCCCACCCAGTTTTTCAATCACCACGCCGATGAACGCTTCAGGAATGTCTACCATCAGCTTTTCTTTCGGCTCCATCAGCTTGCCGTCAATACGCTTGGTTACGATCTCCGGCTTGCCCACCGCGAGCTCATAACCTTCGCGGCGCATGGTTTCAATCAGGATGGAAAGCTGAAGCTCGCCTCGGCCCAGGACCTTGAAGGAATCGGTCGCACCGCTATCTTCCACGCGCAGAGAAACGTTGGTGAGCAACTCTTTTTGCAGGCGATCACGCAGGTTGCGCGACGTGACATATGTTCCTTCGCGTCCGGAAAAAGGCGACGTGTTCACGGAAAACTGCATTGCGATGGTCGGTTCGTCGATCACGATGTGCGGCAGCGGCGCAGGATTTTCAACTTCGGTGATGGTTTCGCCAATCCCGATTCCCTCTACGCCGGCGATGGCGACAATGTCACCCAACTCGGTCTGCTCAATATCCACGCGCTTGAGGCCGCTGAAAGAAAAGAGTTTGGTGATCTTCCATTTCTGCACCGAGCCATCCAGCTTGGCAATACCGGCTTCCTGGCCGTTGCGCAGCGTGCCGTTGAAGACGCGAGCAATAGCGAGGCGACCCAGATAGTCACTGTAATCAAGGTTCGCCACCAGGATCTGCAATGGGCTAGCGGCGTCACCCGCGGGCTCTGGCGTGTTGGCCAGAATGGCGTCAAACAATGGCCGCAGATTTTCACCTGGAACGTCAATGCTGGTGGAGGCTGTTCCGGCTTTTGCGTTGGTATAAAGTACAGGAAAATCAAGCTGATCTTCGCGCGCGTCTAAATCGATGAAGAGATCGTACAGCTCGTTCAAAACTTCCTGCGCCCGCGCGTCCGGACGGTCGATCTTATTGATCACCACCACTGGAGGCAGGCCAGCTTCAAGGGCCTTGCTGAGCACGTAGCGCGTCTGCGGCAGAGGGCCTTCGCTGGCGTCCACCAGCAGCATTACGCCATCCACCATTTTCAGGGCGCGTTCCACTTCTCCGCCAAAGTCACTGTGGCCCGGCGTATCGACGATATTGATCTTTACGTCGTGATAAATAATGGCCGTGTTCTTGGCCAGAATGGTGATGCCGCGCTCACGCTCCAGATCGTTGGAGTCCATCACACGTTCGGCTACAACTTCATTGGCGCGGAAGGCGCCGCTCTGGCGCAGCATGGCGTCCACCAGTGTGGTTTTTCCGTGGTCGACGTGCGCGATAATTGCGATATTGCGAATCCTGGAATTCAAATCGACTTAGCTCTGCTCTCTAAAGAATGGATTAGCTTCTATTCTATCTGGAATTCTGCGTTGATGCGGGCGGCTCGCGCTCTCAACAAGAAAAACGGACGACACTGTGTTGGAAACACAGGCCGTCCGCGTCTGTTTTGCGCAAACAGATCTTAGTGTGAAAGGGCCCGATCAATCTTGATTCGGTCGTCCATCCCGACGATGGCGCTCTCATGGATCGGTTTGAAGCCGTCTTTCTGGATCGTGATGTCATAGTTGCCGGCTTCCAGCTGGACCTCAAGCGGCGTGGTCTTTTGCAGAGGCGTTCCGTTGATGGTTACTTGTGCGCCCTTGGGTTCAGTCTTGATTTCGATCCGAGCCATGCCCGAGCTAGCTGCCGTTGTTGCCTAGCAGCTTTCCAACTCCGCTGCTGCCCACCAGGCGGATGTTATCCGTGCGTCCAGCCGCCATCAGGCTGGGCGCGTAATTCACTGACTGCCCAGCAACCAGCTTGACCTCTGTGGATGCCTCAAGATAACCCTGCTTGCGCACCACAATGGTTTGCGGTCCGGGCTCGACAAGAAATTCTATTGGGGTAACTTTGCCTGTATCTTTTCCGTTGATCCAGATCTCGCCGCCCGCCGGCTTGCTGGCTACCGTTACAAAGCCTTTTACGGCGTTCATGCGGACATCGAGCGGCGTGCGCGTGCCGCCTGCGACCTGCACAGTGCGCGTCTCTGTTGCATAGCCCGGCATGTTGAACGTCACTTTGTAAGTGCCTGCGGCCAGCC
Organism: Terriglobia bacterium; assembly: GCA_963732195.1. GTDB lineage: Bacteria > Acidobacteriota > Terriglobia > Terriglobales > Acidobacteriaceae > Angelobacter. The sequence continues at coordinate 63,405 of CAVSYO010000038.1, read as the reverse complement.
CGGGAACGGTCTGCGGAGCTTTCCACTGTTGCCCTGTGCGACCTTCAATCTCCACGGTTGCGCCCATGGGCATGGAAGAGACGATCAACTGTCCTTCCTTCGCTGTGGGCGGAGCTACCGGAGCAGCCGGCACGTACCTGGTTGACTTGCCTGCGCGCGCAGGAGCAGAGGCGGCATGAGTTCTACCTTCCTGCTCATCTTGCGCGGCCTTTACTTTTTCAATTGCCTGCTCTGCCTTGCCGCTAAACGGCGCGGGCGACTTCGCTGCCGACGGCGCAGCCGCATCTTCTTCCGCAGGATGCCGCTGGAACAGCAATGCTAAAACCACAATCAGGCAAAGTCCGCCGACCACAGCCGCCACTACCTTCCAGTGGTTCGCCGTGCTTACCGGCTTGCGTGCTCCAGTTTTTTCCGGACCAACATACGTGGTGCCCACTGTTCCCGGCGTCGGTTTAACTGCCTGGCTGGCCGAACCCTGACGGCACAGCTCTAAAGCTCTGGCTGGCGTTAGGTCCGGGCACAGCTTTGAATGATCTGGCTGGCATTTGGCGACCCGGCTGACTTTGATTGCCTGGCTTGCGTTGGGCCCAGGGCCGTCTTTATACGCAGGCATTGATCCTGTGCTGTTAGCGCGTGCAAGCGGCACGGCTTTTGCGGCTTCTTCCAGCGCGGCAAAAAATTGCTGTCCGCTCGAGTATCTTTCCGCCGGATTCTTCGCCAGCGCCTTCAACACTACTCTTGAAATCTCTTCCGGCACCCGCGGATGCGCCATCTGCATCGGGTGCGGATTCACGTCTGTAATGCTGCGATCCACTTCACCCAGATGCGGTCCGCTGAACGGGCTGCGCGCCGTATAAAGCTGATAGATGATTGTGGCCGCGTTAAAAATGTTTGTCGCCCGCAGTCATCGGCTTGTGCTTTACCTGCTCCGGAGCAAAGATACGGCTCGTTCTCCAGCTTCTTCGTCGGGCTTTGCGTCAGCAGGTTCTTATCGCGCAGCAGGCCAAAGTCGAGCAGCTTGAGCGTACCATCGGGCAAAACCTTGATGTTGTACGGGTTCAGAAAGTTATGGCAGACGCCCTTGCTGTGCGCGTAATCCAGCGCCGCCAAAAGCTGCTTGGCCAGTCTGCAGCACTTCGCTCATCTCCGGCTGGCGCTTGGCCATATATTCTTTGAGGGTTTGTCCCTCAACGAATTCGGCCGTCATGAAAACGCGTAAAGTCTTTGTAGCCGCAGGTATGCAACTTGGCGATGTTGGGATGGTCCAGCGCGCTCGCGGCTTTCGCCTCCGCCAGGATTTTCTGGATGAGCTCGTTCGCGTCGTCCAGCCACTCCGGGACCTCAAACTTGCGCAGCGCGACGAACCTGTTCTGCTGCGGATTTCTGGCCTGATGGACCACGCCTACGCTTCCCCTGGGCAGTTCCTTGACCAACTCAAGGCTGGCCGTGCGCGGAGCGGCAGCACGTGCTGCCTGTGGCATTGCCTGAGGCTGTAGCAGAGCCTGTAGCCGATGACGCATTGCTTGAGGCTGAAGCGTTTGAAACAGTGGCGTCCGTAGCGATGCCAGCGGTCTTGACGGTTCCTGACGCTGTATCCGTGGCTACGCCTGTGGCGGTGGCTGATTCCTGGTTTTCTTGCATCTTGGGGTACCTATGCGTTACCTATGCAAGTTCTCTGGGAGGAGGACGCAGCAATCGTACCCCAAAGTCCCTCCGCCAGTGCCCACAAGAACAGTGCCCAAGGGTTACTTAGGTAATTGCGGAGTTCCAGGGTGGGACAGGGATTGGATGGTAGAGGAGTCGGTCCAGCCTAGAGCGCTTTCCCTGGGTGAAAGACAACGAATCAAGATTACAGACAAAAAGACATTTAAAGTTCGCCTCAAAGAAGCTTGTGCAAAAACCCGCCTTCCGCGAGAGTGAGCTCAAGAGGAATCACGACGCCGACGCGCTTAGGTTAAGATTATCCCGCTCGTGAGGTAAGGCATGGCACCAGGATTAGATAGTCTAAAGCACATCGTCGTCTTAATGATGAGTGGCCGCTCTTTTGACCATATGTTGGGAGGTTTGAGGCAGAGGCTGCGCATTGATGGCCTCCAAGGAAATGAAAGCAACCCCGATTCAGATGGAAATTTGATCCGCGTACAACCTCTCGCGGAGTTCCAAGGCCAGCTAGACATTGATCCTGCACACCACTTCCTCTGCGGTCGATCTGCAAATATTCAATGGAAACAACGCGGAACCGCGCGTGGCGAATATGCAGGGCTTTATAAATAGCTATTTCCAGCAGAGCCGCAGCGCGAAGCGCTCGCACAATATTATGCACTACTTCGCGCCCGACAAGTTGCCTATTCTGACGACGTTGGCAACTGAGTTTGCCGTGTTTAACCGCTGGTTCTCTTCGATTCCTGGACCCACCATCTGTAATCGCGCCTTCGCGCATTACGGAGACCTCGTTCCGAGATGTAACGATGAATCTCTTCTATCCAAACACAGGATTCAAGAGCATCTATGAGCGAATGTATGATGCTGGCCGCCCGGCAAAAATCTATTACTACGATCAGGCGAGCTCAACCATGGAGGCTGTGAACCTACTTAAGAAGCAGCCCCGGTCTTTTGGAACGTTTGCACAGTTTCTGGCTGATTGTCAGAGAGGCACCCTTCCGGACTACAGTTTTGTTGAACCGAACTACACTGATCACTATGTTGGCGACAATATAGTGCTAGCATCAGACCAACACGTCGATCACAACGTGAGGGCGGGAGAACGCTTCATTGCTACGGTCTACAATGCTATTAGGGTTAACCCGGCGACCTGGCAATCGACGGCTTTGCTGATTGTCTATGATCTGCATGGTGGTCTCTTTGATCATGTTCCTCCTCCAGATTGTGTGCCCGATGGATTTGTGGCGGAGAACAGAGACTGGCACAGGTAGGCCGTTCGCTTTTGATCGGCTCGGTGTGCGGGTACCCGGAATCCTCGGTTTCGCCATGGATCCCGAGGGGAACTGTAGTCTCTCCGCTTGGAACTGATGGCACTATCGAAAACGAACGAATCCTTTGAGCATGCGTCAATACCTGCCACGATAACGGATTTTTTTATACCAAGTACTAGCCAGAACAGCTCACGCTCTGTTAGAGAAATGAAGGCGCAAACATTTCTCGATCTACTCTCTTCCGGAAATGCGCTCAGACAGCGACGCTGTATTTTTTGAACTGGACGATTCGTCAAGTGCTGACTCCACGTTAGACGTTCCTCAGCCGATTTCAAACTTGATCAAAGCTCAATTATCACAGTTCAAGGAGATCGATGACCAACTTCCAACAGCCATCCGTACCGGAATTGATATAGGGGCGATTCGTACCGAGAGAGAAGCTGCCGACTACATCCAAATGGTTACAGCTAGACTCGCTCAAAGCACCAAGAACCCTGCAATTATTCAGCAATTGCAGACCCCGACTGACCCTCGCCAGAAGCTTCACGGGGCAGGAGATGCGAAGAGGCAGATTGGACCATCTACGCGTGTGGCAAGGGACAGGTGGACTGTCCATGACGAACTAGGGCACTATCCCTACGCATACGGTATCTACAGATTCTTGACCAACGATGAGACGAAGCCGCCGCTCGCGATCAGTATTCAAGCGCCGTGGGGAGGTGGAAAAACGTCAATCATGCGTATGATTCAAGCTCAACTGGATCCCGAAGCCGTCAGGCGTTTTGAAAAACAACCGAACGACAGAGAGGGCGCGACTGTCAAAGACGTCTTACCTGAGATGGAAGATCCAAAATCTCTCGAGATTCCCGCAATCGAGGGCGGTGGAAAACGACGGGTCACCGTTTGGTTTAATGCATGGAAATACGAAAGCACCTCTCAAGTTTGGTCAGGCCTGGCGGACAGCATCGTGCAGCAAGTCAGTGACCGCTTGAACCCATTGGAAAGAGAGCTTTTCTTGTTCCGGCTGCAACTTCGGCGCGTGGACGCCAGCATTGTAAGACAAAAGATCCACGAACAAGTCGTTGCATATTTTACCGAAAAGTTCGTCCCCTGGCTGTGGGCATATGTTGCGTTGCCTGCGGGTGTTGCTTTGGTCGGCAAATTTCTGCACCAACCTCACGTCGAGCAGTTCGGATGGATCGGTGTATTGCTGTCCGCAATCGGGGCTGTTTCGGTGGGCTGGAACCGAGCAAAGGCGGACGTTGAAAAGCAGCCTGCTCGCCTGAATTTTGGCGAGTTTGTTAAACCACCCGATTATGACGCGAATTTGGGATTTGTACATCACGTTACAAACGATCTCAAGAAGGTATTTGACCTAATACCGGAGAAATACCGTCCCATGGTCATATTTGTTGACGACCTGGATCGCTGCTCGCCAAACAAAGTCGCAGACGTGATCGAAGCACTCAACCTATTCCTCGCAGGCGAATTTCCGGATTGTATGTTCGTTTTGGGAATCGATGACGAGATGATTGCCGCTGCGCTTGATAAAGCCCACAGTGACGTGATTGCCAAGCTGCCGGCTTATGCCAGATCGACTTCGATTGGATGGCGTTTCATGGACAAGTTCGTGCAATTGCCGTTTGTGGTGCCCCCGCCATCTGATGAGAGGCTGAAGAAATACGCCGAGTCTCTCTTATCCGAGTCGGCCGGTATCGACATGGGAGTTAGGGAAAAGGCTGCACGCGCCGTAGAAGGCTCAAACCAGGAACCAAAAGAAGTTGCTCAACAAGTTGCCGATGATGAGAAGCTCAACCCAGCGCAGCGACAGGGGCTAGAAGCAGAAATGGTGATCATCAAGCAAATGGATAGCGATATTACAGCGTTTACCGACGGGGAGCAAGAAATCAAGAGCTTGTTGGTTGCGGGTGCCATAGAGTTTTCGACAAATCCGCGTGACGTAAAGCGCTATGTGAACGTTTTTAGATTTCACTATTTCTTGAGGGCAGCCCGCGAAAGGCATAACGAGCCTGTCGCTTCTCTGGCACAGATGAGTCGCTGGATTATTTTTTCATTGAAGTGGCCCGAAGCGATTCGATGGTTACGTCGAAGTCAACCGGCACAAGGCTTGACCGTTGATCCACATGCTGAAGCGCTTGAGAAAGCTGCTAAACACAGCAAAACTGAAGAAGATTGGCGAAAGCAGGCGGGTAATTTGTTGGGAATAAAACCGGAAGAGAAAGCGTGGGTTTTTGGGGAAGACGTAAGGAAGTTCTTCCGAGAGCAAGCGGACTTCCCGAAAAAGGAAAGATTCTCATCGTCATGTGGCAAAGGATTGTGGTGATCAATCCCCACACATAGTTTTCTTCGACAGTCGTTGTATTTCCCCGAAGATACGTAGCTGAACTTGCGCGAAGCGGCGTCGGACTTTGCCAGCATCAGCCAACAAAAAATCAGAACTGCACGCAGCCGAGGGCGGCTGTGCTCCACGGTTGGGGAAGGACACTGTCCTATTTCGCCATTGAATTGGAGGCGAATAAAAGGTAGTATGGGAGCGGCTATTTGCCCTTGGCTTTTGGCCTTTAGCGAACCCCAAAACAAACCTACACACTGGGCGGTCAAGGCACAAAAAACAGCAGATTTGACGTGATTTGGGGCCAGTTTGACGGGATTGGGACAGGGGTTAACGTGGAATTTCTGGGGTCGAATGGAATAAGTCCTTTGGAATCATAGTCGAGGACATGGGGGGTGGGGTAGGTGGATTTGGTAATTGGGTAAATTGGTAATTGAAAAGCAAGAACTACTTAACTTTATGCAGCAATCAAAAACTCAAGAGGCGAAGAGGGCAAAAGCAGCGGCGGAGCGGATTCCGGAGGCGCGGTATGCCTATTACCGGCGGTGCCAGGTATTCCGCAAGGGCGGCGAGCAGTGCAAGGCACCGGCGGAAAAGGGCTCGCACATTTGCTACGCACATGCGGGACAGTTGGCGATGGCGATGCGCCGGGAGCGGGAACGGCAGGCGGTTTTGGCAGAAGCGGTGGCACAGATGCGCAAAAATGGCAGGCCGGAGTGCGAGATGGCCGATCTGTTCATGGATTTCAAGGGTATCAACGTGACGCTGGCGGTAATGGCGAAGGCGCTGATTGCCGGCCGGATTGATTGCAAAACAGCAGGCAGGCTGGTGGTGCAATTGCAGACCGTGTCAAAGCTACTACGGATTCTTCACCGCAAAGGACGCGAAGGCCGCAAAGAAAACCGGATTTTGCCGCAGATTTGCGCAGAGGAACGCAGATTGGACAGGCCCGAGGAAAGGAAAGTCTCACCGCAGAGGCGCGGAGACGCAGAGAAGAGCCAAAAAACTTACCACTGATTAACACGGATGACACTGATCTGCAAGAAGCAAGATCAAATCTCATCACGGAGTCACGGAGACGCGGAGAAGATCAGAACATCGGAAGGAACTTGGCAGCGAATCATTGGGCCGCGAATGAACGCGAACGAACACGAATTGCTTTAGTGACTGAAGTGCTGGCAATCGCGAACAGACGCGGTTGGGCGCATGCGCCTCCGGAATTGTTGAGAGCGGCTTGAGCCTGAAGATCGGGAACAAATTCTTTAGACGTTTTTGCGGATTAGATGTTCATGGCTGATACCAGTCGAGATGAAAAGGTCTTTGACAATTGAATAAGCGTAGTGCGAGATGGGGCCTCATCGGCGAAGCTTGAATGGTCGCTAAGGAGCTGTAGCGCCTTTCAGCTTCCTATCAAAAAACTCCGCCGTTGCCTTGTATCCCTTCACCCATGTCCGCCAGAGCAGGAAGTCATGGATCTCGTCGGGAAAAATGATTTGCTCCAGGTCAACGTTCTGCTGGCGCAGGCGCTGGATCAGGTCAGTGGTCTGGGAGAAAGGCACGTTGCGGTCATCGTCGCCGTGCATGAAGAGCACCGGAGACTTCCACGTGGCCGCCGACGCAACCGGCGACGAATCAAACGCAAGCTTTGGCGGCTTCTTTGGCGTCCGGCGCGTCCGCTCCGCGCTGGAACAAAAACACTGACCAGTCATGCACGCCGTGGAAATCCACGCCGGCGGCAAAGATATCTGAGTTGCGCGCCAGGGCCAGCGCCGTAAGCAGGCCGCCGTAAGAGCCTCCCCAGATGCCGATGCGCTTGCGGTCAACATACGCCAGCCCTTGCAGATATCGCGCGCCCGCCACCACATCCTTGTACTCAGCGGAGCCGCGCCAGCCCGCGTTGGCCGCTTCACGGAAGGCGCGTCCGTACATTACGCCCAGGCGGTAATTGACTGAGAGCACCACATAGCCTCGGCTGGCCAGATACTGATTTTCCGCGTAAGCGTTGTGGTAGTAGTACATGTAGTGGAAGCCGGGCATCATCTGTCGTGGCGGGCCGCCATGAACAAAGATCAGCGCCGGGGCCTGACGGCGCGTGATTGCGCGGAACAAAAAGCTGTCCGTGGATTTCCAGCCCGTCTTCGCTTTTGAACGTGACGGTCTGCGGCTCAACCAGTTGGTCCGACGGAAAATCTTTTGGCAGCGCGCTGGCGGCAATCATCTCGCGGACCTTTTATCGGTCAGGCGATACGGCATCGCCGGCGAAGTTGCGGTTGAGCCGAAGCAGACGATGGTCTTGCCATCGGCCAGCATAATGGGATGCCACTCGATGGTTTTGCCCAATAACGGTTCAAGAGTTCGGTGGCGAGAGAGCTTTGTGTTCGGATCGAAGCCCTGAAGGCCTCCGGCGCGCTCAATATGCCGGCGCTCAACATCGTCAAGATTCGACGTGTACAGAACTATCTTTTTTGTCAGGAGTCAGTTCAACGTCTTCCACTTCGTATTCGGCGGCGTCAATCCAGTGCGGCGTCAGCAGTTTCGCGGGTCCGCCGTTCGTGGGGACCACATAGAGATGGTTCCAGCCATCCTGCTCGGAGCAAAAAACAACTTCGTCCATCGGCGGCAAACTTCAATGACTCACTGGCAAACGGCGGCAGCGAATCATTCATCTCCTTGCCGCTGTGCCACAGCTCATGCGCTTCTGCCTGTTGCAGCGGCATCGGCCAGCCAGATGGCCCACGGCTGCGCGCGGCGCGGAATGAGCGGCAAATGATTTTCTGCTCCGGGCGTGCGAATAAAGATCAGCTGCTTGCCGTCGGGCGACCAGCGTGGCGCAAAGTCACGATCAACGCTGGGCGCAACGTAACGCACGCGCTGCTCGGCCAGATCAAAGATCGCGATGAACGCGTGGTCTTTGCGGCCTGTCCTGAACGCGAGATGCTTTCCGTCAGGCGACCACTGCGGCTCGCTTTCGTCGCCGCGCAATTCCGTCAGCTGGCGCGCCGGTTTGTCGGCAGCAACGTTGGCGGTCCACAGATGATTCTTCGGTCCCACCCAAACCGCGGTCAGTCCGTCGGGCGAAAGCTGGATGTCCTCGCAGTCTTCTTCGCCGCAGCCCATATCGCCCAGCAGGCGCGGCTTGCCGGTTTCCACGTCCGCAGCCCACACCTGCTGCTTGGGCTCCTTCGTCTCGGTCGCGGGATTGGCGACATGGCCTTCACTACTCACCTCCGACCCGCGCGCATAGACAACCGTTTTGCCGTCCGGCGTGAGCTTTACGGCAAAAATGTCCTGGCCATCGTCACCCTGGTAATGAGTGACCTGCCGCCCGGCAAAGTCCGGCGCGTCCGCAATCCAGATGTTGCGTTCGCCTCGGCTGTCAAAGACCCAGGCAATGCGATTTGCTTTTGCCGCCGAAGTCAGCGCCGTCGGAAACGGCGAACTCATCACCTGTTCCAGAGTAAAGCCGGGTTTAGTAAAGCTGGGATTTTGCGCGATGGAAGAAGTTGCAAAGAACAGAAGCAGCAGAGCCAGTCGAAGAAGTTTCATAAACCCGACATCATAGCAGCCCGCTTGCCCGATTTGGCTGAACTTAAGTGCGGTTCAACGCGGCTTTTCCAGATAGCCGCTCACCAGCTCAGCGCAGACCTCCACAAACCGCTGCTCGTCGAAGGTAAAGGTATCGGCAAAATAGCTGTTGATGTCAATCACGCCGAAAAGCGCGCCTCGGGTAAAGATCGGAACCACCATTTCCGACTTCACCAGGGCCGACGACGACTTATAGCGCGGATCGGCGGCCGCATTGTTTACAACTACGGTCTTTTTGGTGGCAGCTGCGTCGCCGCACAAGCCTTTATCCAGGGACACGCTTTCATGCGGCTCAAAGCTGCCCACGTGCGGCCCCAGATTCAGGCTTCCCGGACGCGCATTGTCCACCAGGTAAAATCCCACCCAGTTATAGCGCGTCATGGTGTCATGCAGCCGCTGGGCGATCTCATCCATCAGAGCGTCCAGCGTGCGCGCGGATTGCGCCACGTAGCCAAAGTCTTTGAGCAGTTCTTTATGTTTCGACATTCGCTTGCATGGGCCGGCGCAAAACCCTACGCAGCCCTGCTGCTTTTATATAGTCAGCAGCCACGGCAAACAATGTCATTGTGGGTTACTCTGCGGGTACGAAAGCAACAGCCCATCCGGCGAATCGGACAGCGACTTCAGGCTAGCGCTTCTTCTCCATATACTTCCCTACCAGCTGCGCCACGTCTTCCGCAAAGGTCTGCTCCGCTTTGGTGAATGTATTGACGAAATAGCTTTCAATATCCAGCTCAGCCAACAGCTCATTTTTCGCCAGAATGGGAACAACCATATTCGCCTTCACAATTTCCGATCCGGCAAGATAGCGCGGATCATTGGCCACGTCGTTTACCACCACGGTCTTTTTCGTGGTGGCTGCGGCCCCGCACAGGCCTTTATTGATCGGGATACGCGTGTTGGGGCTAAAGCTTCCCACATATGGCCCCACCACCAGCATTCCGGGATCGGCCTTGTCCACCAGGTAAAATCCAACCCAGTTATAGCGGGCCAGTTCGCTATGCAGGCGCTGTGATATGTGAGTCATCAGTGCGGTTGCGTTCGGCGCGGTATCAGCAAATATTCTGAACGCTTGCAACAGTTCCTGGTGTTTTGACATTTTTAGTTTTCCTGGGCGTAAAAAGATTGCCCCTGTTATACATGTCAAGGCTATACATTTCAAAGCCAGAAGTGCAGCAACTTTATTTTCGCGTTGTGGCCATCTGCGTGCTCAATCCGCTGGGTTACTTATCGTTCCGCTGCGCGTCCAATTTGAAAACATCTGCTTCAGCCTTTACCCTTGACTGGGACAGCCTATGAAGATTTCTCATTTCCGCAAGCTTGCAGTTGTCATTGCATTTTTCTCGGTCGCCCTCACCCTCACCGCGCAGGACATTGCTTCTTTTGAAAAGCGGATCACCGTCAAGAAGCTGGCCAATGGCTTGACCATCGTCCTTATGGAGCGTCCTGAAGCGCCCGTGTTTTCGTTTTATACGCGCGTTGACGCCGGCTCCGTCCAGGAAGTTCCCGGTATCACAGGCCTGGCGCACATGTTTGAGCACATGGCTTTTAAAGGCACGCATGAGATTGGCACCACGAACTGGCCTGCTGAAAAAGTGGCGCTGGAAAAAGTGGAAACCACCTATGCCGCTTATTTGCATGAAAGGCTGAAGGAAGTTGGCCGCGATGAAAAGAAGGTCGCTGAGCTTGAAAAAGCCTGGCAGGAGGCCGTAACCGCCGCCGAGCAGTACGTCGTTCCCAATGAGTTTGGTGAGATCGTGGAAAGCCAGGGCGGAGTGGGGCTGAACGCATCTACAGACCGCGACGAAACCACTTATTTCTATTCGTTCCCGCAGAACCGCCTTGAGCTCTGGGCTTACCTGGAGTCAGAGCGCTTTCTGGAACCGGTGATGCGTGAGTTTTATAAAGAGCGCGACGTGGTTTATGAAGAGCGGCGCATGAGTGTGGATAGTTCTCCCCAGGGGCGGCTACTGGAGCAGTTCCTGCGCGCCGCATTTATCGCCCATCCTTATGGACGCCCAGTGATTGGCTGGCCTTCTGACCTGCGCGCGTTCTCCGCCACTGACGCAACAGACTTCTTCAAGAAATATTACGTTCCCGCAAACATCGTAGTGACGGTGGTGGGCGACTTAAAAGCCGCAGAGGCCATGCCGATCATCGAAAAATACTTTGGCCGCATTCCTGCGCGTCCTGCGCCTGAGCCGCTGCGAACCAAGGAACCTCCGCAACAAGCTATGCGGACCATTTTGATCCATGACCCCAGCCAGCCGCTTTATGTTGAAGGCTACCATCGTCCTGACTTCCGCGACCCTGACGATCCCGTGTATGACGTGCTGGCCGACTTGCTTTCCAAAGGCCGCACCTCCCGGCTCTATCGTTCTCTGGTGCGTGACAAGCGCATTGCCATTGCCGCGCAGGGCGGTTCATTTCCCGGCAATAAATATCCCAGCCTGTTCTTCTTTTTTGCCGCGCCCAGCCAGGGCCACACTGCTGAAGATATGGCCAAGCCTATCCATGAGGAGATTGAAAAGCTGAAGACGCAGGATGTAACCGACGAGGAATTGCAGTCCATTAAGACGCGTGCCAAGGCTGACTTGATTCGCGGTCTTGGCAACGATCAGGGGCTGGCCTTCCAGCTGGGTGAGTATCAGGCGCTTTATGGTGACTGGCGCGAGCTTTTCCGCCAGATCGATGAAATTGAAAAAGTTACCAAGGCTGATATTCGCCGCGTGGCCAACAAAACTTTCCGTGAGGAAAACCGCACCGTTGGCAGCATGGAAACTGAAGCGCCAAAAACGCAGGCAACTGGCCCGGCCAAAGGAGAGCAGAAATGAACAAGACGAAATTTTTACTCTTCCTAATAACGGGTTTGCTGATGAACGCGCTGGCGCTCAACGTTATGGCTCAGGCCAAGAAGCCAATTCCTCCAAAGGTTCCGCAACCGGCAGCTACGCCTTCATCTGCCCCAGCCACTTCCTGGCAGAAAGTTCCCATCCCGTCGCTGCGTCAATTCAAGCCGCAGGAGCCGCGTCGGGTGCAACTGCCCAATGGCATGGTCATTTTCCTTCAAGAAGATCATGAGCTGCCGCTGATAGATGGCACCATCCGCATCCGTGGCGGATCGCGTGAAGAACCCGCAGATAAAGTCGGCATGCTTGCTCTGTATGCTGACGTGTGGCGCACCGGCGGCACCAGGGACAAAACCGGCGACCAGCTCGACGACTTCCTTGAGGCCCATGCCGCTCGCGTTGAAGCTTCTGAGAGTGCTGACTCAACATTCCTTTCCTGGTCTTTTCTCAAGGATAACTATGACCAGGTTTTCCCGGTCGTTCTTGATCTTCTGCAAAACCCTGAGTTTCGGCAGGACAAAATCGACCTTGCCAAGCAACAGTTTTTCAGCCTGATCTCGCGCCGCAATGACGATTCAGATGACATTGCGCAGCGTGAAGCTACCAAATTGGCCTATGGCGCGAACAATCCTTACGCTCGCACGGCTGAGTATGACACCGTGGCGGCCATCACACGTGAAGACCTGCTGCAATGGCATAAGCGCACCATCGCGCCGAATAACATGATATTGGGCATTGTCGGCGATTTTGACTCCGCCGCCATGGAACAGAAATTGCGTCAGGCGTTTGGCGGAATCCCGAAGGGTGAGCAGTTTGCTCCAGCGAAGATCACTTTTCGCGAGCCCACGCCGGGAATTTATTTCATTGAGAAAAATGATGTTAACCAGAGCGCAATCCAAATGGTTGAGTTCGGCATTGATCGACGCAATCCGGACTACTACGCAGTTGAAGTCATGAATGAATTGTTCGGCGGCGGATTTTCTTCGCGCTTGTTCGTGGACATTCGCACCAAATTAGGGCTGGCTTATTCCGTGGGCGGCGGCGTGGGTACGGCCTTTGATCATCCCGGGATTACGCGCTTTGGCATGGGGACAAAAAGCGACACCACCGCTGCCGGCATTGAGGCCTTGCGCAAAGAGATGGAAAAACTGATCACAGGCACAGTGCAGCCTATTGAATTGAAGAAAGCAAAGGACTCCATTTTGAATTCCTTCATCTTTGAATTTGATTCCAAGCAGAAGGTCATGGCGGAACGCATGCGCTATGAGTTCTATGGATTCCCCCCGGACTTTCTTGAGCGTTATCGCGCGGAGATTGAAAAAGTCACCGCTCCTGATGTTGACCGCGTCGCCAGAAAATATGTCCATCCGGAAAAGATGGCGGTGCTGGTCGTCGGCAATTCAAAAGATTTTGACCGAGAACTCTCAACCTTTGGCAAGGTGACGCCGATCGATATCAGCATTCCACCGCCAAAGAAGGCGGGAAAGCCGGGAAGCAAATAGCGAAGAAGCAATTGGCAATTTAGCAATTAGCAATTGGCAATTAGCAGTTGGCATTGGCAGTTAGCATTTTCAGAATCAATGTAAACATTGCGGGGTGGAGCAGGCATTTATGCGACTGCCAACGCAACGACGACGCTGCAATAGCGCCGACCAATCCAAGCGCCGGAGGCGCGACCACAGGTTAGCCCAGCACGGCCCGAGGCGCGCTTGGCGCGCTGAAGGGGCAAGTGCTGGGAATGGATCGAAGAGAAACAGAGCGCCGTAGGTGCGGCACAATCACGGGGGTGGTGCAAATTGCGAGCACACCGCCATCCCTCACGGGGTGGAGCAGGCATTTATGCCTGCGGTATTGCCTTTTAAAGAGATGGGCTTTAGCCCCTGAGGGAAAAATCGTGAGATGCAGCAATTAGGGAGCCACACCAATCGCCCCTCGCTCATACATTTCATCTGCCAAAAATTTCCGCTTAACAAAATGAATCCGCCGCTTAACTTTATTCGTTTCTTCAACACGCTTCGCTTTTTTGTTGCTTCCGCTTTCACCGCGCGGTTATAAAGACTAAAGACGGGCCACGCCGGTGCTAGAACACCGAACGTAGCCCTAACCACAAATCACCTTCAGAAGAAAGGCGACCCATGGCTGCAATTGATGTTACCGAAAAGGCTGACGTTTACGAAACACTCTCCAGCCTCAACATGGCCTTTGCTGGAATCGTCCAGCACCTTCAAACCCTGCAACGAACGGGACTGTTCAAATCGAAAGTGGCAAAGTTGTTCCCGGGCTTTGCTCTTGAACTGCAAGCCGAATTCAACCAGGAATTTCTTGAAGACCTTCACCAGCTTGAGCTTGACGAATGGGGCCGGTACGGAAAAGTCAGGCAACGCTGGGAAAAGGAAATCCGCGACCCTGACGACGTGTTGCTTCAAGCCGAAGAACGCAAAAGACAACTTGCAAAACAGCGCAAGAAACGTTGATACAACGACCTTGCAACGCCAGGAACCGTTTAACAGCATCGCCGCAGATTACCGCAGATTAAAAAAATGGCCGCGAGTCTCGCGAAATGAACACGAACAATAGATTCGTGTATTTTCGCGTTCATTCGCGGCAACTTCTTCTTATCTGCGCTGATCAGCGCAAATCTGCGGCTGGCATGGTTTTGGCTAATTGCCAATTGCTAATTGCTAACTGCTTCCTTCGCGCAATGCTTCTCAAAAGCCTGCTTCAGCTGTGTGGCAATCGTCATGGGATCGCTCACTTCAATGTCATGCCGTTGCATCATGTACACCAGCTTCCCATCGCGCAGCAAGCCGATCGAAGGCGAAGTCGGCGGGAAACCGATGAAATGACTGCGTGCCGCGTCGGTCGCTTCCCTGTCCTGTCCGGCAAAAACCGTAATCATACGGTCCGGGCGGACGCCGCTCTGAATGGCCGCACGCACCCCAGGACGCATTCTGCCTGCGGCGCATCCGCAGATGGAATTCACCACCACCATCAGCGTGCCTTTTTGGTTGATCGCATTTTCCACGTCGGCCGCAGTACGCGCTTCTTCAATGCCGCCTGCCGTCAACTCCTGGCGCATGGGCGCCACCATTCCCTCTGGATACATCTTCTTCCTCCCGATTGGTATGGCTCTATTCTACCAATTAAAAACTCTTTTCCATAGTTGCGTCTCTCCTGTACTCTGTTACCAATCTTTTGAGCACCCAGGAAAACATCCCCCTTGCATCGTTGACCACTTTTAAGGTGGGTGGTCCGGCGCGGTACTTTATTGACGCCCATTCGGAACATGAAGTTTCCGAAGCGGTGGCCTTTGCCTTTGCCCGCAAGCTTCCTCTCTTTGTCCTGGGCGGCGGCAGCAATCTTCTTGTGTCCGATAGCGGCTGGCCCGGCCTGGTCCTGAAAATTTCTCTGGCAGGCGTGGAATTTGAAGGTGACCTCCAGAAAATGCTGTTTCACGCCGGCGCAGGTGAAAACTGGGACGGCCTTGTCGCCCTCGCCGTCACCAAGAATTGCGGCGGCATTGAATGCCTGAGCGGAATTCCCGGCACAGTCGGCGGCACGCCGGTGCAGAACGTGGGTGCTTACGGGCAGGAAGTCTCGGAAACCATCACCCGCGTCCGCGCTCTTGAGATTGCCACCGGTAACCTCGTGGACTTCAGCAATAGCGACTGTGGCTTTTCCTATCGCTCCAGCATTTTCAACAGCACGCGGCGCGATCAATACATTGTGCTTGAAGTGTCGTATCGCCTTCACCGCAACGACGAGCCAAAAAATGAATATGCCGACGTAAAAAACTTCTTTGCCGCAACAAACGTTGAAAAGCCCACGCTGCAACAAGTGCGCGACGCCGTGCGTTCCATCCGCCAGAGCAAGGCCATGCTGCTCGTAGAAGGTGACGAAGACTGCCGCAGTGCAGGCTCGTTTTTCAAGAATCCCATCGTCAGTTCCGCTGAAGCCGACCGCATTCAGTCCCTCGCGGAGCAGCGCGCTCCCGGCAAGACCATGCCACGCTACTCCGCAGCCGATGGGCAAGTGAAACTCGCCGCCGCATGGCTGGTGGAGCAGTCAGGATTTTCTAAAGGCTATTCGCTGGGGCCAGTAGGGATCTCGCGCAAACATACTCTGGCCATCGTGAACCGTGGCGGCGCAACGGCAAAAGACATTCTTGCCCTTAAAGACGAAATCGAGAAAAAAGTATTTGATGTCTGGGGAGTTTCGTTGAAGCCGGAGCCGGTGTTTGTGGGGTTTTGAAGCTCTTTAGCTATCAAAATGCTCCGTTACTTCTCATTGGAACGGTCATCCCGAAGGGCGTCAGACGAGCCCGCGTTGTCGGCGTCGGCCTCCCCGTTTCACGCCCGTTTTCACAATTAACGCGAATTGAAACTCTGGCGTCGAATGGGCAGAGCGGGCCCTTCGGGATGACGAATTTAATCTGAACTAGAGACATGGTCTCAGAAGCTGCTTAACTGCTTACTGCCCGTCGCCACAACAATCCAATTTCAGCCAAATTTCGTACTAGAAATGATATCTTTACTGCGTTAATTTCATCTGAAAATCCGGGCAGTCCAGCCCTGGTTCGTACTCCAAATGTATCTTTCCTGTGCTCTTATTCATCTGAAAGAACGCAGGACTTAAAATAGAAGCAGGTAAAACCGAACTTATGCTGATCAAGAAACCAGGCGACATACCTTCCTCAGAGATCACTCCCAAACAGAGCTATCTGACCCGGCGCAAGTTTATTGCTGGTGCGGCGGCGGC
The DNA here is from genome assembly GCA_963732195.1 of Terriglobia bacterium. Lineage (GTDB taxonomy): Bacteria > Acidobacteriota > Terriglobia > Terriglobales > Acidobacteriaceae > Angelobacter. The sequence continues at coordinate 46,927 of CAVSYO010000038.1, read as the reverse complement.
CGGTGCGGCCCTGGCCGGTGGCTTCTACCTGCGCAACCACGTGGACAATTCTGACACTGTTCACGCCCAGGGCCAAAAGCTCAGCGGCATTGTGAAAAGCCCGCTCAGCACTTCAGAGTCGCCCACTTCTTTCAAAGACATCACGAATTACAACAACTACTACGAATTCAGCACGGACAAATACGAGCCAAACGGTCTGGCAAAAAATTTCCGCACGCGTCCGTGGACCGTCGCAATTGATGGCATGGTCAAGAAGCCCAAAAAGCTGGACATCGACGCAATCATGAAGCTGGCGCCGCTGGAAGAACGCGTCTATCGCCATCGCTGCGTCGAAGGTTGGTCCATGGTCATCCCCTGGGTCGGCTTTCCACTAAGCGCCCTGATCAAAGCGGCCGATCCGCTCCCCAGCGCCAAATTTGTCGCATTCCAGACCGTGCTCGCGCCCGGACCAGATGCCCAACCAGAAACGCCCCGACGTGCTGGACTGGCCTTACGTTGAAGGCCTGCGGATGGATGAAGCCATGCATCCGCTGGCGATCATGGCTGTCGGCCTCTATGACGAAGTTCTGCCCAACGTTGACGGTGCGCCTTTGCGTCTTGTGGTGCCGTGGAAATATGGATTCAAGGGCATCAAGGCGATAGTGAAGGTCAGCTTCACTGACTTCATGCCTCCAACCACGTGGAACAAAATGGCGTCGGACGAATACGGTTTCTACTCCAACGTGAATCCGCAGAAGGACCATCCGCGCTGGAGCCAGGCCAGCGAACGCCGCATTGGCGAATTTCGCAAGCGGCCAACTCTCATGTTCAATGGCTATGCCGATCAGGTGGCAAGCCTTTACTCCGGCATGGACCTGAAGAAAAACTACTGATGCGGAGCTCGTGCGCGAATGGGGCCTGTGCCCGCGTCCTTCACAATTTCAGCGGCACAGGCAAGAGTGCCTGCGCCACAAAACTTCAATGGCTGTCCGGACTGATTGGAAAACTGATTTAGCTGAATGCTGATTGCTGAGAGCTATCGATGAAACCGCTGCCGGAAAAGTTCGTCCGGGCATTGAAAGTGCCGGTGTTTCTCCTCTGCCTTGGGCCGGCCTTTGTGCTCACGTGGAAGGGATTTCACGACGGGCTGGGCGCGAATCCCATTGACGTCATCACGCGAACCACGGGCCGGTGGACGCTCACTTTTCTGCTGATTACACTCAGCGTTACTCCTGTACGCAAGTTGAGCGGCCTGACCTGGCTCATCCGCTACCGCCGCATGCTGGGCCTGTTCGCATTCTTTTATGGGTCCCTGCATTTGATGACCTATGTCTGGCTCGACAAGTTTTTTAACGTGCATGAAATGCTGCACGATATCGCCAAGCGTCGTTTCATTACCGCCGGCATGACGGCATGGTTCCTGATGCTGCCGCTGGCCTTGACCTCGACCACCGGCTGGATTCGGCGTATCGGCGGCAAGCGCTGGCAAAGGCTGCATCGACTCATCTACTTCAGCGCGGCTGCCGGCGTGGTCCATTTCATTTGGCTGGTCAAGGCCGATCTCCGCCGCCCATTTACCTATGGCGCAGTGCTGTTGGCCCTTCTGTCTTACCGTGTGATTGCCTGGCTGGTGGGCCGAGTGCGTGCGCGCCGCACACTGGTCGCGCAGCAAACGGCCCGAGCGTAGAGACTTCACCGAATTTTTAGAAACGCAGAAATGCCAAAGGCGCATCCCAGATCAACTCGAGATGCGCCTTCGTTATTCAAACTCTATTTCGATCAGTGGAAGTTCAGCCGGATCGTGGTCGATTGTTCAATCGGCTGGCCGTTCAGCTTTGCCGGCTTGAACTGATAACCCATTACCGCCTGGAATGCTGCGTCCTTGAAAATAGGCTGGCCGCTGATGAATTTTGGGTTGTATGGCTTGCCGTCTTTTCCAACCGTAACCTGGACCACCGCCGGACCCGTTATGCCGCGCGCTCTGGCAATGGCTGGATAAACCAGCGGTCCAGTCCTGAGTACCTGCAAAGGCTCAAGTTGCGATTGCTCGATTGCCGCTGCCGATGGCGCCGCCGAACTAACCGGACGCGCCAGGTTGGATAAAGGCGCTGCCGCGTTTCCGCTATCTGCGGTGAATGATGGCGTCACTTCAGGGGTTGGTACGCCTGAATTCTGCTGCGCTATTCTCGATGTCCCAGTGCTGCCCAAAGTCGCCACAGCTACCGGCTTTTCCGCGGGAGCGGGCTTTTCTGCCTGTGCCGAACTTTTTTCTTCAACTTTTTTCGCTGATGGTTTCTCCGCTCCTGGCTTTGTCGCCGATGGCATAGCAATTGTGCTCGTACCAGATGGCGATGAAGTATTGCCATTCGCTACCGGTGAAACTGGCTGCGTGCTGGCAGACGGTGCAAAATTTGCAGCCGGAGGCACGTTGGCAGCTTCCTGCGTTGGCTGCGGCGCTGCCGTCTTTGGCTTCTGCATCTTGAGGAAGGCAAACGTAGACGCGGCAGCAATCACAAGAACAGCAACCACCCCGATCATCATGAACCGGTTGCCGGGCTTCTTGTCTTCCGTGGACATTGAATCGAACGTGCCGAAGTTTGCTCGCGGAGCAGCGTCAACGCGTTTTTCCTCTTTCCTAGTCGGCATCGCCAGTGGAACCACTTCCAGGGGCGCGCTCTTGCTCGGTTCAACCTTGGCCGGAGCCGGAGCAGCGCCACGCGGCGCTGACGATGAAGGTTTGATCACGACCGCGGGCGGAGCTGCGGGCGGCTGTGTTGCGTAGGCGCAACACACAGGTTTCGCCGTAATGGTAGGGATGGCTTTGGCGCTTCGGCCTGCGGATTTTCCTCGCGGGCGCGGCGCTCTTTTTGCAGCAATGCGGAAATCTGGTCGGCCATGGTTTTCAACACGGCGACGTGCGTGATGGTAAACGCGTGGGGCGTGGGCGCAAATGCCGCCAGCACCCCGACTACCCGGTTATCTTCCCGGATCGGCGTAACCACCATCGACCGTATACCCAGTGCGCGGATTGCGGCGGTGTCCACTCGCGTGTCAGTCTCACAATCGTCGCAGCGCAGCTCTTTGCCGGTCTGGATGCAAAGCCCGGTAAAGGTGCCGTCGATGCGCAATGCGGCGCCGACTTCCGGTGCGCTGGCTCCGCTGCGGGCGCGGCAAACAATCTCATCGGCATTGCCTTCGCTCAGTGCGATGGCCACTCCGGAAGCGTTGGTGAAGGCTTGGGCGCGCTGCGCCACTACCGCCAGATCGTCCGGCGAGGCGCCGCGAGTTCTCTTGCCAGCGGTGCTGTTAGCAGTATCTGAAGCTTGGGTTGCCATGTGTACGCCGTCCCTCAAAAGTCTATTTTTAGTTTTTCCGGTCTCATCCGGAAACATCCCTGCCAATGCCCAAAGAGCCGCACAAGATAAGCCCGCTTGATGCGCCTCCAAAACGTCCGCCAATCCCGCCGTGCGGCTTGCGCTGGCTAGAGGATTGCTGGAAAGTCAAAATTGATTGTCAAAAAGCTGGTGTCAAAACCGATTCCGCGAACGTTCAGACGTGGGCCCTTCTCTGCCGGTTACGCGTTGCGTGGGGGACTCGCCTTGGGAGCGAGGGGATGGACGCGCGCGGCGACGAACAGCCGGTCTTTACGGCCAGACCCGTTTTGTTTTGTCACCACCGTTGCTTGAAGTCTGCACTGCCACCGGACGTGCCGCTTCCGGAACGCCAGTCGCGCTGCCGCCTTCCAGGATTCGCGCCGCCACACGCAGGGCTTCAATCTCCGCATTCAAGCCCGAGATCTGCGCCTGGAAAATGGCAATTTGGTTTTCTTTCTCTTTTATCGCGTCATATATATTGTTCATGGTTCACCGGCCTCAGGCGCGAATATAGCAACAACTGTTCGAATGTCAACCGGTACCCAGGTACACACGTTCAGGGATATACCTTAAGAATCAAGACATTAGTACATGTCCTTAAGACGATGCGCGTTCATGATCGTTTCTACGAAACACCTGTAAAAACGGATAAAAACCGATAAAACGCTAAGTTAGTTACTGAGCGATAAGCTCCGTTATCTGTATGTTTCCCAATCTGGAACTGGTTATTACCTTCGTAACGTTCTAAGCAGTTCAAGAGTCAGAAAGCCCACAGCGTAGAACGATCGTCCAATCCCCAATGGATGCCAACTGGACGCAACCAAGCCGACTATTTCAGATACGATATTGTCCGAATGGCCATCACCGATCGCAAGGAACATCTTCCTTAACCAGAAACCAGACTTTCGATTTGCTATCGACAGGCCATACCGAGGACGAACAACCATTCCGCTACCACTTTCGCAAAATCCATTTATTTTCGCTGGACGTATGGAGAAAAAGGATTAAAATTCTCCGCGTCTCCCGGTACTTGCAATCAGTGACGCTGGAGTGCGCTGACTTGCTTTGACCATGGAGAGGGAGACGAAGTTAGATTCAAGGAGATCCTCGATGAAGCGTTTGCAACAGTTCTGCACGATCGCATTCTTATGCTGTTGTTTGCCATTCATGGCAAACGCACAGAGCGCATCCAGCGCACAAATCTCGGGTACGGTTGTTGACCCGCAAGGCGCGGTCGTCCCGGGCGCTAAGGTAACCGCAACTAACCAGGCTACGGGCACAGGTCGCTCGGTCACCACTACCTCAACCGGCAACTACGTGATTCCCAACCTGCAGCCGGGCACGTACGATATCGCCGTCGATGCAAAAGGCTTCGCGCCAGGTTCAACGAAAAACATCGTCCTGAACCTCGGAGACCAGAGAGATCTCGGCTTTAAATTGGGCTTGGCCGGATCCACCGAAAGCGTGGAAGTAACAACTACCGCGCCGCTCATCGAATCCACCAAGACGGATGTCTCGACTTCCATCACGAACCTGGACATGGAGAGATTGCCCACGCTCTCAGGCGCCGGTGGCGTAGTAAATGATTACGCTCAGCTCGCGCTTACAGCTCCTGGCGTAAAATCCGATACCAGTGGCTTGACCAGCGATCTCATCGCTCCCGGCTCCATCAATAATCGCGGCAACCTTTATAACGTGGATGGCGCCAACATCACGGACCAGCTGGTTTCTGGGCGCGATAGCACGGGCGCTTCCATCGACGAGGTCCAGGAATTCCAGGTAATCACGAACAACTACAACGCAGAGTACGGCCAGGCTACCGGTCTGGTGATGAACGTGGTTACCAAATCTGGTTCAAACGCCGTGCACGGCGATGCGCACATGTATTTCCGTGGCCGCAACCTGGCTGCTTCTTCCGCAGAATACAACCTTGGATTCTTCCAAAGTCCGCCAACGCAAGGCGACGGAACCTGCCCTGACAAGGATTTTGTTGGAGGCAATCTTGTATCGATTGACGGTTGCCGTCGCGCACCTTTCCATCGCAAGGAAGGCGGCTTTACGCTGGGCGGTCCGTTTAAAAAAGACAAACTCTTCTGGTTTACCAGTTTCGAAATGAGCCGGCAGGCTTTTCCTTTGACCTTGACGCCAGGCATCGCGGAGGGCGGCAATGTCACCGTTCAGCAGCCGACCAACAACCTGCTCTATTCCGGCAAGGTTGACTATCATGTTACGCAAAACAACACTCTTTCCATTCGCTACGCCGTTGACCGTCTGCGTAACAGCAATGTCATTGTTCAGACATCCAATTCCGTCACTCAGGATGATCTCACCGCCAGCACTTTGAACAGTGCCAGCTTGAATGTTGGCTTGGTGTCTTCCATCACTCCCAACCTGGTCAACGAAGGCCGTTTCGTGTTCTATCGGTTTGTCACCGCCACCTCGGACAACACCACACAGCCAGGCGTGATCCATGATGACGGCACAACCACAGGCGCCAACTTCTGCTGTCCACAGGGCGGGTTGCAGAAGCGCTACCAGTACATTGATAACCTCACATGGACAAGCGGCAAGCACACTTGGAAGACAGGTTTCAACATCAGCTACTATCCGTGGAATTCTCTGTTCCCGCAATTCCACTTCGGCCAGTATCTCGTGGATGCAGCCAATCAACCGACGTCCCTTACCGTGGCGTTTGGCCCTGGAGAAGTTACCTCCAAGGACAACATTTATGGCTTCTATTTCCAGGACACCTGGAAGCTTAGCCGTAAGCTGACCGTCAACTATGGCTTGCGCTATGACTATGAAGCCGGAGCGTTCAAAGGCGGAAAAATTCCCGGGCCCAATGGAACCTGCTTACAGGGCAACGGTCTGATTCCGGCTTGCGGCTCTGACAAAAACAACTGGCAGCCCCGTTTGGGCTTCACTTACGCTCCGTGGGACAAGACCCTGTTCCGTTTGTCCTTTGCGGAAACTACCATGCTGGCTTTCAACAACGTAGTGCTGGACTCGTTGAACTTTGACGGCACCACTTTGAACACGGTGACGATTGATGGTTCAACGCCGGCTGGCGCGGCTGTTCTGGCTGCTTTCCCGAATACCCCAAGCGCGGCCCTGTTGGCGCCTTTTGCTCCGAGCCTGAGTGGTCCGTTTGGTCGCATTCGCCCCATTTCTCCAAACCTGAAGAATCCGGAAATGCGCATGGTGAACTTCGGGGTTGAACACCAGTTCACAAATACGCTGAAAGGCGGAGTGCAATATATCGGACAGTTTGGCTTTGGGCTATTTGGCGAGCGTGATCTCAACGCTCCTCCCGTACTGCCCGATCCCGCGCATCCGGGCTTCTTCTTCTTCGGCTCGCGGCCAAACCCGCAGTTCACCGCTATCCGCACCAATGAAAACACCCGCACCTCTTCTTACAACGGCATGCTGGTGAGCGTCAGCAAGAGCTACTCCAAGCACATCCAGTTCAATGGCAGCTATACCTGGTCACATGCTCTCACCTCCGGAGAAGACTTCTTCGGTCTCTCCGAGCCGGGCGATTGGGTACATGTTGGCCCTGAGCGTGGACCGGCTTTCAATGATATCCGCCACGCCGCCAATATGGGCGTGGTCCTGGATTCAGGAAAGCTGTTCAGCAACCACTTCATGGGAGCTATCGGCAACAATCTGGGTCTAAGCTGGATTGGACAGATCCAGTCCGGTCGCCCGTACCCACTTTCAACCGGCACCTCTGGCTTCAATAGCAGCGGAAGGTTCTTTGGAGCAGGCAATGAGACCCAGCAGAGACCGAACGTAGCTGCTGATGGAACCATCAACACCTCCGGCATCGCTTCCTTCAACGGTGAAAACGCGCTGTTCGGACCAGGGGCAGTCACAGCTTGCATCAATGGCGGGTTCTCGGCCGCTCAGTGCGCCGCGATCCAGAATACTTTCTCGGCTCCGGCCGGCAGCGGTGCCAAGGATGCTCTCACTGGACAACCCGTCGACTTCCAGTTGGTCAACGGTAATTTGAAGAGGGACGCGGGCAAGGGATCGCCATTCGCTAAGTTCGATGCTTCCCTGCACAAATCCATCTCTGTACCCAAGGCCGAAAACGTGAAAGTGGAATTACGCTTTGACGCTTTCAACATTTTCAACCACACCAACTGGCAGGGATTCAATTCCAACGACACAACGAACATTCTTGCGCCTTCCGCAACCGGCATCGGTACGCCGGGAGCTGTTGCAAACCCCGATTTCTTTACCTGCGCGTCCTGTATGCGGCCTAACGGCACTTACGCGGGCAGCAGCGGACAAATACTGCATCTTGCAGACCTGCAAAAAGGCAAGATCAGCAAGGACCTGTTGAATCCGGTGTTCGGATTGCTGGGTGATCCAGGCGCTGCCGATATCCCGAGAACGCTCCAACTCTCATTCCACGTTCGCTTCTAACTGCGTACGTGTACAAACCAAAGGCGGGCCTTCGGGCTCGCCTTTTTATATTTGGCAATGCGCCAGATCACACCCCGGTCGCTGTTGATCTCGTTATCGTGAGCTTCTTGATCTCGGCTTGCCACACGGCGAGCAGGGCGCTCCCAATCAGCACCAGCGCCAGGCAGAGTCCCAGCCACATGCCCACCGCTCCCATCTTTAGCTTGAAGCAAAGAAATGCTCCCAGCGGAAGACCAAGCACCCAGTAGCCAATGAAATTGGCCAGCATGGGAATGCGCGTGTCACCTGCGCCGCGAAGCGCTCCCGTGGCCACAACCTGTAATCCGTCAAACAGCTGGAACACGGCTGCTACCAGCAGCAAGGTTGCCCCGGCATTCACCACGTCGGGCTCAGGCGTGTACATGCGCGCAATCGGCTTTGAAAATAAGAACAGCATCAATCCAGAACACGACATGAAAAGCGCGCCAAAGAAAATGGCCATCCATCCGGCACGGGCGGCGGCATGAGCGTCCTGCGCTCCCAGGGCGTGGCCCACTCGTACGGCCGCAGCCGAACAAATGCCCAATGGGACCATATAAGTAAAGCTGGCGACATTCAGTGCAATCTGGTGTCCGGCAAGCTGCACCGCGCCCAGCTTGCCGATGAGGAAAGTCGCCATGGCAAACGCTCCAACTTCCAGCAACAGCTGCGCTGCCGCCGGAAGTCCCAGCCGCAGGAGCAGGCGAATCCTTTCCAGTTCAAGTCGCCGCGAAGCGCTCCACAATCCGCTGGATCGCTTGCGGTCATAGTAGACCGCCGCAATCGCCAGCACCACGACCATATATACGCGGGAGATACACGTCGACCATCCGCTGCCCGCCACGCCAAATGCCCGCGCGCCAAGATGCCCGTAAACCAGCACCCAGTTCCCTGCCAGATTCACCAGGTTCGCAGATACCAGGGCAAATACCACAGGCTTCACAATATGCATGGCCTGCAAGTAACGGCGTAAAGCGAAGTAAAGCGCCAGCGGCAGCGTGCTCCAAACCAGCGCCTTTAGAAATGGAATGGTCGTGCCCACCAGTGCCGGTGCAAGGCCAAAATGGCCAAACAGTGGCAGAAATGCCAGGACGGAAGCCATCAAAATGGGCGAAAGAATGCATGCCAGATAAAGAGCATTCCACATGGTGCGATGGCACTCTTCCAGCCGGCCCGCGCCATAAGCCTGCGCCACCAGCGTGTCCATGCCCAGCATCACGCCGCTGCCAAAGATTCCCACGGTATAAAACAACGTGCTCCCCAGGCTTACCGCGCCAATGGCAATTGCGCTGTCTGGCAGCCGGCCCACCATCACGGTGTCAGTAAATGCCATGGCCAGCCATCCCAGCTCAGTGAGCGCAAGCGGCGCAGCCAGCCGCAGCATGGGACGAAATTCCTGACCTATCTCGCGCGTTTCCACTGGATGATTTAAACACACCTCTTCAATCGCGCCAGAAAGACCATATTTTGCGATGGGGGTTTATTTGCGAATGGCATTATTATTTGCGAACGGAACGACAGCGGGAAAAAGTTATTCTGTTTTTGCTCAGATCAGTGAACGATGTATGGTTCCACATCAGGATAATCTTCAAGGATGGCGTGATAACCGGAAGTAATTTGGGTAGGATTCCTGACCGCGCGGCGCAACTCAAATCGGACATCGTCCTTACATCGCCGACAAATCGGGAACCTCTGGCCGCCCAGCAGGGTAGCCTCATGCATCAAACGGTGCGAATCGTGCGTCACCCTGTAAATTCCGCTTTCCGGTACCACATCTCCCGGACGATATTTCTTTCGCACTATGGGTCCTTGGTCAGAGGTCGATTCGCCCGCTTCCGGGAATCGCTGTAGATAGTAAAAGATTTCTAATGATCATGACAAGGGCACTGTACTAATGAAGTGCCTTCAGTTTCCACTCGGCCAATGCAGCAGCTTCATTCTTGTATTTGTGCAAATCCAGCGAACTATGTGTACGCAATATGAATGGCTTACGGTATAATCCGAAAAAATCAAGGCTCAATTCAGCTCAAATCATTCATGGCCACAATACTGTCTGTTGCTTCCAACGAAGTTCTCCAAACAACTCGGCAATTGCTGTTGGAACAGCAGGGATTTAATGTTTGTTCTGCGCTGACTTTGGCCGAAGTTGAAAGTTTGGGCAAGATTGAAAAGGTGGACCTGGCCTTAATTGGCCATGGTTTCCGGGGAGTTGAAAAACGCAAAATCGCCCAGACCGTAAACCAATACTACCCAGGTCTGCCGATTCTTGAAATGTGCTTTCATTCGCCTGAAATTCCCGGCGCAGATTTTATCTTAAGTGACTCGCCCCAGGAATTGATCGCCGCTATCGGCCTTGTGCTTGCCGGCCGGCGGGTTCGCGGATACACCGAGTAGCCATGTGGCACCCCTCACTTTTGCAATTGACACATCAAGGCGTGTTCGCTAGCATAACGGCTCATGGTTTCCTTCACACATCGCCATCATCATCACCACCATTACGCGGCGAACGTGTCGGCGGAGGCCTGTAAAAGTTAAATTACAGCGCACTTATTAAAGATTAAAGGCCCGCCGGCTCAAACAAATCGGCGGGCTTTTTGTTTTGCGCCCTGTTGAAGTAAGACATTGTGAGGACACATGCAGATTGATTTTGACAAAATGGATGGCCTGGCGCCTGCCATCGTGCAGGAAGACTCCACGGGCGAGGTGCTGATGGTAGGATTCATGAATTCTGAAGCTTACTCGCGCACGGCTGGAAACCGGCTACGTTACGTTTTATTCTCGCACCCGGCAAAAACTGTGGATGAAAGGCGAGACTTCCGGCAACCGTTTGCGCGTGATTTCCGCATTTACGGATTGCGACCATGACACGGTGTTATTCCGCGTGCACGTGGAAGGTGATGGCCTGGTATGCCACACTGGCACAAAATCATGCTTCACTGATCCGCTCTCGATCAAAACCGTGGAGGCTACGCGATGAAGCTGCGCGTTGGATTGCCCAAAGGAAGTTTGCAGGAATCCACCATTGCTCTGTTCAAGCGCGCCGGTTTGAACGTTTACACCAACAGCCGCTCGTATTTTGCCGCCACCGACGATCCTGAGATTGAGTGCATGCTGATCCGCGCGCAGGAGATGGCCCGTTACGTTGATCACGGTGCGCTCGATTGCGGCCTTACCGGCAAAGACTGGGTCGTGGAAAGCGGCCTGGAATTACAGACAGCCGCAGAGTTAACGTATGCGAAGCAGGGACTCGGGAAGGTGCGCTGGGTGCTTGCCGTGCCGGAGGATTCAGCGTTCAAGAAAGCGGAGGATCTGGCCGGAAAGATTATCGCAACCGAGCTGGTAAACGTGACGCGCAATTTCTTTGCTGCCCGCAACGTTCCGGTAAAGGTTGAATTCTCCTGGGGCGCTACCGAGGTAAAACCTCCCACTTTGGCCGATGCCATTGTGGAGATCACTGAAACCGGCAGTTCGCTTCGCGCCAATCGCCTGCGCATCATCGAAACCATTATGGAGTCCAGTACGCAACTCATCGCCAATAAGACTGCGTGGGCCAGCGATGAAAAACGCCGCAAGATTGAGAATCTCGCCCTGATGCTCTCCGGCGCTATCTACGCCCAGGGCCGCGTTGGCCTCATGCTCAATGTCCGCAAGCAAGACCTGCCCGGCGTTCTGTCCGTGCTGCCCGCTTTGCAGAAGCCAACGATTTCCACCCTGAGCGACAGCGAATGGGTGGCGGTGAATACAATCATTGAGGAATCCACGGCGTGGAAGATCATGCCGCAACTCAAAGCCGCCAAAGCCGAAGGTATTGTTGAGTATCCTTTGAACAAGGTGGTGCTCTAATGCGCACGCTGCGCGGCCGCAAAGCGGAAGCCTTTGTTCGCACGCTGGAACAGCGTGGCGCTGCCGACCTGGCTCGCGTGGAAAGAACTGTTGGACGGATAGTTGCCGATGTCCGCAAGAACGGCGACAAGGTCTTTGCGCCGCTACGCTGAAAAGCTGGATGGCCTGAAAGCGAAGCAGCCGCTTCGCGTTACCGATGCAGAGCTCGAGCAGGCCTGGTGTGCAGTGTCGGAAGACTTCAAGCAGGCACTGAAAGTCGCCGCCGGCAACATCCGGCAATACTGCGAATGGCAAAAGCCACAGCAATGGCGCAATGCCGTGGCGCCGGGAATCAATGTCGGCCAGGTGGTGCGACCGTTGCAGTCTGCGGGCTGTTACGTTCCCGGAGGCCGCTATCCTCTGCCTTCCACCATGCTAATGACTGTGATTCCGGCCCAGGTGGCCGGCGTCCAGGAAATCCGCGTAGTATCTCCGCGACCTGCGCCAGAAACGCTGGCCACTGCGCACTTTCTTGGCGTGCGCGAGTTTTATAGGATCGGCGGAGCACAGGCCATTGCCGCGCTTGCCTATGGGACCGCAAGTGTCACCAAGGTCGATAAGATCGTAGGGCCAGGAAACCTGTTTGTGACCGCCGCAAAAAAGCTTGTTGCCTTCGATTGCGGCATCGACTTTCTCGCCGGACCAACCGAGGTTTTAATTGTGAGCGAGCGCGGCGACCCGCGATTCATCGCCGCCGATTTGGTCGCGCAGGCAGAACACGACCCCGATACTCTGGCAGTTTTCATTACATCGTCAGACGAGCTGGCCGCAAGAGTCGCTGAAGAAGTAAGGCTGGCCGCCGCCGCAAATGAAATCGCCAAGATTTCTCTCAAAGAGCATGGCGCGATTCTGGTGGCTGAATCCCATGAACAAGCTCTGGAACTTGCCAACCGCATTGCCGCCGAGCACATCACTGTGAGTGAAGAAGACCTTGCGCATGTTAGTAATGCAGGGTCGATCTTCATCGGCGACTATTCTCCGCAGGCGGCGGGTGATTACGCGTCAGGCCCCAATCACGTGCTTCCCACCGGCGGTGCTGCGCGCTTTCGTGGTGGACTTGGTGTGCAGGATTTTGTTAAGACCATCTCTGTCCAGCAGCTTTCACGCGATGGGCTGGATCGCATCGCTGCGGCGGTAGTCACGCTGGCGGAAGCCGAGGGTCTGGGAGCCCACGCACAATCCATTCGAGTGAGGTCAGCAAATGCTTAAGGCGCGCCAGTGCGTCCGCGAGATGCGCGAATACCATTCACCGCTCAGCGGTCCTAACATCGATCTCCGCTTGGACATGAACGAGAGCACCACCGGCTGCTCGCCGCGCGTCCTTGCCAAATTGAACAGCATGGATGCGCGCACGCTGGCGCTGTATCCGCGACGCGAGGCCGGGGAGAAGCTGGTGGCGGATTTTCTGGGCGTCGCGCCGCAGCAGCTTCTGCTCGCCAACGGCGCGGACGAAGCAATTGACCTTCTCTGCCGCGCCTATCTGGAGCCGCAGGACGAAATCGTCATTGTGGTTCCCACGTTCGCAATGTATGAAGTGTTTGCCCAAATGGAACATGCGAAGGTCATTCGCGTTCCCACAGGACCGGAGTTCAGCTTTCCTCTGGAGCGCGTGCTGAATGCTCTGACGGCCAGGACCCGGATTGTCGTGATCTGCAATCCCAATAATCCCACTGGTATTGACGTGCCGCGATCCAGCATTCTGCAAATCATTCAGGCCGCGCCCGATGCTGCCATCCTGCTGGATGAAGCCTACTTCGATTTCTACGGCCAGACGATGCTCGACCAGGTGGGCAAGCTGGCTAATCTGTTTGTTGCACGCACATTTTCCAAAGCTTATGGACTGGCTGGCCTTCGGCTGGGCGTGATGGTAGGCGATCAGGAACAGATGTCAGTGCTGCGGCGCATGGCGACGCCCTTCAATGTGAATGCATTTGCTATAGAGTGTCTGGCAGAGGCTCTGGCCGATCGGCAGTTTGTCGCCGACTACGTTGCCCAGGTAATCGCCAGCCGGGAATGGCTGCGCAAGGAGTTGGAACAGCTTGGTTTCAAATGCTGGCCGAGCCATGGAAATTTTATCCTCTCCCGTTTTGGCCAAGAGAAAAAAGCTATTCTCGACGCATTACGTGCTCGCGGCATTTCTCTGCGCGACCGTCCTGACTGCGAAGGCTGCGTGCGCATCACCATCGGCAAGCAGCAGGAGATGGAACGCCTGATGGCCGAGCTGAAGCAGGTGCTCTCTCAACTACCGACCGCGAATCAGGCAGCGCGATGAGAAAGGCGTCCATCCAGCGGGTCACCACAGAAACCCAGATCAAGCTCACGTTGACCATTGAAGGGGGCGGCCGTTATGAAATTTCCACCGGCATCCGGTTTCTGGATCACATGCTGGAACTTTTTGCCCGCCATGGCGCTTTTGACCTGAAGCTAAAGGCCACAGGAGACCTCGACGTGGATCAGCATCACACGGTGGAAGACGTTGGCATCGCGCTGGGTGAAGCGTTCCACAAGGCGCTTGGAGATAAGCGCGGCATCATGCGCGCCGGATATTTCCTGATGCCGATGGATGAGACGCTCGGACTGGCGGCGATCGACTTTAGCGGACGTGCAGCAGCAGTGGTAAACACGCAGGTCAAAACGCGGCTGGTGGGCGATTTGCAGTCGGAACTGGTATATGACTTTTTTGAGGGCTTTGCGCGCGGCGCGCGGGCCAATGTCCATCTCAAGACGGTCTACGGACGCTCTAACCACCACAAAATTGAGGCGCTGTTCAAGGCCTTTGCCCGCGCATTGCGCGTGGCCTGTTCGCGCGATAAGCAATTGGCCAGAATGCTGCCGAGCACCAAGGGCCTTCTATGATCGCCATTGTCGACTACGGCGCGGGGAACATCAGCTCGGTAAAAAAAGCGCTGGAGCATCTTGGCTCTCGACGCGCAGGTAACTTCAGATCCTTCCGTCATCGCTGCGGCGCAGAAAATCGTTATGCCGGGAGTTGGCCACTTCAGCCGCTGCCAATCGCTCAATGAACACCTGCGCGCTCCGGTGCTCGATGCCATCAAGAGCGGTAAACCGTTTCTGGGAATCTGCGTCGGCATGCAGTGGCTTTTTGCGGGAAGCACTGAAGCGCCGGAGACTCCGGGCGCTGCGCTTGTTCGCCGGCGAATGTTCGCGCTTCCCTGCTTCGGTCAAGTCGCCGCACGTCGGCTGGAACCAAATTGAGGTTCGAGCACGGATCGCGTCTGCTTCAAGGGCGTGAACAGCGGCGCGTTTGTTTATTACACACACTCTTACCGCGCGCCCGTGATCGACAGAGACTACGGCCTGCACAAATTATGGCGGCGCATTTTCTGCTGCCGTGGAACGGGACAATGTTTTCGGCGTGCAGTTTCATCCTGAGAAATCCGCCGAAGCAGGCTTGAAAATCCTGGAGAATTTCTGTGCCCTCTGAGCCGCTCCACCCCAGCAAGCCAAACCCCGGCTTGCCGGGGACCCCGTGGCTGGCCAAGCGCATCATCGCCTGCCTTGACGTGGATGCCGGACGCGTCGTCAAGGGCGTCCAGTTCCAGCAATTGCGCGATGCGGGCGATCCCGCCGAACTGGCAGTCGCACATGCGTCGGCCGGGGCGGACGAGATTGTGCTGCTCGACATCACCGCAACTACTGAAGGCCGCAAGACGCTGGTGGAAACTGTACGCCGCGCAGCCCGCGATCTGTTTGTGCCGTTCACTGTTGGCGGCGGCATTCGGACGCTGGAAGATGCCGCGCAGAGTCTTTGATGCCGGCGCAGACAAGGTCAGCATCAACTCTGCGGCGCTTGCCAATCCGGCGCTTATCGGCGAGATTGCCGGACGCTTTGGCTCGCAGGCGGTAATTGTCGCCATTGACGCGCGTCGCGGAACGGGGCTCAGTCGATGCCGCCGAGGTCTTCGTCTCTGGCGGGCGGACTGCCACCGGCAAGAAGGCGCTACAGTGGGCGCGCGAAGCCGAACAGCGCGGCGCAGGCGAAATACTTCTCACATCCATGGACCGCGACGGCACCGGCCTGGGCTTTGACTGTGAGCTTACCTCGGCTATTGCTTCGTCGGTTTCGATTCCGGTGATTGCCTCCGGTGGCGCAGGCAACGCACAGCATTTTGTCGAAGTCTTTTCCGCCGGCCATGCCGACGCCGCGCTGGCGGCTTCCATTTTTCACTTTCGGCACGCATGGCGTCGCTGAGCTCAAGCAGACGCTTCTTCGCAGAAGGCATTCCCATGAGGTGGCCGTGCTGATTCCTTCCATTGATCTGATGGGCGGCAAGATCGTGCAGCTTGTCCAGGGCGAAAAGAAAGCTCTGGAATTTGACGACTTTGAATATTGGATTGAGCGCTTTTCCGCGTATCCGCTAGTGCAACTCATCGATCTGGATGCTGCCATGGGACGCGGCAACAATCGTGAGTCTGATTGCAATGATCTGCAAGCGACTTCCCTGCCAGACAGGCGGAGGTATTCGCGACGTCGCGCGCGGGGCGGAGTTGCTCGCGCTCGGCGCGCGGCGGGTGATCTATGGCTCTGCTCTGCTGAAGGATGGCGCGATCGACACGGCGCTTGCATCGATGGCGGCTGAAACTCTGGGCATAGAACATCTCACTTTTGCCATCGACTCGCGCAAAGGCAAAGTCGCTGTACAAGGTTGGAAGGAGAGCACCGCCGTCGATCCAAAAGATATGGTCCGAAGCTCTCGATCAGTATTGCAGCGCTTTTCTTTACACCCATATCGATACTGAAGGGACCATGACCGGCTTTCCCGATTGAGATGGCGCAGGAACTGGCCGCGCTTACCAAGAAGCAGATGATCGTGGCAGGCGGCATCCGTTCACGCGCTGAAGTGGACCAACTGGATGCCATCGGCGTGGATGCAGTCGTCGGTATGGCGATTTACACCGGAGCAATGAGTGAAAATCCCACCACTGATGAACACTGATGACACTGATCAGAGTTGTCGCTGCTTCTTTCCGCGATACAGGCCCGCAATTGCAAAGGTATAGGGCGTCCAGCTCACATCCTGAAAGCCGACTGATTCCATGCGCTTGAGCATTTCCTGAGGAGCGGGAAATTTGTGGACTGAGGCGGGCAGATACTCATACGGGCCGCGCACGCCGGAAATCATTGTCCCAATGCGCGGCAGCACTTTGCGAAAATAGAAGCCATAGAGTTTTCCCAACAGGCCGCCGGGCTCGCTGAAATCCAAGAATGCCGACTTCACCCTGCGGTTTGAGCACGCGAAAGATCTCGCGCAGACCTGCATCATAATTTGCCAGATTGCGGAAGCCGAACGACGACACAACCAGGTCCACGCTGCTATCGGCCAATGGAAGCCGGAGAGCATCAGCCTCTACTGGCTGGATACTTTTGGCGCTGAATTTGGGGAGGCCGTGCTGCAGCATCATGTGGGAAAAATCGAGCGCTATGATTGCGGCCATGCTCTTCTGTCGCGACGCCACGGCGCGCATGGCCACGGACATATCACCAGTCCCCGCGCACAGATCAAGCACGCAGGCGTTGCTCCGGGAAAGAATGTGGCTAAAAGTTCTGGCTGTACGCCGCCACCATAGCCGATCGACGTTCATGGAAAGAACATGGTTTAGAAAGTCATAGCGCGGAGCGATCTCATCGAACATCTGCCGTACGGCATGCGCGGCGGAACGCTCGTCGGATGTCCCTGCGGGCGTGGTTCCCCGCACGCCGCTGGAAAGATTCGTTGTGGCGGGCTTATTGGGATGGACGGTGGAGGTCTTGGCTGGATCAGGCATGGTTTCTGATCAACTCCACGGCATTGCGGACAATGCCCGGCGGCACGCCGCTGGAAATCGTCACTTTACCGATTTTCTGCGGAAGAACAAAATGTACGGCTCCCGCTATGGTTTTTTTGTCTGCCCCAAGACGTCCCAGGATGCTTTGAGCATCGCATAACACGTTAGGCAACGGGCCATACAACCGCGTGGCCGCTGTGATCCTCTCCGCCGTTTCTGCATTGCACGCGCCCGAGTCACGCCCCATCGCCGCCGCAGCGATCATGCCCCAGGCCACCGCTTCGCCATGCAGGAATTGCGAATAATCCGTAGCTGCTTCCAGTGCGTGACCAATCGTGTGGCCGAAGTTCAGGATGCGGCGCAAGCCTGATTCTTTTTCATCGGCGGAAACGACATCGGCTTTCACACGGATGGAATCGCCGATCACGCGCTGCAATGTCCGCGAATCGCGGCCAAGAATTTTTTTGGAATTGCGCTCCATAAAATCAAACAGATTGCGATCGCGTATCACGCCGCACTTGAGCGACTCGAACAGGCCGGAGCGAAATTCGCGATCATCCAGCGTCGCCAGAATATCCGGATCAACCAGAACGGCGCTGGGTTGATGAAAGGATCCAAGCAGGTTTTTGCCGCCGCGCAAATTCACCCCGGTCTTGCCGCCGATGCTGGCATCCACCTGCGCCACCACGGTGGTTGGAATCTGGACGACAGGGATACCGCGCATAAAAACTGCGGCAAGAAAACCAGCGCTGTCGCCTACAACGCCGCCGCCAAAGGCCACCAGGAGCGACTTGCGGTCAGCCTTGGCGTCCACCAGGCTTTCCGCCAGCTGTTCCACAGTGTGCAGCCGTTTGGCCGGTTCGCCGTCATGCATTTCCAAAACTTCATATGGCAGGCGGGCATCGCGCAATGATTTTTCCAATGCCTCGCCCCAATGGCGGCGCACGTTGGGCGAGGTGATAACGAACACGCGGCTGCCGGAGGATGGCAATACTCGCCGCACCTCGCGACCGGCACGGCGCAACAAACCTGCCCCCACCTGGACGATATACGCATTCGGTTTCGTTCTAACGCGGATCTTTTGCACGTAGGGTTGATGATAAATGATGCACCGAAAAAATCGGCTGGGATGGCCAGTCGTAACGTTTGCGGCCCAACGGAAGTACGGGACTTCCGACTTTGCCGGGTAAACGGGCAGGTCGCCCGATTCCTCTGATACCATTTCCGCAACATGAAAAAACCTCCTTCACAGGTGGACTTCATTGTTGTCGGCGCAGGCGTCGCGGGTCTGCGCGCGGCCATCGCTTTGGCTGAAGCCGGCAAAGTGCTGGTGCTGGCCAAGCAGGAACTTACTGAATCGGCCACGCAATATGCGCAGGGCGGAATCGCCGTTGCCCTGAGCGACGAAGATGAAATCAGCCTGCACCTGCAAGACACGATTAACGCCGGCGACGGAATCGTGAATGCGGACGCAGCGCACGTGCTGGTGGAAGAAGGCCCCGAGCGCATACAGGAATTGATCGATTGGGGCACGCAGTTTGACCGTAAAGGAACAAAGCTGACGTTTACGCGCGAAGCCGCGCATAGCCGTGACCGCATCCTGCACGCGCATGGCGACTCCACCGGCCGGGAGATTGGACGGGCCCTGTATGCAAAAGCCTCTTCGCTCAAAAATATTTCATTCTCAGAATTCGAATTTACTGCAAGTCTTTGCGTTGACTCAGGCCGGGTGGTGGGTGTGCGCCTGATCTCAGGATCCGGGGAAGCCCACACACTAGTGGGTGGAGCAGTACTGCTGGCCACCGGCGGCGCAGGCCACGTTTACAGCAACACCACCAATCCTGCTGTCGCCACAGCGGACGGAGTTGGCATGGCGTACCATGCCGGAGCGGAGATCAGTGATATGGAGTTTGTGCAGTTCCATCCCACTGCGCTCTACGTGAAGAACGCTCCCCGATTCCTGCTCTCAGAAGCCCTTCGCGGAGAAGGCGCTGTGCTGCGTAATTCTGAACTCCACCGATTCATGTCGAAATATCATGAGGCCGGAGAACTTGCGCCGCGCGACGTGGTGGCACGCGCCATTGCGCATGAGTTGGAGGTCTGTCGACTGAAAGACCCGGTGGTTTATCTGGATTTGACCCACTTGAAGGCGGACCACATCAGAGCGCGCTTCCCTCGAATTTATGAGACCTGCCTGAAATACAACATTGACCTTACGGTTGATGAAGTGCCGATTCGGCCAGCAGCCCACTATCTTATGGGCGGAATCCGCACCGATCTTGATGCGCGCAGCAGCCTGCCTGGACTCTATGCCGCCGGCGAAGCAGCCTGCACCGGAGTCCACGGTGCCAACAGGTTAGCCAGCAATTCCCTGCTGGAAGGCCTGGTTTTTGGAGCGCGAGCTGCCAATACGATGATCAGGGAGGCGAAACAGACTCAACATCCGGCGAGCACAGAGCCGGAACCGCCGAAAAATTCAGAAGCAAGAATTGACGTTGAGGCCTTCATTCATGGCGTTCAGCAATTGATGTGGAACAAGGTTGGGATTGTGCGTTCACGTCAGGGCCTGACGGAGGCAATACAACAACTTCAAGCATCAGCACAGGAGGCGCCGCCAGAGACTTCGCGACGCAACTGCGAAGCCAGAAATATCCATACAACGGCACTGTTGATTGCGCGTTCAGCACTGGCCCGGCTGGAAAGCCGCGGGGCGCACTATCGCACCGACTACCCTGGACACGAAGATACAAAATTCAAGAAGCACTCAATTGTGGGCGAAAAGGGTGTCCGCTTCGTTTAGGCGAAAGAAACCTTCCTGAAAACCAAAGGGCCATGGAAATCCATGGCCCCGCCAGATTTGGAGAGAAGCGCTGACGATAATGTATCGTCTCACGATTAATAACCATCCTTCAAGTTACTTTGGGGTCAGCCAAATAAGTTTGGAGCGGTTTTGCCGAAAATTTGCCCCCTTGTTAGGTCCCTTCGGTTCCTCAACTTGAACCATTAAGCTAACTAAATAAAACCAGGAACAAATATTTTTTTCAAAACCTCTATTTTTCAGGCACTCCACATACCCTTAATAGGGTAAGGCTCAAAATCTGTCGCGGGCCCTGGAGATTTGAAGAATCTTAGGGTAGGTTTTTGTTCCGAAAGGCTCCGCACAACCTGTTGAAAAGGAATAACATGCCCCATTCGTCGCAGACAGATGATCGCTGGTACATAGCAGAGCTCACAGAAGAAGTAACCCTGGAAGGCGATCCTCAAAATCTGGTCCATAAAAAGACGCGTGTAATTTTTGCCGACTCCCCCCAGGACGCCTACGAAAAGGCGCTGTCTATGATTACGGAGCATGAAATCAGCTATATCAACGAGCACCACAAAGCCATTCGCACGCGCTTTTGGGGACTGCGCGAATTGAAGCTTTCCAATGAAGACATGGACCGGGCCGGAATGCTGCCGGAAGACCGTATTGGCGCCGCACGCCGCAAGAACTCAACCGGGCTTTCACCGGAACAGCAATTTGCCCTGCTGATGTCACTTAAGCCGGGCGCTCTTCCTAATTAGGCTCCGCTGGCGAATTAGGTGATTCTGTTTTCGGAAACAGAACTGAAGCCAGCACTGAAAGGCCAAGTACACCTGCCACTACTGCCAGCGCCGCCCACGTCGGGACGTGGTATCTCTCCGGCAACAACATCTTGGCCCCGATAAATATTAAGACCACTGACAGCCCATAATTCAGGTAATGGAACAGCTTCATCATGCCTGCCAGGGCAAAATACATGGAACGAAGCCCCAGAATGGCAAAAACGTTTGAAGTGTAAACGATGAAAGGGTCTCGGGTGATGGCCAGGATGGCCGGAATCGAGTCCGTGGCAAAGAGAATGTCAGTAGTCTCTACCACCAGCAGAACGACAAACAGGGGTGTCGCAAAGGTTCGTCCTTCTCGGCGGACAAAAAAGTTCTTGCCCTCGTAGCTATCCGTGAGCGGCAGGAAGCGCCGGCAAAATTTCAAAACAATGTTGCGCGAGGGGTCCTGCTCCTTGTCTCCTCCACGCATGAGCTGGAAGCCGGTCCAGATCAGAAAGATTCCGAAGACGTAAAGAATCCAATGGAAGCGCTGCACCAGGGCTACGCCGGCTGCGATAAAAATGCCGCGCATAATCAATGCGCCGATAATTCCCCAGAACAAAACGGTTTTTTCTTCTTCAGGCGGAACTTTAAAATAAGCAAACAACAGGATGAAAACAAATAAATTATCAACGCTGAGAGCTTCTTCCAGCAGGTAGCCTGTCAAGAACTCAAGTGATTTTGTTGCGCCGAACCATTGGTGGACGAACACGGCAAACGCCATTGCCAAACCGATCCAGAAGGCGCTCATGAGCATCGCCTGTTTGAATGGAATCCGGCGGTGCTTGCGGCTTATGACCGTGAGGTCGAGAAACAGCAACAAGAGGATAACAGCGTTAAAGACAATCCAGAACCAGAAGTGCATGGATGATTTAGCGTGGCCGCCCAGAGTTGCCCATGATAGCAAGCCCGATGAGTTTGGCCATGTTCGGATTATATCGGCTCAGAGCGGGGGTGTCAGAAAAGCTGCCCTCACCCAACACAGGCATCCTCCAGATGGAACCCAAGTATCCCATTATGCAGAAAGGTAAATACCATGCGCTCGAAAGCATCCGTACAAGGCCATCCCATTCATCCCATGCTAGTAGGGTTTCCAATTGCGCTATGGGTCGCTGGGTCCATTTTCGATTTGATTGGCGCCAGAGGCTCAAATGCGGGACTTTGGGCCGCAGGATTTTACTCGATAATTGCAGGCTGCGTCATGGCCATATTGGCCGCAGCAGCCGGAGTGATCGACTGGCTTTACACCGTCCCGCCGGAGTCCAGCGCCAAGAACCGAGGACTTCTGCATGGCGGGTTGAATAGCTTTGCCTTGTTGCTCTTTATTTATGTTGCCTACCGGCTGGGCTCCCCTTCAGCAATGCCCGATGGCGCAACTTTGCTCCTGATGGCAATCGGTGTCGTGATTGTCGCAATATCTGGTTGGCTGGGCGGCACACTCGTTTATCGCAACCAAATTGGCGTGGAACGCCTATACGCCAGCGCTGGCAAATTGAAGACGCGCACCATCGAATCATGGAGCAAGCCTGTATGCAACCAGAGCGAGTTAGGCGATGGCCAGGTGCTGCTGGTGACTGTCGGCACAGAGCGCGTAGTTGTTGGACGTTGTTCAGAAGGGCTATTTGCTTTCAGCGACCATTGCACCCACAAAGGCGGGCCGCTTTCCGATGGCGCTCTAATCGGCTGCACCGTGCAGTGCCCGTGGCATGGTTCGCAGTTCGATATCCGTAGCGGAAGAGTGGTCGCTGGGCCGGCGCAGGAGAAGATCAAGGTTTATTCCATCAAGATTTCAGATGGCGAGGTCTATGTGCAGCCACCAAAGCCGGCCGAAGTGGCCCCGCGGAAGGCAGCGTGAAATCCCTGCTTACGATGGCACCTTTTGCTTCGGCGCAGGCGGCGGATTATCGCCCATGCCATTGATCAGCCGGATCGTTTCCAGAATCACGTCACCGCTGATCTTTAAGCTGTCGACGCTCAATTTGTCTACCGTGTCTTGAACCGTGTGATGGAAGCTGTTGTTATAGCCGTAGTCGATATCAATGACATCCAGAACGGGCATGCCCGCGTGGGCGAACGGGATATGGTCATCTTCCACGGCGGTTGTTGAAGCAAAGAAGTGGGACTGATAGCCGAGGCTAGTCGCGGCCTGAAGCAAAAGATCCTCAAGCCACGGAGTTGAGTTCTCGTCGCGACAGATATCAAGATCGGCGTCACCAATCATATCTGCCAACACGAACGCTTTTACTTTTTTGCTGGTGCCATCATCCTGCAGCTTCTTGGCCAAGTGACGGCTGCCCCACAGCGCATCATTGGTGCGCCACTGCCGGGTGAATGATTCTTCGCCGTCCAGAAAGGCGATCCAGATGCTATAGCCTTCCAGCTTTTTGCCGCGAAGCTGATCAGCAATGGCCAGCAGAAGAGCGCTGGTGGCCGCGCCGTCATTTGCGCCGACAAATGGTGTGTTGCGCAGCCAGTAATTTGTTTCGTAGTGCGAGCCCAGTACGATAATGCCATCTTTGGACCCAGGAAACTTGGCAATGATGTTGGTCATGGGCATCTTGCCGGCGGAAGTATCAGCCACAAATGAATCTTCTTCCACCTGAGCGCCCTTTAGTTTTCCTTTGATATAGGCACGCACCTGCTCAATGGGCTTGCTGCTGTCCCAGCGAGGCCCGAAGGCGACAATCTCTTTGGTGTACTGCATGGCGCGCGCGGCATCGATATGCAACGCCGGTCCTGCCGGCTCTACCGCTTTCGCAGGCAAGCTTGATGGACTGGCAGATTGATTGGCCGATTGCTGCGAGGATGTTTCGCTGGCTGCAGAAGCCGCCTTATCGTTGGAACATCCTGCCCCGGTGAGAGAAAGCACCAGAATGAAAGCAGCACTTATTCGTAGACACAAGATCACGCCTGCGCTCCTTTGCCACACAGATTCCAAAAACCACGTCCTTCATTCTACGAGGCGTTTAGAGCGATCTACCATCTTCCCTGTCTTTTTCCTTGCGCTTTTCTGCGCGCTTGCGGCGCTGCCTTGGGTGGACCAGCCACACAAGTCCGATGCTTCCGATATAGAGAATCACCATGGGAGCAGCGTAGATGGTCAGGTTCATAATGTCGGTCGTCGGGCTGAGTATGGCTGCGAGCGTAACGCAAATCAGCACGGCTCCCCGAAGGTGTTTGAAGAGGAACTTGGCATTTACAACACCCATCATCCCGGCGAAGCCGAGCACAATGGGCATCTCAAAGATTATGGCGAGGCCCAGGATAATGGTGAGGAACAACTTGGTATAGGCGTCAATGGTGATGTTCGCCCGAAAATTTGCGCCGTAGCTGCCGATGAGAAAATCCATGGCTACGGGAAAAATGACCCTGTATCCGAAATACCCTCCGGCTAAAAACAGCCCTACGGAAAGCATAAGAAACGGCACAACAAAGCGCTTCTCGTGGCGATAAAGTCCCGGCGAGATAAAGCTCCAGACCTGATACAAGATCACAGGAGAAGCCACAAAAATGCCGGCCATCAATCCGACCTTCAGATATAGGTTGAATGGATCGGTAGGGCTCAGGTAGGTGAGGTGCGGATCAATGTTGTATTTCTTGAAAACAACCAGGATCGGCTTCTCAATAACCGGGTATATCGTGTTCTGAGCAAAATACCAGCAAACGCCGAAACCAACTGCTACGGCAGCCGCCGAACGGATGATGCATTTGCGCAGCTCTTCCAGATGCTGCAACAGGCTCATTGAGCCCGCTTGCCGCAATTCCCGCTCTATTTCCTTATGTTCGGGTTCTGCCACTAAATCAGACATCGTGATCCTGCGCGACTGTGTTCTTCATGCGCTCGGTCAGGCGGTTGAGGGCGCCCTGTATAGAGAGGTCCTCATCGCTGGAGATTTTGGCGATCTCCGGTTCCAGGTGTTTGGCGGGGTTCACTTCTTCAAGCTCAAGTTTGCGGATTTCGTCGTGAATCTGGCCCTGAAACTCATTGCTGGCCCTTTTGAACTCTGCCATGAATTTGCCCCACGTGCGGGCGAGTTCAGGTAACTTCTTGGGCCCAAACAGGATGAGCGCCAGAAGCATTATAAAAAAAACCTCGCCAGAAAAACCGAAGTCCATAAGCTTATCCCCTCATAATACCGCAGCTCTTCTTAAAAAAGAGGGGGATTTTTCATTAACTTTTCCAATTGAAAATGTTCCGCAGCTTTACGGCAAAAATGAGCATCTCACAGAAGGTAAGAAGGTAAGGAAGAGTGCTTGTTACCGTGGTTTCAGAGTAGCAGGTTATCGAATCCCACACGGGACGAAATGCATGTAAGCTCGTGATGGGATGAGTGTTATACTGGTTTTAGTCTTGAGCAATTCGGATCAGGCTTAACGGCCGAGGGATTTTTCATGTCTCGTGGAACAAATCGTTCGCTTTTTTTCGTTCTCCTAATCATAGTTACCTGCGGTTTATTAGGTTCCGCCGCATTCAGCCAGAGAGGCGGTTCTTCTCCAACCGGCGCGTCTGACAGTGACGTACGCGACAGCCTCAAGCAGTTTTCAGAGGTTTATAGCCTCGTGGAACAGAATTACGCGGAACCGCTAAATCCCGACAAAGCGATTTATAACGGCGCCATCCCCGGCATGCTGCACGTGCTGGATCCGCACTCGAACTTCTTCGATCCCAAGTCATATTCGCTGCTGCGTGAAGAGCAGAGCGGCAAGTATTACGGCGTGGGCATGCAGATTGCCCCGCGCAACAACAAGATCATCGTGGTAGCTCCCTTCGCCGGGACGCCGGCGTACAAAGCTGGTCTGCGTCCGGGCGACGTGATTATTGCCGTCGACGCCAAAGCAACGGACAACATGAGCGTGAGCGACGTTGCCGACCTGTTGAAGGGGCCCAAAGGCACTAACGTACATATTTCGATTCTGCGCGAAGCCGCTGAAAAGCCGCTTGAGTTCAACGTAATTCGGGACGAGATTCCGCGCAACAGCGTTGACCTGAAATTCTTGGTGCGGCCGGGCGTCGGCTACATGCACGTAACGGCGTTCAATGAAACCACGGAACAGGAAGTGGAAGACGCGCTGCAAGGCTTTGGAGACCTGAAAGGGCTGATCCTTGATCTGCGCGGCAATCCTGGCGGACTGCTGAATGAAGGCGTAGGCGTTGCAGATAAATTCCTGAAGAAGGGACAGGTCATCGTCTCGCATCACGGGCGCAGTTCACCGGAAAAAATGTACAAGGCTGCACACGGCAATGGTGGGAAAGATTATCCCCTAGTTGTACTGGTAAACCGTGGCACGGCTTCAGCAGCGGAGATTGTTTCCGGCGCCATCCAGGACCATGATCGTGGATTGATCGTCGGCGAAGTGACTTTCGGTAAGGGCCTGGTGCAGACGGTGTATCCGTTGTCTGAGAATACCGGTTTGGCGCTGACTACGGCCAAGTACTACACACCGAGCGGACGCCTGATCCAGCGCGATTACAACGGCGTTTCTCTCTACGATTATTATTACGCCCGCGAACAGGAAGATAATCCGAACAACAACGCCAATACGAACAGCACCACGCCTTCCCACGAAGTGAAATTGACGGACAGCGGGCGCACCATGTTTGGCGGCGGCGGCATTACTCCTGACGTAAAAGTAAAGCCGTTCAAAACCACGCATTTTGAAGATACCCTACTGGTGAAATACACATTCTTCAATTTCGCCAAGCACTATCTGGCCAACCGCCATGTGGACAAGAATTTTGAAGTCACAGACGCGGTGATGCAGGAGTTCCGCAAATTCCTGGAATCCCAGAAAATCCCGTTTACTGAAGCTGACCTGAATGAAGGCTCGGACTACATCAAGTCCAGCATTAAGACGGAACTCTTCATCTCAGAGTTTGGACAAGAAGAAGGCCTGCGAGTACGCGCGGAAAACGATCCGCAAGTGATCGCGGCACTGAACCAGTTGCCCAAGGCCAAAGAGCTGGCGGAGAATGCCAGAAAGGTTGTGGCCCAGCGCGCAGCCGCACAACAGTCCAATCGATAGCTGTTAGCTTTTTGAAAGAGCCCGCCCAGGTAGCGGGCTTTTTTATTGCCGAAAATGAGAGTCGGCAAATCGGCGGTAACAGAGCTTTTTTATGAGAAGTAATTTTTGCGGCGGGCTGTCAGCGCTCCATGTAACGCCGCTCCAGTGCCACAAAAAGAGCGATGAGCGCGAGAGACAAGCCGACAAAAGCTACGGCCGCCAAAGCTTCGTGTTCCACCATCCAATGCGCCATACCAAAAAGGGTAGAGTGTTTTACCTGCCAGCTTCCAGTCACTGGGGTAATTAGGAATTCTAAGGGTTCCTTGATGGACTTGTACGAGAGTGAACACCGATGAATGTTGGCACAGTAAAGCCACAGGAAACGCATGTATTTCTAAATTCGACATGAGCCGTCAACCGAAGATAATTAAGTTCTAATTCACCGTATCAGGACACCGTTTTGATTCGATCTGACTGAATTTTTTTCACCGCAGGACTGACGGTAAGCGATTTCAGTTGCCCTTTAGAGCAGCGGAGCAGTTCCCTCGCCTACGCACTCGAACTTGTGGATACTACCAGGCCGTTTTCATGTGCTACGGCTCGGGACGGCATACTGCTGGTACGGTGCGCTTGGTGATTTAAGATGTCGCTGGCGATAGGTCCTTTTGAGGAACTAGTTAGAGTGGTTTGCCTTTCTAAATCCACACCAACTTAAGTCCATGCCAACTGTTTCAGCCAGCCTTCCCAGACATCAGACCATGCGTGAGCAATGATGTTCGCGCGCAAATTTCTGCGCCACGCGGCGAGCGCTCCGTAAAGGATTCCAAGCGCGCTGATCACGGTGACCTGTTTCCAACCCTGATAACTGTGCATAAGGCCAAACAACACGCCTTGCCCGAGGACGGCAGCCACAATGCTTCCGGTCAACGCATGGAGCTGACGTTGCAGATAACCGCGGCTTTGCAACTCTTCGCAAAAACCTGCGGTGATGGACACTAGAATCCAAACCAGAACTTCAAGCAAACTTTGCGGCAACAAAGCCGCTACCGATCGAGCAGTATCGCCCGGTCCCAGCAGCCGGTGCACACCATAGGCAGTTGCTTCCCACAACACCCAGAACGGCACTGCTATCGCGATATCTTTGGCCAGCATCCGCCACGAGGTCCAGAGCCCGCCGGAGAGTGTGTCCAGATTGCCGCCACGCCAATGGACACCGACCCAGCAGTAATACAACAAGGCGCAGTCCGCCAGAATGACGAGCAAGTAGTTTTTCATCACCTGGCTGTGATCTATGAGCTGTCCGGTCGGGGCATTTCCCAATCCAGCCTTTTGAATATGAAAGCCCCAGGCAGTGATTCCCGCCGTGATGAGAAGATAACCGGTGAGATGTCCCCATGAAGCGATCTGGGCAGGTTTGGGTGTGCCTTGCATTGCGTGTAAAAGACTACCATCAGCGGAGAGCGAGCTTCATGAGTAATGAATTAAGGAGAGTGTCTGGTGAGAACGCCCTGATGCGGCATGGTACGGGACACAGCGCCGGGGTCCTTCCACTCGCCCTTGCTCCCCTCGGTCGCTCGGACTCGGTCAGGATGACAGCATTAAGTAGAGTTAGTTTCGCCGCCTACGGGGCTCGCATCTATTTCTGCTAACGATACCCAGGGCTTCCGCACCTGGGCTAGTCTGGTTCGCGCTCTCCGGCGCTGGGGCATGGGAGACCCTAATTGTTGTCATTGACCGGTGCTAAAGTTGCGGCGACTTCTGCAGCTCTGGCCACAGACGATTTCGGTGACCCTCTCGCGCATGCGGAGCAGTTCCCTCGCCTACGCACTTGAGTTTGCGAATGTTATGAGGAGTTTGTTCCGTGCTCCGGCTCGGGATGGCAGGTCGAGTGGGGAAGGGTTACGCTTGAGAAACTTCTTGATTTCTTGATTGGCTAATGCTAGTATAAGTTGTTTGTTTACAGCATTTTACGATAATTTTCTAATCGCTAAGCAGGCGCAGAGATCGGAAAGAATCCAGAAGCTTACCACTGCTAAAACGGATGACACGGACCAGAGATCGGGCTCACGTAACGACGCAATAGATAACCCGAAACACCGGACATTAATCGCCGCGAAACCGGTGCAGATTATACGGTCGAGGCAAGCTGAAGGCCGAACCGCCTGCCGGGCCAGCCTCATCCAATATGTTAGGCTTTAATTTGAGTAACTTTGTCCTGACAACCGAGTAACTTCTAAGGGAAAACCACACTTGATAGGAAAAGCATTAGCCAAGGTTTTTGGCACCAGTAACGAACGGGAAATCAAGCGGATGCGTCCGCAGATTGACCAAATGAACGCCCTTGAGCCGCAGATGCAGCAGCTCACGGACGAGCAGCTTCGCGCCAAGACGGCGGAGTTCCGCGCGCGCATCAAAGAGCGCACGCAGGAAGCGGACACCGAGATCACCCGCCTTTCCGCCGAAATGAAGACCGCTCCCGACCAGGATATTCGCGGGCAGATTGACGAATGGACCAAGCGGCGGATCGAGGCACGCAACCAAGCACTGGACGAGATCCTGCCAGAAGCTTTTGCCGTGGCCCGCGAAGGCGGCCGGCGCGTTCTGAACATGCGCCACTTTGACGTTCAGTTGATTGGCGGCATTGTGCTGCACCAGGGCAAGATTTCCGAAATGAAAACCGGTGAAGGCAAAACGCTCGTCGCCACGCTGCCGGTTTACCTGAATGCGTTGAGTGGTGACGGCGTCCACGTGGTGACGGTGAACGACTACCTGGCCAAGCGCGACTCTGAGTGGATGGGCAAGCTTTACCGATTCCTGGGCCTGAGCGTTGGCGTAATCGTGCATGACCTGGACGACGACGAGCGCCGCGAAGCCTACGCTGCCGACGTGACCTACGGCACGAACAATGAATTCGGCTTCGATTACCTGCGCGACAACATGAAGTTTGACCTGGCTGAGTGCGTGCAGCGCGGGCACAACTTTGGCATTGTGGATGAAGTCGACTCAATTCTGATTGACGAAGCCAGAACGCCGCTGATCATCAGCGGCCAAAGCGATGAATCCACCGACAAATATGACAAGGCGAATCGCGTGGTGCCTCACCTGGTAAAAGGCGAGGAAATCGAGAAGCCGCCGGGAGAGCCGAAGGAATATACCGGTGATTTCGTGGTTGACGAAAAGCACAAGAACACGATGATCACCGATGAGGGCTGGGACAAGGTGGAGCGCCTGCTGGGGATCGAGAACATTTCCGATCCGGAAAACTGGGCAATGAAGCACCACGTTGAAACCGCGGTGAAAGCCCATGCCATGTACCGTAAAGACGTGGAGTACGTGGTGAAAGAGGGCGAAGTACTGATTGTGGACGAATTCACCGGACGCCTGATGCCGGGACGCCGCTGGTCGGATGGTCTGCACCAGGCAATCGAGGCCAAGGAAGGGGTAAAGGTCGAACGAGAAACGCAGACGCTTGCGACTATTACCTTCCAGAACTATTTCCGCATGTACAAAAAGCTGGCCGGCATGACGGGAACGGCAGAAACCGAAGCCGCGGAGTTCGACAAAATTTACAAGCTGCTGGTGGTGGTGATACCCACCAATCAGCCAATGCTGCGCAAGGAAAACGCTGACATCGTCTATCGCACGGAGAAAGAAAAGTACTACGCCGTGGCGGACGAGATCCAGAAGATAGCCGTTGAGGGCAGGCCGGTGCTGGTGGGCACCACGTCCATTGAGAAGTCAGAGCGCATCTCTGATCTGCTGAAGAAGAAAAACGTGAAACATGTGGTGCTGAATGCAAAGTTTCACGAGAAGGAAGCCGAGATTGTGGCGCAGGCGGGCCGCATGAATCAGGTGACGATCGCCACGAACATGGCGGGCCGCGGCACCGATATTCTGCTGGGCGGCAATGCCGAATTTATGGCGCGCCAGGAGATGGTGAAAAAAGGCATTGCGCAGCAACTTCGCACTGCCGGCGGCGAAGTAGCCCTGGAGCAGGACACGTCAGAGAACATCGTCTTCTATTACAACGGACAGGAATACAAATGCCCCGCCGACAAATGGAACGAAACTTTTAACAAGTACAAAAAAGAAACTGACGCGGAGCATGAACAAGTTGTAAGCGTAGGCGGGCTGCACATCCTGGGAACGGAACGCCACGAGGCACGCCGCATTGATAACCAGCTTCGCGGACGCGCCGGACGCCAGGGCGATCCGGGGTCGTCCCGCTTTTATCTGTCGCTGGAAGACGATCTGATGCGCATCTTTGCCAAGCAATGGGTTTCAACCCTGCTGCAGCGCCTGGGCATGGAAGAGGGCGTACCGATTGAGTCGAAACTGATTTCACGGCGCATTGAGGCCGCGCAAAAAGCGGTGGAAGCGCAGAACTTTGAGTCGCGCAAACATGTTCTGGAATATGACGACGTGATGAACAAGCAGCGCGTGGCGGTTTACGGCCTGCGCAAGGAATTGCTTTCCGGCATCGACCAGAAAGACCTGATCCTGGAAGATTACGTTGCCACCATGGTTGGAGAAGCGCTGGACCGTTTTGCGCCACGCAATGTTCACGCCGACCAGTGGGACATCGAAGGCTTGAATAAGTATCTGGTGGAGCAATTTGGCCTGGAGATGGAGAAACAAGGGATTGACGCCGGGCAGCTCAATCGGCAGGAACTGGGCGACCAGATTTTTGAAAAGCTGAAAGAACTTTACGACGCCAAAGAAAAACAGATTGGCGCCGACGCCATGCGGTACCACGAACGCATGATCATGCTGAGCGTCCTGGACACGCAATGGAAAGACCATCTGCTCAACATGGACCACCTGAAAGAAGGAATCGGGTTACGCGGTTACGGCCAGCACGATCCGCTGGTGGAGTACAAGCGCGAGTCGTTTGACATGTTTGAAGACATGATGGAGAAGTCGCAACAGGATGCGGTCCGCTACTTGTTCCACATGCAGATCATGGATGCGCCGACTGCGCAGCCTGTGGTGACGGTGGATGAGTCGAATGGCGATCAGCCGCAGCAGATTGCCGCCGCCGAGAAAACGCGCTTCGACATCAATGGACGATCTGGAGGCGCAGTTCCAGCGTCGCAAAAAGAGAGAGCTGGAGCAGGCACGCATGGCGGGATCGAATGGGAACACCGCGCCGCAACAGGTAGTGCGCGGGCAGGCCAAAGTCGGAAGAAATGATCCTTGCCCATGCGGATCAGGCAAGAAATACAAGAAGTGCCACGGAGCAGGAACCACGGCGTAACAAACATCAGCCATTGGCAATTAGCAGCTGGCAATTAGCTTGTGTTACGTGGGCGTGGAGAGCGGCGCCGCAACGTATCCGTGATGCCTTTCGCAAAAACCTACCGCGCGTCCGCGCGTAGCGAAGAGGAGGGCGCTAAACGATTCTGGTTTCAGCAACGTGAGGCGGCATGGACCACGAAGAGTCATCGGCTGCGCTGAAGATGCGCCCGTTGCCAGCCATCTTTCTGGCCACAGGGGCTGAATGACGAAATCCCGCCCTGCCCTCGGTCTCAGACGAACAAAGTTCTCTTTGACATTCCTTTTTATAGAACGCGTTCTCTTTGCGGAGCTCCGGCGCGCGTGAACAGCGAGCGCGCCGGCTCTGCGGAATGCGACTTTACTGAATCGAAGTGCAGGGCGTCTGTGAACGGCTAGCGATGCCCTGGCAGAACAGACGATCATTGGTGTTGGTAATGGACGAGCAGAAGGAAGCATTGTGCAAGGCGATGCCCAGGCATTGGGCGCGCAAATTGCTGTTTACCACGTTGTTGCAGTTGGGGACCGTTTGCTGGGCGCTGGAAACACCATAGCAGTAGGCCTGCATCTCCGGGTCTGTGATGTCGCGGCAGTTCGTGGGGCTGGAGATGCGACTGAGAGATTGAAGAAAATGTGCCATGCTGTCCCAAAATGGTCTCCCAGAATGGAACACACACACGCGGGGATTTCATGCATTTTCTGCGCGGGTGTTTTGCTTACCCGGCTTTGGCGACCGTGGGATCTTTATGTTTGTCGCTCTGGCTTTTGAATAATGACTGTCCGTTCGCGCTTCCGAAATAAGGTGGTACAGATGATTCGGTCAGGTCTAGAAGCTTCTCTTCCAGAAAAAGAAAAAAGCAATCAGCCGTCTGAGAGCGGTATACGAGACTCAAAGGCTGATTGCTATTTGCTGATGACTAGAACCCATCTCATAAATGGGTAAGCGAATGAAACAGGTTGATTTTACGAGATGTCAGGTGTCATACAAGGAGAGACTCTGATCGATTGTTTCCGCCAATACGAGCATGGACCTGAGCGATGCGCAATGGAAGGTATTAGAGCCACTGCTGCAGGAACACATCAGAGAAGACGGTCGGGGAAGACCGTGGAAGGATACGCGAGCCGTGCTCGATGGTGTTCTCTGGATTTTGCGCACCGGAGCTCCGTGGCAAGACTTGCCCAAACGCTACCCTCCGTACCAGACCTGTCATCGGCGGTTTCAGCGGTGGCAGCGGAGCGGTCGGTTGACGGCGATTTTGCGATTGTTATTGCAGGACCTAAAGGAGCGAGGCAAGCTAGATCTGGAAGAAGGCCCGATCGACGCTTCCTTCAGCGAAGCGAAAAAAGGGGCTCTAGAGTTGGTGCGACGAAGTGCGGAAAAGGGAGCAAGATCATGGCAATTGCAGACGGCCATGGTCTTCCTATCGCCGTGTACGTGGCCAGCGCTTCGCCGCACGAAACCAAGCTGGTAGAACCCACGTTACAGAGCTGCTGCGCGCCGCGCTTGCCGAAAAGATTGATTGGCGATTTGGCTTATGACAGCGACCCCTTAGACCAGGAACTGCGCCAAAACCACGGGGTGGAACTGATAGCACCCCACAAGAAGAATCGCAGCAAAGCCAAGACCCAGGATGGCCGCGTTTTCCGACGCTATCGTCGGCGCTGGAAAATTGAACGGCTGTTTGCTTGGCTGCACAACTTCCGTCGCGTGGTTACGCGTTGGGAATACCACGACGACAACTTCTTCGGCATGGTGCAACTTGCATGTGTTCTCATCCTGCTGAAGAGGTATTTATGAGATGGGTTCTAATTGCTGTTCTAGCGGTTGCCGCGATCTCCACCACCGCCGCCACGAGGACCACGATCGCCTCCGCCACGTGGGCCGCGGCCGCTGCCACCTCTGCGGTGCCTGCCGCCAGCACGGCCTCCGCGATCTCCGCCTCCGCCGTGTGGACGGTCGCCACGAGGACGCTCCGGCCTGCCAGCAGCTACGGTTTCGCGGTTCGCATCTTCGCGATTGAAGTTCGGCTCGCCGCCTTCATCATCGCCAAAGTCGCCACCGCCTTCAAAGGTGATAGTTTCTTCGCCTTCGCCGCGCGGCTGAGCAGGAGGACGTTCGCTGCGTTCCCCGCCTTCTCCGCCCGAACCTTCCCCTGAAGGCCGGCCGCCGGCTGGACTTTCGCCCTCACCGCCGCCCATTTTCGCGCGCTGCTCGCGCAGAATCGCCTTGCGGCTCAGCTTAATTCTGTTGCCTTCAATCCCCAGGACCTTGACCAGAACCTGGTCGCCTTCTTTGAGTTCGTCTTTCACTTCTTTCACTCGATGTTCAGCAATTTCGCTGATGTGCAGCAGACCGTCGGTTCCCGGAATGATTTCGACGAACGCACCAAACTCAGCCAGCCGCACCACTTTGCCAAGGTACGTCTTGCCGACTTCCGGCACCGCCGTGAGATCATTGATACGCTGAATCGCGCGCTGAGCTGAAGGACCGTCGTTAGAAGCAACATTCACTCTGCCGCTATCGTCCACGTCAATCTTCACGCCTGTTTCTTCAATAATGCTGCGGATCATCTTTCCGCCAGGCCCAATCAGGTCGCGGATTTTGTCCACAGGAATTTGCAAGGTGTAAATGCGCGGCGCAAACGTAGAAATATTTTCGCGTCCAGTGGTGATGGTGCCTTCCATCTTGTCCAAGATGTACAAACGCCCGCGCTTTGCCTGCTCCAGCGCTTCATGCATAATTTTGGACGTTATGCCCATTACTTTTATATCCATCTGCAACGCGGTAATTCCCTTCCGCGTTCCTGCGACTTTAAAATCCATATCGCCGTAATGGTCTTCCGCGCCGGCAATGTCCGTCAGGATGGCGTAGGAATCTTCTTCCTTCACCAATCCCATCGCCACGCCCGCCACAGCCGACGAAAGCGGAACTCCCGCATCCATCAATGAGAGCGACGCGCCGCAAACCGTAGCCATTGACGATGATCCGTTTGATTCCAGAATGTCTGAAACCACGCGCATGGTGTACGGCCAGTTCTCGACGTCAGGCAGTACGGCCAGAAGCGCGCGCTCAGCCAGCGCTCCGTGGCCAATTTCACGACGGCCAACGCCTGTCATGCGGCCTACTTCGCCCACCGAGAATGGCGGGAAGTTGTAATGCAGCATAAAGCGCTTCTTGGTTTCGCCTTCAAACCGCTCAATGCGCTGAGCGTCGTCCGGCGTGCCCAGCGTGGTGGTAACCAGCGCCTGGGTTTCGCCGCGAGTGAACACGGCTGAACCGTGCGTGCGTGGCAGCACGCCCACTTCAATCCAGATATCGCGAATCTGATCAAACTCGCGTGAGTCAGGGCGCTTGCGGTCTTTGGTTACCTGCTCGCGGAAAATGCGCTCGCGTAAAGTCTCGTAGTATTTAGAAAGCTTGGCGGCAGCGTCTTTGTCGTCTTCCGGCAGCTCGGCTTTCAAGGCTTTCTTGATCTCGCGGACTTTTTCGTAACTCTCATGCTTCGGATGCTTCTTCGTATCCAGAGCATCTGTCAGCTGCTTGCCGACCTTGCCCATAAGCTGGTCATAATATTTCTGATCAAACTCCGGAGCGGTAACTTCAAGCTTCTTCTTGCCGTTCTTCGCAGCCAGATCGGTCAGCGCAGCACAGATTTTCTTGATCTGCTCATGCGCGAATTCAATGGCGTTCAGCACCTGCTCCTCAGAAACTTCCTTGGCGCCGGATTCCACCATCACAATGCCTTCAGCCGTGCCCACCACCATAATGTTGAGCAAACTGTCGCGCATTTCTTCATAAGTCGGGTTCACCATCATCTGGTCATTGACCAGGCCAATGCGAACCGCGCCCACCGGGCCGTGGAACGGGATTTCAGAAAGCGTAAGCGCCGCGGAAGCAGCGTTAATGGCAAGCACGTCAGGATCGTTTTCCGTATCGGCTGAGAGCACCAGGGCAATCACCTGGGTCTCATTGCGGAATCCTTCAGGAAACAGCGGGCGGATGGGACGATCGATCTGGCGCGCAGTCAGCGTCTCGCGTTCCTGCGGACGGCCTTCACGCTTGATAAAGCCACCGGGAATACGTCCTCCGGCGTAGGTGTATTCGCGATAATCAACGGTCAGGGGGAAAAAATCTATGCCTTCGCGGGGATCGGGCGAGGCGCATGCCGTGCCTAGTACTACGTTATCCCCCTGGCGCACAATGGCTGAGCCTTGCGCCTGTTTTGCTAGATGTCCGGTTTCAATCTGGAGGGTTTTGCCGCCTGCAAGTTCAACAGTGGCTGTCTGCTTCATCAGTTCCTCTTTTCCAGGAGGACCAGCAGTCTCAATTCAAAAAGAGAGCATTCTGAGCCGCGACGGCGGACGGATACACGTATCCCGCCGGCGCTAGACGACCGTTTGTCCGTTCGATCTCGATCGATTATTTACGGATTCCAAGTTTCTGAATGACGTCTTTGTAACGCTCAGTATCGTACGTTTTCAGATAGTCCAGCAGGCGGCGGCGCTTGCTGACCATCATAAGAAGACCCCGCCGGGAGGCATGGTCCTTTTTATGGCTCTTGAAGTGCTCCGTCAGCTCGCCGATACGCTCACTGAGAATGGCAATCTGGACTTCTGGGCTGCCCGTATCAGCTTGGTGCGTACGGAAGCGGTTGATTACGTCGGCCTTGCGCTCTCTCGCTAACACTGAATTCTGGTCGACTCCTATATCTAAATCTCGTCCTGTAAGTGACTTAAAAAGAGTAACACGCCGATGCGAATGGTGTAAAGGAGCACCAGCGCTCAGCCATCCGCAGCCAGCAAAAGCAACACCTTACCACTGATAACACGGATGATCGGATCAAGAATAGATCGCCGTAATCGCCGACATCGCGCGTGATCGCCGTAATCGGAAAAACAACACCTTACCGCGGATAACACAGATAGCACGGATTTGAGGGGATTCTGATTGCTATTCCTTTCCGTATGATACGACCTCACACGCCTGGTGGGCGTGGATTGAAGCCTTGACTGCGATGCTGAAGCGCCGTAGGCGCGACGAGAGCCTAGCCCACCCTGAAGGCGAGCGCCTGCGAGCCGGGAAGGGTGGGTCTGGAAACGAAATGATTGAGCCCCGTAGGGGCGGCACAAACGGTGCGCACTAAGCAATTTGTCGCTGCGCCTGCCGCCTTTTGAAAACGTCAATAAGCAGCATGGCATCGCAGAGTGGCAGCAGAATCACCGAACCTACCCAGCCGAAATTTATAAGCATGATCGAAGTATCCCAGGAAAAGAAACCGGCCTCGGGATGAAGAAGGAAGCGAAAGTAAATCGGCAATACAAATATGCTGAGTAAGGAAGCGCCAGTCCACATCAGCCATCTCCCAATGCGAGGCCATCTGCCGGCAACAGCTGCGCCCCCCATCAGCATAACGGGCAAAGGCGTATATAGAGTTGTAATCGCCAAACTGCTTACAGAGACCAATCCCGCGCTGGCCGCGAGCCAGCGTACTTTCAGATATCTACGCTGAGCTACCAAATCTTTAGAAGAATCGACCATGATCGCCCAAATGGGATTTTATTGAAGACGACAACTACCCGCAAACAAAACCTTGTCGTCGCAAACCCTACTTCTCCGTGTTACGGCGATCCCCTAGACAACCTCTTCCCGCCTCAAAGCTTCGCATGTACTAAGCCACCGTCGTAGTACCCGGAGGGGAAAGTATGATCAAACTGTTCAAAATCGCAGCGGTTCTGGTGTTCTGCGCCTGCTTTGCCATGGCCCAGACTCCCGGAACCACCCAACCAACCAGCCAAGCCGGCACGCCGCAAGTCACCAAACCCATGCTGGAGTTTGCCAACGCCAACTCAGCCAAGGTCGCCTGGACCTCAAAAGCAAGCGCGGACCTGGTTCTGCAGTACGGCACCGATCCCAACAACTTTGGCCCCCTGGCGGTGGATGCCATCGAGCATAGTGGCGGCGACAATCACCGCGCCACGATCAGTAACCTGCAGCCCAACACCACCTATTACGTCCGGATGGTCGACAAACAAGGACAGCCGGTAGGTCAGGTCTTTTCGTTCAAAACCCCGGCCCAGGGCCAGCCGCCGATCCATCAGCAGTCCTTGCAACCGAAGTAACTGAGCCGTTTACCTGCTTTCACCCTGCCTTCTGATGGCAGGGTGGAGCGGGGCTCAGTCCTTGAAATGTTTCACTGATTGTCCTCCCTCCAATTCTCGGGTCATTTTTCCGCTATCTCCGTTCCTCCGCGTTTCAAAGGTTTTTCTTCCCGATCCGCGCTTATCCTTCGCCGCGTGAATCCGCGTTAAAATTTGTCTATTCCCTGTTCAGATCAGCGTCATCAGTGTTAATCAGCGGTAAGGTTTTGCTCTTCCGATCACGCGCGATCACCCGATCTCTTCCCATTCCTGCGTTTCCTCCGTTCCTCCGCGTTTCAATGGTTTTGCTCTTCCGATCACGCGCCCGATCCGCGTACATCCGCGGTATCCGTGGTCTGCTCTATTCTTTTCTCAGATCAGTGTTATCAGTGTTGATCAGTGGTAAAGTCTTGCCTTTGCTGACTGCTTTCTTCAGCTCAATCACCTCCAGCGGACACTCAGGCCAGTTATGCTCCCAGCAGACAATGATGTCGCATCCCTTCGGATCATGCATGTGCCGCAGAAAATTGCGGCTTTCGAGCTCAAATTCAATTTTCACGGGTCTGTTCCGGTCTTTCCCCGCCACGCGTAGCGCTTCGCAGTCCGGAAACTCCGTCTGTATCTTCAGTATCAGGAAGCCCAGCGATACCGCCATGGCTCCAAACAGGCTAATGACTCCGCCCTCGTTCGTTGGACCATAAACGTGCCCCCATGCTCCTATCAGCGCGCCATACGTCGGCCGGCAGTCCTTCGTTGCTGGGTCGGCGGAAGACCTCGGCAGACCCCTCGGTTGACGACACGGCGGCGCCGCCCCGTCCGCCTCCTGGCTGTAGCTCAACCAGTTCCAGCACGTCTCTGAACTCGCCGTCCAGGCCATGCTCTTCGGCATACAGCTTCATCCGTTCCGCAACCATGTTCCATGAGCCACAGCATCTCATCAGGGGCCGTGAGCTGTATTTGCTCCGCCTTTCGTACTCAAAGACCGTTGGGATCTTCTTGAGCGCGCGCACCACCTCCACCCAATCCAGGAACAGCCGGTCAAGCTCTACTTTTCTGCCTCGTTCCGGCACCTCCAGATTGCACTCTTCCAGCGCTTGTTTGTAATTGCCAAAATGCTTCCTGATCTCCGGACGGTCGATACCTGCATGCTTCATCAGCTCCGGTAGGGTTGGCACCTGCTTCAGCTTCTCCGCAAGCGCCAGAATGGCTGCTCTTACCTCTTGTCTTGTCATGTTTTCGCTCCGGGGGCCTATTCGCGCGTTGCTACATGGATAGGCAGAAGGGCTCCACATCCGCTCGCACGCTTTTGCACGAATGGGCAGAAAAAGCCTCCATTCGATGCCTGGTCACTTTTGGTTTTGTGGCACCGGCACTCTTGCCGGTGGCTCTGACGGAAATTGAGAACTGAAAGGACTTTAGCAACGAAGCCAAGAGCTAAAAGCCAAGAGCTAAAAGCCAAGAGCCAACGGCTAACCGCTAAGTGCTAGCTGCTCGTCTGCAGCCGCCCCCTCGGCTGCGTCAGTGGGGAACGCTCCAAACACCTAAACCGAATGCTAAGAAGAGGCTCTACTCGTGCTGCGCGAGGATTAGCCTGAATAACAGCCATCGGACCCCGGTTATGAGTGCAATCGCCTGTTTACAACAGCTATACTCCGCGTTCTATGAACTCGACGCTGACGTTGATGCCACTCCTGCGCTCCGCGGCGAAGTACGAGGGAGGTTCTTTCAAGTCTCAACGACGGTTTCTTGATTTGGTCGTGAACAGAGTTTCGTTATGGGAATGCCTCGGCAAGCCTCACGACCTGGTATCTGTGCTCTGCGCTGACTTCGTCGAATCGGAAACCTTGAACGCGGCGGACAGGCTACTGCTCAAGTCCGAAGCCGATCTTCCGAATAACAGGAGATCGCTGTTTGTGTGTGCAGAGTGTGGTGAGTTAGGCTGCGTGCAATTACGGTTTCGGTCAAACGGGCCGTTGACAGCGTAGTCTGGTCGATTTTGGTTATGAAAACAATTACGAAGCAGGGGTTTGGCGCGACGATTACAAAGACGTGGGGCCGTTCGAGTTTGAGTTCCACCAGTATGAATCCGCTTTGCTCAATGCCGTCGCGCAATTGAAATCTCTGTAATTTACACGCACACAATGGGTTCCGCCTTGTAGACGGGTGGCTCAATTTCAAAACTCGATTCAGGAACCTGATTCTCAAAAATACTTGTGGACCGCAGCCGCCCTCGGCTGCGTTTAAAGATATCGTCTGGATACACTTCAGGGGACTCCCAGTATGGACCGCAGCCAGAACACAAAGGCTAATTGCCAATGGCTAAGTGCTAATTGCTTGTTTTGAATCGATGCGGGCAGCTAACACACAAAAGCTAAGAGCCAAAGGCCAAGAGCCAAAAGCTGTTCTTTTTTGTTTTTCTGGCTAGAAGCTAGAGCTTTTCCACACTCCCGCGACCTATCTAATGGCGATGTGTTGCTCAGAAATGCATCCTTATCAGACACACTCCAGTCCACTAGAGGCCGCGGAAGCTGGGACCCAAACGATAGGCCACAGTCCACAGGGTTGCAGGCCTTTCCGGGTCGCCCCGCCGATGCCGCTCTCGGTCTTGTCAGTACGAATTATAAGCGAAAAGCACATTCGCCGTCAATAAAAATCTTCCTCAGAACCCGACGCGAAATAGTACATCTTGAGCCATTCCGGCAGCGTGCGCCGCAAGCCCGCGCGCAGCGAAGCAGAGCGCACTAAAAAATTCTGGTTTTCGGCGACGTAAGGTAGCATAGGCCCGAAGAGTACACCATCGGCTGTACTGAAGCCGAGGTGAATTTCTAGGAAAGAAGTATTTGGACCATTCAGAAAAACTCGCGGGAGAATATCTTTGCCATCTCGGATTTCAAGACATCATCTACGAACCGGACGGCAACATACCTCCTGATTTCTTGGTCGAGGGCAGGATTGCAGTTGAAGTGCGTGAGCTGAACCAGAATCAAATCACCGATTCTGGATATCGCGGCCTCCACGAAGATGCGATCCCGCTCTCAATGAAGTTCAAGAAGCTTTTGATTTCGCTTGGCCCCGCGGAGAATGGCGAAAGCTGGTTCGTTCGCTATAAATTCTGGCGCCCAATTCCGCCCTGGAAGCAACTTCAAGCTGACGTACGCAACTGCCTCTTAGGCTTTCGGAAAGACCCACCCGTGCAGCGTCGTATCGACATAATGATAGACGACAATTT
Organism: Terriglobia bacterium; assembly: GCA_963732195.1. GTDB lineage: Bacteria > Acidobacteriota > Terriglobia > Terriglobales > Acidobacteriaceae > Angelobacter. The sequence continues at coordinate 5,185 of CAVSYO010000038.1, read as the reverse complement.
TGAGCTTAACTTCATCCGCGCCACAAATGCTCACGAGAGTTTTTTCATTTTTGGTGGCTACGGCGACAGGGATTCAGGCGGATGGGTACTGAAAGAGACGCTGAAGAACCTTCGAATTTGCATCGAGGAAAAGACGAGAAAAGTAGCACGTGTGCGTCACAAATATCCGGAATGGTGGTTGATGCTAATCGACCATATCGGGTTTGGAGTGGAAGAGTGTGATTGGAAATTGTACCGGGAACACCTTGCAATAGAACATAATTGGAACAAGATCATCCTTGTAAATCCGTTGAATTCTAGCTCGGGCTTCGAATTGTAACTGCAGGACGCCCCATCGTCTGCCCGGTCCCCAGCTTTTCGCAGAAGTTGTAGTTGGTTTTTAGCTCCTGTGGAATATACCTTCTAGCCCACGAGAGACATATCAGCAGGGCCACCCTTCAGTCGTACCGTAAAGCCGAGAGAGAGATATTTCCTTGCGCCGCAGGCTCGCGCGCAGCTGCTCCGACAAGCCCGATTTTGGCTTGCTCGGGCACAGCGCAGCGGAGCGCGAAACAAAAAATTCTGTCCGCATCAGCGGCTTCCATTTATCAACGCTACTACGTCCCTGCTCCTAGCTTTGCGCTCAACTCCTTGAACTCCGCCCTCTCCCGTATCCGGTCGAATCATTCGACTCAAGCGCTTTGCTTCTCATACAAAAATACGGGGGCCTCTCAGCCCCCAGATGGAAAGAATCGCGCGGCCCAGCCCTACCTTTTGTTGCGCAACTCACCTGCAAGCATGGTTGCGAGTTTCATCAGCCGGCGCGGCGCAGCGGCTTATCCGTCTTTGAGAAATCAGCCTTTGCTTCACCGGTCGATGAGACATCCTCGGCGCCCATGCGTTCAAGAATAAATTTCGCCTTCTTTGTCCATTCGGAATTGTCTGAGTGAACAGAAAGCAGCATACCTCCTTGCTTTACGCGCCCTTCGTAGCGTTTCGCTTCGTACTCTGGAATCCCCATACCGATCAGTGCCCCAGTGATGCCCCCGATGGCGCCACCAACTCCGACTCCCGTTAGCGCAGCAACAATCGGGCCCGCAGCGATGAGCGGTCCCACGCCGGGGATTGCGAGCGCGCCAATACCTGCCAGCCAGCCTAAGCTTCCGCCGATAACGGCTCCGGTGCCGGCGCCCGCCGCAGTTCCTTCGGGGGCCTTGGTGCTTTTTTCATGGGCAAAATCTTTCGTGCCCTGGTTGTCGGGAAAGAGGACGGATATGTCTGTACTCCGAAAACCCTCTTGTTTCAATGCGTCCACCGTCCTCTCAACGCGGACGCGTTCGCGGTAAATTCCAAATACAGCTGTATTTTTTCCTGCCATTACAAATCTCCTTAAAATTTATGACGTGCCTTGCCTGGTTGTTGCTGGGCTTACTTTGGAGCGACCTCAATTTCGTTTTTTACATTTCCCTGACCGGCAATCTGAGTGGCCTTGGTTTCAATGGTCTGCTTCTCTTCCTCTGACTTCACTGGACCTTTGAGCGTCACAGTGCCATTCTGCGAGATGATCTTTACGTTATGCGCGGTGGTGGAAAGGGATTTGTCTTCAACGACTGCACGCCGGATTTTCTGCGTGAGTTGCCGGTCAGAAGAGTTTTCTTTCTGCTGGTCGGCAGTCGGCTCGGCTTGATTGCGGTCTCGCTCGTTTACTTTAGTATTGTCGGCGGGCGCCTGGGATGGGTTGCTGCCCTGGGATGGGTTGCTGCCCTGCTGCCCCCACACCAATCCAAAGCTGCTCAGCAGAAAAACCTGCATGAGCAGTGTTCTCATTAACTTTTTCACGAAATTTACCTCAACTTCTGGGCGTTTTAACCTTGGATGGACGGTAGCGTGGAGTGGATGTCCAGAAGCAGGGTTCAATCGAGAGAAGGTCGAGTGTGCTGCAGTCGAGGGCTCGAAAAAGAAAAGTGAAGCGGCAGTTTTAGTTTGCTAAGCGCGGGAGATGCTTACCGCTGATCAACACTGATTAGCAGCTTGAGTGGGCCGCCTGCCGAGTTTAAGCGTGGCGCTGTCCCCAGTCGCGCAGCGCTTTCACCACTGGGCCAGGACTCTTGCCCTTCTCTGTCAGGTGGTACTCAAGTCGGGGCGGGTGCTCGCTAGAAGGGCACGATCTCATTGCTTTCTCATGCAAAGATAACCAGGGGCCTCTCGGCCCCCGGTTGTTCGGCTAGAAGATGAGCTTCACGCCAAGCTGCATTTGGCGGCTGCCGCCGGTGAACTGGTTATCGTTCAGGAACAGGTCAGACGTGACATTGGAATATGTTGTGCTCAACGCGTTGTTGACTGTGCCAATCAGCACACCGCTCTGGAAGACGGTGGGCTGGGCCAGCGAGAAGTTGCGATGGTTAAAGATATTGAAAGTATCCACGCGGAACTGCAGCGTGGTACCTTCGCTCAGTTTGGTGTTCTTGGACATGCTCATGTTCCAGTGTTCACTCCAAGAGTGTCAAGGCTGTTGCGGCCAACGGTAGGCTGGGCGCCGAGCTCAGCCTGGACGTACCGCGCCGCAGGGTTCTGGGCGACGTAGCCGGCCACGGTGCTGCTCCCGCCGGGACAGCCAGCGGCAAATGGCGCAATACTGGTTGTGCCGCCGGCGCCTGCACAAACAAAGTCAACAGCCGATCCAACCTGACCAGCTCCGCCCGGGTTGAGAATGGCGCGATCGCCCGCGGCATCGCCGTTGGCATTCGCGTCAGCGTTGGCGAGCAGTGATACCGGCTGCCCGGTTTGCGCCAGGAAGGTTCCACTGTACTGCCATCCGTGCGCCACGGTCTTAAGGAAGCCGTTATCCGTGTGGGTTTGGGAAGTTCGTATATCCAGGACAAGGCGAACTTGTGACGGACGTCAAGCGTCGAGTCCGCGCGATCCAGCCCCAGGTTCATCCAATCGAATGGGCGGCGCGGATTCACGACGCTGCTGAACAGCTCATTGGTAGAGTCATCAATGGTGTGGGCATAGGTGTAATTAGCGCGAACCATGATTCCCTTCGTAAACCGCCGGTTCAAGTCGATGGAGCCTGCGTGGTAGATGCTGCCACCGAACGGTTCAAACGCCGTCAAGGTGCTGAACTCGGGATGAATGAACGGGTCGAAGTTCTCGAAGTCGGAGAGCCGTGATCCGCCCACAATGGCGGCCGGAACCTGGCTGGCCGAGAAAAACGTCGGCAAGGGCTGTATCCCTGCCGTGAATGCGCTTTGCGTGTTGATGCGGGCCTGAATCGGCAGTTGTGTTGCGCGCGTGCCCAGATACCGCAGTTCAAGGCTGGTGTCTTTCATAAGTTCCCGCTGCACACCCAATGTCCAGGTGAGGACTTTGGGCTGCACCTGGTCCAGAATGATGCCCTGCGTTGCCGCCTGGGCCTCCTCACGGGTAGCAGGTGGAACATTCACCTGCAGGAGTCCGCCACCTGCCAGGAATCCCGTGCCTGGGCCGCCCGCAAAGGAAGTTGGCGCACCATGACGGAGCGCCCGGCAGTGTGCAGGTAATGTCAGGATTTTGCTCCGTCTGCAACTGCGGTGGCAATTGCAGCAGGGTAAAGTTTTGCGGCGAGACGTCATATGAGACGCCAAATCCACCGCGTATTGCCCACATGTGATTGCCAGTGGGGTCCCAGGCAAAGCCAACGCGCGGCATGAAATTGTTGGTGTCCGTTGAAGGATCCTTGAATTCGTAAACTCCGGGTATCGTGGAGATTGCGTTGAGAAGTTGCTTCTTTACGTCTTTCGGGTTGCTGGTCCACTCATAGCGCAGGCCAAGGTTCAGGGTCAGATTAGGCGTAACCTTCCAGTCATCCTGGAAGAAGCCATACCACGCCAGCTGGTTTCCGTCGAATATGCCTGTGCCTGCTCCGCGCAGCGCTCCATTAAACCCGTTTGGCACCACGTCACTCACCAGTGTCTGCAGGTCGGCATAGTCCCACTCGCCGCGTGCGCGAGGCAGGAAATCCGAAGGAGCAATCCATTTGCGGAATTCACCACCGAACTTGAACGATGTGTGCGCCCTTGACGATGCTCACGTTGTTCAGAATCTGGTAATTGTTCTGGATATAGCTCTGCGGGGAGTCACCCTCCGGGCCAATATTCAAACCCAGTGCATCGATCTTGGCGTTGGGGAAGTTGGCAAACTGCTCCGGGACGGTAAAGCCCTGCACAAAGCGCGAGTAAGAAACGCGGAAGTCATTCAACACACTCGGAGTGATGGACCACGCGTCGGTGACGATTGCTTTCCGGCTGTCCGCCGCGATTGCGCCGGTAAACTGCGACAGAGGAGTGTCTGGGTTCACGTTAGGAGAGCGCTGCCGGTCATACAGAAAGCGCGCACGCAATTGATGGTTGTTCAGGTTGAGGTCGCCGTTAACGTTGAAATCATGCTGGTTAAGGTAGCTGGGCGCTGCCGGCTGAAATGTTCCGATTGGAATAGCCACGCCGTTTACAATCTGCGGCGCCGCATCGGCAGCCGGCGCAGTGGGGAACTGGTTGATGATATCGAGACACCGACTGGTTGGCAGCCAGGGCTTTCAGTTGCGTCAGGCCGTCAGCGGTCGGCGCAAGCTGCTGCACTGAAGCCGCGGCTAACCCGATATTGGAAAACTGGTACGCGCCATAAATGAAGAGCCTGTCCTTGATGATGGGTCCGCCAATATCGGCTCCGGCGCGGTTACGGTCAACCCGGCGAGGCTCAGTCAGGTCGGAATGCCTTCTCCAGATTGTCCATGGCATTGAAGTCGCGATTGTTGTTGAACTCCCACATCGAGCCATGCCATTTGTTGGTCCCGGACTTGGTGACGATGTTGAATTGGCCGCCTGCGGAGTGACCAAGTTCAGCGCTGAACATATTAGTGACAAGGTTAAAGTCGGCAACCGCTTCAGGAATCACTTCTGAAGTGTGGCCGGTAACGTCAACACGATTATCGTCTACACCATCAACGTTGAAACTGTTCAGGCGTGGACGGGCCCCGCCGATGGAACCGCCTTCACCCAGAACGCCTGCTCCTTGTGTCGTGGTATTGGGCACCAACAGAGCCAGGTTCAGCGGCCCGCCGCCGAGGCCGGGGCTGGGCAGATCGGTCACAGCGCGAGAACCAAAGTCATTGGAAAGCTGTGAGGTGGTAGTCTGCACGATCTCTCCCTCGCCCGGGACTTCTACTACC
>CAVSYO010000037.1:0-72052 GCA_963732195.1 Terriglobia bacterium | reverse complement strand
CGTCACGCGTAGCGGTCGCGGACAAAGGCAGCGAGGTTGTGGTGACGCTTGGGTAGCGGTGAGTGCCGTGTAGACGGCGGCCAGATCGGGGCGCCCGGATACAGATTACAAGCACTTCTCAGAAGCCGACTGTGGGGCGTCTCGGCGACCGTGCTTTTAGGAGATGCGCTGTTCAACAGGTCGCGTGCAGTCAATGCTGCCATCTCTGTGCAGATTGGCCTGGGTTTCGGACGTCGTAGGGAGCAAGAGCCAAAAGCAACTGGTTAGGAGGCTTTCAGTGTCATGTTTTGCCTCCGTCTATTACGCGAGGCTGGCTGACGATGACTCTCAGCTGAGTTCGTAGTTCTCCGTTCGTAGATTTCACAGCATGGGCATCGGCTCTTTGAGCTTGTGGAATGAGATCTGCCGGTCGCGGAGAAAGATGGCAACAAAAGGTGTTTCCGCGGGATCCACGTCCGTGGAAGACGAGACTTGTTGTTTGGGTATTTCAATCCGAAGCGTGGATCGGCCTGCGGGCGCTTGTATTTCAAGGGAAGCGGCGTGGGAAATGGTCAGGTCCGTGGTAACACCAGAGCGGCGGATGGCTTCCCGGTCGCCAAGGTAGAGGATAACGTCGTCCTGCTTGAATCCATCGCGCAGATCGATATGAAGCACGGGCATGGGGCCCCTCCTGGGAGAAATCCTAAGGAAAAAGTAGGGCGGATGCCGATGAACCCGCCCTGCAAGTGAACTGTTGTTAAGCCACCTTGGCTCCAGCCAAAGTTTTGGCATGAGTTTTGATACGTTTTTGGGTAACCTCGGCTGCAGCTTTGTTACCGCTACGCAGATGAGCGTCTGCGATGGACTGGTTGACAGTATCGATCGTGATGGCGTCCAAGCCGACGTTCTCCGCCACCTCCGCCACGCCAGACAACAACTTTACGCTCTCTTCTGGCCGCGCCTTACGGACGGACATCTTGCGTTCTTTTGTGTCAATGGTTTTAAAAACGCGACCGATGTTTAGTCCTTTGATTAGGCGGACATACGTTGCCAGTGGGTGACTGGCGTGTTTTTCCAGCACCGTGTCGAAGCATTCGTTGCCGTGTTTGAGGAATTCCGAATCAGAACCCTGCAGATAGAGCAGTGTGCCCTGTTCCTGCCCGAAGAAGAGATCGGCTACATCCTCGTCCGCTACGCTTACGGGATGCCGTACGCGCACATGCAGGATGTTGGACATGACGCGCGAGCCGTCCGGAGCGTTGTAGACGGCGCGCAACTGGTAGAAGCCCGTGCGGTCGAAATAGAAGCCATCTTTGCCGTAACCGCAATAGATGACGTCTTCAAGCGAGGGGTTTTCCGGACCAAGCGTTACCGATTGGCCCATTACGCAGTGCTCCATTAACGGACGATACACCTGTACATCACCATTCGGTTTACAAATGCCGAGCTGGACCAAGCCGAAATTGGGATGCAGATACGGATGCACGGTGCGTCCTTCTCTGCCAGTGAGTTTGATTTTTACGTTGAGGGGCTCGCCGAAGAGGAAGCTCTTGCCATCTTTTTCCACGGAGAGTTCGACCTTCAACCCGGAGTTGTCTTCCAGGTTTTCGTCGAACGGCCGTGAGCTGTCCAAAGCCGAGCCGACGGCGAAGTTGCTGCCTCCCATGACAACGTCATTGAGGAAGGCATGGCGTATATGGATGATTTCAGGGTCGTCGAATTGGAAGGCAAAACCACTCCAAAAAGCGGAGGGGCCGCCTGGGTATCGCCAGGGATAATTCATCCACGACAATGCGGCGGGCCGGTCGGCTTGTGGCGGTGTGGCCAAGGATTTCTGCCAGGAGTGCAATAGGTTGAAGCAGTGCCCGAGTTCATGCATGTAGGTATAGAGCTGAAGCCGCAGTTTGTCGGACGTGTTACCGCCGATACCAGCATGGAAAACGGCACACCCCTGGCGTTGTCTTCCTTCCTGGTCAAACATGATGCCATACAAGCCAGTGCCCAAAACATGCTCCTGGCAGGCCACCTCCCACACTGCCCACTGCGGAATATCCCGCCATTGACTGAAGTGCCTCTCCATCGAGTCGTGCAATTCGCTGTTGTTCCAGAGGGCGTCGGCACCTTCCTCAGTGTTGGAAATCACATCGTTGCGGCCAGTCGCCTGAAATTCGACGCCTGCTTCCGCATAGGCCGAAATGATGGAGAGATTGCGCGCCGGTCCCCCTGAAGGGAGCGATCCTGTGTTGTATTGATCGAAGACTGGCGTGTTCACGTCAGCCGCCTTATCGAGTTCATATTGCACGGTCCTGAAGTAGGCCGAGACATACTGGCATACATAGAGAGCACCGGGTTGGTTCGCGAGGGTGAAGAACTGCATGGTCGCGGGAGCGGGCGGCGCGAAAATAAAGGTCCGCGGAATCGAAATGCGAATCTTGGGGGCACCGGCGCTCCAGGTGTATCTGCCAATGCCATTGATGATGACGAGGTTGGGCAGGACCGTCAGTACGGGAGCATCCACGACAAAGGACCCGAAATAAGAGACGGTGGAGCCAGAAATCTGGTAAAAGTCTCCACTGACCTTTCTCATGGGACGCCTGCCATCCACATCCACTCGCAATTCCAATTGAAAGCCGATACCGCCGCTTCGATAGCGTCCACTCACGGAGCGGCGGGGCAACGGCGGAAAAGGAACGGGAAACTTACGCGGTTTTGGTCCGGTTTCTGTGGTTGCTGTTTCGGAGGATTCCACTCCGGGAGTGGCTGGGGATTCCGTCCCTGCCATGGTGGCATCGAGGGCCTGGATTTCAGCGACTTCTTCGACGCTGAACTCACGATCCGAAGCGCTAAGAAAGTTGGTTTCTGCTGTGGTTGGATCTGCTCGGTTCATAGTGCGTCTCCTGAATTGGATTAAGTTGGTGGTGGGTCGATAGGGCCTCCTGGACCTAAAAGCTAATAGAATTAGCCCCATGTTTGATCAGCATGTTGCTGACTTGGGAGCTGGTCCGCAGCGAGGGGGCAGGACGCCCCGGGGTGTGAACAACACACTAATGCTACTCCTCCTCGCCGGAGCTTTGTCAATAGAACCAGGCACGATTTCGGGAATAATTGCCGAATGGCAATCTCCTTTCTTCAATTAGTCGGCAACTCTTCCCACAATCCCATAATGAGGATTGCAGTTACCGTCAATATGACACTACTGGCTTATCTGACCTACGGGCAGCGCTGCTTTGTAGCTGCCAGAATGCCCGGTTGTTTATACTCAAAACCACATGCGCGAACTCCTCCGATTCTTCTGGAACTCAACCCGTGGGCATCGCCTGGCCCCGTGGCGCAGCCCCTACCTGCGCTGGCGCATGGAAACTTATTCCGGCCTGAAGATGGACAAGATCGGTTTTGTGGAGTTCTGGGGATTCATGGTGCGGGAAAGAAAACAGCTACGCCGCTTTCTGAAATGGACCGCTGAGATGGATAACTACGCTCGGCCGAAGCCGAAGAATCCGTGAGCAATTAGCAAATAGCAATTAGCAACTGGCCAAACCCCTCTTTACCGCAAAGGTCGCGAAGGACGCAAAGAAAAAGGAGAACTCTTCTTTGCGGCTCGCTCTGGCGATGTGTTGGAGGTTTGGAATTTTCGGGCTAATTGCGACGCCAGTTCGTCTTACACTACTATTCCCAGCATGAAACACGTGCCTACACGACTAATATTGTCTATCATCCTCGCCTGTTCGACCGGAACGGCAAGAAGCGGTTCTCAGCGAACGGCTCCCTGTAAAACTCCAGCGAATGCGAAATCTTGTTATTGGACGCATGGGCGGTTGAGTGGATACAACGGAACTCCCGAATTTCGAATATGGAAGATCGGTAGTCACCGCTTACTAGGCGTGTACAGTGGCCCATCCGTTGATCGCAGAAGTTTGGACAACGAGAACCCAGAGTTTCCCTTGAATGTCGAAGAAAAATTCAGACCGTTTAAGAATCGGATCTTTGCTGACTTTGAGGTCTGTCCGTTAGAGCCCGAGAAGCCCGGAGCAATGCAAGCAGTTTGCGTTGAATCAGCTAAAAATATCGTTGGGAGGGAATAGGGATCCCTCCCCTTCGGCAAGCTCAGGGTCGGGATAAAGAAAAAACTAAATATCGTACTTCTTCAGCAAATGCCTGAACGATCGATAAGAAACCTTGAGCAATTCAGCGGCGCGGATCTGCACGCCGCCGGACTGTTGCAGCGCTGATTCAATCAGCGAACGTTCGACGCCGGCGACGTATTTTTCAAAATCAATTCCATCGCTGGGAACATCCGGGCTGCTGTGGCCATTGCTGGAAGCGGCTACGGCGCGGGCACGCGGACGGTCAGCCTCAAGATCAACCCTGAGTTCATTGCCGGTTTCCATGGCAACGGCGCGCTCGATGGTGTTTTCCAACTGGCGCACGTTGCCCGGCCATTCAAATGCCTTGAGCGCGTCAAGCGATTCCTGCGAGATGCGCAAGATGCTCTTTTGCGCCGCGGTGGAATATTTCTTGAGGAAGTGGTTGGCCAGCAGCTCAACGTCGTCACGGCGCTCACGCAGCGCCGGCACCTGGATGGGGATGACGCTCACGCGATAATAAAGATCTTCACGGAACGTGCCGTTGGCGATCATCTCTCGCAGATCACGATTGGTGGCGGCGATCACGCGCACATCCACCGGCGTTTCCTGCGTGCCGCCCACGGGACGGATGGTGCGTTCCTGGAGCACGCGCAGCAGTTTTACCTGCATGGACAGGCTCATCTCACCGATTTCATCGAGAAAGATGGTGCCGTTGCTGGCCACTTCAAAAAGGCCGCGCTTGTTCTGGCTGGCGCCGGTGAAAGCGCCTTTTACGTATCCAAAGAGCTCGCTTTCCAGCAGCGTTTCAGGAAACGCCCCGCAGTTGATGGAGACAAACGGCTCAGAAGCGCGAGTGGAACAGGCATGCACGGCGCGCGCCACCAGTTCTTTGCCGGTGCCGCTTTCACCATAAATCAGCACGGTGCTTGCGGTAGGCGCAACGGTGCGGATGGTGGCTTTCAGCTTTTCAATGACCGGGCTGCTGCCGATAAAGTTTTCCAGCGAGTTGCGGCTGGCGGCATCGCGCTTGAAAGCGAAGTTTTCCCGCTGAAGAACGAGGGTTTCCAGGGCGCGTCCTACGGCAAGCTTTAATTCTTCCAGCAAGCCGGGGCCTTTATGGATGTAATCAAAGGCTCCGCCCTTGACCGCCTGCACGGCGGCTTCATAGTCTTCAACGGCGGTGATAAGAATGACGGAAGTTTCCGGCGACGACTGGCGGGCAAAACGCAGCACTTCAATGCCGTCGGTCTGCGGCATCTTGATATCGGTGATCAGAAGCTCATAATTGGCGGAGCTAAGTTTCTTTTTTGCCGCTTCACCGCCGTTCACGGTCTCAACACGATGGCCGTCTTTGCGCAGCGAAATATCCAGCATTTCGCAAATCGAGCGCTGGTCGTCACAGACAAGAATGCTAGCCATGTGAGACCTCCTGATTCAGCGGGACATCATCAGGCTCGACCGCGGCGGCCCTGGCATGAAGGATTTCCAAAATAAACTCCGCTCCACTGCCCAAAGTTGACTGGGCAAAAATTCTGGCCCCATGGGCCTGCACAATCTGGTAAACAATGGCCAATCCCAGGCCGGTGCCGCCTTCAAACTGAGACTGGAATGGCTCAAAGATTTTCTCAGTCAGGTTTGGGGCAATGCCTGGGCCGGTATCGCGAATACCGATGCGCAGAAAATCGCCCGCAGCGCGCACAGACACAGTGATGGTCCCTTTGCCTTGCATGGCGCGCACAGCGTTTTCCAGCAGGTTCCACAGCACTTGCTTGATTCTGTCAGCATCAACGGCGGCATACGCATTGGGCAAGGCATAGTCGCGCACGATGGTGAGATCTTTGGTCTGCGAACGATTGGCAAGAAGCACCAGCGCATCTTCAATCAGCGGGATCAGGTCCATGCGCGAGAACTTGAAACTTTTTTCCCGGGAATAAACCAGAAAATCAGAAATGATGGCGTTCAGCCGAGTGGATTCGCGAGTGATGATGTTGACCAGTGTTTTCTGTTCCTCATTGAACGGAGTCACTTCAGCCAGCACGTTGATGGAACCGGCGATTGAGGCAAGCGGATTACGGATTTCATGGGCGATGCCGGCAGCCAGCCGTCCTACGGCAGCAAGACGATCGCGCCTGCGGACTTCACCTTCAAGCCGGCGAAGTTCCGTGCGGTCCTCAAAGGTATAAACGTAGCCGATGGTTCCCTGCTCTGGCACGATGAGCGCGGTAACGTTTACGTCGAAAGTTTTTTCAGTGCCTGACGGCGTTAAGCCGCGAACCTCACACTGGACGGAAAGCGAATCGATGTTGGGAAGCGGATCCAGAAACAGCTCGGAAATGTGACGCCCGTACACCGAGGACGCCGTTCGCTCCAGCACTTTTTGTCCGGGAGCGTTCATCAACGTGATGCGGCCTTCAAGATCGGTGGTGATAAGAGCGCTGCGAATGGAATGGATCACATTCTCATGCAGCGCCTGCAGGCTGAGCAGTTCGCCGCTCTTGTCGCGCAGCTCCACGCCCGCCTGTCGCAACTTTGAAGCCAGCGAACTGGAGAGATGCGCTACCGCCAGATATGCGCAGAAATTGATGATGATGACGACCTGAAGAGACTTGAGATCGCCACGCGCGGAAAATTGAAATGAAGGTATGCGCTCAAAATAGACTGAGTTCCAGCAACGCGCCGAAACAAATAAAAGAGACAGCCGCCGTCACATAAGCCCAGTATCGCGGCAGCAGGATGCTGGCAACGATGATGGCCAGCGGATAGAGAAAGTTGAAAAAAGTATCAATGCCGCCGGTGACGTAAACCAGCGCAGTGATAAACGCCAGATCGGTAAAAATCTGGACGATGGCCTGGCGCTTGGATTCCTGCCAGAGCGAAACCAGAAACATGAAGAAGAAAGAAACCGATAAACCAGACGACAATTACGGTTTCAAACAAATGGACGTTGACGTTGTTGGGCGTCAGCTTGGCAATGAGAAGCTCGACAGCAAGGAGAATCGAGATGACGATGACACGAACTTTCACAAGCCATGCCAGCCACGCCCGCTCGTTAAACCTGATGTCTCCCATTTCCGCCTGTTTCTTATTGTGTTTCGATTGAAGACCCGCCTGCAGAACAGGCGGGCCAGATTGATTGCTTGATTCGTCGTCCAGCGAATGTTAGCCGGAGAGTTTTGCAATCATGGAGAAGAGCGGCATGTACAGAGAAATTACGATGCCGCCCACTGCGACGCCCAGGAAGCCGATCATGAACGGCTCCAAGAGAGTGAGCATGTCCTTGGTTGCGGAGTCCACTTCATCTTCATAGAAGTCAGCGATCTTCTGCAGCATGGCGTCCATGGCGCCGGTGGCTTCACCGACTCCGATCATCTGCGTAACCATGTTGGGGAACACACCGCTTTCCTTCAGGGGATCAACGATGGTCCGGCCCTCTTCTACCGCTTTGCGAACTTTCATAAGCGCATCTTCTAGAACGGCATTTCCTGACGTTCTTGCAGTAATGGTTAAGACCTTCCAAGAATCGGAACGCCCGAGGTGATCAGCGTGCCCAGAGTACGCGTGAAACGCGCCACGGCAATCTTGCGCAGCACTGTGCCGAGAACCGGGCAGGTTCAAGAGCATCTTGTCAAACATGTAACGGCCTTTGGGATCTTTGCGGATGTACTTGATCGCCACAAAGATGAGCACCATGCCAAGCAAGCACCAGCCACCAGAAGCGTCCAACAAAATTGCTGAGCCCGATGACGATCTTTGTCGGCAGCGGCAGATCAACGCCCATGCTGACGAACATGTTGGCGAAGATCGGCACCACGAATTTGAGCAGACATCCCACGACCAGCGCGGCAATCGAGATAACGGAAATCGGGTAAATCAACGCCGACTTCACAGCCGCTTTCAGCTTCACGGCTTTTTCCACGTAGGTAGCCAGGCGCTGAAGAATGGTATCCAGAATACCGCCGGCTTCGCCCGCTTCAATCATGTTGGTGGTGAGATCGTCAAAAATCTTTGGATACTGGCGCATGGCGTTGGAAAGCGTGGAACCGCCTTCAACGCTCTGGCGCACGCCGGTAAGGCACTTCTGGAAGATCTGGTTTTCCTGGTTTGCCGCCAGAATTTCCAGACACTGCACCAGCGGCAGACCGGCATCGATCATGACGGAAAACTGCCGGAAGAAAACGGCGATGTCCTTGACAGGTACTTTGCCGGTGCCGAGTTTAGGAAGAGCGAATTCCTTGCCCTTCTCTTTAATGGCCCCCGGGGTAATGCGTTCGCGGCGCAACTGCATGGTCACCGCGGCCTTGCTGTCAGCTAACCGTTCCCCGGCAATTTTTTTGCCCTGGGGGTCGGTCCCTGTGAATGTAAATACCGGCATAACCGTGACTCCTCTCGTCCTTTTTGCCTACTCGCTTCCCTTGCCAGCCCCGGGGGAGGACTGAAAATTTATCTGCGCTGCGGAGTGGCCGCAGCAACCTTGGGCGCCTGCACGCCGCGATTAATCATGTCCTGCAACTCATCCGGCATGGAAGAGCGCGCCAGCGCGGTTTCCAGCGTGATGGCTTTCTGGAAATAAAGCGTCGCCAACGACTGGTTAAACGTCTGCATGCCAAACTTGTCCTGGCCTGACTGCATTGACGAATAAACCTGGTGAATCTTGTCTTCACGAATCAGGTTGCGCACCGCGGCGTTGGGGATAAGAATCTCCATGGCCATGGCGCGTCCCTGCCCGCCCACACGCGGCAGCAGCGTTTGGCAAAGAATCCCTTCCAACACCAGGGAAAGCTGTGCGCGAATCTGCGACTGCTGGTGCGACGGAAAAACGTCAATAATACGGTTGATTGTGGAGGCGGCCGAATTCGTGTGCAAGGTGCCAAAAGTCAAGTGGCCGGTTTCCGCAATGCGCAGGGCCGACTCGATCGTTTCCAGGTCGCGCATTTCGCCGATCAGCACCACGTCCGGATCTTCACGCAGCGCAGCGCGCAGCGCGTTTGAAAACGACTGCGTGTCTGAGTGGACTTCGCGCTGGTTCACCAGGCAGCTCTTGTTCTGGTGCACAAATTCGATTGGATCTTCGATGGTAATAATGTGGTCGTGGCGCTCGGTGTTGATCTTGTCGAGCATCGCCGCCAGCGTCGTCGACTTACCGGAGCCCGTGGGGCCTGTAACCAGAATCAGGCCGCGAGGCTTATCGCACAACTTGGAAATCACGTTCGGCAGATTCAACTGCTGGAACGTTTTGATCTCAAAAGGAATCACGCGGTAAACCGCGCCCACCGCGCCGCGCTGGTTGAAACAGTTGCCGCGGAAGCGGGCCAGCCCTTTCAGTCCGAAGGAGAAGTCCAGCTCCAGCGTTTCTTCAAAGCGATGCTTCTGCGCATCGGTGAGAACGCTATAAGAAAGCTGCTTGGTTTCCGACGGAGTCAGCGGCGGCATATCCAGCGGCTGCAAATGCCCGTGAACGCGGACCTGCGGCGGTGAGTTGGTGGTGATATGCAGGTCACTGCCTTGCATGTCCAGCATCTTCTTCAACAGATCGCTTAGTGTCACATTCATAGTTTCCCTGGTTTCTAGCTTCCTGGTTTCTTAGCTTCTCTAGCTTCTTCGCTCTTCAGCTCTTGGCTCTTGCGCTCTTTAGGCTTTTGGCTCTTTAGCTCTTGGCCTTTAGCCTGTTTCGCCTGCATCTGGCTTTAACAGAGCCAAGAGCCAATAGCCAAGAGCCCGCTTTAGTGCAGCGTCTCCCTTGCCACTTCTTCCAGCGTGCTAACGCCTTCCTTCACTTTCACCAGGCCGCTGCGACGCAGCGTAATCATGCCGCGCTCAATGGCCTTCTTTTTCAGTTCCACGGCGGACGCGCCAATCAAAATCAGCTCGCGGATTTCATCGTCCACTTCCATCACTTCATACAGGCCGGCTCGACCCTTATAGCCTGTTCCGTTGCACACGGAGCAGCCTTTGCCCTTGAAAATCTTTGCCGTCTTGGCCTCTTCCGGCGTAAAACCGGCGTCAACCTTGGCCTGCACCGGCATGGGAACTTCTTCACGGCATTCAACGCAGATGCGCCGGATGAGTCGCTGAGCGCAGATCAAGTGAACGGCCGTCGCCACCAGGAAAGGCTCAATACCCATGTTCATCAGACGGCTAATGGTTTCCGGCGCGCCATTCGTGTGCAGCGTGGAAAGCACCAGGTGTCCGGTAAGAGCGGCCTTGATGGCGATTTCAGCGGTTTCAAAGTCTCGGATCTCGCCCACCAGGATCACGTTGGGGTCCTGGCGCAGGAAAGCGCGCAGCGAGGCCGCAAAATTCAGCCCGATGGACTCTTTCATCTGCACCTGGTTCACGCCGTGCAACTGAAACTCAACCGGGTCTTCCGCCGTCATAATGTTGGTGTCAGGCTTGTTCAGCAGTGAGACGGAAGAATAAAGAGTGTTGGTCTTGCCTGATCCCGTGGGGCCGGTAACCAGCACCATGCCGTAAGGCTTCAACACTGCGCGCTGGAATTTTTCCAGCGACTCCGGCTCAAAGCCCAGCTTGGTCATGTCAAGCCGCAGGTTTTCTTTGTCCAGCAGCCGCATGACAACTTTTTCGCCCCACAGCGTGGGCAGGCAGTTCACGCGGAAATCGAGCTGCTTCTTCTTGCCGCCCATCTGCATCTTCAGCATGATGCGCCCGTCCTGCGGCAGGCGCTTTTCGCTGATGTCCATCTTGGCCATGATCTTGATGCGCGAGGTAATAGCGTCTTTCAATTTCATGGGCGGCGACATAATGTGCTGCAACACGCCGTCAATGCGGAAACGCACGCGATATTCTTTTTCGTAAGGCTCAATATGGATGTCGCTGGCTCCGCGCTTCACCGCATCCGTCATCACAATATTTACCAGCTTTACGATGGGCGCTTCGTCGGCCGATTTCTCCAGCTCGGCCAGGTCGATATCGTCCTGCTCGGCCTGAAGCTCGACATCAGCTTCGTCACCCATCGACGCCAGCAACTCATCGACATTCGATTCGTTTTGCGAACCGCCATAAGCCTTGTCGATCGCGTCCATGATGGCGGATTCAGACGCCACCACCGGCTCAATGTTGAAGCCGGTCATGAACTTGATATCGTCCATGGCAAACACGTTCGTCGGATCCACCATGGCAATCGTCAGCGATGCGCCAACGCGGCTGAGCGGAAGAATCTGGTAGCGCTTGGCCGTCTCTTCCGGAATCAGCTTGACCACGGAAGAATCGATTTCAAAATATTGCAGGTTAATGGCGGGAACGCCGTACTGCCGCGAGAGGAAATTCGTGACTTCCTCATCGCTTACAAATCCCAGATGGACCAGCGTGGAACCCAGGCGTGAATTGGGGCCGGACTCACGCTGCGCCTTCAGCGCCCTATCGAGTTGGTCGTGCGTGATGATCTTCTCTTTAACCAGAAGATCGCCTAGCCTTTGCGACATAGTTAGTAGCAGGTCCTGGATGAATTTGTCTCAAGCGCACCATGTCTCAAAGAGGCCGGGGGAGAGCCACTGGTCAGAGGGAAGAACTTGAGTAGCCCGATTGTGTGCCGGGTGACAGAAATTGTCAATCAGCCGTTCCCCTCTAAGGTTCATGCACTTACGGGAAGAGTAAACCGCCATCTTGAGGCACTTAAGGGGAAGCGCTGAAGTGCTCTTGCCCACAGTCAATAAAATGGGCCATTAGCCCCGACTGCCTAGCGGGAATGCCCTAGGGAATTGCCAAAATCGCCGAAAGTGCCAAAATTGACGATTGAAAACTTGGCGGTGTGTGAAGAAATACGGTGTGTGAAGAATACGGTGTGTAAAGAATGTGGTCTGTACAGGATGGGGGTGTGTAAAGAATGTGGAACGCAGGCGCCCTCGTCTGCGAAGTTTGCCGTCGCAGGATTTCCGATTCCGCGTGCTCCCGGCGATTCCGCGGGATTACGGCTCCGCTCTCAGCGGTTACCACCGTAACCTTTGGTGCTTGGACTTTCGCCCACAAGTTGGCATCTCAGGTAAGGCACATGAAAAGGCAGCGCGAACAAAGAATTCCGATGCAGCTCCCTGTTCGGCTATGGGGTATGGACAGTACGGGAAAGCTTTTTAATGTTGACGCTAAGACAGTCGACATTACTCCGCTCGGGGCGCGAATTGCAGGAGACGTACTCCTTTTGCAACCAGGATCTGTCATTGGAGTCGAGTGCGGACGCAGCCGTTCTCGGTTTCGCGTTGTATGGGTAGGCCAACCAGGGACCCGGCATCATGGCCAGATCGGCATACGGTGTCTCGAGCCCGGCAAGTACATCTGGGGAGTACCGCTGCAAAGAAAGATGGAGGAAGCTCCCTCGGATCGCCCCCTTCCACCAAGTATTTCCGCAACCAATCCAATCCTTATTCGAGGTAACAGAATGACCGCTAAGTCTCATCTTCGTAAGGCACGCCGCTATAACATCAATACCCACCTGAAGATCTTGAAGTCATTGAATGGACAAAAGAAGGTCATTCCCGGTTATGCCCGAGATATCAGCAAGGGCGGCATGGCAGCCTTTGTCCCAGCCCAATTTGCGATAGGTGAGAGGCTGGAAATCCAATTTGCCTTTCCGGGATTCCATGAAAATCTCACAGTCGCTGGAATTATAAGAACAATTGATAAATGCCAATATGGCATCGAATTTATCAATCTCGATCGTACGACAGAACGTATCATTGTCGAGGGTTGCGGTTTCCTTGCGGATGACCGGGAGCGTCAGCTCAAATGGAGCTCTGCAAGCGCATAATTTTTTCGTTATACCGCCGGGTGCCCCATCTATCCCTAACTATACCGAGGGTGCCCCATCCTTTCGCGCCTTTGCGAAAGGGTGGGATTCGATGGGATTCGATATCGCATGTTTTAAATCTCAACCTCACGAGACAAGTGTCAGGGCACGACTTTAGCATTTTGCCCGACGCGACCGCAGGAAGCAAGGGCTGCGTAGTCGTGCCGAAAGCGGCGCCGATAATTCCCTTCCTTGCGCCGAAGGCCCGGGCCCCGACACGGCGTTTCGCGTGGCGGGTGGAGATCGTCGCGCAGCCGCAGGCGGAGCGACATAAAAAGAACCCGCAGCGGCTGAAGCCGGTCTCTTCAGCATGCTTCACCCATGCTGTACACCAGTTTTCCTGCTTCACGCTGGATGTGAGCACTTCTGGCAATCCTTCCTCGCCGCAATCTCCTCCACCACTTTTCTCAGCTCAATCACCTCCAGCGGACACTCCGGCCAGTTATTGATCCAGCACACGATTCCATCGCACCCATCGAGTGGATGCATGTGTGCAAGGAAGTTCCTGCTCTCGTACTCCAGCTCCAGTTTTACGGGCTGGCACTTGTTCGGCCCGATTTCCCTCATTGCTTCCACGTCCGGAAACCCAGTTTGGACCCGTGTGATGGTAAATCCAAGCTCATGGGCAACACCGCCAAATACAAAGAGCACACCCTGCTCGTTGGTCGGCGCGAAGCTGAACGGCGCAAACATCGGCTTACCATAGATCGGACGATCATCCTTCCACAGCGGTTTTAGGACCGGCTTGGGAGGCCCAAACGTCGGTGCCCCTCCCTCTTTCGCGGGCGGGTACGCGGCAATGATCTTCAGCACGTCCTCCCACTCCCCTTCCAGCCCCTCCTGCTTGGCATACTCCAGCATCCCCGCCGGCACGTTCACCCAAAACCCAAATCGTCTGGCCAGGGGCCTCACGCTGTACCGGCTGTGCAATTCGTAATCCGTAATCGTGGGGACCTTCTTCTCCCTCCGCACGATCCCCGCCCAATCAATAAACAGCTCCTTCATCTCCACCATGTGCCCCGGACCCTGGACTTCCAGTCCGCTCGCGCTGAGTAATTGTGTAAACGTGCCAAAACTCTTTCGGATCCGGCTTTTGCTGATCTGGCTCATTTTGCGAAACTCTGCCATGCTGGGAGCATGTCCGAGCTTGGTTGCGCATTCCTGTACCGCTGCAATGATCTCTTCTTTTGTCACGGTTCGCTCCAATGAAAAAAGCCACCTGTGGGTGGCTTGTGATGGATTGAAAAAAACTCAGGTGGAACCCCGGTCTTAATGGCCCTGCACATGAGGACCGGGGAATTGCCGGCAGCTTAAACAAAAGCTAAAGGCCAATGGCTAAGAGCTAATGGCTGCTTTTTTGCACAGCCGCCCTCGGCTGTGTTTTCGGATTGCTTGAATGGGGAATTTTAGGGATTGAATTTGATGAGTACAGCTAAAACACAAAGCCAAGAGCTAAGAGCCAATGGCTAAGAGCTGCCTTTTTCTCACACTCCCGCGACCTATCCAGACGACGGTGTACAGAGCAGAAGCGTAGCTTTTCCCACACTTCAGGTCATCGGAGGCCGCGGTAACTGGGACCCATACGGTAGGCCACAGACCACAGAGTTGCAGGCCGTTTCGGGTTTCCCCCATCAACCAGACTTTTCTTGCCTGGATGCTCCTTCCGCCGGCGCCGCTCCCGTCGGATTCAGCTTCAATATCGCATACTAGATAGGCCTTTGTCAATAGACAAATTTTGTACATACGTCCGATAACGCGTCGGGTTTGTAAACCAGCCCAAAATTACGTGCTTCCCCAAAATCAGTGTCATCAGTGGTAAGCCTTGGTTTTTCTCCGTGTCCTCTGTGCCCTCCGTGGTAAAAAGGTTTTCTCTTCGCCGGGTGCCCCACCTATCCCTCACCATGCCATGGGTGCCCCATCCTTTCGCGCTTTTTGCGAAAGGGTGGGTGAAAAGTATCCTCAGCATTCGATTTCGTTCGATACCGCGTCCACGACAGACAAGTGTCAGGGCACGACTTGAGCGTTTAGTCCGAGATGAGCGCAGCGAATCGAGGGCTGCGAAGTCGTGCCGACAAATGCGTGAAAAGAACATCTCCTTGCGCCGCAGCCCCGCGGTCCCGACGAGCCCCGTTTTTGGCTCGGTGTGGTGGAGGTCCGCGCGCAGCTGCTCCCAGCAAGCCCGGGGTCCCAGCACGCGCGGTTTTCGCGGGTTGGGGTGCAAGCCCGGTTTTGGCTTGCTGGGGTGGTTAAGCCCTGGGATAGGGTGGCCTCGAAGACCGAAGCGCCGTAGGTGCGCCACTCGTAGGCGAAGATGTTTTCCCAGTGTGAGTGCTGCATAGGAGGAACGGACCGTCGCTCACCATCCTAATGAAATTTTGCGTATAAATTGGGCAGGCTTGGAGGGCTATAAGGAAATGCTCGAAAGGGACATGGAAGTGGCTTTGCTTTCAGATCAGTGTTCTCAGTGTCAATCAGTGGTAAGTTTTTGTCCTTCATGATCCGCGTTCATCCGCGCTAATCAGCGGTAAGATCCGCTAAATCACCACGGTCTCTTGATATTCCCCAAACACTTTGCGCAGACTGTCAGAGATTTCGCCAACGGTGCAATAACTCTCAACGGCATGAATGATGTGGGGCATCAGGTTTTGATCGCTGCGGGCGGCGTCTTCTACCGAGCGCAACGCTGCCTCCCACTTTGATCTGTCGCGGCGCTGGCGCAGGGCGCGCACGCGCTCCACCTGGCGGCCTTCCAGCGCTTCGTCGATGCGCAGCACCGGCACTGACTTCTATCGCCTTCGGTCTGAAAGCGGTTCACGCCCACCACGACATTCTCCAGACGGTCCACGCCCTGCTGAAAATCGTAAGCGGCGTTCTGGATTTCCTGCTGGATATAGCCTTGCTCGATCGCTCGCAGGGTCCCGCCGAGAGATTCAATCTTGTCGAGATAAAGCTGCGCTCGGCGCTCAATCTCGTTCGTTAGCGATTCAATGTAATAAGACCCGGCCAGCGGATCAATGGTATTGGCCACGCCGGTTTCATGGCCAATGATCTGCTGTGTGCGCAGCGCGATGCGCGCCGCCTCTTCCGTCGGCAGTCCCAGCGCTTCATCAAAGCCGTTGGTGTGCAGTGACTGCGTTCCGCCCAGAACAGCCGCCATTGCCTGCACTGCCGTGCGGACTATATTGTTTTCCGGCTGCTGCGCCGTGAGTGTTGATCCGGCAGTTTGCGTATGAAAGCGCAGCATCAGTGACCTGGGATTTTTGGCATGGAAACGGTCTTTCATGATGCGCGCCCACATGCGCCGCGCTGCGCGGAACTTGGCTACTTCTTCCAGAAAATTGTTATGCGCGTTGAAGAAGAAAGACAGGCGCGGCGCAAACTTGTCCACGTCAAGCCCCGCGTGCAACGCAGCGTCAACATAAGCGATGGCATTGGCCAGTGTAAACGCCACTTCCTGCACGGCGGTGCAGCCGGCCTCACGCATGTGGTAACCGGAGATCGAAATAGGGTTCCACTCCGGCACATGCTCATTGGCGAAAGCAAACATGTCCGTGATGATCCGCAGTGCCTGGCGCGGCGGATATATATATGTCCCGCGCGCAATGTATTCCTTAAGAATGTCATTCTGCACGGTGCCGCTGAGCTTGCGCGTATCAGAGCCGTTGCGTCGTGCCACGGCAATGTAGAGCGCCAGCAGAATGGCGGCGCTGGCATTGATGGTCATGGACGTGGAAATCTTTTCCAGGTTGATGCCCGCAAAGAGGCGCTCCATGTCCTCAATGGAATCAATAGCCACGCCCACTTTCCCCACCTCGCCAACAGCCATCGCGTGGTCTGAATCCATGCCGATCTGCGTAGGCAGGTCAAACGCCACGGAAAGGCCCGTCGTCCCGTGAGAGAGAAGATATTTGTAACGTTTGTTGGATTCTTCGGCGTCGCCCATGCCGGCATACTGGCGCATGGTCCACAGGCGGCCGCGATACATGGTGGCCTGAACGCCGCGCGTAAACGGAAACTCTCCGGGATAACCCGCATCGGCGTCGTAGTCCCAGCCTTCAAGATCGGCAGGAGTATAGAGAGGATGAGGCGCGATGTCTTTGAGCTGCTCGGCGTCGCGTTCGAGTTTGGTGTCCTGCGGCATGTTCAGAGCTACTGATAATGATACTCCGAAGAAGCGCAAGGCCAGAGGCAGGGCTGGAATAACGACATGGGTACAGCAGATCGGCTGGAGCTACTTCTTCCGCTTGAGAGTGCGGCTGGCTTTGATGAAGGAGTGGACCGTAAAGTAAAAGCAGACCACAGTGAAGATTCCTTCAATCGTGGCGCGCTGGTGATCGGCAAAATGGTCTTTGTGGTACTGGCGCACCAGCGATGATGCTCCGAGAACGGTGAAAAGCACGAATATCAAGCCGGTGGTCTGGAGCCAGAAGGCATAAAAAGTGCGGCTCACGGACACGACAAACGATTTTCCGCCGGCAAAGACCGCATTCAGCAGGCGGTCTTTCTTTACAACGCTTTGCAAAGCATTTTTTACCGCGGAAATCTGTGCCATTTTGGGTATTGTAGCTCGAAAATCGGCAGCTTGAGCGGAAACAAATAAAACGCAGGTAACCCGACGGGCATCTAATTTAGGAGTCTTAGAGGAGTTTTCGTGAACCCACGACTAAAGCAGCTGATGAAAGACCTGGGAGAGGCCATCAACGTGTCTCTTTCTGAATCTGAGCAGATCGCACAGGTGATCGCCAGAATAAAAGACGAAGGGTTTGACGTGTTTCTGGTGCTGGAAGCTACCATTGGCTTCAACAAGCATGACGAGGAAGCCGCTCCGCAACTGGTAAGCTCGCGCAAGAAGAACGCTGAACCTGAATTTAGCATCAACGCCCACGATGTGCGCTTTCTAAAGTCTCTACGCATAGCCACTGACGACGCTGCGTAGCTAAAAAATTCGACGGAACGCTCCGGCTCAGGCGAGGTGCTGCGCCGGTTTTTCTTTTTTCTGCTAGCATAAAATTTCGGGGTCCAAGAGTTTGGTATCCCCAGAGTTTGGTGTCCCAGAGTTCCCCTGCTGTCCTGCAAAAGATGGTCCGCGAAAAATTATGAAGGATACACTTGGAGTATTACTCGCCGGCGGCGCCGGAGAACGCCTCTATCCACTTACACGCGACCGCGCCAAGCCAGCAGTAACTTTCGGCGGCAACTATCGCATTATCGATATCACTCTTTCCAACTGCATTAATTCAGACCTGCGCAAAGTCTACATCCTTACGCAATACAAAGCGCTCTCATTGAATCGGCACATCCGCGAAGGCTGGGGAGCAGTGGTGGCGCGCGAGCTGGGCGAATTTATTGAAGTGCTGCCGCCCATGAAGCGCGTGAGCGACAGCTGGTATCTTGGCACCGCTGACGCGGTTTACCAGAACATTTATTCCATCGGCTCTGAGCAGTCAAAGCATGTGCTGATCCTCTCCGGGGACCACATTTACAAAATGAATTATCAGCTGATGCTTGACCATCACCGGTCAACGGGGGCGGACGTGACTTTAGCCACGATCCTTATCGATCCCAGCGAGTGTTACCACTTTGGCATCGTGGATATTGACCGCACGGGGCGCATCACCGGCTTTGAAGAGAAGCCCAAGGAAACCAAGCTGCGTTCACCCTATAACCCGGAGATGGTTTCCGGATCGATGGGCGTTTACATTTTCAATACTGACGTGCTTTTGCCCGTGCTGCTGAAAGACGCGGAAGACCCCAACTCAGCGCACGACTTCGGCAAAGACATCCTGCCCAAGATCCTTGAGCAGTACAAGCTTTATTCTTTCAACTTTATTGACGAGAACATGAAAGAAGCGCAGTACTGGCGCGACGTGGGCACCATTGAAGCCTATTATGAAGCCAACATGGACCTGGTTTCCGTCTCGCCGGTCTTCAACCTCTATGACAAGCACTGGCCCATCCGCACGCACCAGCGGCAATATCCGCCGGCCAAGTTCGTCTTTGGCGAACCTGGACGCACCGGCATGGCCATTGATTCCATCGTATGTCCGGGCAGTATTGTTTCCGGCGGCTACGTGCGCAACTGCGTGCTCTCGCCAGACGTGCGCGTAAACTCTTACACAGAAGTCGATACCAGCATCATCTTTTCGCATGTCAACATTGGCCGGCATTGCAAGATCCGCCGCGCCATTATTGACCGCGACGTGCATCTCCCGGAAGGCACAGTCATCGGCTTTGATCGTGAGCAGGACGCAAAGAACTACATCGTGACCGAAACCGGCATCACGATTGTGACGCGCGATTACTCGCTGTTTGAGAGTCCCGTGGCGGTGGATTACTTTACCAGTGAGTAGCTCTTTTTGAAATCCCGACCCTGAGCTTGCCGAAGGGGAGGGAGCCCTACCCGCAGAAGAGCTGCCCGCAGCTAATTTTTTAAACGCGCTCTGCTGCCGTTGCGCATCAGCTCTGCAATTGAAGCCGACCCTGGAAACATGTCGGGCATCGAAGTAATTATCCGCTTTCCTATGCGGAGAACCGAGGTGCAACATGGTTGAGGCGAAGCTTACAATTCCGGACATCATCCTTATTGCAGGGACCCGTGTCGTCCTGGGTGTCGGCATTGGTTTTCTGATTTCATCGCGCATGAACAATGATCAGCGCAAAGCGGCAGGATTGGCTCTCGCCGTGGTCGGCGGGCTCACGACCATTCCACTGGCGTTGGGAGTGATTGGCCGGCAGCGCTCCGGCCTTGCCGAACTTAGGGCCGCATAACGGAAAGGCAAGCCCGGCAAGGGCCAGCGGAAGTCGCGTCGATTCATCTGCGAGATGTTAAAGGCGGAAGTGTGAACGGCGCAAGCTGCTCCACCCCGTGGACCTGGAGAATCCGGCCGTCAAAACAAAGGGCGCTAAACAAAGCGGAATCGAATTCTTAACCTACTCGGTCTCATTGACCATTCAAGAAATTTTCCAGCAGCTCAATGTACTTGTCTGGCTCTTCGTACGCAGGCAGATGGCCGCTTTGCTCAAAGAAGACGACCTTTGCGCCGGGGATGGCATGCGCCAGTCGCCAGGCCGTGAGCGGAGCCACGTTCATGTCATAGCGCCCGTTGATGACCAGCGTAGGAAATTTAAAATCAGCAAGCTTCGGCGCTAGGTCGAGATTGGCGGTGGCCTTGGCAACGGCTTCGCCAACTGGCAGGCTCAAATCCGAGGTCGCCCATGCGGCTCATGTAGGCGTCGCGTTTCTGCGTGGAGTAAAAGATCATGCGGAAGTGATTGCGCAGGCCGGCGCGGGCAGCGGCTTCTGTTTCCGGACCAAGCTTTTGCGCTTCCTGCTTGTTCTCTTCCTCGATATCGGGAAAGACATCAGGCAGCAGGTCGACGATGCTCTGCCATGAAGGCCCTGGCGAGTCTGAGAGTATGAGCTTCGCGACGTGTTCAGGATGAGCAGCGGCATAAGCCATGGCAACGAGCCCGCCGTAGGAGTCGCCCAGCAACCGGGTGGGGGTGCGCCTAGGAGAAATTGCCAAGCTCGGGGGCAGTAAACCCTTTACCAGAGAGGACACAAAGGAGCACGGAGGAAGAGCTCTGAAAGCTACGCCAATCGAGCCGAAACCGCTGAAGCGCACGCCAATCTGATTGGATGACCTGGGATGATCTCTCAAACCTGCGCCAATCTCTGCCCATCCACGCGAAAGGCATAGAGCAGAGCGGGCATCTGGTAATCGTGAGCCCCAAGGAACTCTGCTTTCCAGTTGAAACTGCCTGTTAACAGGTTCACAATCTCAGAACAATAGCTGGATCCTGTTCCGGGTCGAATCCAAAACTGAGAACCCCCTTGGATTATTGCCGCGGCAAAGAAACCATTCTTGTGGTGGATGACGAAGAGTCTCTCTGCACCGTCATCGTGGATTTGCTCGGCCATCTGGGATATTGCACGCTCTCAGCGGCCAACGGCCCTGAAGCCATGGAACTGGCGCGGAAGTATCCCGGCAAGATTGACCTGCTGCTGACCGATGTGGTGATGCATCCGCTTCCCGGCCCTGTGCTGGCGGAAAAGCTGATTCTGTCACGGCCGGAAATGAAAGTGATCTACATTTCGGGTTATGCCAATGCGTCGCTGGCGCCGGACGGAGTTTTGAAGCCCGGCATCGTGCTGGTGCATAAGCCATTTACCATGAAGATCCTTTCAGCCAAGCTGCGCGAAGTGCTGGAAGATCGCGCAACAGCCTGAAAATTCTGGCCTGAAACTCACGGAATCCGAAGTGCGATTTCAACGCCAGGGCGTGTGCGCCAGGACACGCAGACAGAGATTTTCTGACACACACCGCTCTTCAGGCCCACCTGTAAGCTATTGATAATAAAAAGATAGAGCCGCCTGGTCCCACAGTTGCACTATCCTTTTCAGCGACAAGTGGAAAGGGGATCACCGTGAATACTGGGGAGATGGCCGGAAGCAAAAACTTCTTGATCTGGATGGGATTGTGGATCGCCGCATTGATGGTCCTGCTGCCCGCCCTGGCCGGAAGCTAAGAGCGGAATGCGCGATAAGTTTCGGCGGTAGAGTCGACCCGCTGAAAGTTGCTAAGAAAGTTCTAATCACGCCCCGATTTTGGCCTGCAATAGTGCGGAAAAATAACACTTTCCGGCGAACCACCTGTCAGCGGGTTGCATCTACACCAGGTCAAAGAGTCCCAGTTTGCCCTTGGAGACCCGGTATCCCGGCAAAGGAGTGAAGTATGCTCGCAAAATGCGCTAACCCTTCCTGTACCACTCCGCTGGTTTATTTGCGCGAAGGCAAGATTTTCATGGTTGAGTCGCAGCAGCAGCCGCGGTTTGAGTCACTCCCCACAGGCCCGACAAAACGCAAGGCTTCGAATCGGGTAGAACATTTCTGGCTCTGCGGTCCGTGCTCTAGTGCGATGACCCTCACCTATGATCGCCAGCGCGGCGTAGAGATTGTTCGAAAAACAATTGCCAAAGCGCCCTTAACGCGGCGCGCTGCCGCGTCCTGAATCCGCTCCACAACCGTTGTCTAAAATTTTCAAGAAGACCGCCGATTTCGGCGGTCTTTCTGTTGATCTTTTACAATCCTCCAGATGCCAAATCCCACGCCTCGCACGCTGTGGAGTAAGTTTCCGCTGAAAACTTCGCACCGCTGGCTGAACCTGCTGCTTCTCTTCGTGCCCGTGGCCATCATCCTTGACCTGCTGCACGTTTCGCCTCTGCTGATTTTTATTACCTCAGCTCTTGCCATTGCTCCTCTGGCCAGCGTACTGGGCGAAGCCACCGGCAACCTCGCTTCCTCCTGCGGTCCCGCCGCCGGGGGAATCCTGAGCGCGACCATGGGGAACGCCACGGAAATGATCATTGCCTTTTTCGCGCTGCATGCCGGACACATCAACGTGGTCAAGGCTTCCCTTTCCGGCAGCATCATCGGTAACCTGCTTCTGGTGCTGGGACTCAGCCTGGTTGCGGGTGGCCTTCGCAATCCGGTACAACGCTTTTCCCGCACCACATCCTCCATGAACAGCACCACGCTCATGATCGCTGTGGCCGCGCTGGTGATGCCCGCGGTTTTCAACCTGACTCTCTTTGGGACCCTTGAGCATCACGACATGAAGCTGCAAAACATCAGCCTCTGGACTAGCGGTGTGCTCATTGCTCTCTACTTGCTGAACATGTTCTTTGTTTTTCGCACCCACCGCGCTTCCTTTGCCGCACAGCACCAACAACAAGAAGAAGGCCAGCCCGGAACTTCGCGCGGTCAAGCCATCGTTTCCCTCGGGCTCGCCACTCTCCTGATCGCCGGCATGAGCGAAATCCTCGTCGACCAGATCGCTCCGGTCACCCGGGCCCTGGGCATGACCGAATTGTTTGTCGGCGTAATCGTTGTTGCCCTCGTGGGCAATGCCGCTGAAAATTCTACGGCCATTATCATGGCCCGCCGCAACCGTTTGGACGTCTCCATGTCCATCGCAACCGGCGCGAGCACCCAGATCGCACTTTTCGTAGCTCCTGTCCTCGTTTTTCTCTCGGTTGCGATCGGGCATCCGATGTCGCTCGTATTCAACGGCTTTGAAATCGCCGCGATCGTGCTCTCAGTCCTTATCGTGGAAATGATTTCATCCGACGGCGAGACCAACTGGTTTGA
Source organism: Terriglobia bacterium (assembly GCA_963732195.1). Taxonomy (GTDB): domain Bacteria; phylum Acidobacteriota; class Terriglobia; order Terriglobales; family Acidobacteriaceae; genus Angelobacter. Next base: position 49,041 of record CAVSYO010000037.1, on the reverse strand, counting down.
AGGCGCGCAGCTTCTGGCCGTCTATGCCATCGTGGCGGTAGCTTTCTATTTTGTTCCGGAATAATCGCGACATGGAGCCTCTGTATGTCGTGAAAAAAACAGGACGCAGAGACGTAGCATGCTACATCTCTGATAAAAACCATTTGAATTCAGGACTTTCGGCTTGATAAATGGAGAAGCATTGAGAATTACAATCTGGCCGCGTCGGTCTTCTCCGGCGTCTCTACAGGCTTGCGATATCCGCCGGTCAAAGACATCCAGCGTATCTTCAGCGTGTCCACGCCCATATAAAACCCATCGCGCCATGGATGGACTTTAGAACGCTCATCATTACCCCACGCCACCGGCACTTCCGCCACTTTCAGCTTCATGTGATGGGCAAGGTAAATGATTTCTGCGTCAAAGCCCCAGCGATTGACTTTCTGTAAGGGAAAAATCATTCTGGCCGCGCGTTGCGTAAACGCCTTAAAACCGCATTGCGTGTCATGATACGGAAAGGTCAGCACCGCGCGCGTAAACAGGTTGAAAGTGCGTGACATGATCTGCCGCTTCAATGGCTGCCGCTGAAATTGCAATGATGGATCAAGCCACCGTGATCCAATGGCCACCTCGGCGCCTTTTTGCAGCGCGGCAAAAAGCTTGGGAGCTTCCGTGATTGGTGACGAGAGATCGGCATCAGTGAAAAGGATCACTTTGCCCCGTGCATTGAGCACGCCATTGCGGACAGCGTAGCCTTTGCCCTGGTTGCCGGGATTCTCAATCAGCCGCACCTCAGGATGCTCGGCGGCAAACTCGCTGACAAAGCCGGCGGTTTCGTCGCGCGACCCGTCATTTACCACCACCACCTCGGCGCTCCACTTTTGCTCGCGGATATGTTTCAGCACCTGCTCCAGCGTTCCGCCTATGCGTTCGCGCTCGTTGTAAGCCGGCACCACAATGCTGTATTGCGGCTGGGCTGCTTGTAATCCTTCGTTCGACAAGGGGAACTCGATAGCCAGGCTCATGCGGCTTGTTCCTTCTTCTTGAGCATAGAAAAGAACTCAGGTACCAGATTGGGGTCCCAGTATCCTCGCGCAGCTTCTTCAAGCATGGTGCGCTTGGCTTCGTCATGGGTCAGTGCCGGTTTATAAGGGCGGGCGGTGCGGAGCGCGTCGTAAACATCAACTACCTGAAGCACTCGCGCCAGCAGCGGAATATCGTATCCCGTGAGCCGGTCTGGATAACCGCTGCCGTCCCAGTGTTCGTGATGATGGCGGATGATCGGCAGCACATTTTGGAACGACTTCAGCGGGCGGCAGATTGACTCTCCAATGACCGGGTGCTGCTTCATGATCTCCCATTCATCCGGGGTCAGGCGCGTACCTTTCTTCAGGATGTCGTCCGGTATGGAAACCTTGCCCAGATCATGCAGATAGCCACCGCGCTTCAGGGCGATAATGCTGTCGCCGTCCAACCCGATATGGTGGCCCAGATCAGCGGCGTAACGCGCCAGCCGCTCACAGTGATTGCCGGTATATGGATCGCGCGATTCAATTCCCAGCGCCAAAGCCACCAGCACGGCCTCAGCGTTTTCCAGTTCGTCAGTAAACTCTTTGAGTTTCAGCAGCGACTTAACGCGGGCAAACAGCTCTTCCGGATACAGCGGCTTGCTCAGGAAATCGTCCGCGCCAGCTTCAATGCCACGCACTCGGTCGTCGCGATCAGACAGTCCAGTGATCATCACCACGGGTATCAGGCGGGTAAAAGGATCTTCCTTCAGTTCGCGGCAAAGGTCATAACCGGACTTGCCCGGCATGACCACGTCCAGAAGGATAAGCTCCGGACGTTCCGTGTGGACCATCTGCTTGGCTTCTTCTGCTTCTGTTGCTGTAATGATGTCGTAACCGCGGGAGGAAAGGAGTTCGCGAAGGAGTAGCAGCGTATCTAGTTTGTCATCGACAACCAGAATCCTTGGCGCACGTTGCTTGAAGCGACCATACTCCTCCCTTGCCCTTTCCGATATGGGTGCCATCGTTAAATGAGAGGGTAGAGTTGAGTCGAGGGTTGTATCGAGCAACTCTCGAACCTCTTTATCTCGTGAATCGTCGTCCAAAAGCACAAAACCCCGGTGGCCGCCTCTAGGTTAGGCCTGCCCGCAAATGGTTAGATTGGGGAGAATATTTAATTTTATGGGGAAACGTTTCAAATTGAAAGTGTCAAAAATTGGCAATGGCTTTCGTTAGGCGTTGTGAATCACTAAACAAGTCTTCATAAGGCCTTTTCCCGCTTCATGCTTACAATTCCAAGTGTCAAAGCAAAACGCTCAATCTGTCTCTAATAATCCAAAACGCCGCCGTGAAATATATCATCTGGGAGAATTTGTGTTTCGCGACAACACACCAGCAGCGGAGCGGCCCCCTCGGCGACGATTGTCCACAAATCCTCTTATCGCTAATTAGACTTTCCACTGTATGTGCTTGATTTCACGCGGCGTGATGCAGCACAGTTCGAAAAATCATCTGCCGAAGCCGACCAATTCTTATTCATAGATTTTTATGTTCGAGGCCCCTTCGACAAGCTCAGGGGTCGGGATTTCGCCTGGCGGCTTAGGTTCTTGTCGCCCCGACCAAGTTCAAATCGGCCCATGATTTCAAGCCCTTGCATCATGCCCATCCAATCTTCTTTGAGCTGGGGTGCAAGATCAGGTCCCGCTAATCGCCTGATTACGTTTTTCAGGTATCGACTAGACAACGGCAATGGGAGAGTTGCTCTTTGAACTGCTGCTCGGAGTCGCGGATGGCATCAGTTTGGTGGACACTGATTCGCCAGGCTGCGATTCACAAGGCCTTGATTACAGATTGTGGATTCGCAGATCTTTTATTAGCGGATCTGTGATCATAATGTTATTGTTCGCCATGCCAGCGAGAACTATCAGCGGCCAGCCGTCCCACGCGGCTGCCGCAGCCGCCTGAATACACCTTCAAGGTTGTTCGCGACTACCCGCATGATCCCGCTGCATTTACCCAGGGACTTGTCTACCATGACGGGTTTCTCTACGAAGGCACCGGACTCAACGGCCAGTCGCAACTGCGCAAAGTTCGCCTGGAAACGGGCGAAGTGCTGCAGCATATGGACCTGCCCCGCGAATACTTTGGTGAAGGCATAGCAATTGTCAAAAACAAAGTGATTCAGCTCACGTGGCAGTCACACATTGGCTTTGTCTATAACTTCACGGATTTCAAGCTTCTGCGGCGGTTTTCTTATCCCGGTGAAGGCTGGGGACTCACTTCCAGGGACAATGAACTTTTTATGAGCGACGGCACGGCCCAAATCCGTGTGCTTGACGCTACCACGCTCAAGGAAAAACGGCGCTTCACTGTCCGCGACGGCGCTACTCGTGTTGATCAATTGAATGAACTGGAATTTGTGGAAGGCGAACTCTTCGCCAACATCTGGCAGACTGACCGCATTGCCCGGATCTCTCCGCAAAGCGGCAAAGTGGTCGGCTGGATTGATCTCACAGGACTGCTCAGCCCGATTTATCGCCGCCAAGAGGGCGCGGTGTTGAACGGAATTGCCTATGATGCAACGCACAAGCGCCTGTTTGTGACCGGCAAACTGTGGCCTAAAATTTTTGAGATTCAACTTTTACCGAAACATGCTATTCCGCAGCGGCAAACCGTCCATCCCTGAACCTCGAAGCATACGGACCTTATCTATGTGATTCATGTGGCGCTTCTCTCTTCTGATTTTTGATAACATTAGCGGAGCGTTAAGGGACGCATCCGGTCCGCGGAAAGGGTAGAAGCCCACCTCGATACAACTAATCTTTGCGAACCTTCTTTCAGCCCGAGCGTGCGGACAACGGGCGCATACGCGAAAGGAGGTCGCCATGCCGACCGATTCCTCTGAAGCCGCTCGCCCGCTGCCTGATCGTCCTAATCTCCGCCATCTCAAAGACCAGGCCAGGGACCTAATGAAAGACCTGCTCAAAGCCGGTCAGGCCACATCGCTCACTGAAGCCCAATACAAAATCGCACGACTCTATGGCTTTGCTAGTTGGCCCCGGCTCAAAGCTCACGTTGATTCGCTGGAAGAGATCGGAAAGCTCAAGCTGGCAATCGACAGCAACGATCTTGCAACCGTGAAAAAGCTGATGACCCGCAACCCCGCGCTGCACGGCGCTCCGCTGGGCTACAACAAAAGCGGCCCGCTTACCTGGGTGGCTGAATGCCGCGTGCCATGGGAGCCGCCATCCGCAACACGGCTCGCCATGGCCGAGTGGATGATCGATCACGGCTCTGACGTTCATCAAGGTGGCGATGGGCCGCTGATGCGCGCGGCGCTCGTCGGCTCCCGCCTGCCCATGATGGAGCTGCTGGTTTCTCGCGGTGCAGACGTGAACGCCCAGTGGAACGGATATTTCCCCATCATCTTTGCTCCATGTGAAACCGTGGAGCCGATGCCGCTGAAATGGCTGTTGGACCATGGCGCCGATCCCAACTGCCCGCAACCCCGCAGCAAGTATCCGGGCACGGCGCTGGATTACGTGATCCGCACGTATTCGCGTTCAGAGCAGCTGGGCCAGTGCATCCATCTGCTTGCGGAAGCCGGATGCGTTACCCGGTACAACCTGCCGCCTGTGCTGGACCTGCTGCGAGGCCGCATCCATCTATTGCGAGAACATCTTGATGCCGAGCCGGCGTTGGTGCATCGGCAATTTCCCGAGCTTGATTTCGGCGCGACCGCCCAACGCCGCCTGACGCTTCACGGCGGAACGTTGCTGCACGCAGCAGCCGAATACGGCAATGTTGAGGCCGCGCGATTGCTACTGGATCGCGGAGCAGACGTCAACGCCCGCGCCACTAAGGACGAATTGGGAGTCGGCGGACAGACGCCGATCTTCCATGCAGTAACGCAGTTTTACGATTGGGGCTTTTCTGTAGCGCAGCTCCTGGTTGAACGCGGAGCAGACTTGTCAATGCGCGTGAAGCTGCCGGGGCATTATGAGCGTCCGGGTGAAGTGGTGGAGTGTACGCCTCTGAGGTACGCCTTGCTCTTCCCCGCCGGTCCTGAAGAAAGTAAGAGCGCTTTATTACTGCGCGCGCGAGGCGCGCCGGAGTAGAGGCGTTATCGCAATCCGCTCTTGCGCAGAATTTTTCCTGCTAACCGTCGCGCCGCCAGAATGCCCGACGCCAAAAACGGTTTGGGATCTGATACATTCCACCAGCCATAAGATTTCGCGCGCGCCACATGGCCGAGAAAGGTCATGCGGCTGATGGAACGCTGGGGCTTGATTTCACGAAAGCAAGCGGCATAGTTGTGGTATCCAACCCACGTTGTGCCGTTGCGCTGTTGCGGCGGAGCGTTGCTGGCCACGTTTGTTTCGGCCTGCCGGCCAACAAGGTCAAGATAAGCAAGATGCGGCAGGTTCACGTCAGCGTCGGCAAAAAGGCCGTTGTACCAGGGCAGGCGCGTATTCATCTCAATGAAATAATATCCGCCATTTTTCTGCCGATACTTGAATTCCAACGATCCCAGGCCGCGATACCCAAGGGCAAGAATTAGCTTGCGGCCTTCCGCCGCCAGCGCTGCATTCTTTTCCGTTTGGCCATAACACATACTGCCGTAGCTGGCAGGATACTGCCGCAGCTTGCGCACCGTGGACCAAGCCGCGATCTCTCCCCTGGCGTTTACCAGCGCCGTGTATTGGAAGACCTGGTCGTCAGCGCCTTCAATCAGCTCCTGCATCAGCGTGGCGCCTTTCATCTGCGGATAGCGGGCAAAAAAGTCCTGGGCTTCCTGCGCGTTCTGCGCCACCAGCACCTTGGCCGACTCCACGGGAAAGCCCGCCGTGTAACGATGTATCGGCTTAATCAAAGAAGGGTAGACAAAATCCCGCGCCACTTGCGCCATATCGTCTTCAGCGCGGGTGATGTGCGTGCGCGGAACTTTTATTCCTGTGCGCTCACAGAACTGCACCATCGACCCTTTATCCACGATGGTGTTGAACAGGTCCGGCGGGACCCAGTGGAACAAGAATCGGTCTTTCAACTCTGCCTGCCGATGCGACAAGAAACGGGCAAACCAGTCAGAGGTCGCAAACAAGACCGGCTTCTGTTTGAAGCGCGTGGCCCACTGCAACATCAGCCGGCACAGCACATCTTCATTGGCTACGCTGTCACCGGCATAAGCGCGCGGCTGGTTGGGATCATCGGGATAAACAAAGCAATCGCGGACGTACTTTGAATAACGCAGCGGATCACGCAGCTTGTCATTGAGCGCATACACCGGAACGCCATGGCGTCCCACGCTGCGCGTGATTCCGTAAGCGGAAATATCCAGGCCTTCAACAAACACCGGCGAGATGTCACGCTGTGCAGCCATTTTATTTGCTCTCGGCGTCCGTTGCCGGATTCTTTCTCGCTGCCCTGCGGCTTGGATTTCAGTTCCAATGGTGCGCTTTCATCTTCCTGCCGACCCAGCAGCTTGCGTACGGCGTCACGTGCGGCAATGCGGGCAGCATACAGCAACGTGCCGTACCAACCCTTGCGGAAGATGAATACACGATAGTTGGTGCGCCGCGCTGAAGCCCACCGACTTTCGTCCCATGTGGCGGGGCCGACGAAATCAAATTCATGCAAGCCGCGTTCGCGCGTCTGACTAAGAATTTCATTGACCAATAGCTGTCCCGGCCCGTGGCGGCGAAAAGCTTCGTCATATCCGGCCTTGGCCAGAAAATATCGCCCGCGCAGGTTGAACCCAAAATGTCCGGCAATTGGCTTGCCGTTCAGCTCCAGAAAATCAAGTGAGAGATAACCATTCCGCGCGGCGGCCTGAGCTATAGCATCATAAAACTGCCGCGTAGAAGGATGGCACTTGATTGCCGTACCTTCCTCGCCCTTCCAGCCGGAAGCTTCCAGGGCGTAAAACTTTTTCAGCGCTTCCGGATCAGCCGCGCTGTAATGCTTAAGTTCGAGCGTTCCTTGCTCCTCCAGTTGACGCTTCGCCCGCCTCAAGTGCGAGCGAAACTTGGGCCGCGTGCCCGCCAACCAGGGCGGCTGCGTTCCCGGCTTGTTTGAAGTGGAGGACGCTGAGGAATTTTCGATCGGCAGATACAAAGTTTGTGACGTGCGTTTGCGCGAAGTGCGATATCCATCTGCCTGCGCCAGCGTTGCGAGCCGATCCAGCGCACTACCTTCTACCACATTCGTGACGTCCAATGTGTCCCAGCCCGGCAGTTCTTTTGCGGCCTGCCAGAGCACCTTGAGCACAGCTTCACCTTCCTTGCCGGGACATACGGTGAGATTGGCGCGCAGCGAATGCACATTGGCCGGAAGCGTGAACTGGACGATGGGCAGACCTGACATTACGCTGCGATGACGAACCAGCGGCAGAATGCCTCTCAAGTGAGCGCCCAACCACGCGGAGATGACAGTGACGTCGGCCTTAGGCTCGAAAGCCTGCAAGTATGCCTGCGCCCATTCCGGACGATAGAAAACTTCTTCGTCGCCGGACTCGTCGCACAGGCGCCGCCAGTCACCGGCGATTTGTTCAACCAGTTCCTGCCCGCCGCGCTGCACACGCACGGAGAACTGCTGTCCCGGAATTTGCTGCCCGCACTCTGCCGTCATTGTTTCTGCTTGTATGACTGGAATCTAACAGACTGCGCGGGCATTGTGCCAAGCACCAAGGTGCTGATCTGTTGATCAACCCAGTTCTCTAGCGCGTCTGCTGTAAAAACTTTTGCATATTTTCGCCTTGCAGCTGCTTGAATTCAACGCAACTGGTGATCCGTTGCAAGCTCTGCTGCAGCGCGCGCTCTGCACCAGGGGCGCGGTGATCGGTGAAAAACTGCTTGATTTCGTCGTGCTTCTCGATCGAGCAGAATCCAGCCAGCGCGGGCACGACTCCGCTGCCGCCAAAGCTCGTCACCTTTTCCGCCAGTGCAATCCCAGTGCGCTTTGAGATAGTCCCATGCGATCTCTCGCGCGGGAGACTCAGCCAGCAACGCCGGGAACAGCCGCACGTAATCCTGCTGCCGGACCTTGCCCTGATCAACGAGCGCCAGTGTGCGCTGTGCCAGCTCAGGCTGGCGGAAAGACGTGAGGGCGAAAAGGAAGTGGTAATAATCCTCAGTGTTCCGCGCATTGGCCATCGCTTGCGCGAACTGGTCGTACAGCGCCGCGTCGCCATTCTCTGCCGCAACCGCAAGTGCCGGACCGATAATGGTGCCTTCCACTGAGCCGGGATCTTTTATATAAGACTGAGTAATTTTCTGGGCTGCGGCGACTGCGTCAGGCTCGCCTGCGCTGCCCAGGATTCCCAGCAGGCTGGCGCGAAGGGCCTTCCGGTCATCGTCATCATTCGCCGAAGAAGTCCATCCAATCTCCTGTGCCATTTTCGCGAACTGCCGCTGAATAATCGCCTTAAAGAACGGTTGCTTCTGCTCCGGCACCAGTGAGCGCCCGATGGTATCCAAATGTCCAGCAATGAAGTCAACCACCAGACGATTGTGGTCTGTGCGTAACCGTCCGGCTGTCTCCAGGAAAGTTTGCACCGGCTCTTTGCCAGCACGTGTCATCGCCCAGAGATCTTCGACGAATGCGATACGCTCCGGCACGGCCAAGTCTTTTTCGGCCGCCGAGGCGACGTCCTTCAGATTTTTGGGATCCTGGTAGTGCACGCGGTAATAGCCCTTCGCGTCGCGATTGGCCATCAGCCATCCGTCGCACGTGCTTGTGGGAAAACGCGTGCTCTGCTTATCCAAGAGATTACAAGACGATCCGGTTGCTGATTTGGTGCAGATAGGTATCGACCAAACCTCGCCTTGCTTTGCACCGTCGCTAGATGACGACAAAAGAAATCGCTGCTGTGAAAGCTCCAGCGTCTGCTTGCCGCCTGAGCAACTTGCGCTCACCGTCACCAGCGGCACGCCGGGCTGCATCACGAATGTCGGCATGATTTTATCGACGGGCTTGCCGGAAACCTTTGCCATGGCCTCCCAGAAATCGGCCGAAGTAGCGTTGCCGTTGGCATGAGCTTTCAGGTAAGCGTTCACGCCGTTGCGAAAAACCTCCGGCCCCACATAAGACTCCAGCATGCCAAGCACGGCCCCGCCTTTTTGGTAGGTAATGCCGTCAAACATTTCCTTGATTTCGGCGGAAGTCCGCGGATCGCCATGGATGGCCCGCGCCGCGCTCAGTGAATCCAGCCCGATGATGCGTTGCGACGTCGCCGCTTCATCGTCCTCAAGATGCCACTCAGGATGCCACGCCCGAATGGGCTTGCGTTCCATCCATGTGGCAAAGCCTTCATTGAGCCATATGTCGTCCCACCACGCGGCGGTCACAAGATCGCCAAACCACTGGTGCGCGATCTCATGCGCGACTACGGTGGCGTGTCCCTGCTTGCTGAAAACGGAGGCGGTCTTCTCATCCATGAGCAGCGCAGTATCGCGGTAGAAGATGGAAGCGGTGTTCTCCATGCCGCCCCACTCGTAGTCGGGGATGGCAAGCATATCGAGCTTTTCAAACGGATACTTAATGCCATACCACTGGTTATAAAAATGGACAGACTGCGCGGCAGCTTCCAGCGCGAACTGGCCGTATCGTTTTTTGTCGGGCTCGGCGCAGACGCGGATCGGGGTACCATCGACCGTGCGCTCCAGACACTGCCAATCGCCGATAGCCAGCGCGACAAGATACGTGGACATGCTGGGCGAAGTTGAAAATGTGATCTTGTGCCGCGTGGAACCAGGCAGAGGCTCGTCCTTTGCGATGCGTCCGTTGGAGATGGCCGTATCGCCTTTGTCGGCGATCACCGAGAGGTCGAACGTGGCTTTGAAAGCGGGCTCGTCAAATCCGGGAAACATCATGCGCGCGTATGTGCCTTCAAACTGCGTAACCGCGTATTGCCGCCGGGCAGACTTGCTCAGATAAAGCCCTCGCAAGCCGGTGGTAAGCTTGCCGGAATATTTCAGGTGCAGACCGACGATGCCCTTAGCCATCGGCTCGGCAAAAGTAAGCCGCATCATTTCATTCGGCTGGTCATAGGTGACTTGCGCTGTCAGAGTCTTGTCTGCGAGGGTCGCTTCAGCCAGGGAGATTTCCAGCCCCAGCGAATTCAGCACGACCTCACTAGTCGCCTGTTGCACCTGCACGGTTATCGTTTCTTCGCCGGTGAACTTCTGCTGGCCGATGTCAGGATCGAGCAGCAGCTTGTAATGACTTGGAGCAACCGTGTTGGGCAGACGCTGCGCCTGGAGGCCAGTCGCTGAAGTAGTAAGGAAAAGAAATATGGAGAACATAACCCGCGCGCGAAAAGAAGAGAGAGTCAGCATGATAAGGCCTCAAGGAAATGGCTATCTTATCAAGATTGCGTGGTCAGGACTGCCGCTGCATGGCTTTCTGGATTACGTTGATTGCGTCGTCAATCTTCTTACGTTCCTCTTCGCTCAGCCGGGAAAGATGTTTAGCCAGAAATTTTACGCGCCGCTTGCGTCCCTGCCACAGCATCGCGGTTCCCTTTTCCGTGGCTTCCAACACCACGGCGCGACGGTCCTGCTGATTCACGGTACGGCGAACCAGGTTTTCAGATTCCAGGGCGTCGACAATGCGGCTCATGGTGGGAGGACGCACCTGCTCTGCCCGAGCCAACTCATTCAGAGACATAGCGCCGCCAAAGACCAACACGGAAAGCGCCGACAGACGGGCGGGAGCGAGACCGCTGGCCAGATCCTGAACCCGGACTTGGCGTAGCAGATGGATGGCAGTACTGTGCAGGCGGTCCGCCAGTTCTTCAATTTTGGTCAACTTTGGCATTTATTAGCCCTGCTAACTATCTTCTTGACAGGCAAACGGTCTTGCAGATTTAATTAGCTTTGCTAAATATATCAGATTAAAAGGGAGGCTGTTTATGGCAGACGCAGCGCAACTCTCACGGATTGCGGCCATCATGCTTGGCGTTCGCGATCTCTCGGCAGCGATCGCGTTTTACAAAGATAAACTAGGACTCAAAATAATCATGCAGGAGTCCGCATTGGCGCTGCTGCAATGCGGAAACGTGATGCTGGGTCTGAGCCCGCGGCACATGAACGCGGCTCCGCTGGCAGAAGCCGTGGAAGTTTCATTTGGAGTGGACAATCTACGGGCCACGCATAAAACGCTGGGCGAAAAAGGCGTGGTGTTTCTGAGTGAGCCGCGCGCCGTCACGCCCACGGATTGGGCAGTCCATTTCAGGGACGTGGATGGACATTTGCTGTCACTATTTGGACCGGAAGGCAAAGCTTAATTGGAGTTTCGCGATCTTCATTTTCACGATCTTCAGTTTCGCGATCTTCAAGGTTAGCGATGCAGGAATTTGCGGCGGGCATCAGGCCAGAACTCATGCAGCAGGTTCATGCCGGCATCGCGCAGGAGCGTAAAGCTGACGCACGTCGCTACGGGGTGCATGCCCTGGCGCTCACCGGGAACGTAAAGATCGGCGACGGCACGAGAGGCTGCGATGCTGAGGATGCGCGAAGAATTCACGGTCTCGCCGCCGCTATCAGTACGCGTAATCAGCACGCGGCTCATGGCATAGAGCGCGCGCTGGAAGAACGGCAGATCAGGATTGCGGAAATATCTGGGGTCCTGCTTGAGCAGCGTAGGAAAAAGAAAGCGTTGGAAGAAAATGTCAGTCTCATTGGTAGCCAGGTTGATGCCGTAGGCCTGGCCCTGGCCGCGGACGCCGGTTTCATATTCCCGATTCAAATGCTTGCCCTTGGCGCGGTCGGCGGCTTCGTCGATGGCGGCATTGGCGAAGGTGCGCGGCGCATAGGTGCTGTGAAGAAATACGTCAAACTTTTGCCGCGCGGTGAGCGGCTTCCACTCCGTAACAGAGGGATACGGCTTCCCGTCGATGGCGCGGTTCACCTGCTGCTTGACCATGTACTTCATGTGCTGAAGCGGGGTAGGCGCCGGCAGCAACGGCGATTCCGCCATAACCATGAGGCTCGCGGAATCTGCGGCGTCTAACTGCGGGCCCTCTGCGGAAGCCAGAGCACCGGCGAAGATCAAAAGCAAACTGAGATGGAACAAGCGCTTCATTGTCCTGACCAGAACCGCTGAAATTGAGTTGGTCAACTGTGGAGTTTTAATCCTATACACTAACCCCGCAGGAGGTACATCTCTTACATACTTAGAACTAGGGCTCGGCTTGAGGGTTGCAGAACAAAGAAAAAATGCAGCTCTGGTCAGGCTTTTTGAATCGCAGCAGCAGCTTTTGTCCGGAACTCCCAGCTATACTGCTCTTCAGATGAGCGCATTACAGCAGCCGCTGCCCGATGTTTCCTGGTTTGATGTCTCTGACCCCAATTCCCCAGAGTTGGACAAGCTGGCTGAGCGCTTTGGTTTCCACGAGTTGCAGGTAGAAGACTGCCGGCATCGCCCGCAGCGAGCCAAGATGGAAGAGTATGACAAGTACATCTTCTGCGTGCTCAAGCACCTGCCAAATGACCCTGAGTTTACCTTCGAGGACTTTGACCTTTTCCTGACAAAGAATGAACTGGTCAGTGTGCACGAACCGAACTCCGACATCCTGGAAAAAGCCCGTGTCCGGGCCGAGCAGAGCAAAGTCACTGACGTGGACAAAATCTTCTACATCCTGCTGGACACAATCGTCGACGAATATTCCCCGGTGCTGGATCGCATAGCCGACGAGACTTCTGAGATTGAGTCAATTGTGCTGGAGTTCCCGGAGCCAAAGGTGCTGGCGCGGATCTTCAAGCTCAAGCGCAATCTGATTGAGTTTCGACGCGCAGCCGGCGGAATGCGTGAGGTGGTGAACGCGCTGGTCCGGCGCGAAGGTGGACTGCTTTCTGACAAGTTCGATCCCTACCTGCGCGACGTTTACGACCACGTAGTCCGCACCACGGAATTCATTGAGACCTACCGAGACCTGCTCAGCGGCGCGCTGGATATTTATCTTTCTGCCGTTGCCAACCGGACCAATGAGGTCATGAAAGTTCTGACCATCTGGGGCACCGTCGCTCTGCCCCTGGTGATTATCACCGGCTTTTTCGGTATGAATCTGCCCCTGCCCTGGCAACACAATCCTCACGGAACTATGTATTCGGTGGGCTTGATGGCGCTGACCACCGTGGCCACGCTGGTGTACTTCAAGAAGAAGCGGTGGTTCTGAAAGAAGAAGCGGTGGTTCTGAAAGCGCGAACGTGGATCCTGGTGGAAAATTTGGACAAGAGAGAAGGTTGGTCTTTCCACATGTGACCGCCTTTTTTCTCCGCTCTATTCACCCCGTAACGCCTGCATGGGATCGACGCGGGACGCCGTACGTGCCGGCAGGTGGGCTGCGGCGAGTCCGCAGGCCAGCAACATAACTGTCACCGCTAACATCGTCCCGAGATCATGGGCTGCACTCCAGACAGAATGCCCGCAAGAAGACGCCCAACTTCAATCGCAGCTGTCATTGTTCCCCAAAAGGCAACATTCCAGGGCTTTGCGACAGATGCAGGGCATGAAACCAATCGTCACTGCGTTCTTCCAGCTCTTTTTACGGCGAGTTTGAATGCCTCTGGTGCTTCGGAATCTAAGTAGCGCGTCAGATATTCTCACTTCTTAACTGGATGAGGCATTTCAAATGGGAAGATTAACTTATCGATCAGACAGGCCTCGCGCTCGCTTCACGCGGGCTTGCGGCACAAGGTCGTAGACGTCGGTCGCCGTCCGCCGTCGCTCACATCACCCTCTTCAAGCTTGGCTGTTTGTCTTCTCCCTCGTGCAACAACCGGTGCTCTTGCCACTCCCTGAAACCGCTCCAGCCGTAGACAGAATGGCAGTAGCCGTCAGGCCGGATCTCAGACCAGCGGCGTATATCCATGCCAATGGACTGCAATTCGCGCACGCGCTTCTCCACCCGCTGGCTGCAAAGCTGATAGAGCATCGTACCTGGCACCGATTCATTGGTCCCAAGTACGTGCAGGATGGCCAGTCGCTCCGCTCCGGCCCGAGTGTTTCGCGCCAAAACCTTGGCCGCGCGTCGCACTACCTGTAAATCGTTGGCAGTGAGATTCGGCATTTGCTCTGCGATTCCGGCTATGATCTGTTCGACCTTTTCCACGATGCCGGAATACGGATTGTTCTTGCGCTTTTCACTTGGCATTGTCACCTTCACTCCCGCGGATGAGCCGGGCAAGATTGCAGGCAGCAGGAGCTTCCGTTTGCCCTTTTCGACCGCAAGATTATTATAGCGAATATATAGCGAATCCACAAATGGCGGGAGCGAAAGTCCAATTGGGCGAATACCAACCAATGCCTATGCTGTTTGCTGAGAGCTGATTGCCGCCTGCTTCTTCTTCAACTGCTCCAGCACCATCGGCCCCAGTTGGGACACGCTGCCCGCGCCGAGCGTAAGCACCATATCGCCGGGTTCGGCCAGCGCTGAGACCTGCCGCGCCGCGTCGTCGAATGACTGGACATAGCTGACTGTGCCGCGTTGATCGCCAAATAACTGAATGGCCTGGGACAGACGTTCGCCAGTGATGCCTGGAATCGGCGCTTCGCTGGCAGCATAGATATCGAGCACCGAAACGGTGTCGGCGTCATTGAAGGCCGCGCCAAACTGCTCTAGCAGGTCGCGGGTGCGGGTAAAGCGATGCGGCTGGAAGATCACGTGGACACGTTTAAATCCGCAGTGGCGCGCCGCCGCCAATGTGGCGCGGATCTCCGTAGGATGGTGGCCGTAGTCGTCAATCACGCTTACGTCGGCAGCGCGACCGCGAAGTTGGAAACGACGATCGACGCCGCGAAAGTTTTCCAGAGCTTCGCGAATGCGCCCTGGCTCAATGTCCAACCCTATGCCAACGGCTACAGCCGCGGTGGCGTTCAGCACATTGTGATTCCCGGGCACGCGCAGATGGAAATCGCCCAGCGACTTGCCATGGTATTCGACGGAGAAATGCGCGTAGTGCTTGTTGCCGGCGCATTTTGCCCGGGCAACTCCCACTCGAAAATCCGCGTCCAGATGCACGCCATAGGTAGTGGCGCGGCGAGCCAGGCGCGGCAGCATGTTGCGCAGCCGTTCGTCGTCATGGCACAACACGGCCATGCCATAAAAGGGCACGCGATCGATGAAATCGAGAAACGCCTGCTCCACGTCCGCCATGTCGCGATAGCAATCCATATGTTCGCGATCGATATTGGTCACCACGGCCAGAATCGGCGAGAGCTTTAGGAATGACCGATCGCTTTCATCTGCCTCAGCCACCAGATATTGTGACTTGCCCAGCCGCGCGTTGGAGCCCATTGCATCTACACGCCCGCCGACGACCACCGTTGGGTCAAGCCCACCGGCTGCCAGCACCGCCGCAACCATGCTGGTAGTAGTTGTCTTGCCATGCATTCCAGCAATGGCAATTCCATACTTCAGGCGCATGAGCTCGGCCAGCATCTCCGCGCGCTGGATCACCGGAATATGCTCGGCATGCGCCGCCATGATTTCGGCATTGTCACGCTTCACCGCCGAGCTGGCCACCACAACCTCTGCGCCGGTGATGTGCTCCGCGCGATGGCCTTCAAAAATGATGGCGCCTTTTTCAGCCAGCCGCTCAGTTACGCTGGAACTCTTCAGGTCAGAGCCCGAAACCTTGTAGCCGAGCGTCAACAGCACTTCAGCAATACCGCTCATGCCGATGCCGCCAATCCCGACGAAATGTATCCTCTGAATCTTTGCAAACATCTTCTTTTTATGTCGCTGCCGCTCCAAAACCGCTACAGAGCTTCGCCTGACCTCTATTCTCTTCTGCACCTAATGCCGGGGGCTCTCCGCGCAAGTCGGGCTCGCCCTTAGGTTCAGAAATCTATGTCGCTGCCGCTCCAAAACCGCTACAGAGCTTCGCCTGACCTCTATTCTCTTCTGCACCTAATGCCGGGGGCTCTCCGCGCAAGTCGGGCTCGCCCTTTACTTCAATTCCAATTCGCGTTTTTCGCGTTCATTCGCGGCTAAAGTCACACTTGATTTTGGCTAATTGCTAATTGCCAGTTGCTAATTGCTTCCTTCTGCCAGCTCCGCCACCATGCGTGCCACTCGACCGGCAGCGTCATGGTGTGAGAGCGCCCGAGCCCGCTCCGCCATTTGCTTTAGACGGGTGGGATTCGCAAATAGCTGCGTAATCACCTCCGTCAGTTTCTCCGGCGTAAGTTCCGCTTGCGGCACCAGCATGGCCGCGCCGCCCTGCGCAATCGCTTCAGCATTGCGGCGCTGATGATCGTCCGCTGCCTGCGGGAACGGGACAAAAATTGCCGGCTTCCCTGCCGCCGTCGCTTCGGCCACCGTGCTCGCTCCAGAGCGGCACAACAGCAGATCGGCCCGCGCAAAAGCCGCAGGCATGTCATCTATGAAAGCATGAAACTTCGGCCTTCACACCTGCCTGCGCGTACGCAGCCGCCACGTCATTATATTCACGCTCGCCCGTCTGGTGGATGATCTGGAGCCGGGGAATTTGTCGTAGTACTACTGGAGCAGCGTCCGCCATGGCCTGGTTGATGGCCCGCGCGCCCTGGCTGCCGCCAAAAATCAACAGTGTTGGCGGATGGTTTCCATCGGGCGATGCCACGTTAAAAAACTCCGCGCGCACCGGCACGCCCACCACCTGAGCATTGCGAAAATATCTTTCAGTTTGCTCAAAATGCACTGCCGCCGCCGACACTCGATGTCCCACGATCTTATTGGCGAACCCGGGGACATAATTGGGCTCAAAAGCCAGCGTGGGAATGCGCATCAGGATGGCCGCAGCCATCGCCGGCCCGGAAGCATATCCGCCCACGCCCACCACCACATCAGGACTGAAAGCTTTGATGATCTTCCGCGCATCCACCATCGCCCGAGGCAGGTCAAACAGCGTACGCATCCGCGTGATGAGACTTACATTTTTGAGCGCGCCCACTTTGACCCGCATCAGCCCAAAACCAGCCTGCGGGACCAGGCGGTTTTCCATACCTCGGGCTGTTCCCACAAACAGGACTTCCGCATTATGGCGGGCCTTCAGTTCACGGGCAATCGCCAGTGCCGGGATCACGTGTCCCCCAGTGCCGCCGCCTGCTATCAGAACGCGCATGCTTGTGGTCGCCTCTCGCCTGAATGTAGCAGATCAAAATTCTCTGACCAAATTGCCCGCTGTCTTTGCTCAGAACAGAGATAGAATTGTCGATAGCTGGCAAGGATGCTCAATGCATGAAACAGATTCCGGTCTCCAAGTTAAAAGCCAATTGTTCTGCGTTTATTAAACAGATCCAAAAAACGAAGCGATCCGTCCAGATTACGCGTCGCGGGAAGGTTATCGCGGAGATCAGACCTGTGCCTTCTGGGAAACGCGCAATTGGTTAGAGAGAATGAAAGGAACGGTTGAGATCGTCGGCGATATCGTCTCTCCAGTCATCGATCTGGAAGACATTGAAGCGCTTAAGGATTAAAGTGTCAGAATTGCCATCCCGCCCGGCTAGTTACTCCAGTACCCAAATTCTTATTTTCAGAACAGAAACCAAAATTGCTGCCGGAAGCCAGCGTTTATGCTATGTTTTCTTTAGAAAACCACAACCCCGTTGCTGCTAGAGCCAGCTAAGAATCGGGTAGTCGTCGGGTGATGCGCGCATGATTTTTAAAGCTGCTGAAGATTTCAAGAAGCGCACTTTGAGCGCTTTGCCGTCACTGCTGGAGAAAGTGGCCTATATCTGTTCGCTCCAGAGCGGCAGCGGCGGATACATGCACTGGGGCTTTACGCGCGCTTATGGCAACCGCCCTACTCAGGACGCCATTTATGCCGCGCACATGGAAACGGCCCTGGCCCTAAGCCATACGCCCGTGCGGGAAATTTTCCAGGAATATCAGGATGCCGTAGCTCGTTCCGGGTCTGCAGCGGACATTCTCAACCCGGACACGTTCATCCTGAAGGCGCCGCTCAACGGCGACGCAATTCTTTCTGCTCATTTAAATCTTCTTCAGGACTCTGTTGTTGCTCTCGCTCGTCAGGAGCGTACCACTCACCAAGTCGCATAGCCACGCCGACCACCTGGCCCACGACTTCAGCATCCTGGGGATGTTTGAGTATCCGCGCCGGCACCGGTGAGAGCGGGTGGGATTGCAGGATGATTTCTCCGCGCCGTACAGAGCACCAGCAGCACACATGGCCTTCGCGGGTTTCCACAAAATAAATCGGACGCTCCAGCTCTGACCGCCATTTCTTTTCTTCCACCCGGCTGCGATCTTCATCCACCTGCACAAAAGAACCCGGCAGCAGCAGAGGATACATGGTCAGGTCTTCCATGCCGACATAAGCGTAGATATATTTTTTCTTCGACAATTCCTGCAGATACTGCATGGGGACGGTGCCCCAGCTCTCAATCATGCGGCCAAGATCGGTGGAGTGCTTCACGTCAAAACCGGGATCGAGCTTCGTCGGGATCTGCACGTTCCCGCGCCCTTCCGCCATTTCTATGCGATGGGTTTTTCCGGGACTGCAGATGGCATAGTCGGCAGCGGTAAAACTCAGGTCCACGCCATACAGCCTGAGCAGCTCAGTGAAATCAGCCCGATAAATTACGGAAAGAACATACAGGCGGTAAATGCTGGGAATCACGCCCTTGGTTTCAATATCAGAGAGGCGGCTGGGATTGATCACAAATTCTTCAATCCCTCTGGATTCAGCCAAAGAGGTGCTGGAGAGCTCCACATCCCGCAGAGTGAGGCCCATGTACTCACGCAAATCGCGTAACTTCTTGCCGGCTGACAACACTGTGTTCTATGCCCCTTGCATCGCTTACCCTGTTCCCGCCATCGCCCCGGACGCCAAATCGTCCGCCTACCGGAACAAAAGAATTCTAATTTTCATGCCGGAAGATTACAGGACTAGTGGCAATACAGTTTTAAGCTGCACATTAGTTTAACCCTAAGCGTGCTTGCTTGGCCAAAGAAACCTTTGCCCCGTGAGGGAGTAGACGAAAGGCCAATCCCGCGAGTTCCATTCGCCCGGGTGCCAGGGCCATCAAGTTAAGCGCCGACCCGACATTTGTAAAGATGGTTTATCTATTTTTCTGACCAATGGGTTAATTCCGGAAAGGGCCCATCATCGCTTCAACTTCTGCCTTCTGGGCCGCGGAAGGCGGAAGCAGCGGCAGCCGGGGCAGCCCGCCATAATAGCCATTGAGATCCATGGCGTATTTAATTGCCGGAATGCCCAGTTCAGATACCACCCGCTTGGTAGCCGGGGCCAGCGCGGCCTGTTTTGATCGGGCCAGCTCTAAGTCGTTATCCCTGAATGCCGCATGGATTTCAAAGCAGATCGTCGGCGCGGGCGCGGCGAATCCCAGCACCCCGCCGCTGGCGCCGGCCAGCAGAGAATCCAGCAGGGTATGGGCAGCGCCCACCAGCACCTGAAATCCCACTTCCTTGCTCCGGGTCTTGATCCTGGGCCGGGCAGCCACGGCCACATCAGAACCGCCGTTCAACTGGCTCACGCTTACCATTTGCCCGCCATTTGCGTCCGTGGCCGGAGCAGTCAACATGCGCGCCGTGACAGCCTGCTGGATTTCCGTAACGGTTGCGCTGCGTTTGATGTGGCGCGTAGCGTTCACCATGGCGGCCACTTTCTCCACATTGCCGCTCGATTCCTTAATTCCAATGATGTTCGGATGCTCCGCCAGCGCCGTAATCACTTCCAGAGGCAGGTCATAGGCCGTAAACGGCGGTACCGTATAAAGCAGCACCGGCAGCGGTGACTTGTCCGCCACCGTGCGAAAGAATGCCAGCATTGCCTCCGGCTTCATCTGCGGACGATAAAAGTGCGGCGTACGCACCAGCGCCACGTCATAATTCAGCTTTGCCGCAAGCTCCGTCAGGCGAAGCGTTTCAATCACTGACTCAGCGCCTGTTCCTGCGATCAGCACCTTTTCAGGGGACGCCACTTCGGCGGTCACGCGCAATACCTCGCGCCGCTCCTCGTCGCTCAGCATTACGGCTTCGCCCGTCGATCCCAGCACAACCATACCGGCGATCGGAGTCCGCGAATAGCGGTCAATATTGTGTTCAATCTTTTTGTAATACACCGCTCCATCTGGATAGAACGGCGTTGTCACGGCGGGAAAAATGCCTTGCAGGAGCATATATCTATTCTAAATCTTAAAAAATTGAACCACAAAGGAACACCAAGGTTTTTAATCTCGAGCGGAGCGAGAGATCGCTATTCCCTTCCCAAACTGCTGGAGCACATTGTCATCGTTTGGCCAACTTCGTTACAAGGGATATTGAGAAGGGAGGAATCTTCAATGTCGAACTCGCAAGCCTTCCTCTTCGTGTTTCTTTGTGTCCTTTGTGGTTAAAGCAAGAATTTTGGTTAAAAGCGAAAAAAGCCCTGCGCTCATGCACAGGGCTTCGCGTTCGCCAAAAAACAAAACCTAGATAGCGCTGGCCAGCGGGATCGAATTCTGCGTTTGCAGATCGCCCAGCCGGCGCACGTTTTCACGCAGCGTCTGGTACGTTGGCACCAGCATGGCGGGGGTGAGCTGCAATGACGGCATGGCATATTCCAGCGAAAGCTTGAACATGGCCAGCAGGCACTGCAGGCGAATCTGCGCCGCCAGATCCATTACCTGTGCGGCCGTTGAAGCCACTTCAGGCAGCGGACTCAGCCGTGCCGCTTCACTCGCATGCAAGACCGTGGAGGCGTTAGACGCGATCCGGGCCACGTAACGCACCGTAACTCGAATACGATGGCGCTTGATGCCAACAAATTTTGAGCGTGGGAGCTTTCGCTTCAGGAAGAGCTCGTCGTCCCTATCCAGCAGCGTGTGAAACGCGGTTAGATCTACCGGGCGGAGCGATTGCACCGCCTGTTTTCTGCGGCTGCGTACTGCCATGTAAAACAACACGACAGCGCACAACGCAAGCGCAATTACGATCACGGTTATCATCTATTAATTAGCTCCATCACTGCCTGATTCCATTGTTCCAACTGGGCCTTCGGCACATCGAGTGTGGCTGCTGGTGCGCTCCGGCGGGGCCAGCAGGTAGCCCAGCCAGATAAGAAGACTGCCGTTGAAAGAAAGACTGCGTGCCAAACTAAGAACCTGCCCTACTGCCGGGCTCAGATGTGTCATCAACGTCACGTTGACTAATTCTACGGCTGCACACGTTCCCAACCCTAAGGCAATCCCAAATTCATTCTGGCGCCAATGCAATCCAAACGCGCTGGAAGACAAGAACAGGAACATGATCAAGCCCAATTCAACAATGCGAGTCGCGTCCGTCGCCAACAGCAGAACACGAGCAATACTTCTAGCGTTGCCTGACTGTTCGTAGATCGCTCCACAAGCCAATAGGATGAGAGCAACCACCGCCACGCGAAATATTAAGGTGGCCAGCTTGCGCAAAGCCGCATGAGGAGAAAAAATATTCGTGAATATTTCCCGCACCACTGCCAAGCCCAGAACGATGCCAATCGCCTCACAAATCCAAAACGTATAGAAATACGCAGCACCCATTCTGTGACCGGAGAACGTTACTGCAGTCTCAAACAGGTTAAAAAACACGTAGGCAGTAAACATCGGATACTTGTGCCATGCTCTCTTCGCCAGCAAAGTCGCAGCCAGCAACAATTGCAGAGCAATGCTTGCAATCGATAGATCGTGAATGAGCGATCCTAACGGCATAAGTGCTTCCAAGAGCATACAGCCTTTGCAAGCCATCAAACAAGCCTTTCTTGCCGTTAACGCCGACTGCCTACATTACTCCTGTTACTTCACCTAACATCATTGGCATGGCAACGGAAAAGGCACGCAGCTGGTGGGCGGAACTGGTGGATAAGGATTTGGGCCATCGAACTGGAGACTGGCTTTTGCGGTTAGGGGGGTTGCGCTCGCGGCGAACATAAGAAGCGTTAAAGCTGCGAAGCGTGCGGTTTGTTTGAACATTGTAGAAAATCTCCTTAAAGTGTTGAGTTTTCATTTTTAACGAATCTTCGCTATCAGCAACAAATCATTAGAGTTAGTTGAGAATTTCCGAATCCGGAAAAGCTTTTTCCCGAAATGGGAATAAATGGGGAGGAGGTTCCTGTTGATAATTAGAGCCGGATTCCGGAAAAAGAATAGTCTTACTGAGGGTCAATAGGGAAAGTAGGCCCACGGTATCTTTACCTGGGTCTTCCTGCTGTTATTGCAAGAGAAAGAGCTGGCAGCAATGAGCGAGTAATGCCCTTGATACGCGCCTTACTGGAGCTTTGGCTTCACTTTGTGCAGAAATGCACTAACATCCAGCCCGAAGACGGTTCAAAATGCTATTTTTGGGTTTTCGTAACGATTCTGCAAACGCATTGCAAAACCCATTCCGGAAATCCTGGACGAAATTTATTCCGGAAACAGGAACCTCTTATTGAAATCTGAGAAAATCTTAAGACTTAGCGGGCAGACGTTCATCGCGTCGGCGATGAATTGACTGGAACTATCCAGTACCGACTTGGCTGGGCAAGACCCCGATCCCTGAGAAAATCGGTTAGAATGGAAATCTCCCTGCTTCATCCTGTCGGGGCGTAGCGCAGCCTGGTAGCGCACCTGCCTTGGGCGCAGGGGGTCACAGGTTCAAATCCTGTCGCCCCGACCAAATTCATCCATAAGATTTTGCGGATCCGATGCCGCTAACAGATTTCAACTCTTTTGCTCCCAGGTCATATAATTGGCCACAACCGTGCACCTGCGATGCATATTCATCGGCTTTTTGCTGCTGACTGGCAGCAGCTTTGCTGTCGCCAAAGCCCATACTGTCGTTCTGGGACAGTGGCGCTCCGTGGATGTCCGCACGGAAGCCGGCGAGAAGCAACCGCTCAAAGTCCGCGAACTGGTCATCGATGGCCGAATCCACGAGTACACAACCGGCGCCACGCACGAAGTCACTGACCGGCTTTTCGTTGTTCGGCGCGCTTACCGCATCAATGATGCTCTCCCGGAAGAAAAGAAGCCGCAGCAGTGGGTATGGCGACTGGATGGATGGATCAGCGTCGACCGCCAGACGGGCCATGTGGCACAACTCAATCTCCCCGGTTTCGATGGCGAAACTTCAGAAGCAAGCTGGTATCGTGATTACGCTGCTTATTGCGGCGCGTCAGATGACGGCTCCAAGACCTACATGGTCGTCTCGCAACTCGGCAAGCGCAAGCCCATCCTCAGGAAAGAATTTCCCGGACCTGCCTGTGCCGCTCCCAGATGGGAACGCTCGCCGAGTCGAGTTACTTTCAGCGCCGCTGGCGAGAAGACCAGCTTTGTAGTGCACGCGCACAGTGCCGATCTCCAGCCTGAAACTGTAGAAGAAGAGGGCCCGCAACAATGAAGTCGCTCCAGGAATACCTTGATGATGCCGCCGTAGCGCACGGCCACCTTTGTGCTGGACAGGTTCTCGGAGTTCGTATGGCCATGTTTGGCCTGAAAAAACTTGGCCTGGAAGATCCCCAGGGCAAGGACCGCAAGCGCATCGTCACGTTCGTTGAAATCGATCGTTGCGCCACCGATGCCGTGATGGTCGTGACCGGCTGCCGCCTGGGCAAGCGCGCTCTCAAGTTTCGCGATTGGGGCAAGATGGCAGCTACTTTTGTTGACGTGGAAACCGGCAAGGCCGTGCGCGTGGCCGCCCGCGAGTCTTCCAAAGCTCTGGCCAGGAGCATGCACCCGGAAATTGAAAACAAGAACCAGCAGCAGATGCTTGCCTATCGAGAAATGACCAACGAGCAGCTTTTTCAGGCCCAACCGGTCCACGTAGACCTGCCGCCGGAAGAGTTTCCCGGCTATAAAGGCGAGCGGATCGTCTGCGCGCAGTGTGGTGAAGGCATCAATTTTCGCCGCGAGGTCAAACTCGGCGCAAAGACCGTCTGCCGCGCCTGCGCCGGCGAGCGCTATTACGAACCGATCGTTTAAGTACTGAAGGAGATAAGCCATGGCAGCAAGCAATCAGGATTCCCTCGCTGGCCAACGTTTCAACAACGAATGCTTTCCCGATCGTAGAAGCTTTCTAAAAGGGTCAGCCGCTCTTACAGCCGGATTCTCCGCTCTATTGGGAGGTGCTCTCTTCCTGCCAGAGATCGCTCAGGCTAGCGACTCGAATCTCAACATCCTTGGACCGAAACCCGGATACGGGCCGCAGATGGGATCGTTCGTCTCCATGCTCACATGGATGCGCGAAGCCAACGGCATAATCAATGCGACCAAAAATCTGACGGCGGCTGATCTGGACTACCTCATAGACCGCAATGCCAACACCATTGGCGCTCTGATGCTCCATCTCGCCGCCACTGAGACCTATTACCAGCTCAATACCTTCGAAGGAAAGAAGTGGAATACTTGGCCCGATTCCGTGAAGCAGCAGTGGGATCCGGCTATGAATCTTGGAGACGCAGGCCGGAAATCGATCAAGGGCCACGACCGAGACTACTACCTGAACATCCTCCAGGAGACCCGCGCGAAATCGCTGGCAGAGTTCCGCAAGCGCGATGATGCTTGGCTCATGGCCGTCGACAAAGACTGGCCATGGGGTCCGACCAACAATTATTGCAAGTGGTTCCACGTTTGCGAGCACGAAGCGCATCACACGGGACAAATCGCATTCCTGAGAAAACGTCTGCCCGGCGCAAAACCAGATGCCGAGTAATGCGTAACTCCGGATTTGCAACCGTCCCCAGCGAGCCCGGTTAATGAAACTGGCCTCCACGGGTTTGCACGTGCTGGTTTGAAGAATGCGGGAACTTTTCGTCCCACTGGAGCGTATGAACAAGCAGGGGAACAAAGGGGTTTGTCTTGAGTTCCCCCGTCAAGGAGGACATATGCGCCGATCGCTAGTCCAGACAACGCTGGGGTTGATTTGTCTTATCGCCTTCACAGGTTGTTCCGTCACCACGCACGACAAAGGCAATGGGAAAAATGATGACGTCGATATCAAGACGCCGTTTGGCTCTCTCAGCGTAAAAGAAAACGCTTCCGACGTTAAGGACACTGGGCTCTCGCCTTATCCCGGCGCCCGCGCCGCCAAAGATGACGACGATGATCGCCATCACAGCGCCAACGTGAACATCTCCAGTTCACTGTTTGGCCTGAAGGTGGTCGCTCTGAAATATGAAAGCGACGATCCGTCTGACAAAGTGCTTTCGTTTTATCGCAAGGAAATGGGCAAGTACGGCAAGGTTGTGGATTGCACCGGCGGCTTCAACATGAATTTCCACCACCGCGATAAAGACGCTGAAGTCACCTGTGACGATCGCAACGGATCGGACCACGGCTACAAGGAAGAACTCAAAGTTGGAACGGAAAACAATCAGCGCATCATGGCCATCAAGCCCAGGAATGGCGGCTCAGAATTTACACTTGTCTATGTGCGTGCCTGGGGCGGCAACGATACAAACTAACGCAGCGATAAGCCCGGAACGGTAAGAGTCATTCGGGAAATTTACAAAACATTAAGAGGATGGCCGGAAGTCGGATCATCCTTTTTAATTGATCGCCGCGCTTCATTCCATGATTGTAAAAAAGCATCCAATCCTGCTTTGCCCAGCATCATAGGAAGCGTTAAACGAACTGGTTTAATCCGGTTCCCAGATGTTGAGGCCCCTTTTCGCATCTTGATTGACGCGGTTCTGTATTCACGTTTAACAAGTATTCAAGTCCGCACGGTTTGGTTGACAGCGATTCGCTGAGACCCTGAGAGCAAAAATAAATTTTTACGGAAGATCTGACATCGATGGGATGGACTGTCCTTTGTGTAAGCAAAATCTCCCCGGCACAAATCACCCGGAACATGATTCTGGAAAGGGCTGGTTATCAGGTCATCGCAATCGATGATCCCGGCGAAGCTGTGCGGGTTTTTAAGACCTCTGTGGTGGATGCTGTTGTTTTTGGCGACTCTATCAACGGTGAGCGGCGGCTTGAACTTGCCCGCACATTCAAGGCTTTGAACAGCGCCGTGCCGATTGTCACTCTTAGTAAGACCAGCGGCTCACAGATGCCTGCTGGACTTGTCGATCAGCAGTTGGAATCGCTGGGCGATCCGCACATGTTGCTGGAAGCATTAAAGCACGTGCTTTCGCGGGATGGTGATGGTTCGGCGCAGATTGCACCAGCTCGCGATCACGATCGAGCCTCGCAGGATGGGAATAACTCCGCAAAGCCGGCTTCATCCTCCAGGGACGGTCAGGCTTCGAATAAGACACCCGGTTCCAATGCGCCAAAAAATTCAGATTTCTGAGAGAAAACAAAAAACTATGCCGGCACGTACTGTGCAGAAAAAGAAAAGAAAAACTTCCCCTGATCTCTCTTCCCTGGTGCTGGAAAAGGTGCCAACCGGCATCCGCGGTCTTGACCAGGTAACACACGGCGGCTTTCCCAAGGGCCGGACTGCGCTGGTCTGTGGCGGCCCCGGTACCGGCAAGACATTGCTGGGACTTGAATTCCTGGTGCGCGGCGCGCTGCTCTATAACGAGCCTGGCGTCTGCGTAGCCATGGAAGAAACGGCCCAGGAACTCGTCACCAATATGGCCTCTCTAGGCTATGACTTGCCGGCATTGATCCGGCAAAAAAAGATGGCGATTGACTACGTCCACATCGAGCGTAAACAGATTGAAGAAACTGGCGAATACGATCTTGAAGGTCTGTTCATTCGCTTGCGCGCGGCCATTGAGCAGGTCAAGGCTAAGCGCGTGCTTCTGGATACCATTGAACTCCTCTTCCTTGGCCTGAAAAACGATGGCATCGTGCGCGCCGAGCTGCGTCGCCTATTCCACTGGCTGAAAGACGCCGGCGTTACAGCCGTGGTCACTGCTGAAATGGGAGACCGCATGCTCACCCGCTACGGTCTGGAAGAGTATGTGGCGGATTGCGTTCTTGTTCTCGATCATCGCGTGAATGAACAAATTTCTACTCGCCGCCTGCGCGTGGTGAAATATCGCGGTTCGTCGCATGGCACCAACGAGTATCCGTTCCTGCTGGATGACGAGGGTATTTCGGTTGTACCTATCACCTCACTGGGCCTGACCCATACGGCTTCCACTGAGCGCATCTCCTCCGGCGTTGCGACTCTTGATGCCATGTTGGGGAAGAAAGGCTTCTTCCGCGGCAGCAGCGTGTTGATCACCGGTACAGCCGGAACGGGCAAGTCCAGCTTTGCCGCTGCATTCGCGGGCGCCGCATGTGCGCGCGGGGAACGCGCACTGTACTTCGCCTATGAGGAGTCTCCCAGCCAGATTCTGCGCAACATGAGTTCCGTGGGGCAGGACCTGGAAAAGTGGATTAAGCGCGGGCTCTTGCGCATCCACGCAACTCGGCCAACGGCAGCGGGCCTGGAAACCCATCTGGCCGCCGTCTATAACGAAATTCAGGAATTTAAACCGACCGTTGTGATCATTGATCCCATCACCAACCTGGTCGCCGTCGGCGACCTGCATTCGGTCAAAGCCATGCTCACTCGTCTAATCGATTTTCTCAAGCTCAAGCACGTCACTGCAATGTTCACCAATCTGGTATTTGGCTCGAGCATCATGGAGGAAACTGCGATCGGTATCTCATCCTTAATGGACGCATGGGTGGTGCTGGGTGACGTGGATCAGGGCGAGTCGGAGCGCATGCGCACCCTGAACCTTTTGAAATCCCGCGGCATGTCCCATGACACGCGCATGCATCGTTTTACTTTAAGTGATAAAGGAATTGAGATTCATGGCAATAAGTAAAAAACCAGCCAGCAAGCCGAAAAACAACGGTTCTGCCCAGGGAAAAAAGGCCAAGGCCGCTCCGTTCAAGCGTCCGCTATGGGAGCTGCGGCTTTACGTCGCCGGCATGACGCCTACATCCATCCGCGCTTTTGAAAACCTCAAGCGTCTTTGCGAGGAACATATGCACGGCGCCTATAAGATTCAGGTCGTCGATCTGCTGGAACGCCCCATGCTGGCCCGTGGCGACCAAATCATTGCCGTTCCAACCCTGGTCCGCCGCCTGCCCACTCCGGTAAAGAAAATTATCGGTGACCTCTCCAATACTGAGAGAGTGCTTGTCGGCCTCGATCTACGCCCTGCGGGAGGCTGGCGCTAACTCTCCGCTATGAAGGGTTCCCAAATTACAATCGTGCTGCTGGCAGATCGCCGCCATAGCCAAACGGCAAAAGCCTTGAAGGGTGCTGGCTATCGGCTGGTGACAACGTTCACCCCGGACCACGCTGTTGCCATGTGCGTAAACAACCCTGTGGACGCGGTCATTCTTGACCAGGAGCATTTTATCCAGACAGAAGGCTGGTCGGTGGCGCAGTCTCTCAAGCTGATCCGGCGTAGCCTGTGCGTTGTCCTGGTGGTTCGAGGGAAAATTGTAGGCTCTGATCTGCCCGCCGGGGTGGATGCAGTGGTTCCTGACCACGATCCATTAGCGTTAACGGCGACGCTGAAACACCTGATGAAAGGATTTTAGTTCGGGCCGACCGTTATATCAGGCCGCGACTGCCCACGCTCTCAGCAATTCATCGCGAAACTCGGTGCCGTAATGCCGGCCCAGTGCGGATACCGCCCGGGTGAGGTTCGAATTTAGTTCAAAAAAGCGCAGGCTGCCCAGATGATTGAGTTCTGCCAGGCTGGGTGCCGAGAGGGGCAGCCACGCCTGCGTACGGAATACCAGCCACAGGTTGATCTTGATAAGCGATAAGATCGCAAACAGCCTGAATTCAATGGCTGCTGCATGTAACTGGCGCGCGCAATCGCGATAGCATTCGCCGTCTTCTTCACTCTGTCCCACTATCTGCCTTTTGAGCTCGGCATTGGACCATTCCAGAAGAATGTGGGCATTGTGCGACATGCGCAGCAGATGCTCCCGCATAAAATGCAGGCTCTTGCGCTGCTCCAGGCGCAAGGCCACTCCAGTCATTGCGGAATGCAGATATTCTTCAGTTTGCGGGTTCAACAACTGCATCATGCCGGCGGAATCTACCGGCTGCAGAAAAGCGGGAACATCGCGGATGGTGCGGCACGGAAAGCTGGACAAGCGTCCCAGAAAGAAATACAGCGCGCTTGCACTGATCAACGCCAGTATAACGAGTAATAAAGCGTACGCAGTCATGGCCTGAACATGCCTCTTACATCTTGCTTATATCTCTCGAGCCGCCCCAGAAATAATTCCGGGGTAAACAGATGCCGGAAGTCACGGAAAGGATCATCTGGTTCAACCCGAACAAAAGACACCAGCCAAACCGTTACCGCCATACAGTATGCCACAGACGGAACATACCTGAAAAACATTAGAAATTTTAATCCAAGGCCGGTCCTTACCAAAGTACCCAGCAAAATGCCGGCAGCGGCAATGCCGAAGCCGGCGGCGATTCCAAACGCATATTGCCGGTAATCAAGGTCGAACACGCGGGCCAGTAGGAAAATGAGGAAAAAGACCCCCAATTGCAGGCATCGAACCGCCACTTGCAGCGCAAAGATGCCTTCCAGCAGCGGCTCCGTATCAACTGCCGGACGAACGACCGGGATCAGCACGGCGATGCTCAGCATCACCGCAGCAGTAACAGGCACCAGGTACTTGAACCATCTCAGATGATGGAAGTTCTCGAAAACGTGGCCGAACACCTCATAGATGGCCAGGAAGCCGAGTAGGGCGTAGATACCTTCGCAGCCCCAGCCTACCCAAAAGGAAAGCCAGGTATTTTTGCCCGGTTCCGACAACACAAATTTAGCCAGTTCGGCAGCGATCGCGAAAATGGTGTACGAAAAGAAAAAGCGATAACTCTTCTGCGTTCCTCTCCGCAACATCAGAATGGCGATCCAGCCTTGCAGGAAAGGCGGAGCTAGCCAAAGTATGGTACTGAGCCACATTGGATGCAGGCCAGATTACTCCAGCAAGGCTGATCGAGCCAAACCGTTAAATTGCGAGGTACCTACCTGACCGAACAAACCAGAGGAGGCTTGCAAGACGGAAGAGGGCCGCCATCTGCCATAACGGGCGATCCACATGCGACTAATAAAGCGACAACCACCAATGCGCGTACAAGGGGGTTTTTCACGGTCTTTTCCTTCTCCCGGAAGACACGTTTTCTTCTGCGGTGCAGAATGTTTTAAATTTTTTGGGTTCTTGTTGAAGTAGGGTCGGTTTTTCCCGTTTTGATATAGCGAATGGAATGTTTTTGTGCTTTTTCGCCGATCAAAGTAGCGATTGTTGGCAGGACGCAATAATGACACCCGGCATCTCGTCCCAACCTAAGAAAGAATTTGCAGTTCTTGCCGAAGTTTGGGGTTCACGCGTGCCGGTTTGCCAAGCCGGAAAAGCTCTTGTAACGTGAAATGTATGCAGAGAGATTGCCACCGCTGCGGACACCCTCTAGAAGGGCAACTCGCCTTTTGCCCGGCGTGCGGTTCGCCGCAGATAAGGGTTTCGCGAGCTATTGAAACGTCTCAAGAGGAGACAAATGCATCTGACTCGGGTCTTCCTGCGCCCTCTTTGCCGGTATCGGCTTTGCCATCTGAGCGTTCCACTACGGCGGGAATCGATTGGAAATACTTCCTTCGTACCGCCATTCCTCTGGCCGCATTGACTGACGTTTTAACAATGACGCTTGCACCCGCTGGGCCTTTTTGTGTTTTTGCCCGTCAATCTGCTCTGGGCCATCTCCCGTTACAAACGCCAACGTCCGATCGCTATCGGCAGCGGGCAAGGAGCGCGCATGGGCGCAATGATGGGTCTGCTGAGCTTTACCTTTTTTCTCGCGTTCTTCCTGGTGAGTGTTGCTTTCCAACGTACCCAGTACCACGACGTTATGGTTAGCCAGATCCAGCAAATTTCCGCTCAGAACCCTGACCCCCAGGCGCAACAGCTGTTGCAATGGTTCACAACTCCCGACGGATTGATTGCGTTTACCGCCTTCGCCCTTATAACACTACTTCTTCTCTGCCTCGCTCTTGGGAGTGGCAGTGGGGCTTTGGTCGGCGCGCTAAGAAAAGAGAAAAGACATCTCTAGCCGACGGTTGGCGCATCGCGCTCCCTTCGGATATCATGCGGTGACTATGAATCCTGCCTCCATTCGACTTCCCAACCTGCATGTGAAAGGACGCCTGATGTCAGGCTCTGAAATTGAGCGGACGCTCGTTCGTCTGGCCCACCAGATCGTCGAAAAAAACAACGGCGTGGAAAATCTGGTGCTCGTTGGCATCAAACGCCGCGGCGTCCCGCTGGCCACCCGCCTGGCCACCTTGATTCAGCAGATTGAAAAAACGCCCGTGCCGGTGGGCACGCTGGACATCACTCTCTACCGCGACGATCTTTCCACCGTCGGCACCAGCCCGGTGATCAAAAAAGCCACGCCGCTGGGAACGGATATTGTGGACAAAAACGTGATCCTTCTGGACGACGTGCTTTATACCGGCCGCACTGTCCGCGCCGCCATGGACGCGCTTTTCGACCACGGGCGTCCGCGTCGCGTCCAGCTCTGTGTTCTCATTGATCGTGGGCACCGCGAATTGCCTATTGAAGCCGCTTTCATCGGCCGCACTGTGCAGACCAGTGACTCTGAGATTATTGAAGTCAAGTTGAATGAGATCGATCAGGAAGAACAGGTCCTGCTGGTGGAACGCATTTCTTGAGCATGCCGCGCACACGCTCGTTCATCGAACTCGAGCACCTCTCGGCAGACGAAATTACTTCTTTTCTTAAGCTGGCCCGGCGCATGCAGTCCGGCAAGCCACGCCCTCTGCTGCGCGGCAAGCGAATTGCGCTGCTTTTCTATGAAGCCTCCACGCGCACCCGCGTCTCATTTGAATTCGCCGCCAAACTGCTCGGCACTCACACTTCAGTGATCAATGCAATTTCGTCCAGCATTGAAAAAGGCGAGTCGCTGGTGGATACCGGAAAAACTCTTCAGGCCCTTGGATCCGACTGCATCGTCGTGCGCCATCCCTCTTCCGGCGCGCCGCATGTGCTGGCGCGCAACCTCAAGATTCCTATCATCAATGCTGGCGACGGCATGCATGAACATCCATCCCAGGCCTTGCTGGATGCCTATACCATTCTGCGCCACAAGCGGTCGCTGAAAGGCCTGCGCATTACCATGGTGGGCGATATCCAGCACAGCCGCGTCGTGCGTTCTAATGTTCACCTGCTCTCAAAATTCGGAGCGCAGATTGTCCTCTGCGGGCCGCCGGAATTGCTGCCCGATTATGCCGCCTCGCTTGCTCCAGGCGTGAAAATCAGCCGCCACATTGATGAAGCTGCCCGCAAAGCCGACGTGATCATGATGCTTCGCGTGCAAAAAGAACGCCTCGCCGGACTCAAGCTCGATGTACACAATTACATTGCTCAATACCAACTCACTCCGGAACGATTGAAGCTGGCCAAAAGCGACGCCATCGTCATGCATCCCGGCCCCATGGTCCGCGGCATGGAAATCCAAAGTGAAGTCGCCGACGGCCCGCAGTCTGTGATCGAAGAGCAGGTCCATAACGGCGTCTATGTGAGGATGGCAATTTTGGCCTCGTGTCTGGGGGTAGCGTGAAAAAGCAATTAGCAAATAGCAACTGGCAACTAGCCAGAATATTTGAACACCGCGAATATCCCGTTTGGCTAATTGCTAATTGCCAATTGCTAATTGCTCAAATGTCTGCGGCGAAATAGATTTTTGCATGAACCACAAAGGAACTCTCTCAATCCGCAACGGTCTCCTCATTGACCCCGCTGAACACATCGAGGGCAAGTACGATCTATTGCTCAAAGACGGCCGAGTCGTGGAAGTCGCGCCCGCAGGCAAATTGCGCGGCAAAGCCGACGACACCTTCAACGCTCGCGGACTGATCGTCGCCCCTGGTTTCATCGATATTCATGTCCATCTGCGCGAACCCGGGCAAGGGCACAAAGAGACCATTGCCAGCGGCACCATGGCAGCGGCTGCCGGAGGGTTTACTTCCGTCTGCACCATGCCGAATACCAGCCCAGTGAATGATTCGCCGGACATCACGCGCTGGATGCTTGATCCCGCTCGCGGCGCGCACGTCAACGTCTTTCCGGTTGCCGCTGCCACAGTCGGCAGCATGGGCGAGCGGCTCACCGATTTTGCTGCGCTCAAGCGCGCAGGCGCAGTGGCCCTGAGCGATGACGGTAAGCCCATCCTCGATGACAACATCATGCGCCAGACGCTCACGGCTGCCGCAGCCCTGAACATGCCTGTGGTGCAGCATGCCGAAGATTGCCGCATGACGGAAGGCTCCGTCATGAACGCCGGTCCCACGGCTTTCCGACTTGGCCTGCGCGGCTGGCCCAGCGAAGCTGAAAGTTCAATCGTCGAGCGCGACATCCGTCTCACCGCGGAAACCAAAGGCCGCTACCACGTCGCGCATCTTTCTACTGCCGCTGCGCTTCGGGCTGTCCGCAAGGCCAAACGCGACCATCTTCGCGTGACCTGCGAGATCACGCCGCACCACTTCACTTTGCTGGATGAAGACGTGGGCCAATACGATACCAACTACAAAATGAATCCGCCGCTACGCTCGCGTGAAGATCGCGAAGCTCTGCTCGCCGGCCTTGCTGATGGCGCGGTTGATTGTGTCGCCACCGACCATGCTCCCCACGCCGCGCATGAAAAGAACCAGGAGTTTGATCGTGCTCCTTTTGGAATTACCGGTCTTGAAACTGCGCTGGGCCTGTGCGTGTCAGTCCTGCATCACCGCCACAACATCCCGTTGCTGCGGATCGTCGAACTGCTCTCCGCCAATCCCGCGCGGGTCATGAACCTGCAAGGCCGAGGTACTCTGGCTGTGGGCGCGCGCGCCGACGTCACGATCTTCGATCCTGCAAAGAAATGGACATACCATGTCGCCCAGTCGCATTCGAAATCAAAGAACTCACCGTTCGACGGGAAGCAGATGCAAGGGAAGGTGATGGCGACGGTGGTGGGTGGTCTCTTAACATTCCGAACGGAGTGAGGAATCCCTACGGTCAGAAGGCTGAAGGAAAATTAGTGATACCCGAATTCAAATATCGTTCTCTTTTTGAAATCATCGTAAAACAGTTCGTAGCCGCCCCTATTATAACGGTCAATCGAAAATACTAACTCTGACTTTCCGTCATTGTCGTAATCACCAGCATCGACTAACCACATGCCTGTATCCAGGAACTTGATTTCTCCTGCCGGAGAGATGGCGAACCATTTATCGATGAAAGGATCATCGGGGGGACCATCGCAGCGGTCCTCCGCAAGCAGTACCTGAGCTACAAACCATTTTGTCCTGGAGGAATAGGTTTTCCTGATCTTTATGTCCTCGTCCTGGTAGTGCCATGCTTTTCCAATATTGTCATCGGGGTTGGCGCAATTTGTGACTTTCGGAAATTTTCGACGGAATTCTCGGCGTATGAGTTTGGTAAGGTCATTGGTCAAACTGGCGGGTTTCCACTTTTCAGGATCGGCGAAGTATGGTTGCGAGGTTGTCACCAGGGGGCGATACACAGCCGCATCTGTAAACCCGCCGAATTCTGTAGATTTCTTCCCGACTGTTGGAACCGGTCCCACGCTGGTTATTTCTTGCAGGCCGATGTGGGAGTAAAACAGGAACGTCTTCGGAGTGTGGCCCGTTATCTCGCCTACTCTTTTCCCATCGAACGAGATAGTCCATTTCAGCTCACGCGGGTAGGAAGAGGAAATGGATTTCAAGCAGTCCTGATTGGGACATTTGCTGGGAAAGGCTCGCCACTTGTCGCCACTCTTTTGAAAGACAACTCGCACACCACGGGAGTCGGCTTCACCCGTGTAAACTCCGGTTACGTCCTCAAGCAGCCCCAAAATTGTGCTTTGGGCAGATAGTTTCGGCTGCGCTGACGCCAAGACCAGTGTTACCCAAAAAACGCGCGCAAGTAATCTCATCGTCCTGTACAAATCACCTGAAATACGGCTCCCTCGCTTCGCTTCGGGGATGTTAGAAAAAGCTTACTTGATAATCCCCATCCTCGTCCCCACCTTCTTCAGCACCTCAAGCGCCTTTGTTAGTTGGTCCTGCGTGTGCGTGGCGGTCATGATTGTCCGCAGGCGAGCTTTGCCTTCGGCCACCGTCGGAAACGCTATTCCGGGTGTAAAAACGCCTTCATTGAACAGCTCGCGGCTGAACTCCATCGTCAGGCGTCCATCGCCGATGATGATAGGTGTAATCGGCGTCTCGCTGGCAGGAGTAATACTGCCGCCGATGTTGAATCCCAACAGCCCCAGTTCTTTCTTGAAGAACCGGGTGTTGGCCCAGAGCTTGTCCATCAGTTCCGGCTCTTTCTCCAGCACGTCGAAGGCGGCGATACATGTGGCGGCAACAGACGGGGGATGCGATGTGGAAAACAAAAACGGTCGTGCCCGATGATAGAGAAAATCGATCAGGTCTTTTGATCCACAAACATATCCACCCAGAGCGCCAATCGCTTTGGAAAGCGTTCCTACCTGCACGTCGACGCGTCCGTGAACCTTGAAGTGATCGACCGTTCCGCGACCGTTGCGTCCCAGCACGCCGGAAGAGTGCGCGTCATCAATCATCATGATGGCGCCGTATTTCTCCGCAAGGTCGCACAGCGCGGGCAGCGGACCAATGTCACCATCCATGGAAAAAACGCCGTCTGTGATAATCAGCTTGTGCCCCGGTTCGCCGGCAACTTCCTTCAACAGCTCTTCCGCATGGGCACGCATCTTTGTGGCGAAAAACTTTGATCTTGGCCCGCGAAAGCCGCGCACCGTCAATGATGCTGGCATGGTTCAGCTCGTCGGAGATAATGAAATCGTCTTTGCCCAGGATGGCCGAAACCGTCCCTGCATTCGCCGCAAAGCCGGACTGAAACACCACGCAGGCTTCAGTGTTCTTGAAGCGCGCAATCTTTTCTTCCAGTTCCATGTGGATGGACATAGTGCCGCTGACCGTCCGCACCGCGCCCGAGCCCACGCCATATTTCTTTGTCGCCGCGATGGCCGCTTCGCGCAGCTTGGGATGCGTCGTCAAACCCAGGTAATTGTTCGACGCCAGATTGATGACATGCTTGCCGTCAACCGTACACTCCGGCGCCTGCTCATCCTGAAGCACACGCAGGCTAAAGTGCGTGCCCTTCTGCTTGAGTTCGTTCATCTGGTCGGCGAGGTATGAAAGCTGCGGGCGGGTGGTCGTTGTTGGCATGTCTCACTCCTGAAGAAAATATCTGCCGCTGATTTTCGCAGATAAGCGCAGATCGAAAAAATCATTTGGCCGCAATCAACGCGAATAGACGCGAATCAAATTGAAGATGACTCGCATGCCTTCTCCCCATTGGCGGCTTGCGAATCTTAAAATTACTCAATTACCAATTTCCTGATTCGTGTTCATTTGCGAAATTCGCGGCTACGCTTTTGATCTGCGCTCATCCGCGTAAATCTGCGGCTAATTCTTTGGCATTCCAGCAATTAACAATTGGCAGCTGGCAACTACTCAAAGCTGCCCACAACATTCCGGCTAATTGCCAATTGCTATTTGCTAATTGCTCCATTCGGGTACAGCAAAATTTTACTCGACTCGCCTGTCCGCAGCCGGTCCATGCCTTTACTGAAATCGGCCATCGGCATGCGATCGGTGATCACCGGATCAAGATCAAGCTTGCCGGCCTTGAGCAGCGCGTTCATCTGGAACCATGTCTTGTACATCAGGCGTCCGTTAATTCCCTGCACCAGCGCGCCTTTAAAAATAATGTCGTTGGCAAGGTTCAGTTCCATTGGCTTGGATGGAATGCCCAGCAGCGAAGCACGCCCGCCCAGCCGAAGAATCTTGAAGCCCAGGCGGATCGCGTCTGGATGGCCGGACATTTCCAGGATCACGTCCACGCCGGTACCGCCTGTGGCGTTCATCACCTGCTCATATACGTTATCTTTCGCCGGATTCAGAACGTGGTCGGCCTTCATCTTTTTCGCCAGCTTCTGGCGATGGTCATTGATTTCCAGTGCGTACACTTCGCTGGCGCCGCACGCCCGAGCCACCGCAATGCAGAACAGACCAATCGGCCCGCAGCCGATCACAGCCACAGTCTTGGCGGCAATCTCACCGGCCAGCACTGTATGCACGGCGTTCCCCAGCGGATCGAGCACGCTGGCATAATCTGCCGGAATGCCTGGGTCGATCTTCCAGATATTTGACTCGGGGATCTTCACGAACTCCGCGAAGGCCCCATTGGCATCCACGCCGATGATTTTCACATGCTGGCAGATGTGCGCTTCGCCGGTGCGGCACTGGTAGCACTTGCCGCATGCCACGTGCATTTCGGCGGAAACAAAATCGCCTTCCTTCACCGCCGTTACGTTCCTGCCCACGGCCACCACGTGGCCGCAAAACTCATGTCCGGGAATCAGCGGCGGCTTGATGCGGTTCTGCGCCCACTGGTCCCAGTTGTATATGTGCAGATCGGTGCCGCAGACAGACGCCACTTTCACTTGCACCAGAACATCGTCGGGACCAAATTGGGGAACGGGCATCTGCCGGACGTCCGCTCCCGGCGCGGCCTCCGGTTTCACTACGGCAAGCATGGTTTCAGGCATTCAATTCCTAAGTATGACGAGATGAGAAAGGCAAACTCTTTATTTTAACAAACTCGCTTTGAGCCTTTGCCCGTCGAATGCCCGGTATTCCCTCGCCCATGACGCGGTAGCAAATCTTTGTTTGCCAATGATCTTCGAATGCCGGATAATTAAATAACTGGTTAATTAATGACATCTGTTATCAAATCCGGCAAGTCCGGCTCCCGTGGCGAGCCTGAGAAAACCCGCGCCGCCATCCTGAAAGCCGCGCTGGAAGAATTCGCCCATGAAGGCGTCACGGGCGCGCGCACAGATGAAATTGCCCGCCGCGCCGGCGTGAATAAAGCGTTGCTCTATTATTACTTCAAGGATAAAGAGGGCCTGTACGCCGCGGCCCTGGATCAGGTTTTTTCTGGATTGCATGAACGTGTCGCCAGCGTGCTGGAGCGTTCTGATCTTCCACCGCGTGAAAGATTGCTTCTATATGCGCGCACCCACTTTGATTACATTGCCAGCGCGCCTGTCTACCCCCGCCTGGTGCAGCGTGAGTTTATGCGCAGCGCGGGCCGCGCGCTCTCACCCGCTGCCAGCCGCATCATGGAGCGCCACGGCAAGCCCTTGTATAACCGCCTGGAAAAGCTTCTCGAGGAAGGCATTAGCGCCGGTGATTTTCGCAAAGTCGATCCCGTCCAGACCGTGACTTCGATTATCGGCACCATCGTTTTCTATTTCATCAGCATGCCTGCGCAGCAATTTATGCACGCCGGTGATCCTGCGTCTCCAGAAAGAGTTGCGGCCCGCCGAACTGCCGTGCTCGATTTCATTTGTGCTGCCGTTTTCACTCCCGCCGCTGCACAGAAAGCTTGCAAGCCATGAGCACGCGCAACCGCTTTTTCGCGTTTCTCGGACTGCTGCTGGTCATTGCCGCCGTTTATTATTTTTTCTCTGCCGACCACTCGTCTGATCTTGTCTTGATTGGCACCGTGGACGCCAACCAGGTCGTAGTCAGCCCAAAAATGAGCGGACGGATTGAGCGTTTGGCCATTGACGAAGGCACCGAAGTAAAAGCCGGAGACACCATCGCAGTGCTTGACGCGCAGGAACTCACCGCTGATCGCCAGGCCGCGGAAGCCGTGCTGTCCAGCCTTCGCCACCAGGTTTCGCAGACACGCGCAACAGAAGAACAGACGGCCGGCGAAACATCCAGTGGCGTGGTTAACGCAGAAGCGCGGGCGCGGGCCGCCCAGGCTACATTACTTCAGGCTCAAGCCGACTTGCAGCGCATCCAGGGCGACACGCGGCGCTCCATCGCGTTGGCCCAGCAGGGCGTCGCTTCTCAACAGCAAGCTGACCAGGCTGAAGCTCAACTCAAGGCCCAGGAAGCTCTGGTGCGCGCCGCAGAAGACCAGTCTCGCGCAGCACAAGCTGATCTGGCTACTGCGCAAGGCACACACACGCCAGACGCAGGCTGCGGAGAGCACCGTCGCATCAACGCGCGCTCAGCAGTTGAATGCCAAGGCCCAGTTGGAAGCCGCTGAGACCCGCCTTGGCTATACCAAAGTTACCGCGCCCGTGAGTGGCGTCGTCACTGTGCGCGCTGCACGCGAAGGCGAGGTTGTGAATCTCGGCCAGCCCATCGCCATCATTACAGATCTAAATGACACATGGGTCCGGGCCGCCATTCCTGAAACCGAAGCCGTTCATATCGCACTCGGTGACAAACTCAATGTCCGTCTGCCCTCCGGCGATATTGTTTCCGGCAAAGTTATCTTCAAGGCCCCGGAAGCTGATTTTGCCACGCAGCGCGACGTAAACCGCCGCAAGCGCGACATCAAAGCTATCGCGCTAAAGCTGCAAGTGGATAACAGCAAAAAAAATCTTGTTCCCGGAATGACGGCCGATGTTCTGGTTCCTAAATCCAAAGTAGAAGGCCGCTGATGCCAACCCACGCGATTCAAGTCATCGATATCGTGAAGCGCTTCGGGAACTTCACCGCTGTTGACGGTGTCTCTTTCGCCGTGGAAGAAGGCGAAATCTTCGGACTGCTTGGGCCCAACGGCGCGGGCAAAGTCGACGCTGATCCGGATGATGACCACCTTGCTGGACATCACTTCCGGCACGGCCGTCATTGAAGGCGCTGACGTGCGCAAAGCTCCCAACACAGCGCGGCGCTCCATGGGTGTGATTCCGCAGGCCATGACCAGTGATGGCGATCTCACCGTCTGGGAAAACCTGAGCATCTACTCCAAGCTCTACGGCATTCCCGCAGCTGACCGCGAAAAATCCATCGACGAACTGCTTACCCTGGTCGATCTCAATCAATGGCGTGACGCCCCTGCGCGAAATCTTTCCGGCGGCATGCGGCGGCGACTCGAAATTGCGCGCGGCCTGGTGCATCGCCCGCGAATCTTTTTTCTGGACGAGCCCACTACCGGCCTTGATCCTGTTTCCCGCGTCGCGGTTTGGGAAATGATTACCAGCATTAAGCAGCAGCGGAACCTCACGGTCCTGATCACAACGCATTACATGGATGAAGCTGACCGTCTGTGCGACCGCATTGCCATTGTCGATCACGGTAAGCTGGTGGCATTGGACACGCCGCGCAATCTCAAGAACAGCATTCCCGGATCCAGCGTGATTGAAGCGCAATTCCTGCAGCCTCCCGCAGACTGGCAAAGAAAGCTGGAAGGGCTCGCAGGCGTGAAATCCGTTCTGCCGGAAGGCGCGGACATGTACCGTATCCTCACTGAAGACGGATCACGCACCACCACCGCTCTGGTGGAGACAGCAGTGCATTCCAAGATTGTAGTGAAAACTCTCACGGTGCAGAGCACGACCCTGGACGATGTCTTTGTTCATTTCACCGGAAGACAGCTGCGCGATCAGATCGTTGATTCGCCTCTTTACCAGTCTCCCGTTGCCTGGGGCAAGTAAACATGCGCACCTTCTTCAAGAGTGGGCGCATGATGGCCATCGTGGAACGTGACCTGCGCAAATTCTTTCGCTCACCTGCCCTAATGGTGGCCGCCATGGTCTTCCCGCTTGTCCAACTCATCGTTCTGGGCAATGCCTTTGGAGGCAAAATCAAAGACGCCAGGATCGGAATCGTGTCACACGATGATGGTCCGCAGGCCATTCGCGTCATGGAAGCCCTGCGCGCTGTCCAGGGCAACGCGCGCACATTTCAGCCGATCATCTATCCAGACGAACAAGTCATGATTGCTGCTGTGCGCCGCGGCGACCTGAATGCCGGGCTGGTGATTCCGCCGCAGTTCTCTCGCAATGTGTACGAGCAAACCCGGCCCCACATCGGCCTGGTGCTCGATAACACCGATAACTTCATGACCTCCACGTTCGTCGACGAGATGACTCAGCTGGTGGCGGCGCTCAACCAACCGGAGGTGACGCCGCGCGTGGTGCAGCAGATTGAGCTTCAGGTTGTGGAGCTTTATCCCTACATCGAATATATGAAATATCTTTTGCCAGGTTCCATCACTCTGGCAATGTTTGTAAGTGTGATGATCGGCGGTGGCATTGTTTATATTGACGACAAAGCGCGCGGAGTGCATGAAGGTTATCTGGTAACGCCCATCACCAAGCTGGAGCTTGTAGCGGGTTTGAACGTCGCTGG
This sequence comes from Terriglobia bacterium, assembly GCA_963732195.1. Classification (GTDB taxonomy): domain Bacteria; phylum Acidobacteriota; class Terriglobia; order Terriglobales; family Acidobacteriaceae; genus Angelobacter. The sequence continues at coordinate 7,892 of CAVSYO010000037.1, read as the reverse complement.
CGCGCTCAAGGCCATGGGCGCTGGCATTGTGCTTACAATTCTAGGATCGTTGATTGCCGGCGTGGGTTCCGCATTTCAACCGGCAAATTTTCTCTGGCTGCTCTTGCTGATCGCCGCTACTTCATTCGCATTCATTTCCATGATGTTCGTGATGATGGTCCGGGTCAACGATCCTTTGATCCCGCGCGCCGTCTTCGGCATTCTGAACACGCTGTTATATTTTCCCAGCGGCGCTATTTATCCGGTGCAAGCGTTTCCCAAGTGGCTGCAATGGATCGCCTGGATCGATCCGTTTACTTATTCCGTTCGTGGTTTTAAGTCGGTTCTGCTCAAGGGCGTAGGACTGGCTGCAATCTGGCCTGACCTGCTGTATCTTGGTGGGTTCGCCTTAATCGCATTCGCGTTGTCAACATTGCTGTTTAAACGCACGCTGTAAAGGAACTTTCGCATGGCACTGATGGACGCAAAAGAATACGATCCGCGACCAGCGGAAAAACGCCGGAAAATCATTGCAACCGCCGTCGTGGCGGTGATCGCCATCTCGGTCTATCTCTACCTTACGCGCTACGATTCTGAGAAGAAGGTCATCAATAATTTCTTTCAGGCAATCGAGCAAAAGGATTTTGATAAAGCCTATGGAATTTATGAGGGCGATCCCGACTGGAAGCAGCATCCTGAGAAGTACCCCAACTACTCTGTGAATCAGTTCAAGATGGATTGGGGACCACAGGGCGAGTATGGGGCCATCACCAGCCATCGCGTGGACTGTGCTCTGGAGCCGCCCAAGAAAGAATTCGTGTCTCCCAGCGGCGTAGTTATAGTGGTGATCATCAACAATCGCGCTGAGCCGAGGTCCATGTGGGTGGAAAAGAAGAGCAAGACTATCAGCGATTCGCCGGTAGCTGTGGCGTGCCACGGCGCGCAGTAAAGAGTTATAGAACTAATTTCCCTGGCTCGGAATCGGAACTTGACGTGAACTGACCTGCTGGAACCTTGATCCAGTCCAGCGGAATGCCACAACGTTAATGTAAGTAGGACAGCAACGTCCCTTTGGGCGAATCCAATTCGACCGCCCTGACGATTAGTGTCTGCTTCTCTTTATTGAGCGTGGCTCCTGCAGCCCTGCCACCGTGATGAGTGTCAGCCTCAATTTGCTGAGTAATAAAAACGCTGTCACCGCGAAGTTCAAAGACCTGAACAATCTGGGAATGTGACGAGCTGCCTCCAACCCATTCCCAATCATAAGCAGCCAACCAATGTGTAGCATCAATCGGCTGTTGCCACGCGAGAATGACATCGGTCGCTCCTTCAAATTCGCCATACCGATTTATATCGACCGTTTTTCCCCTTCCATCCTTCAAGGCCTGCCATTGTCCCCTTTGTCCACCCGGCTCGATAAATACGGCCCGCAAATTCGCTAAATCGAAATGATGGAAATCTAAAACATTGGAAGCAAAGAGTGATGAGGCGTGAGTTACGTAAACGTTAAGATTATCGCCCTTGGTCTTCTGTGAGAACAGGCATGGGGCTGCGATCAGAAACAGCACAGATACAAACTTGTACATGGAAGTACGTGGCTGAAACAGTTTACTCTTTCGCCGCAGCCGCAAACAGATTGCTCACCTTCTGTACTGACGCTTCATCTCCGGCATTCAGGCAGGTCTGTGATCGATCAATCTGGCGCATTAGTCCTGTAAGCACCTTCCCAGGCCCGGCCTCAATAAATGTCTGCACACCTAATCCGATTAACGTCTGCATGCACTTGGCCCATTGCACTGCGCCTGTCACCTGGCGCACCAGCGCCTGACGTGAGCCTTCGGCGGTTGCTTTAGGCGTGCCGTCAATGTTTGCTATCACCGGCAATTCGGGATTGTTGAAGTGAAGTTTTTGTAAATCTGCTTCCAGCCGGTCTTGCGCCGGCCTCATCAACTCGCAATGAAAAGGCGCGCTCACCACCAGCATCACAGCCTTCTTGGCTCCGCGTTGCTTGGCCAGATCGGCGGCACGTTCAACCGCTTTTTGATGTCCTGAAATTACGATCTGATCTGGAGAGTTGATGTTTGCCGGAGAAACAATTTCGCCTTGCGCGGCGTCCGTGCAAACTTGCTGCAACTGGTCCAGCGCCATGCCCAGGATTGCCGCCATTCCGCCTTCACCGGCAGGTACTGCTTCCTGCATATAGCGTCCCCGATCGCGTACCGTGCGCACGGCATCGGCAAAAGAAAGTGTTCCGGCAGCCACGTGTGCGGAGTATTCACCCAGGCTGTGTCCAGCGGCAAATTGGGGAACGATTCCCTTCTCCTGCAGCACGCGCGCAACGGCAATGCTCATCGTCAGGATGGCAGGCTGGGTGTTCTCGGTGAGTTTAAGCTGGTCGTCAGGGCCTTCAAAGCAGAGTTGAGAGATAGAGAATCCCAAAGCATCGTCAGCTTCCTGAAACGTATGCCGTGCAACTGGGTAGAGCGATGCCAGCTCTTTTCCCATTCCTGCCGCCTGCGATCCCTGTCCGGGGAAGAGAAAAGCAACCGGTCCGTGGCTCATGCCGATTCTTCCGCCTTGGCAGCGCCCGCCTTTGCAGCATTAATGATTGATTCCGGACGCATGGATTCGGATCGCGCAGCGCCAAGCTCTTTTTCAATATTGGTGTTGATGCCTGACTCGTAAAATTCCTTGGCCACGCGGATGGCATTCTTCATGGCATTGGCATTCGACCGCCCATGCCCCACGATGGCTACGCCTTTCAGTCCCAGCAACGGCGCTCCTCCGTATTCGGCATAGTCGAGCTTGCGGCCAAAGTTGGCGAATGCCTTGCGCGCCAGCAGCGCTCCTACCTGAGAAGTAATGGTCGAGGTAAGAGATTCTCTCAATAGGAAGCGCACCGCTTCCACCAGCCCTTCAGAAATCTTCAGCGCCACGTTGCCGACGAAACCGTCGCAGACGATGACATCTACTTTGCCGTTGTACAAATCGCGGCCTTCAACATTGCCCAGAAAATTGATCGGCAAGTCCTTGATCAGGGAATGTGCCTTGCGCGTGAGTTCATTGCCTTTGCCTTCTTCTTCACCAATCGAGAGTATGCCTACCGTAGGCCTGGCGTTCTTAAAGATCGCGCGATAGTACATGGCGCCCATCAGGGCGAACTGCGCCAGGTTATGCGGTTTGGAATCCACATTGGCGCCTACATCAATCAGGATAGAAGGCTTGTCCTTGCCCGCTTGAGTGGGAAATACGCTGGCCAGCGCGGGACGGTCAACTCCAGGCAGCGCGCCCAGCACCATCTTGGCAGCAGCCATGGCCGCGCCAGTATTGCCCGCGGTTACGAACCCCACGGCTTTCTTCTCTTTTACCAGCCGCAGGCCAACGTGCATGCTGGAATCTTTCTTGGTCCGCACCGCCTGCACGGCCTTTTCTTCCATCTCGATGACCTGCGTGGCATTTACTACGTCAATCGGCAGGTTGCGCGCTGTAGGATGGCCTGCAAGCTCGCGGCGCAGCAATTCTTCCGGCCCCACCAGGAGTACTCGCACGCCATAATGGCGCGCGGCCAGCAGTGCCCCTTCGATCTCGGGCCTGGGATGCCGGTCTGAACCCATTGCATCAACGGCTATGACAGTTTCTACTGGCTTTTGCACTTAGGCGTTTTCTTTTACCTGCACTACTTCCCGGCCTTTGTAATAGCCGCACTTTGCGCATACGCGATGCGGCATCTTCTTCTCGTGGCAGTTGGGACATTCCGAGGCGGAATGCGCGGTAAGGAAGTCATGTGCGCGGCGACTCGAGGTGCGTGCTTTTGAGTGCCGCCGTTTTGGATTTGGCATTGTTTCCCTTTCTCCTGGCGCCGGCACCTAGCCTGAGCGCAATATTTTCTATCGTTCCAATTTCTTTCGAATATCTTCCAGCGCTGACCATCGCGGATCAGGCATTGCCGTAACGCAATCGCAGCTTTCCAAGTTCAGGTTCTTGCCGCACTGCGGGCACAGCCCTTTGCAGTTGGCGCGGCATAGCTGCTTCACCGGCAGAGCCAGAAGGATCTGCTCTTTCAACACGTCTTCCAGCAGCAGTCCGTCACCCTGATAATAACCAATCTCCGTGTCGGCCTCGGTGATCGCGACTTCATCCCCAGCCGCATCCACACCCAGAGGCCGATATAGCAGGTCAAACTTTTCCGCCAGCGCATTATGCACTGGATCAAGGCAGCGGGCGCACTTGACTTCGACCTCTGTCGAAAAGCTCCCCACCAGCCTGATGTCGTCAACCACATTTCGACCACCACGATTCTCGCGAATCAGCTCTGCGCGCCCTGCTGATTTCAAGGGCGCTGTCTGCACCTGGTCTTCCAGCAACTCAATTACGCCGGGCGCAAAAGACTCATCAAATTCCAGATTTCGGAGCTCAAGATCCTTTACTTTTATGAACATAAGGGGCGCTCCGGAAAATTCAGTGGCTCTGGTTTTGTCGGGGGAACGCTGGGACGATCGGCGACCAATGCCTCACGATCGTTGACAATACCTTAAGGATAAAGGGCGTCGTCAGAGAGTGTCAAGGAACGGCGCAATTCATCCCCGGACTCGACCTTTCGCTCCCCGATGTCCGGTTTCTGATCCGTTACCGTTATCAAGCGTTCATCCAGCGGTAAGGTTCTGCGGTTCTCCCGTTCCCGATGACAGCAATGACCGCGATTCCGGCGATCTACCCCTCCCCCCATCCCTCAACTAGGATTCTAAAGCGCTTATATGAATGCATCCCAGAGGTCATCCCAGCGATTGCTTGATCCATGTTCTCTGGCCACCCCACCCCTCCCCCGGTCATCCCAGATTGGCGTAGGGTTGAGCGATTGCCATCCCCGATCATCCCAGATTGGCGTGGGTTTGAGGGATTAGGCAGCGTTTGGCGTAGGGTTCAGTAGGGGTTTGGTTTGGCTAATTGCTAGTTGCCAATTGCTAGCTGCTAGATTTTCAAAGACCATCCACCGCACTATTTTTCGCTCTGGAGCGAATCCTTAACTTTACCATTTGTTCGCCGTTTAGTCAAGAGAAAAGGCTCGCAATGTCAAACCACTTTTAAAATGTCCCCATTCTTACCTCCATTAAAATGTCCCCCTTTTCGAACTTTAGCTTCTTCCTTCGTTCTCTGTCGGCGACTCCGTTCCGGAGTGGAGCCCGTAGGGCGACGCGGAGGACGGAGTCGTTGACAGAGAACTTTCTGGCTCTCCAGGCCGGCTCATCTTTCCCTTATCTGCATACCTCCGCCAAGGATGGTCCGTCGCTGGAATCGTCTTTCCTCGACGCAAGGGCATCTTCACGGTTCCGCTTCCCAGCGTCGTCACGGGATGCTCCGGCGGCTTCACCGGCGCTGCTATCTCCTCCCACTTCAACTCCCGTCCGCGATACTCAATTGCGATCTTCCCGTCTGCGGCTTCATACACCTGCACCCGCCCTCGTGCCGGCGCATAGTGCCCGCTCTGCCGCTGCAACTGAAACCACCGGTTCCCATAGCGCACCACCCAATCCTGGCCGATCACGCGATCCTGCCGCAGGCGGAAGATCCGGTCCAGTTGTTCCGCGCTCGGCGCCGCACGATGATAGTTTCCCGTCTGCGCCGGAGGCCGTGTGTACTTGCGATTGTGCTCCTCCACGTATTGGCTTTCCAGAAACTGGTTGATCTCTGCCGGGGTCGTGATCTGTTTCACCCGCAGCTTCTTCACCAGCCGGTCCTGATGCGTTCCGTGCGCCCGCTCCACCCGTCCTTTGGCCTGCGGCGATCCCGCCGGGATGATCCGGATTCCCAGTTGCGCACACATGCGTCCGAACTGCGTCACGGGCGGCTCTCCCGTGTTTCTCTCCTGCGTCGTGGCTTCCCGCACGTAAAGATGCTTGCGGTCCACGTACAGCGCCAGCGGTACTCCATAGCGCTGGATCCAACTCCGCAGTACCCGCACCGCGCCCCAGATGGTTTCTTCTTTCTCCATCCCCATCCCGGCCGTGGCCGTGGCGTCATCCACCAGGTTCATCAGACAGCTCTTCGGCCCGCGCTCTTCCAGCCAGCGGTGATGACTTCCATCCAGTTGCACCAACTCCCCGAAATGCGCCTTGGCCTCCCGCTTCTTGCGATAGGGCTTGCGCTTCCGCGCCTGACTCCACAAGCCCGCACCCAGCATCCAGCGCCGCAGCGTCTCCGCATGCACCTTGCAGCCATGCTCTCGCTCCAGATGCTCGGCTGCCAAACTAGGGCCGAAACGTTCTCCTACCCTTCCGCCGTAGTGCTCCCGCACCAGCCGCAAGGCCTCTGCCCGTTTCTCCTGCTCTATCGCGTTGTGCGACCCCCGCCCCGCATTCCCATGCTTGAGCCCTACAGCTCCCTGCTCCCGATAGCGCCGCCCCAGCCGCTTGGCCTGGCGGTAACTTACTCCCAGCAAACCCGCTGCGTCCACCACCTTCAACTCCCCGCTCTCCACCCGCGCCATCACCCCGATCCGATCCAGTTCCCTCGCGCTCATTGCCTCTCGCCCCAATCTTGGCCTCCTTGCGGAGCCCTAGACTAGGGGACATTTTTATAGAGGACAAAAGGGGACATTATCGCAGTGGTACGACAGGGAAAAGGCTAGCAGCTTGAGCTTTTTCGGCCTGCATGCTTTCCAATTGCGGCTTCCCGAGCACTTTTGTAAGTTAAGGCCCTGTTTCCCACATGTTCACCGTGATGGTGAACTGTGGTGCGGTGCTACAATCTCACCGAGTGAATATGTACAAATGACCCGAGGCAGCAAACGGCGATCGGTGTTGGTTGAAAGCTCCTCTGTGCGGGCGACCATTAGCTTTCCATCGGATATTTACCAGACTTTAGAAAACATCGCGCGTCAGAAAAAGGTTTCGCTCGCTTGGGTCGTGCGGGAAGCCGCGGAACAGTACATCGCAAATAAATGGCCGTTGTTGGCAGCTTTAAAAATGGAGTAAGGGCCTTGTGGTTGACTCGCTCTCTCAAAAGAACGTTCGGAGATTATGGCGCGGGTGCGATCGAAGAACTCGCGCCCGGAGATGCTTGTCCGCAAACTCGTCTTCTCGCTCGGCTACCGTCATCGCCTCCACCAAAGAATTTACCGGGCTGCCCCGATTTGGTGTTTAGATCCCGCCACAAGGTCATTCTTGTCCATGGGTGTTTCTGGCACCGGCACGCCCGCTGCGGGCTGGCGCGAATGCCCAAGTCACGGCTCGAATTCTGGTTGCCAAAGCTCGAGGGAAACAAACTGCGCGATCGGCGGAACGGCAGGGCACTCGCGCGCGAAGGGTGGAAAGTACTGACGATTTGGGAATGCCAGCTCGGCAAACCCGAGCGGCTGCGTAAGACCATCAGGAGGTTCCTCGATGCGAAGCGTTGAGTTGTTCGCGGGCGCGGGCGGCTTGGCTATTGGAATGGCCAATGCCGGATTTCATCACGCCGCAGTGATCGAGCGGGATCACGATGCGTGTGAGACATTTCGAGAAAACCAGCGCCGCCACAACCGTTCCGTCGAGGAGTGGCCGCTTTACGAGGGCGATGTACGGAGCTTCGACTACGGCAAGCTCCAGTGCGAACAGGTGATGGTAGTGTCCGGCGGCCCGCCTTGCCAGCCATTCTCGCTGGGCGGAAAGCACCGCGGATACATGGACAAACGCGACATGTTTCCGGAGCGGTGCGCGCCGTGCGCGAGCTGCGTCCGAAGGCTTTCATTTTTGAAAACGTCAAGGGGCTGATGCGGCAAAGCTTTGCCAGCTATTTTGAGTACGTTCACCTTCAGCTCACGCATCCTAATCTGGTCCGCCGCAAGTCTGAAACTTGGAGCGAGCATCGCATGCGCTTGGAGCAGCACCACACGTCGCGCCGCGTCCGCTCGGAATACAATGTGGTTTTCCGGCTGC
>CAVSYO010000036.1:0-20163 GCA_963732195.1 Terriglobia bacterium | reverse complement strand
TGAAGACTTATCTGTGGAGCGGAAGTAAGCTTTAGAAGCCCGCTGTCCCTTTTCTTAGCCCTTACTCATCCTTCGCTTTCCCTTTTTTGGACGGGAGACGCTTCTGCACGGGGACAGGCTTGAGAATCTCTGAAGGCGAGACGGCAAGGCCGTGGGAGAGCTGGAGAAGACCATCAAACGAGACGGTTTGCTCGGCGCGTTCTATTCTTCCTATCTGGTTCCGGTGAAAGTCACACATCTCCGCAAGCTTCTCCTGGGAGAGATGCCGTTCAATCCTTAACCTTCGGACCTGTTTGCCGAACAAAACCAATGCGCTGGGCACGCGGTATAGGGTCTTTCGGCAAGCCGAACAAATCTACACCCTGATTAGATAGCATCTTGATTAGGTGTATAATTCGCGACGGCTTATGGCTTCAAATATACCAGAGATCAAGTACGTTGCCTGTTTTACCGCGGACGATGGCGTTTATTCCTGCGGACATCTCCATCCAAGCGTCCGAGAGGCGATGAACTGCCTTGTCCCAAACGGTGGGAGCTTTATTCGCGCGTATGACGCCGGGGTCTTTCGGTCTCTAACGAACCGGGAGTTTATCGATTTTCTGGAATCGTTGCAGGAGATGCCCTGGAGCTGGCGCAGTAAAGCTCAAGAAGGCGCGGTCGCGGTTTCCGCTGCGGTGAGCGCCGAATAGGGAGCCTTGCATTGACCCATCTTGTCTCCGCTGGTTTAATAGGTGTTGATGCGTTTTGCCAAATCCATTTTGGTCGCGGTGCTGGGTCTCGCCTTCGCGGCTTATGGCTTTGACTGTTCGCCTCTGATGTCGCCCGATCAGGCAATGGAGTGCTGTGACTCCATGAATTGTTCTCATGGGATGCATGGGGAAGACTGCTGCCAGACAGGGCCTTCAGTCCATGCGCCGTTTGTGCAGCCTGCTTCCATGCATAGCGTTGCGTTCACGCCGCTGGCTTTGGCGGCGCTGCCGGTGTCTGTTCACTTCCTTTTAATCGATCATGCGGATGGAGATCTCGCTTTACGCTTTCACGATCCGCCCCCGCTTTTTGCTTCGCCGCCTCCTCTACAACTCCGTATTTGATCTCTCCTCCAGTCGCATCGCGGCTTCAGGCATTTCTGTGCCTGTGATCTGTTTTCTTTCCTGGAGGAAAATCTGTGATCTTGCGAAATCCCATTCTCATATTTCGTCCCTGTTGCGCGTGGCTGGTCTTTATTCTCTTGTGTAGTGTTTCCGCTGCAAGAGCACAAGGTCCGGCGCCGGAAACAGCGCCGCCACTTTTCCCCGGCGGCGGACTCGTTTCTTATAACTCGATTTTCACCACCCGTGGTTCCATGCCGCTGACGTCGGGCAGCATACCCGCCACTGCGCGTCCTACTTTCTCTAATGAGAACGACATCAACTTTACCTGGGGCTTTTACAAGGATTTCGATCTCACTGTCATCCTGCCCATCGTGGCCAGCCATTTTTCGCCGCCGGGAGCGCCTCAAGTTGGAGGAACCGGCCTGGGCGACATGCTGGTCCTGGCAAAATACCGCTTCTATCGGCGTGATTCACCGCGAGGCACCACGCAGGCATCCGTTACGCTGGGCCCAAAGCTTCCCACCGGCCGCACCAGCCTAACTGGTAGAGACGGCCTCCGCCTTCCCGCGGGATTGCAGCCCGGCTCTGGCTCCACAGACATGTTTCTTGCCGCCAACTGGACTTACACAGGACTTTTCAACCTGCGACGGCTGGTCGCGGACGAAGACTTCCATGCGCTGGTCCGATCAGAGGGCAGCCAGGCAACGCGCCTGGGCAGCGATCTGGAATCGCGTTTCTGGCTCTCTTATCGTCCTTATGAAGCCAAGAACGGAGAGCGTGAGTGGTTCATCGGTCCCGCGCTCACCTTGTTGCATTCGCAGGATGACCGCATCAGCAGCGTCAGCCAGAAGGGAAGCGGTGGAAATGCGCTACTGGCTGGCATCACAACTTACGTTGGCCTGCGGCCGGGAATGCATGCATGGATGGCGGCAGATTGGGACATTGCCCATTCCAGCGGTGCGCTCTATGCGCCTGTGCGCCGCCACATCAGTTTTGGTCTTACGCAACAGTTTCGAATTCATCTTTAAAGGAGGAATATTTTGAATATCAGAAAACTAAGCATGCTTATGCTGTTCGGCTCCATGCTTGCGGCGCCGCTGGCCCAGGCACAAATCACGCACGTAGATATGCGCGTTGAGGGCATGACTTGAAACTTTTGAGCTTACGGGGTGAAACAACACCTCGGACGCCAGTCTGGCGTTCAAAAAGTTGAAGTCAGTTTGATCGATGGAAAAGTTGACGTCACGCCTAAAGAGGATGGGCAAATTGATCCCGCCCAGCTTCTCAAAGCGACGTACGACAGCGGAGTGTCAGTGGCCGAGATGGACGTGAATGCGCGCGGAAAAATCGTCAAAGACTCGTCCGGCAATTTCGCCCTGCAAGTTAGTCCGAACCGGTCTTACCAGTTCGCACAGAACGAGTTGTCGCAAGGGCTGGAATCGCTGGCCAACTCGCCGACCGTGGTCACGCTGCGGGGCCAGTTGTACAAAAAGCCCCCGGGAAAAAAGAAACCGGACAACTCACAACCCTTGAAGCTGCTGATACTGAAAGTGCAGAAGTAAGGAATAAATGTTGAGACAATGCGTGTTGTGCATGTTCCTTATAGCGTATGGAATGGCCGGAGTTGAACAAGCTCCGGCAGTTCCTACGCAGTCAAAACCTGCGGCAATCGCGGCAGGCGAGATCGGTTCCCGCTTGCCGGACTTTTCCGCCAGGGATTTACGTGGACGCCTGATATCTTCAGCCGATCTTCGCGGCAAGGTAGTGATCATCGATTTCTGGGCCACCTGGTGCCAGCCATGCAAGAAGGAAATGCCGGGATATCAAAAACTGGCGGACCGATACGGGGCGCGGGGATTTGCGGTCATAGGATTCAAGCTGGATATTATGGCTGACACGGAAGAGCCGCGCTCTTTTGCCAGACGGCTGGGAATCCGCTATCCGCTGGCCGTCGCAACAGATGAAGTTAAAAATAAATTTGGAGGCATTGAAGGCCTGCCAACAACGCTTATCTATGATCGACAGGGTATTCTGCGGAAGAAAATTATCGGTTTTGAATACACGGATGTTGTAGAGAAGGATTTGAAGAAGCTGCTGGAAAAGCCAAACCCTTAACCACAAAGATGGCATGAATAAGAGTGCAAGTTCTGAGGCGGTATGCTCCAGGAGAAGGAATCTGGGGCAGACAGGTTGCAGGCTGTGCTCGTGCAGTGAGGCAGTACGACCTCGACACAGAGATTAGTCAGACCTGCGGATCGAAGCGTCACCGTAAGGCCAGTATGAGCTTGAATGGGAGTGTGGTGATCGCCTAAGAGCTGCGTCTACTCCAGAACCAACCAAGAGGAGAGACGAGAATGAAACGATATCTAGGAGTGGATCTGCATCGCACGCAGTTTGTAGTATGCACACGGTGGGAGAACGGGGAGCAAGAGATACGGCAATGGCGGATCGGGGAGTTGGCCAGGTTCGTGGAACAGTTGCAGCCGGAGGATCAGATCGCGGTGGAAGCCATGGGGACGACGGCGCGCTTCTACGATGCAGTAGCGGGACGAGTGGAGCGAGTGGTGGTGGTGAATCCGCATCAGTTCAAGGTGATCAGCGAGTCGGTGAAGAAGACGGACCGCAAGGATGCCGCCGCTCTGGCGCTGTATCTGGAAAAGGATTTGTTGCCGGAGGTAAGGATGAAGCCGAAACAGAATCGGGAGTTGATGCATCTGGCGGAGACACGCGATCTGCTGGTGAAACAACGCTCGGCATTGAAGGGCAAGATCAACAACCTGCTGGCGATGCAGGGGATCGAGTTGAAACGGGAAGCCTTGTCGAGCAAGATTGCGTTGGAGCGGGTGCTGGCGCTGCCGGTCAGCGGGATGGTGCAGTTGGAGTTGCGGATTCTGGTGGAGCAGATCCGTTCGTTGTCGGAGAGCATCGCGGAGTTGGACGAGCGGTTGGAAGAAGAAGGCCAACAGCTGCCCGGATACGAGAACCTGACCAGCATCAAGGGCATCGGTTCGCTCAGCGCGACTGTTCTGCTGACGGTGATTGGAAAGATCAGCGACTTCGCGGATGAAAACAAGCTGGCGGCGTATCTGGGCTTGGTACCACGAATAGCCAACTCCAATGAAAGTGAACGCAGCGGCCGCATCACCAAACAAGGTAATAAGCTGGCCCGCACGGCGCTGGTGCAGTGTGGGTTGGTGGCGAAGCGGTATAGCCCCTATCTGCAACGGTTCTATGAACGAATCAAACACCGCCGAGGAGGAGGAAAGGCCAAAATCGCTCTAGCCAGGAAACTGGTCAAGATCGTGTATGACACTCTGAAAAACCAGTGGGTCTTCGAAGACTTTCCCAGCTTTACCCTGGCTGCCTAAACCCGGCCAAAACAACTTTTGAGTAGACATTATTCATGGGAGGACACGAAGGAACACAAAGGAGATCGGGTAATCGGAAAAAGCAAAGCCCTACCACGGATTAACACTGATGACACGGATCTGAAAAACGGGTGATCCGGAAAAACAAAACCTGTCGCGGAGACGCGGAGAACCAGTGCATATCGCCGTGATATCGGAAATCGCCGGCATCGCGCGGAATCGGAAAGGCAAAACCCTTAACCGCTGCTGGAAAAGCAAAACCTTTAACCACAAAGGACACGAAGGAACACAAAGGAGATCGGGCGATACGGAAAAGCCAAAACCCCACCACGGATGACACGGATCTGAAAAACGGGTGATCCGGAAAAACAAAACCTACCACGGTCTTTTGCTGGTTCCACCACACCGTGGGTGCCCCATCCTTTGCGTCCCGCCTAATAGAAAAGAGTCACGAATCCTCACAGCGGACGCAAAGGGTGGGTTAGATTAATGGGTCGATCTTTACCGGTCCTTCTTCTCCCAGAGAGTAATACCGGTCACTCCTCCATCGCCATTGTTCGGGCGACGCCACCAAGCGACGCTTTACAGGATTCCAGTGAATGTAGTCCAGTTTCTCAATGAGCTTCTTTTTCGTGAATACGTTGAAGTCATAAAATCGGGGGTGCCAGAATGCGGGAGGAAGAGCATCATCCGGAGGGCGCGAGCGGCCCCTGCACGGCACTGCAGCGACACCCGTTGTTTCAGAACCTGCATAGGCACGGCAATATTTCTATTGTCGGGCCCGCCGATGAGCAAATGGAAATGCTCTGGCATCACCACATAGCCGACCACCGGAAATTCGTATTGCGCCTGACCTGTTCAAAGATCTTCAAGAACAGGTCTCGGCGGGAGGCAGAACAGAGAAATGGTCTCCTCTGGTAACAACTACAAGTGATGAAATGTATATCTCCGCCTCCATACCATCTATGTAATCCTTTGGGCATGGCGGGGATTCTATATTCGCTGCAATCGTGAGCGTTAGACTTTTTGTGTACCCACCCTTTGCGTCCGCAATCAGTTCTGGTTACACATACGATCTCGCAGGACGCAAAGGATGGGGCACCCACGGTGTGGTGCGGGACAGCGGAATTGGTCGGACGTTTTGTTACCCACCCGTTGCGTCCGTAGTCGGTCTGGTTTGTATATTGATTTCGCGGGACGCAAGGATGGGGCGCACGCACAGTGTGGTGCGGGACAGCGGAATTGGTCGGACGTTTTGTTACCCACCCTTTGCGCCCGTAGTCAGCCTGGTTTGTATATCGATCTTGCGGGACGCAAAGGATGGGGCACCCACGGTATGGTGGGGGGCAGGAAATCGGGACACAAACAACCAGCTTGGTTCATTCAATATCTCTTCTTACCTTGTCCTTATTCGCTATTGATTTGGGCGAATATATGGCGTTAATATGTGAGAGCCCTCTAGAGGGTGAAGTGTGTTCTTTGAAAACTTAGCAGTCAGCAGTCGGCAATCAGTATTCAGCCCAGAAGCCGGTATTTGGTTCTTGGTATTTGGTACTTGGTAAAGCGTTGCGACCCTCTGCTTGATCCCTCATCCTTCCACCCCTGCGTGCAAAAACGAGCACGCCGGGGACCCCGGCTTGGGTGACATTGGGTGACCTTGGGTGAAATTGGGTGAACATAGGGGGGAGGGGTGGGGGTGCCGAGAAAATTTGGAGCTTGGTTATAAGTGAGTGATTAAAACCAATGACTTAACTCACAGTTGCCACGAAAGACCCATCAGGATTTGCGTTGGATTCAACGTGATTTCAATCGATTTTGATTGAAAATGGATGGAAATCGATAAGCAAGGCTCGTCAGGATCCCAAAGCCCAGGCCATTCCAACGGCCGCCGCAGTGCTGAGCAGGTTTACCAGATCGTTATCGAGCAAGTCGCGACGCTCAAACACCGCGCCCAGCAGACTATCGATTACGGTGCCGAAAAAGCCGGCAAGAATGATCATTGCAAGCTGGCTTACAGGCACGAGCCCTGTTAGCACGGCAGCCACAGCAACACTCGCCGCGCCGAGCAAAGCCGCAATCGTTCCAAAGAGGCTGATGCCTCCGTCAGTACCTGGAGGAACCGATTTGAAATTGGTTACCAAGAGCGTTTTGCCGGGGAATGCCATACCGATCTCGCTGGAAGAAGTATCGCCGGCGGCTTCAGCCAGCGCGGCCAGAGCCAGCACCGGCCATCCAGCGCCTGCTATGGCGACGACCAGCGCGGCGATGCCAAGATTCGCCATGGCTTGTGCTGCGGTGCGTCCGCCGGCGGGCTCAGCCGTGCGGAGCTGCTGCTTGCGGGCATAGCCGACGCGAGTGGCGACCAGCGTGACGGCAAAAACGACAAGGAGCGCCAGAAACATGCGCAGATCGCGGACGGCCATAATGAACGCCACGGCCGATCCGGCGAGCGCTCCGCTGAAATTTACGCCTCCGGCAAACCAGGCGAGCACGGCGAAGCCGGCGGTGATAGCGAGCGCAGTTAGAAATCGACGGCCGGCGAGAGGGAACTCAGCGTGATGCAGCCATGCGAAGACGGCCAGAATCGCCGCGGCAAAGCCCAGCGCAAGGAGGTCAGAGACTCTGAATGAGCGCGATTTTGGCAGTGCGTTCCTCCCAGCGGTGGAAACGGAGCTGGCGGCATCAAAGCCCCTGTGCGCATCGTACAAGAGAAAGGGCTGCCGTAAAACAGGGCAGCCTGCGTCGTTTCCAAATCTGGGTGAACGTGAGTAGGGTGCACCCTATACAAAATGAATTTTTGAACAGGGTGAATCTTCATAAAAGAGATCATTCATAAGGGTGAATCATGGCTGCATCTGTTTGGACTGGATATCTTACTTTTGGACTCATTTCCATGCCGGTAAGGCTGTTTTCCGGCGCTCGCGGCACGCGTGTTTCCTTCCATATGCTCCATCGCACGGACAACGCCCGAGTAAAGCAACAGCTTTACTGCCCTGTGGACGAGCAAGTGATCGACAGGAAAGAGATCGTGAAAGGCTACGAATTTCGCAAGGGCGAATACGTGGTGATTGAGCCGGAAGAGATCAAGAAAATCGAGCCTAAAACCGCCAAGGCCATGGAGATCCTTGAGTTCGTGAAGCAGGAAGAGATCGACCCGGTGTACTTTGAGTCCTCCTACTATCTGGCTCCGGACGAAGCCGCCAAAAAGCCTTACGCGCTGCTGGTGAAAGCCATGAAAGACACCGGCTACGTGGGCGTGGCGAAGTTGGCCATGCACAATCGCGAATACACTGCGTTTCTGCGCCCGTATGAAAAAGGGCTGATGTTGCACACCATGTATTACAAGGACGAAGTCCGCGAAGCGCCCGACTTTGGCACCGACCACGCCAGCCTGAAAGAAGGCGAAGTGAAAGTGGCGCACCAGTTGATTGAAGCTCTGGCTGCCAAATGGGACCCGGAAAAGTATTACGACACGTTTGAAGAGAACCTGAAAAAGCTGATCAAGGCCCACATGGAAGGCAAAGAAGTGGTTGCGATTGATAAGCCTCGTCCTGCTGCCGCACCCACTGACCTGATGGCGGCCCTGAAGCAGAGCCTGGCCCAGATGGAAGGTAAGAAGAAAGGCCCGCAACGCGTGGAAGCCGCCCAAAAAGAGTCAGAGATTGAGGTGAAAGGGAAACAGAAGTCGATGAGCGGGCGGAAGAAACCGCCAAAGCGAGCTGCGTGAGGAACTGCAAAAACCTTGAAACACGGAGGAACGGAGGAAGTAGAGGAGATGCAGGTAGATCAGTGAATAGGTTTCTGTTGTTCCCTTAATACTGATCAATCATGTCCTGTTCCGAGTGCCATTGCAGCGGCGTTGTCGGTCGCGATTAATTTCGGTCCCTCTGTTTCCTCCGTTCCTTTTTTGATTGGGCCGGTTTTTGGGCGGCCAAGGTAAAGCTGGGGAAGTCGGCGAACACCCAGTTATTTTTTAGGGTGTCGTAGATGATCTTCGGCCAGCGCGATCTCCGTGTTTCAAAGGTTTATCTCCGGGCCGCTGACGGATTGTCACAAACCTTGCTGTTACAATAAAATCCTTCGCAATAATTCAGAGTTTTGGCGTTCAACCGGTAGCACCGGTGGAGTTTGAATGAAGGTTAGTTTTAAGGCAATGTGGCTGCTGGCCAGCCTGTGCGTTCTAATGGTCCTGGCAGTGGGCTGCAATGACACGTTACGGCAATTTATTGTTCCAGTTCCAGGTCCTTCAGGTGATCCTGGGAGACTGGCCCATGCAATCGTTTTATCAACGAATCCTGGCGTGCTACCGACCCCGACGCCTGGCAACGGGTCGGATATGCACGTGAACGTTTCCGGGGACTCCAGCGTCGGGATTGTCCCTGTGGGACTCAATCCTGTTTTTCTGGGTAAAACCGCGAATCAGGTCTTCATAATTAACAGTGGCAATCCTACGGCGCAGATTCCTGCCACGGTTTCAATCTATATTGCCCTGCTTCCAACGAGTAACGTTTCCACGGTGACGTTGCCGCCTACCAGCTCTGACCCAGTGGCGGGCGCCACCAGCAGCAGCGGTAATATTTACATTGCTAACCGTTCGAGCAATAACGTGGACTTGATTGCCGGCGGCGTTTTTGCTGTTACAGCGTCCATTGCCGGTGGGCACTGAACCCGTGATGATCGCCGGTAATGGCGCGAACAATAAGATCTTTGTGGTGAACCATGGCAGCAATAACGTTACGGAGATCTCAACGATTGACAATACGGTGATTAAGACCATCCCCGTTGGTTCGCAACCAGTTTGGGCCGTAATGAGCTCAGACGGCCTGTTTGTATTTGTGGTGAACCAGGGCGATGGAACCGTGAGCGTAATCGATACGTCGCTCGATATAGTTCTGCCCTGTGTTGTCGGTCCATCTTGTCCATCTGGAAATGCGATCAAAGTCGGGACTACCGCTGCGTCGTCGCCAAACTTCGCCTTCTATGAGCCCACGCTGAAGCGCGTATATGTGACCAACACCGGTGAGCAAACTGTCACGGTTATTAAGGCAAACGGCATCGACCTTGGCTCGAATCCTCAGGTGCTGCCGTCAAAGATAGCGGACATTCCCCTCTCAGGATTTCCGACGTCGATCACAGCGCTGACTGACGGCACCAAGGCGTATGCGGCGCTGGGGAATTGTCCGGCGGGAGTGAATCACCTTTCACTGCCGACTAATCTCGGCAGTTGCCTCGGCAATCTGGTGAGCGTAATTGATGTAGTTGGGCTGCGCGAAACAGGAACAATCGGCGTTGGCCCGGGCGCAGTCTCAATAGACGCTTCGTCTGACGCTTCGCGCGTTTATGTGATCAGCGCCAATGACATTACAACGGTACGCGATGACGTGCATGCGCCCAATTGCACTGACACTCTTTGCCTTTCGGGCCCGGTGCAGCCCGATAGAACTTTCCCCACACCTTCGATTTCCATTATCAAGACCGCCACGAATACAGTGCTGGCGACTCCCGTAGATGCCGGCATAGTAAATCGTCCGCTTCCCACGTTTCACGTTCCCCAGCAGGATCCAAATTGCGTTCCCACAATTGATCCTAATTTTAATGATGACGTCCCGCTGCCTTGTCCGTTGCAAAGTCCTTTTGTGGTTCGCACCTTCCCATAAGCGCGGCCAAAGGAATGTTGGGAATAAAAAAGGGCGGCTTTTAAAGGCCGCCCGTTTGGAGTCGCTAGGAGAAGGAGAGAATTTCTGGTCTAGCTGTCTGTTCGCCGCTTGCGGTTATAACGCATCGCGATGTTCATGAAGATGTTTCCGCTGTCCGTGTCAAAACACATCACCAGCGCTTCCTGGTCTTCACTGCTTTTTTCGCCAAGTTCATCGGCGTGGATCACGGGTGGATAAATCTTGAACTTGAATCCCTGGTCATTGAGAGCGGTAATGGCGCTGCCAATCACCATATTGGCCAGTTCGCACACTGTTTCACGCGCCACTTCGTCGCTTTCAGGAACCGGCGATCCGGTAAGATAGCTCGCTACCTTGGCTGCGGTCGGCGTATCGATATCGAAAATAATGCGCCCTTCGATATCGCCCTTAATCGTCACCATTGAAGCGATGCCTTTGCGGCGATACGCCTCTTCGTCCATGGTCACGTCTCCCATGCGTGTGGCGCATTGCAGCGTCTCCGCCAGCACGGCATCGGCCGCATTGATGAACGGCTGAATCAGTTCAATCTTCATCGGATCTCAGCTTTCCTGGGCAGTTGGTGTGGCCACAGCCGCATCATCGCCCATTACATACTTGATGACTTCGTAAAGTATTTCTGACTTCACCGGCTTCTGGACAAAGTGGCGCGCGCCTTTTTGCAGCGCCGCAACAATGTTTTCCTGGTAGCCGACGGAAGACACCATCACGATGCGAGCATTCGGATGCGAACGCACAATGCGCTCCGCCGCCTCAATGCCTTCCATCTGTGGCATGGTAATGTCCATCAGCACCATATCAGGCGTAGTGCGATCGTATTCCGTGATTGCCGTGCAGCCATCGCCGGCTTCGCCCACGATTTCGCCGCCGAAAGCTTCAACCATCTTCGCTACATTCTTGCGCGCGAAGACGGAATCGTCCACCACCAGATAGCGGATTGGCATGCCGTCCTTGCGAATCAAAATTGGAAATGTTTCCATAACTATTCTCCTTGCGACTCCAACTAAACTTTTACTGCTGCTCGAGCAATTTTATCCGGATTGCACTGCATGGCCAGCGTGTTGGCCAGCATATCCAGCGGTACAATGCGCATTGCATGCCCGCGTTCCACAGCTGCCTTGGGCATGCCGAACACCGTACAGGAATCTTCGCTCTGTGCAATGGTCAGCGCGCCGGCATCTTTCATCAAGCCCAGTCCTTCGGCTCCGTCGTCGCCCATGCCAGTCATCAGTACGCCCACGGCACGGCTGCCAAACTCCGCCGCTACTGAGCGAAACAAAATGTCCACTGACGGCCTGTGCCCGTTGGTGCGGGCTTCATCGGAAAGCACGACTGTATTTCCTAATGGCATCCGTCGGACCTTAATGTGGCGATCTCCGGGACAGATCAGCGCGCGTCCTGCAATCAGCAGGTCGCCAGATTGGGCTTCTTTTACATCGATGGCACACGATTCATCCAGCCGCCGCGCAAACATTTCTGTGAATCCTTCCGGCATGTGTTGCACCACAACAATGGTCCCAGGAAAATCTCCGGGCAGTTGCTGCAACAAATATTGCAGCGCGTTTGGCCCGCCCGTAGAAATGCCAATTGCCACAATCTTAGTAGGCTCGCGCCGCGGTCTTAAAGCTTTCTTTTCCGGTCGAGGCCGATCGAATGTGATAGGCGCGGGAGTGTTGCGCACCTTGGTCCTGGCCGCGACTTTGATCTTGCTGATCAGGTCCACGGCAATATCATCCATGTGAGCGGAAGCAGCGTCGCGCGGTTTGGCCACAAAATCAAACGCTCCCAGCGCCAGGGCTTTGAATGTTGCGCTTGCGCCCTCTGTAGTTAATGCGCTCACCACGATCACTGGTACGCGAAACCGTCGCGTGATCTGGCGTAGCGTCTCCAATCCATCCATGCGCGGCATTTCCAGGTCCAGCGTCACCACGTCAGGACGAAGGTCTTCAATCTTTTTGAGTCCGAAAGCGCCGTCCATTGCCGTTCCTACAACCTCGATTTCGCTGTCCCGGGCAAGGATCTGTGGAATCAACTTTCGCATCAACGCAGAATCGTCCACCACCAGGACTCGCAATTTGGTACTCATGCTGTGGCCCCCACCATCTGTAACCTACCTAACTTCGCAACTACACTTGAGAGATTCAGGATCAGCACCACCGTGCCATCGCCCAGGATGGAAGCGCCGCTGACCAGGTCTGTGGCCACTAAATGATCGTCCATGGCCTTGATAACTAGTTCTTCTTCGCCTACCAAATGGTCCACCACCAGGCCGAACTTGCGTTCGCCCGTGGAAATGACCACAATAAACATTTTTCCCGTCTCAGCCCGATCTTTTTCCAATCTGTGAAGATGCAACAGCGTTAGCACTTCATTGCGCAGCTGCATTACGTCATGCTGGTCTACGCGATGCAGCGAGCCTTGCGTAGTCCGAGTGATTTCCACCACGGAGGCCAGCGGCACGGCGTATAGGCGGTCGCCAACGCGAAACAATAGCGCTTTGATGATTGCCAGTGTCAGCGGCACTTTCAGGAAGAATGTTGTTCCTTTGCCGGCCGTTGTGCGGATGCTGACAGTGCCTTTCAGCTTTTCCAGCACCGTCTTCACCACGTCCATGCCTACGCCGCGGCCGGAAATGGACGTAACTTCCTGCGCGGTGCTCAGGCCCGGATGGAAAATCAGATCGTTGATGTCCGCTTCACCCATCACGGCTGCGTCGCCTTGCTTGAGCAGCCCACGCTCCACCGCTTTTGCTATTAACTTGTCGCGATTGATGCCACGACCGTCGTCAGTGACTTCAATCACAATCTCATTGCCCTGGTGATAAGCGTCGAGCGTTACCGTGCCCTGCGCCGGCTTTCCATCATTGATGCGCTCTGCCGGGGATTCAATTCCGTGGTCCACGGCATTACGTACCAGGTGCGCCAGCGGCTCAGCCAGCATGTCCAGAATGCTCTTGTCCAGGTCGGTGTCCTGGCCGGTCACCACCAGATTCACTTCCTTGCCGCAGGATTTGGCCACGTCTCGCACCACACGCGGGAACCTGCGGAAAAGGTGTTCCACCGGAACCATGCGGATCTTCATCACGGATTTTTGCAGGTCATTCATGATCCGCGCCTGGAATGCCATGGCGTCAGAAAAGCGCATTTTCAAAGGATCTTTGGGATAACGCTTCTCAAATTCGTTGATCGCCTGATGCAGCATGCTCTTAGCGATAATCAATTCGCCTACCAGGTTGAGCACAGAATCAATCCGCTCGGCATCAACGCGCAGCAGAGTTTCTGACATGCTGGCAAAACTTGCAGGCTGAGTGTCCGGCGGCATTTGCGGATTGGCGCTCTCAGCCCTTGGTGTTGCAACTTCACGGGCAGACGCATGGGCTGCTGCCGGCGTTTCTTCAGCGCGGATTGTAACCTCTGCTTCATCTTCCTGGGCGGCGGTTACGTGCTTCACAATATCCAGCACGTCATCCGTGTGCTCCTGCGATGCTCCGGTTTTTTGCACCAGGACTTCCGCCACCACTGACGGTATGCGGCATTTTTTCGCGATCCACTCCTCGGAATTGTCGCTGGCAATGGCTGCTTCTACCACGTCCAGATCGTTATTCAGCGTGCTCTGGTCTGGCGCAACCGCCAGCAGCTTTCCGCAATCCTGCAGTACGTTGCGAATCAATTGCATTGCCGCGCCACGCATCGGGCAATGCGGTTCAACAGAGAATGCCACGTTGTAAACGGTTTCTCCACGGCCCAGGGCGTCCGCTACCACCATCTGCTCGTACTCGCTCCATACAAAGCGCCCCTGTAGCTTATAGCGCACGGTATTGGCGGGCTTTCTTGTAAGCGAGACGATTTGTTCCTTCAGTTCTTCTCCGGCGGGCGGTTGCAGGTTGCCGCGATACGCGGAAAGCATGGAACTGAATGTATCGGCGGCAATGAGGACCGCTTCCGCCAGCGCGGCCTTGCTCATTGCAGCAATGTCAGGACGCAAAACGTCTTCGAGCGCATGTGCCAGTTCGCTCAGCTCTGTGTAGCCGCATGCCGCTGAATCGCCTTTCAGCGTGTGCACGGTGCGTCGAACCTGGCGTAACACCTCTTCATCTTCCGGACGCTTCTCCAGCTCCAGCCCCTCTTCGTTGAGTGTCTGCAACAATTCCGTTGCGCTCTCAAAGAAGAGTTCGCGAAGCTCAGCCGCGTGATCGTCAGAGAAGAAACTCACCCTGCCACCTCAATGCGCTGATACGCCGTGCCGTTGTTCTGGTGCAGCATCCTGTATTTATCGGAGAGCCCAAACAGGCTTTCCGCATGACCGATAAACAAATACCCTTCCGCGTTCAGGCAACGATAGAGTTTTTCCACCAGGCGCTTCTGCTCGGCTTCGTCAAAGTAGATCATCACGTTACGGCAGAAGATCACGTCATTGCGCTGCGGTAAAAACTCTGTCTTCAAATTGTGAAAGTCGAAATGGACAAGGTCTTTCAGCCCACGCTTGATCGCATAACGGTCGCCCACCTTGTCGAAATAACGCAGGCGGTACGCGTAGTCCACTGACTCCATCTGGGTTTCTGAATAGACGCCTTCCTGCGCGGTGCGCAGCACTGTGTAGTTGATGTCAGAAGCCAGGATTTCCACCTTCCATGGCGGTGGAATCAGCGGCTTGGGACTTGGCATTTCAAATGGCAACGGATTGCGCAGATAGTAGTAAGCCAGCGCGTCGCACACTTGCATCGCCAGCGTGTACGGCTCCTGTCCCGTGGAACAGCCCGCGCACCACAGGCGCAGGCTCCAGTCACGCCGCTCCTGTTTCCGCTTCAGCAGTTCTTCCAGAACGTTTTTCTGGAACAGCTCAAGCTGCGGTTTGTTGCGGAAGAAACTGGTCTCGTTTACGGTGAGGTTTTCTACCAGCGCGCTCAGCTCCGCTTTGCCCTGGTAGCTGGTGAGCAGGCGATAGTAAGCGTAAAACGTATCCAGCCCGCAGATCTTCAGCCTGCGTTGCAGGCGGTCCTGCAAAAAATGCGCGCGCCGTTCGTCGAAGTACATCCCGCATTCCTGATACACCAGGGTCTGCAGCAGCTTGTATTCCGGTTCACTGATTTGGATTTGAACACTCGGTGTGGCCATGGTTTCCGTTTTCGTCCTAGGTGCCGATTACAATCCTGCGAAGGCCGCTGCTGCACGCGGTTCACTTACTTCTGCTATCCGCCGCAACTCGCCCTTTTGCAGGATCCTGTTCAGGTCAATCAAAATGATCAGCCGGCCGTTCAGCTTTCCCACGCCGGTCACGTAGTTGAGTTCGCCCTGGTCAAACACGGGCGGCAGTTCAATCTCGCTCTCTGGTATCTTCAAAACTTCTGAAGCGCTGTCCACGATCAGCCCCACGAGTTTTCCGTGTACCTCGGTCACCAGGATGCGGTTCTTCTTGGTGGGCTGAATGTCTTTTTCTCCAAAGCGGCGCCGCAGGTCCACCACGGAAACAATTTTGCCTCGCAGGTTGATCACGCCCTGGACGCAGCTGGGTGAGTCCGGCACAGAAGTGATCTCCGGTACGCGTACAATCTCATGCACCAGCGCGATCGGAACGCCAAAAACCTCGCGCCCTACGCGAAAGCCGACAATGTGCATTTCTTTGGACATCAGGGTCTCCTCGGCTTAGTTGTAGTTCCCGCCCGCGGTAGCGGCTGCATATTGCGGTGTCGCGGAGCCGCGGCCGTTTGGCTCTTCTCGACGCTGTGCGGGCCGCGCATCGCGCACCGCCATGTTTTCCAGCACAAACCGGTCCATAGCTTCCAGCATGGAGCGTGACATTTTCGACATCTGCTCCGCCGAAGCCGCCAGTTCTGTCGATCCGGAAGAAGAACGCTGCACCAGCTCACGCATTTTTTCCATGGCGCGGACTACCGCTTGCGCTCCCGAGGCTTGCTCTTCCACAGATGAGTTGATTTCATGCGTGATCTCGTTGAGCCGCGTTGTAGCTTTCGCAATTTGCGATGAGCCGTGTGACTGCTCATTGGTTGCCGCGCCAATTTCCTGCGCGAACTTGTAAACCTCAGACACAACGCTGGAAATCTTTTTCAGTGCGCCGCTCAGGTCGCCCCCCAGTGAAAGGCCTTCATTCACAATCGTGGTGCTCTTTTCCATGTTGTCCACGGCCTTGCGCGCTTCCTTCTGAATGCTCTGGATTAGTTCAGAAATTTCGCGCGTGGACTGCGCGGACTTTTCTGCCAGCTTGCGTACTTCGTCGGCTACTACGGCAAAGCCCAGGCCGTGTTCGCCGGCACGTGCAGCCTCGATTGCAGCGTTCAAAGCCAGCAGGTTGGTCTGTTCAGCCAGGTCGTCAATCACTTCAATGATTTTTCCAATATCGTCGGCACGCTGGCCCAGGGCAGAGATGATTTCCGCCGACGAGCCGATAGAAGCATTGATCCGGCTCAGGCCATCCGTTGCCTTTTCCATCGTGTTGATGCCGTTATGCACTTCGTCGCGCGACCGTTGAGAAATATCCAACAGGACCTTGGCCGTATCGGCAACGCGCTGGATTGAAGCCACCATCTCGTCGATGGAAGCGGAAGTTTCGCTCACGTTGGAAGCCTGCATCTGCGTGCTCTTTACCATGTTCTGCACGTTGATGCTCATCTCATGCATGGTGCTGGTGACTTCGTCAATGGCTGAGGCCGCCTGCACGCTGATCTTTGCCGATTCGTCTGAAGCTGAAGCCACCTGATTGGAGCCGCTTGCCACCTGCGCGGCGCTGTCACGGACGTTCTTTACCAGATTGCGCAGCCCGAGCGTCATTTCGCGGAAGGCTTTGCCCAGCGTATCGCGCGATGAGCGTGGGTTGATTTCCACTGAGAGATCGCCGCCGGCGATCGCTTCAGAAATTCCGGCCATCTCACGCAGGTACAGCACCATGTTGTTGAAGGTTCTGGCTAGCTGGGCGACTTCATCTTCGCCGTTGATTTCTACTTTTTGATCCAGGTCTCCTGTGTTGCCGATCTGTCCAGCGACAGTGATTAGCTGCGAAAGCGGACCGGTAATCGATTTTGCAACGCGCCATGAGATTGAGGCTGAAAGCAGAATCACAATCAATAGTCCGCCCAAAGTCACCACAGTGATGAGCGTTGCCGCGCTATTATCGGAGTCTTCAGCCGTCACGTTCGCCGTTTTCATCATGCCGACCAGTTGCACCAGAGGCTGGTCCTCTCGTAGTTTCTGTTCTGGTGTAGGCGTGGCCTGCAAATAGGCGATCTGTAATTCCGCCACCGTGGCGCTACCGGTATCCACCTGGCGGCGTTTTTCCATCAGCGGCGTCGCGAAGGCCCGGCTCCACTCGCGCTCGGCGTCTGCCAGCTGGTCCAGTAACTGCTTTGCCCGGCTGGAATCTCCCAGCGCCGTCGTATTGTCCTTGATGTCATTGATCAGGCGTTCCACTTCTCCCTGGCCGCGGGTAAGGGCATCGGCTTCGCGCCGGTCGCCATTGAGAAGGAAGTTCCGCAGATAAAGACGGTTCTCGCTTCTTGCTTTGTCCAGCTTAGATAGGCTGTCACCCATCGTGATCGACTGTTTATAAATCGCCCTGGTCGTCTGTTCGTGGTGGACAGCCACCCAATTGAAGACGAACGCCATGAGCACGATTGCCATGATCAGGCCAAAGCCAAGATAAAGCTTGCCGCCGATTGTTTTGTTTAAACGCATGTTCCGAACCTCTATGGCCGCTTTCATTTCTGCGGCTCGTGTTCCTTTTTCATCTTCTTGATCTTGAATGCCGCCCCGTCCAGAACCCTACGTTCTGGCGCTTTTACAAAAAGACACAAGTTCCCTTACAGGGAATGAGCGGATAAATAAAAGCAAGGGCATGGCCACCTATGCGTGGGATTAGCACTTTCGGTACCTGAGGCTTTCGAAGAGGTAACAGAATCAATCATTTATGAGAGTCCATGGATAGTGAGAGGGGTGACAGGGAAGAGCAAAGTGCTCTGAAGTTGAGCCATATCTATGGTTTAGCGTCTCATTTTCAACGTCGTGGCTGGTTACTAATCTCACAGTGAGACCGTTCATAGGCCGATGGTCCGCATTGTTCGCTTGGATTCTGGCAGGTCAATTACTTATTGACTCAAAATGAGATTCCAGAGTACCTTCAGGCTTCCCTGAGACGCATGAGACTGACGCCTAAAGCCGCTACTGTTGCACCGAAGCTGAAGATAAAGCCAAAGCCAAAGGCGTCTTTGCCAATGGATCGGGTACTTGAGGCCTGCGCGGAACTGGCATCCCTTCCTGCCGGGTTGCCGGCTGTTCGGCAGCGCACTACAGAGTTTGTCCGAGACATTTTTCAACCTCTTGTTTCCGGAATCATGGTGCGCGAGGGCGAAGGCTATCATGTCACGACGGTTTGTTCAGTCCCGGACGATTCTATAAGCGCAAAAGCGCTCATCGAACACGCCCGTCCTTACGCCATACAGGCGATTGAGCAAAATCAGCAGGTCAGCTTCAAGTTTTCATTTGGGTCCGGCAAGACCGAAGCGATTTATCACGGTCTGGGGCAGCCGATCCTGACGACTGGCACAGCTTCAGTGTTGCTGATGGTCCGCAAGAGCGCTTTTATCTCTGCCGAAATCTCTGCATTCGGCGTGATGAGCAACATTGGCCGCATGGCGCTGGATAATTCCGAGCTAGTCGGCCTTTGTGGAGCGCAAAAGCAAAAGTTCGATCAACTACTTGAAATCTCCGCCGATCTTGGAACTTCACGCCTGGAGAGTTTTTTCCCGGCTTTCGTAGCCCGTGCCGCCGATTTCCTCGATGTCTCTCGCGTGTTTGTTGCGCTGGTAGACCAAGGCGAGTGTCGCCTGCGCTGGGGCGCCGGCAGAGGAACTGTAAGCCGGCTCGATATTGACATTTCAGCCGTTGGCAGGCGCGTGCTGGATTCTAAGAACCCGCATATCTGTGAGGACATTAACCAGCTTGTGGCGATTGAGAAAATGCAGCTTCGGCGCTGGGAGTCTGACCTGAAGCAATATCTCGGCATTCCGCTGTTGACCGGCGATGGACGCCAGCTCGGCGTGCTGGGATTTTTTGATAAGAAAGACAAGACTCGCTTTTCGCCTGACGACGTTCGCCGGGCCCGCGTTTTAGGCGCTGAAATCACCGTGGCCCTTGAAGCGGCACAAAACCTTCAGCTTTCTGACCAGCATCGCAAACGCACTGAAGACCTGATGGAAATGGCATTGGACCTGGGCTCCGCTTTGCGCCTGCCGGACTTTGTAAAGAACTTCACCGAACGAGTGGCGAGCATGATCGGCGCGCGCTCTGCCATCCTGTCACTGGCCCAGGGCAATAAGGTGGAGAGCGTCGGCTTTTGCGGAACGCGGCCCGAACGCGAGCTGCAGCGCAAATTGAATGCCGCGTTTTCTGAATATGCGGAGCGCCATCCTGACGTGAAGATTACCGGCAGCGGCGTTCAGGCGCTTGGCTCCGACCTGATAGCCGCCTGCGGCTGGCAGAATCTTACGCTCGTCCGGCTGGAGGGAACCGAGAGTGATCTTCTCGGCATTCTTGCTCTGGCCGATATCAGCCGTGAACTGATGCCCGGCGATCTTAATTTGCTCCAGGCGCTCATTGTGCACGCGTCAGTCGCGCTGGAAAACTCCCGCCTGTTTACCAGGATCACGCAGTCCAGCCGGCAGTGGGCGGAAATCTTCGATTCGATTTCTGACTTCATTGTGGTGCATGACGAGCATTTTGAAGTCCTGCGCGTGAATCGATCTCTCTCGGAGTTTATCGGCGTGCGCCCGGCTGAGTTGATTGGCCTTAGCATGCGAGCGCTGGTTTCTATTGCTTCTGATTCGCCCCAGCCCTGTCCTTTCTGCCGTGCTGAGAATGAGTCGGACGAATACCTTCATCCCGTTCTGGAGCGTACATATCTTGTTTCCAGTTCGCGCATTCATGGCGCGCTCGATGAAGGCCTACAGACCGTGCATGTGCTCAAGGACATCACTGACCGTCGCGAAGCCGAGCAGCGCTATCG
>CAVSYO010000035.1:0-92914 GCA_963732195.1 Terriglobia bacterium | reverse complement strand
GAAGCGTAGTGGAGGAACTACGGTGGAAGAAATCGGGTGATCGCGCGTGATCGGTAGATCGTGTGATCGCAGAATTGCCAAGATTGCGGAAACCGCCGAAAGTGAAAGCAGCACCTTTGAAACGCAGAGGAACGAAGGAAGCGGAGGGGCTGCAATCGCGCGGAATCAAGGGCGCCAAAATCGCTGAAGTGAAAAACCAAGAATATTTGACGGAACGAAAAGGGATAGCGATGTATCCAGCGTTCTCTTAAATGGTTTGTGCGAGCGCTCACTTCGCCGTCCCCCAAAAAATAAGAGGAGCGGATTCGCATCAGCGAAAACACTTGTGCAGACAGCAATTTGCTACTACAGTTTTCGCTACCCCCTCCAATTGTCTGCGCGATTATCGGGTTCGGCCTGCACGCACTTTTCAGCCTCCCCCGCAAATCGAGACAAGAGTGTTGTCGTCCTATTCGGCCCCTAAAAAAATATTGCAAGGAGTTTCCATGCTCGGACTGCCTATCCTTGACGTCGCAATTGGAATTGCGTTTTTCTACCTCACGTCTCGCTTTGATCTGCACCACGGTCAATGAGACGCTGGCTCGGTGGTTTAACAAGCGGCCCAAAGTACTTGAAGAGGCCGTCACGCAGCTTCTCGGAAATCAAAAAGCCAAAGAAATCTTCCAACACCCGCTCATTGCCGGGCTTTCGCGGAACAAACCCGATGGAAAAGTTGAGACTCCGTCTTATATCCCAGCTTCCACCTTCGCAACCGCACTGATGGATCTTCTTACCGGCACAAAGGCAATTCGCGACTCGAATGCGCTGGAGGAGGGGATCAAAGCGCTTCCTCCCGGCGTGTCCGCAAGCTTGACCGCTCTTTACCAGAAAGCGAACGGCAACTTTGACGTTTTCCATGACTTGCTCGAAACCCACTTCAACAATGCCATGGACCGGGCATCCGGTTGGTACAAGCGTTATGTTCAGAAACAAACCAAGGTCCTGGCCTTCATTATTGTTTTGTGGGCGGATTTTGACACCCTGCACGTGGCTGAACGCCTGTGGACTGATTCGGCGCTGCGTTCCGCTATTGTGGAAGACGCCAAAGCACGCGCCCAGGCCCGCAATTCCGGTGACGTTCCGCTGGCGGTATACAACAGCGATCAACCGGACCAAGGTACCGCCGTGGAACCAGGAACCAGCCCTCTTTCTGACAAGGAAGAAACTTTGATCAATTCCATTACCGGATGGCAACGGGACCTCAATGAATTGGGTGCAAAGGTCAAGGCGGCCAGTGAAGCGCCGGAATCCGACCAGAAAGCGAAGGACAACACTGTTTTCTGGATCAGGACGCAATGGTTCCTCATGCATCTACTGGGCTGGCTGCTTTCAATTTTTGCCATCTCCCTGGGAGCGCCTTTCTGGTTTGATCTGCTGAACCGGTTCATGAATTTACGGAATGCCGGCCGCGCGCCTGATGAGCCACGCGCCAAAAATACCAGTGCTCCAACACAGGAGGCTACAGCATGAAGCGACTGCAAATCTCTCTACTGGTTGGCTTTCTGTTCACAGGCAGCGCCGTTTTTCCTGCTACTTCCACTGGGAGCAAGCTGGTGCTGAATCGGGCTTGGGTTGAGAAATATAAAGACCGGGCCACTATCGACGGCCAGATAAATATCGATCACGCGGGGGCAGTCAAGACGCCAAGCTCTTCCAACCCTTCGAACGATGGCGATATCCACGCTGCGAGCCGTTCAAAGGACGTGGGGCTTCCAATGGTCGCCGAGATCATGAACGCCAAGGACGTTCCCAATGCTGTTTCTCGGGTCAAGAACACTGAAGGCAAGAGTGCTCCGTTTACTGGTGTTTGGCGGTTATGGTTTGAGCACCCTCCAAGCGGCCAGACGCAGACTCAGGACCTGAGCTCTCTTGGCCAGCCCGGAAAAAACACCAATCCGGCGCATTGCTTTGAGGTCCATCCTTTGACAGAGTTCGACAGCATCAAGCTTCAGCAAACCTTCCATACCGTCCCGAGCTATAAGCCAAAGAATGCTGAAGATGCGTTTGCCCGCTATGAGAAGCTGACGATCTCACTCTCAGCAACCACGACCAATGTGACGCTCACTTCAAAGATGATCGGCTTCAATTACGTGAAATTTAAGCTCCGGTTGCAGCAAAAGGCCGTTGCTCTTCCAGGGAAGGATGGCCTGCAAGCCAAGGTTGATATTTTTTCCCTGACTTCTGCGGATGACGACCAGCCCCTGGCCACAAATGTCCGCGCGATTTTTGTGCAGGGCACTCCGCCGGCGCAGGAAGCGGCTAAGCTGGGCGCGGGCGCTGAAATGGTGGTGTGGGGAATACCCAGGCTCAACCTCAACGCTTTGAGCACTTTCATGAAGGCAGGCGGCACAAGCGCTACAAATCGCAAACTCACTTATGAGATGGTGATCGTGGCGGCTGAAAG
Organism: Terriglobia bacterium; assembly: GCA_963732195.1. GTDB lineage: Bacteria > Acidobacteriota > Terriglobia > Terriglobales > Acidobacteriaceae > Angelobacter. The sequence goes on along the minus strand of CAVSYO010000035.1, from coordinate 90,471 downwards.
CAGCGAGGACGATAATTAAGGACTGCAGTCTTCTGAAGGGCGGCAGAACAAATGGGCTATTCTTCTGCCGCTCCGCTGCCAGCTAATCCTGGAAATGCGACCTTAAATGCTCGATCTTTGCTTCAGTGTTCCTGCTTAGTACACCTTAGGTCCTTGTTTACTCTTCCCGTAAGTTCATGAACCTTAGAGGGGAAGGGCTGATTGACAATTTCTGTCACCCGGCACACAATCGGGCTACTCAAGTTCTTCCCTCTGAGCGAGTGGCTGTCCCCCCGGCCTCTTTGAGACATGGTGCGCTTGAGACAAATTCATCCAGGACCTGCTATTAACTATGTCGCAAAGGCTAGGCGATCTTCTTGTTAAAGAGAAGATCATCACGCACGACCAACTCGATAAGGCACTGAAGGCGCAGCGTGAGCAAGGTCCCAATTCGCGCCTTGGTTCCACGCTGGTCCACCTGGGATTTGTAAGCGATGAGGAAGTCACCAATTTCCTCTCGCGGCAGTACGGCGTTCCCGCCATTAACCTGCAATATTTTGAAATTGATTCTTCCGTGGTCAAGCTGATTCCGGAAGAGACGGCCAAGCGCTATCAGATTCTTCCGCTCAGCCGCGTCGGCGCATCGTTGACCATTGCCATGGTTGATCCGACGAACGTTTTCGCCATGGACGATATCAAGTTCATGACCGGCTTCAACATTGAACCGGTAGTGGCGTCTGAATCCGCCATCATGGACGCAATCGACAAGGCTTACGGCGGATCGCAGCAGGAATCGAATGTCGATGAGCTGCTGGCTTCGATGGGAGATGAGGCCGACGTAGAACTTCAGGCTGAGCAGGACGAGATCGACCTGGCCGAATTGGAGAAATCAGCCGACGAAGCGCCCATCGTAAAGCTGGTAAATATTGTGATGACGGATGCGGTCAAGCGCGGCGCCAGCGACATCCATATTGAGCCTTACGAAAAAGAATACCGCGTGCGTTTCCGCATTGACGGCGTGCTGCAGCACATTATGTCTCCTCCGATGAAGCTGAAAGATGCCATCACGAGCCGTATAAAAATTATGGCGAAGATGGATATATCGGAAAAGCGCTTGCCGCAAGACGGCCGGATCATGCTCAAAATGCAAATGGGCGGCAAAAAAAAGCAGCTCGATTTTCGCGTAAACTGCCTGCCCACGCTGTGGGGTGAAAAAGTTGTCATGCGGCTGCTGGATAAAGAGAACCTGCGGCTGGATATGACCAAGCTCGGTTTTGAACCGGAGTCGCTGGAAAAATTCCAGCGTGCGGTGTTGAAGCCTTACGGCATGGTGCTGGTTACCGGCCCAACGGGATCAGGCAAGACCAACACTCTTTATTCTTCCGTCTCGCTGCTGAACAAGCCAGACACCAACATTATGACGGCGGAAGACCCGGTTGAATTTCAGTTGCACGGCGTAAACCAGGTGCAGATGAAAGAATCCATCGGCCTGAATTTTGCCGCGTCGCTCCGTGCCTTCTTGCGGCAGGACCCCAACGTGATTCTGGTGGGCGAGATCAGAGACTTTGAAACCGCTGAAATCGCAATCAAGGCCGCTCTTACCGGGCACCTGGTGCTTTCAACGCTGCATACCAACGGCGCGCCGGAAACCATCAGCCGCCTGATGAACATGGGCATTGAGCCTTTCCTGGTGGCGACGGCCGTTCACTTGATCTGCGCTCAGCGACTCATCCGGCGCATCTGCGTTGAATGCCGCGAAGAAGTGCCCATGCCGGTGCAGGCCAAGGTTGACGCCGGTTTTACTCCGGAAGAGGCCAAGACGGTAAAGATATTCAAGGGCAAAGGCTGCGCCGTGTGCAACGGGACAGGGTACAAGGGGCGCGCCGGCCTGTATGAAGTAATGGAAGTGGACGATGATATCCGCGAACTGATTTTAATTGGCGCGTCCGCTGTGGAACTGAAAAAGAAGGCCATTGAGCGCGGCATGATCACGCTGCGTCGCAGCGGACTGGTGAAAGTGAAGGAAGGCGTTACCACGCTGGAAGAAGTGGCGAGGGAAACGCTGCACTAGAGCAATTAGCAGCTGGCAATTGGCAATTAGCCAGCCAAAAGCAACTGCAGGCGAAACAGGCCAAAAGTTAAAAGCCAAGAGTCCAAGAGTTATCAGGGAAGAACAGGGAAACCATGAATGTCACATTAAGCGATCTGTTGAAGAAGATGCTGGATATGCAAGGCAGTGACCTGCACATCACCACCAACTCACCGCCGCAGGTCCGCGTTCACGGGCATTTGCAGCCGCTGGATATGCCGCCGCTGACTCCATCGGAAACCAAGCAGCTTTCTTATAGCGTTCTCACCGATGCGCAGAAGCATCGCTTTGAAGAAACGCTGGAGCTGGACTTTTCTTTCGGACTCAAAGGGCTGGCCCGCTTCCGCGGCAACTGTTTCAACCAGCGCGGCGCGGTGGGTGCGGTTTACCGCGTGATTCCTTTTGAGATCAAGACGTTCCAGCAATTGAACCTGCCCAATGTGATCTCTAAATTGTGCGATAAGCCTCGCGGCCTGATTCTGGTTACGGGCCCCACAGGCTCCGGTAAGTCAACTACGCTGGCTGCCATGCTCGACAAGATCAACACCGAGCGCCACGACCACATTATTACTATCGAAGATCCAATCGAATTTGTGCACCAGAATAAGAGCTGCCTGGTAAACCAGCGTGAAGTCCACTCTGATACGCAGTCGTTTTCCAACGCATTGCGTGCTGCGCTGCGTGAAGACCCGGACGTGGTGCTGATCGGCGAAATGCGCGACCTGGAAACCATCGAGTCGGCCCTGCGCATTGCGGAAACCGGCCACTTGACTTTTGGCACCTTGCACACCAATTCGGCGGCCTCCACAATCAACCGTATTATTGACGTTTTTCCGTCGCACCAGCAGTCGCAGATTCGCGCACAGCTTTCCCTGGTGTTGGAAGGGATTCTTTGCCAAACGCTGCTGCCGCGTGTGGGCGGGCAGGGGCGCGCCATGGCCATGGAGATTCTTATCCCCAACGCCGCGGTACGCAACCTGATTCGTGAAGACAAGATCCACCAGGTTTATTCGTCAATGCAGTCAGGCCAGGATAAGTTTGGCATGCAGACGTTTAACCAGTCATTGGCGACATTGTATTTCCAGAAAGCCATTACGCTGGAAACAGCGCTGGCGCGTTCTTCCATGCCGGATGAGTTGCAGGACATGATTAATCGCGGCGTACAAGCGCCCAAGGTTGCTGCGGCCACTCCGCAGCGCAGATAAATTCTCAGTCCTCCCCCGGGGCTGGCAAGGGAAGTCGGTAGGCAAAAAGGACGAGAGGAGTCACGGTTATGCCGGTATTTACATTCACAGGGACCGACCCCCAGGGCAAAAAGATTGCCGGGGAACGGTTAGCTGACAGCAAGGCCGCGGTAACCATGCAGTTGCGCCGCGAGCGCATTACCCCGGGAGCCATTAAAGAGAAGGGCAAGGAATTCGCTCTTCCTAAACTCGGTACCGGCAAAGTTCCTGTCAAGGACATCGCCGTTTTCTTCCGGCAGTTTTCCGTCATGATCGATGCCGGACTGCCTCTGGTGCAGTGTCTGGAAATCCTGGCCGCAAACCAGGAAAACCAGGTCTTCCAGAAGTGCCTTACCGGCGTACGCCAGAGCGTTGAAGGCGGTACCACGCTTTCCAACGCCATGCGGCAGTTTCCCAAGATTTTTGATGATCTCACCACCAACATGATTGAGGCGGGCGAAGCCGGCGGTATTCTCGATACCATTCTGCAGCGCCTTGCCACCTACGTGGAAAAAGCCGTCAAGTTGAAGTCGGCGGTGAAGTCGGCATTGATTTACCCGGTTTCCGTTATCTCCATTGCGGCCCTCGTCGTGGGAGCTTTGCTCAAGTTTGTGGTGCCGATCTTCGCCAATATGTTCATCAGCATGGGCGTGGACCTGCCGTTGCCCACAAAGATCGTCATCGGGCTAAGTAATTTTATTGGCCGTTTCTGGTGGCTGATCTTCCTTAGTCTAGGGCTCGTCTTTGTGGCGGTCAAGTACATCCGCAAAGATCCCAAAGGCCGTTACATGTTTGACAAGATGCTCTTGAACCTCCCGGTTCTCGGCACTGTACTGCGCAAGATTGCGGTGGCCCGGTTCACGCGTACTCTGGGCACGCTGATTACCTCCGGTGTTCCAATTTTGGAAGGCCTTACCATTACTGCAAGAACGTCAGGAAACGCCGTTCTTGAAGATGCGCTCATGAAAGTGCGCAAAGCTGTAGAAGAGGGCCGGACCATCGTTGATCCTCTAAAGGAAAGCGGTGTGTTCCCCAACATGGTTACGCAAATGATTGGAGTCGGTGAAGCCACCGGCGCAATGGACGCCATGCTTCAGAAGATCGCCGACTTTTACGAAGATGAAGTCGACGCCGCTACCAAGGACATGCTCACTCTGCTTGAGCCGATCATGATCGGCTTTCTCGGAGTCACCGTTGGCGGCATCGTAATTTCTCTGTACATGCCGCTCTTCTCCATGATTGCAAAACTCGCCGGCTAACATCCGCTGGACGGGACGAACCAAAGAATCATTCTGGCCCGCCTGTTCTGCAGGCGGGTCTTCAATCGAAAGCACCGATAAGAAACAGGCGAAAATGGGAGACACCAGGTTTAACGAGCGAGCGTGGCTGGCATGGCTGGTAAAGGTCCGTGTCATCGTCATCTCGGCTCTCCTTGCCGTTGAACTTCTCATCGCCCGGCTGACGCCCAACAACGTCAACGTCCGTTTGTTTGAGACCGTAATTGTCGTCTGGTTCACGGTTTCTTTCTTCTTCATGTTTCTGGTCTCGCTCTGGCAGGAGACCAAGCACCAGGCCATCGTCCAGATTTTTACCGACCTGGCATTTATCACCGCGCTGGTCTATGTCACCGGCGGCATCGATACTTTTTTCAACTTTCTCTATCCGCTGGCTATCATCGTCGCCAGCATTCTGCTGCCACGATACTGGGCTTATCTGACCGCTGCCGTCTCGTTTATTTGCTTTGGCGCGTTGCTCGAGCTCATCTATTTTGAGCGCATACCGTCATTTCAATTTTCCGCGCGCGGCGATCTCAGGTCCCTGCAGATCGTCATCATCATCAACTTCTGCGCCTATCTGGCGGTAGCGCATCTTTCCAGTTCGTTGGCCTCCAAGCTGCGCCAGGCCGGCGTTGAACTACGCGATAAAAGCGGCGAATTGCTCAGCCTGCAGGCGCTGCATGAAAATGTCATCCATTCCATTCGCAGCGCTCTTATCACCACCGATCTTGAAGGCCGGATTACGCTGATGAACGCTCCCGGACAAAAAGTTCTGGAGCGCACGGCATCGTCCGTTTACGGGCGGCACATTTCAGAGCTGTTTTTGGACCGGCTTCCTAACATCGACTCGCTTTCCGTTCAGTGTGAAGTTCGCGGCCTCACGCCGTCTGGAACGGAAAAGACCTTCGATGTAAACGTCACCGCGCTGGTGGTTCCAGAGCAGGGAACCATCGGCTATGTTTATACTTTTGAAGACCGCACCGAACTTCGCCGGCTTGAAGGTGAGGTCCGCCGCCGCGATCGTCTTGCTGCCGTGGGACGGTTGGCCGCCGGCATCGCCCATGAAATCCGTAATCCTCTTGCGTCGATTGCTGGCTCCATCAATGTGCTCGCGGAAGTCACGCCGTTCAATGAGGAACAGAAAACGCTGGTCAACATCATCACGCGCGAGTCTACCCGGCTGAACGCCATCATTTCTGATTTTCTTGTCTACTCGCGAGAAAAAAGCTTCAAGTTTTCGCGCATGGACCTGATCCCATTAATTGAAGATGCGCTGGTGCTTCTGGCCAATCGTTCGCAGACCAAAGATCTCACTATCGTGCGGGATTACGCCGTGCCGCGAGGCGTATGCCGCCGTTGATGCCGACAGAATCAAGCAGGTGCTGTGGAACCTGCTGGAAAACGCTGTGCGCGCCATGCAAGGCAAAGGGACGATCACTGTTTCGGTGCGGGCAGCAGGCGATTTTCTGCGCATCGGTATTCGCGATACCGGCCCGGGCATTGCCCCAAACCTTACTGAGAAAATCTTTGAGCCTTTCCAGTCTCAGTTTGAAGGCGGTACAGGCCTGGGACTGGCCATCGTGTATCAGATTGTGCAGGCCCATGGGGCCAGAATTTTTGCCCAGTCAACTTTGGGCAGTGGAGCGGAGTTCATTTTGGAAATCCTTCATGCCAGGGCAGCCGCGGTCGAGCCTGACGATATTGCCGATGAAACAGGAGGTCTCACATGGCTAGCATTCTTGTCTGTGACGACCAGCGCTCGATTTGTGAAATGCTGGATATTTCGCTGCGCAAAGACGGCCATCGCGTTGAGACCGTGAACGGCGGCGAGGCGGCAAAAAAGAAACTCAGCTCCGCCAATTATGAGCTCTTGATTACCGATATCAAGATGCCGCAGACAGATGGCATTGAAGTGCTGCGCTTTGCCCGCCAGTCATCGCCGGACACCTCCGTCATTCTTATCACCGCGGTTGAAGATTATGAAGCTGCCGTGCAGGCGGTGAAAGGCGGAGCATTCGACTACATCCATAAAGGCCCCGGGCTTCTGGAAGAGCTAAAGCTGGCCGTGGGACGCGCGTTGGAAACCCTGGTGCTTCAGCGGGAAAACTTTGCTTTCAAGCGCGACGCCGCCAGCCGCAACTCGCTCGAAAACTTCATCGGCAACAGTCCGGTCATTGAAAAGCTGAAAACCACCATCCGCACCGTTGCGCCCACCGCAAGCACAGTGCTGATCTATGGTGAAAGCGGCACGGGCAAAGAACTGGTGGCGCGCGCCGTGCATGCCTGTTCCACCCGGGCTTCAGAGCCGTTTGTCTCCATCAACTGCGGCGCGTTTCCTGAAACGCTGCTGGAAAGCGAGCTCTTTGGATACGTAAAAGGCGCTTTTACCGGCGCCAGCCAGAACAAACGCGGCCTTTTTGAAGTGGCCAGCGGCGGGACCATCTTCCTCGACGAAATCGGTGAGATGAGTCTTTCCATGCAGGTAAAGCTGCTGCGCGTGCTCCAGGAACGGACCATCCGTCCTGTGGGCGGAACGCAGGAAACGCCGGTGGATGTGCGGGTGATCGCCGCCACCAATCGTGATCTGCGAGCGATGATCGCCAACGGCACGTTCCGTGAAGATCTTTATTATCGCGTGAGCGTAATTCCCATCCAGGTGCCTGCCCTGCGTGAGCGTCGTGACGACATTGAGCTGCTGGCCAACCACTTCCTCAAGAAATATTCCGCCGCCGCGCAAAAGAGCATCCTGCGTATCTCCCAGGAATCGCTTGACGCCCTCAAGGCATTTGAATGGCCCGGCAACGTGCGCCAGTTGGAAAACACCATTGAGCGTGCCGTGGCCATGGAAACCGGAAATGAACTCAGGGTTGACCTTGATGCTGACCGTCCGCGTGCCCGCGCCGTTGCTGCTTCCAGTAATGGCCACAGCAGTCCCGATGTTCCCAGCGATGGAATTGATTTTGAAAAGTACGTCGCCGGCATCGAACGTTCGTTGATTGAATCGGCGTTGCAACAGTCCGGCGGCGTGCAGATTCGCGCTGCCGAATTGTTGAAGGTTTCGTATCGATCGTTCAGGCATTTGCTGAAGAAGTACGATATTTAGCAAACAGCGGTCAGCAATGAGCACTCAGCAATCAGCACTCAGCTTTCAGCCAATGCGAACTGGCGATCAGCAATTAGCCAATGGCAATTGGCGACTAGAACCTGCAAAATCAACATTCAATTTCACGCGCACTCCGAGTACTTGCGGTTCAATCTTTTTTCGTTGCGTCCTTCGCGCCCTTTGCGGTAAAGAGGTTTGGGCGATTCGTGGTTACCCTGTCTTGATCTGCGTCCATCAGCGAAAATCTGCGGCGATTGTTCTTTGCTGGCTGCTGAATGCTATGGATTCTTCGGCTTTGGCCGCGCGTAGTTATCCATTTCAGCCGTCCACTTCAGAAATCGACGAAGCTGTTTTCTTTCCCGCACCATGAATCCCCAGAACTCCACAAAGCCGATCTTGTCCATCTTCAGCCCGGAATACGTTTCCATGCGCCAGCGCAGGTAGGGGCTGCGCCACGGGGCAAGCCGATGCCCGCGGGTTGAGTTCCAGAAGAATCGCAAGAGTTCCCGCATGTGGTATTGAGTATAAACAACGGGCTGGCCTTGGTGCTTCCCAAAGCGCGTTTCTGACCAACTTCCAGTTTGCTGACGAGTCGGGAGTTTATGAGTTTCTTCCAGTTGAAATCCGGCGCGCGATATGCAATCTTTCGTGCGAGTTGAACTCATCCCAGCCTGCAAGAACGCCCACGAGCGCCAACGTGACGACGATCTGTACGCATACAACCGTCACCACGAGCAGTGGGTGGCCGGCAAGGTAGGATTCGGGGCCGGGAATCGCCGATGACAAGAACGACAGGTTAGCCAAATTGCCGATGACAATGAGCGTGAGCAGACCTCGGCTGCCCTGATAGACTCGCCAGCATAAGATTCCGTAGGCAAGCTCAACAAAGAAGGCAGCTAACGGCGCGGCATCGTAAAAACCCAAACCCAGCTTCGGTCTTGGCAGTCCAGGGCTCAGCACGATGTCATGGCCGTGCGTGAGAAGATCGAGGACTAGATGGGACACGATGCCGAGCCCAACCGCCCTGCCCAATACTGCACGGCGGAAGCCCTTCTCGATTATCAGCCAAGCAGCGAGAGCAGCGATGAGCGCAGTGCCGACCGAGTGTGAGTAAGGCATATACGCGAGATGTATATCAGCGACACTGCGAACCGTGGACTCAGTCGTCGTCCGTTCTACGCCAAGATAGTTGAGTATGACCCAGGCGAGCTCCATGGCCTGAACAGAGAGAAGGAGTGGCATCATCGGGGCCGAAGGAAAACGGCGTTTGACTAATAGTGCTGTTGCCGCGTGGTCGATTGCAAACATAGGGGGTACCTCCATCGAATTCCTTGATTCGCGTCTGCTAACCTGCTTCCCAAAGCATTTACGCCGCCAGGCCCTCCACTACACCAACCTGAATCATGCGGGCCAGTTCCGCCAGAGTTCCGTGTAGGTGGCAGCCGCACGATTGCGATTGACGGTCGATGCACCGCGCAGTGGTTGAGGGCTTCGGCAACAAGCGACCTGGCTACGCGGCGAATTCAAGCTCCGGAAAGCGCAGATCTTGCAATTCACCGGATTTGGCCTGCCAGCACCTTGGCCACAAAACTGGCGGTGGCTGCGCCCACTGCTTCTGGAACTTCCTCCTGCAGAAAATGAGATCCGTGCACGGTAACCGTTGTCTGGTTTGGCCACGAGCGGCAAAACTCTCTTTGTGCTCCGATGAGAAAGCCTCCCGGATCCGCATCTATGAATAACTTGGGAATTGGCGATTTCGAGAGCCACGACGCGTATGAGTCGACGATCCGGACCACGTCCTCCGGTTCCCCAGAAATGGGCAGGTCTCGCGTCCATGACAGGATCGGCTGGCGAGCAGGACCGGGGACGCAGAAGTACCGCCGATAGACATCCATCGCCTCCGCGGAGATGTTCCGCAGCGGCAGCAGGTATTCGATAAACAGATTCTTCTCCAGGATGAGGTCTTCTCCCGCCTCAGTACGCTGGGCTTGAAAGAAGGCGCGCGTCGAGTCCGGCCATTCATTCCATGACTTGAACGAACGGACAATTCCTTCCATATAAACGATGGCCTTCACACTGTCTGGATGTCGCTGCGCCCACGAGAACCCAAGCGCTGATCCCCAATCGTGGACGACCAGGATCACATTCTTCTTGATTCCAAGCGCCTCGAACCAGGCATCGAGATAACGCTGATGATCGACGAATCGATAGCGACCATCTGGCGCTGAAGCCGAAAACCCCATGCCAACATAGTCGGGTGCGAGGCATCGCCCCAAAGGCAGCACTGTGGGAATGATATTGCGCCAGAGATAGGACGGGGTCGGATTGCCGTGCAGAAAGACGATTGGATCTCCATGGCCAACGTCCACATAAGCCATCTGCGTTCCGAGCACGGGCACGTATTTCCGATAGGAAATGTCCTCAGTTGAAATGGGGGAAATTTTCATCGTGATCTCCTTTTGGTGCGTCCAGCTCCGCCGTCAGACTGGGAAGCTATAAACACCAGTTAAATGCTAATATAGGTGTTTTCTTGATGTCAACCAGTAAAACAGTTATGCTGGTGTTATGCGCCTTGCCCAGAAATACAAAGTGCCGTCAGAGGTCGCGCTGCTCTACGAGTTTCTGAACTCGGTAGACCTGCGCAGTTATTTTGAGAAGGGGAAGCAGCACGTCCCCTCAGATGAATTAGGGACTCCGGCTCGACTCGAGGCTTGGATGAGTCAACGCGGTTTACTGACGGCCAGCCAGACAATCAGTCCTGCCGAGCACCGACGAGCGCTTGAGCTGCGCACCGCGTTGCGTTCATTTTTGCAGCTTCCGCCGGATTCGAGGGCGTCTTCTCCGGAATGCGCAGAGTCCCTGAACAGGGTGGCTCAGTTCTATCCGCTCGTGGTGAAAGTGGTCCAGATGGGGAAACCCAGGCTACTACCTGCGTCTGGCATATCTGGACTTGCCCAGGTACTGGCTGAGTTGTTCGCGCTAGCCGAGCGTGAGCGGCTCGATCGCCTTAAGATGTGCAGTTCGGATAAGTGCCATTGGGTCTTCCTCGATAGATCAAAACCGGGCAACCGTCGCTGGTGCTCCTCCTTGCTTTGCGGAAATCGACAGAAGACTCGCAATTATCGCAACCGCATAAAGAACACTAGTAGGTAGCAAGACACTAGCGAATCCCAAGGGACGTCGCGTTTTTGGGGCTGTTTGCGAAATTTTGGGAAATCGACGTCCTTGGCGAGTAACGGGCTATCCGGAAATTATCCTGGCCAGAATTCCGCTCTGAGAAGTACGTTATCTCTGTGTCCGTGCGCCCCGATCTGGCCACAGCTCCACTGAACTCACGCTACCCAATCGTCACAGTCACTTCACTCCCTTTGTCCGCGACCGCCACGCGTGAGGCTGCTGCTTTATTCGCTGAAATTTCCAGAAAGCCGGTGCTGCCCAGCAACGCAAACAACTCTCCTGGCGCTCCTGCTGCGTAGGTGGGAACCAGCTTAGTCACCTCGGCTTTGCCCACTGTGATTTTGAAGGCCTTAGAAGAGCCGTCAAAAATCTGGGGAATATCTTTTGGAGAGATATTGGTTATAAGGTTGCCGAACTTATCTGTCTTAAGAACCAGGCCTTTCCATGCATTTTCACCAGTGGCTTTGGGCCTAGGCGCAAGAAAGCGCACGTAATCGGTAATCTCTTCTCCAAACTTAACCGTATCCACGCCTTTGCTCAAGTAAGCTGCCACCGGCGCGAAAATATCTCGACCGTGGAAGGTATTGCTGATCGGATTATGGAAATAATGTTCTGAAGTTATGTGGCGGACGCTCACGCGCTCTTCGCGCTCATAAACTAAAGACAGCACACCGTTATCGGGCGCTACAAAAACGTATTGGCCAATCGTTGCGATAATCGGTCTGCGTGGCCCACCCACGCCCGGGTCCACTACGACAACGTGTACAGTGTCCTTGGGAAAGTAGTGGTAGGCTTGTGAGACAGCAAGAGCGCCGTCCAGAACGTCAAATGACTGCACGGCATTAGTGATGTCCACCACCTGTGCTGTTGGATTGATACTGTAAATAACCCCTTTCATTGCACCCACATAATGCTCGGTCAAACCGAAGTCAGTCGTGAGGGTAATCATCCGTTGAAAAGGCACTCAATTTCTCCCTGCTGTGGTTGGAAAAGGCTTCCCGCGAAGGTATCGCGTGGCTTCTGTCCAAGTCAAGCCAGCGTAGTTCCTTGGACAACAGCGCATGAGTAAGCCGAAGTACGTGGCCTATCGTTACTGTAATAACTTGCATGAAGTTTCTGAAATTGGAAATTTTTAACCCAAAGCGTACCAAAATCCTGAGCTGTCCTTTATCTTTTCGGAACTGTAGTTAACTTTGTAAAGCGGACACCGTTAGCGGCGGGGACCACGCACCTCTCTATTTAAAGAGAAAGAACGAAATATAATCGAGCCGACCTGGCGCACATTGCGCGGGCCTTAAGTGTTTTTCGCCGCGACGATTCCGGAAGTCACCCATCTTGCCAAGGACAGAGTATATGGCTTCCAGATATATGGCTTCCAGAGTAGCGGAAAGGGAATCTATGTCGAGTGCAGCACGGGCCATTCCACGTGAAGAAATTTCTCCAGCTGAATCCCTGTTCTTATTGATCGTCGATGCAGATCGCTGGGCCAGAGACCTCTCCAGGGAAGTCGCAGGCAGCATGGGATTCAAGGTTTACACCGCTGACAATACCCGCGCCGCGTTGCGCCAGATGGAAGTGCAGCCTGTCGACGTGGTCCTCCTCGATGTCCGCCAGTCGAGCCAGGACGGAATCGATCTGCTGGCAAAATTCAAGGAAATGCATCCGCAGACCGAAATCATTATGGTCAGCGGGCACGCCACGGTTGATTCCGTGGTTACCGCCATGAAGAGTGGCGCGTGCGACTTTATCCGCAAGCCATTCAAAGGTGAAGAACTTAAGGCTCTGCTTACCCGCGCCGCAGGACGCCTCCGCAATTCATTGGAGGATCGCATGTCTCGCGAACATTTACAGGTCAATCCCGGCGGTTATCACGGCATGCTGGGGCATTCCCCGGAAATGCAGAAGTTGTATCGCATTATTAATAAGGTAGCTACCAGCAAACACCCCGTTTTGGTTCAGGGTGAAAGCGGCACTGGCAAGGAAACGGTTGCGCGTGCCATTCACGGCAGCGGACCTTTTCATGACCGTCCTTTTCTGCTGGTAGATTGCGCGGCCACGGCCGATGGCGCTTTAGAAAATCAATTGTTTGGTCCCATTAAGTCAGCCAGCGGCTTGGGAAAATCCAAGGAGGGCTTGTTTGCTCTGGCCAGCGGAGGCACTATTTTCTTCGATGAAATCGGGGAAATGTCTCTCGATATTCAGGGCAGATTGGTTCGTGCCTTGCAGGAAAGAGAGTTTCAGGTTCAGGGCAACGGCAAGTCTATTGCTGTTGACGTGCGCATTGTGGCGTCTACCAGCCGTGATCTGGAGACAGCCGTGCAGCAGGGAACTTTTCGCCGCGATCTTTTCTTCCGCCTCAACGTGGTGGGTCTCCGCTTGCCGCCATTGCGTGAGCGCAAGGAAGATATTCGTCCTCTGGCAGAGAATTTTCTTGAGCGTGCTGGCCATGCCCGGCGAGTGCAGTACTCTATCAATCCTGACGCCCTGAAACTGCTCCAGATGTATGAGTGGCCAGGGAATGTCCGTGAACTGGAAAATTGTCTGGAGCGCGCCGTGGCCATGAGCGCTGGGTCAGTATTGCAAGCCACAGACTTTCCACCTCATATACGGTCGGCGGCCCTGCGCGTTGCGGAGCCAGGTAAGCAGTCTCGGATCTTGCCACTGGCTGAATTGGAAAAGCAAGCCATTATCGATGCTTTACGGCAGCTCAACGGCGACAAACTTATGACTGCGCGAGCGCTTGGCATCGGCAAGACCACTTTGTATCGCAAGCTAAAAGAATACGGGATAAACCACTGGCACTGCTTCGCCCATGGCTACCCCACTCAGTTAGGTATTCTGGGTAGGAAAAATCTTTCCTACCCGCATTGGCTTGCCGGCGCGCATACGATACTGCGGGATGGAGGTTTCCCCTCCAGCCTTGCCGTAAGCTCCTGCTTTCCAGAAAACGTATCGTCCAGAGACAACTCCGCCCTGAAACGCTGCTTCTCACCTTTTGGTGGTTGACTGAGTTTTCTCATTTTGAAGGGGTTATCTATGCTTTGGACGATTTTTGCAATCCTCATCATCCTTTGGCTTCTGGGGTGGGGATTCCACGTGGCGGGCGGTCTGATCCATCTTTTGCTTGTGATCGCCCTGGTTGTCGCCGTTATCAACCTGGTCACGGGACGCAGGACTGTCTAGCATTTTCAGGGCGCGCCTCGCGATTGGCCAAAAAGTTCTTATGAAGTGGGAGTGGGCTGCACATCATGGCAGTTCCTCCCTCTTTTTGCGCCATAAGCCCCTGCCTTCAGCCCGGATTGAGAGAGAAGGCGCTTCTTTGCGTCATGTATCCGTATTTAAAGGACATCCTAAGTACCTCGCACCGAGTCTAAATCTCGTAAGCTGCAAGAACAGCGGAAAATTGGTAGTCAACCGATGGTGACAACGCGCGCGAACATGCTCGGAGTCGATGCGGCTCCGAATCTTGACGGCAACCAGGAACTCACACGCCGTATCGCAGAAAAAGGTGATTGGTTCCACAACATCAACCTTAATGGGGTTTGGACCGCGCCTCGTCACTTCCTGGGCGACTTTCCTAACGTGAAGTGGAAGCACATTGCTCCTGCGCTGCCCGCGGATTTGTCCGGCGCCAGCGTGCTTGATATTGGGTGCAATGGCGGGTTCTATTCCATCGAGCTAAAAAAGAGGGGCGCCAGCCGCGTTCTAGGCGTTGATGTGGACGACCGTTACCTTGAGCAGGCGCGCTTTGCCTCCCAGATTCTGGGGCTGGATATCGAATTCGCCAAGTGCTCCGTCTATGACGTGGATTCCATTGCCGGGCAATTCGACTTTGTCCTGTTTATGGGGGTTTTTTATCATTTGCGCTATCCTTTGTTCGCCCTGGACAAAGTCATCAAGAAAGTCGGGCGTAGCCTGATATTCCAGACCATGGTCCGCGGCTCTCTCACGAGTCCTGAGCTGCGGGAGGATTATCATTTCTGGAACATGGAGATATTCAAGAACCCTGATTTTCCCTGTATGTACTTTATTGAAAAAAATTATGCGGGCGATCCCACCAACTGGTGGATTCCCAATCATGGCGCAATGGAAGGAATGCTGCGCAGTTCAGGTCTGGAGATCACCTCTCATCCTGAACAGGAAACCTGGATCTGCGCTCCATCCCACGTCACCAAGGACGACGGGAAATATCTCTTAGACCACGAATTAGCGGGCACCCTGTAACCTGGCCCAGCTCTGTACAAAGGTGCATGCATGGTTGAAGCAGTCATGTTGTGGAATGAGCCAAATAATCTTTCTCATTGGGATTTCAATCTCGATCCTGATTGGAAGATGTTTGCAAAAATGGTTATCGCTGCCAGCAAGGCCATTCGCCGGGAGAATCCTGAACTGCCCATAGCGCTGGGCGGCATTTCTCCCATTGACCCTCATTTTATTCAGTTGCTCGGTTCTTACGGCGTGCTGGATGCCGTGGATGTGGTTTCCGTGCATGGATTTCCGCTGGACTGGAACCACTGGCAGCTCCAGGACTGGCCCAAAAAGATCGACGAAATTCGCGCCGTCACCAGCAAGCCCGTCTGGGTCTCTGAGGCAGGCGTTTCATCTTTTGGCGCTGAAGAAGTTCAGGCATTTGGCCTGCAGCGCACGGCTGAACTGCTGTTGCCGATCGTGGATCGCGTGCACTGGTATAGCCTTCTTGACCTGCCGGCCACATGGTCTGCCACAACGCGCCACAAAGAAACTGAAGGCAGCGCTTATTATCGCCATTACTATATGGGACTTCTGCGTGAAGACAGTTCGCCCAAGTTGGCCGCAGAATCCTTTCCCAAGGGAATTGGTATCTGCCAATGGTTTCACTATGAAGACCCGCGTCTCGATCTCGCTGTCGATTGGCTAAAGCGTCTGGGCGTAAAGTACCTGCGCACCGGCGTGAGCTGGGCGGATTGGTACCGTGAAAACGCGGAAGCGTGGTTTGATCGCCAGATGCAGGCGCTGGAGCCATTTAACACGACCCTGACGCTCTGTTTCACTCCGGAGCACATGGGCGTTGCTCCTCATTACACCAGTCCGCCAAAACGCGCCGAGGACTTTGCCGAGTTCGCGGTTTGGGCCGTGCGCAAGTACGCCGCAGCAAAAAAAGACAGTCAAGTTCTGATAGGAGCCAGGTAGGAATGGCAAAGAACATACTCATCACCGGCGGAGCAGGGTTTGTAGGATCGCACTTGGCCGACGCCTTGCTGTCCGGCGGCCACCACGTTCGCATTTTTGACAACCTCACAGGCCAGGTCCATGTTGAGGGGATCCCCGAATATCTGCCCGAAGACGCTGAATTCATGCAAGGCGATGTTCGGGATTCGGCCGCAGTACGGCGAGCGCTGGCCGGCATCGATGTAGTGTTTCATATGGCAGCAGCCGTCGGCGTAGGCCAGTCCATGTATGAGATTGAGCGGTACATGGGCTCAAACACGCAGGGCACCGCGGTGCTGCTGCAACAGTTGCTGGATCGCAAGAGCCGGGTGGAGAAGCTGGTGCTGGCTTCATCCATGTCAATCTACGGCGAAGGAAAATACCTTTGCGCGCAATGCGGATATGTCGCGCCGCAACTGCGCAAAGTCGATCAGCTTAGGCTCAAGCAGTGGGAGCCAAACTGTCCAACGTGCGGTGAGGCGCTCACGCCCGTGCCCACCGATGAATCCAAGCCGCTCCAGTGCAGCTCCATTTACGCGTTATCCAAAAAAGACCAGGAAGAGATGTGCCTGCTCTTCGGGCGTACGTACGATCTTCCGACCGTGGCGTTGCGTTATTTCAACATTTACGGAACGCGACAGGCGCTCTCCAATCCTTATACCGGCGTGGCAGCAATCTTTGCCTCGCGACTGATGAATGGCAATCCTCCGCTTATTTTTGAAGATGGAGCGCAGTTGCGTGACTTCGTGAGCGTGGAAGATGTGGTTCGTGCCAACCTGCTGGCCATGGAATCTTCACAGGCGGATGGCATGGCGCTGAACATTGGATCGGGAGAGCCAATTTCGATTCGTGAAGTCGCAGCCGAGCTGGCGCGTGCCATGGATTCTGAGATCGAGGCCGAGCTCACGCAGAAATATCGCGCGGGCGATGTGCGCCATTGTTTTGCCGACATTTCCGCAGCGCGCAAACTTCTTGGCTATACGCCTGAGGTGCGCTTCGCCGATGGACTAAAAGATCTGGTGGAATGGTTGTGCTCCCAGCAGCCGCAGGACCGCGCCGCTGAAGCGGTGGCACAGCTCAGCGAATTTGGTTTGACCGCCTAGTCGCAATGAATTTTGATTAAAGGGGGACCAATGCGGAAGCACGATACCCGCTCGGTGTTGATTTTTGGAGGAGCAGGCTTTATCGGGTCGAACCTTGCCCACTCTTTGCTTTCCCGCACCCATGCGAAGGTACACATTTTCGATAATCTCTCCCGCGCCGGCGTGCACCACAATGTGGAATGGCTGAGGAAGATCGCAGCAAATTCCGGGCGGCTTCAGGTAACCGTAGGCGATGTTCGCGATGCCCGGCAAGTAGAAAAAGCCGTTGCCCACGCGAATGAGATTTATCATTTTGCCGCGCAGGTCGCCGTTACCACGTCTGTAGCCGATCCGCGCCATGATTTTGAAGTCAATCTTGCCGGGACCTTCAATGTTCTGGACGCTGCGCGCAGGTCAGGCAATCGGCCTTTCATCCTGTTTACGTCCACCAACAAAGTTTATGGTGAACTTGGTCTTGGCACGCCGGTCATCAGCGGCAAACGCTATGTAATCCCGATGCAGCACGGCGTTTCAGAATCACAGCCGCTGGACTTCCACTCTCCTTACGGCTGTTCCAAGGGCGCGGCTGATCAGTATGTACGCGACTTCGGACGCATCTACGGCATGCCTACAGTCGTGTTCAGGATGTCATGTGTTGCAGGACCACGGCAGTTTGGCACGGAAGATCAGGGCTGGGTGGCCCACTTTGTCTATTCGGCATTGCAGGAAGATCCAGTCGTTATCTATGGCGATGGCCGGCAGGTTCGCGATGTGCTCTGCGTGGACGACCTGGTCCGGGCTTTCGACGCCGCCCGCCAGAATATTGAAATCACGCGAACTGAGGTTTACAACGTGGGCGGCGGTCCACAGAACTCCATTTCTCTTCTCGAATTGATGGATGAGCTCGCCTTGCTGACCGGCCGGCCCATGGAATGCGTTCTTAATGAGCGCCGTGTTGGCGACCAACTGATCTATATCACCGATAATGCCAAGATCAAGCGTGACACCGGTTGGAAGCCCGAGATTGGCCTAAAGAAAACGCTGCGGCTTTTACAGAGCTTCTGGGAAGAAAACCATGGAATGCTGACCAAGCGGCGGCGCAACACTGCCACCGCTCTACCGGCGTTTGAGTTGGCCACCGAACTCTCCGGGAGGGCGGGATGAAGTTTGCCCTGCTCAATCCCAACTGGGACTTTAAGGGCTCAACCTACTTTGGCTGTCAGGACCCACACACTCCTCTGGAGTTGCTGTTTGCCGCCGATCAACTGCGCATTGCCGGGCACGAATCGCTAGTGATCGATGCGCAGACGGACAATCTGACGCTGGACGAAGCACGTGGACGGCTAGGCACATTCTCGCCCCATTTTCTGGTGCATCCCCACAGCGCCATCGTATCTTTTCTGGCGTTGTCCCCCGCCGGAGCTGCGCGTGCCAATGGAATGGTTTGCCGGCTTGGAGAGCAAAGCTGTCAAAGTCGCCATTGGCCCGCATCCTTCAGCTACTCCCGCCGCGACGATCCGCAAGACCGGCTGTGATGTTGCTCTGCGTGGAGAACCTGACCAGACTTTAGCTGAACTTGCCACCAAGTCATGGGATGAAATTATTGGTTGTTGCTTTGAAAAAGAGGATGGCAAATTGCATATCAGCCCTGCTTCAGCCGTAGCTGATATGTCCGCGGTGGGCCCGCTCGACTTCAAAAACTACAACGTCGAAGCGCATTGGCATCGCCATCACGTATTTACCAATGACCACGGTCTTGGAGCAGAATTGGAGTTCGCCCGCGGATGTCCCTGGTCTTGCACCTTCTGCAACAAGACACTTTTCCGCAATAAATTCCGCGAGCGCAGCGTTGACGCCGTGCTTCAGGAAGTGGATACGCTGATTGCGCGCGGCGTCCAATACATTTATTTCATCGATGAAATTTTCGGGGTCGGCAAGAGTGTGCGCCGATTGCTCGAAGGAATTGCTGAACGTCCGGTAAAGATCGGGTTTCAGACGCGCATCGATCTCTGGGACGAAGAAACTCTCGATCTTCTAGGCCGCGCACACTGTATTTCGATGGAATGCGGCGTGGAATCCATTACGCATGAAGGCCGCCAGGACCTGAACAAGAATTGCCGCATAAGCACTGATCGTATCTCTGAATTGTTGATTTATGCCCGCGGACGCATTCCCTGGGTGCAGGCAAACCTGATTCTCACCGAGCGTGATGACCGCGCGGAGATTCACCGCTGGCAGGAGACGTTGAAGGCGAAAGGCGTGTGGGTGAGCGAACCGGTGCCCATGTTCCCGTTCCCGGGAAGTCCTTTGTATACCCAGACTTTTGCTGCGCCGCCGGACGACATGGCCTGGGAGCGCGCTCATCGCCACTACACTTCCATATTTGCGGGCAAGGGTTACAGCGACATTCAGGAGCAAACGCCGCTGGCGCTTGAGGAACTGGAAACATGCATATCTTAGTCACCGCGGACACACTGGGCGGTGTTTGGACATACACGCGAGAGCTAGTCACGGGCTTGGTGCGCCGCGGCGACCGCGTAACGCTTGTCAGCTTTGGCGATATCCCTACCGCTGCGCAGACCCGCTGGATGGACGATCTGGCTAATCTGGATTATCGCCCCACAGCGTTCAAGCTGGAATGGATGCTGGATTCTGAAGGCGACATGGAAGCCTCTTCCCAGTATTTGCAGGCAATTATTGAGGAAAGCCGTCCTGATCTTCTGCATTTCAGCCAGTTCTATTACGGTGCTTTGGATTGCGACGTTCCGCGAATCGTGGTTGCGCACAGTGATGTTGTGAGCTGGTGGATGTCGGTCCATCGCCAGTTGCCGCCGGAAACTGAATGGCTGCACTGGTATCGTCAGATAGTCACGCGCGGATTGCATGAAGCCACATCTGTGGTCGCGCCATCGCGCTGGATGCTGGAACAAGTGCAGCTTAACTATGGCAAGCTTCGCTCCGCTTCAGTAATTCACAATGGCCGAACTCCAGCTCTCTTTAATCCGTATATCAGCAAGCAGGAAACCACCGTTACGTTGGGGCGGCTCTGGGATAGCGGCAAGAACGTCTCGCTTCTGTTGAAGCGGGAGATGCCCGGCTCAGTGCGCATTGTCGGCTGCGACCGGCATCCCGATCTTCAGAACCATTCTTTCGTGGCTGAAACAATCAGGCCGAACATTTCTCTTGATCCACAGCAGGATGAGCGGCAGATCACACAGACGCTGGCGCGCGCGGGAATTTACGTTGCAACTTCGCAGTATGAGCCGTTTGGTTTGGCGCCGGTGGAAGCGGCGCTTTCACGTTGCGCCATCGTCGCCAGCGATATTCCTTCATTTCGCGAACTCTGGGAGGGCGCAGCAATTTTCTTCCGCAACAATGATCCTGATAGCTTGGCGGAGGCCCTGGAAAGTTTTCAGCGCGACCGTGGTTTTCGTTTGCGCCAGGGCAATATTGCTCTTCGACACGCGCGACAGCATTTCACTGCCGATCGCATGGTTGAAGGCTACAAGGACCTTTACCACCGAGTTGACTCCCGCTGAGGCCCTCAGCGCATGAGTCAGAAGCTCAATATCGCTCTTTTCGCCCATTCCGTTGTCTCGGACTGGAACCATGGCAACGCCCATTTTCTGCGCGGGCTGATGCGTGAGCTGGTGCGCATGGGCCACACAGTGCGCTGTTATGAGGAGTTGAGTTCATGGTCGCTCACCAACCTCATGAAGCAGGAAGGCGAGCGCGCCATTGAAGCCATTGATTCTTTCCGCCGCGCTTATCCGGAACTCGACATTCGTTTTTACAAGTCCGGTGACGCCGAGTTTCCCCGGTTTCTTGAAGAGGAGCTGAAAGAAACAGACCTCGTCTTGTTGCATGAGTGGAACGATCCGCAGGTTGTCAACCAGGTGCTCGCACTGAAGAGGAAGTTCGGCTTTATCGCGCTGTTTCATGACAGCCATCATCGCGCTCACACTCGTGCCGGTGAAATCCTCAAATTTAATTTGCATCTGGTGGATGGCGTTCTTGCCTTTGGTGAGGCCATCCGCCGTATTTATGTCGATGGCTTCGGCATCAACCGGGCATGGACATTTCATGAAGCCGCTGACGTTGAGCAGTTCCATCCTCTTCAGCGCCGCAAAGAGATTGATGTGGTCTGGATCGGCAACTGGGGCGACGATGAACGCGCTGCCGAGCTGGATGAGTTCCTGATCCAGCCGGCGCGGGCATTGCCTGAAATGCGCGTGGTCGCTCACGGTGTTCGCTATCCGGACCATGCGCTGCAAAAGCTGGTAAGCGCAAACGTTGAATATCGCGGTTATCTGCCTAATCTTTTTTCGCCGCAGGTCTATGCGGAAAGTGTGGTCAGCGTGCATATTCCACGCCGCGAATATGCCAACGGCCTGGCCGGTATTCCCACTATCCGTGTGTTTGAAGCCCTGGCGTGCGGCATTCCGCTCGTTTGCTCGCCCTGGACGGACCAGGAAAACCTCTTTCGTCCCGGCGAAGACTATTTGGTAGTGCATGATGGCATTGAGATGACGGAGCAGCTGCGGTACCTTCGTCGCGATGGGAAGGCCCGGTACCAGCTCGCTGAAAATGGATTGCAGACGATTCGTGAGCGCCACACATGTGCGCACCGGGCGCAGCAGCTCATGCAAATCTGCCAGGAGATTTCGCAATGAAAATCTTCGTCTTTGGTTCCAGCATCACGTCTTCTTACTGGAATGGAGCGGCGACTTATTATCGCGGCATTTATAAACAGCTTCACTCCTTGGGTCATCGAATCACATTTGCCGAGCCAGATGCGTATGGTCGCCTGCAAAATCGTGACGCCGGCGATTTCAACTACGTCAGCACCGTTGTTTACAAAGATGCCGAAGAGATTCCCGCGCTCCTGAAGCGGGCGGCCGAATGCGATCTGGTAGTCAAGCACAGCGGCGTGGGCGTATTTGATGAGCTGCTCGAAGAAAAAGTTCTGGAGTGCCGGTCCGATAACACCAGAGTCGCTTTCTGGGACGTAGATGCTCCAGCGACTCTTGCACGCGTGGAAACGAATCCTACAGACGCATTTCGCGCGCTTATTCCCGAATATGATTTTATTTTTACCTATGGCGGCGGGGCGCCGGTTGTCGATCACTACCAGCGTCTGGGCGCGGCCAATTGCCATCCAATTTACAACGCACTCGATCCGGAAACGCATCACCCAGTCCCGCCAGACCCAGCTTTGGCCTGCGACCTGTTATTCGTCGGCCACCGCCTGCCGGACCGCGAGCGCCGTGTGGAGGAATTTTTCTTTCGCCCTGCAGAGCTTGCTCCGGAATTCCAATTTGCGTTGGGCGGGGAAGGCTGGGGCGGCAAGCGGCTTCCTGCCAACGTCCGCTGGATCGGCCACGTTGGCACGCGCGATCACAACCGCGTGAACTGCTCCGCGCGTATGGTGCTGAATATCAATCGTGACTCCATGGCCGGTGTGGGTTTTTCTCCTCCCACGCGCGTATTTGAAGCCGCGGGCTCCGGGGTGTGCCTGATTACCGACCGTTGGACGGGTATCGAACAATTCTTCGCTCCGGAAAAAGAGATACTGGTAGCCGGAAACGCGGAGGAAATTGTTTCCTGCTTGCGGAACACTTCCGCCGCCATGGCGAAGGAGATTGGCCAGAACATGCGCACGCGGGCATTACGCGAACACACGTACGCTCTGCGTGCCAAAGAAGTGGATGCCATTCTTGAGCCGGTGGCAGTGGGCCCTGTAACTGATTGACCGTAATCATTACTCGTCTCAGAAAACGGCGGATTTTCTCCGGTGAGACAGAGCTAACTGCTAATTGCCAGATGCTAATTGCTTAATTATGAAGATCACTATTTTCGGTCTTTCGATCACCTCATCCTGGGGTAACGGACACGCTACAACGTTCCGTGCGCTGTGCCAGGCGCTGCATCGTCGTGGCCATCGCATTGTGTTTTTCGAGCACAATGTCGAGTGGTACCAGAACAATCGGGACCTGCCCCATCCTGAGTATTGCGAAGTAAAGATCTTCGAAAATTGGCAGGAGATCCTTCCGGCGGTAAAGACAGAGCTGCGCGATTCCGATGTCGCGATGGTCGGATCCTATTTCCCTGACGGCATTGCCGCACTGGAAGAGGTACTGGCCTCGAATGTTCCGGTAAAAGCTTTTTACGATATCGATACACCGATCACTGTTCGCAGTTTGCGTGAACATGGACGCGCCGATTATCTGCTTAAGTCCCATCTTCCTGAACTGGACATTTATTTCAGCTTTACCGGCGGTCCAATGCTTCAGCATCTTCGAGAAGATTTTGGATCGCCATTCGCCGTGCCGCTGTATTGCTCGGTCGATCCGGATAAACACCGTGAACTTCCCGCTGATCCCAGGTTTGCCTGTGATATGAGCTATATGGGTACTTACGCGCCAGACCGCCAGCCCAAGGTCGAAGAACTGCTGTGCGCTCCCGCCCGGAAATTGCCTGATAAGAAATTCATCGTCGCCGGCCCACAGTATCCTTCGCACATAGGGTGGCCTGAGAACGTGGAACGCATCATGCACCTCAATCCGCGCCATCATGCCCAGCTGTATAGCTCGTCGCGAATCACGCTGAATATTACCCGGCGAGAGATGGTGCTGGCGGGCTACTCGCCTTCCGTACGGTTATTTGAAGCTGCTGCTTGCGGCGCCGTTATTGCTTCCGATAATTGGTCCGGCTTGGAAACATTTTTAACGCCTGGTCGCGAAATTCTTGTGGCCACAGGGATTGACGACATCGTTCGTTACGTGAAAAGTTATGATGATTCCGAACTTCGACGAATGGGCCAGGCCGCTCGGGACCGCGTCCTTGCTGCCCACACCAGCGAGGTACGTGCTCAGGAATTCGAACACGCTGTGGAAATTGCGAACAGCTCCTCAAAGCAACCCAGCGCCTTGACGGCGATTTAACTCTCGATTTAAGTAAGGCCTTAAAATCTCCTCATCACCGTGGCGACATCGTCCACGTGCTGAAGTTCTGTTGCGAAAAATGCGCGCCAGATTGTTTCCAGCGCCTTAGAGCTTGGGTTTTTCGCATCACCAGAGTTGGATTCGGCATCTTACTTATATTGTTCAACAAAAATATGAGAGTAGCCCTTATAGCGCCACCGTTCATTGCAGTGCCTCCGAAGAAATACGGTGGTACAGAATTATTCATTGGAGAATTAGCCCATGGACTCCAGCGCAAAGGAGTGGACGTGGTCGTTTACACCAATGGTGAGTCCACGGTCGATGCGCCCATTCGCTGGCTCTATCCTGAAGGCGAGTGGCCGTTGAAGCATGAGGTTGAAGCCTCACTTAAGGGGTTGAACCATTTCGCCTGGGCCATCAAAGAGGCCACCGAGCAAGCAGATTTGATCCATGTGAACAGTGCTCCTGGCTTGAGTTTTGCCCGGTTTATTGACGTGCCCATGGTTTACACAGTCCATCATGCCTTTGACCAGTCGCTGGCGGAGTTTTACCAATCGTACCCGGATGTTTCTTATGTCACGATCAGTGACTTTCAGCGGGAAAAGCTGAGCATGCCAAACATGAGGACGATTCACCACGGAATTGATCCTTCGCTATATACCATGCCCGACGCAAAAAGAGAGTATCTCAGTTTTCTGGGAAGAATTGCGCCTACTAAAGGTACGCACGTGGCGATTGAGATTGCCGAGAAATCCGGCATCCCACTCAAGATTGCCGGTGAAATCCAGCCCATCAATAAACAGTATTGGGAAACCAAGGTCAAGCCGCATGTTGACGGCAAATTTATAGAATATGTGGGTGCGGTGGGAATGGAAGACAAGGCGGAGCTGCTGGGCAAATCGCGCGCCATGCTTTTTCCCGTGCAGTGGGACGAGCCTTTTGGCCTTGTCATGATTGAAGCCATGGCCTGTGGAACTCCGGTTTTAGCCATGCCCGGCGGATCTGTTGGAGAAGTAATCAAGGAAGGTATAAGCGGAAACGTGCGCAAGACGGTGGATGAACTGGCGGAATGCGCCCGCAATCTTGACATTCCGGCGCCCATTGTTCGCGGTTATATGGAAGAATTTTTTTCCGCAAAGCGGATGACCAAGGATTACATCAATCTTTATTCAGAAATCCTGCGTAATGGTGTGGCCGAAGCGGAGCAGATTGTGGCATGAGCGCAAAACTCCTGATAGCCCACTCTGAACTGGTGGAGATATCCCCGCCTTATCCAGAGCCGCGCCTGGTGTACCAGAACGCGGAGCCGCGCAAGGTCAACAATCTTACCCTGATCGATGGCAAGACGTTTCTCTCCACCACCGTTTCCGGGGACATCATGCCGCCCGGCGCGCCAGACGTTGGCTTCTTCCATGACGATACCCGTTTTCTCAGCCGGTTGGAGCTTCGCGTGGATGGATACCGCACCGTGGTGCTTTCTTCCAGCACGGAACAGACCTTTGCCTCTCAGATTGAACTCACCACCGGCAAGAGCACGATGCGTGAGACGTATGAGATTCCGGAGAACACGGTCCATATCCGTCGGGAGCAACTGCTTTCCTCTGAAACACTGTTTGACAATTTTTCTTTTGAGAATTTCAACTTCCAGGAGCTTGAACTCAATATCGAACTGGCTTATGAAGCCGACTTTATGGACGTCTTCCAGGTGCGCGGCGTAGCGCGAGAAAAACTTGGCCAGTATTACGTGCCCGTAGTGCGGCATGATTCCATTGTGTTTCATTATTGCGGCCTGGATCGTGTGGCCCGCGAAACCATCATTCATCTTTCTACGCAGCCGGATATGGTGAACGGCACCACGGCGCGGTGGAAGCTGCGGCTGCCGCCTTTCAAGCGTTTTCAATTGCACACCACCATCGTCCCGCAGGTGGAAGGCAAGCGTTCTCGTTCGGTGCACCCTGATTTTTCCCAGCAGTTGCGGCTGCGCCGTGAAGCGATTGCAGATTGGGCGTCGCACTCCACCAGCTTCAGCGCCGGCAACAGCGTCTTTAGTGAGATGGTGGAGACTTGCAAAGCTGATTTTCACGCGTTGCAGATTCCTGAAGCCAGGGAGCGTGTCATCGCTGCCGGCATTCCGTGGTTCGCCACCATGTTTGGCCGCGACTCAATTATTGCAGCTTACCAGTCCTTGATGTTGAACCCACGCTTGGCAACTGAAACGCTGCGTGTGCTGGCTTCACACCAGGGCAAGGAGAAGAACGACTGGCGCGATGAAGAGCCGGGCAAGATTCTGCACGAATATCGTGAAGGAGAAATGACCCGCGCGGGCGAGATGCCTTTTGGTCCGTATTACGGCTCGGTGGATGCAACGCCGCTCTGGCTCATCCTGTTGAGCGAAACTTTTAATTGGACCGCCGACGAGCAACTGGTGAAAGACTTGCTTCCGAACGCTTATCGTGCTTTGGAATGGATTGACTCTTACGGCGATCTTGATGGCGATGGCTTTGTGGAATATCAGCGCCGCTCGCCCAAGGGGCTGGCGAACCAGGGCTGGAAGGATTCCTGGGACGCCATCATGCACCACGATGGCGAAGTAGCCAAGAGCCCAATCGCGTTGTGCGAAGTGCAGGGCTATGTCTATGAGGCTAAGTATAGGATGGCCTCTCTCATGCGCTCCTTCGGTGACATTAAGACCGCGGACAGGCTGAAGAAGGAGTCTGCGGAAATGGCAAAACGGTTTGAAAAAGCCTTCTGGATGCCCAAGGTCGGCTTTTACGCCATGGCCCTGGACCGTGACAAGCGGCAGACACAGGTCATTTCATCGAATCCCGGCCACCTGCTTTTTACCCGCATGCTGGCGCAGGACCGCGCAAAGGCAGTAACGCAGCGCTTTCATGCGCGAGGACATGTTTTCCGGCTGGGGCTGGCGCACCATGTCGCGCGACGAGCGCGTTTACAATCCCCTCAGCTATCATCGTGGGTCCATATGGCCGCATGACAATTCGCTCATCGCTCATGGCATGGCTCTCTATGAACTTCGCGAGCCGGCCAACCAGGTATTCACCGCGCTCTTCCAGGCTGCGCTCAATTTCCGTGATTACCGCCTGCCGGAGCTCTTCTGCGGCATTGAACGGCGTGAACATGATGAACCTGTGCAATATCCTGTGTCCTGTTCGCCGCAGGCGTGGGCCTCGGGCTCAGTATTTCTTATCCTGATGTCGGTGCTCGGTATCCGTCCCAGCGCCCAAAGACGAGAGTTGAATATTGTGAACCCCGCGCTGCCGGATTTCCTTGAGCACTTGTCTATCCGCAACATGCGCGTGGGCGGCAGCCGCGTTGGACTCGATTTCACGCGTCGCGGCGACCGGACCTTCTGCAACGTCGTCGATATTGAAGGTGACAAGCTGCTGGTAAACGTGGCGTTTAAAAAGCGGTGAAAGAAGATAGATACAGTGGGAGATCGGGTGATCTGCTTTTTCTGAAATCCCGAATGCTGGTTTTTGCGCATGAGGGATCGCTACCCCCTTTCAGACTACCGAGAGGAGCAAGTCACTTCTTTCAAAAGTGTGCCAACTTGAAATCGACATGCTATAGGGTTCCCTCGCTGCGCTCGGGATTTCAGAAACATGATAGATTGTTTAACGTGGAACTTTCCCGGAGGGAACTGAATGGCAATCAATATTCTGATCAAAAAGACCGGCCCTTACGTTGTCAGCGGAGACCTGAGTCAGTTGGAAATCGCTGATGCTGATGGCAAAAAAGTAGACATCAGCGGGAAACAGGCGATCGCGCTGTGCCGCTGCGGCGCATCCACGAATAAACCGTTCTGTGATGGAACTCATTCCAAGATCGGCTTCCTGGCGGCTGAAGCCGCAGTGAAAACTGAGGGATAAAGATTCGCTGTTTCTGTAGAGTTTTCTGGCAGGGGAGCCAAGCGGCTCCCCTTGTTATTTCAAGCACTTACACGCCGCATAGATTTGCGGATTACCAAAGCCCAGACACGTCCCGCATCTCGGGAAAACCGGCAAATCCCAGTAAGCTGTATTTCCATGCTGATGGCTTTGGTCGCTCGCGTGCCGTTTACTACGTTGCTGGAATACATTCCTGTGGCGGCCACCATTGTTACCACCATACTGAGCGTGGTGCTGGCGCGGGCCACGCTGCGCTATGCCAAAGCTGCCGATCGCGGACTGGAACTTTCCCGCGAACAGTTTGAGCGCGAATGGGCGCCGGAATTGCACGTCCGGCTTGAGCGCGCATCCACCGCCGACGCCAAGATTGTGATTACGAATCTGGCGCGCGCTGCCGTGCTGCTCCAGCTTGTGCAACTCCGCACCATGACCCACGCCATGCCGTTTGAGCGCCAATACCTCAACGATCCGCTGGTGGGCGGCAACACCTGGACGCAGCACATCGGTGAGCGCATCCTGGCCATTACCGGAAATGATTTTGAGGGGACGATTGCGGCTTCCGTCAGCTTTTATTCCGCCGGACGTCTCTATAAGAGCGACTGGTTCCGCTTTGACGTCGAAATTCAGCGTGGACGGTTTGAGAAGATTGACCCGGTTACCCTGCCGGCACGCCGCGTCCGCGTGCTGGCCACCCGCCAGGCAGACAAGTTCCGCCGCCAGAACGTGAAAGACGTAGTGCATGAAGTGGGAACGAAGAACGGTAATTCCGATTAAAGTTGGACGTTATGCGATCGCCCTAATGGATCGTCTTCATCTTCCGTGACATGTAATCCATCAGCAGATACTGTCCCAGATTTTGCGGCGTGGTGAAATACGCTTTGCCCTTGCACATGGATGTGACTTTCTGCACGAACTGGACCAGCCCGTAATCGGAAGCCAGCATGAATGTGTTGATCATGATGCCGGAACGCTTACAGCGGGAAACTTCTTCCAGCGTCTGGCTCACCACCAACGGGTCGAGCCCAAAAGCGTTTTTGTAAATCCTGCCGTCTTCCAGCGTGAGAGCTGAAGGCTTGCCGTCAGTGATCATCACGATCTGCTTCATGTCTTTGCGCTGGCGTTGCAGGATGCGCTGGGCAAGGCGAAGGCCTTCGCGGGTATTCGTGTAATACGGGCCCACTTTCACGCGCGCCAGCTGCGAGATTGGCATCTCTTCCGCCGAATCGTGGAACAGCACAAGTGACAGCGAATCGCCCGGATACTGAGTGCGGATCAGGTGCGAGAGCGCCATGGCGACTTTTTTGGCCGGAGTGAAGCGGTCTTCGCCATAGAGGATCATGCTGTGCGAGCAGTCGAGCATTACGACCGTAGCGCAGGACGACTGGTACTCGCACTGGTGAACCTGAAGATCAGAGTATTCAATGTTAAGTGGCAGGTGCAGTCCTTCCCGCTGGATGGCCGCAGAAAGAGTCTCGGTAATATCGAGATTCATGGTATCGCCGAACTCATAAGGCTTGGACGCGCCGCTGGATTCGATGCCAGTGGCCAAGTCACGCGTGTCATGCCGGCCGAAGCTGGAGCGGCCGAGCGATCCTAGCAGGTCGCGCAGAGTCTTGAAGCCAAGAAAGTCCAGACTCTTGTCCGTGATCTCAAAGCGCGCATTGGTCTGCGCTTCGCCGGTTTGTCCCGGCGTGGTCGATTGTCGCGAGGGGTCATGCGGCTGATCGACGGAAATCAGCTCTTCCTGCTGCATGCGCTCAATCAGGCGTTCGATCAACTCATCCATTGTGCCGTCTGCCTGCATCTGCTCCAGACGCTCGCGCATCTCGTCGCTAAGGAATTCGCCCATCTCCAGCGCCTGCTGGATGGCCTGGCGCAGTGCGTCGAGAGAGTGCTCGTCCATCTGCTGGAAATACATGGAATCGCTCTGGAAGCCTGATTCAAGCATGTAATCCGACAACGCGCTGAGCAGGTCTTCCATGCTCATTTCGTCGGCCAGGTCAGCAACGTATTTGGAGTATTTGGTGTATTTCATTGCTTTATCCCGAGCGCAGCGAGGGAGCCCTACTTGTACGACTGGCCTAAATTACATCAACACGACTTTGTAAGAACCCGACAGTTGCTTGCTCAAATCCTCCCACCGCGGATTCGAATTGGCGAACAGTGCTAGCTTCTTTTCCCGCCGCCATTTCTTAATCTGTAGCTCACGATTCTCCGCAATTTTCGGATCGTGAAATGTTTCGTAGTACATCAAACGGTTCACGTTATATTTCTTTGTGAAACTATCCACAAGGCCGAGCTTGTGTTCTTCTACCCGACGCCGCAAGTCATCGGTTAACCCCACATATAGCGTGCCGCTTAGGCTTGCCTGGATGTAAACGAAAAACAATTGCGATTCCTTACGCGTCTATTTATTCAATAGGGATCCCTCACTTCGTTCGGGACAAAACTCAGTTGTAAGGACGACGATTCCGCATCGGCGGCGGCTCATCATCGCCGCGTTCAAATGGACGCTCCTGGCGCTTTGGCTGTTTTTCTGCGCCGAAGACACGTTCTTCTGAGCGCCCAATCCTGCGATGCGCATGCAGGCCTTCCAGCACGAACTCCGCAGCGGACACCAGTACTTCAGGCTTATCTTTTGACTTGATGCCCACGGGCGCCAGCTTGTCCGTGAGGCCCTGGATGTTCTTCAAGCCCTCTAAAACTTCATGAGCGCTGGCGGTGTCAGAAAGTTTGATTTCGCCGCCGAGTTCAAACCACTGCACCACCTGTTGCATGTTCAGGTCTTTGAAATATGTGTCGTAGGTTTTAGCGACGGCGGTGCGAATCAACTCTCGTGCGACGGTATCGGCTCCGCGCATCTCGCCTTCATATTCCAATTCGAGCTTTCCGGTGATCGAGGGCAGCGCGGCGTAAACGTCCCCGATGCGAGGCACGATACTTTTTTCTCCGCTCCGCACCGCGCGGCGTTCAGCATTGGAAATTACGTTTTCCAGGACACTGATGGGCAGGCGCTGGCTCACGCCGGAGCGCTTGTCGATCTTCTTGTCTTCGCGCGCCAGAAATGCCACGCGCTCCACCACTTCGCGAACATACTTTGGCACGTGAAGCTCCAACCCATCGCGATGCAGCCATGCTTCCTGCTCGGTGATGCTGATGCCTTCTTCCAGCGTCCCAGGATAGTGGGTTCGGATTTCCGAGCCAATGCGGTCTTTGAGCGGCGTTACGATCTTGCCACGCGCCGTGTAGTCTTCAGGATTTGCCGTGAAGACCAGCGCTACGTCGAGCGGCAGGCGCAGTGGATAGCCTTTGATCTGGACGTCACCCTCCTGCATGATGTTGAACATGCCAACTTGAATTTTTCCCGCCAGGTCCGGCAGTTCATTGATGGCGAAGAGCCCGCGGTTCGCCCGCGGGAGCAGCCCATAATGGACCGTCATCTCACTGGAGAGATCATGCCCGCCCCGTGCGGCCTTGATGGGGTCAACGTCGCCAATCAAATCAGCGATCGTCACGTCCGGCGTCGCCAGCTTTTCCACGTAGCGCTCGTCAGGCGTCAGGTAAGCGATGGGAGTTTTGTCGCCTTCACGTGCAATCAGCTCGCGGCAGCGCTTGCAGATTGGTTCGTAAGGATTGTCACGGATCTCGCAGCCGGCAACGTACGGCAGTTGCGGATCAAGCAGCGTGGTCAGGGCGCGCAAGAATACGGCTCTTGGCCTGTCCGCGCAGGCCGAGCAGAATAAAGTTGTGCCGGGAAAGAACGGCGTTCACCAGTTGTGGAACGACCGTATCTTCATAGCCAATAATGCCGGGAAAAATAGTTTCGCCGCTGCGCAAACGTGCAATCAGGTTTTCTCGGAGTTCATCTTTGACCTTGCGCGTGCGCAGCCGCTGCTCAGAGAAAGAACTTTTCCTGAGCTCGCCCAGAGTAGGGGGAAGATTCATGAAGGGCCTCTGAAAATAATTATACGCTGAGAGTTCCAGATCGATGGGTCATAAGATCCAACGAAAGAGCATGAAATGCCTCACGCTCAATGCACATGCCCGTTGCCGCTGGCCCGTTGGCGCACGCGCAGGCTGTTTTCGACTTTAGGAATGGTGGCGCGGTAATACTCTGTGAGTATTTCTACACGTTCTGCTTCCGATTTCATTTCCAGCAATGTCTGCTTAAAATCCAGGTCCACAGGCAAGTCCTGCGCCAGGCGGAAAGAGAGATAGGCCGCGCCGCGCTCAACCTCCACCGTTCGTCCCAATACGGCAAAAAGCTGCTCGTGCAACTGGACGACACTGTCCGCGGCGCTCTTGCTCACCACGGAGGGCTCGTCCTCAAAGAACGCGACTTCAGCCTGAAGAAACGAACGCTCCTGGTTTACCTGTATGATCTCAAACCGCTGAGCGCCTTCGGCGGCAATATCCAGCCGGCCGTCTTCATATTTTCTGACTACAGTGACAATCCTGGCGGTACATCCAATGGCCGAAACCGCATTTTCTTTTGCTCGCACCATGCCAAATGGGCGATCCTCCGATAGGCACTCGCCGATCATCTCTTTGTAGCGGGGTTCAAAGATATGCAGCGGCAGCGGGGCGCCGGGAAAGACAACGATTTCCAGCGGAAATAGCGGAAGCAGGGGCACACGTATATTTTACAACCTGAGTTTGTACCGCGGTCGGCTGGTCGGGTGATCTGGTCATCGAGAAATTCGAAACCTGCCAGGAATCACGGAAACACGGAGAAATGCGATAACAACGGTCGATAGATCCAAAGGTTTTTCAACTAGATTGTCCCTTCGCCGATCGACTTGACTTAAATGTGCTTACAAACTACAAAGCTG
This sequence comes from Terriglobia bacterium, assembly GCA_963732195.1. Lineage (GTDB taxonomy): Bacteria > Acidobacteriota > Terriglobia > Terriglobales > Acidobacteriaceae > Angelobacter. The sequence goes on along the minus strand of CAVSYO010000035.1, from coordinate 57,670 downwards.
GCATGAAACTTGAAGGCAAAGTGGCTGTAATTACCGGCGCTTCCATGGGTATTGGTGAGGCGATTGCAAAATTGTTCATACAGGAAGGCGCCAAGGTGGTGCTCTGCTCGCGTGATCTGGCGCGGACCAAAGCGGCGGAGCAACGCATTGGCGGAGGCACGAATACATTCAGCGTCGCTTGTGACGTGAGCAAGCGCGATCAGGTAGATGCGCTGGTGAAAACCACGGTCGCAAAGTTCGGGCGCATTGATATTTTTGTGAACAATGCCGGTTTTGGATTGAATGATGCCGTGGCCGATATGGATATGGCCGAGTTCCGAAGAATGTTCGACACGAATCTGTTTGGCGCGGTTGAGTGCATGCAGGCCGTGATCCCCATCATGCGGCAGCAGGGCGGCGGAGATATTGTGAATATTTCATCAGTGTCAGGCCATATCGCCACGCCGTATATGTCCGGCTATGCCGCAACCAAGCACGCGATGAACGCCATCGGCAAGGCCGGGCGGATGGAGTTGCTGCGGCACAACATCAATGTGCTCACGGTCTGTCCGGGATATATCGCCACTGACTTTGTGAAGAACATGGTCAAGGGCAAGCACTCAGAGCGTGTGGGATCGTCAGTAAAGTACGCGGTGACGCCCGATGTTGTAGCCGACGCAACTCTGCAGGGCCTGCTCAAGCGCAAGAGGGAAGTGATAGTGCCAAAGTTCTACAAAATGATAATCAGTATGTATCAGGCTTTGCCGGGAGTGGTGGAACGCAGGATCCGCAAATCGCTGAGGCCAACGGCACAGGTAATGGCGGAAGCGGCGAAGAAAAGCAATTAGCAACTGGCAATTAGCAGCTAGCCAAGACCTTGGCTTGTTGATTCGCGGATAGCCAGATGCAGCCTTAAGCGATTCTCGCCACGACGAGCACCCTGTTTCGGCAATTTACAGGACAAAGGGAGTCCAAGATCGCACGTTCTGCGTGTAGATGGGATTGCCTTTGCGCTGGTTCATCGCGTGGTCTGACTGTTTGCCGTGGTAGCGGGCTGTCATGGTCTGGAACAAGATGACTGTTTGCATCCCGCAGGATGAGACGAAGAATCCGCAGCAACAATTCTCCAATCTGATACCGGTGGATGCACGGCTTGAAGCGGCAGTGGTGCCTGTTAATCCTGTGAGACTCGTCCATGCAACTGTGTTGGCATCCGAGCCTCCGTGCCTGACATTACTGGTGTTCCAGACCTGCCTCGTCTTGTAACGCGTGGATAGGTCGAATGCTGGTTAATGCCAGCCGGGAGGATAATTGTCTGAAACTGAGCGCGTGCGTCGAGAAGCGACCACTTTGTCGCAAAGAACTTGTGGCCGCGAATTAACACGAATGTACGCGAATCAGCTCAAACTGATGAATCATTCGCTTGCGTCGATTCGCAACGCGTTTCATATTGTTAGCGATCTCTCGCTCTGCTCGGGATTGTCGAAAATCAGCTCAGTTCTTCCAGCATCCCCGCCATCTCTGACAACGCATGTTTGTTGCCGGTGCGCTTGGCGGCTTCCACGCCGCTCTCCAGCATCTTCTTTGCTTCAGCGGTGCGGCCGGTGCGTTCCAGCGTCTGGGCGGCCATAAAATAGCCATTCGTATAGTCAGGATGGAGTTCAAGAAGTTTTTTGAACTCGACGAGCGCCTGCTCCGTCTGCCCGGCCTTGGAATACTCCATGGCTAGGCCGTAGCGGGCAAAGGCGTCACCGGGGTTCTGTTCAAGGAATTGGGCAAGCATCTGCAGGCGGCTGGGCTCGGTCATTGAAGAAATCTAACATATCCGTTGAATTGCTATGACGATTGCATGGTGCGTTGCACAAATCAATGTGCAGTGTGCGAAACAGTTCAGGTTTTTCTTTACTCCCAGGGTGTCTGGCGCTACGATTGGGCTGTTGTGTCTTGTCCTTTCTTCTTTCCGACCCAAAGAATATCTCTTGGCTGGCCTTTTCCCGCACGTTTGCCGTTAGGCGCCGGGTTTGCCGGCACTTGTCGCGCCGGAATTGAGGAAGTTACTCCTTCAGAAGTTGAACTGCGCGAGTTCTGCAATATCGGTTATGCCGGTGGCTGTTGTCACTATGCCCGCCGATCGTTGTGCCGATGGTGTGCGTTTTGCCGTGGCCCGCGATGAAGAATCCAGGATCGTGCTCCACTACGTAAGCGAGCGCTTTCATCAACCCGTGGAATATGGGCGGCTTGAATACGATTGCCAGTCGCAAACCTGGCTCGGTGCCCATGCGCGATCCCTGCCTGCAGCGCCAGGCGGAATGTTATGTGGCGGTCTACCTTGAAAGGCGGCCACGGAAGCCCGAAGATAACCCCGTAGACCTAGATCCGGCCGCGAACCCAAGCGAAGAACGCGAATGAAATGAACTGATATTAGGTAGGGAAGCCATCCAGCCTTGGCTCGGAATTCCTTTCGCCACGATCAATGCGCAACGCTCGTGCGTGCAGCCGTCGTGGAGAGCTTCGTCGAATCAAGAGCTGGTGCAGGCGAAGCCAGGTCCGGTGATCCCGGCGCAGCGTGAAAGAGATCCCCACATGGCGCGATAGCTGGGCCTTCATGCGAAAATGACACTATGAATTCGAATGATGGCCGCGACACGCCGATCCACATCGTGCCGCCGCGGGCCGTAAGTGAATCACAATCACAGATGGCCGAAGTGGTTCTGCCGAATGATGCCAATCCGCTGGGCAACCTGCTTGGCGGAAGGCTTATGCACCTCATTGACATTGCTGGAGCGTTGGCGGCGCACCGGCACTCGCACAGTCACGTGGTTACTGCATCCATTGACCACATTGATTTTCGGCGGCCGGTGCACATTGGCGACCTGCTGATTTTGAAATCTTCAGTCAACCGCGCCTTCAATACGTCCATGGAGATTGGCGTAAAGTGCTGGGTGGAAAATTATATTGCCGGGACCACGCAGCATGTCGCGTCAGCGTATCTGACCTTCGTTGCCGTGGATGCACACGGCAAGCATAAATCTGTGCCACAGGTAGCGCCGGAAACGGACGAAGAAAAAAGACGCTATGAGGATGCGGGACGGCGCAGAGAGCTAAGGAAATGGGAGATGGGCCGAAAGAATGCGGTGAAGAGCTAGGCCTGAACAGGCATTCGCGCTCGCAAAACTGGTTTACCACGATTCCCGTATAATCAAATCATACCTATGGCTCACGGACATCAGCACGGAGCCCAGCAGCAGGGACCATTCCCGCTGCCGGGAGTCAGCAACATCATCGCGGTTGGTTCAGGCAAAGGTGGTGTGGGAAAGACCACCATCGCCGTGAATCTGGCCGTGGCACTGGCAAAAATGGGTTACAAGACCGGCCTTCTGGACGCCGATGTTTACGGCCCCAACGTTCCGCTGATGATGCATACCAGCCAGCAACCACGCGTGCTGAATGAGAACCTGATCGAGCCCTTGCAGAATTATGGGGTAAAGATTATCTCCGTGGGATTCCTGAATCCCGGCGATAAGCCCATCGTCTGGCGTGGGCCGATGTTGCACCAGATTATCCGCCAGTTTTTACAACAGGTGGTTTGGGGCGAACTGGATTACCTGGTAGTCGATCTGCCTCCCGGCACCGGCGATGTTGTGATTTCTTTGTTCCAGACTGTGCCTCTTACGGGCGCGGTGGTGGTATCGACTCCTTCGGATGTGTCGCTACAAGATGGCCGCAAGGCCATTGAGATGTTCCGCACTGCACGCGTTGATGTGCTGGGACTGGTGGAGAACATGAGCCATTTCCTCTGCCCGCATTGCCACCAGGAGATTGATATCTTCTCCAAAGGCGGAGTAGAGCGCACAGCGCAGCAGTTCGGCGTGCCATTTCTGGGATCGATTGAGCTTGATCCTGAGATCCGCAAAGGCGGCGATGCAGGTACGCCTCCAGCGCTGGCGGGCGAGAATGATCCTCACTCCAAGTCTCTCTATGACTTCACCAAGCGGGTATTGATGCGTCTGGCCGAGGTTAAAAGCAGCAGCGCGCCGGGAGACGTGATACAGGTGCAATAGCGGCCTGTGGCCGCCTGGCTCTTGGCTGTTAGCTCTTGGCCTTTGGCTTTGTGTCGTGGTTCCAAGCGGTTGTGACTCCCAATACAAATGAAGGGCTCCGTTGAATTTCACGGAATCGGTCTGAGATCGTTCGGCTCTCTGCGAAGTGCTGACTGGCAAAAGCCTCAAGCCAAAAGCTAAAAGCCAAATACCAAATAAAAAGCGGCTTCTTAGCACTCTCTCTGTCCAAGTGCTACCTTGACAATAGCCCACTAACATCCTTAAAATCTAACTTAGCAGGAGTTCACAAAATTTCTGTCAAGTTGTTGTAAATAAAACTCTTAGCAAGTCTGCAGCATGCCACATCCAGGACAAATCGGCCCTCGTGAGCGGGAAATCCTCACCGCTATCGTAGAGACGTATATCTCCACGGGCGAACCGGTGGGGTCACGCACGCTCTCACGCCACAATAAAGATGGTCTTAGTCCAGCGACGATCCGTAATGTGATGTCAGATTTGGCGGAGAGCGGTTTCCTGGAGCAGCCACACACTTCGGCTGGACGCGTGCCGACGTCGCAGGCTTACCGGTATTACGTAGACCAGATTTCCGGCAAGGCGACGATCTCGGTGGCCGACCAGACGCTCATTTCAGACACGTTGCAGGGCACCGTTGACGTGCAGGAATTTCTAGAGCGGACGTCACACGTTCTGTCGCTGGTTTCCAGCGGCGTTGGAGTGGCCATCGGTAATGTGGGGCCGAAGAACGCACTGGAACATGTTTACTTCTCACGTCAGGCCAACAATCGCGTGCTGGCCGTGGTGGTGACAAAATCAGGCGTAGTGCATGACCGCATGATGCGCCTGGAGCGCGATTTGGACCAGAGCGACCTGAACACGGCAGCCAATTACATCAATGAGAATTTCCGCGGCTGGATCATCAGCAACGTTAAAGCAGAGCTGCGCCGGCGCATAGACGATGAGCGCTCTGAATACGACAGGCTGATGAAGAGCCTGGATGAGCTTTATAAAGGTGGCGCGCTGGCAGCCGAAGAGCCTGCCAAGAACATCTTTGTAGAGGGTGTGGCGAACCTGGTGGGCAATGACCAGGACCGTCTCCGGTTGCGTGATTTGGTGAAGACGCTGGAAGAGAAAGAACGCGTGGCTGATTTGCTTTCAGCCTATCTGGATACGCGACAGGAAGCCGTTCGCGTGGTGATCGGCCTGGAAGAAGCGGTGCCAGAGATGCGCAACTTCGTGCTGATCGGGGCGCCGGCGCGCGTAGGCGAAGAGATGCGAGGATCGCTGGCGGTCATTGGTCCAACCCGCATGGACTATCAACACACCATCACGGCGGTTTCGTACATCGCACAGCTTTTTGACAAGCTGCTGAATGAGAACACGTGAAAATTCCAATCAAGAGACCAGGTGCAGTGATGAGCAAGGGCAATGGGCAGGCTGATATCAGCCTGGAAGAACAGCTAAAAGATACGCAATTGAAAGACGAGCAAAATCAGACGTTGGAAAAAGAACTCCCGGCGGCTGATCCGGCGGACGGGTTTGAGGAAAAGAGCGTTTCCGGCAGTGATCCCCAAGGTTCCGTAGCGACCGTTGGCAGCGAGGTTGAGAAGCTGCGCGCTGAACGCAATGATCTGTTTGAACGGCTGGCGCGATTGCAGGCCGAGTTTGATAACTATCGCAAGCGTGCGGCAAAAGAAAATGCCGATTACCGCGATTATGCCGTTTCGGATGCTGCCCGCTCGCTGCTTCCGGTAGTCGATAGCTTTACTCTGGCGCTCAAAAACGCTGCCGCCAAGCCGGAAGACCTGCGCAAGGGCGTGGAACTGATCTTCAAGCAGCTACAGGACGTGCTGCAGAAATTGAATATCGAGCGCGTTCCGGCGCAGGGCGAGCCATTTGATCCACGGGTGCATGAAGCCATTGAGATGGTTGAAACCGATGACGCTCCAGATCATCATGTGCTGGAAGAGTTGCAGCCAGGCTATCGAATCAAAGGACGGCTGTTACGTCCGGCAATGGTGAGAGTAGCAAAAAAGGTAGGCGGCTAGGTGGCGATCCCCGGGGATGAATGCTGTAACCCCTTTGGAATCCTAGTTGAGGGGGAGGGGGTAGGGTACTTCGCAAGAAATCACCGTTACGATGCGCGTTTTAAGGCAGAGGACTCTGCGGAAGACAAGAAGGACGCTGAGCTAAACGCTTATCTCCAGAGCCATCACCGCCGATTCCAAGCGTAACCGACGTACGGGAAGTTGGTGGGCATGCTTCTGGATCTCCTGGAGCTTTTCAAGTAAGGCATTCATCCAATCGACGATTGAGGTAATTTTTGGCGACACAAGCAAAACGCGATTATTACGAAATATTGAGCGTGAGCCGCACAGCCACGGAGCAGGAGATCAAAAGCTCATACCGCAAGCTGGCCATGCAGTGGCATCCAGACCGCAACCCAGGCAACGCCGAGGCGGAGGAAAAGTTCAAGGAGTGCACTGAAGCCTACAGCGTGCTGATGGACGCGGACAAGCGCGCACGCTATGACCAGTATGGCCACGCGGCGGTGAACGGTGGCGGCGGCTTTAGCGGGTTTGACGCTTCCAACTTCGCCGACGTCAGCGATATTTTTGGCGACATCTTCAGCGATTTCTTTGGCGTGAATGTCGGTGGCGGACGGGGAGGACGTACCCGTGTGCAACGCGGTGGAGACGCCCGCGCGGATATTACGCTTACCTTTGAGGAAGCCGCCTTCGGCAAGAAAGACCCAGGCCAAAGTGCGCCGGTATGAAGCATGTGAGCAATGCCACGGCACAGGATCTGCGGGATCGAAGGGACCAACCACATGCCAAACATGCGCAGGCCGCGGCCAGGTCCGCTATCAGCAGGCCATGTTCAGCATTGCTCGGCCGTGCCCAACCTGCCACGGTCAAGGACGCGTTATTTCCGATCCCTGCAGCAAGTGCAAAGGCGAAAGCCGCATGATGAAAGAGCATCTGATCGACGTGAGCGTACCTGCAGGCGTGGAAGATGGCACCCGCATTCGCTATCAGGAGCAGGGCGATGTGGGCCCCAATGGCGGCCCTCCCGGCGATCTTTATGTGGTGCTGGAAGTAAAGCCGCATCCGTTTTTTGAGCGTGAAGGCAAGGACCTGCATTGTTCTGTGCCAATTTCATTTAGTCAGGCGGCCATGGGAGCGGAAATTGTCATCCCAACTCTGGATGGTGGCGAGCACAAGCTGAAGATCCAGGAAGGAACGCAATCGGGGACGACGTTCCGCGTCCGCGGAAAAGGCGTTCCGGCGCTCCAGAGCTCGGGTAAAGGCGACATGTACGTTAAAGTCCGCGTGGAGACGCCGCGCAAGCTTACCAAGCGCCAGCGCGAGTTGATGGCCGAACTGGGAGAGACGTTTAGTATCGATAACAAGCCGGAGCCGCGCAGCCTGTTCGAAAAGGTGAAAGACATCTTTGGGTAAATACTACATTTGGTTCGTCGTAGTTGTTGCAGGCATGGCCGGCTTGATTCGTTTGCTGCTGCCGCGCCGCTTTGCTGAGCTGCAACTGGAACGCTTCAAAGCCACGAATGCGATTTCCAAAGCTAAGATGCGCAGTTTGCTCTTTCTCGCCGTCGGCGTGGTCTTTGGCGGAATCTATTTTCTTCCCTGGGGCCACCAGAGCTGGATCGTCATCGGCACCGTCTTCTCCGTGCTCAGCGCCGCTGAAGCGTATTTCCAGGCGCAATATCCCACTCTGGAAGCGTTGGTATTTCAAAGCCGCTTGCTGGGGATTCTCTACCTTGGGCTGGCTGCCGGCTCTTACGTAATGCTCAAGCGCGTATGACCCGCAGGCGCTGGATTGCCGATCGCGTGGAAGGCGAACGCGCTTTTCTGCTGGGCCCCAACGCTAATCATCTCTTCCGCGTTCTCCGTGTAAAAATAGGCCAGGAATTTGACGTCGCTGCCGACGGCGTGCTCCGTTCCGCGAAGGTAGTCTTTGCGTCGCACGATCAGGTTGAGTTTGAACTTGGCGCAGAAGTTGAAAGCGCTGCGCTACCGCAAATTGCCGTCTATCTTTCCATTTTTAAATTCGACCGCCTGGAGTGGGCGCTGGAAAAGCTCACCGAACTAGGCGTGAGCCGCGTTGTTCCGATGATCGCCCAAAGGACGGAACAGCATCTGGTCAAGGCTGCAGCCAAGCGCGTGGAGCGCTGGCGCAAGATTGCGCGCGAAGCGTCACAGCAGGCGCGACGGATTGCGCCCCCCGAGATTGCCGAACCTGTGGCGCTGAAGAAAGCCATTGGGGAAGCGCAGGGAAGGCGGATCGCGCTTTCTGAATCGGAGGAACACATTTCACTGAAAACCGTGCTCAATGATTGCGCACCTCCCCTCTCAATGGCATTTGGGCCTGAAGGCGGATGGTCAGAGACGGAGTTAGAACTTTTTAATGAGTCAGGATGGAAACCGGCTTCCCTGGGCCACACAATCCTTCGCGCGGAGACTGCGGCAATTGCTGCGGTGGCGGTTGCGATGGCAGAGCTGGAATCGGCCTGACGGCTTCATTTGAGCAAGTTCAAGTCCGCATCCAGCGGGCGCTTCCGCAAAAGAAACCGACTTTTCCTCAACTTAATTCCATTTAGCCATTGCCTCCTTCGCCTTAGATTCGCATAATAAGGATACAAGTGGTATCGGTGACGATTTTTACTCCTAATTCGAAGCAGAGACAGGCGATTGAGCACGCTCATGGTCCCATGCTGGTGCTTGCAGGCGCGGGCACAGGCAAGACCACGGTGCTGGTGGAGCGTATTGCCTGGCTCATTGAGCAAGGACACGCCAAGCCGGATGAGATTCTGGCCATCACATTCACTGACAATGCAGCCGACGAGCTGAAGGCCCGGGTGGAGAAGCGCCTGCCGAAAGACCCCGGCCTAAACAAACCGCTTTAAGACAAACATTCGCCGGAACCTTCCATGCTTATTGCCTGGGCGTGCTGAAGCGGGCAGGTCAGGATTTCAACTTGCTGCTGCCGGAAGACGTGTACGTGTTCCTGCGGCAGCGCATCGATCAACTGGGCTTGAAGCGTTTCATCAAGCCGGCCGATCTAGGCCAGTTTCTTGAAGACCTGAAAAATTTCTTTGATCGTTGCCATGAAGAGCTCGTGGGTCCGGAACAGTTCCAGCAATACGTCGATAGCTTGCGTCCCGGCGCCGATCTGCCGCGCAACTGCCGCTCCAAAGAAGTGGAAGAGATGGGCGCGCAGGAAATCATCGAACGCTGGCAGGAGATTGCGCGCGTTTATACGAACTCCATGCGGCTGCTGGAGCGCGACAATCTGGGCACATTTGGCATGATGATCCGCAATGCCGTGCGGCTGCTGGACTCGACCCCAGCATTGCTGGAACGCGAGCGTCGCAAAGCTCGGTTCATCCTGATCGACGAGTTTCAGGACTGCAACTCCAGCAACATCATTCTGGCGCAGCTCCTTGCCGGCGACGAGCAGAACATTTTTGCCGTAGGTGATCCGGACCAGGCCATCTATCGCTTTCGTGGCGCGTCCAGCGCGGCCTTTGAAGAATTTCAGAAGCGCTTTCCTCTGACTGAGGGCGTGGTGCTGGACGAAAATCAGCGCTCGCGCGGAAACATTCTGCGCGTGGCATTCGCGGCCATCAATGAAAATCCTCCGGTGCAATCGCTGGGTGACCGGGTAAAGTTCCAGCGCGCGCAGCTTGAATCCGGACGCGACCGCCGCGACCAGCAGGAAGGCCGCTTCGTCTTTGACGAACCGGTAGAGATTGTTCTCACCGATTGCCACGAAGGCGAGGCCGCGCTGATTGGTGAAGAGATTGAGCAACTGCGACGCAACCTGCGTCCGGGTGATTGTTCCATGGCAGTGCTGTACCGCCAGCACATGCAGCGGGAAGATCTGATGGCGGAACTTGCGGCGCGTGACATTCCTTTTATCGTGATTGGGCTCAACGTGCTGGAAACGGCCATGGCGCGCGATGTGCTGGCTCTGGCAGGGGCCGTCGGGAATGACAACGATGCGGACAGCCTGTTCCGTGTCTGCGCGCTGCCAAAATTCAATGTCGCGGCCGATGAGTTACGGAAAAAGCTGAGCGCCGCCGCTGGCCAGAAGAGCTTCAAGGCCGTGCTGCAAACACTGGAGTCGGCTGCGCCGGTGCTCGCCGCAATCAAAGAAGCTCGTGCATTCATTCGGGAGCAGGAGCTAAGCGCGGAAGGCGCGCTCACGTATCTTGTCCGCCAGTTTGGCTTGCCGGAGCGGGATGCAGTCGTACAGGCGATCTTGCGTTTTGCCGCGACCTGGGAGAAAAAGGCATTCGTAAAGGACACTTCGTTGCCGGAGTTCTTGCAATATCTTGATTACTACCAGAAGGGCCGCGGCATCATTCCGTTGTTTACGGAAGAGCAAATGGCGGAACTGGAGCGCCGCAACCCCGGCGCCGTGCAGTTGATGAGCGTACATGCGGCCAAGGGGCTGGAGTTTTCTCACGTCTGGCTGCTGCGGGTCACTTCAGGGGCATTTCCCACGTATTTCAAGGAAGGGCTGTTTGAGTTTCCGCCGGCGCTGCGCAATTCTATCGCCGTGGGAGAAGGCAAGCTGGTGCATGACCAGGAAGAGCGCAGGCTTTTTTACGTGGCTATCACTCGGGCACGCGACAGGCTGAGTATCGGGTCTCGTCCAGGGAAAGGGAAAAAAGATCCCACGCCGCCGGGCTTCTTGCGGCCACTTATAGGCGACCGACGGCTGACCGCTGCGCTGACTGCGCGCAACAGCGAGGACATGAGTCCTGCCGCACTGCCGCTTGATCCTTCACCTCTGGGACGCTGGATGCTGTTGCCACCCGCTTTCTCAGCGGAGATGGCGCTCAGCGCGAATGCTGTACAGAGCTACGCGACCTGTCCCATGAAATTCAAGCTGGAGCGCGACTGGAAAATCCCCGGCGAGGCTGCGGCAGCCATGCAATATGGTTTTGCCATTCACACGGTGCTGAAGAATTATTACGATCCGGCAGCGCACGCCAGGGAACTCAGCGTTGAAGATGCAATTGAGGCGTTCAAGGTTGAATTCGGCAAAGGCTACATTGACGATCCGGTGCAGCGGAAGATGTATGAAGAACGCGGGGTCGACCAGTTGCGCACGCTGCTGCTGGCCAGCCCACGAGGTTCTGCCAACGTGATTGCCACGGAGCAAAAGTTCAGCTTTAAGCTGGGTCAGCGCGAAATAAAAGGCCGCATTGACCGCATTGACCTGCTTGAAGACGGCGTGGTGCGGGTAATCGATTACAAGACCGGAGCGCCGAAGGAACGCAAGTTTGCCGATGAGAGCTTGCAGCTATCGATCTATGCCATGGCAGTGGCGCAGATGAATTTGTCACCGCGAGAGTTGGTGTTGGTGAACGTGCAGGACAATAGCCTGGCTGTTTCCAGCCGGACGCCGAAGCAGCTCGATTCCGCAAGAGAAAAAATTGAAGAGGCAGCAGAGGGGATCAGCCGTGGCGAGTTCGATCCCAAGCCGGGATCGCATTGCCGCTGGTGTGATTATCAAAATCTATGTCCGGCGACGGAGCAGCGCGTCTTTCTGCCGGTGAAACCGCTCGAGATTGATGCTGAGAAAAGAGTGGCAGGAGTGAATGGATGAGGTCTCTGACTGCGCGAGTTGAGATCGAGGTGGGGGCATGATGGGTCTGGCAAACGTTCTGCTGGTAGCGCTGGGCGCAGCCTTTGGATTCGCCATTGCATGGCTGCTGGTGCGTCCGAATGCGGCAGTGTTGAACGCGAAATTGTCGCTGCTGCAACAGGAGTTGGGTGTCCTGCGTGCGGAGGCTGCCAAAACGGCGAAGTTGAAATCCGAGATGGACCGGCTGGAAGGAACCGTCGCGGCCGAGCGCAAAGCGAATGAAGAAAAAGCTGCACTGCTGAACCGGATGGAGGAGAAGCTGCGAGAAAGTTTTCAGGCCCTCTCCGCTGAAGCGCTTAAGAGCAATAATCAGGCGTTCCTTCACCTAGCCCAATCGACACTGGAAAAGTTCCAGAGTGAAGCCAAAGGCGATCTGGAGCTGCGGCAGCAGGCAGTCGAAAATCTGGTTGCGCCGATCGGGGAGTCGCTGAAGAAAGTGGATGACCAGATAAGGCAGATGGAAAGTGTTCGCGACCGGGCGTATGGCGATCTTACAGCACAGGTACGATCGCTGATCACTACCCAGGAAAAGCTTCAGAGCGAGACGGGGAACCTGGTGCGCGCGCTGCGCACTCCGCACGTCCGCGGACGCTGGGGAGAAATCCAGTTGCGTCGCGTGGTGGAGATCGCCGGCATGCTGCCTTACTGCGACTTTGTGGAACAGGAAACGGTGACCACCAGCGCGGGCCGGCTGCGCCCTGACCTGATCGTGAAGCTGCCCGGTGGAAAGAACGTGGTGGTGGATGCCAAGACGCCGCTGCTGGCGTATCTGGATGCCATAGAGACCACGGACGACGAGGTGCGCAGGCAGAAGCTTACGGAGCACGCCGCCCAGGTACGCTCGCACATGGAGAAGCTCAGCTCCAAGGCATACCAGGAGCAGTTTGATCCCACGCCGGAATTTGTAGTGATGTTCCTGCCCGGTGAAACTTTCTTCAGCGCGGCACTGGAGCAGGAGCCGGGACTGATTGAACGCGGCGTAGCGCAGAAGGTGATTCCGGCATCGCCAACCACCCTGATCGCCCTGCTTAAGGCTGTTGCCTACGGATGGAACCAGGAAAAGCTGGCGCGCAATGCAAAAGAGATCAGCGCGCTGGGCAAGGAGCTTCACGATCGGCTGCGCCTGCTGGGTGCGCACGTGGAGGGCGTCGGCAAAGGGCTGGATCGCGCGGTTGAGTCTTACAACAAGGCCGTGGGATCGCTGGAGAGCCGCGTGATGGTATCGGCGAGAAAGTTTGTTGAACTGGGAGCGCCGGTGACTGAGGAGATTGCCGAACTGAGTCCCATTGAGACCACGACGAGAAATTTGACGCTGGAGTTCGACGATCCAGAAGCGCAGGGTTCTTCCACTAGCACAGAACTTTCGCTGCTGGAAGACGCCGCGCCGCAAAACAGCAAAGCGCTCCCGGCAAGCAAGGCATCAGACTGAAACCTGCGCTGCGGATTGTTTTCTTGCGACCTTCCATGTCAGCAAGGCGGCACACAGAATCGTGATCCATTGCAGGAAGAATGGAAACCATCCCCCCAGTGCGGTCTTGCTGACAGAAAAAAGCTCCCAATAAAAATTCATCAGGGCATGGACGGTCAAGGGGAACCAGATGGAATCCCAGCGGTAATAAAACCAGGCAAAGAACATGCCCCCGCTGCCCAGCAGAAGAAAAAGGGCTACGGCTTCACGAAAATTGCCTCCCTGCTCTACATGCCCCCAGCCAAATAGAGTCGCGGTAAGCAGCATCGCCAGCCACACCGGCCATCGACATCGGCGATAGAGCTGGCCGAATCCGTAAGCGCGAACCAACAGCTCTTCCGCAAAAGGCGCAAAGAAGGCGAGATAGAAAATATTCGGCCAGGCGAGTTTGCCGATGTGGTGGGTGACCGCCAGGCCTACGAAAAATGGTATGGTGGCCAGGAACCCGAACAGTAGTCCCTTCCTGAAACCGCGATCCAAGCCGAGTTCGGCAAAGATTTTTCTGAAATTCTTTCCCAGCGAAACGGCGACCGCCAACAGGCAAAGAAGAATTTGCAGCGAGGTCTTGATTCCTTCATGAACGTAAAACGGATGGCCGCGGTAGAGATGGCGGTACGCCGGGATGCGCACCAGCCATGCTTGCGCGTCATAAAGAACGTAAAGCACGGCCAGAACAAGAACGGAGTACAGCAGGAGGTTGCGGTTTGTTTTCAAGCAAGAACTCCAGACGTCAAAATTCGACAGGTTGCCGTTATTGTCCAATGACCGCTGTCCAATGACCGCGCATTAATGACAATCGCGCATGAATAATGAGGGCAAAAAACTAAAAGGGGACGCTTACGCATCCCCTTTTGGTTTGATTTGAAGAGTTGTTATTTCTTCTTGCTCTTCTTTTTTGCCTTTTTCTTGGTTGCCATGTTTCTATTCTCCCTTTCCATTTTTCATGGATGTGCGGTCCTAAGTAAAAAACCGCAATTGATGAATGTATAGAGTGGTTGAAAATCGAAGTCAAGAAAAAAATTGATGTCATCTTTGATTGCCGGATGGCTCAAAGATGGTCGGAGAGTCACTTCAGAGTGGAAACGCAATCGAAAATTGGAAAAAAGATATTCGAGCGATGCGAAAACGCCTTGATGCTAGCGGCTTTGAGCGATATAAGAACAATTCCGATCACGCGCAATTTCAAGCGCGAAAGAAAATCAGTGCGATGGTAAAGACAGTGCGCGGGTACCTTGGTAACTAATTATTTTTTTACCATGCGGCCGTTTTGCCAGCGCATACGATGCATGCGAAGAACGATCAATGCCGGGTAACGAGTTTAAAAAGTCCGATACCGGCGATGGAATCCTGGAATGCGTGGGCCATCATGCCTGGCCGAAGGCTCTTCCGCAGGTGGGCCAGTATGCCGAAGAAAATCCCATAGAAAGCAATCACAATCATCATTCGAGTACCCTGGTATCCGTGCGCAAGCCCAAAGATGATTCCCGAAGCCACGATGCCGACGATCGCATTGCGGCCAAGCGCGCCAAATTGGCGCTGTAAATATCCGCGGAAGATAATTTCTTCAAACAAGCCCGCGCACACGCTCAAGAGCACAAAAAGTCCGGCCTCAAGATAAGTGTGGGGAGCCATTGGGCCCAGAAGGCGCAGGGTATCGTCGACTGATTTCTGCATATTGTGGAGATCGATGGTGCCTAATGCCACGCGGATCCCGAAAAGAACCAGTATTGACGTAATCCAGAAGCCGACAGCCAGCGCAACGTCCAGCAAAAATGCTTCCACGGTTTTCCAGCGTCCACCGATCAGGTCACGCATACGCACGCCGCGCAGACGAATGCCAAACCAAATCAAAAGGATCAGCACAAATTGCGTGACGAATGTTCCACCGTAAAGCAGAATTCGTGAACCCGAACTGTGGACCGCACCTGACCTTTGACGAACCCAGAAAAGAGTTGCCCAGGATCAATGCCATGATCAGCAGCGTATGCCACAGCGGCGCGATCAAAGCAGGGTTTGCCGGCGGGGCCGGGGCGACAAGCGGTTCAGAGAGAGATGAAGGAACTTGGGACGTGGACTGCGGTTCAATTGTCATAGGTTCTCTGGGGCAGTTTACCTAGATTTGGAATGGGTTCATAGTGC
The DNA here is from genome assembly GCA_963732195.1 of Terriglobia bacterium. Classification (GTDB taxonomy): domain Bacteria; phylum Acidobacteriota; class Terriglobia; order Terriglobales; family Acidobacteriaceae; genus Angelobacter. Next base: position 42,346 of record CAVSYO010000035.1, on the reverse strand, counting down.
GGGTTCATCGTTTACTGCGATGAACGTCTGCCTAAAGGCCCCGCTCCCGGCGCGTCGAGACGCTGGACGGCTGGTACGATCAGGTGGGTGAGTTCTGAAACCGACCCACTGCCAACTTCATCTTATAATGAAGGGTTCGCATTCATAAGGAGAGATTTATGGAAGAGGTTGTCATTATCAGCGGCGTGCGCACGCCCATCGGCAAATTTCAGGGATCATTGGAGCCATTGTCTGCTCCTCAGTTGGGCGCCATCGCGGTGCGCGAGGCGGTAAAGCGGGCCAAGGTGGATCCCCCGCAAGTGGATGAATGCATCATGGGATTGGTGGTGGCTGCGGGTCTGGGACAGAATCCCGCGCGACAGGCGGCGCTGGGCGGCGGGACTGGCGAATACTGTCGGCGCAATGACCATCAATAAAGTTTGCGGCTCAGGATTGAAAGCCGTAGCGCTGGCGACGCAGGCCATCCAGACCGGCAACGCTGAAATCGTTGTGGCAGGCGGTATGGAATCTATGACCAATGCACCGTATCTACTTGCCGCAGGCGCGCAAAGGCTATCGGCTGGGAAATTCGCAGATCGTCGATTCCGTGGTGAATGACGGCCTATGGGACGTTTACAACAACTACCACATGGGCATGACGGGCGAGAACGTCGCGCAGAAATATGGCGTCACGCGTGAACAGCAGGACGAATACGCCGTGAGCTCGCATCAGAAGGCGGTGCAGGCCTGGAAGGAATGCCGCTTCAAGAGCCAGATTGTCCCGGTGGAACTGCCGGCCAAGAAGAAAGGCGAAGCGCCGGTGCTGTTTGAGAAGGACGAAGGCCCGCGAGAGGACAGCAGCGTGGTCGCGTTGGGAAATCTGAAACCTGTTTTCAAGAAGGATGGCACGGTGACTGCCGGAAATGCATCCACGATGAATGACGGTGCGGCGGCCGTGGTAGTGACGTCAGCGTCCAGGGCGAAGCAACTGGGCGCGCAGCCGATGGTCCGCGTGGTGGCGCAGGCAACCAGCGGCACAGCGCCGGAGTGGGTGATGATGGCGCCGGTGGATGGCATAAGGAAAATATGGGCCAAGACCGGATGGAAGCCGGAAGACGTTGATTTGTACGAGATCAATGAGGCGTTCGCGGTGCAGTCCGTGGCGGTGATCAAGGAATTGGGTATCGATCCCGCCAGAGTCAATGTTAATGGCGGCGCAGTGGCGCTGGGACATCCGATAGGCGCCAGCGGCACGCGCGTGCTGGTGACGCTGATTTATGAGTTGATTCGGCGGAATGGCAAGCGGGGCATCGCTGCGTTGTGTCTGGGCGGCGGAAATTCCGTGGCGCTGGCTGTGGAACGAATCTAACTCTTTCTGAAATCCCGAACGCAGTGAGGGAGCCCTGTAGCTGCGAGAAGCTAAAGGCAGAGCGGCAAATTAAGCCGCGAATCAACGCGAATCTTCTGAAATGCGGGTAGTGGCTCAGTTTGATTTAAAGTGCACCTTTATCAGAACCTCAAGCACAAGGTCCTTCAGTCCTACTCGCAAGCTGAAGAAGACGCTTGCTCGCTCACGGACTTCAGGATGACGAATTTTAGGAGTGGGTTGAAATTGATTTCAAACTGACCCACTACCGAAAGCTCTTTCGGTCTTCTAGATGATAGGGATCCCTCACCCGAAAGGCTCGGGTTCGGGACTTCGGAAAAAGCTTCGCTCGGGATGTAGCTACTTGTCTTCCGCCGAATCGATCACAATCCTTCTCAGACCTCGGTAGAGCGCTTGCACCTCTTCATAAATATTTGAGATGCCTTCAGTAAAGCGCGTCACGCTGCCGGAATCGAGATCGGCGGTGACGTTGTGGGCAAGTTTGCGCAGCATGTGCAGGCGCTCGGCTTCAAGCTGAGGCAGCACCTCAAAAGGATCACCGCCTTTGGAGTTCAGCTTGACCCACTGCACCACGGACCACGCAGTCTGGCGGAGGTGCTCCACGGCATCATGAAATTGCGCGATGATGCGAGGATCCACCTTGTCAATGACCAGTCCCTGTTCCAACTCATTGAGCTCTTCAATTGTGCGGGTAACCTGATTGGCCATATGGCTCGACATTTTGCCAGAACCTCCGCGTGAAATTGGCTGAACGGTGTTGATGGAAGAGGGCCGAGAAGCGGGCAACGGATCTTCAGGCGCGAGTTTTTTGGGATCGTCAGTGCTCAAGTCGAGCGATCCGGAAAGAAGACTGAGAACATATTCGAGCTTACCCTGGTCGTCTTTGCTTAATTGGGTAAATACCAGGCCCAGGCCCACGGCGTGGTGTGACGTCTTGACCTGCGCGCGGCCGCGCACAACGCTCTCGCGAATGCGCAGCATGAAAAGAATTTCGCTGCCAACGGGCAGCGTGGACACGGTTTCAACGTAGCAGCCGGTCAGGCTGAGGTCACTTAAATTGCCAAACACCGGTGGCGCACTTTCATTGCGGCGCATCTCAATGCCGCCGGTGCAGTGGAAACGCTGCTGGGCCCTTCTGGTTCCCGTTGGTTCTGGCATAGGCCTCCTTGCCTGTTGCGCAGCCTGGGCCGCCCCGGCAAACCCGATAAAGCCGGAAGCAGACTGCGTTTTCTGTATGGCCGGCGTTTTCAGCTTTGCGCCGAAAAGTCTCTTGTCGGGTTCAACTACCTGAATACCGATCTGCCTTGACTTAGCGGCGTCACGTCCAACCCACACGACCTTGCAGCGCGCTTTCTGATTTTCATGCTGAAGAGAAATGACTTCACCTTCGCGTACGCAGTCAATCCCGATAAGCCGCGCGCCTACCGAACTGGCATTCACCGTGCGCGCATGCTGCACAAACGGTTTGCCGTAGAGATCCATACCCCATACTTTTACGTCGAGGCTGATATCAACGCGAGGCTCAAGATACTGCGTCATAGAAACACCGGCAGAATGGCTTGATGGTACTTTCAAAAGGGCACAGATTCAATGGAAACATGCACTTAGGTAACTCAGGAGGTCACGGCTCCAAGGTACTTCCGGTGTAATGCAGTCTGCAAAATTCTGCATTTCAGCATGCTCTTGCTAGAATGCTCTGCCAGTCCAGGAGAACACCCGCAAGCATGCTCTTCAAGACCCAGAGCGCCGCAGTTTATGGAATCGACGCGAATATTATTGAGGTTGAAGTCGATGTCAGCCCGTCGCGCGACCCTAAAGAGAATTTCCAGACCGTAGGACTGCCCGACACCGCGGTGAAGGAGAGCCGGCAGCGCATCAGCGCCGCATTACGAAACTGCGGGTTCGAAGTGCCGCTCACCAAAATCACCATCAACCTTGCTCCGGCTGACATCAAGAAAGAAGGCTCAGGCTTTGACCTGCCGATGGCCATGGGAATCCTGGGCGCTTACGGCGGCCTGATAAAAAAAGAGCTCACTGAGTACGTGATGGTGGGCGAACTGTCACTCGATGGCGGAATAAGAGGCGTACGCGGAGCTTTGCCGATTGCCATTGCGGCGCGCGCCAAGAAGATTGCCAACCTGATTGTGCCGGAAGTGAACGCCCGGGAAGCTGCTGTGGTGAGCGGCGTGAATGTTTATCCGGTAAAGTCGCTGATTGATGTGGTCAATCTGCTGAACAGCGGCAACGGTATCTCTCCGCTGCAGGTGGATACATCACAGATGCTGGGAGAGACCGACCACGACGGCGCGGCGGACTTTAAGGAAGTGCGCGGGCAGTTCACGGCCAAGCGCGCGCTGGAAATTGCCTGTGCCGGCGGGCACAACATTCTGATGATCGGCCCGCCAGGTTCCGGCAAGACCATGCTGGCCAAGCGCGTCTCCGGCATTCTGCCGCCGCTTACGTTTGAAGAAGCGCTGGAGACCACCAAGATCCACAGCGTGGCCGGCGTGCTGGACGCCGCTTCCGGGCTGGTGAGCGTGCGGCCGTTCCGCTCGCCCCACCATACAATTTCCGATGCGGGGCTGATCGGCGGCGGAATCATTCCGCGTCCCGGCGAAGTTTCGCTTTCGCATAACGGCGTGTTTGTTTCTGGACGAGCTGCCGGAGTTTCCGCGCAACGTGCTGGAGGTAATGCGGCAGCCGCTGGAAGACGGCAACGTGACCATTGCGCGTGCGTCCATGTCGCTGACGTTTCCTGCGCGATTCATGCTGGCAGCCGCCATGAATCCGTGTCCGTGCGGCTACCATGGGTCGGGACAGAGAGAGTGTCCGTGCTCGCAGACGATGATCCAGCGCTACGTGTCCAAAATTTCCGGGCCGCTGATGGACCGCATTGATATTCACATTGACGTTCCGGCGGTGAATTACAAAGAACTGCGCGGGAGTGACAGCAAGGCCGAAAGCTCGGCGCAGATTCGCGAACGCGTGGTGCGGGCGCGCGATGTCCAGCTCAATCGCTTTGCCGCCGCCGGTGAGCGCAACTATTCCAACGCGCAGATGAGCTCACGCCAGATCCGCGCCTATTGCGACCTGGGTACTGACAGCGAGCGCATGCTGGAACGCGCGATGCAACAGCAAGGACTCAGCGCCAGGGCGCACGACCGAATCTTGAAAGTCGCGCGGACGATTGCAGACATGGAAGGCAGCCCGCAGATTGAGAGCAAGCACATCGCGGAGGCAATCCAGTACAGGACGCTGGATCGGACGTATTGGGCCTAGTGCTCTCGCCGACAAAGGCCTTCGATCCCCGTCTCCGCAGTATGGTTCTGGATTTTGCGATCCCTGCTCGATTCGTGTCATCCGTGTTAACGGTGGTATGTTCATGGTTTTCCGATCCCGGCGATGACGCGCGATGCCGGCGATTACGGCGATTCTTTTACTTTCTAGTTAACCGTAGAAGAGGGATACCCACCCCCCTGGCCTTCAATTAGGATTCTAAAAGAGTTATTCAATTCAACCCCGGATCAACCCCGGGGTTCATGGGTGCAATCCCGTTGCAACCGGGGTTGAATCGAGTCCAAACCGGGGTCGATTTGCGTTTTCGATCCATCCCCGCCGCATCGCATTTTTTACTCTTTGGTAAACAGCCCGAACAAGCTGCCGCCATCCGTGTTTTCTGGGTGCATGTTGTCAAAGAACGTTTCTTCCTTCCGCCTGGGCGGACTAATACTCAATTCATTTTATCGTATTTTATTCGCCAATGCAAGAGAAATTTCTAAAAAAGTCTGTTCCGGAGAATGTGACTACGTTTCGGTTCCGAACCCAATCTGACTCCAACCGATATGCTCGGTGCATTGTCACAACTCCGGCCTCAACGTCAAAAGCCCGTATACTATCGTCCAAGGTTCTGTACAGGTTAGGTTCTGAATGCAAGTCTCCTGGCTGCACGTCTCGGATTTTCATATCCGCGGCGGTGACCCTTATGATCGTGATGTCGTTCTCAAGACCCTGGTCAAGTCGGTCCGGTATTTTCGCGAACAGGGCCGCGCGCCCGACCTGATCTTTGCCACCGGCGACGTCGCCCATGGTGGCAAAGCTGCCGAATACGAACTGGCTGCAAAGTTTTTTGATGATCTTCTGGATGCTGCCAAGGTCGAGAAGCGCCGCCTTTTTGTCATTCCCGGCAACCACGATGTTGACCGGACGCTGGGGGTAGGCTTGGCACGCACCCTTACTTCGCGCGAGGATTCGGACAGTTACTTCAATCCAGACGCCCCCAAGCCCCATCTCACGCAAAAAATGAAGGCCTTCATTGCCTGGCATGATGAGTATTTCAAGGGCATCCGTAGCTGGCCGTGTGAAACCTCCTGTGGGCCGGTCGAACTGGCGGAGGTGCGCGGCACTAAGCTCGGCATCCTGTCCATGAACAGTGCCCTCTTCTGCCAGGATGACGACGACCACAATAAGCTGCTGATACGGCGGCGTAGCCTGGAAGCTGCGTTGACAAAGCTCACCGATCTAAAAGCTGACTTCAATGTCGCGCTGATTCACCACCCGCTCGACTGGCTGAATGATCTGGAGCGTTCTAACATTAAGTCGGCATTACAGTCGCAGGTGGATTTCATCCTGCGCGGCCACCTTCATGAAACAGAAGTGGAAAGTGTGGCGTCCACATTTGGACAGTCATTGTTCTGCGCGGCTGGCGCTGCCTATCAGACGCGCAAGTGGCCCAATCGCGCAATGTATTGCGCGCTGAATGGCAAAGAGCTAACGGTCTTCCCCATTCGCTATGAGGACACACCTAAGGAAGTGTGGACGGTTGATCCCAGTCTATTTCCAACTGAAAGTAAAAACGACTATCAGAAGGGCTTTCTCATTCCCCGCTTGAGCGTGGCGGGTGAATCACCCGCGCCCGCCCCTGTGGAGGGCGGCAAAGCCTGCTCGTTTCCCCGGTTCCGCAGCAACATTCCCTCGCGCCGCAATCTGCCTATTGTTGGCCGCGAAAGAGACCTTGAGGACATTCTTAAAGTCCTGAGCAAACCTGAAAAGGAATCCGTGCTGGTGCTCCACGGACATTCCGGCGCAGGCAAGAGCGAACTGGCAAAAGAGTTTGCCCGTCGTCACGGTGACCGCTACCCCGGCGGTACCTTCCTGCTGAACGCCACCGCAGGGGCCCTCGATGTGGATTTTGCCCGCATCGGAAAGACCTTGCTTGGCCTGAATTTTCCGTCAGACTTATCGCTACCTGAGCAGGGCCAGCAGACGTTTTATTCGCTGGGAGGTGTCCCCACGTTGCTAATCTATGACAATGTTGGCTCCCTTGACGGCGTCAACCCCTGGCTGCCTCGCTCAGGAATGGCCTGCCACGTCCTGATCACCAGCGTCATCGATATCTGGGACGGCTGGCAATCCCAGGAAGTAAAGCCGCTTGGGCACGAAGAATCGCTGCAACTCATCAAGGAGCTGGGCGGTAGTGAAGTGGCAGAAAAGTATGGTGAACAGCTTGCCAATTTAGCTGGCGGCCTCCCCATCCAGATCTGCCCGGCGGCCATCACGCTCGCGCACGAGCAGCGGCGCGGCCGACTGGCTTCGGCAAAGATCAGCTTGGTGCCAGAGGCGGACGAGTCGTTTCATTTGTCTATGACCGCTTGGAAGATCCGGTGCGCCTACTGCTGCATAGCGCCGCGTTGTTCAACCAGCGCATTCCCCGGGTTGAACTTTCCACGCAGCTCCAGCAGGCGGTCGGCTGGAGTGAGACCGATTTTGAAAAACGGCTGGATGCTTGCTTTGACCTTCATCTTCTAGAAGGCGGCACCGATCTTAAGATGCACCAACTCTTTGGCCGCTTTCTACAGACATTGCGTCTTAGCGAAGCTGAGGCAGAACTTCTTGAAAAAGTCAGGATTGCCCAGGCCCATCGCTTCACAGAAATTGCGACTGAAGTAGGGAATCACCCCCATCGTACGGATCTTGCCTCCAAGCTCATCACCTTTCCCCTTACTGTGGAAGTGTGGGATGGGTGGGGAGCGCCGATTCCCATTGCCGAGGGCGAAAACGTTGGACGGGCGCTCTATGAGATCGGTCGCTTTGATGAAGCGAGACCGTGGTTCGAACGCGCCGTAGCAATCAAAGAAAAAGGTGATACAGATGGGCGCGTGCACCATGAAAGATTAAGCAGTAGCCTGCATAAGGTAGGCTTTTGTTTGTCGCAGATGGGGAACTACACTGAAGCGCAAAAATGGTATGAGCGCGCCGTGGCCGAGGCAGAGAAGGGGGATCTGCATGGGCGCGTGGATCATGCAAGCCTGGGAAACAGCCTGCATCAGGTAGGCGTTTGTCTATCGCAGACGGTGAATTACGCTGAAGCACAAACATGGTATGAGCGCGCCGTGGCCGAGGCAGAGAAGGGGGATTTGCATGGGCGCGTGAACATGCAAGCCTGGGAATGAGCCTGCATCAGGTAGGCATCTGTTTGTCGCGGACAGGGAATTACGCTGAAGCACAACTTTGGTATGAGCGCGCCGTGGCCGAGACGGAAAAGGGCGACCTGCATGGGCGCGTGAACCACCAGAGCCTGGGAACGAGCCTGCACCAGGTGGGCACCTGCTTGTCGGTAGGGCAAACACGACGAGGCTCACCCTTGGTATGGGCGTGCCGTGGTCGAGGCAGAACAGGGCGACGTGCATGGCCGTGTAGACCACGAACTCTGGGCCTCAGCCTGGGCTTGATGGGGGTATGCTTGTTGCAGGCAAAAGTACGCCGAAGCACTCCCTTGGTATGAGCGTGCCGTGGCAGAGAAGCGAAAAGGCAACATCTTTGGCCGGATTGATCGCAAGAGTCTGGCGACTCACTAAAATCAGGCGCTGAGTGTCTCCGCAAGCTTGGGAAAACCGCCGAAGGTGAAGCATGGGAAAAAGAGGTGGCAGTGCTGCGAGCGCGCGATTCGTGAACCGAGAAGTCAACCTCGCCGCCGAATCGTTGCGGATCAGCAGAGGGCGGAGACGCCGCTCCCATCGCAACCGCTGGTAGAATGTTTCCTTACCCAACGAAAGGAACACCAGCCATGTCTGCACAGATGACTCCCGATCAAGCCAAATTTTTGCTCGCACTCACACTGCCCATCATCAAGACGGAACACGAAACCACCAAGCGGGTGATTGAAGCCATACCGCTGGATAAAGGCGACTATCGTCCGGAGCCGGTGGCCAAGAGCGCGCTGGAACTGGCGTGGCATATTGTGGCGGCGGAAAATCGTTTCTTGAGCGGCATCTGCACGGGGAAATTTGATTTCACGCCCAACAACCGTCCGGACTCCATCAACAACTCCGCCAAGATTGCCGCGTGGTTTGATGAGAGCTTCAACGCCAATTTGAAGCAGATTGAAGGCCTGAGCGGCGAGCAACTGACCAAATCCATCGATTTTCGCGGCATGTTTCAGATGCCGGCTGTCAGCTTCCTTACGATTTCGCAAAACCATACCATTCACCATCGCGGACAGCTTTCTACTTACCTGAGACCCATGGGCGGCAAAGTTCCGTCGATTTATGGCGAAAGCTATGACGTGGCGCAGGCCCGCATGGCGAAGGAAGGAAAGGCAAGCTAGAGATCGGGATCGCGCGTGATCGGCGCGCTGGTGATCGGAAAAGCAAAACCTTACCACTGATGAACACAGATGACACTGATCGGAAATGGCGAGTCTGGACAGGAGATATGAATGAAGAGATATTTGAGCAGTAAGCGCCGTGATTGTCGTATGCGCAGTTTATCAGTTTGCTGTTGTGCTTTTCAGGGTACGCCTGGCACAGCCCAAGCCGCAGAAAGCTCCGGCAAAAGCCGCAGCGCCACTGCAGACATTTGTGGGCGTGATCACAGACGGCCAGTGTGCGGTGAAGGGATCGCACAAAGAGGTGATGGCCAAGGCGAAGGTGAATACGCAAGCCAACTGCGTGAAGGGATGCGCCAGAAGATATGGGTACGTTCTGTATGTCCCATCCACCAAGAAGATCTATAAGCTCAGTGACCAGGAGCGGCCGGCTGAACTAGCTGCCAAAAGAGTAAAGATCAAAGGCGCGCTGAATAAAGCTACACAGACCATTTATGTGAGCAGCATTGAGCCGGTGCTTTAAACGTCGGTCTGTATGGTCGGGTTTGAAGCGGCGGGCCTCAAGGCGACGATCTGAGAACCCCAAGATCGAAAAACTTGGTCTAAACAATTGATTTCAAATAGTTTCTTTTGTTCTGATCAAAGTTGTTCGGGTTCATCAGGGTGAGATTTTGCTTTTCCGGCAATGCCAAAGCTGTTGCCAGGCCGAGATTGGAACATTCTAAGGTATTGACAGTCGAGATTACCGTGGGACAATGGGGCGTTTCTTTTTGGTATCGGCAGAGGAGAGATGCCGGTAATATAGCCTGCAACTGGCCGCGGGTACTATAGTTTCCTTAAATCTAAGCTTTGTCTTAAAGAGACATATGCCGCAACTCATTCCACAGGAACGGGGGCGTAGAAGCTCTCGTGTTCTTGTTTCGTTAGCCTTAGCAGTCTCCGGCCAGAAGAGTGACGGGTCACACGTGAGTGGGGCCGCGGAAACTATTCTTGTGAACCGGCACGGCGCCAAGATCCGTTCAGCAGTTCCGCTGGAACCCAAGATGGAAGTTCGCGTAGCCATGCTTGCTCCCTATAAGTGGCGCGTTGGCCAGGTGGTCTGGGCGGATTCCGGCGAGCGCGAATACGGGATTGAACTCTATCGGCCGGAAAACTTCTGGGGAATTTATTTTCCTCCGGAAGACTGGGAACTGGGCGTTCCTGCCGTCACCGTGGTCAACCCAGCGACGGTCAGTGGAGCAAACAGCTGCCCGAGTTGCAACGCAGACTGAAACGTCTGAATCGTCGGAAGAAACGCAGGCGTTGCAAATCCCTGAAGGCGGGACGATTGCGATCCTTCGCGGGCTTGCCAGCAACGGTCTTCCATTTCAGGAACGCGACCTGATTCTTCCCGTGGGTGAACGCGATGCCACCATGCTGATTGGCCCGATGGTAGGCCTGGGATCGAAATTGCAAGTGATCTTCAGCAAGAATTGTGTGGAAGACGCTGTGGTTACCGCGACTTCACACAGCCGCGAGTATGATCGCTGGCGGATCTGGTTGAATTTTTCTCGAGTGCTGTTGGTTGCCAAGAGCTAGTCCCCGAGGCGCGCCACCTTTATCTTGTCGCTTCGCTCCAACCCGCTTGAGAATTTCTAGTAAGCGAAACGTATGCTGCTCCTGTGGCAAGCGGCTCGGCGCGCAGTCGGCCTCGCCGCTTAACCCCGCGGGTAAAGCAAATGTCGCTACGCTCCAACCCGCTTGAGACTCTGGAACATGGCCGGTGTGCTGCGCGCCTGACACTGGCGGCTTGACGCGTGGTCGGCCTCGCCGCTTTTCTTCGTATATACTCTCCGATACTTTTCTCAGGAGCTTTGGATGAAACGGCTTTTTCTTTTCTTCATGGCGATGATCGCATTTCTGCCTGCGTTTGCGCAGCAGCCGACCGCCAACGCCCGCGCCCAAGACTATCTACATTCGCGCGGGACATCTGTTTGACGGCACGGGCGATAAAACGCGCGACAACATGGTCATCGTTGTGGTGGGCGATCGCATTCAAAGTGTTGCGGCGGCTAATTCAGTCACAATTCCCGCAGGCGCGACCGTGGTGGATCTTTCACATGCCACGGTGCTTCCAGGATTGATCGATTGCCACACGCATCTTGGCGCGCGGGCTGACCGCTATGATGAAATTTACAATTTCAAGAACACGCCGTTCCAAAGCGCCTTTGCTGCCGTGGTGAATGCACGCAAGACGCTGGAAGCCGGTTTTACCAGCGTGCGCGATGTGGGCTCGCTGCCGTTTCTGGCCGTGGATCTGCGCAATTCGATCAATGAAGGGTTGGTTCCGGGGCCGCGAATCGTGGCCAGCGGGCCGGGAATTTCCATCACCGGCGGCCACGGCGACCTGAATAACTTTTCTCCGCAAACGCGCGTCAGCATGTTTCCTGAAGAGCGCGACTTCCAGATTGCCGATGGCGTTGACCAGATCCGCCACGTAGTGCGCGCCCAGGTGAAATACGGAGTAGACGTAATCAAGATTCTCGCCACCGGCGGTGTGCTTTCCAAAGGAGATAGTCCGGGCGCTCCGCAATTTACTCCGGAAGAACTGAAGGCCGCGGCGGAAGAAGCGCACATGGCCGGTCGCAAGATCGCTGCGCACGCACACGGTACGCAGGGAATCAAGAACGCGATCCTTGCCGGCATTGATTCAATCGAGCATGCCAGCCTGATTGATGATGAAGGTATCCGTCTGGCGAAAGAGCATGGCGTTTACCTGGTAATGGACATTTACAACGACGATTACATCCTGGGCAAAGCCATTGAATTTGGGCTGCCGAAAGAAAACGTCGACAAGGAAAACGCGATCGGACGCCTTCAAAGGGAAAATTTTGAGCGCGCGGTAAAGGGCGGAGCGAAGATGGCTTTCGGCACGGACGCAGGCGTGTATCCACATGGCGACAACGCAAAGCAATTTTTCTACATGGTGAAATTTGGGCTGACTCCGGCGCAGGCCATCCGCGCAGCCACCAGCAGCGCGGCCGATCTCATCGGACGCGCCAAGGACGTCGGCACACTGGAAGCAGGCAAGTTTGCGGACGTAATTGCCGTAACCGGCGATCCCTTGCAGGACGTGCGTGCGCTGGAGAATGTCGGCTTTGTGATGAAAGGCGGAGTCGTGGTGAAAGACGGAATCGCGGGACGACGGTAGTTGGCATTTGGTACGTGGTACTTGGTGATTTGAGCTTTGCCTGAAAGACCGAGCAATTCTGGAGCGGCTACTCGGTCGAGGGCTTGCGGCTAAATACCAAATACTAAGTAGTGCCTTAGCGAGTGTTTAGCTTTGTGAAGACACTTCCAGCGGCGCGTACAGTTGCGGGCTCGCGGCTAAATACCAAATACTAAGTACTGTCGTAGGAGGCGCAATGTCATTCAAGCCAGTTCTCATAACTCTTTTCTCCGTTACGCTGCTGGGCGCGGTCCAGCAGACGCCCAACTCATCTTCACAGGCTTCCAGTTCACAAGCAGCCGCGGCCAGCGCCGCGGAAGATGCGCAAATCCGTCAGTTGGGGAATAACCGCGGCAATGATGCTCAGGCGCAGCGCGATGACATCAGGAAAATGCGCGCGCTGCTGGCACAGATGCAAAGCAATCTGGCGTTCGTCGATACCACGCAGTCGCCGCTGAAACATCAGTTCCAGCTCGATATTGACATGTGGAACATCCTGATCACCCAGATGGAGCGGCGGTCATACTCAAATTCGCGCTGAGCGGCGCCAGGGCGGCAGCCGGCATTTCTCAACGGGTCAGTTTGTGACCTGCAAAAGTACATATGTCGGCGGTACCGTTGAAGTTTTTGCGTAAAGTGCCGAATATGTATGACAAGCAGACGACGGAAATAACTTAATGGAACTCCCCATGTCACAACTGGACCAAGGTCCGGCGGCGAGACGTTGGTCGCGCCATAAAATTGACGTTCGTCTGAAAGTTTCTTTTCCCAGCGACGGGAAGAATGATTCAGCGTTCGGCCGGGCCAACAGCCTGAGCCGCGGCGGAATCGGCGCTTACATTCCGTGTTCCATCCCGGTCGGCACAGCCGTGCGGCTGGAACTGACATTTCCGTACTCGTCCACTGAAGCCAGGCTGGATGCGGTCATCCGCACCTGCGAAGGCTTTCGTTACGGGCTGGAGTTTACCCGGGTCAGCGACGCCATGCAGGAGATGATCGTAAAAAACTGCAACGGCACGGAAATGCTGCAGTAATCGGTTTCTTGCTTGTGTAGAATGCGAGGCGGAGATCCCTTCGCATGCTCAAGCGCTTTGCGATTACCCTGCTTTTCCTGCTCGCCTCATCGATCGCCTTCGCACAGGCATCTTCGACAAATGCACCGCTGCCCAAAATAAATCCAAAGATACGCACAGTAACGGCATTTTTGCGGCTGAATCGCGCCACGTATCAGGCGCAGGTGGCTGAAGCGTTAAAGATGCTGCGCGCAGCCAAAGACGCCTTCACCAAAGCCGGTTATGAAGTTGAGACCCTGCGCATCACCACGCAGCCGTTTCCCGAATATACAAAAGGATTGACTGCGGAGCAGGCGCTGGATTTTTTTAAGGCCTATGACAAGCTGGCACAGCAGGAGGGATTCACGCCGGACATTGGCCCAGCCATGAGCAAAGACACAGATGATCCCAAGCAAGCCGAGTTGCTGGCGCGAATCCTGGCCGAGACGCAGAACATCAACGGCTTTGTGGTGGTGGCTGACGATACGGGAATTCACTGGAACGGCGTTCGCGCTGCGGCTCAGGTCATCAAGTATCTGGAAGATCACACGGAACACAGTGAAGGCAATTTCCATTTTGCCGCCGGCGCGTTTCCGCCGCCGGTCGCGCCATTCTTTCCTGTCTCCCACACATCTGATGCCGGACACGGTTTTGCCATTGGCCTGGAGTCGGCCAACATCGTGCAGCAGGTATTTGCCAATGCCAAGGGCGATCTGAATGCAGCAGGCGAGCAGTTGACCGCTGCGTTGGGTGCTGAAGCAAAGAAAGTGGAAGAGATCGCACACCGCGTGTCGACGAGCAGCGGCTGGAAGTATCAGGGGATTGATCTAACGCCAGTTCCGCTGAAAGAAATCTCCATTGGCGGCGCGATGGAATCGTTGTTACATGGCGAGATTGGGTCCGCCGGCAGCCTCAGCGTCGCATACACCATTACCACAGCAGTAAAGAAAGTGCCGGTACAGCAAGCCGGTTATAGCGGACTAATGCTGCCGGTGCTGGAAGATTCCGTCCTCGCCAAACGATGGGAGGCAGGCGCAGTCAGCCGCGATTCGCTCATGTCATACTCTTCGGTTTGCAGCACCGGGCTCGACGCGATCCCACTGCCCGGAGATATTTCAGTCCACGAGCTGGAAAGCATTATTGGCGATATGGCCAGTCTCGCGGTGAAGTGGCATAAACCGCTTTCCGCGCGGCTCTTGCCAGTGGCGGGCAAAAAGGTGGGCGATATGACGGAATTCAGCAGCCCGTACCTGGTGAACATCCATATTCGTTAAGGAGTTGCATGGCGCTGGAGATGAAACAGGAGTGCGAAAAATGCCACCAGCCGCTGGCGGTGAATGGTATAGCGATGATCTGTTCGTATGAATGCACTTTCTGCGAGAAATGTGCCCGTGAGATGAAAAATGTCTGTCCGAATTGTGGTGGGGAGCTGTTGCACCGGCCAAGGCGGAGTAAGTAAAGAATCAAGATCACGCGGGTTATTAAGCAGGTAGTAGATTGAGAGACACTAACCTCCACCGCCGGATCAGCATAAAAATTCCTGATCGCAGCCATTGACAAGGCTTTGCCTAAGGTCTAAGGTTTTCGTCACCCGTTGCAACTCTCCCTGGAGGTTTTCTACCGCCATGCATACGACCCTTACTGAAAAATATTCATTTGTACGTAGCTCCCTTGTGGTGCTGGTTGCGATCGTGCTGCTCACACCCGCTCTGGCCCTGGCCGAAACGCACCCGCTCTTTAACCTGCAATCAACCACGCAGTCGCCATTTCCCAGTGACCGCTTTACGGCTTTTGATACGCAGCAGCTTACTGGCTTGCGCGTGAATGTTCCGCTTCCCAACTGCGCCACCAACCCTTCAGACTGCGCCGATCTTACGCTGCTGAATCAGCTGGACGGATTCAATCTGCAGCCGCGGCTCTCAATTCCGTTTGACGGCGCCATTGATGTGAGTACGGTCAACAGCAACACGGTTTTCCTGTTGCAACTGCCGGGAAGAGGTTTGGTAGAGGCCGATGGCGACATTTCCAATCCGCATGTGATTGGGATCAATCAAATCGTATGGGATCCGGCCAGCTTGACGTTGTTCGCTGAGTCGAATGACCATCTGGACGAAGACTCCAACTACCTTCTGATTGTGACCACCGGGGTGCATGATGCCGACGGAAACCCGATTGCCGCAGGTTCAGCTTTTGCGCAGTTCGTCCATGGCGATGGCGGAGTTGACGGCAAAAATGCCGATCGCCTGCTGAAGGGCTATCAGGCAGCTTTGAAGCATGCTCTGGATAACGATGTGCTTAAGAACATTGGCATTTCGCGGGACGGCGTGGCTGCGGCCAGCGTCTTTACCACCGAAAGCGCAACCGCGACGCTGCGCAGCATTCGCGAGCAGATCAAGGCCGCTGCCGCGCCAACAGTGAACTTCAATTTAGGAGGCGGCGGAGCGAAGACGGTATTTCCTGTGAACACGATCAGTGGGCTTACCTGGAATGTGCAGGCGCTCACAGTAGGTCCGCTCATTCCCACCAGCCTGAATGCAACGCTGGGAGCTTTGCAGGTGTTTCCCGGTTCCATCGGCACGCTGGCATTCGGGAAGTTCAGTGGAACGCACTGGCAGAATGCGAACGTCTTCATTCCGCAGGTGCCAACGCGGCAGAGCGTTCCTGTCGCAAGGCACCGAAGACATCTTCTTCAACCTGTTTATTCCTTCTGGGCCACGCCCCACCAATGGCTGGCCGGTGGCGATCTTCGGCCATGGATTCACTGACAGCAAGCAGGGCGCGCCATTCGCGGTTGCGTCTGTCCTTGCGCACAACGGCATTGCCAGCATCGCGATCAATGTTGTCGGCCACGGTTTTGGTCCCAACAGCACTCTAACAGTGCAGCAGGGAACCACCTCAACCACGTTCCTTGAAGGCGGCCGCGGCTTTGATCAGGACGGAAATGGGCAGATTTCCAGTTCAGAAGGATCTTCAACCTTTTTTGCCAGCGCGCAGGGCACCATCGGATCGCGCGATGCGCTGCAGCAGACGGTTGCGAATTTGATGGAATTGGTTCGCGCCATCCAGGGCGGAATAGACGCTGATGGCGATGGGCTACCGGACCTGGATGCGAACAGGATCTACTACGCTGGACAGTCGTTCGGCGGAATTTATGGCACCATCTTCCTCGGCATCGAACCGGATGTGCGTGCGGGTGTGCCGAACGTTCCCGGCGGTCCGATCATTGACATTGTTCGCTTGAGCCCGTCATTCCAGCTCTTGCTCACGCAGGCCCTGGCGGTCCGCGTGCCGTCGTTGCTGAATGCCGGCCCGCCAATCTTCTTCAATGACAATAGCCCGCTGCGCAACCTTCCTCCGGTGATCAACAATGTGCCGGGAGCGGTTGCGATTCAAACCGTGGAAGATACCAGCCGTTGGCTGGGCCAACAGGGCGATCCTGTGGCATGGGCGCCGTTCATCCGCAAGAACCCCTTGCCCGGCGATCTGGCGAAGTCCGTCATTATCCAGTTTGCGCGCGGTGACAAGACCGTGCCGAATCCGACAGCAACTGCGTTGATCCGTTCCGGAGATCTGACAGACCGGGCGACGTTCTACCGCAATGACATAGCTTTCCCGCTGGGATTGGGACTGAATAACCCGCACACGTTCCTGACCTCATTGCCGAAGCCGATCGCGATTGAGCCGCAAATCCAGATTGGAGTGTTCTTTGCCAGCGATGGCGCGCTCACCATCGATCCGGACAGCGTTGGGCTTCTGCCGGCCAGCGTTCCGCCGCTGTTTGAAACGCCTATAGCTGGGCCGTTACCGGAGGACCTGGGATTCCTTCCGTAAAGCCAGCTTAGCCGCAGATTTGCGCTGATGAGCGCGGATCAGGATCAAAAATTGAGCCGCGAATTAACGCGAAAAACGCGAATCAAAGTAAATTACGTTGATTCGGTATTTCGCGTGGATTCGCGGCTGATTTGTTTTTGATCTGCGTTTTATCAGCGTGATCTGCGGCGAATGGATTTGGCTATTTGCCAGCTGCTAGATGCTCCAGCCTCACCATTCCATCCTCTCTCTTAACGCCGTGATGTGTGCCACGTGATGGTTTCCATGCCAGCTATAAAGGCCCAGCAGCCAGTCAAGATCGTGGGGACCGGACTCAGGGTGGGTGAACCTGCGTTGAAAGTCTTCCGGCCTGAGCGACCGCAGCAGCACTGTCCAGCGCGCATGAAGAGCTTCAAGCAGCGTAAGTGACACATCAACAGGGGTTAACTCAGAGTCCTTGAGCGCCGCCCAGGCGGTTTCGTCGTATGGCTTGATGGTAGGCGCATCTTCCGTCATCGCCCATTTGAAGCGGATATAGGCGTTCAAATGGCTGTCCGGCAGATGATGGACGACCTGTTGGACAGTCCACCCACCGTCCCGATAGCGGGTTCGGAGCTGATCTGCTGTTAATCCGGCAATGGCTCTGCGCAAACGGGCGGGTGTGCCGGAAATCTGCTCAATGTGGTGGTTGCGCGTCTCCGGAGTTGGATTTGGGTCAGGGCTAAAGCGGCCAATGGGATAGCGGAGATCATTCATAATGGGCACCTTTCAGGTTACCAGGGCAAGCTGCGGAAAACATGGCGATAAATACTGCAATATCAGTAAATTATAAGAAACTAAGGACTTAATATCAGGGCTGCTGCACAAAAAACTCTTGACGTTTGGGCCATCCGCGTTTACCGTAGAACGTCTTACGGATGGGCTTCACTCCCGGCTTTGTTCCGAAAATTGCCACTTCAAACAAAGTCTGGAAATTAAGCAACTTAGATACCTAGATTTGCGTCTAATAATCGCACAAGGGTCTCTGGTAATTCCCATAACAACAGATGTATTTTGCCGGTCGGAAACAGGCAAGAAAGTTTGTGTGCTCCGTCAAGACCCAAAAATTTGAATTCATTTCGTAACTGACGAATCAATTCATTATTACTTTGAACTTATTCTTAAGGAGAAAATACAGTCATGCGCTCTGACTTGATTTATGACGCACTCGACACGGTGCGTAACCGCTATCTTTTGTGTCAATTGATTTCTAAGGCAACGCGGAAATTCCACAAGCCCAACACCCGTGTGCAAGAAACGATGAATGACGTGCTGGTCCGTGTGGGCAAGGCAGCCGAGCCGGACGCCGTTATTGAACTGAAACATGAACCGGTTGCACAACCACAGCGCCGCGCTGCATAATAGACTTTCCTGAAAAATCCCGCCAGGTCAGGCCGCCTGGCGGGTCCTCAGGTATTCTGAGGGGTATAGCTCTCGCCTCTGATTCACAGCAATCCTTCCTCAAGCACAAAAACTCCCGTAGGTGACGAATGACAATCGCAGAACTTAAAGAAAAAAATATTACTGAGCTTACCAAGATCGCGCGCACCCTTGACCTCCCTGGCGCCAGCGGTCTCCGCAAGCAGGACCTCATCTTCAAAATCCTGCAGGCTCAGAGTGAAAAAGAGGGGCACATCTTTGCTGAAGGTGTGCTGGAAATCCTGCCTGATGGCTATGGCTTCCTCCGCTCCCCTGATTACAACTACCTTCCCGGCCCGGACGACATTTATGTCTCGCCCTCGCAGATCCGCAAATTTGATTTAAAGACCGGCGATACCATCAGCGGCCAGGTGCGGCCTCCGCATGAAGGCGAAAAATATTTTGCGCTGGTAAAGATTGAAGCGGTCAACTTTGAATCGCCTGAAGAAGCGCGCAACAAGATCCTGTTTGACAATCTCACGCCGCTGTATCCGCAGGAGCGGCTGAAGCTGGAAACGGCCAAGGAAAACGTGAGCGCCCGTGTAATGGACCTGCTTACTCCGCTGGGTAAGGGCCAGCGCGGCCTGATCGTCGCGCCGCCGCGAACCGGCAAGACCATGCTGCTGCAGAACATCGCCAACTCCATTACCACTAACCATCCTGAAGTTGTGCTGATCGTGCTGCTGATAGATGAACGTCCGGAAGAAGTTACGGACATGCAGCGCTCGGTCAAGGGCGAAGTCATTTCATCAACTTTCGATGAGCCAGCCGCCCGCCACGTTCAAGTCGCCGAGATGGTGATTGAAAAAGCCAAGCGCCTGGTCGAGCACAAGCGTGACGTGGTGATCCTGCTGGATTCCATTACCCGCCTGGCACGCGCTTATAACACCATTGTTCCGCCTTCAGGCAAGGTGCTCTCCGGCGGCGTGGACTCCAACGCCTTGCAGCGGCCGAAACGTTTCTTTGGCGCAGCCCGCAACATTGAAGAAGGCGGCTCGCTGACCATCGTGGCCACCGCACTGATTGATACCGGCTCGCGCATGGACGACGTGATCTTTGAAGAGTTTAAGGGCACCGGCAACTGCGAAATCATTCTTGACCGCAAGCTGGTGGATAAGCGCGTCTTCCCGGCCATTGACATTCAGCGCTCTGGAACGCGTAAAGAAGAGCTGCTCATTCCCAAGGAAGATTTGGCTCGCATCTGGGTACTACGCAAAGTGCTGAATCCGCTCTCACCGGTGGAAGCCATGGAGTTGCTGATCGACAAGCTGGGCAAGACGCCTTCAAACGGCCAGTTCTTGTCAAACATGAGCTCGATATAAGAGCAATTGGCAAATAGCAACTGGCAGTTAGCTTGTTTCTGAAACCTCGAAGCGAAGCGAGGGAGCCCTATTGCCGGTAGGGACCCTCGGGTCGGGAATCG
The DNA here is from genome assembly GCA_963732195.1 of Terriglobia bacterium. Classification (GTDB taxonomy): domain Bacteria; phylum Acidobacteriota; class Terriglobia; order Terriglobales; family Acidobacteriaceae; genus Angelobacter. The sequence goes on along the minus strand of CAVSYO010000035.1, from coordinate 22,426 downwards.
AAACAGCAAGCAGGTTCCCAGATAATTTGATCCTCAACCCTCAACGCATCGTAGCGGTAGGGATCTCTCGCTGCGCTCGAGACTTCGGAGAGAGCAGTTTGGCCAGTTGCTAATTGCTGCTCTTCAGCAATGCACAACTTTTTCTGACTCAATGCCTTTCGTTGCGTTGCGGGAGTCCACTACCAGCTTTGATTCCTGAACAATCTTCTTGTAGTCATAGTCGGTGTGGTCGGTCACGATCAGGACGCAGTCATACTGGCCTAACTTTTCCAGCGGAGCGCAGGTCATTTGCAGGTTGTACTTGCGGCCCCGACCGACTTTGGGGAAATAAGGATCGTTATAGGCCACGTCGGCGCCGCGGCGTTGCAGCTCTTCAATGATGGTGAGCGCCGGCGATTCACGCAGGTCATCGATATCGCGCTTGTAGGCGACGCCCAGCACCAGAACTTTGGACCCGTTCAGGGATTTCTTGTGGCGATTTAGTGCTGCGGTCACGGCGTCCACCACGTTATAGGGCATTGCCGAATTGATCTCGCCCGCGAGCTCGATAAAACGTGTGTGAAAGTCGAACTCCTTGGCCTTCCAGGACAAGTAAAAAGGATCGACAGGGATGCAATGCCCGCCCAGTCCGGGGCCGGGATAAAACGGCTGGAAGCCAAAGGGCTTAGTCGAGGCGGCGCGAATGACCTCCCAGATGTCGATGTTCATGCGCAGGCAGAGCATTTTGAGTTCGTTGACTAGCGCAATGTTCACGCAGCGATAGATATTTTCCAGTAGCTTGGTCATCTCCGCTGCCGCCGGACTGGAGACCGGAACCACGCGGTTAAAGATGGAGTTATAAACCGCGCCTGCAACTTCTGACGCTGCCGGGTTTACGCCGCCAATGACCTTGGGAATGTCCTTGCGGGCCACTGTGTCATTGCCTGGGTCTTCACGCTCAGGAGAAAACGCCACCAGAAAAGTCGTCTTTGGATCGTCCTGGTCGAGGCGGGCGGCCTTGAGCTTGGCTTTGTTGCCCGCTTCCAGCACCGGGATCAGCACTTCTTCCGTCGTGCCCGGATAGGTGGTGCTCTCCAGAACAATTAACTGGCCGGCATGAACGTGCGGGGCAATGGCTTTGGCGGTCTCGCGAATATAGCTCAGGTCGGGCTCATGGTACTCATTGAGCGGCGTAGGGACACAGATGATCAGGGCATCCATGTCCTTGGCGTGGGCATATTCATCAGTGGCCCAAAAGCCCTTCGCGGCGGCGGCGGCGATCTCAGTCTTTGGTATGCGATAGATATAGGACCGGCCATTGTTCAGGGCCTTAACTTTTTCGGGGTCGATATCAAATCCGGTCACGGGAAAGCCGGCTTCATTGAAGAGGAGGGCCAGCGGCAGGCCGACATACCCGAGGCCAATAATTCCTATTTTCGCGGTATGCGCATGAATGCGTCCGAGCAAAGACTCGAGCGCCTGAGAACGAGATCCAGTTGTTGAAGGCATAACCAATTTTGCTGTATCGGGGCCGATTTAGGCAACGTGGAACACAAAAATGCAGGTTCATGACCCTATCGTTACTCCCAGAACCAACATGGCTACTGCCAGTCGCGCTGCTTTCTGCTTTAATTACTCATTTGATAGGGTGTTTTGGTTTCTGGAAAACTAGCCTGAACACCTTAATTCGGGCGATGGGGACCCATCTGGCGACTGCAAGTTGTTGTGTTAATCTGTAGCCACCATTAACTCCCCAACTTTTAAAGTCTGTGGCGCAAAAGCGAAAATCCGCATTTCAGATTTCATACGTCACCATCACCTATCGCAGCGTGCTGATGGGAATGCTTCTCGTGCTGCTGCTCGCCGGTGTCGTGATGTATTTTGCTTTTCCGGATACAGCAAATAAGTTGATCCTTGGCGGGCAAATCGGACTGGGAAAAATCCTGAATAAACTGGGAATTGGCGGAGGAGAAAACGGCACTACTGTCGATCCCGGCCCGCAACAGGCCCATTTCACCAACATTGATGGCAATGTGCGCGTGCGCAAGGCGAGCACAAATGCCTGGGTAGTGGCGGACTATTCGCTGGCGCTGGAACGAGGCGACGTGGTGCAGACGTCCCCGGAAGGAATGGCCAAAGTGGTGTTCACGGACGGCACCAACTATACCGTGAAGCCGGCTTCGCTCATCACCATCCAGGAAAACTCCGTGAATAGCGCGCAGCAGACAAAAGTCGCGGTCCAGGTGACGACGGGAAAAGTCGATCTGGCCACGTCCACGCTGGCTAATGGCTCAAAGTCGCAGGTAATTGTGGGCGATGCAACGGCAACCATCGCGTCTGAGAGTTCTGCGGAAGTAATGAACGATCTTCGCGCTGACCAACACGAGATCCTGGTGAAGAAAGGATCGGGCGAGGTAAGCCGTGGTGGGCAGACCATACCCCTGGAGAGTTACACCAAGGCATCGTTCAGCAGTAATTCCAAGGGCCTGGTCAAGTCCAAGGAGCTTCAGCCGCCGACTTTGATCTCGCCGGCTCCGTTGCAGAATGTCTTCATTGATCAGGCAAGCAAGGGCGTGACTTTCTCCTGGGCGCCAGTGGATAACGTGCGGGAATACCATATCAAGATCAATCGCAACCCGTCATTTACGGGACCGGGAGTAGATGACAAAAAGGCGGCGACGCAAGTCATGGTCACGAATCTGCAGGAAGGCATTCCTTATTATTGGCAGGTGCGGTCAATTGGGCAGGACGGCAAAGAGTCGATTGAAAGTGAGGTTTACCGGTTCACGATTGTGCCCAAAGGTACAGGGGCCCTGGCGCTTGAAGTGGGAGATTTTGTACAAATGGGGCATGTGATCGAAGTAAAGGGACACACGGAGCCGAATGCCCGGGTGATGGTAAATGGACAGGAGGCTGTAGTGGCGAGTGACGGCGCTTTTCGCCATTTCACCAACCCTCTTCCCACTGGCGAGAACGTGATAACGATTACGGCACAGGACGCAAAAGGCGGGGTGAATACAGTAACGAGGCCGATCACTATACAGTAGAATCGCTTATTGCCCGATTTTGTTTTCTGTATCACAGTAATAGGTCCCCAGAAAAGATTGAGCACGAAGGCTGAGACGTTTCGGGACAGGATTGGTCCGCCGTCTAAAGCTGGTTCGGGTAATGACCGAAGTTATTCAATAGAAGAAAGAACCTGGTATGTCGAAAAACGGTTTTAAATCAGAGAATTCGCGCATTCATAATTTGCGCTCGCTCTTCAGCATGTTTTCCAGCGATCTGGCGATCGATCTGGGGACCGCCAACACGCTGGTATACGCCAAAGGCAAGGGCATTGTGGTAAATGAGCCCTCGATTGTGGCCATCAACAAGAACACCGGAGAAGTGGAGGCCGTGGGCAAAGAAGCGAAAGAGATGCTGGGCCGCACGCCGGGAAACATCGTGGCCATCAAGCCGATGAAGGATGGCGTGATTGCCGACTTCAAGGTCACGGAGAAAATGCTGAACTACTTCATTCAGAAGGCTCACAACCGGAAGATGCTGGTGCATCCCCGGATTGTGATCGGCGTGCCTTCTGAAATCACGCAAGTGGAAAAGCGCGCCGTGATGGATTCCGCCTATCGCGCCAAAGCCAGTGAAGTCCATCTGGTGGAGCAGGCCATGGTGGCGGCCATTGGCGCCGGATTGCCCATCACCGAGCCCAGCGGCAACATGGTGGTAGATATCGGCGGCGGCACTACGGATATCGCGGTGATCTCGCTCAGCGGCATTGTTTATTCACGCTCCGTACGCATGGCGGGTAATCAGATGGACGAAGCCATCATGAATTACCTCAAGCGCAAATACAATTTGCTTATCGGCGAACGCACCGCGGAAACCATCAAGATTGAAATCGGCTCGGCGTATCCGCTGGACAAGCCGCTGACCATGGAAATCAAGGGGCGCAACCTGATTGAAGGCGTGCCCAAGACCATCACCATTGACGACAGCGAAATTCGCGAGGCGCTGAGCGAATGCATCAGTACCATCATGAATGCGATTCGCGTTGCCCTGGAACGTACACCGCCGGAGTTGAGCGCGGACATCAGCGACCGCGGCATCGTGCTGACGGGTGGCGGCGCGTTGCTGAAGAACCTGGATAAGAGAATCCGCGAAGAAACCGGGTTGCCGGTTTCCATTGCCGACGATCCGCTGGCCAGCGTGGTGCTGGGCACGGGCAAAATGCTCAGCGACTTCAAACTCTTGAGAAAGATTTCGATTGAGTAAGGCTCGAATTCGTAAAGCGTCTATTTGTAAACCGTCTATTCGTAAACCAGGGGACGGACCTGGTAAGTCCGTCCCTCATCTGGCCCTCCTTTAGCGCAGGTCATGGAAAATTTCTTCACTCGGTACAAGAACCCGCTGGCATTGATGGCGGTTCTTTTCATTCAAGTGGTCGCTCTGGCCACGCAGGTGAAGCGTCCGGAAGGCGCAAAGCCAGGAAGCCACCGGAAGCGGGACGAGGCTGATCCGCGTCTGGACGGTGACTGCGTTTACCCCTGTTGAGAAGATCTTTGTTTCTACCGGGCAGTTTCTTCCGCAATGGCTGGCACAACTATGCCGATCTTCGTGGCATACGCAAACAGAACCGGGAGTTGCAGGATGAAGTCACCCGCCTGCAAATGGAGCAGGTGCGCCTCAAGCAGGATGCCGACCAGGCCAGGCGATTGCAGGTCCTGCTGGACTTTAAGGAAAAATTCATTTCAAAGACTGTGGCGGCCCAGGTGATCGCCACCAGCGGAACCGAGCAGTCGCGTTTGATCACCATCGATAAGGGCTCCGATGACCACATTAAGCCCGACATGCCGTGATTACTCCGGACGGGATTGTCGGCAAAGTCAAAGAAGTTTTTCCCCTGAGCTCGCAGGTGCTGCTGATTAATGACCATGACAGCGGAGCCGGCGTAATTCTGGAACAGCTCACGACTGCAGGGCATTGTGAAAGGGACGCTCTCTGGGCGAGCTCCAGATCAATGACATTATGTCTGACGAGAAAGTGGAGCCCGGCGAACGCGTGATTACCAGCGGCGGCGACCGAATTTATCCCAAAGGATATACCGTGGGCACCGTGATTGGGGCCATGCCGGACCGCGATAACGATCCCTTTCTTGTCATCAAGATCAAGCCGGCGGCAGACCTCAATCGATTAGAAGAAGTGCTGGTCATCACCAAGATGAGCGATGATTCGCAAACTGCGTCCGCTGGTCCCGCGCCCATGCGCGCCGCGGACATTCTGTCACAACGCCTGCCCAGCGTGCCCAAGGTTGATCCAAATGCGCCGAAGACCCCAGGCGGTACACAGACAGGCGTTCCAGCGGCAAAATCTTCTCCTCACCCGCTAAAGCTAATAAACCTGCAACACCGGCGCTGACAGAAGCCGGCATCTAACCAAAATCCGGCAGCGCTGAACTTCCGCATCTGTGAAGCCTGCCAGCGTCAGCCCTGGAACTTCGGCGACGAGTACGGCCACGGCCAAAACGGGAGCAGAAGCGAAAAAGCCATCATCCGGACAGACCCCAGCCAGCGCCGCAGTTTCAGCCGAGACTACTCCGGCCAAGCCAAAACCCACACCGAAGAAAGCCAAGACTCCTGCAGTTGCTCCCTGATTCCGCCGCCCCAGACCAGCCGGCCTCAACTCCGACTGCGACGCCCACACCGGCAAACCAAGTAGCAGGTCAGGAGAAGCCGCCGCGATGAACTCCAGCGTATCGTTAACCTCTCGCGAGGAAATAGAGGTACATCGGTTTAGCTGGCCGGTTTCCATCGGCATTCCGTTGCTGGCCATCTTTCTCCAGGTTTTTCTCAAGGTTCGGTTTTTGGCGGTACTGGACTTGCCGTTGCTGGTGACGATCTTTTTTGCCGTCGCCCGCCGCCGCCCCATTCCCGGCATGATTACCGGCGCGCTGATTGGGACGCTGCAGGACGCATGGACCGGGCATCCCATTGGAGTTTTTGGGATTGCCAAGACCATCGTCGGCTATCTGGGATCGTCTCTGGGCGTGAAAGTTGACGTTGATAACCCAGGTTCGCGCTTCCTGATGACTTTTGCCTTCGTCCTGATTCACCGCTTTGTTTACATGGCAATCAGCCTGCAACTGGTGGGCGGAAGCGAAGCCTGGATCTGGAGCCACACGCTGCTTTCGGCGCTGGTCAACGGACTGGCAGCGGTTGTCCTGTTTCGCGGGCGTTGGATAAGTTCAAGCTTAGGAACTGATTAGTTCTGTCGCTTCGCTCCAAACCGCTTGCAGAGCATGGCTCGGCGATGACAGTCTTCGGCTCCTGATACTTGCGGCTCGGCGCCAGATGGGCCTCACCACCTTCCACTCTCGCTTCGCTCCAAACCTCGGCACAAGGGTCCATGAGTTTCGAATTGTGTACTGAATGAATCAGCGATAAACTGACCGACCATGAGGATAGCGCTTCAATTCTTGCTGGCGATGGGATTGGCGATCAACGCGGCGGGAGCAAGTCAGCGCCTGTTCGCCTGTACCGGGGGCAGATCAAATATGGTCTAAGGCTTCCGTGCATTGGGTGTTCATCGGCGAGTTGCACGGTTCCAATGAAACTCCCGCTGCTTTTCGTGATCTAGTCTGCGACGCCATTGCGCAGGGAAAGCACGTCACCGTTGCGTTAGAGCGTCCAGCGAGCGAGCAGGCCGCTCTGGATAACATTCTCACAGCCAAGGACCTTTCAACAGCCAAGGAATCGCTGCTTCAACTACCCGGCTGGAAAGAGGGTATGGATGGTCTAGCGAGTGAAGCGATGCTGCGGCTGTTGGTCTCTTTGCGAGAGCTTCACAGGCTCCACCCCGACTTAAAGGTTGTTGCATTCGATGCGCCCTACACAGGAACCGCCCCTGGTGCGCGAGACGAAGCGTTGGGACACGCCCTGCTTTCGCTAAGTCCAGCAAAACCCAATGACCTGGTGCTCATCCTCACAGGGAATCTTCACGCAATGCAAGCGCCGAAATTCGGCTACAATCTGGCGGCTATGTACCTTCCTCCCAAAGAAATCCTGAGTCTGGAAGTAACAGACAGGGGCGGAGAATCATGGAAGGAATCCAAAGCGGGCGGCTGCGGTCCGTCGAAGGGCGGCGTTCCGGATAAGGACCCCAAAAGGCCTTACGGGATATTTCTTGATCCAAGCCTCGCGCCGTTTGGAAAGGTCGATGGCGTCCTCTCACTGGGCGTCCCATTGACCGCTTCCGCACCTGCGGCTGGTGAGCCTTCTCCCGTTCCAGCTTGCCGCACAAAGTTTCTCTCTGAGCACCAGACCATTCCAAAAAGCCAATGACATTGACCATGGTGTAATTCTTTGTGAACAAACAAACCCGCCTTTTTTGAGGCGGGTTTCCGTTGGGTTAACAGTTTTGCTCACTGGGTGGTTGTGAGAATCGCTCGCGGTCGCGTTCTTCGATCCGGCGCATGGCCCCGAGCAGATGGTAATTCGCGCCTGCCCGAAGCTGCTCCGACTGGCGGTTCAGCGTTCTGCATCATCAGCGGATCGAAAATGCCGGCCTGCTCCAATGCCGCCATATTGCGATGGACGCGAGCGAAGGATGCGTTGAGACGGTTGAGAAGATCGTAAATGAGGGGTTTGGGCGCGCTGCCAGAGTCTTTTGGTGCGCTGCTAAAATCGGTGTCAGCCATAGGTCGCCTTTCTTAGGAAGGTGATTTGTGGTCAGGGACCCGTCCGTGCTCTAACACGGGCGTGTCCCGTCTTTTTGTGTAACTGATTTTGCGGAACGATGCAACGAGAAAGAAGCAAAGTTTGAAGAAACGAATTTTGTAAAGCAGATGGTTTAGATTGTGAGGCGGAGAGCTTAATTCATTCGAATGCCCACGCTTCGCCAACACCCAGCGAAAGCGCGCGCCCCAAGCCGGATTACGGCGACCCCACTGACCGAGAACCCGATTGAGGTGGCTGTTGCATGAGGGACATTTGAAGCGCCTAGGCGTCAAAAGTCGGCTAGAGCACTAAAAGTGTGAGTGACTGTTCAGCAGAGGATGTTTAATCCTTCAGTAACCATGTTGAGGTCTTTGTCTTACAGCATGCGTGACCGATTTGCGGTACTCTAAATAGGGACCCCAAACAAAGGAAAATGGAATCCTGATTTGCCGCCGGAAAGCGACAGATCGTAATCGGTATGCCCGGTCGCGACGAAAAAATTCCGCAGACAAAATTCTCCGTCGTCCAGTACGTCATTCTGGCAGTGTTTATTTTTCTTGCCTATGGACTATGGATTCTTCAGGTCCGCAAGACAGATGAATACGTAACACGCTCAGAACAGAACCGCATTCGCCAGGTTCCAATTCTTGCGCCGCGTGGAAAAATTTATGACCGCGACGGCCAATTGATTGTCGATAACTATCCGTCATTTTCTGCGCTGCTGCTGCGCGACCAGATGCGCGATCTCAACGCCGACGCACAGAAGATCGCCGATGGTCTTCACCTTCCGGTGCAAGACGTTCATCGACAAAGTTCGGCGCTATCAACTGGCGCGCAAGCCTGCGTTTGAGCCAATCATTATCAAAGACGACATCACGCCTGACGAGCGCGCGTTCATTGAGTCACATCGCGACGAATTTCCTGAGCTGGAAACGCTGATGATCCATCGCCGCCTGTATCCCAAAGATGGATTCATGGCGCACCTGATCGGCTACGTGGGTGAAGTGAGTGAAGACATGCTCAACTCGCCCAAGTTCGAGCTTTACGAGCGCGGCGACATTGTGGGCCAGTCCGGCGTGGAGTTGCAGTACAACGATCTTCTGATGGGCAAGGACGGCTCTCGCCGTGTGCTGGTCAACAGCAAAGGCAAGGAAGTGGGGCGGCCGCCGAATGCGAATATCCCGGCGGTCAACGGGCAAAAGTTAAAGCTGACGATTGATCTTGATATCCAGAAGGCAGCCGAGCAGGCGATGGAAGGCAAGAATGGCGCGGTGGTTGCCATGGACCCGCGCAATGGCGAGATACTGGCCATGGTTAGCCGGCCCGCGTTCGATCCCAATGATTTCGCCGTACGCATCTCACGCGAGGAATGGCTCCGCCTGGTAGAAGATCCAAATCACCCGTTATTCAACAAAGCGATTCAGGCTCAGCTAGCGCCGGGTTCTGTTTTCAAGATCATCATGTCAGTAGCCGGCTTGCAAGAGGGCGTCGCGCAAAACTTGCACGTGAACTGCGCCGGTGGTGGTGTTTTCTTTGGACGCTATTTCAATTGCTGGGTAAAGGCCGATCATCGCGTCCACGGTCCTGTGGACATCTCGCAAGGGCATATATCAATCCTGCGACGTTTTCTTCTATACGCTGGCGGAGCGGCTGGGCATTGAAAAGATTGCATAAATGGGCCACCGCAATGGGGCTTGAGCAAGAAGACCGGTATCGACCTGCCCAATGAAGTCAGCGGGATCATGCCGTCAGAAGAATGGAAGATGAAGACGTTCCGGCAGAAGTGGTACGCCGGTGAAGTCATCTCTGTCGGCATTGGGCAGGGTGCGGTCGCAGTGAGCCCAATTCAACTGGCGCGGACGATTGGCGGAATCACCATGGGAGGGACTTTCTATCGCCCGCACGTTGTCGATCCTGAGCAATTGCCGGAGCAATTCAGGAACGTAGCCGCCTCGACCATGCCGGATGTGGTGCATGTGCCCATCGATCCCCAGAACTGGATCACGATTACCAATGCCATGGCCGGCGTGGTGAATCCTCCGTCAGAGGCTTTACCGCAGGGAGGAACGGCCCCAAGCGCACATATTCAAGGCGTGGATTTTGCCGGCAAAACCGGCAGCGCGCAGGTTGTCAGCAACACGTTCCGCAAAAGCAAAGGCGGAGCGGGCAAACAATTTAATGACAATAGCTGGTTTGTGGGCGTTACGCCGCGCCGGAATCCTGAGATCGTGGTGGCCGTGCTGTTTGAAGGCGGCGAGCACGGCAAGTTGGCTGCAAGACTGGCAGCGCAAATCGTAAGGGCCTACGTGGAGAAGCAGCGGCGGTTGCGGAATGATCCCATGTTGTTTAGTGACAAAGCCGATCCCGGGTCGGTGCCGATTGCTGGAGTATGGAACCAGCCAGACGCGATTGGCCATTCCAAGCCGCACGATGCAGATGAGCATGCCGATGCGGCGCAGGATGCGAATGACAGTGAACTCCATGGCGGCACGGTGTTGATGAAGCTTGGCAAAACGCGCCCTGACAAGGCCACGCTGCGGAAGCTGGCGCGTCCGGTTTCGATTGGAATAGCGGGGTCGGACTAATGCGGCGGCTGATCTCGTTTCGCGACTTTGACTGGCTGTTGCTCACTTTTATCCTGATCATCTGCTCGCTTGGCGTGCTGGAAATTTACAGCACCACGTATGGAACAAAGTTTGCCGGGGCTCACATCCGCCAGATTTATTGGATTATGGCTGGCTTGGCAGTGATGCTGGCAGTGAGCCTCATCAACTATCAGATACTCCTGGAAAATGCCAACTGGTTTTATGCTGCATCGGTGATATCGCTGTTGGCGGTAGCCGTGTTTGGCAAGAAATACCTGGGCGCACGCCGCTGGATACAGCTTCCCGGCGGACAACATTTTCAACCGTCAGAATGGGTCAAGCTGGTGTTGATCCTGATGCTGGCCAAACACTTCAGCGGTCAAGGCGGGCAAGGCGAGCGTGAGGATGCGTCACTCTCTGAGATTGTGAAGGCCGGCTTAATTGCCGGCGTTCCGATGCTGCTGGTGCTAAAGCAGCCCGATCTCGGTACAGCTCTCACATATGTTCCGGTAGCGCTGATGGGGCTGTTTCTGGGCGGAATCCAGTTTCGCCACGCGGCTGCGATCCTGCTGATTGCCGGTGTGCTCATGCCGACGCTGTGGATTTACGGACCGCGGATGCACCTGATTAAGCAGTACCAGAAAGACCGTTTAACCAGTTTTCTGCATCCTGAGGCCGATTCGCAAAAGACGGGGTATCAACTTGAGCAATCCAAGATAGCCGTGGGATCGGGCGGGATTTGGGGCAAAGGAGTGCGGAAAGGCTCGCAAACACAGGGGTCTTTTCTTCCTGAGCCGCATACGGACTTTATTTTTGCCGCCTGGTCAGAAGAGCACGGCTTTGTGGGCGCAGTGGCCTTACTACTGCTATACTTCATGGTATTAATGCGTTTGATCCATAACGCTCAGACCGCGCCGGACAGCGCGGGCGGCTTTGTGGTGATGGGTGTGGTGGCGGTTTTGCTGTTCCACATCCTGGTAAACGCGGGAATGGTGGTTGGGTTTATGCCCGTCACCGGTATTCCTTTACCGCTGATGAGCTATGGCGGTTCGTCAGTCTTGTTTATGTTTCTGGCGCTGGGTATTGTGATGAATATTCGGATGCGCCGTTTCGTGAACTGAATAAAGGAATGGAAACCGCGCCAAGAGGCGCGATCAGTAACAAGATTTTTTCAAGATTGAACGTTACGCCCTGACGTTTTAAAGAAAGGGCGCCGGCCGATTGAAGGGAAGCCGGAGAGTATCAGAAAGCATTGCCGGGCAGGGAACGGCCCCGCGGAAACTATCCAGACAGCCGCAAATTATGGCGATTGTCCGGGGGACCGCAGTGTGGCCACAAACCCGGAGTGCAAAGGTGCACAGATTTTTCAAACAAGTCATAGGCAGATTGCAGATGTTGGCCGGCGAGCTCTACTCACCGCAGCCGAATTGTATTTCCTGCATAAGATCAGATTGAATTTCCGGGCACTCAAAGCCAGTCAACCCGCGCCTAACGCGCCGGTCTCCTGACCTTTTTTCTGGACCTCCTGCACCCTCTTTCCCGCCGGTATACACCGGAGAAGCTCCATGGCGAAAGAACTCTATGTCTCTTCCACACCGCATGAAACCAAGGTAGCGGTGGTTGAAGAAGACCAACTTTCAGAAATATATTTCGAACGAGAAAATGAGTACACACTGGCCGGTTCCATCTACAAAGGGCGCGTCACACGCGTTTTGCCGGGCATGCAATCCGCTTTTGTAAACATTGGCCTGGAACGCGATGCGTTCCTCTACGTTTCCGACTTCCTGATGGAAGAAGATGAGGACAGCGATGCCATTGGCGAGGCCGTCGCCAGCTCGCGGAACTCGCCGATCATAGAAGTGCGCAGCGCCGAGGGGCAGCCCGGACCGATTGAGGCGCAGGAAATCATGCCGCCAATCACGGTTGGCGACGAAGAGGACGACACAGAGCAGGAATCGGCAGGTGCGTCCGAAGAAAGAGGCGCTCCGCAGGAACAGGAGCGTGAAGGTGCGCGCAAATGGCGCGGACGCCGCCGCCGTGGAAGAGGCGGACGGGATCGCTTTGCTGATCGCAGCGCACAGGATCAGGCAGCCGGTGATCGCGGCGAACAGGATAAACAGGTAGAGGCCGCGCCGGAAGAGCGTAGCGAGTCGCGACTGGAGAACCCACCAGAACCTCATCACGAGAGGGAAAACCGGACAGAACCAAGATCTGAGGGAAGGCACGAGCCTCGCTCGGACTCACGTCACGAAAATCGGCGCGATCGTTATGAGAGCAGGCCGGAGCAAAGGTTCGAGCAGCACGCTGAACCGATAGTGCTGCCGGGAGAGTCGATTTCAAAATATCAGCCACATGCGCCACAGTCTTCCAGTTCGGCTGCGCAGACTTCGGTAAAGACCGAGTCCGCGCCGCGGCCCAGGCCATCGACCGAGTACTCCATCGATCCTTCGGCATTTGCCGCTGGCTCCATGGTTCTGCCTGGCGAAACGCTGGCCAAGTACGGAAAAGACAAGCAGCCGTCGCGCGGGAAATCCGAAGTCCATAGAGAAAGGCCTACCGCAGAACACGCCGCAGAACACGCCATAGAGCACCGGGAGCGTGGCTTTCTTCAGGACGCTGAATCCGCCGGTCCGATTCCCGCGAGATTTGAGCAGGAAGAGAAAACTGAAGCACGCGTGGAAGCGCCCAGAGTTTTTCACCGCAGAGAGACTGCTCCGGTTATTGAGGAACCTGAAGCTCCTGAAACAACTTCAACGTTTGAAGAGCCTCAGAGACACGCGACAGAAGCGGACGAACAACGGTTTGAACGGATGAACATTGCCAGTGTCTTTGGCGCTGGCCTTGCCGAGGTGGAAGAAACCACTGAAGCAGACGAGGAAGAGCAAGCTGAGGAAGCTACTCATCTTGATTCCTCTCTGGAAACACCCGCGCAGGAGCAGCAATCATGGATTCCCGCCGCAGGCGATGCTGAGAACATTTCTGAGCAGAATCGTGGACCCAGGCGCGCGGCGTGATTGAGGAAGAAGAAATCGAAGAAGAGGAAAGCGATCTTCCCCGCTTTGAAGAAGATCCTGATATGGGCGAGTTCGAGGAACTGGAGGAGGAAGTCCTTGGCCAGTCCGGCGAGCAGATGGTCCCCATGGGAAATGAGCTCATGGAAGCTGTGCGCGATGCGCACGTGAACGATCAGGCTACCGGGAAATACGAAGCCGAAGGGCTCGATCCGGACGAACTGGAAGAAGTGGAAGAAGCTTTTGGGCAAGGCGAAGAAGATGCCGAAGGTAGTGACGAAGAAAATGGAGAACACATTGAGGGAATGGAAAGCGCCAGCGCTGAAAACGGCGCTCCAGCAGCTGGATACCAGCAGCGCACCGACCGCAGACCGCAGGACCGTCGTGGCGGCCGCCGCCGGGGGCAGGGAGGCCGACCCATGCGTGGACGGCCGCGGCATCAATCAGCACGGCAGATGCCTGCCATCAGCGACTTGCTGAAGGAAGGCCAGGAAATTCTGGTGCAGATTGCCAAAGAGCCGATCGCTAAGAAAGGCGCGCGCATTACCAGCCACATCGCGCTGCCCGGACGTTATCTGGTTTACATGCCCACGGTGCACCACACGGGCGTTTCGCGCAAGATAGCATCCGAAGAAGAACGCCATCGCCTGAAGCGGATTGCGTTGAGCGAGCGCGGCGAAGCGCAGGGTGGATTTATTGTCCGCACAGCGGCAGCAGGTGCGGAAGAACAAGACCTGCGCAACGATATTCGCTTCCTGATTAATTTGTGGAATGAAATTCGCGGGCGTGCCGATACGTCGAAGGCGCCGGCATTGATCTATCACGATTTGAACCTGGTGGAGCGCATCCTGCGCGATCAGGTGAGCGGCAGCTTTTCCGCCATATGGGCAGATACCGAGCAGGAATACGAACGCATTCTGCGCTTTGTCAGCCGTTTCCAGCCGTCATTGGTCAAGCGCGTAAAGCTCTATAGCAAAGACACGCCGCTGTTTGAGCAGTTCAACATCACGGAAGAGATCAACAAGGCGCTCAAGTCGAAAGTCTGGCTGCGCAGCGGTGGTTACATCGTTATCAACCAGACAGAAGCGCTGGTGGCGATCGACATCAACACAGGCAAATACGTGGGCAAGACGGCGCGCCTGGAGGATACGATTGTCAAGACCAATATCGATGCCATCAAGGAGATTGTGCGGCAGATTCGCCTGCGCGATCTCGGCGGAATCATCGTGATCGACTTTATTGACATGGACGAACGCCGCAATCGCGCCAAAGTAATGCAGGCGCTGGAGGAAGCGTTGAAGGCCGATCGAGCGCCTTCCAAGGTCCTGCAGTTCAATGATTTTGGTCTGGTTGCCATCACGCGCAAGCGCGTGAAGCAATCACTGGAGCGCACTTTGGGACAGCCTTGTCCCACGTGCTCGGCCACGGGAATGATCAAGTCCGTGACCACGGTATGCAATGAGATTTACGTGGAAATGCGCAAAATGTCGCGGCACTTTGAGCGCGACGTGATGGTCCGCGTGAATCCTGAAGTTGCCAAAGCGCTTAAGAGCAACAATGGGCGCTGGCTGCAAGAGATGGAAGAGCTGGTGAAGCGAACGGTGCTGGTGAAGTCCGACCCGCTGCTGCACCCGGAGCAGTTTGATATTCAGTAAGAGTCAGCTCACCGCAAAGGGTGCGAGGGACGCGAACGGATCAGATAGCCGCGAATAAACTCGGATAGCGCGAATGATTTATTGATTCGCGTGCTTTCGCGTGTAATCGCGGCTGAATCCTTTAACTTTGCGCCCATCGCGTCCTTTGCGGTAAATTTCCCCGTTCGGTTTTCAGGAACGCAATGCCCAAGAAATTCAAAGGTACTCCCGCGCAGGAACACGCTCTCAGCACTTATGTGAAACTGGAGCGCGCTGCCGGCGCTGCTTTTGCGTATGCGCGCGTTGGGTTAGAGGAAGAAGGGCTCACGCTCAGCCAGTTTGCTGTCCTTGAGGCGCTCTACCACGTGGGACCGCAGTGCCTGGGCGACCTGGCGCGGCGCATCCTTACCAGCAGCGGAAACCTTACGCTGGTCATCGACAACCTGCAAAAGCGCGGCTTGGTCAAGAGGGAGCAGCAGGGCAAAGACAAACGCTTTGTGCTGGCCTGCATCACGCCCGCGGGCGAAAAACTTATTGCCAAAATTTTTCCTGAGCACGCACGCCGGATCACTGAAGTGATGGGCCGGTTGAAGTCAGACGAGCAGGACCAGTTGGGGCAGCTATGCAAGAAGCTGGGCAAAGGGGAGTGAATTGGTAATTGAGTAATCTGGTTTGGTAATTTGAAACTGCTACCAGACCGGATCAATTCCAAATTACTAAATTACCCAATTACCAATTCTGTCTGTTATCTTGGTTCGCTCATGCGCCTACGCGTCTCTCTTTATATTGCCGCCATTTTCCTAAGCAGCAGTCTTCTTTTCCTGGTTGAGCCGATGGCTGGCAAGCGCCTACTGCCGCTGCTGGGAGGCTCGTCGGCAGTCTGGATCACTTGCCTCGTCTTTTTCCAGACGACGCTGCTGCTGGGCTACCTTTGCGCTCATGCCATCGCTATGCGGTTATCCCGGCGTGCGCAGCTAGTGGCGTATGGATTCTTACTGGCATTGAGCCTGGTGCAGGTATTTACCAACCTCAATCCCCATCCGCACGCTTCCACGCTCCGGCCGGTCTTCAGTGTGCTGTGGGTTTTGACGATGCTGATAGGACTGCCATTTCTCGCATTGTCCGCAACGAACCCGCTATTGCAGTCCTGGTACGCTCACGGCCGTTTGGGCGGCGAGCAGGCGACTCCTGCTCCGCCTTATCGTTTATTTGCGCTTTCCAATTTTGGATCATTGCTGGCGCTGCTGGCTTACCCAGTACTGGTTGAACCGAATTTTAGCCTGCGAGCGCAGACGCTGGCGTGGTCGTTGGGATTTCTTTTGTTCGTCATGGTGTGCGTAGTGATCATCGCCAGCAGAAGAAAAGCTCCCGACCTTCGAGAATCGGAGCTGCACCCATCGCAGACCGTGAGCGTGGCGGCATCTACAACATCCCAGACGGGAACTGCGGCAGCGCCGTCCTTGATTTCTGACGCTGTCCCCAGCCCAGGCGAAAGAACGCTGTGGCTGCTGATGGCGGCCTGCGGGTCGTTGCTGCTTTCAGCCGTGACTAGCCATCTGAGCCAGAATATCGCGGCAATCCCGCTGCTGTGGATCCTTCCGCTCACGATTTATCTGCTCACGTTTGTGCTGGCGTTCAATGGAGGAAAAATCTATTCGCGCCGGATCATGATGGGATTGCTTCCTTCGGCGCTGGGTGGCGTGGCTTATCTGATTGTGGACACAACCATGGATGTTCCGATCATGATTTCCATTCCTTTGTTCTGCCTGACTTTATTTATCGGAGCATTTTTCTGTCATGGAGAGCTTTATCTGCGCCGGCCGGCCGCGCGTTATCTGACGCAATACTATCTGCTGATAGCTGCAGGCGGGGCTCTGGGATCGATGTTTGTAGGCGTGCTCGCGCCGGTGGTCTTTAGCGGAAGTTATGAGATGGCCTGGAGCCTGGTATATACAGCTGCGCTGGCAGCGGCCCTCATGTGGAAAGAACATTGGGCCTGGCGGCTCTTCTGGCCGGCGGCTGCGGCTGCGCTGCTGGTTGTGGTGGTACTTCAGGAGCGAGCTGATAGAGAGAACGCAATTGTGCAGGTGCGGAGTTTTTACGGGACGCTGCGCGTCACTGAAGAGCCAACCGAAGATGCGGGAACATATCGCACGCTGATTCATGGGACCATCCAGCATGGGACCCAGTTCATGGCCAGTGAGGAGTTGCGGCGGCTGCCCACTACTTATTACTCGCGCGATTCCGGAGTGGGACTGGCGCTGGACAACTGCTGCAAGGGCCGAGCGCGCCGTGTGGCCGACATCGGCCTGGGAACTGGGACGCTGGCGACCTACGGAGAGCCGGGAGACGTTTTCAGGTTTTATGAGATTGACCCTCGCGTGGAAGTGATCGCGAAGAATGTGTTCACATACCTGCGAGAATCGCGGGCGAAGGTTGAGATTGCGCATGGCGACGCCCGGCTTTCCATGGAAGCGGAGCCGCCGGAAAACTATGACGTAATTGCCGTGGATGCTTTTTCCGGCGACGCGATCCCCGTGCATCTCCTCACTGCGGAGGCTATCAAGCTTTATGAACGACACCTGGCGCCGGGCGGGATCATTGCATTTCACGTCTCCAACACCTATCTGAACCTGGTGCCCGTGGTGAAGGCGCAGGCTGACCATGCCGGTCTGCACGCCGTCCTGGTTTCTACGGCAGATGATGACGATACCGGGGCCTTCAGTTCAGACTGGGTGCTGGTGACAGCCAATGAGAAACTTCCTGGCATTGCCGGAGATTGCCGATGCCAGCGCAAAGATCGATCCAAAACCGGGCCTGCGGCTGTGGACCGACGATTACAGCAGCCTGTTGCCGATCCTGAACCTGCGCGCTGCCCCCAAGAAAGACTGATTTCATCCGCCCGTGATTGGCGCACCTTCACTTTCTGAAACTATTTTGACATCAAAGCATCTAACATCAGGAAGCAAAAAATAGGCCTCAACAAAACCAATGGCATGGGAGATAAAGAGATGAATTCGAAATGGCAACTGGTGTTGGGCCGAGTGCTGTTGAGCGTGATTTTCATTCTGAGCGGCTTGGGAAAGCTGCCGCATTTTCAGGATGTCGCGGGCATGATGGTCGCCAAGGGCATACCGCTTGCGACGGTGGCGTTGGTGATCACGCTATTTATCGAGATTGGCGGCGGACTGATGGTGCTCACCGGTTACAAAGCCCAGTACGCGGCGCTTGGCGATCGCCCTGTGGCTCATTCCGGTCACACTGGTGTTCCATCATTTCTGGGGAATCCCGGCGGAGCACCAGCAGGAACAGATGGTCAACTTCCTGAAGAACGTGGCCATCATGGGCGGACTTTTGGTGCTGGCATATGCCAGTCCGGAAAAGACCGAAGCAAGGGCCTAAATACAGCAATTGGGGGAACAAATATGATTCAGGTAAGAAAAGCCAAAGAACGCGGCCACGCCGACCACGGCTGGCTGAATACGTATCACACATTTTCATTCAGCGATTATTACGATCCAAAGCACATGGGCTTCCGCAGCCTGCGCGTGATCAATGAAGACTGGGTGCAGCCGGGCTATGGATTTCCCAACGCATCCGCATCGCGATATGGAGATCATTACCGTGGTGCTGGAAGGATCGCTGGAGCACAAGGACAGCATGGGGACTGGCTCGGTGATTCGTCCGGGAGAGGTGCAGAAGATGAGCGCGGGGACCGGAGTGCGCCACAGCGAGTTCAACCACTCAAAGAGCGAACCGGTCCATCTCTACCAGATATGGATCCTGCCGGAAAAAGAAGGCATCAAGCCGAATTACGAGCAGAAGGCGATTCCGGCGGAAGAGAAGCAAGGCAAGCTCAGGCTGGTGGCTTCGCCCGAGCGGAGGAAATGGCAGCAACGCGGTCAAGCTGTATCAGGATGCCGAGCTTTATACCGCTGCGTTGGGCAAATCGGAATCGGTGCAGCATGAACTTGCGCGACGGACGCTACGCGTGGGTGCAGGTTGCGCGCGGCGCGGTGAACGTGAATGGCCAGGAACTGAAGGCCGGCGACGGAGCTGCTGTATCGAAAGAGACGAAGCTGGAAATCAGCGGGACGACTGATGGCAGTGAAGTGCTGCTGTTTGATCTGGCGTGAGTAGCAGTCAGCAAGCAGTCAGCAATCAGCCAGAACAGATCAGGAACTAGCCGCGAATTTCGCGAATGGACACGAATCTGAAGATGATCCGTGTACTTCTTTGCTGGATTCGCGGCTAATTTTTTTGCGATATCGATCCTACAGCTAACCACTCTGGGTTTTGGCCGTCTATCAAGACGTGATACCTTGACGATCTACAATCGAGTTGTCGATAATCATAGTATGGGAAAACCAAGTGATCTGGTCCAGGGCACGCTGGACTTACTGATATTAAAGACGCTCTCCCTTGAGCCCAAGCACGGGTGGGCCATCGCTAAACGAATCCAGCAGATTTCGAATGAAGTCTTGCAGGTGCAACAGGGATCTCTGTATCCCGCGCTGCACCGCCTGGAGCAGCAAGGCTGGATTCGCGCCAAGTGGAATGAGAGCGAAACGGGCAGGCAGGCCAAATTTTATTCGCTCACGGCCGCCGGCCGCGGTCAATTGGAAAAGGAAAGGGAAAGCTGGAAACGTCTTTCAACAGCGATTGATGTAGTGATCGAGAGCCTGTAGTTGGGAGGAGGTATGCGCTGGATGGAACGATTTCGCATGGCGATGCTGATGCTGTTTCGCCGCAAAGCTGAGGCAGAGCGGTTGAACCGCGAACTGGAGTTCCACCTTGAGCAGCAGATTGCGGAGAACATTAGCGGCGGAATGAAGCCGGAAGAAGCGCGCGTCGCGGCACTGCGACTGTTTGGCAACCCGACGGCCCTGCGTGATGAAGCTCGAACGTTCTGGAGTTGGAATTGGTTGGATGGACTCTGGCGCGATTTGCGCTACGGAGTTCGCACGCTGGTGCGGACTCCCGGCTTTTCTGTAACCGCCATTCTCGTGATGGCGCTCGGTATCGGTGCGACCACTTCTCTTTTTACGATTGTGCGCTCAGTGCTCCTACGGCCATTGCCTTTTCGCGATCCAGATAAATTGGTGATGCTGTATGAACGTTTTCGCGAGCATCCAGACTCTTATAACGTTGTAGCTCCTGCTGATTTCCGCGACTGGCGGGCACAAACCCGAGGATTCGAAGATATGGGCGCGTGGCGCTGGTGGGCGGGTCATATAAGCACCATGCAAGGTGAAATGCCTGAGGTAGTGGCCGGAGCAGGTGGTTCCTGGAATCTATTCTCGGTGCTGGGTGTACAGCCGGTATTCGGCCGCACATTTATTCCTGATGAAGACCGGTTCGGCGGCAACGATGTGGTCATGCTTACCTGGAGCCTTTTCCAGAGCCGGTTCAGCGGGGACAAAAGCATTGTCGGAAAGCAAGTACGAATCGATTCCAAGCCGTATACCGTTGTTGGCGTTCTGCCGGAATGGTTTACATATCCCGATCCGGAGGTAAAGGTCTGGATCCCTCACACTCAGGTTTTCACGCCGGAAGAGTTCCGGCCCGATAATCACTGGAGCTATGTCATTGCGCGGCTCAAAGATACGCAGAGTGCCACCGCGGCACTCAAGGAGGTCAGCGCACTGCAGTATCAGATCCACATGCAAAATCAAGGCAAGCCGGTGGCAGAAGACGTGGTGATGCGGCCGATGATTGAAGACGTTGTTCAGGATGCCAAGACGCCGCTGATTGTACTGATGTGTTCTGTGGGATGCATGCTGCTGATTGCCTGTCTCAACGTTTCCAATCTGCTGGTAGCGCGCGGTGCGGCGCGGAGGAAAGAAGTTGCCATCCGGGGCGCGCTGGGCGGCAGCCGCTGGAAGTTGATCCAGGAACAGATGACGGAGAGCCTGCTCATCTCGATTGCAGGCGGCGGGGTAGGCTGGGGGCTTTCGGTCTTAGCTACCAAGTGGCTCGCCACTCACTGGAGCGACTTGCCGCGCGCGGATGCAATCCGGATGGATGGATCGGTTTCCGCCTTCGCCATAGCTATTGTGCTTCTTACTGCTTTGTTTGCCGGGCTGGCGCCGGCTATATCCTCCACCGGTAAGAGCCTGCTGGGAGCTTTGCAGGACACGGCGCGCTCCATCGGCGGCAGTGTCTCTCGCGCGGGGCTGCGAAAGGTGCTGCTCACGGCCGAGGTCGCGCTCACAGTGGTCCTGCTTATCTCTGCGGGATTGCTGTTCAGAAGTTTTATTCATCTCCGAACATCCGATCTTGGCTGCATCACTGACAACGTGCTGACAATGCGATACGGACTCCCAGTGAAGAAATATGACACGCCAGAGAAGGTACTGGCCTTTCATGAAGCGCTGCTGGCCCGAGTGCGCAGCTTGCCGGGCGTGCAGGCTGCCGGGCTTATCTCCAGGGCCCCAGGCGCGGGACAAGAAAGTGACACTGTGTTCACTATTCCTGAGCATCCGCGACAAGGGCCGAGCCTGGAACTGGATGCGCTTACTCGCAAAGCTGATCCCGATTACTTCAGCACGCTGGGCATTCCGCTGCTGAGCGGCCGTGTCTTTAATGATCAGGACAAGCTGGGCCAGGCACATCACGTCATCATCAGCAAGAAATTCGCGCAGCGGTTCTTCCCGGGCGAAGATCCGGTCGGAAAGCACGTGAAGATAGCATTTTCAAGCAAGCAGGAGGTTTATGAAATTATCGGAGTTGTGGGCGATACGCTCTATGATGTCGGCCAGCCAATCAGAGCAACTATTTATCGCTCAATCCTGAATGGTGATCCCTTGCAGGACAGCGTGGCCACGCTCGTGGTGCGGGCAGCGGTGGAACCTCTAAGCCTCGCGATGCCGATCCAAAAGCAAATCTCAACTCTCGACCGTGAGATGCCGAGTTATAAGGTCAGAACTATGCAGCAGATTATAGGAGAGGCGACTGCGAGCAAGAGCTTCAGCGCTTCGCTGGTGCTGGCGTTTGCGGTGCTATCGCTGATGCTGGCTGCCGTTGGTCTCTATGGAGTGCTTTCTTATCTTGTGACGCAACGCATTTCTGAAATCGGCATTCGCATGGCCTTGGGAGCGCAGCGGAGCGAGGTGTTGCGGCTTGTTCTGCTTGATGGGATGCGGCCTGTAATAATTGGCCTCCTCATCGGGCTCGCTGGCGGTGCCGGAGCTGGGATGCTGATCAAGTCGATGTTGTACGGCACACGGCCGCTTGATCCGATCGTTTTCGCAGGAATGATCGGCAGTCTTCTTGTGACCGCAGCGATTGCCAGCGCTGTACCGGCATTGCGTGCATGCAGGATTGAGCCAACGCAGGCCCTGAGGACGGGATGAAACATCCGCGCATGTGAAGCGGAGGAGGTCGAAACGCCGAAAAAAGGCCGGATTTTCCCAAAATCTTGGGAGCTAATTGACTTCTTAATCCCAAACTTCGATCATCACTCAGAAACTCAGCCGTTCCTCCGATTTCTGCCCCACAAGTTCATA